>CAJTWM010000112.1 GCA_910579805.1 uncultured Lachnospiraceae bacterium | reverse complement strand
CTGATAAGGCCTCGTTTGTTTGTAATCAAACCATAGAGTGTGCCCTTTGTACGCAGTTCCGGCGGCTTATAGGTCTGTTCCGTCATCTGTACAAACGGATCTTCTGCCGCATCAATTTTATTCTGCAGTTCTTCCAGCTTTTGCTTTAGCAGATCTTCCATTTCTTTTTTAATTTTATCTAAATCCTCTGTCAGGACACAGGCTCCGCTCCCGGCTTGTAATAACACTTCTGCTGCATCGGAGACTGTGATATAGTACTCTTCAATAATCTCCACTGCTGCCAATCCGTTATATCCTGGGAAAAAATCTGCTTCTTTTGCTACAGAAATGGAATACAATATCCCATCTCCTTCTTCTCCCTGCTTTTTTGCATAGACTCCGATCTCTGTCATTCTGTATCCTTCCGTCAGATTTTTGTTAGTTATCAGAGTCTTTAACAAAATACAGGAATCTGTCTCCCTGCTGATCCCGCTAAATTGAAACATTTGTCCTAGATTATTC
>CAJTWM010000111.1 GCA_910579805.1 uncultured Lachnospiraceae bacterium | reverse complement strand
AGCATACAGAAAGCAACCGTCACACCCAGCCCCAGAAGAAGCGTAATGAGGAAAAGCAAAAAGGCGGAGAAACTGGCAGGGCGCATCAGGCCATAAGGCGCAGGCAGGAATGCAGCCACCAGCAGAATCGGTACTGACCGCAGCAGAGCCTTTGACAAACGGTTGGCAAGGCTTCTGGAAAACCACATATTGTAAACATTGATGGGGCGGCACAATTCATAAGAAATATTTCCGTTGACTATGGAGTCAAATATTTCATTTTCCATCATCCAGGCCATGAACAGCGCCAGAAAAGCCTGCTGCATCCACACATAGGCGCAGGTGGACTGAAAACTCATGGGAAAGGCGGCGGCATCTGCCTGGTAAAAGGCGCGGAACATTAGTATTTCCATGGTCCCCCAGACGAACTGGGTGACAATGCCGGCAAGGGCCGCTGCCCGGTACTGGAGCCCCATACTAAAACGGAGCCTGAAAAAAGCAATATATTTACGCATGGGAACCTC
>CAJTWM010000110.1 GCA_910579805.1 uncultured Lachnospiraceae bacterium | reverse complement strand
ATATTAGTGTTACATATTGGAGAAATGCTGATATGACTCTAGGATTTAATTCTATTCCGTATTCAGATGGTTGGAAGGAGCGAAATTAAAATGATATTTACTTCATTGACCAGTAATGTTATAAGTGTTAGAAATAATGGTCCACATATAATTTTCTCAACGCAAGCAATTAGAACTTCGACTACTATAAATGGTATTGTAACTCCCAATTTAATCTATCAACCATTTTCAATTAATCCAGAAAACAAATTGCAAAAGAATCAAAAAGGATAATTCAGGTATCAAAAAGGTATCACGCCCCACATCAAAAGCCGGAAAATCCGCTGTTTATGCGGCTTCCCGGCTTTCTGTTTACTATTCGAACTCTTCTCGGGCATATTATCAAGTATCAACAAACCCCGATAATATGCGATTTCTGATACACACATTATTTATAATACTGCTTATTCCGCATAGTTTTCTACTTTTCCAGTAGCAAATCAGTAGCAAAAATTTTATTCCTAAAGAC
>CAJTWM010000109.1 GCA_910579805.1 uncultured Lachnospiraceae bacterium | reverse complement strand
AATCATAATCACGACTACCGCAATGACGGTAAAGCCATCCGGGATTAAGGTAGTAACACAATTAGAAAGCACGTCTTTTAAGGAATTGATATCGCCTATGATCCTCGAAAGAATCTTTCCTGTCGGCCTGCTGTCGAAAAACGCAAAGTCCAGTTTCTGGATATGCGTATACAATTCCTGCCTGATTGTCAGCAAGATATTATTGCAAACCTTCGCCATAATGTACATACGTAATTTTATCATCAAAACAAGCAATAAGTTCAATGCCAGCGCCGTAAGAAGCAGACGGTAGAGCCCTCTCGTATCGCCAATGGCAATATGCTCGTCAATCGCCGCTTCCATGATCAATGGGTTAATCAGGCTGATGACAACGCCATAGCCCATCATCAGAAGCACCAGCACAATCTGCCACTTATAAGCAAACAGATAAGAAAAGAGCCGCTTTAATGTCTGTATCTTACTGCGCTCTATGCTTGTTTCATCATCCTTATAGGAATTGACTGCCATAG
>CAJTWM010000108.1 GCA_910579805.1 uncultured Lachnospiraceae bacterium | reverse complement strand
ATACACAGATCCGCTTAAATTTACAAATGATGACATGATTACAGTATGTGTAAGAAGAATAAATAATATATATCTTTTAAAGTGTTTTACCAAAATAAACTTTTCGCCTAATGGTGATATGTGGTATGGATTTAATAAACCTACAAGGGACGTACAAAAATATGATACATATTTTTATGAAAATAATATCGTCCATAAAATAAAGAAAGAAGATATATCCGTTTATACCGAAAATAAATTACCTCCAAAGGCAGAAAAATACGATTTATGGTTTGGGAAATGGAAGGAGTGATAGAAATATGTTTGTGTGTGGAAGTAATTTTTGTGGTGGAAATTTGGCATGTACACTTACTCCTACTTCATTGGAAAAAATGAATTATATTGAATTAAAGAATGGGATATATGATGATTTATATTTAACTAGGGCGACTGATTTTGAATTAAGCCACGAGATCACAGAGGGATGGACTTTCGATACAATTCTATGGGCAAAATTCAATGGTAATACC
>CAJTWM010000107.1 GCA_910579805.1 uncultured Lachnospiraceae bacterium | reverse complement strand
ACCTGAGAAAGCTGTATGATTCAAAGAAGCTCAAAAGGCTTGTTGACGAGATAGAAGCATAATCATCTGAACATCATCAGACCTAATATTGCCTCTGTTGTATTTTCAAGCGACAGGGGCAGTATTACTATATCTTGTGTCTGAGGTGGCCCTCAAGGAAGAAATTTCCGGGTGGCTCTGAAGCGGGAAACTGGTGGCTCCCAAGGGGGATAATATTCACCCTTCACATGAAGCGTAAACTCCAGGTCAGAATTGGTGATATGAATAAAATTCTCGCTGGAACTATCAGAGTGAAAATTCTCCAATGTCAGAACACCATCTGCATAGCTCCAACCCTCTCCACTGTCGCCGCTTCTAACCTCCTGTCCAAACAGTTCCAGATCAGGCGTGCCCTCTACCGCCAGAGCAGATACATTGACCGCATCCAGCGCCTCTTGCAGCTCCAGACAGTGGGATATATCAATCTTTTCCTGTTCGCCCTCGTTCAGCTCCCGGTAGAGGTCGAGGAT
>CAJTWM010000106.1 GCA_910579805.1 uncultured Lachnospiraceae bacterium | reverse complement strand
TGGCAGGGGGGTATGACGGGGGGATATGGCACGGCAGATGTACTGACCGGAAAAGTAAGCCCTTCAGGAAAGCTGGCCGACACGATTGCCTACAAACTGGAGGATTATCCTTCGGATAAAAATTTCGGGAATCTGGACAAGGATGTCTATGAAGAAGATATTTATGTGGGCTACCGTTATTTTGAGACAGGGGCCAGGGATAAAGTACGTTATCCTTTCGGCTTCGGGCTTTCCTATACAGATTTTTCAATAAAGACGAAGCTTTGCGAGATAGAAGATGTGGTCAAAATACAGGTACAGGTATCCAACACGGGAAATTACCCAGGCAAAGAAGTGGTGCAGATCTATGTAAATGCGCCCCAGGGAGAACTTGGAAAGCCGGATAAGGTTCTGGCTGCTTTTGGAAAAACAGGGGAACTGGCGCCGGGAGAAGAAGAATTTCTGATGTTTGAAGTGCCTTTTGAAACCTTTGCGTCCTATGACGAGACAGGAAAAGCAGGTCCCCAATCC
>CAJTWM010000105.1 GCA_910579805.1 uncultured Lachnospiraceae bacterium | reverse complement strand
GCTCTCGCCTCATAACAATCCACATATCGAAGCCCATATCCTTCTGCCAGATTTTTCAACTGTTCTAAAATCCTTCTATCATTCATATGACCACTCACAACGATTGGTTTATGCAGAACAGCCTCCTCCTTCACAGTCGCCGCAACCTGATTTCCAATTACACGCTGTGGAATATTAAAATAAAATTCACTTCCTTTTCCATACCCACTGCGCACGCCAATCTGTCCGCCCATATTTTCCACAAGTTGTTTTGAAATTGCAAGCCCAAGTCCTGTTCCTTCCTTATTTCTATTTTTCTTTGTATCCACCTGCTGGAAAGAACCGAACAACTTTTCTAAATCTCCTGGTTTAATCCCCTGTCCAGAGTCTTCAATTGAAATCTTCAGATTTACCATATCTGCATCTGTCATCTCCTCTAATTTCAACGCAAGTTTGACAAATCCTGCCTCTGTAAATTTAATTGCATTGTTGGCAAGGTTAATAATCACTTGCCGAATACGAAGGGAATCTC
>CAJTWM010000104.1 GCA_910579805.1 uncultured Lachnospiraceae bacterium | reverse complement strand
GCTCCAATATGGGAGACAGGGAAGGATATCTGAATATGGGCGTGGAGGAATTGAAGCGGACTCCCGGATGTCAGGTGGACAGTGTATCTGCCTGGATTAACACGGCTCCCTACGGCGGGGTGGAGCAGGATGACTTTTTAAACGGCTGCCTTACGATGCGGACGCTGCTGCCCCCGGAGGAACTGCTGGACCGTCTCCATCAGATCGAGCAGATGGCCAACCGGGTCAGGGAAATCCACTGGGGACCCAGAACGCTGGATCTGGATATTATTTTTTATGACGATCTGGTGATGGGCACGCCGACGCTGCAGATTCCCCATATTGAGATGCATAAAAGGGATTTTGTGCTGGTTCCGCTGAATGAAATCGTTCCTTATTACATGCATCCGGTGCTGCATCGGACGGTGGGGCAGCTGCTGGAGGAACTGAAATAGGCGGGCGTGTGCCTGTGTGTAGAGTTAAAAAATCATTCGGAATGTAAATAATAACGGCTGTTATCGGGAAATATAACC
>CAJTWM010000103.1:268-512 GCA_910579805.1 uncultured Lachnospiraceae bacterium | reverse complement strand
GCCGATCATCACCTGCTCATTGACCGACTGGTCCGAGCGTCCGATAAAATACCGGTACAGATCAATATCCATATAATACAGCGTCTTCACATAGGGCAGTGGATAATACACAAAAATATTGTCCACATAAAAAGTATGCTTTGGCAGTTCTAGACCGCAGTTTTTCAGCATCCTGGTCCGATAGATCACCGAATGCATCAGGATGTACTGCCCAAGATGGAAACGCTTCACATCGCTCCAGGTA
>CAJTWM010000103.1:0-258 GCA_910579805.1 uncultured Lachnospiraceae bacterium | reverse complement strand
GTCTTCTTACGTTTTGCCCCCTGCTTTTCATAGACATAATTGCAGATCATCATATCGACCATATTGCCGTCATGGACCAGTTCTGAGAGCTTCTGCAGCACCTTCTGATAGCTCTGTGCATCCACCCAGTCGTCGCTGTCCACAACCTTGAAATACAGACCCGTGGCGTTCTTTAGCCCCGTGTTCACTGCTTCCCCATGCCCGCCGTTCTCCTGATGCACTGCTTTCACAATCCCCGGATACCTGGCTGCATACTCG
>CAJTWM010000102.1 GCA_910579805.1 uncultured Lachnospiraceae bacterium | reverse complement strand
GAAAATGACGGAACGGTGGACGAGATATTCACACTGGATATTACATACTTGTCCGGGCAGCCGGAAAGCGATGAGCCGGAGCATTTCATTGCGGATATGAAAGCAAGCTATCCGGCGGATAATCCAGAGGATATTACTTTATGGATGGATAACAGCGGCGGGGCAATGACTGATTTCACACTGTTTAAAGAGTGTGGTCCCGGTTGACAGGTAATATCCCACTGATATTTCCAAAGATACCTTATGTTCAGCATTCCCACCATATTTGAATGTTTAATCGGTATATATAAAAACTGCCAGTTGTGTCTGCTAAGGAAGCCGTAACATTGCTTTTGCATTGCCGCCCTTGAAAACGGACACGTCAACACAGACACCGAGGACAGCATAAGACAGCGGCTTATCACCGCCCTGTTCCAGTTCCGTTTTGGACTATAGTCAAGTAAGTAGACACAAAAAAGTATAAAATTTTCCGGAGCAGACTAAACTTTCTGCTTCCAGTATAGGGTCTCCGCT
>CAJTWM010000101.1 GCA_910579805.1 uncultured Lachnospiraceae bacterium | reverse complement strand
CTTGCAATGATCCAATTAATGTGGTTACAGGGAGCCACAAAATGGTTCAGACAGACATAGTGGTTCAAGATACTATGGAGACATTTTATCTCTATCGCACCTATCAGTCTGTCCATGAAAACAAAGGAGGATAGTGTGAAATTAAAATTTCACACTATCCTCCTGATTTGTACGCCCGCCAAAGCGGGCAGATGGGAGTTTGTGTGAAAAACGCAAAAGATAGCGTTTTTCATTTCTATTTGGGCCGCCAAAGGCGACAAGGAGGATTAATATGTCAGAGATTAAAAATTTAAAAGAAAATGAGTTTGGAGAAATGGAAGGGGAAGTATATTTTAATGCGATAAATCAGAATATAACAGTATTGTTTGAAAAAGAAGTTCCAATGGATTATGTGGAGAAACAAGTGGAATATCTCCAAGCTATAGATGAGAAAGTTATTCAAAAGATGTGTTATTATGCTAATTTATTTAAGAAGGAGGAAATGGAGGATTATCCTGATAAAGATTATCCTGAGG
>CAJTWM010000100.1 GCA_910579805.1 uncultured Lachnospiraceae bacterium | reverse complement strand
AAATCTTTCATTCTGAATATTCCTCCTTGGGATTAAGTTGCATTGTATGTTATGGCCTGGGGAGCCAGGATGGCCAGGAGGCTTTGGTCCAGTCAACGGACAGCTCAAGATCACCGCCAAAACCTAGTCCCAAACCGGCATTTAAGTCTATACCCTGATTGGTCACGCCTCCTCCTACATCCACACCTGCGCCCCCGACCTTGCCTGTAACGCCTATATCTACCTCGATTCCAAAAACAGAGAAGCCTGAGTGGACGGTTCCTTTTGCCAGATAAGCCTCGGCTCCGGCCCCGAACTCAAGACCGTATACTTCACTGCCGTCGCTGTCTGTTCCTAAATATCCAAAGCCTGCGCCTGCTTGGGCGCCTGCTGTCAGCAAATCCCCCTCAACCTCATAGTATCTATAATTTTTCTCTGTGCCGATTTGTGTACGGTTGGAACCATGGAGCACCGAACCGCCGGCTTCTCCTTTGGCATAGATTCCGGAGTACCGGGGATCGCGGTTTTTAAATAAATG
>CAJTWM010000099.1:285-518 GCA_910579805.1 uncultured Lachnospiraceae bacterium | reverse complement strand
GCCTTCTCCTCCTCTGTGTAAGGCGTATAAGAAAAAATGCTGATACTTAAGGACGCGCTTACCATGTCAATGGCATAGGGCTTACCATCCCACTCCATCTCCTTAGTTTCACATGACTTCTTATTCACACAGCCGCTTCCGCCATAAATTCTGTCATCCGTATTAAAAATTTCCTTATACTTTCCTTCAAAAGGAACTCCCACACGGAATTCCTGCCTCACATCGGCAAAATT
>CAJTWM010000099.1:0-275 GCA_910579805.1 uncultured Lachnospiraceae bacterium | reverse complement strand
GAAGTATCCTTTACATGGAGCGCCGGCTGGGATACATATAGTTTGTTCAGATCAGCCACCATCCGATTCAGCTTTCCATGATCTTCTTTCTCCAAAAGTTCCCATTCCACAGCACGCTTCTCATTAAATTCATCATACTCCCCGATATCCTGTCCCATGAACAGCAGTTTCTTACCCGGATGGGTCATATGGTACGCAAATGTCAGACGCAGGTTGGCAAACTGTTTGTCCCGCTCTCCCGGCATCTTGCCAAGCAAAGTCTTCTTGCCATGTAC
>CAJTWM010000098.1 GCA_910579805.1 uncultured Lachnospiraceae bacterium | reverse complement strand
AAGTCCAGTTTCTTTACTTCCAGAAGTCAAATTATTTTCCCTCTTGAAGTCAGATTCTTTTACTTGCTGAAGTTCAGTTTCTTTACTTCCAGAAGTCAAATTTCTTTCCTTCTTGAAGTAAAGATTTTTTACTTCTGTGGAAACATCAGCGTTTGCAGGCTTTTCTTCACTCTCTTTTTCCGGCACAGACGCAAAATTTTTCACATAAATGATATCCGGTTTTCCAAGCCCCCTGCGTTTTTTCTCTATCAACCCAATCCCGTTATCTGCATCCAGCTCCTTAATGACCTTTATGCAGGTAGGTTTCGAGCATCCCAAATCTTCCATGATGTTCTCCACAGCATAGATAATATATGCTCGGTTTTCATCGTCCAGCCACCCATTTTTCATGGACATTGACATTCTGTCAAGCATCAGCCCATACAGGAGCTTAGCATCGCTGCTAAGCCCCTTGAAACGCTCGTCCTTAATCAGCAGACGTGGGACACGGTAAAAAGAAAACTGCTCTGCTTCTACGC
>CAJTWM010000097.1 GCA_910579805.1 uncultured Lachnospiraceae bacterium | reverse complement strand
GCTCAGAGATCATTGTTTTCAGCTGTGTTATAGTGTCCTTCAGCTCTCGCAGCTGAATGTCTTTTGCACTGGAAGCCATCGTTCTCTCCTTGGATTTGATATCTTTATTATACCAGAAATACAGCTATTTCTAAAGGAAAACAAGTGCTGAAAAACGCTGAATTTATAAGGAAATCAGCCATTTTTCTGTGCAGGATTTTTACCGGGATCCAGATGCTTTTTTACTCTGCTTTAAGTGCTTTTGGCTGGTCGATATCAATTCCTGACATCAGCCAGTCGAACTCCCGCCAGGAAAGATTCCGGACTTCCGGCTGCTTCCTTGGCCATTGATAGCCGCCCCGGACAGACAGCCGTTTATAGACCAGGACAAAACCATCCGGTTCACGGAACAGGGCTTTGATCCTGTCCCGTCTTCTTCCACAGAACAGGAAGAGCGCACTGGATGCCGGATCCATCTTAAGCTGGTCTTCGATGATGGCGCAGAGCCCATCGATCGATTTGCGCATATCTGTATAGCCG
>CAJTWM010000096.1 GCA_910579805.1 uncultured Lachnospiraceae bacterium | reverse complement strand
GTCGGAAGATATAAATTCAATAAGAAATTAGCTTTTAGGAATAGAATCCGGGGACATATCCTGGCGGAAGATGTAGTGGATATGACCACCGGGGAAATCCTGGCAGCGGCAGGAACGAAGGTTTCGGCTGAACTGGCGGATGAAATCCAAAATGCGGCAGTACCATACGTATTTTTGCAGACAGAAGAGAAAAATGTAAAGATTCTGTCCAATATGATGGTAGATATTACGAATTTCGTCGATTGCAACCCAAGGGAGCTGGGTATTACGGAATTAGTGTATTATCCGGTACTTGCGCAGATTCTGGAAGAATACAGCGATGACGCGGAGGAATTGGCGGAAGCAATCAGGAAAAATGTACACGAACTGATACCGAAACACATAACAAAGGAAGATATTCTTGCTTCCATTAACTATAATATCCATTTAGAATATGGTATCGGCAACCATGACGATATTGACCACTTGGGTAACCGTCGTATCAGGGCAGTTGGCGAGTTATTGCAGAACCAGTACAGGAT
>CAJTWM010000095.1 GCA_910579805.1 uncultured Lachnospiraceae bacterium | reverse complement strand
GGTCAGGGCAGTGTATTTGTACACAGGTATGGCAGATGCGGCTATGGAAACAGGGGATCAGGAACTTGCCAAAGCCTGCGAGACGCTCTGGCATAATATCACCCAGCATAGAATGTATGTCACAGGCGCCATTGGTTCCGCTTATGAAGGGGAAGCGTTTACGAAAGACGACCATCTTCCTAATGATACCGCATATGCGGAGACCTGTGCGGCCATCGGATTGATTTTCTTTTCCAATAAGATGCTTTATCTTGCGCGCAATGGGAAGTATGCGGATGTGATGGAACGGGCTTTATATAATGGAGTGCTGGCAGGTATGCAGTTGGATGGCACGAAGTTCTTCTACGTGAATCCGCTGGAGGTGCTGCCCGGGATTTCCGGTGAGGCGAAGACGCACAAACACGCATTGCCGGTAAGACCCAAGTGGTTTACCTGCGCCTGCTGTCCGCCCAATGTGGCGAGGCTTCTGGCATCGGTGTCGGAATATGCATGGCATATGACAGAGGATACCCTGTACTCAAATCTGTTT
>CAJTWM010000094.1 GCA_910579805.1 uncultured Lachnospiraceae bacterium | reverse complement strand
AAGCGCTGGTGGACGCAATGGAAAAACTGGAAGATCTGGGATTTTCCAGTGAATATCTGATAGATAAGACGGAAAGTCTGTATACCGAGTACGGGGCCGGGTTTGTGGACCATATGGATGAAATTGTGACAGGTGCAGTGAAGGATGCAGCTTCCAATGCAGTGAGCGGTTTTTTTGACAATTTGAAAAATTCTGTGAAGGATTTTTTTAAGGGACTGTTTTCATAGGCATAAAAATCCTGTGTCTGTGTAATTATAAATACAGCATAAGCAGGAAATGGAGGATATTATATGAAAATTGCATTTTATGGAACCAAGCCATACGACAAAATCTGGTTTGAGCCGATGGGAAAGGAATATGGATTTGACATCCATTTTATTGAGGCGTCCTGTAATCAGGAAACCGTATTTATGGCGAAAGGGCATGACGCTATCTGCATTTTTGTCAATGATTATGTGAATGCTGAAATGATAGATGCGCTTTATGAAATGAAGGTGAAGGCGATTCTGCTTCGCAGCGCCGGGTTTAAT
>CAJTWM010000093.1 GCA_910579805.1 uncultured Lachnospiraceae bacterium | reverse complement strand
ATACCTGGGAACGCCGGATCGGGCTTCGCACTATGACTATGAGGATTGAGAAGGACGAGTGGGGAGAGAGTTTTGCCCATGAAGTGAACGGTGTTGCCATATTTGCCATGGGGGCGGACTATATCCCGGAGGATCATCTGCTTGGAAGGGTGACGCCGGAGACTACGAGGAAGCTCCTTAGCCAGTGCGTTGCTGCGAATTACAATGCGGTCCGCGTATGGGGCGGCGGCTATTATCCGGAAGACTGGTTCTATGACATCTGTGACGAGCTGGGGCTTATTGTCTGGCAGGATTTCATGTTCGCATGCGCCGTATACGAACTGACGCCGGAATTCAAGACGAATATCCGGCAGGAGTTCATCGACAATATCAAGCGTCTCCGCCATCACGCGTCACTGGGATTGTGGTGCGGCAATAATGAGATGGAGATGTTCGTAGATCAGGGAGAATGGGTATCGAAGAAGACAGAAGTGAGGGATTATGTGATCATGTATGAGCAGTTGATCCCGGAGGTGTTGGAACAATACGATCCCC
>CAJTWM010000092.1 GCA_910579805.1 uncultured Lachnospiraceae bacterium | reverse complement strand
GTTTGAAATATCATTTCTGAAATAAATGGTTTTACATATCGTTTGCTCATGCCGGAAAAGAAAACCGGAAGAGTGTCTGGGCATTATCACTCAAAAACAGAGAAAAGTTTGTAGATGTTTGAAAGCAGTATGGAGGAACAAAATGAAGAAGAAACATAATAGAAAAAGAATGGATAAAGGATTTTCCCTGCTGCTTTCTATTATATTGGTTTTTTGCATTTTTGGGGCTATTATTTTTTCAGTGGCGCGGAAAATATCTACGGAAATGTCAGCATCGGCAATCCAGAATTTGAGCGAGAGCCTTGATTTGATAAAATCTACAATAGAGGCAATATTAACGAAAGAAGCGGAATTTCAAAAACTGATGGCTCAGGAAATTGCTATGGCAAAGAATCCGGAAGAGTATGTCCTTACCTTTCAAAAAAATCAGACAATGGTAAAAATATCGATTATTTTATCAGGAGAGGAAGAGGGGATTTCCAATACAGGGGAACCTTTTTCGGAAGATGGCTTGGATTTTTCCACCGGAAGGACGGTAGATGGG
>CAJTWM010000091.1:276-547 GCA_910579805.1 uncultured Lachnospiraceae bacterium | reverse complement strand
GGAACAGATAACAAAAAGGGTTAAGGAGATAGCGGAAAACAGCGTAAATTAGCACTGGAAACGGAAAAGGGAATATAGTATAATAGGAGTTGAGAGGAAGTCCCTTTTCATCAAGGAGGACAAAATGAAAAGGGCAAAACTGAATAACGACAAAATCACTGCTTTATATTGCAGGCTTTCCAAAGACGACGGCACGAACAACGAGAGCATGAGCATCAGCACACAGAAAACCATGCTGAAAGATTATGCAAAGCGCAACGGTTTTCTGAAC
>CAJTWM010000091.1:0-266 GCA_910579805.1 uncultured Lachnospiraceae bacterium | reverse complement strand
TTGAAACAGGTACTTATATCGAGGTGTTTTTCCCCAACCATAACGTGCGGTATATTGCAATCAATGACGGCGTGGACTCCATAGACAACGCACAAATGGACATTACACCGTTCCGCAACATCATCAATGAAATGTACGCAAAGGACACGTCAAGGAAAATCAAGAGCGCACTCCACGCAAGGAAAATGCAGGGCAAGTATATGGCTACTACCGCCCCATTCGGTTATCAAAAAGACGAGAAAGACCATAACCACCTTGTCATTGAT
>CAJTWM010000090.1 GCA_910579805.1 uncultured Lachnospiraceae bacterium | reverse complement strand
GTAAAAGACCGTGTCGCCAAGATGATGCTCGATGAGGCTGAGGAAACCGGGCAGCTGAAACCGGGATTCGTGATCATCGAACCTACTTCCGGCAATACAGGCATTGGGCTTTGTGCTGTGGCAGCCGCCAGAGGTTATAGGATCATAATTGTAATGCCTGAGACCATGTCTATGGAACGCCGTCAGATCATGAAGGCTTATGGCGCTGAACTGGTGCTTACGGAAGGCGGGAAAGGCATGAAGGGCGCCATTGAAAAGGCAGATGAACTGGCGAAGGAGATTCCTGACAGCTTTATTCCGGGACAGTTTGTGAATCCGGCCAATCCGAAAGCACACAGAGAAACCACAGGTCCCGAAATTTATGAGGATACGGATGGTAAAGTGGATATCTTTGTTGCAGGCGTGGGTACCGGCGGCACGGTAACGGGGATCGGAGAATATCTGAAATCGAAAAACCCGGCGGTCAAGGTGGTTGCAGTGGAACCGGCATCTTCCGCGGTGCTTTCTGCCGGGACGGCAGGAGCCCATGGGATACAGGGCATAGGGGC
>CAJTWM010000089.1 GCA_910579805.1 uncultured Lachnospiraceae bacterium | reverse complement strand
ATATGCGGGGAGTAGGAAATCCTTGCTTTGTAGTTTCCATATCGGGAAGCCCCGCCTAAACATGACCGTATGAAATCGGGAGTCAGCCGTTCGTCAAGCGTGTCTAACCTTGTGAAATGCCTGTACTGCGGCAGCTTCATTTTCCAATGGCTGCCCGAAAAATCAATCTCATATCCTTTATCGGCAAGGTATTTCATCATGTGCTGTAAATCCCTGCTCCCGTTGATTGCTTCCCTTAAATCCTCCCGATAGACGTTGTACCGTGTCGGCTTTCCGCTTTTTTCGTCCAGATACAGCGGTCTTGCAGGGGCTTTCTTGGGGTTTTCAATCACCGATAAACTGTACTCTCGGCATAAGCGGTCGGACACCTCCCTTAGCCGTTTCTGTTCGGATTTTGAGTAATTATATTTGCTCCCATCCAGATAAGAAACGGAGTTAAAACAGAAATGATTATGGAGATGTCCTTTGTCAAGGTGGGTGGCAACGATTATCTGGTATTTATCGCCCCACATTTCCCCTGCTAATTTTAATCCGATTTCGTGGCACTGTTCGGGCGTTAC
>CAJTWM010000088.1 GCA_910579805.1 uncultured Lachnospiraceae bacterium | reverse complement strand
CTTTTTAAGGCGTTCCATTTTCTCCCTTGCTTTGGCTTTTCTGAAATTCTCCCCGGTAATGCAGACAGGGGAACACATTTCAATAAGGCGGTCATAAATCCGGGCGTGGGGCGTGTCCTCCGGGTTCTGCAATTCTTCCAGCGTCAAATTTGTGGTGACTATCAGCGGCTTTCTGCTGCGGTATCGGCTGTCAATCACGTTGTAAACCTGTTCAAGCCCGTATTCCGTGCCACGCTCCATGCCGAAATCGTCAAGGATAAGCAGAGGGAAGCTGCAAAGGCGGGCTATGTATTCGTTGCGGTCTTTGAAATTGGCGGCAAGGTCATTGAGGATAAGGGCAAAGTTTGTCATGCACACGGAAACTTCTTTCTCCATGAGGGCGTTGGCGATACACCCGGCGAAATAGCTTTTGCCTGTGCCTACCATGCCCCATAACAGATAGCCGATATTCCCGGCTTTTATTTCTTCCCAACACTCTACATAGGCATGGGCTTTGTGCATTTGGGGGCATTTCCCGTTGTCGTTTTCAAACGTCCATTCCTGCATAGCCGGGTCGGTGA
>CAJTWM010000087.1 GCA_910579805.1 uncultured Lachnospiraceae bacterium | reverse complement strand
CGATTGATGTTATTGGTACATGAGACAGGCAAGGCAGTTGTAGGAACTTATCCATATGATATTGCTGTCTCAAAGGTACAATCTGCGTCGGCAAGGGCACGAGAAGAAGGATTTCCATTTCGCATGACAATTGAATAGCATATGGAGGGTAACAGTTCAGCCATACAAAATTGGATATACAGAATACTGTTGGGAGCTTGCTCACATAAGGCATTTTGTATATTCAATTTTATAGGGCGGACGCCCGACATGAAATAAGTTGTCGGAAATAGCTAAAATGAATTGTCAGATCGTACAATCCGACAACTTATGAATGGGTATGGCTGAACTGTTACTATGGAGGAGTAGAGATGCAGGTATCAAGAGAAGTGGCAGAAATCATTAATTCTGTAATTGCTCTGGCAAGAGAAAGACATTATGAGCTTGTAACGCCAGAGTTGGTATTGTATGTGATTTGTGACAATCAAATCTTTGCGGAGGCATTTGAGGATTGTGGTGGTGACATTCAAGAGCTTTCCAATCAATTGGAGGGATATTTCAATCAATATTTGCTTGATGCGGATCAGAC
>CAJTWM010000086.1 GCA_910579805.1 uncultured Lachnospiraceae bacterium | reverse complement strand
GCTGCATTCATTCAATTCCCACCCATTTCGTGTACTTGACGATGAAAAAATGCAGGAAACTGTGGAAAGCGTCAGGGAGCATGGAATTATTAGCCCCTTGATTGTCCGACCAGGGAAAGAAGGTGGGTATGAGATCATATCAGGGCACAGGCGGAAGAGAGCCTGTGAGCTGTTGGGGCTTAAGACGATTCCCTGCTTTATCCGCAGCATGGCAGATGAAGAAGCCACCGTGATCATGGTGGATTCCAATATCCAGAGGGAAGAGCTTCTGTACAGTGAAAAAGCCTATGCCTACAAGATGAAGCTGGACGCGATAGACAGGGTAAAAGGCAGACCTAAAAAAAGTAAGCAGCTACCTATCGGAACATTTCTTTGCGAAAGAGTCATGGCATATCCGGCTTGTTCTTGAAGGGGAGGACAGGCTGGAACGCAACCAGAGGACAAAAGAGCAGGGCAGGACTATTTCCTATAGCGCCATATCAGAAGAGTGGGAAGCTTTGGAAGATACGCGTGTGGATCTGCTCGAAGATTTGACAGAAAGAGAAAACATGGACGAACTGTTAGACTGCCTGAC
>CAJTWM010000085.1 GCA_910579805.1 uncultured Lachnospiraceae bacterium | reverse complement strand
AGCTAAACGAGGAACAGTTCCGCACTATTGTACAGAATTTTCAATACAAGGCGGAGGCGAAAGGAAGCAGGGACGGAAGACTGCGAATCCAGCAGCTTGCAATGAATGTGCTTAGCATCCACACATCAGGGGGACTTTATGTGCTTGCTTACAGAAAACTACAGTTGGATGTAAAGAGAAGAATCCTGCGGCCGGACGATGAAATCACTGTTTGTACGGAATACACCATAGACGGGGCAACGGAAAACATACGGCGCTATCTGGACGCGGAAGAATATGAACTGCTGAAAGATTTCGGGAGAAACCAGGAACAGATCAAGGACTGCATCACCAGGCGCAAAGGACAGAGCCTTGGGGTGGACGATATGCCTTATGTGATAGGGCTTGGAATGGATATTGCGCTGGATCTCCACAGTGAGTATGAATCCATTATCAACATGTACCATAAAGATAAAGTGCCGGTTCCTGTAAAAGCATTTTTTGGCGATCTGTTAAACCGTCCTGTCCGTAAAAAAGCATACCCGTTTGCACTGGTCAACAAAAAGGTCAACATGGACCAGCTTTTAGCGATCAACAATGGTATGAAATATCC
>CAJTWM010000084.1 GCA_910579805.1 uncultured Lachnospiraceae bacterium | reverse complement strand
GGTCAATTATGACTTCCTACAACATTATCAATGGACACAGGGCCTCTGAAAATGTCCAGCTTTTGGAAGGGATCCTCCGCAAAGAATGGGGATATGAAGGCTGTGTGACTACTGACTGGTGGACCTGTGGTGAGCATTACAAGGAAACAAAGGCAGGAAATGATGTGAAAATGGGATGTGGCTACCCGGAAAGACTCATGGAAGCCATGGAAAAGGGATACCTTACCAGAAAAGAGATGGAAGCCTGCGCAAAACGGGTTCTGGAGCTGATCTTAAAAATAGATTAAAGCCGAATGCGTAGTACGGCAATGAAGTCAGAGCAAAAGTTTGCCCTGGAAAGAACTATGTACCGGATACCAGCCGCTGGTATCCGGTTTCAATGCCGGAAGCCTGCAAAGGGCCTTTTGGGGATCAACCGCTGATCAATCCTTTGGCTTTCAGAAATTCCCTTGCCACTTGGGCATCTTCTTTTCCGTTGACCTCCACTTCATAATTCATCTGCTGCATTTCCGCTTCGGTGATCAGTCCATCCAGTTTTTCCAGCACACCTTTTAATTCCGGATACTTTTCCAGCGCATCTTTTCTGACTACAGTAC
>CAJTWM010000083.1 GCA_910579805.1 uncultured Lachnospiraceae bacterium | reverse complement strand
GAAAGAGAAGGACAGAAGAATATCGTGAACCTTCTTCGGTGTGCATGGGCAGGTAGTCAGAGGTATGGGGCGCTTGTCTGGTCAGGAGATATTGCTTCAAGTTTTGAAAGCATGAGAAATCAGCTTGCAGCAGGGTTGAATATGGGAATTGCAGGCATTCCGTGGTGGACAACAGATATAGGGGGATTCCATGGCGGAAATCCGGACGACCCGGAATTCAGAGAACTTTTTGTGCGCTGGTTTGAATGGGGAACTTTCTGTCCGGTCATGCGCCTCCATGGAGACAGGGAACCAAGACAACCCCAATATGGAACCACAGGAGGAGCAACTTGCTGCTCCGGTGCGGCGAATGAAGTATGGAGTTATGGAGAAGAAGTTTATGGTATCTGTAAAGAATATATGGAATTAAGGGAGCGGATGAGGCCATATACAAGAAGTATTATGGAAGAAGCTCATAAGAAGGGAACTCCGGTCATGCGGACGCTCTTCTATATGTACCCGGATGATCCGGCATGCTGGGAAATAGAAGATGAGTATTTCTATGGGCCGGATATGCTGGTGGCTCCAATTCTTTATGCAAAGCAGCGCACCCGTAC
>CAJTWM010000082.1 GCA_910579805.1 uncultured Lachnospiraceae bacterium | reverse complement strand
CCATTTGACATCCCGCAACTCCGGGAGATTATGAGCTATGACGAGATGGAGCTTGACAAGCTGGGGGACAGACGGACGGCGGCTTTCTTCATCATCAGCGATACCGACACCACCTACAACTTTATTGTAGCTCTGGCGTTTTCGCAGATGTTCAATCTCTTGTGCGAAAGGGCGGACAACGTACACGGGGGCCGCCTGCCCCATCATGTGCGGGTGCTGTGGGACGAGGCCGCCAACACCGGGCAAGTGCCCAACCTCGAAAAGCTGGTGGCGGTCATCCGCTCCCGGGAGGTGAGCCTGACGCTGTTCTACCAGCAGTTGGCCCAATGTAAGGCCATCTACGATAAAAACGCGGAAACCATTTTAGGCAACATGGACAGCGTGGTATTCCTCGGGGGCCGGGAGGCCAGCACCATCAAGGAAATATCGGAAAACTGGCTGGGCAAGGCCACCATCTCCATGCAGACGGAGGGCCGCTCCCGAGGGCAGTCCGAAAGCTACAACCAGAACACCCAGCGGCTGGGCCGGGAGCTTATGACCCCCGCCGAGCTTGCCACCATGCCCGGCGACAGGTGCATCCTGCAACTGCGGGGCCTGC
>CAJTWM010000081.1 GCA_910579805.1 uncultured Lachnospiraceae bacterium | reverse complement strand
GGATTATAGAGAAATTTAATATATCACAAAATGAAGCGGTTAAAATGGTGAAAAATTTTGGTAGCTTAATATCTGCCCGTATCTCTATGAATCGTTACCCAAAATGTTACCCAAAATTCTTTTTTAATCAGAAAACATAGCGCTGTGTGGTTTTGAACTGCGTAAAAGCCGTAAATTAAGGATTTAGAAGCCGTTAAGTACTTTTAAAGGTTTCTAAATTCTTTTTGCAGCGGAATGTTCGGGACGCAGAGGCCGCAGGTTCAAATCCTGTCGCATCGATTACCTGAGGATTTGTAAGTGAATAGTGATGAAATCCTTGGCAGGGGCAGCTTTGAAAACTTTTTGAAGAAAAGTTTCCAAAGCTCTTTTTTTATCTTTTTATTGAAAAAATGGCTATTTTAGCTGGCGTTACAAAAAACGTTACAAAAAAATCAAAACAAACACTTGATTCCTTGTGAAAGCTCGTCCGAATCATCCGTAGGTAAAGAAGCATGGGATTGTGGAAAAGGCAGTCAGGAAGAGATTTGGGATATGTGTGTCAGAAGTGAAACGAAGACGGATGTAATTAAGACAATGATAGAGGATAGCAAGTATTTTGGAG
>CAJTWM010000080.1 GCA_910579805.1 uncultured Lachnospiraceae bacterium | reverse complement strand
GAATCGGTATAATCGGCATCATGCACTCCGTAATGTGATCAAATGCCGCCAGAATACTCTTTTTTAACTTATTCATATCACTTCACCGTCTGCAGTCTTTCTCTTCATTGTAAATAGAAAAACAATAATTAGTCGTTACTTATCAATCGTATCATACTCCGGCAGAAAATACTATTCTAAAATCCGATAAATACCTAATGGATCAGCTCCTCAACTGGCAGTAGAATTATATGAACAGTAAGTAAAAATCCCCTGAAAACAAAAAATCCTCATAATCACTATGACTATAGTAATTAAAAGGATTTCCAATTATTAATGCCCAGAACCGGAATCGAACCAGTGACACGAGGATTTTCAGTCCTCTGCTTGATTACACAGTGATTGAAACCTCGCAAAGTCCGATAAATACTGGACATTTCGTGTACATTCGTAGGATTAAGTCCCGTTTTATTCGTAGGACTTACTTACTATGGATATTATACTATCACAGAAAAAATTATACGTCAATTCCCTATTTAGCGATTTTACAGTTACTCAGTAATTGATTTTACATAATCCAAAATAAACGCTGCCTTTTTACTTGCATACTTAGCACCATAAAACACTCTATATC
>CAJTWM010000079.1 GCA_910579805.1 uncultured Lachnospiraceae bacterium | reverse complement strand
CATCTACTCTGGCAACCGTTTCTTAATCTACAGTATGTACCCTGAGCAGAACATTTCTGCCTGGATTGTCAATGGCCGGGGCGGGATGGGATGTTCCGTTGCAGTAGGCTACAGCATTTTAAACCGTACTTCCCATGTGAATGTGGGCAGCCTGATGTTAAAATACGGCGGCGGCGGTCATATGGCGGTAGGCACCTGCCAGTTTTCTGATGAAACCATGGACGAACAACTGCCCAAGCTGCTGGATGAACTTATAAATTACAGCAGCTAAAGTCATTTGCTCCACGAGCTTAGTATCCGCAGTAGTTTTCCGGATTGCCATTTGCTTCGCAAATCATTCTAAATATAATTATAAATCCCGGCAGATATCTTCTTATGCATGATATCTGCCGGGATTTTTGCAGAGCAAAATTGAAATACTTTACACCGGAATCTCCTGCCCCAGACGGAAGGAATAGATGATCCGCTCTTTCACACGCTTGCCATTTTTGCCCTTGGCATACCCGGAAAGCTGTTCCAGCACTTCGCTGTAATAGGCAAGCTGAACCTGATAACGCTTTATCAGTTCTTCCGGGCGCTCCACAGCGTCTGTCTTATAGTCTAACACCACATAAC
>CAJTWM010000078.1 GCA_910579805.1 uncultured Lachnospiraceae bacterium | reverse complement strand
CATATAATGTTGCTTTGCTATATCCCGCCGCTTTTGCTATATCATTCATGGAAGTTGCCGTAATCCCTTTCTCCATAAACAATGCCGAAGCAGCAGCGGCAATATTTTCTCTATGTACGCTTTTTGGTTCTTTTTTTCTGCGTGCCATCTGTATATCTCCTTTCAATAATTAAACCATCGGTTTAATTATATTCCGTTGTTATGATTTTGTCAATCTGCTTCGCCTTATATTCATAAATAATTTCCATTTATATTCACAAAACTCTCCCGAAAAAAACAGCAGAGATTTCTCTCTGCCGCTTTGCTGATTAAGCATATATAATTTCCTCGTTCACAATCTCCCTCGCACAAGCCCTTATGCTATTGAGCTGCCCTAAAATCCAAACTTCAAAAAAATCCAAACTTTTACTCATAACCTCAATGAATGCAGTGTTTTGAAGGAAAAAAGTTTGGATTTCTTTTTTTCTTCATCTCCAGCTATCATAATGATGGAGGTGATATAGATGAATTTATTTCATTCAGACAAAACTTATGAAGATCTTCTTCAGGACATGCAGAAGGATGGATACAGCCAGAATTATATGAAATGTGTTAGACGCGAAATCCGCTGGTTGGAAAACCATCAGAA
>CAJTWM010000077.1 GCA_910579805.1 uncultured Lachnospiraceae bacterium | reverse complement strand
CTCCCGCCCTCATAACATATAATCACATCCCGCGTCCGGCTCTGTACCGTAGCTTTTGTAATAAAAGAACATTCGGATAAGACATACTCCAGTATATTTGCCTCTCTGCAGGACATCCTGTCCTGCATCATATGAACCCGAAGCCTGCCCCTGATTTCATGCTTAATTACAAATTTCATAGACTGCCTCCCTCTTTCATAAATAAACAGGGCAAAACCACATCTACTAAGGGATGCATCTGCCCTGTTTCTGTTCCATCATATATACTGTTTATATCTCCGCACTGCCTTGAAAAGTATTATCATCCGGTACCATCTCATCTTCACAAACAGTTTCTGTCTCTTTTGCAGCTCTGTCTTCATTCATCTGCTGTGCCTCGGCATAAATATCTTCCGCATTCTCCTGCACTGTCGTAACCGTTTTCATCACACAGTCCTTTGCCCGTAGTACAGCGGCCGTACAGTTGGTATAGCACTTCTTTGCATCCCTGCTTGATAAAAGCTTCACACCCGCTGTTCCAAACAGAACTCCCGCAGCAAAAAATCCCAGTTTCTTCCCTCCTATTTTCTCTACGAAATCAAACATTTCAAATCCTCCTAACATTCTTATTTATGTTTGTAACCTGTATAAATC
>CAJTWM010000076.1 GCA_910579805.1 uncultured Lachnospiraceae bacterium | reverse complement strand
AGGTCTGATGGCTGGTATTAATGCATCACTTTTTCTCAGGGGAGAAGAACAGATTGTTCTGGATCGTTCCCAGGCTTATATTGGTGTCCTGATAGATGACCTAGTGACAAAGGAAAATTTTGAACCTTATCGTATGATGACTTCCAGGGCGGAGTACCGTCTTTTGCTTCGACAGGATAATGCGGACTTGCGACTGCGTCAGGTAGGTTATGAAGTTGGACTAGTCCCGGAAGAACTTTATTTTGGGACATTACATAAGAAGGAGCAGATTGATAAGGAAGTTGAGCGGTTAAAGAGTACGATTGTCGGGGCATCTAAACATATACAGGAATTTCTGAGGGAACATGAGAGCGCTCCATTAAAAACAGGTGTTACGTTGGCGGAGCTGATCTGCCGCCCGGTGCCGGAGATCCAGGAGGAGCTCCCCTCCCGGAAAGCGGCAGAGCTGCTTTCCAGTTATGGCACGGACGAGCCCTACGCGCTGTGCGCCGCCTATCTGCTTTTGGAGCAGGAAAAGGACGCGCTGGCCAATTTGAATGTGCTCACCGCTGTCGTGATGATCTGTGCCGCACGGCACCTGCCCTGGACGCAGGACGATTTTGAGGCGCGGGCCGGACTGTTTGAACGGGGCAGGCC
>CAJTWM010000075.1 GCA_910579805.1 uncultured Lachnospiraceae bacterium | reverse complement strand
AGCCATCCCAGACGCCGGATCTGCTGCAGAAACTCGACCATGATGCTATTGTCGAAGTCGCTTAAAGAGACTGCATCCGCGGAAAAGGGCGTGTCGCTTGTGATGGATGCGCGGAAATGTTCCAGCAGATCCGGGATCGCCGTACCGCTGATCACAACATGGATGCCCATATCCTCGTTACCGTCTGACAGGATAGTTACCGGGGCACTCTCCAGCCTGTGCATCTTCTTATAGCCGTTTGCTCCCCGCGGCAGGAGCAGAAAATCTTCGTTTGTATATCCCAGGAAGGAAATCATTTCAGATACTTCCGTGATGATCGTAGATGTGAATGCGATCCAGTCTATAGATACTTTCAAAGAATTGTTTAACCGTTCAGAGTTCCCGTACATGGCACACCTTGTATTTACTACCCCCGTATTACTATACCGGGGGTAGACCCCTTTCCGGCCTCGCGCGAATTGTCTGACAAATCAAGACTGCAGCAGTCGAGTTGTATCTCCCCGATACACAATTACCTTCCGAAGTGGTAAACGTATTCGAGTCCCGTCTCGCGCTCTGGCCTAAACGATACCCGGAATTGTTCCGGGTATTTTTTGTTTACAGTTACGTATCAGTTGTTATTTAATCTTCCATAATGG
>CAJTWM010000074.1 GCA_910579805.1 uncultured Lachnospiraceae bacterium | reverse complement strand
GTCTGGCAGATGCCCTCCATGTTTCCGTAGAGTGGTTAAAAGGCGAAACAGAGGAATACGAATCTGACATTACGGATAAAAAGGAAATGTTAATACGTGATGCCATGTCCTCCATTCTTTCAAAGCTGCCCTATGACATGGAAACTTCCGAATCAGACTTTTCAAAAGACCTGCTGCTGCTGATACTGCAGGAATATGAGCTGTTTGTGGATTCGTTCCGCCTTGCGTGCAGGAAGTTTAAGGGCAACAAGGAAAGCGCACAGCTTGCAAAGACAATGGGATTTGAATCGGACAGGGAATATAATGAAATCATGTTCCTGCGGGAGATTACCCACACCGTAAATGCCCTTAATGATATGGGCGACATAGTGAGGCTCTACTCCAAAAACCCTGATGCCGCCGCTGCAAGGCTTTCCAATCTTTTATCAGGGGAAGATTCCAATTCGGTATAGCGGGACAGCAGATTTTATGCTATCCTTATTTTCAGAAAGCATTCCATCAGTTCTGACTGCCATATCTGTTCAATGATTACATACGCAGAAATGCGTTCATTGAAAGGAGAAACGATTATGGCAAAAGGATCAGTACGGAAGAAAGGTAAAAAATGGTACTACCGCTTCTATGTGGAGGACGCAAGCGG
>CAJTWM010000073.1 GCA_910579805.1 uncultured Lachnospiraceae bacterium | reverse complement strand
GATGATGCGGTGTGCATAAATCACAGATACTTTCAGGGGTATTCTAGCCATATCCGCCTGTGAGACCGTCTCTGTTGTAATGGTATCTACCGACTTCATCACATGATTGCTTCATTTCGTCCCGCACAGACACATCCCCACCGCATCCTTCCACCCGTCCAATAAGTGAATCCGCTTCTCTTCTTCCATGCGCGGTTCAAAACAGTTTAACAACGACCAGTTTTTCCTCACATCATCCAAATCCTTCCAGTAGCCCACCGCCAATCCAGCCAGATACGCCGCCCCGAGCGCCGTCGTCTCAATGCAGGACGGACGATATACCTTTGCCCCCAAAAGATCTGCCTGAAACTGCAGCAGAAAATCATTGGCGCTGGCGCCGCCATCTGTTTTTAGCGCAAGAAGTGGAAGCCCGGAGTCACGCTTCATCACCTGGACCAGGTCATAGACCTGATACGCCAGCGACTCGACCGTCGCTCGGATGATATGATCCCGCCCGGCCCCTCTTGTAATCCCGGTGATGATCCCCCTCGCTTCCGCATTCCAATACGGCGCTCCCAAACCGGTAAAAGCAGGCACGACATAAACGCCTGCCGTATCTTCCACCGCCAGACAGCAGCGCTCCGATTCAGCAGCGGTACGGATCAGTCCCATC
>CAJTWM010000072.1 GCA_910579805.1 uncultured Lachnospiraceae bacterium | reverse complement strand
GCTTTCAGGGGGAATATCCGACTAAAATTCCGGCAGACCCGCGTAAGGACCGTTTTGAGAGGAAACTGTCTGAATAGGTTTGAGAGGTGCATATATGAGTAACAGTGAAGCCAGAAGGCTGAACTGTTACGTATTCCCTGTGGACAGGAATTTTATTCACCTATTTTGAAAATTGGGCAAGGGAAATTTATCCCTCACCCAATAGTCCATAAAAAAACAGAAAATATTAGATAATTATAAAATCTTCCGCAGCTTTTTCCGCAAGTGGTCTAATCTTGCATAGATAGCCCCTGTTGTCAATCCCACAAGCGGGGCAATTTCCTTTGTGGAATAGCCCTGCATCTTCAGTAGGATAATTTGCAGGGTACGCCTGTCCACCGTAAGCAATGCCCGATACAGAGTTTCGTCCTCAATCTCGTCCAGTAAATCAGCAACGGTCTTTACCTCGGTATTCCGCTCCCTGTCTGCCATCTCCTCAAGGTATTCGCCGAAGTCGCTTGTCCAATGGTAAAACCGCCTGTTGGAATTGAAGTCTGCCCTGTCGTCTGTGCGGATTTGTTCTATGGTGGTTTCATCAACTCCGTGTTCTCTCAATATTTTTTCCTCGGCTTCTTTCCAGATAAGCCATTTCCTGTTCTCCCGTCCGTTGTTGTATGC
>CAJTWM010000071.1 GCA_910579805.1 uncultured Lachnospiraceae bacterium | reverse complement strand
GAATATATCTACAATCCATTGACGGAAAAAGAAACCTATGACCTCATATCAAAGGCATTGTAATAGTACTAAGGTACTGTCTACAACTGTCTACCGATTTGTAGACACACAAAAATAGCGGAAACGCTGTATTTATCAACGTTTCCGCACTTTTTCAAAGAGCGCGAGACGGGACTCGAAAACAAAAACCACTAGGGGAAATAATTGTGTATCGATATGACACAACTCGGCTCCTGCAGTCTTGAATTGTCAGATAATTTGCGCGTGACCGGAAAGGGGTCTACCCCCGGAATAGTAATACGGGGGTAGTAAATACAAGGTGTGCCATGTACGGAAACTCTGAAAGGTTAGACAATTCTCTAAAAGTATCCATAGACTGGATCGCTTTCACATCTACTATCATTTCTGAGGTATCTGATATGATATCATTTCTAGGATATTCAGGCAGTGATTTCATGCCATTACCCAAAGGTGCAAACGGATATAAGAAAATGTACAGACTGGAAGGCGCTCCTATCAGTATCCTTTCGGATGGCAATGAAGATATGGGTATCCATGTGATCATAAGTGGCACGGCCATCCCGGATCTTCTGGAGCATTTCAAGGCATCCATCCTGCAGGATACTCCTTTTGGAAAAGATGTGATCGGCCTGAGTGATCTTGATAATAC
>CAJTWM010000070.1 GCA_910579805.1 uncultured Lachnospiraceae bacterium | reverse complement strand
GAACAGGAATGTCAAGAGACACAATTATCAATCATTTCTGGAATCTTGGAGATTCGAAATCAAGAGGAAATCAGTATGCAATAGGTGAAAAGGGGCATGGTACAAAAATATACTTACGGTCAGATAAAGTATTAGTTCAGACAAATGATGGAATAGATTCGTATGAAACAGAATGTGAGGGTGCTTTCTTCAGTTTAAATGCTGGAGAAGTACATTCTCCAAAAGTAAGAAAAAGCGATCAGATTTTTTCCAAAGGAACACATATCCGGATAGAGATATGCCAGAGTTATTATGTTCAGGACACCCTTTTCCAAAAGAAAATTATAATATAAATAAATTGTTTGATACATATGGTGAAATAGCTGCAGATTATTATGTAAAAAAATATGTGTATGCTGAGCAATCTCTTGAAACAATGCCTGAAGTTAAGTATGACGTAGTCATCTATTTTGAGGGAGATGAAGCAAAAAGAGCATACAATCCTATGATTCGAGAGAGAAGAAATAATTCAAGTGGAAGATATAAGGTTTCTGATAGATATGGATTATGGTTATGTAAGGATTTTGTCCCTATTCAACGTATAAATGAATGGATCACTTCTTTTGGTACAGGTTCTAACTCATATGGCTTGTTGCATGGATTTATTAATTGTCAGAAATTAAAATTGACTGCAAATAGGGGGACTATAGC
>CAJTWM010000069.1:308-698 GCA_910579805.1 uncultured Lachnospiraceae bacterium | reverse complement strand
CTATAATGTCGTTAGACGGAGCTTGGGTTGCAACTTCTTGTGCTGTATTCGCTGCTTGGGTTGCAGTTTGTTGAGCCGACAATAATATATAATACATATGTACCTCCCAATCGCAATAAAGTAAATAACTACGACAAATTATAATATGTTTCGATAAGAGATACAAGGATAATTTTAGCAAGTCTGTATATGACAGTGTATGCCTTTTGGGTTTATTACATGGAAAAAGATATTGAGGTCTTTGGTTCTTTGAGGTATAATTTGGGTAAATCTGAATGTACTTCATTGCATTTTTATTGCATTATTTTTCTTTTTTATAGTGGTTTATAGGTTCTAATCTTTTTTGAAAATGCCTTAAAATCAACGATTTTTGATTATAACTGTTACTGT
>CAJTWM010000069.1:0-298 GCA_910579805.1 uncultured Lachnospiraceae bacterium | reverse complement strand
CAGGAAGCCGGGAAGCCGCATAAACAGCGGACTTTCCGGCTTTTGATGTGGGGCGTGATACCTTTTTGATACCTATTTATTGAGCGATTTCAATATCATCAAATATTACGGGAAGTTTTTTGACAAGTACATCATATATCATTATAGATACTTCCTGCATTTGTGGATGCGCTGCCTTACTGGTTCTCAATTTGAGAAAATGACGCCATTCTCTAAGGTTCATTGTGACATATATTTCTGTTTTTAGTGAATTAGGTAGTATTGAACGTGCTTCTTGGGGAGAAGCACCGTTATCAAT
>CAJTWM010000068.1 GCA_910579805.1 uncultured Lachnospiraceae bacterium | reverse complement strand
TCATAGATTTGATGGACAGCCTGAATTTGCTTGGAGATTTGCCTGAATCCAATCAGATCAGCCTGTTTGACTTTGTGTCATAGTTTTTATGGGGCAGGATCTGCAAATAGTGCAGCATCGGGTGGATGATAGGTAAACAGAACAAAACATAAGAGAAAGATGCCGATGGAAAGATACAGCAGATAGCGGCAAGGCTTTGGAAGGCAGATAACGGTAAGTTTATGTGCAGCAAAAAAGGCGGCCACGGTGCTTAACACAAAGACGGCAATGTCTAAAATAAATACATTGTGGCCCAGAAGTGCTGTGTAAAAATAAAAGAGAGCAGGAATCAGCAATGTGCCCAGCAGAATTCCAAGGCAGAGGGAAGATAGCAGACAGGGATATGCATTCCTGTATTTCCAGAATATTATAAAAGTATACAGCAGCATGGGGAAAAACAGCAGTTTCATATGCTCCCATACAGACTCACTGACAGGCGCAAAAAAGCCAATTATATGGCTGGCGCCTGTCCATTTGTATAGAAAGTGGGAGAGTGTCCCCAGGATTAAAACAAAAACAGTACCTTTAAAGAAGGAAATTTTAAGCTGTTTCATGAAAATCACCTCTATAACAGTATATGTAATTAAAGACTGTGTATGCAGCCCACAGGGAAATCGATTTTTTAAAATCATAGCTTGACCTTCACGTTACGTCATAGTTTATAA
>CAJTWM010000067.1 GCA_910579805.1 uncultured Lachnospiraceae bacterium | reverse complement strand
TGTATCCACACCACGCATTCTGTGTGTTCTGATGTACAAAACATGTCCATTCTTCTCATTTTCTTAATGCCTATGTGGAAATAAGCACTCGCCTCTTTCAGCGATATCATGTACCTTTCTTGAAGAGGTATCTTAATCGTTCCTGTTTGCTGCTCTTTCATATGCACACGCTCCTTTTTGATTATTTGACCATAAAGAGTCGTTACATATATCACTCAAAAACTCCCAAATATCAAGTTTTATCTGCTTTTGCTCTTATGTTTACCTTATAACGATAACTGCTTGAAATCGTTAAAGGGTGTTCAAATGAAACTACTCGACTGTTTTTGACTACTACATTTACTACTTTTACTTCCGTCAGTCGTAGTCCGACCGTAGTGCTCTGGCACAGCAAAAGCCTTTATTTGCCCCATTTTGCCCCGATAATTCAACCACAGAACAGTAGTCGTTCGTCCTGCCGTGGCAGACGAAAAGTATCTTAATCATAATTTATTCCTTTCTCAAAATGCCCGAAAACGCCGTGTTTTGGCACGTTTTGCGGGCTTATATTTTTTAGTTTTATCACCCCTGTTGTACTACACTTTTTGCAAAATAGGGCAAATCGTAGCAAATCACATCCCTCATTCGTAGTCTTTCCGTAGTCGGACAGGGGGTGCAAAACTACTCCGATTTTTGGTATAGGGGGGTGCATTTTAGGTTTAGGGG
>CAJTWM010000066.1 GCA_910579805.1 uncultured Lachnospiraceae bacterium | reverse complement strand
TGCCAGAATACAAAGCTCTGCATTGCTGCGTGTCCAGTATCCCATGCCCCAAAAGAGCGAGTCACTCTTTTTATTCTGCTTTACCCATACAAACGCTACTGTCTTATAGGTAAATCCCCATGCCTTTATCACTTCCAGTCCTTCCAAAAGGCAGGGGAATGTTACCCATAGAAATAAGGCACAGTCCTTTTCTGCAATGTCAGCAACCGGAAGCGCCTTTATATCTTCTATGTCCATAGTGGGATAGTGGCTCTCTGCACTTCTTCCCATACCCTTTTTAGAATACACCCTGTAATGCCAGGGAGGGTCCGCCAGAATAACAGAATATTTCTTTTCTCCCATGCTGCCGGCTACTCCTCCTCATCCTCAAAAAAATCATCTTTGGAACCGTCCTCCGGTTCGTCATCTTCGTTCTCTAATTCCTCCTCATCTTCCTCGTCCTCATCTTCGTCCTCAATGAAGTCCTCTTTTTTCTTGCGGACTACTTTGAAATAATAAGCGCCGCCGATAAAGGCTATTGCAAGTGCGCCCATGAGGATATAGGAAATGACCGGGTTCGGCTCCTCCGCTTTTTCTTCCGGTTCGGTTTCCTCTGTGCTTTCCGCATCTTCCGTATTCTCCGTTTCTTCGGTATCTTCCTCCGTCTGCTCTGTATCTTCCGGCATTTCCCTGTTATTGTTTGGCAGGGCGCTTTCCCCTGCCGGGA
>CAJTWM010000065.1:380-745 GCA_910579805.1 uncultured Lachnospiraceae bacterium | reverse complement strand
CTGAATTTTGGGCGGCTCGATTCCGGCTATCCTCCTTCTTCATTTTTTGTTGAGCTGTCCGCTTTGTACGCCAATGGCCTCAACCGAGGCAGGTTTCAGGGACCCTGGCGGGTAGATAAGATCACTCCTTTCTCGCGGAACGGGATTATTCGCCCTCGGTGTCTACGTCAACTTCAAACACATCGTAGACCTCGTTGGGTTTTGGTTTGAGCCGGGTGGACAGGAACGCTTCAATGTCAAAGGCGTTCTTATCGTCCGCGTCGGCGGTGTACTGGAAATTGGGGTGCCTGGTGATGTCATACTTATCCGACAAAAACGGGCGGACGCCCCGCAGCTGGAGGATACATTTTCCCCCGTCCATCACC
>CAJTWM010000065.1:0-370 GCA_910579805.1 uncultured Lachnospiraceae bacterium | reverse complement strand
TCATCCTGGCTCATCAGCTCTATGCAACATTGTCAAGTGATGAGTTTAATTTTTCGCACAAAAAAAGCAGGGACTCTCTCGAATCTCTGCTTTCTTAACCGTTATTTTCAGTTATAAACAAAACAAATATTAGCTGTTCAGAATATTATGTAACAAATTAAAATTCAGCTTTTGAATTCATCTGCCAGATGCTTACTCAATTCAGATAGCGACTTAATCATCCCTAAATTGCTATATTCAAAACTTTGTGTTAAACTGTCCCATTGCATAAACCCTAAACAATGCTCCTGATTTACTCCATCAACAATAGTTTGAATATCCGAAATATGATTTTCAGCCGAAAGAATGTGTGAAAGACGAGGACTTGCTC
>CAJTWM010000064.1 GCA_910579805.1 uncultured Lachnospiraceae bacterium | reverse complement strand
CCTCACGCCCTCTGTCTCCCCCTCGGACAGATACAGCGGCACCATGTTAAGGACCGACTGCGCCACATCCGGATTCTTCCGCTTCACATACTCCCGCATCTGCTCCGCCGTCGCCGCAGCCTTCCCCATAATCCCCGTAAGCCCGGAAACACCGTCACCGGAACCGCCATTCCCGCCGCTCCCGCTCCCGGTTTCAGAACCGTCCATAGCCGCCCGAATATCCTTCCTGAACTGCCCCATGGACAGCCCAAACCGCTTCCAGATATGCTCCACGTCCCCGTGGTTGCTGGCAATCCCCTTCCTATATCCTTCGGAATGGGAAATAATAACCCCATCCGCCAGAGGGTTCAGCCCATACATCCGGCACAGATAAGCAAACAGTTCCACCGCATACCCATAAGTCGCAAACACATGGCTCTCCGTATTCCTCCCGTCCCCGGTCTCCGTCCAATCCGCACCGCCCGTATACCGGATCGTGGCAGGCTCCGTCATCTCCACCCCAATATGCGTCCCGTTTGCGTCACCTCCGCAGTGCCATCCCCGGCAGTCCCAGGGCAGGAGCTGGTACACGTCCCCTCCCGGCTCCACAATGGCATGGACGCAGGCCCCCGCATCCGCCTTATCCCAGTTACTGATAAAAGCGGAAGCCTTCGGCTGTGGACACCCCACCGAATGGATCATCAGCCCCCTCACCGCAATCTTCCTCCCCGCCCGGTAACACCCGGACTTCGTTAAAATCCTCTGAAT
>CAJTWM010000063.1 GCA_910579805.1 uncultured Lachnospiraceae bacterium | reverse complement strand
GCGCATGGCTGACTATGAGTCCAGGTTAACTGAAATGTTTGCAGAAAGCCACCGTCTGGAGTCTGAGATTCTGGCGCAACTGAAATCTCTTAAATTCAACAGCTGAAATCATGGCAAAGGAAATACAATTTATTCTATATAATCTGCCTGACAATTCCGGGACTGTTCAGGCTTATGTGGAGAATGAAACGCTTTGGCTCACTCAAAAGGCAATGGCTCAATTGTTTGATGTCGGCGTTCCTGCGATAAATAAACATCTGACCAATATTTATCAAGAGGGAGAGCTTCAACAAGAGTCAACTGTTTCCAAAATGGAAATAGTTCAACAAGAAGGAAATCGTCAAGTCAAACGGGAACAGACCTTTTATTCTCTTGACGCGATTATTAGCGTTGGATACCGCGTTAATAGCCAGAGGGCTACGCTATTTCGCCAATGGGCTACCCGTGTACTCAACGAATTTATCCGCAAAGGCTTTGTACTGGATGATGACCGCTTGAAACAGGGCAATGCGGTGTTTGGACGCGACTATTTCCGTGAACTTCTTGAGCGTGTTCGTTCTATCCGCGCCAGCGAACGACGGATTTGGCAACAAATAACTGATATTTATGCTGAATGTAGCATTGACTACGACCGCCTTGCTCCAACTACAAAGGAGTTTTACGCAATGGTACAGAACCGGTTCCATTATGCCATAACCGGACATACTGCCGCTGAAATTATCCATGCCGGAGCAGATCATACAAAGCCGCATATGGGTTTGACCACATGGAAAT
>CAJTWM010000062.1 GCA_910579805.1 uncultured Lachnospiraceae bacterium | reverse complement strand
GTAATGGGATATTCTTCATAAGGTGCTTCAAAATATTCGTCTGTTGTGCCTAAAGGGTAAAATTTTTCTTCTGTGAGGTATTCAAGGGATATTTCTTTTTGCCGCCGTCTACTCCTGTCACGCCATGCGGTTATAGCAGCAAAGCGTATGACGGTCTTGCAATAGCCATTGAAAGTATACATGATATGTTCTCTGTATGCTTCTGTGCAAGGCATAAATGATTCCCCCCCCTTTCTCCCACAGAGGCCGCTGAAAAAGTAGATACCACCGCCTATATTTGGTATAATATAATTATCAAATACAGGCGGTGGTATCATGGTTGAGCAGCAGCAGAAGTTAGTATTGAGTCCATATATGGACATATATGAATTAGTCATTCCCAAAGACAACCTGCTCCGGCAGATGAAAGAACTGGTTGATTTCAGTTTTATTTATGAAGAACTTATTGATAAATATTGTCTTAATAATGGACGGAATGCAGTTCCGCCTGTCAGGATGTTCAAATACCTGCTCCTGAAATCTATTTATGACTTATCTGATATTGACGTTGTGGAACGCTCCAAATACGATATGTCCTTCAAATACTTTCTTGACATGGCGCCGGAAGAAGCAGTCATTAACCCAAGCTCCCTGACAAAATTCCGCAAGCTGCGCCTGAAAGATATGAACTTGTTAGACATGCTGATTGCAAAAACAGTCCGGATTGCATTGGAAAAAGGCGTTATAAAATCAAAATCCATTCTTGTGGATGCAACCCATACAAAATCAAGGTACAACCAGAAA
>CAJTWM010000061.1 GCA_910579805.1 uncultured Lachnospiraceae bacterium | reverse complement strand
GTTACATCCATGTTTGAAATGCTGTCAATGTACCCCTGCATCTCACCAAGAAAACTCGGTATGCTGCCCATATCTATATCAGCAAGCTGTGACAGCCCGTCAATTACGCCTTGGTTACCAGTATTCAAATCTTTTAATATGCCAAGGTAGGAAGTGCGCAGCCTGTCAAACGCGCCTGAGCTTTCATTCAGCAGGTCTTCTTCGGTTAATCCAAGCTCTTTTAATAACCCGATCATTTCGGCATGTTCCTGAAGGTCTGATAACTCATCCCAGCGGTTCCTGTATTCTTCCATGCCTTTTATTATAGTGTCATAATACTTTTCAGTCTGTTCAATCTGTGCGTCCCAATATTCATTGGAGGCATCCAGCATTTCCTGTATGGCTTCAATCTGCTTATCTAAAGCGTCCTGCTGTTTTTCCAGTGCGCGTATTTCGGCATCGGCCTTTGCGCTGTCCAGTTCATTTTTGGCATCCTGTATGGCCTCATCATCGGTTGTATAGATAAAACCACGGTCTTCCGTGTACTGAAGGATTGTCTTTTGGTTTTTTGCCTTTTCATAGGCAAGCTGTTTTTCCTGTAAATCAATTGCTTCTTCACGGTCTTCATTGGCTTCTTTTATTTTGTCTATTTCATCCTGCAACGCTTTCTTTTTATCTTCAAGAAGCTTTATCTGTGCATTGTAAGAATCCTCGGCAGCTTTCTTCTGTTCCTCAAAAGCATCTACTGCTTTATCCTTTTCATCCTCGATCATGTCAATCCTGTCACTGATCAGTTTGGATGCGTGGGAGAAGATGGACTC
>CAJTWM010000060.1 GCA_910579805.1 uncultured Lachnospiraceae bacterium | reverse complement strand
GGTCAGTACAGAGCAGAGGGAACGGGCAAGGCAGATGATGATTAAACGTAACAAGGCAAATGAAGATTAAGAAAATTTAATGGAATTGCAAGTGTGCTTGTGGTATAATATGGAAATATAAGTAGGAAATATTAAATAAATGGAGAAGGAGGAAACAAGTGATATATATTTATATAATGTATTATATAATATTTTCGCTAATTATCTATTATAAACTATTACACTGTAAAGGAGAATTTTGTATGAAATCTATGATTAAAAAAACATTTAGGATGCTTTGTTTGTGCTTGCTTATTTCATCTCTAACTTTTACCCCTGTTTTTGCAGCTGAAAGCACAACAATTTCAACTGAAACTGACACTGAAAGCTCTCCGAAGTTAGTTTTTATTTCTCCAGAGGAAATGGAGCAATTAATTGCTGACTACGAGGCAGGTATTGAACCATATAATTGGTTTGATGATTATGTAGCAGTCACTGTTTCTAACGAAGGAAGTTATTGCAAAGTTGTATTCATGAATGTAGGTTTTATTTTTGACCGATGTGATGTAGACGGCACAATTACTTTATATGATATGAGTGGACGTGTAGTTGCTAATACAACAGTAGCTGAACATAAGCTAGTATATGGTGTAGCTAAAGTCCTTAAAATTTACCCAGCAGGGGGTAAATATGCGACTGGTAGTTATTCACTTAGAGTATCCGATGGCGATGCTGGAACACTCTATACGGGTACATTTTAATTATGTATAATAAAATTGATTGGTGTAGAATTAAAAACTGTCCTTTTGATGAACGTAAAAAGCTTGTAATATAC
>CAJTWM010000059.1 GCA_910579805.1 uncultured Lachnospiraceae bacterium | reverse complement strand
GTGGTAAATACGCCCAAAAAGGCAAATATAATATATAGTAATGCAAATTTAATATGCAGGGTGCTTCTCATAACTGTCTCCATTTCCAATTTCGCTCTGCGCGGTATTACGCTGCCGCGGGGCATCTGCGTTTTCTGCTGCGGTCAGGAAAATGACCGAATAGCAGGTACTGCGTGATGCGGGCTGTCATTTCATCAGGAAATGATCCCTGTGCCGCGCGGGATGCAGGCAGCGTCCTACAACGTACTGGATTTGGTGTCGAATTTATACCCGATCCCCCACACCGTACTGATGGACCATCCTGTGTGATCCTTGATCTTTTCACGCAGCCTTTTAATGTGCACATCCACCGTCCGGGTATCGCCGATATACTCATATCCCCAGATCTGGTCCAGAAGCTGCTCTCTGGTAAATACCTGGTTCGGGGAGGCGGCGAGGAAATAGAGGAGCTCCAGCTCCTTGGGCGGCATTTCCACCTGGCGCCCGTCGCAGACAACGGAATAATTGGTCAGGTTGATGGTCAGACCGTCATACTCTACGCATTTCGCCTTGCCCGCCGCGGGTGTTTCCGGTTTGGAGGGCTGGCAGCGGCGCAGGACCGCCCGGACGCGTGCCACCATTTCCTTGGAATCAAAGGGCTTCATGATGTAATCGTCGGCCCCAAGCTCAAGCCCCAGAACCTTGTCAAAGACCTCTCCTTTGGCGGAGAGCATGATGATTGGTATATTGGACCGGGTACGGATTTCCCGGCAGACCTGATATCCGTCCATGCCGGGAAGCATCAGGTCCAGAAGGATCAGGTTGGGCTGGAAGGTGTTGAAAA
>CAJTWM010000058.1:279-824 GCA_910579805.1 uncultured Lachnospiraceae bacterium | reverse complement strand
ATGGTACATAGGGGCGATTGATCTGCCTTACACAGAAGATACAAATATCCTGACGGTAAAGACTTGGAATGAAATAGAGCGGTACATGGAGGGATAGCGTGTGCAGAGAACAGAAAATGTCGAATTAACGGTTTTATGCCTGATTCATCAAAATGATAAATACCTTCTGCAGAACAGATTAAAAGAGGATTGGAAAGGTTTGACTCTGCCCGGAGGACATATTGAGAAAAATGAATCTATCATAGATGCTGTTATTCGGGAAATGAAAGAGGAAACGGGACTTGATATTCAGAATCCAAGATTATGTGGAATCAAGCAATTTCCCATTGAGAATGGGCGGTACATTGTATTTTTATTTCATACAGACGAATTTCTCGGAGAAGTAACATCATCAGAGGAGGGAGAAATGATTTGGGTAAAAAAGGCAGACCTGTCAAAGATGAATACTGTAAATGACCTACCGCCACTTCTTCAAGTGATGGAAGATGATAATTTAACGGAATTTCAATATGTAATTGAAAACGGTGAATGGAATATGATTATTA
>CAJTWM010000058.1:0-269 GCA_910579805.1 uncultured Lachnospiraceae bacterium | reverse complement strand
ATATGGGAAGAAATGTATAATGCAGACTTCAATGCTGCCGCCTATGAAGAAATCATGCTGGAGGCAGGATTAAACCGTTTTATTATGTCGGTTAAGCAATGGGTATCCCGCACAAATTCAAAGGGTATTGTGGCAAAGGCTGGACGGTATGGAGGGACATACGCATATAAAGATATTGCATTTGAGTTTGCAAGCTGGGTATCTCCGCAATTCAAATTATATCTTATCAAAGAATTTGAACGGCTAAAGAAAGAAGAACAGGCTTTACT
>CAJTWM010000057.1 GCA_910579805.1 uncultured Lachnospiraceae bacterium | reverse complement strand
GTACCACACACACCGCCTGCCGGATTCAGGTGATACAACATATGTTGAAGCCATGCAAAATTCGCATTCCCTACAGGCGGAATACCGTATTTCCATCTTGGATCTTCCTGCAGCCGTTCTCCGCCCCAATCTGAAATATTGAACGGTGGATTCCCCAATATGTAATTTGCTTTTAACGTCTTGTGCTGGTCATCATGGAAGGAATCCGCATTATGCTTTCCAAGATTTGCCTCCAACTGCCTGATTGCCAGATTCATCTTTGCCAGTTTCCATGTAGTTGGGTTGCTTTCCTGACCAAAAATGGAAATATCCCTGACATTGCCCTGATGTTCCTTTACAAATCGTGCCGACTGGCAGAACATACCACCACTTCCACAAGCCGGATCAAAAATCTGTCCTTCAAAAGGCTCTATCATGGAAACAAGGGTACGGACAATACAGGAAGGGGTATAAAATTCTCCGCCAAGTTTTCCCTCCGCACTTGCAAACTTACTTAAAAAGTATTCATATACCCTGCCTAAAACATCCCTTTCCTGCGCCGCTGTTGAACCAACTTCAATATTCGTAAAGAGTGTCACAAGTTCTCCAAGCCTTGTTTTGTCCAACTCTTGACGGGAATAATTTTTAGTCAAAACACCCTTTAATATATCATTCTCCTAGTATAATAATGGTGTAGTCAAGAATGACTACTGGTTAATTGTTACAAAGTCCAATCTAATAAATCAATATAGATATAACGGAAGGAGGAGTTCCCCCTCCATCAGATGTTATAGTGCTGCATTATTTACCATGTCTGAGGTTTCCTTAATGCACCAGACAAAATATAGA
>CAJTWM010000056.1:547-833 GCA_910579805.1 uncultured Lachnospiraceae bacterium | reverse complement strand
GTTTTAATCATTTAAAAAATGCACTATACCTGGAAGCATTTGTAGGAATAAAAGAAAATTCCATAAAACAAGAATTTTACTCTATATTAATAAAATATAATATTATAATGCTTTTTACAGAAGAAGCAAAAATAATGGAAATGAACAATAAAAAAAACTTTAAAGTTGGAATATAAGCCTAATATGCGGAAAACAGCTGTTTTTGTTGTAAAAAATATCTTAAAGATGCTTCATTCCAGTATAAAAGGATTGACAAAAATAATAAAGGACATACTTTGTAATATTG
>CAJTWM010000056.1:0-537 GCA_910579805.1 uncultured Lachnospiraceae bacterium | reverse complement strand
GGGAAAATGATTATAGAACCATTCATTTATAAACTGTGAGCCAATGTAATATTGAAGCACCACATATTCATTTTCGCAGGTAACAAATAGATATTGCTTGTTGAGGTTTTCGCTTATCTTTCCAGATAGGGCATACTCCATAGCCCTGTCTAAATCGCCGCCTTCTAAAGACGTTTCCCTCATTTGATAATTCTTATCCAGTATTAGATACTTGCATCCCATAGGAAACTGTACATTTGCTAAATCCGGCGTTGCGGCAATAATAGGAACAAGATTTTTTGCGCTGCGTTCTGAATAATCCGCATAAGTAATAAAGTCCGTACTGGTTCCGACAAGAATAAGACAAAATGGAATAGCTACCGATCCAATCAGACCAATTAGAAGCATACACAAAAACTTCCAGAAAGACGCTTTCAGTGACGTTGTTTTTTTCATTCCCATTTGTACCCTATCCCCCAAACTGTCGCTATTGGCTGAATATCCAATTTGCTTAATTTCGCCCGGATATTTTTGATATGAGTGGAAATAGTAGAATTA
>CAJTWM010000055.1 GCA_910579805.1 uncultured Lachnospiraceae bacterium | reverse complement strand
CACGCCTATAACGGTCTTTATGTAGGTAGGCTTGCGGTTGTCCGGCTCTATCTTTTTTCGCAAGTTGCAAATTACATTGGCAACGCTTGACTGGCAGCTTTCACTTTCCATGCTCCATACAGTTTCAAAGATTTGCGCCTTTGTGAATACCCTCCCCGGACTGGCGGCAAGGTAGCAGAGTGCGCCGTATTCCAGACGGGTGAGGTAAATGTCCGTGCCGTCTTTTAATACCCGGCGTTGGTGTAATCTGATTTCCAATCCCGGAAAAATAAGTGCCGGGGAATGGGGCGGCTGTATGGCTTCCAGCGGTATCATATCGGCAAGGGCGGCTATGGCTTTCTCAACCGCTTTTTCTTCGGTGTCGCTGAATGTAAGCATGGCTATTTTCCCGACAAATACCACCTCCCGTCATGCCGCCCTTTTCAGTCAAAGCGGAACTGGAACAGGGCAGTGATAAGCCGCTGTCTTATGCTGTCCTCGGTGTCTGTGTTGACGTGCCCGTTTTCAAGGGCGGCAAAGCGGATTCGTTTGCTGTAATGCCGTAAAACCTCGTCCACGGCTTCCGGCTCGCCTCTCCGCTGGTCGCCCGGACAATGGTTTCATACGGTATAAGGTTAGGATTCCCCATGTAAAAGCACCTCCATTTCCTCCTGCAACATCTGTAATGCGCTGTGGATATAATGCCATGCCGTACTCTTGCATTGCCCGTATAAATCCGCGATTTCCTGCTGTGTGTAATTCCCGAAAAAGTAAAGGTAAATGATTTCCCTCTTTTTCTCCGGCAGTGATAACAGGGCGGCGGCAAGCTCCCCATTGGTGAGTATGATTG
>CAJTWM010000054.1 GCA_910579805.1 uncultured Lachnospiraceae bacterium | reverse complement strand
ATAAAGAACTTGCTTACATTCCATATAGCTGATGACAGGAGAAAAGGAGTTCTATCTTACATTTTGGGATAGCGACATTCTCTATGAAATCGGATTCATCGACGTACCGAAAGAATGTACGGATTGCAAGCTGCTCTTTGATACAGACAAGAAGATTTTCGATTTACTTTATGTCTACAGTTACGAATCGCCGGACGACTATGGATTCGGAGCCGAATGGCATTATGACGATATTTATTTTAACGAGTTCTTCCGCCGTCTGCCAAGGTATAAATCCACATCGGCTCCTATCTGAAAAACCTTCAACGCTTACCAGACCCAGCCGGAATTAAAATCAAACTTCTTAATTATAAATTAACATTAGATATAAACCTTGCCAAGCCAGATTTTATCCCTTATGATAGATATATTCCCATCTTTGACAGTTGAGAAAAGGTAAAAACCTCACACCCAGCATAAATACGCTGTTTGTGGGGTTTTCTTGGTTGAAAAGTATGTAGCTATTTTTGCTTCTTCTTGGTCTGGTTTAAAATTTTTCTCATATTTTTTTGAGAAGTAATCTGATAGTCTGTTCTAAAACCAAAAGCATCATGCAATGCATCTGTTAAATCTGTCCTTGTGTAAGCGGGAATATATCCCTCTCCGGGAGCGATCATCATATCCATAGTTCTCAGGGTTCCAATGATTTCCTCGCAGCTGTATTGTTCTTTCAGTTTCTTTTCGAGTATTCTGTAGATTACGAGAGCTGTAAAGCATGTCGTAAAGTGGGCTGTAATCCGGTCCTTTCTGGAAAGATACACCGGTCTTGTTTTGAATTCTGTTTTCATGATCCGAAAGCATTCTTCGATCTCCCATCTTTTCTGATTGATCC
>CAJTWM010000053.1 GCA_910579805.1 uncultured Lachnospiraceae bacterium | reverse complement strand
GCTTCAAGCCAAACGAGGTAACGCCCAAACAATGCCATGAAATCGGATTGAAACTGGCAATGGAAATGTGGGGCGGCAAGTACCAGATAATCGTTGCCACACACCTTGACAAAGGACATCTCCATAATCATTTCTGCTTCAACTCCGTTTCTTATCTGGATGGGAGCAAATACAATTACTCAAAATCGGAGCAGAAAAGGTTGAGGGAGGTGTCCGACCGCTTATGCCGAGAGTATGGATTGTCAGTTATAGAGCATCCAAAGAAAGCCCCCTCAAGACCGCTTTATCTGGACGAAAAAAGTGGAAAGCCGACACGCTACAACGTCTATCGGGAGGATTTAAGGGAGGCAATCAACGGGAGCAGGGATTTACAGCACATGATGAAATACCTTGCCGACAAGGGATATGAAATTGATTTTTCGGGCAGCCATTGGAAAATGAAGCTGTCGCAGTACAAGCATTTCACAAGGTTAGACACGCTTGACGAGCGGTTGACACCAGATTTCATACGGTCATGTTTAGGCGGGGCTTCCCGATATGGAAACTACAAAGCAAGGATTTCCTACTCCCCCCATATGCCAGAGCAGTACAAAAACGCATGGAAACCGCATCAGAAAACCACGGGAATCTTAGCGTTATATTACTACTGGTGCTATCAGTTAGGGATATTCCCCAAAGGCACGGACTACAAGCCGACAAGCCCGCTGATGAAAGAGGAGCTTCGGAAACTGGACGAGATTACCGCACAGGTAAGGTATATGTCAAAGCATAACATCTCTACCCTTTCCGACTTACACGCCGACAGGGAGAAAAACCAGACCGAAATGAATAAACTGATTGACTACCGCCAGCACTTGCGGAACAAGGTACGCCGTGCTTTAC
>CAJTWM010000052.1:246-891 GCA_910579805.1 uncultured Lachnospiraceae bacterium | reverse complement strand
ATTATAACTCTGATATGGAGGACTACATCAGAACAAAGCTGATTGAAAGCCTGTTCAAGTTCCGGCTTGACCGTTGAGTTTGGATTGATGATATGATAAAATTAGTCCAATAAATGCGAACGGGAGGTTAGTATGAAAAAAATTATATTGATAATCTGTACATTAGTCTTTCTTATATCTTTAACTGCGTGTGGCACAAAATTTGATGGTAGTCGTACTGGAAACGATAGTGAATTTATCATGGAATATAGTGTGTTAAATACAACGGACGCACAGGATTTAACTATTGAAGCTGGAGATACTATTAGTGCTAAAATTGTAGTAGATAAAGGTAGCTTATCAATAAAAATTCAAAAAGACGGGGAAAAACCTATCTATGAAAGTAACGGAATTTCCACATCTAATGAGTTTGATGTTGAAATTGATGAAAGCGGAACATACACAGTTGAAGTAACAGGAAAAAAAGCAAAAGGAAGTGTTAGTTTCATAGTGCAGAGTAATTGATGAACTTCCAGTTTACTACACTGAACCACCATAAAAACTGAATATCCCGCCGCCCCGCAGCGGCACATGAAGCAGTAAATCCGAAAAAGATTTGCTGCTTTTTTTGCGCCCATTTTTGGCAAATCGGGAAAGTGTCGGTAC
>CAJTWM010000052.1:0-236 GCA_910579805.1 uncultured Lachnospiraceae bacterium | reverse complement strand
GTATTAGACAGTGAAGCCAAAAAAGGCTGCCGTTTTTTTCAGACAGCGGGCAAAATGCAGCTTCCGAAACGCCTTATTGTCGGGAAAGACCGAGCCGCCGGAAAAGTTCTTGCCGGAAAGTCCGTCATTTTTGCTTTTTGCGGTGTTGTAGGGAGTAAGGGGGAGAATGACAGCCCGCCGCCTTTTATAAAAAAGCTGGTTGCGATTTTCTGAAAAAGTGGCAGTAGGAAGTGAAC
>CAJTWM010000051.1 GCA_910579805.1 uncultured Lachnospiraceae bacterium | reverse complement strand
ATGTTCTGCATATTATTGACCAGCGCTGTGGTATTACCAACGATACCCGTAACTCCCTGCGCGCTCTCCTGAACATTGTTGGTGATATTATCATTGGACTGTGCCACGTCCCGCATCATTGTGCCAATATTTTCCATGGATTCCCGCATCTCAACCATCATCTGATCCACTGTGATGGAATCATGCAGATATTGTTCACCGGTCTGTTCCAGAATCTCATAGTCCGGCAGAATCCTCTCATTGATGAAATTCACCAGATTATTGGCATTATCTGCCAGTTTCATGACTGCTTCCACAACACCTTTGGAAATCTGCTGGATATTATTGGCTGTCTCTTTAGAACCATCTGCCAGCACGCGAATCTCGTCAGCCACCACTGCAAATCCCTTACCGGCTTCTCCTGCTCTTGCCGCCTCAATGGATGCATTCAGAGCCAACAGGTTTGTCTTGGCAGCAATGCTTAAGATATCCCCTGTCAGATTACCGATATTTTCTATCTGATGACTGTCCTCAATGGATGCCTGCAATGCCACATCGAACTCCCGAATCATACCGCTTGCCGTCTCTTTGCTGTCCTGGGCAAGTTTTCTGAGTTTCTCGGCCCGGCTTCTGATTTCTTCTGCAAACGCCGTTCCTTTCACAGCCCTGTTGACCATCTCGCTCACGGATTCCTCCGCCTGTCTGGTATTCTCGTTCACATATGCCGCAGTGGCAGATACTTCCTGTATACTGGCAGCAAGCTGCTGCATGGTAGCGGAGGTCTCGCTGGCACTCTGATTGGTCTCCTCCACCACATCATGGACGCTCTTTTGCTGCAGATCAATTTCCTCACTGCAGGAAATCACGCCGCCTATCATTTCCTGTAAGATATCTAAAAACTCATTGACTCCCCTGGCCAGTGTGGAG
>CAJTWM010000050.1 GCA_910579805.1 uncultured Lachnospiraceae bacterium | reverse complement strand
GTCCAGACCGCAATCATTTGGGAAGCTAAGATTTTCTGCCGCTTAATAGGGTAGGAAAACATCAGATTCATGGTCTTGTTTTTGTATGCGCTTACAATAAAGGATGCCAACATTACACTGGTGTAAATAAGAAAAGCCATGCTGGTAAATAATTCGATAGGAGCGGAGATTACATCTGTCCCAGGCGCAGCATCCAGTGTCCCGTCTGGGTCGTTGGCAATGCCCAAAAACGCTAACGCAAAGACAAATAAGCCAAGCAGAGCCGCCATAATGATTACGCCTTTGATATATTTCCCGATATTATTCTTTTTCCATTCAAGTCTGACAAGCTTTAACATGATTTTCCCACCTCCGATGTGATTTTTAAGAAATAGTCCTCCAAGTTTTCTGTATGTTGGCTGATGGAAGCAATCTCTACATCATTTGCCATCAATTCCCTCGAAATCTTTTGTGTGGTGACACCCTGCTCATAAATACGAATCCCCGAATCGTTTACGATTTTAAAATTACTTAACTGCATTTTTTCAGCTAAAACATACGCCGCTTTCTTTGTATCCTCTACGGCAAGCTCAATATACGCCGTATTTGTTTCTGCAATTTCTTTCATGGATATTTCTTTCATCATCTTTCCATGATGGATAACGCCAACTGTATCGGCAATACTTTCTATCTCTGGGAGAAGATGACTGGATATCATAAGCGTCATGCCATACTCGGTACATAGCATCCGAAACAAATCTCTGATTTGCTTCATTCCTGCGGGGTCTAAACCGTTTGTCGGCTCGTCAAGGATAACTAACTCTGGCTTGCACAATATGGCACGGGCAATCCCCAGACGCTGCTTCATTCCTAAAGAATAGCTGCCCGCAGGCTTATCCGCCGCATCCGAAAGCCCAAGCATCCCGAG
>CAJTWM010000049.1 GCA_910579805.1 uncultured Lachnospiraceae bacterium | reverse complement strand
GTCAAGTGCTGGAAGTAATATAAAAAGATTTCCTCCTGCGTCTGTTCCGGCAATCGGGCAAGAGCAGCCGCAAGAGAACAGCTATCTAAAAGTATCGTCTGCCCCCGGACAGAAAACGGATAAGTTTCGCCATAGTCCGGCACTTGAAAATACTCGTCTGTGGTGCTTAGTGGGACAAACTTTTCTTCGGTCAAGTATTCAAGGGAGATTTCCCGTTTCCACCTCGCCGCCAGCATACGGGCAGCGTCAAAGGACGCATGGCGAATAACAATCCGGCAGTAGGTATCATGGGTATAGCGGATATGTTCTTGATAGGCTTCCTGTTCGGTCATGGAAAATCCCCCTTTCTTCGATTATGGGAAAGGGCGGCAGCACTTTTTGCTGTCGCCCCTTGATTACCCACCAGCAAGGACAGTCGGGGCTGTCAACGGTGGGCGAAGCCCATTCACTTGCCGTTGACTGGCTCGGCTGGGTTTGCTATTCAATATCGTTGTGGTTTCTTAGTTCTTGTAAAAGTTCTTGATACTCTTGGCTGCTCTCCATAAATGTAAATTCGTTACCATTTTCCATTTCTTCTTGTAGCATAGATAAAATGCGTTCTGAGAAAATATTTGTTTCTGAACTCTCTAAATGCCTATAAAGTGGATTTTCTTCGGGTTTCCATTTTTCACGCATTGCTGTCAATGTAGATTTGAGTGCTACTAAACACTCTTTTTTGTCTTTTTTGAGGACAGATAATGACAATTTTGCATTATATGGTATCCATTGGGTTACATAAAATAATTTTGATACTTGCTCATAAACATCAGCATAAAAATCCGCATCTTCTATTCGGTTTTCCTTTACTGCAATATCTAACATATTCATTAGTGCAGTCTGAATTTCAGTAACGCTATTTAATATTCGGTGTTCCCA
>CAJTWM010000048.1:690-924 GCA_910579805.1 uncultured Lachnospiraceae bacterium | reverse complement strand
AGAAAGCAGTGATAAGGTGTGGATGCGTGCCGGAAGATTTGACAGTGCATGGTTTAAGGCACAGTTGTTGTGCTATCCTGTTTGAGGATGGTTGGGAACTGGGCAAGGTTCAGAACTGGTTAGGACATAGTGATATTACAGTGACGGCAAATATTTACAATCATGTCAGTAAGAAATGGAAAAACAAGCAGGGGAAAATAGCTGACAAATCATTTGGATAAGCTGTAAGGGGGT
>CAJTWM010000048.1:298-680 GCA_910579805.1 uncultured Lachnospiraceae bacterium | reverse complement strand
GTTCTATGCTACAGTATTTAAAATAAGTAAACATTGACAAAGGCAACAGCCGGCACATGAAGTCTAAGATATGCAATAATTTTTGGCGAGGGCCAACAAAGTTCCAACAAAAGTTTGAAAAAGTGCCAGATATAGGTGTGGACAAGGTAAAAGTAGACGTGTCCAAGGGTATATAAATGTATACCATGGTGGAAAATGGACGTATGGGTGCTTTTTAAGGGCGGGCACTTTGTTCGGGACGCAGAGGTCGCAGGTTCAAATCCTGTCGCATCGACTCCTTGGCAGGGGCGCATGACGTCCGGTGGACGTCAGCTTTGCGCCGACCGGAACGGAGTGTAGAACGCCGGAAACCTTGATTTTAGAGGGCACTGAAAAACTCCCA
>CAJTWM010000048.1:0-288 GCA_910579805.1 uncultured Lachnospiraceae bacterium | reverse complement strand
TCTATATAAACAGCATCTGTGTACAAATTTGCTCCAAAGCATGCAAGGAAAAGCGTTTCCTTACTGCATAACCGGCTCCGTCAGTCTCGTGATTCTCTTGACATTTGCCACAAATGCTGTGATATACATTTGCAGTTCCATGGCAAACAGCCCTCTCGAATCCGCTCTGCGTAATCCATGGGCTTCTTTTAATTCCCTTTTCTGTCATCGCCAGGTGGTTTTTGTATCCGTAAAAAGTGCTTGTTGGCGTCTTGTGCCCAAACCGTGCATCTTTGTCATCCTTTGAAC
>CAJTWM010000047.1 GCA_910579805.1 uncultured Lachnospiraceae bacterium | reverse complement strand
CTCATACAGATCACTGGTGCAGTTCCCTGAATCACTGCCATTCCATTTTCAATATTCGGCGATTCAAACCTTCCATTTCTCTGTTGGATATCAGACATGACTCGCCCGATCAATTCCTGTGGTACTTCAATCCGAAATGCATAAATTGGCTCCAGCAAAACACTTTTGGATTTTTTCATTCCATTCCTGACTGCCCGATACGTCGCCTGTCTGAAATCTCCACCTTCTGTATGTTTCTGATGTGCCCTCCCCGAAATCACAGATATCCTCATATCTGTGATTTCAGCGCCCATCAAAACCCCGATATGTCTCTTCTCTTCCAAGTGGGTCAGGATCAGTCTCTGCCAGTTTTTATCCAGCATATCTTCACTGCACCTGGACACAAATTCAAGTCCGCTTCCCCGCTCCAACGGCTCCATGAGAAGATGCACCTCCGCATAATGCCTGAGCGGTTCAAAATGACCAATCCCGACGACAGATTCCACAATCGTTTCCTTATAGATAATATTGCCAGCGCCAAATTCAACTGCAACATGAAATCTGTCTGCAATGAGATTCCTCAACACTTCAATCTGAACTTCCCCCATAATCTGTATATGAATTTCATTCAGATGTTCATTCCATACAACGTGCAGCTGAGGGTCTTCTTCGTCCAGGATACAGAGCTTTTTGTAAAAATCATGTATATTACATTCGCAAGGCACGATCAGTTTATAGTTTAATACCGGTTCCAGAACTGGTATTTCGATTTTATCCTCGATGCCAATCCCTTCTCCTGAAAAGGTATTTTTCAATCCTGTAACTGCACATACCGTTCCAGCGCACACTTCATTGACAGTTTTATACTGATTTCCAGAATAGATTCTTAACTGATCGGCTTTTTCTGCCCACTCTCCGTTCGACAAGATTGATTTTACTCTCAGAAC
>CAJTWM010000046.1 GCA_910579805.1 uncultured Lachnospiraceae bacterium | reverse complement strand
CACCACAGGCGTGATGCGGTCACGGTCTTTCGTGTCATAGCCAAGATCGGGATGCAGATAATAAATCCGGGTGTTGGAATAATCCTCTGCATCATAAATCACCAGTTTATTCACATCGGCGCTGACCTGTTTTATCGTGACGCTCTTTTTGATGATGTTGGGAAGGTCGCTTTCAATCGTAATCACCCCGGCTGCCGCTTTCCCCACGGTGATCTGCACTTCCCGGTTCTGGATGTCCAGCTTTGTCTTTACCAAAATGCTGTACTTCTCCATTGCCGGTATGATGACGGAATCAATGAGGTTCACGATGTTGTAATGCCCGCCTGAATATTATCCCCCTTGGGAGCCACCAGTTTCCCGCTTCAGAGCCACCCGGAAATTTCTTCCTTGAGAGCCGCCTCAGACACAAGATATAGTAATACTGCCCCTGTCGCTTGAAAATACAACAGAGGCAATATTAGGTCTAATGATGTTCAGATGATTATGCTTCTATCTCGTCAACAAGCCTTTTGAGCTTCTTTGAATCATACAGCTTTCTCAGGTTTGTTTCATTTGTAGGGATTTCATAGGCATTATGGATAATCCTGTCCATGATGGAATCCGCCTGCGTCCCTCCGCCGAGCCTGTTATGCCATTCATCCACAGGATACTGTCCGACAAAGATTGTTGAGTTATTACCACTGCGTTGTTCAAACAGCTCATAGAGGTTCTTGGCATCCTTTTCAGTAAGTTTATAATTCAGCCATTCATCAAGGATGAGGATCTGATAGTTACCGATCCTTTTCCTGTATTTTGTAAGTTCCCTGAGGTTGTCGCTCTGGTTCTCAAAGTTACGCATCAGGTCAGGCATCCTGATATACAAAACCCTGTAAGTCTGTCTGCATGCTTCCACGCCAAGGGCACATGCAAGGTAAGTCTTTCCCGCACCGGTCGGTCCTGTAA
>CAJTWM010000045.1:758-1019 GCA_910579805.1 uncultured Lachnospiraceae bacterium | reverse complement strand
AAGTGGCGATGAACGAAGTCCCATAAAAAAGCCTCCGTTGTATAATAAGTGCAGGTCTGGCAAACCACACAAAATACAACGGAGGCATCCATGGATAATCAAAGTTTATCACATAGTAGATATAATTGCACGTACCATATAGTGTTTATCCCAAAATACAGGCGTAAGGTGATGTTTGGGAATTTGAGAAAGGAGATAGGCGAGGCGATCAGTAAAGTGTGCAAGATGGAAGGAGTAACAATAATAAAGGCAGCGACGTTA
>CAJTWM010000045.1:0-748 GCA_910579805.1 uncultured Lachnospiraceae bacterium | reverse complement strand
GTGCATATGTATGTGTCAATTCCACCAAAAGAAAGTGTGTCAAAAGTAGTGGGAAGAATAAAGGGAAAAAGCAGTTTAATTCTATTCGACAGACATCCAGAGTACAGGGAGAGATATAACCGGCATTTCTGGGCAAGAGGATATTATTGCGAAACGATCGGTAATGTAGATGAGGCAACGATAACGAAGTATATTGCGGAACAATATGAGAGGGATCGACTGGAAGGAGAGAACTCGTAGTGATTAAAGAGAAACCGCTTTTAAGCGGTTACCAGTAACAAAAAGGAACGGTTTGTCAGACCGCCTTTAGGCGGAAACACAAAAGACCCCGGAGGGGTTATAGCAAACCACCAGCAGAGCTGGTGGTACTGACTTTTGCTGCCGTAGGTTTCCCGCAGCAGGGCGGCAATCTCTTTGGCGAAGTTAGTGCGGTTGTCCACCATTGTCAGCAGAATACCGTCTATTTGCAGTTTCGGGTTGATCTGCCGCTTGACCTTGTTCACCGTAGAGAGCAGCTGTTCCAGCCCTTTGGCGGGCAGGTACTCCGCCTGGACGGGAATTATAATCCTGTTGGCAGCGGCCAGGGCGTTGACGGTGAGCATACCCAGGGAGGGCTGGCAGTCTATGAGGATATACCTGACCTCTTTCAATTTCTCGTAGTAGAATTTTTCATGTGCATCGCTGATAAAAATAATCGCTTTCTCTGCTCCTAACGCTGTACTACTCATGTTCATTTCCTCCATTTCCT
>CAJTWM010000044.1 GCA_910579805.1 uncultured Lachnospiraceae bacterium | reverse complement strand
AGAGGCCGCTGAAAAAGTAGATACCACCGCCTATATTTGGTATAATGTAATTATCAAATACAGGCGGTGGCACTATGGTTGAACAACAACAGAAGTTAGTATTAAGTCCCTACATGAAAATATATGAATTAGTCGTTCCAAAAGACAACCTGCTCCGACAGATAAAAGAACTGGTAGATTTCAGTTTTATATACGATGAGCTTATTAATAAATATTGTCTTGATAATGGACGCAATGCAGTTCCGCCTGTCAGGATGTTCAAATACCTGCTCCTGAAATCTATTTATGATCTATCTGATATTGACGTTGTGGAACGCTCTAAATACGATATGTCCTTCAAATTCTTTCTTGATATGGCGCCGGAAGAAAGCGTAATCAATCCAAGTTCCCTGACAAAATTCCGCAAACTGCGCCTGAAAGATATGAACCTGTTGGACATGCTGATCACAAAAACAGTCCGGATTGCAATAGAAAAAGGCATTATAAAATCAAGATCCATTATTGTAGACGCAACCCATACAAGATCAAGATACAACCAGAAAACACCAAGGCAGGCGCTTTTAGAACAGTCAAAGAAACTGCGGCGTGCTGTTTATGAAATAGACGGAACAATGAAAGAGCAGTTTCCGAATAAAAATACAGAAGATTCTTTGGAAAAAGAACTGGCATACTGCCATGCTCTGCTCTCGGTCATCAAAGAAAAAGCTGAGTTGTGCAGTTATCCTAAAGTAAGGGAGAAGCTGAATCTGCTGGAAGAAGCTGTAAAAGATGACCTTGAACATATCGAAACTTCAAGAGATGCAGACGCAAAGACAGGCCATAAGACAGCAGACAGTTCTTTCTTTGGTTACAAAACACACATAGCAATGAGTGAGGAACGTATTATTACAGCAGCCACCGTTACCAGCGGCGAAAAGACAGATGGAAAAGAACTGCCGGAACTGGTCCGCAAAAGCAGGGAAGCCGGGATGGAAGTAGAAATGGTAATCGGGGACACAGCCTATTCCGAACAGAAAAATATCGAGGCGGCACAGGACGGCGGTTATGAACTGATTTCCAGACTAAACAGTATCATTACGCAGGGAAACCGTACAAAGGAAGATGAATTTGAATTTAATAAAGATGCAGGGATGTACCAGTGTAAGGCAGGACATCTGGCAGTCCATAAATATCTGGACAGACGTGAAAAAGAAAAGAAGAATAAGAACCCGCGCATGATTTATTTTTTTGATATTGAAAAATGTAAATGCTGTCCATACAAGGATGGATGT
>CAJTWM010000043.1 GCA_910579805.1 uncultured Lachnospiraceae bacterium | reverse complement strand
TAAACAGGGCGGTCTTGGTCTTTTTATCCCCGTTCCTGCCTGTGCCCAGCTCCCCGAAATGCAGTTCGTCCGTTTCAAGGAGCTCCTTTATGACTTTGTTCTCAAGAAAGGCAAGCCTTGCGTTTACGCTGATGATGATGCTCTTTATGGTATTGTCCGCCCCGTCCATGACCTTCCTGTACTGGCGCACCGCCGGGTGCTCCTCCCCTAAAGGGCTGCTCCGTGCAAGCAGCTCAAAGCGGCAGTCAAGCCTGCTTGGCTCTCCCTTTTCCCTTTTTGCTTCCGATAGAAGCTCCAGCACGGAAACGATATTTTTCCTGCCCGGCGGCATTTCCATCCACACATAGTAAAAAAGCGCCTGAAGGAAAAGGTTCTCCGCCTTCTCCCAGAAAGGATCATTGCTGCTGCTCTTCTTTGGCGTGGTATTTTTCATTAAATTTGTGATCAGCTTGATCACTGAATATTCTAACGCTTCGGAGCCACCGTTTTATCGCTTGAGAGCCACCTCGGATTTTAACACTTTAGAGCCACCACAAACACAAGATATAGTAATGGAGCCATGAGCATGAGCTCACAGCTCCAACTTTTTTTAACAGGTCTTACAAGTGTCTATTTCTCAATCTCGGCCTTAAGATTAGCAAGCTTTTTGGATTCGTATATCTTCCTGAGATTCGTTTCGCTGCTCGGAATCTCATATGCGTTATGAACAATCCTGTCCATTATGGAATCAGCCTGTGTTCCGCCTCCCAGCCTGTCATGCCATTCTGCCACAGGAAATTGTCCGACAAAGATGGTAGAATTGTTTCCGCTTCTCTGCTCAAACAATTCATAGAGCATCTTTGCATCCCTCTCGTTAAGCTTGTAGTTCAGCCACTCGTCGATTATGAGGATGTTGTAGTTACCCAATCTCTTCCTGTACCGGGTCAACTCTTTAAGGTCATCCCTCCTGTCCTCAAAATTGCGCATTAAATCAGGCATTCGGATGTAGAAAACCCTGTAAGTTTTTTTACATGCCTCAATTCCCAACGCACATGAAAGATAGGTTTTGCCAGCACCGGTCGGACCTGTGATTATAAGGTTTGTTGCTGTAGTCACAAATCCCATTGCGGCAAGATTGATTATCGTGTTCTTCTTGACTTGTCTTGCGTCAAAATCCAGAGACTCAATGCTTGCCATTGGATACTTGAATGAGGCGGCCATACTGGCTGTATGGCAGTGTGGCGACAAACAGATATGCGGTTATGATTTCTCCGGTATCCACGTCCACATATGACATTGTAGGACCAGACCAATCCACCTCTGCTTCGACTCCCGGCTTGTGCTGTATATGGTGTTGTCCGTCAAATTAGATGCACCAGCCCCATGCAGATTAGTCGCGTCTGATCTAGACTTTGCATGCCGCGCATC
>CAJTWM010000042.1 GCA_910579805.1 uncultured Lachnospiraceae bacterium | reverse complement strand
GATTTTCATTCCTTTCACAGTTCATGGCGTCACTTCGTCTGGGGAGCATATCCCATCAGCCCGGTCATTGCGATAAAGTGAGCTGTCGCTCACTTGAGTAATCCATCGATGAACTGATACTATCATAGAACATTTTTGTTCCCATTCCCGTATATCCATAAATCAGGAATGAACTGAAAAAATCAAAAAATTCCACGTTTGCGGAATGGTGTGGTATAATCAGTATGGCGGCGGGTAACAAGCCGCCGGAAAGGGGATAAAACCATGAAGCAGGGCATAACCATACAGGAGCGGCTCAAAGACTTACGAATAGAGCGGCATTTAAAACTGGAAGAACTTGCGGAGCTGACACAAATTTCAAAGTCCGCCCTCGGCAGCTATGAAAATGATGTAAAAAAAGAAATCAGCCACAAATCCATCCTGAAGCTTGCAGAATTTTATGGTGTTTCCACGGATTACCTTTTATGTGCCACTGAAAACAGGAACCGCCCAGATGCCGGACTTACGGAACTATATATCAATGATGATATGGTGGAACTGTTAAAAAGCGGGCGCATCAACAACCGCCTGCTCTGTGAAATTGCCACGCATGAAAATTTCACCGCTCTTATGACAGATGCAGAAATATATGTGGACGGCATCGCCACCATGCGCTTTCAGGATATCAATGCCTCGCTTGAGGCTGTAAGGGCAGAAATCCTAAAGAAGTACCAGCCGGAGGAGGAAGATACAACACTGAAAGCATTGCAGGCTTCACAGATACAGGAAGAAGATTATTTCTGTCATGTCACACATAAGGAGTGGGACGCAATTCTCCACGATATCCGGCTGGCGCATGAAGCTGATGCGGAGAGTGCGCCGGATGATTCCAGCACCCTGAAAATAATTGCAGATGCAGAAAAAGCCATGCGCTTTCCGGGGAACGCCCTTGATAAATTCTGTTATGTCATGTGTTCACAGCTTCAAATCAGCTATGAAAAGCTGACCGAAAAAGAACGCACGGACTTGAAAAACATTATGAAAAAATCCGGCATCTACAAGGATTCGCCTTTGGGAAGCCGGAAACGCTGACAAGGAAATGCCGCTGTCTGGATTTTGTCCATGCAGCGGCATTTTGGTGGTACTTATGTAGTTTTAAAATGGCAGAGATTTGTCAAAGCAGCTCTAAAGTCCTTTTATACAATAGGGCTAAATTACAGCCACAGCTTCTACATTCTTTGTCTGTCTATTTGATAATTTTCATTTTCCACAAACTTATAATTTCTCTATTAACTAAATTAACTTTTCACTAGTGCATCAATCAATTTCTGAATGCTATTTTCAAGAGTACATTCACCCCAACCAAGATTCCATTCATCATTTGAACCACTATCAGATACAATATATATCGCTGTAGCCTTACGAGAGCGGAAATTTGCTATTGTAAATAATCCTGCTCCTTCCATCTCAACGCATTTAGCACCCATATCGTTTAAAAAATATCGTCCTCTCCAT
>CAJTWM010000041.1 GCA_910579805.1 uncultured Lachnospiraceae bacterium | reverse complement strand
AAGCAATATTCAGTTAAAACATAGCAACTATGTGGCTTTCGGCCACTTTCACGGCTGTGCCGTGAATAATCTAGGTTAATCCTGCAAACTTTTGATATACTCCATAGCTTCTCCCACGGTTCTGATATCCGCGGCTTTCCGTTCGTCAACTTCTACGTCAAATTTTTCTTCGATTTCTCCGATCATGCTCATAAAATCAAAAGAAGTAAATCCAAGATCTTCCATAAATCTGGAATTTTCGTTGATCAGGTTTCTATCCGTTTCCACATATTCGCAAATCATATCTTTTAATTGTTCTAACATCTTCTCCTCATTTCTGCACGGCTTTATGATAGGGATCCTGTAACGGACCACAGGTTTATGGACGCCGTACAGACATAAACCTGTGATTTTTAAATACTGCTTTTATACGCTGTCGATAATTTCTCCTACGGTCATATCAGGATGATCGATTCCTTTGAATAATATTCTGCAAAGATAATAGTATACGCGCTGCAGGGTTTCATAGGATATAGCGCCTCTTTGATGCTCAAAACTAAAATTCAGTCCGTTATCCTGCGCCCTGTGCATGACGGTAAGATATAGCGCGTGGGCACAGGCGCCGTTAGAATACCATGCCGACTTATACTGAATATCCCCTAATCGTTCCAATCCTTTCCCTTTTAAGGTCAGAGGCTGATAAGTAAGGGAAAGAGGTTCATAAGTCTGTCCTGCTTTTAAATCATAACACTTGTTACGATAAGCATAATATGCGGTCGGATCATAGTCTGCATGGCGGAAAAGCCTGTTCTGTCCGTCTCTGATCTTTAGCAATCCTTCCATAAAGGTATCTTCTCTGGAAACGATACTGCGGAACGGGAAACAATGGATTCTTGTACCGCCGCTTTTTTTCTCTAAAAGAGTAGCGCGTCTTGCCACAGTCGTTACAATGGAAACGTCGTCATTACCGTTTTCTTTCTGTAAATAAGTACGAAGTCCCATCATCAAAAGGCATACCATGGAAATATGGTTTTCTTCACAAAACCGGAGCATCCGCTCGCTGGGCTGCGCTTCTAATTGGAAAACGTCGATGGCCGCGTCTACATTATCGGAAACGTTGGTAACCGCCCGGATTTTTTCATTTTTCATCGTTTTTCGTTCTTCTTCCAACTGGCCGGTACCGGAAACGCCGTTGAAGACCGGCTCGCTTTCAGAGATCAGATTTTCAAAAAACTGAATATCTTTTTCTTTTTTCTTACTTCCTGCTTCATATGCCAGATCTTTTTCCAACTGTTCGATGTAAGAAGCCATATTCTGAGGATAATCGATCCCTTCGTATTTCATGTTACAATAAAGTTCGATCACATCCCGCATAAAGCAGACAATAGACTGGGCATCCATTGTCATATGGTCGACAAGGAGGTAGATTCCCTGATAGCCGTCGGGCGTAATGATCATGATTACACGGTTTAAAGGCGAATCAAACCGTTCAAACGGAATTTCCGTCCACTCCCGCATTTTATCCTGCGCATGGCATTCCTGCCATCCGGCGAAGCTGAAAAACTCGATATCCCTTTCTTCCCTTTCGGCAACATACTGATATACGTTTCCTTTTTCATCCTGTGTAAAACGCAGCCGCATCGCTTCGCATCTTGCATAAGCTCTGTAAACCGCTTCTTTTAAAGCTCCAAAGTCAAGGCTTTGCTGTATCGTCAGACTGGTTCCGATATTCAGGACCTGTTTTTTAGGACAAAACTGCTGGTAATAAAAATGCAGTTTTTGCGCCGCCGTAAGCGGGTATAACTTTTTACCGTCTTTTTCAATCATATCCTTCTCCCATTCTTGTTCCATCTAAAATTTGGCCTAACTGCAATAAAATATCTTAGTTTTCTATTTCTGCTTTTTTTAAAAATGCGTCCAGCTTTTGTTCATATCTTTCCTGTTCTTTATAAAAACTCTCCGCATGAGAAGCCCCCTCTACGATCATAATATCTTTCAGGGACGCACAATTATGATAAAGTTCGTAACACATACGATAGGGAACGAAAGTATCTTTATTGCCATGGATAAATAAAATCGGCACGTTTGCCTTTTTTACTTCTTCAGCCGCGTTACACTGCTTTAAGCTGTAACCGGCCTGTTTCTGCAGCATTTGGTCCGCAGCCGTTAAAATAGGCAGCGCCGGAATGTGGTACATTGTCTTAAGTACATGGGCAAACACATCCCATGCGGAAGTAAACGCACAGTCGGAAACGATGGCTTTTACCTGTTCGGGCAGATCAAGGCCGCTGGCCATCAACACAGTCGCTCCGCCCATAGAAACGCCGTGCAGACAGATCTCACATTCTTCACCAATCTGCTCTATCACATAGCGGATCCATTCCCTTGCGTCTTCCCTGTCCAGACAGCCAAAGCCGATGTACTTTCCCTCGCTGTCCCCGTGTGCACGCTCGTCTACCAACAGGATACTATAACCATGGGCAAGATAGAAATTACTGACTCCGAGCAGATCGCTCATGCCTTTTCCGGTATAGCCATGAAATCCAATCATGACCTTTTTACTGTTTCCTTTTTTAAAAAAAGTCCCATGGAGTTTTAAACCGTCCTTTGACTGTATGAATACATCTTCGTGCGGTTGTTCCAGCACCGGTTCTTTTAAGGCTTTTATCTTTTCACCGTATATGCTCCAATCGGTTCCCGACATCTTCATCGTTCTTTCCGTAACGGCATTCTGCCTGATGATCGTTCTTCTGAAAAAATATGCCGCGATTCCTTCCGTCAATGCGGCTGTCCCCAAAACGGCCGCGCCTGCTGTCATTAGCCAATGATAACCTTTCATAATACTCCTCCGTTCCTACGCAAAACTTTAATCAGCCTATCGCTCACCTGTCTGAATTTCCTGTCTGCCCTTCTGCCATCAGACAGTGCGGACTCTGCCGTTTCTATTTATTTCCTTTGGTAAATTTCTGTAATAATAATGCCTTATCAATGTTTCCGTCTACTTTCAGTTTTCCGGTGGTGTATGCAAAGATTGCATCCAGCTCGCCTTTTGCGATTTTTAAAAGAGTGTCTGCCGTCATAGTGAAAACCACGTCTCTGTCGTAATACTCATACGGCTCTATCGAAAGTTTTCCTTCCGACACTTCCGCATAGAAAGCTCCTTCCGCCTCTCCTGTTACATTAAACTGATATGCAAGATGATCTTTGATCCCGCTGACATCCGCTTTCATAAAAATATTGCGGATCTCGTTCACTAATTCTTCGTATGTCACGTTCCTGTTCTCCTTCCACATAAGATAGGCCGTCTTTATACTTCTATCTTTTTTACTTTTTCGACCATTAGTCGAATTATTAACAAGCTAACTCTAACACTTTTTCGACCATCGGTCAAGTCAAACTATTCTCAGTTTCTAAAATTTGTGTTAAAATAGAAAAATAAGTGGAAAAAGCTTTATATATCCTCTATAATTTGAACATTGACATATGGAAACAAAATAAAAAACGTCAACATATCAGTCAAAAATCAGTTAAACGGAGCTTAGGTCATGCAGAATAACAACAAAAAGGAAAAAATCATAGACGCCATGCAGCGGTTGATGAATAAAAAAAGCGCCCAGTCTATCTCGGTCAGCGATATCGCCAAAGAAGCAGGGATCGGAAAGGGAAGCATCTATTATTATTTTGAAACCAAAGAAGAGATCATCAACAGCGTGATCGAACGTTCCCACGCCCAGATCATCGAATCCAGCAAGCGGCTGATCTCCGACCCGGATCTGGATGCGCTGACAAAGCTGCAGTTGATTTTTAAAGCCTGCCGTGAATCCTCTTTAGAACTGTCCCGTCAGGAATCCATGAATTTTTTTGAAAAGCAGCAAAGCGCTCTTCTGCACAGGCGTTATGTAGAGATCATGACGGAGAATCTTTGTCCCGTAGTAGCCGACATCATCAGGCAGGGCAATACGGAAGGATGTATGCGCTGTGCAACGCCGGCGGAAACTGCCAAGATCGTCCTGATCCTGCTGACCGTACTTTTGGACAATCAGTCTGCGCAGACGCATCCGGAACAGACAAACAAAACGCTGGCCGCTTTGGCCGATATTTTTGAAAAAAGTTTTGATATTCAAAAAGGGTATCTGGATTATCTGCGTATTTAGCGCAGATATCCGGATACCCTCTCTTTGCGAACCGACTTATTCTTTTTTGATACAGGACGTTACACAAGCCTTTACGGTAAACTTACATCCATAAGTTAAATCATATAATTGTCAATATGCCTAGAGATTTCAATAATAGGATTACCAGTAACACCGGAGCGATATATTTGATCATCATTCGGTATAACCGTCTTCTTCCGAATTTTACTCCGGATTTCTCCACCTCGTCGACAACCGTTTCCGGCTTTACGACCCAGCCTATTAAAATACAGGTTCCGATAGCCACTAAGGGCATGAAAAAATTGTTGCTGACATAATCCATGATATCCAGTACCTGAGCGTGGGCCCCGTTCGGCAGTGTAATGTCAAAATACAGTCTATTGTAACCAAGGCATACGACAATGCCGCCCACAAGAGCAATACCGGTTTCAATGGCCGCCGCTTTAACCCTTGAAATATGAAATTTGTCCATAAAACTGGATACTACCGCTTCCATAACGGATATTGCGCTGGTCAGCGCCGCAAACAGTACCATTGCAAAAAACAGACAGCCTACCAGATTTCCTACTCTGCCCATGGACGAAAATACTTTGGGCAGGGATACGAACATCAAACTTGGCCCGGAGGACGCCATGCCTTCCCTTCCCATGAAGGTATATACCGCCGGAATGATCATGACTCCCGCTAAAAACGCGACTGCCGTATCAAAGATCTCTATCTGCGCAATGGAACTTACCAAATTGGCATCGTCCCGGACATAAGAACCATACGCCACCATGATTCCCATTGCAACGCTCAAACTGAAAAACAACTGTCCCATCGCGTCTAACAATACCGTAAAAAATCCTTTCACAGTCATCCCTTCCAGATCCGGGATCACATAGATCCCAAAGCCTTCCATTCCTGTTCTCGTCACGCCCTGCGCATCCTGATAGCGAATCGTCAGGGAAAAGACTGCAATTCCTATAACAAGCAATAACAGCAAAGGCATGAGTATTTTAGAAAATGCCTCAATACCTTTATTGACGCCTCTGAAAATGATAGCGGCTACGATAAACAGAAAAACTGCCATCAATAAAAGGGGCTGCCAGTCTCCCGTAATATATTCCGTAAAATATCCGTCCGAAGCCGTCGTATTTCCGTTTCCTGTCAGATATGCCAGAAAGTATTTAACGACCCAGCCTCCTATGACACAATAATAAGGCATGATAATGACCGGAACAAGGCAGGCAAATATACCGAGAAATCCCCAGCCCGGTTTTAATTTGCCGTAGGCAGTCAGGGGACTTTGCTTTGTTTTCCGTCCTATCGCTATTTCTGTCGTAAGCAGGGAAAATCCAAACGTAACCGCCAATATCAAATAAACGACAAGATAGAGCCCGCCTCCATCCTTTGCCGCCAAATACGGAAACCTCCATATATTTCCAAGACCCACAGCGCTTCCTGCCGCTGTCAGCACAAATCCGATCGAACCGGAAAATGCATTTCTGTTTTTTTCTTTTTTCATTTTTTTGTCAGGGAATCTTCCCTGTTCCTTTCTCTTTATTTTACCGGGCAGCGGGTCAAAATCGGACTGCTGTTCCGGACAGATAACGGTTTGTAAAAAGAGATATGTTACGGGTTGGGAACCTGTCCGATTTGGCGCGCGCCGCTCCCATCCGTATTCATCCGATAAAACGGGTGCGCCTGACCGTCTCCTATATATACCTCTACCACAATTTCATCTCCGCTGATTTCATAAATAAATGCCAAATAAGGAATACCGTTTTCCGGGATCTCCTGTTCTGTTTTGGAATACCGGTATTCGAAAATCTTTTCCTTTTGCGTCCCGTCCGCATTCATCCTGTTTAATAATATGCCCACTCTGTCAGTCTCTTTTACGGATTGTCCGTCTTTTTCTTTATGAGAAACTTCTTTCATTTCTGTCGTATAATAAATTTTTCCTTTGTAGAATTCTACGTCATCCATAGCCGTTTCCGACTTTTCTAAGATCCAAAGCGACCGGTCTGAAAAACAGTACATGGCTAAATAGTAAAGTCCGCTGTTTTCCTCCAAAAAAGTATAAAGAACCCGTTCCTCGTCATTATAATCAAAATACGTCATTTGTGCCGGATATTTTATCTGTTCCGCCAAAAGTTCGATCCCGTCTGCAAACCGTATGGATGCCGTTTCCCAATCTGTCCTTCTGTCCGTTGCCAGCCACCAACGCATTCCTCTTTGCGAAAGAGTCATCGGTTCATCCAACGTAAGTTCATAAACGATATCATATTCCGGCATTTCTTCTTCCCAATGCTCTTCCATATTTTCAACTTCCGAACTTCTCTCTTCTCTGATCCCTACGCCGGTTTCCCAGTTATCCAAATGATGCGAAGTAATATAGACACCGTATCCTGAAGAATACTCTGATGCGGTCAGATACCATGTACCCTCTTTATATGTGTATGTGAAATCTTCATCCCATCGCCATGCGCTTCCACCGTAGCTGTGTGTGGTAAAAGAACTATCTTCTGCTGTCAGGGGAAGGTACGGATCTCCATAAACGCCGCCTTCTTCCCTTGTCCGGATCAGATTGGCATCCTGAAAAGACAAACGATACCCTTCTTCCTGACTTTCTATTGCAAATAGAATGCGCAGAGAATTGTCGGAATAGTCTCCCTCTTCCGTTTCAGGCTGCTCTAAAACGCCTACATAATCTATCCTGCCGTCTTGATTAAAATCCAATTCCACGCTGTCTAAAAGTTCCCAACCGTCAGATACAAAATCATAAAGCTGCTGTCCTTCTAACGGCAGCGCCGGAATTTCTGCCAAACACGGGACAGATTCAGATGCCGTTTCGGATTCTATAGGAATTGTGCAGGATTCTTCTATGTCCAAATGGGATTCTTCTGAAACTGCCTGATCTTCCGTTGATTTTAAAGCTTCTTCTTTGTTACAACCAATAAGTAATAAAAGAATCATAAAAATACACAGTATTTTAGTATTTCTATTGCGCATAACCGCATCTGCCTCCCGTTACTTTTCAAATACGCTTAGTGTCTTGTCTTGTTGGTAATTAGTCAAACCTACTTATCAGCGAGACAAGACACTAGCCTGAATTATTTTCGCCGGTCCGCTCCATATCTTACCATTTTTAGGCCGTTGATGCAATACTTCTAGGGCTGCGGCCACGACAAACGCATGAATGTTTACTCCCACTCAAATCCTAAATTGCGGATTTTTAAATTTTCATCAGTTCTTCGAT
>CAJTWM010000040.1 GCA_910579805.1 uncultured Lachnospiraceae bacterium | reverse complement strand
CCTTGGCTCATTTATCTGAGAGTAACAATAAAAATTCCTTGAATTTTTAAGGAAAATCACTTGACAATATAGGGAGGAAAGTCAATAAAATACCGCCGGAGAAAATAAATCGAAAAGCGTTCAAAAAAATTTGAGTAATTAGTGCAGGTGGATTGCCCCAATTACCCATAGAATGAGTTTGGAAAATTCGCAGAAAGGAGGCAGGGCATGAATGCGGCAGAACGCAGGAACGAGATAATCAGTATCCTGATTGTCCGGCATCACATAACAGTGAAAGAGCTGGCAGACGAATTTGATGTCCGACTGTAAGGCTTTGGGCGCGGCACTGGCGTAAGGGTTATGGATATTTTGCACAAAATAATAAGTTAGTATTTCCTAACATATTGGTTAGTATGATGAAACTTGAGTAAGTTGTAAAAATAACATTGACAGGAATCAAGGGAAGCCATATTATAATATATGGTTAGCAAGTGCTAACTCCTATAAAACATAAGGATGCCTGACAGGGTCTGGCATCCATTGTTTTTCACATTGGGTTAGTAAAAACTAATACATATTTAAAAGAAGGTGAATGAATGATGCCGCTTACATTAGCAGAAGTCGGGGAGGAAAACATCATCAGGAAAATCGGGGGAAAGCAGGAGGTTAAGGCACATTTGGAAAACCTCGGTTTTGTCGTGGGAGGGGCAGTCACAGTGGTCAGCGCTATCGGGGGCAATGTCATCGTGAATGTGAAGGACTCCCGCATTGCGGTCAGCAAAGAGATGGCGCAGAAGATCATGGTCTAAAACGCGAAAAGTACTTATAAAGACGTCTGCCAAAGGACGGAGACGCAAAGTGAGCAAGCTGAAAAGTCAGCAAGCTGAAAAGTCAGCAAGCTGACTTGGAAGTACTAAGCTTCGCGTAAGGGAATGCCTGTAAAACAGCATTCTCCGCATAGAGTTGAATGTATCAATAAAAAGCGAGGAGGACGGGCTGAAAATTAAAATTTTCAACCTACAGAAAGGAGTGTAGTTATCAAAATGAAAACACTGAGAGAAGCAAAGATCGGCGATACCGTCCGGGTGGTAAAACTCCATGGAGAAGGCGCGGTCAAACGCCGTATCATGGACATGGGACTGACGAAAGGTGTGGACGTGCAGATCCGCAAGGTGGCGCCCCTTGGCGATCCGATTGAGGTGACCGTCCGAGGTTATGAACTTTCCATCCGAAAAGCGGACGCGGAAATGATTGAGGTTGACTGACGGGGGTTATCCCCTTTATTTTCAGACAAATAGTTAGCGAAAACTAATATAAAGAAGGAGAGGAAAACTATGAGTATGCGAATTGCCCTTGCGGGCAACCCGAACTGCGGGAAAACGACATTATTTAATGCCCTGACGGGCTCCAACCAGTTTGTCGGGAACTGGCCGGGCGTTACGGTGGAAAAGAAGGAAGGAAAGTTAAAGAGGCATGACGGCGTGACCATCACTGACCTTCCGGGTATTTATTCCCTTTCCCCTTATACGCTGGAGGAAGTAGTGGCGAGAAACTATCTCATCAGCGAGCGCCCGGATGCCATCTTAAATATTATCGACGGCACGAATCTGGAGAGAAACCTGTACCTGACCACACAGCTTACCGAGCTTGGCATCCCTGTTGTCGTTGCCATCAATATGATGGACGTGGTAGAGAAAAACGGCGACAAGATTAATACGGCGGAGCTGGCGAAGGCTTTGGGCTGCAAGGTTGTCGAGATTTCTGCCTTGAAAGGCAGCGGCATCATGGAAGCTGCGGAAGCGGCAATCAATGCGGCACAGAACGGAAAGACGGTTCCCATGCACACTTTTACGGGAACGGTCGAGCACGCCCTTGCCCATATCGAGGAGGCTGCGGTACACGGACTGCCGGAGGAACAGCAGCGCTGGTATGCCATCAAGTTGTTTGAGCGGGACGATAAGGTTTTAGAGCAGCTGAAGTTAAACGAGTCTGTTCTTTCCCATATCGAGACGGACATTAAGGCGGCCGAGGAGGAGATGGATGATGATGCGGAATCCATCATCACCAACGAGCGGTATCTCTATATCGGGAGCATCATCAAAGGATGCTTAAAGAAAAAATCTGCGGGAAAGATGACAAATTCCGATAAGATTGACAGGATTGTCACCAACCGTTTTTTAGGGCTCCCCATTTTTGCGGCGATCATGTTCCTTGTGTATTATATATCCATGGTGACGGTGGGAGCCTCCGCTACGGATTGGGCAAACGACGGACTGTTCGGCGACGGGTGGCATCTGCTTGGCATCGGTTCCGCTGCTTATGAAGAGGCGGCAGGAGAATATGGCGACGCGGCGCTGATTGTGGACGGTTATGACGCCTATGTGGAAGAAAACGGCGCGGAGCCCGCAGGTGATTTTCCTTATGAGGTGGCGGATGATGAGACACTGGAGGTAACGGTGGAAACGGCATCCCTTACCGATTATGAGGCTGCGCTTGCAGTGATGGAGCAGTATGGCGAAGAACCCGATCCGGCAGCCTACGGCGTATGGGTTCCCGGTGTTCCGGTGCTTGTAGGAAATGCGTTGGAAACTGTGGGCGCGGCTGACTGGCTTGTGGGACTCATCAACGACGGTATTGTAGCCGGTGTGGGCGCGGTGCTCGGCTTTGTGCCGCAGATGCTTGTTCTGTTCCTGCTCCTTGCATTCCTGGAGGCGTGCGGCTATATGGCGCGTATCGCATTTGTGCTGGACCGTATCTTCCGTAAGTTCGGACTGTCCGGCAAGTCCTTTATTCCGATGCTCATTGGTACCGGATGCGGCATTCCGGGCATTATGGCGTCGAGGACGATTGAGAATGAGCGTGACCGCAGAATGACGATCATGACAACGACTTTTATTCCCTGTGGCGCAAAAGTGCCGTTTATCTCAATGGTTGCGGGAGCAATCTTCGGCGGCTCCGCATGGGTGGCGACCAGCGCGTATTTCGTTGGCATGGCGGCGATCATTATTTCCGGCATCATGTTAAAGAAGACGAAGATGTTTTCTGGAGATCCGGCTCCTTTTGTCATGGAGCTTCCGGCTTACCATATGCCCACGGTGGGCAATATACTGCGCTCCATGTGGGAGCGCGGATGGTCCTTCATTAAGAAAGCGGGTACGATTATCCTGCTCTCCACGATCGTGATCTGGTTTACGACTTACTTTGGATTTACTGCGGAAGGTTTCCGGATGCTTGGCGAGGAGGAAATGGATCAGTCGCTCCTTGCGGCGATCGGCGGTGCGATCGCATGGATATTTATACCGCTCGGCTGGGGGAACTGGCAGGCGGCAGTGGCTTCCATTACGGGACTTGTGGCGAAGGAAAATATCGTCGGCACGATGGGTATCCTTTATCCCGGCGGATGGCCTGAAATCGGCGCAAACTTTAGTATGGTTGCGGGATATTCCTTCCTTGTGTTCAACCTTCTGTGTGCCCCCTGTTTTGCGGCAATCGGCGCCATCAAGCGGGAGATGAACAACGCAAAATGGACGTGGTTTGCGATCGGCTACCAGTGCGGATTGGCTTACGCGGTGGCGCTGATGGTTTACCAGATTGGATCGGCATTTACAGGAAACCTGAATATCATCGGCCTGCTTGCAGCCATCGTAATCCTCGGCGGTATGATTTATATGCTGTTCAGACCATATAAAGAGGCGACAAAGCTGACGACAAATATGAGGCTGAAAATGGCGAAATAACAGCGTGAGAAGCACTTCTAAAAGGCGTCCCGCCACTGGACGGGACGTCAGGCTTTTCATTTAGATTTATAACAGGGAAACGGGAGGGATTTCAATGCTTGCATGGCTTATGGAAAATATGGCGACAATCGTTATCAGCGCGGTTTTGGTTCTCTTGGTGGCTGCCGCCATTATCAGTATGATACGCGGTAAGAGAAAAGGAAAATCATCCTGTGGCTGTGGGTGCGCGGGCTGCGCCATGAGTGGAGCCTGTCATCCGGCAAAGTCGGAAACTTTGCGAAAATGAATAAAGGAAGGATATACAATATGAAGAGACACCGATTCTGGGCATGGGCGATGATTGCCTGCCTTTTTATGACGTTATATACCGGTTATAAACACCAGTAAATTGAAAGTGGAGGTACATTATGTTTGGATTTTTAGATAAGATAGACAGGAAACATATGGGCATTTTTGCGGCGGGCGTTCTGTTCGGCACGGCAGGGGTTAAAATTCTTTCAAGTAAGGACGCCAAAAAAGTATATACACACGGCACGGCTGCGGCGCTCCGGGCAAAGGATTTCTGCATGAAGACGGCGGCGGCCGTGCAGGAGAATGCGGAAGATATTTATGCGGAGGCCGTTCAGATCAACGAGGAAAGAGCAAGGCAGGAAGCGGAGCAGATGTTTTCCGGCGAGGAAGACTGGGAAGAAGAAACGGCTCCTGCGGGAAAGGATCATCTGACGGAAACGAACAATTTCACGGAAACGGGCGTTTCCGGGGAACAGGGCATATGAAGTCCGTAATCTGCCACGACATTCCGGGGCGTCTGCGGATACGGGTGCTGCAGCCCCATGAAATGACATGCGGCGAGGCGGATACATTGGAGTATGCCCTGTCCGCGCTGCCGGACGTGTCGAAGGTGTCCGTACAGAGGCGGACTGCGGGCGTAACGGTATGTTATGGCGGAAACAGGGCGGAGCTGATCCAAAAACTGCGGGCATTTTCCTATGGCAGCGTGACGGTTCCGGAAAATTACCTGCAGCATTCCTGCAGGGAGCTGAATGAAACATATAAGGAAAAGCTTGTTGGCAAAGTGCTTCTCAGATATGGCAGCATGCTATTTGTTCCCTATCCTGTCAGGGCAGGGATTACCATATTGAAATCTCTGCGTTATATCGGGTTTGGAATCAAAACGCTCTGCCGCAGAAAACTGGAGGTGCCGGTTCTGGATGCGACGGCAATCGGCGTTTCGGTACTGCGCGGCGACATGAAAACGGCAGGCTCCATCATGTTCCTGCTTGGAATTGGTGAGCTTTTGGAAGAATGGACGCATAAAAAGTCGGTAGGCGACCTGGCCAGGAGCATGTCCCTCAATATCAGCAAAGTATGGCGGCGAAAGGACGGGCAGGAGATACTGGTGTCGGTGTCTGATATCGCAGTCGGCGATGAGATTGTAGTGCGTATGGGCAATGTCATTCCCTTTGACGGCATGGTGGTTTCCGGCGAGGGGATGGTCAATCAGGCGTCCCTGACCAGGGAATCCGCAGCGGTCTTTAAGCAGCCGCATGGATACGCTACAACGCTGCCCAAGTTTCGCCATATGCTTGAAAAGAACAGGATTGGCGGGAAGATCTTTGCAGATGTAAACAGCCGTCTCGACGAAGCCGGTCTTATCATGCACGGCGGTACTGTCGTTGATGCAAGCCTGATCGCAGCGCCAAAGTCCACTAAAAACAAAATCGGCAAACGTGATCCGGAAATGCACCAGACGAAGAAAGGAAATGAATGGTACTTCGGACTGTGCAGGGAGAAACTGGAGCAACTAAACTGCCCTTTCTTATATGAGGACAATGGGGAAGAGGATACTGCTGGAATTGGGTTACGATATGTGCGTCATTATCTGGAGAGATTTTATCAGGGAGAGGCGCAGAATGGGAAGAATGCGCTACAGTTCATTCAGGAGCATCCGGTGGATCTGGTGTTTGTAGATATTGACATGCCGGAAATGAACGGAATTGAATTTATGGAAGAATGCCGGAAGATCAAGCCGGATGTACAGTTTGTGGTGTTGTCATTTTTTGAAAATTTTTCCTATGTGCAAACCACTCTGCGGTTAGGGGGACTGGATTATATTTCCAAGACTTCCATGGAGCTGGACAACGGAGACACCATTTTACAGCGAATTGTGGAGAAATTTGAGCAGTGTATCTGTAAAACAGTTCCGCCCGAAGAGATGGAGAAAGAATTGGTGGAAATATGGAAAGAATGTCGGACACAGTATTGGTTCTTTAATGATGCTGCTTTTGAGCGTCTGAAAGAATTGATGCAGGAAGCGGAGCCTAAAGTATCCAATGTGCGACGCATGGAAATGATGATCGTCAGATATATTAGCGAGTTGGAAAGAATGCTGGAATTGCCGGAGAGCACGGTGCCGCTTTTTTCCGATGTGGAAGAGATGGCAGGGTGGCTTACATTATACAGGGAAAAAATACATAAAACAGTGTCCTTGCGCTCTTTTGGGAACGATGCGGAAATGGTATTAAAAGCTATCTTTTACATGAAGGAGCATCTGGCGGAGAATCTTTCTACCAGTATTGCAGCAGAACAGGTGGGCTGCAGCAGGAGCTATTTTTGCACTATTTTTAAAAAGTTTTCCGGGCTTTCCTTTGGGGATTTTCTACAGCAGATCCGGATTGAACACGCAAAGGAGTTATTGCGTACCACTTCGGATTCCGTGACAGAAGTTGCCTTTTCTTCCGGATATAATAACATTTATTACTTTAACCGCATCTTCCAGAAAGCGGAAAACTACAGCCCTACGGAGTTTCGGAAGAACAGGGGCAGAACGGGGGAGGCGGACTCTTAAAAAGGTAATCCGGTCGGCCGGCAGTGAAAGGCATACTGACATGCAGGGCACGGACGGGAAAGTTCGATTGACGCAAAAGATTTACAGGTATATAGTTATTAAAAGGCTTGAAGTAAAAACGCAAAGCTGATTGTGACAAATGAATGTTTGTGGGGAGAAGCAGATGTTAAAAAAATACAAATTGGGTTTTGAAGTTTGGGGATTACTGTTATTTCTCATTGTTATGATACCAAATTTCATTTGGTTTGCGATACCTGCGCCAAATGATATATTAAGAGCAGAATCAATGACAGAAACGGTTGATACAGTAGCTTCTATATGTCAGATATTGATGATTGCCGCTTTATGTATTTTTAGGAACAGAGAATACAGAAAAATGTGTGTAACTCATTTGGTTCTCATTGTGGCAGGCTGTTTATTATATTTTTTAAGCTGGATACTTTACTATGGCGGTATAGTAAATGCGATTGTAATATTAGGCCTGACTATTCCGCCCTGTTTAGTATTTTTGTTCTTTGCGATTGATAGAAAGAATGGGATAGCGTTAATTCCCATTTTAATTTTCACAATATGTCATTTGATATATGGAGTAGTAAATTTTATAATTTGATAACTTCCGGTTTATCTACTAACTGCCTTAACTTTCCTTTATTTTCAAGGCTTTGCGGTATGCCCAACCTCAAAATATGTATCCTTTTCCCTTGTTTTTGCCCTTATCAGCAAGTTACAAGGGAAAGTTTTTGTTATTCAGTTTTCATTGCTTAACTCATTCCCACAACCTTATCCAATAGCTTTGCGGAATCCCGCTTCGCCTCCCTTGTGGCGTGTGCATAGACATTCATGGTTGTGCTTACGTCCGAATGTCCTAAAAGTTCCTGCACGTCTTTTGGCTGCGCCCCGTTTGATAACAGGTTCGTTGTGTAGGTGTGCCTTAATGTGTGGAAGTGGAAACCCTCTAACTCCGGCACTTTCCTTGCCGCTGTCCGGCAGGCTGTTTCTACGGTGGCAGGAAGTTCCAGGCAGCCATCTTCCCTCAGACATACAAAGGAGATTTCCGTATAATCCTCCGGCGCATCTTCTGTCATTGGCAGGTTGTAATACTCATAATGCACCCTGTTTTTCTCTGTAACTTCCCTGTAGAAATTCCTGTGATAGAGTTCGCCATACTGCATACGATTTTTAAGCTGCTGTTTCCTTGCTTTCTTCAAGATGTCAGCGAGGGCGTTTCCAAAATCAACTGTACGCACTTTTTTCCTCTTGGTTGAGCCGGTTTCGTGCTTATGGGTAGCACCGTTGTAACGGACGCTCCTGCGGACTGTCAGATATTGTTCCTCAAGGTTGATGTCCTGCCAAGTCAGACCTGCCACTTCCCCAAGCCTGAGTCCTGTGAAATAAGCTATCTGTACGGGCAGGATTGCGTCTTTGCTGCGTTTTCCAAGCTGCGCAGTCAGTTTTTGATACTGCTCAAATGACAGTGGTTTGACTTTGCCATTGTCGGTGTCCGTTTCCTCCGCAAACAAATCCATATCGTCCTTTTTGTGCCTCATTACCACATACTGCATGGGATTGAACGTGATGTACTGTTTTGGGAACACCGCAAAGCGGAAGGACTGTTGCAATACTGCGGAATAAGACCGTATATAGTCAATGGAATATCCCTTTGAAACAAAGTCCTCAACCGTTCCACCGAATGAGAGCAAATCCATAAACTGCTGTAAATGCCCCGAAGTAACCGTTTTTAGCTTTCGTCTGCTTACAGGGTGCTGTTTAATGCGGTTAATTGCCTGTAAATAAGTACCGACAGTGCCATTGCTCAATGTTCCTGTCTTTAATTCTTCCTCCGCCCATGTGTCAAGCAACTGTCCGAGAGTGATATTGTCCGCCTTTGCAATAAATTTCTTGCTTTCATAGTCCTCCATTGCCTGCCTTAACAGCTTTTCCGTTTCGCTCTTGCTCTCTGTTCCTGCACATTCTTTCTGTACCAAGTTGCCGCTTGCGTCCTCCACATAGAAGCGGTAGTACCATTTTTTACCTTTCTTCCGTACTGATCCTTTTGCCATAATCGTTTCTCCTAGTATAATAATGGTGTAGTCAAGAATGACTACTGGTTAATTGTTACAAAGTCCAATCTAATAACCTAAATTCCGCAAAAAATTATAACGAGGCTAATGATTTTAGGCTTAACCTCCCATAAACACTAAATTTTTTACTTTGTATCCATTGATTTTTTGCTTCTATATCGTTATAATAATTATAACGAGGTGATGAATCAATGAGTTTTCGAGGTGAACAGGTTATTAAAGGGACGACATATGTCTTTGAAGCCATTGCACAATGGGATGCCGAAAAGCAACAGTCCCGTCAGAAACGTATTTATATTGGAAAAAAAGATCCTGTGACTGGAGCTTTTCTGCCAAATAAAAAATACTATGAACTTTATGGGGAAGATGCAGATACCACAAATTTTCAGACCAGTTCCGTTATGAAGTCTGTGGATTTCGGAAATATCTATCTTATGGATCATGCTTCTTCCGCCTGTGGCCTGAAGCAGGTGCTGGTGGAAACTTTCCCGGACTGCTGGGAAGATATCCTTGTCTGTGCGATGCACTCCTGTTCTGAAAATGAAGCCCTTTATTTATGTGAAGACTGGGCGCACAATTCCCGGGTTCCGTCAGCCCCTTCCTCCCAGGACATCAGCAGGCTGCTGAAAGAACTGGATGAAGACAGACGGATGC
>CAJTWM010000039.1 GCA_910579805.1 uncultured Lachnospiraceae bacterium | reverse complement strand
CATCTCCGTTTTTATTTCCATTATAACGGATAATGGAGCAGTTTGTTCACATTTTATTTACTCATGCGTTTGTCGTGGGCTGCGGCTTATGGAAAGAAACCTTTTTATATATAGTGAAGCCTACGACACTGCATATCAGATGCACTACCATGCCAAAACCAAACATCATACAAATAAACGTGATACCGGGCGTAAAAAATCCCTTTGACATAAGCCTGTACAAAATTGGGTAATAGACAAGATTCACGATCACCGATATGACGAAACAGTAAGTTGTCTTACCATGACCGATTAAGATACTGTCAAATAAAACAGTATAATTGTATACAAGATAAAAAGGAATTAAGAGAATCAAGATATGCTTAACATCCGCATAATTTTCAATTCCCATAACGTTTTTCAAAAACGGATTTAACAGGGGTATAAAACACAGCCAAATAAAAAACGTAGCTATGATCACTATATTATACTTCTTCATCTGATCCGGCTTTAATTTGTCTTTACAATCTTTTTTTATCAGTTCTGCTAATGCCGTTATAGGAATCAGCATCAGTCCCCATATGATACTGTTTGCGATCCAATAGTTGCCTTGTTCTGCCACAGCGTTAACCATTTTACAAACTATGGCGGAATAAATGACGTTATCCAGTAAGATCCCTGCTCCGCTGAAGAAACCTATGGTTGAATAATCTTTCAGAAATAAGGGATCGATCCGAAAAGAAACCATAAACAGTTTTTGCCTGAATACGGCAATCATGCATAATACCACGCATACCAGACTGACCACAATGTTAGAATAAGCAACGCCGTTCACGCCAAATATCGGAATTAAAAACAGATCGCCGATAATCGTAAATATAGTTTTTAAAATTACCATTGCATATATGTATAACGATTGATCTAAAACAACGAACAGCACATTTACAAAGCTTACAATATTTCCAATCATAAACCCGATGGTTTCTAATTCAAGGTATTTCGCCACTTCCTGAATATTATCGTGAGCCATTACCGATACAATATACTTACAGTGGATCAAAACGACAGTTGAAAAGAGTATATAGATAATATTCACAAAGAAAAATGCCTGAAAAATCCGTTCTTTAAACCGCTTCTTATCATATATGCATCTATTGAACAACGCGTACAAAGGTACGATCAAAAACGCCTGTATCGTCTCATTGATCAAATCAAACCATTCGATATGTCCTGCGATCCCCAGCCCGTCGGTTGAGGGAATATTGGCAATCAAATGGGTTCTCACAAGTGTATATAGAAACGGAATCAAGCTAAGCAGCATCAGACTACAGAACAGATTGATAGGGAATTCAACGGATTTTTTATTCTGTTCCATATCTTATACCTACCCCTCTTTCCGTTAAAATCTTTCCGTAAGATTCCGGTAAATCTCTTTTAAAATTTACTGTTCTTTTATTTGACGTTTTTCCTGTTTTATGGCTTTCTTGCAAGCTGCAAGTCAATGGTATCGTATACAACAAACACTCCGCCATATTGATTTATTGTTTCCTCTATTTTTGCAAAGAATTCTGTTCTTATCTTTTCTTCCATTGCAATGTGGTCAGAATACGTTCCCAATAATGCTATATACTCTTTAGCCGAGAATGTTCTTGTACGATAAAACATACCATGCCTTATATCGATAAAACCATATTTTTCTGCAATTTGAGCTCTATGGATAGCCTGTTCTTCACTATATTCCGTTTCGGTTTTCATATCTTTACCATAGTAGGCACAATAATACTTGGAATATAACTTATCAATTTCCGCCGAAAGGACAGGATTGCTCTTATCCCGATAGGGATGATTGGCAAATCGTGCAAAAACTCCTCCGGATTTCAACATAGCATAAACTTTTGAATACCCAACATCTTCCGGCACCCAATGGAACGCAGATGCAGAATAAACTAATTCATATTGGGAATCCGGAAAAGCAACATCCTCAAATTTTCTGGTTATAACTGAGAAATTTTTATATTCCTCAAACTTTTTCTCACACAATTTTGAAAAGTTCTCTCCGTATTCCACCGCTGTTAAACTACATCCTGTTTGCAGAATTGGCAATGTTGCCTGTCCTCCTCCAATCCCTACCTCAACAACATGTGATGATTCGTCGAGGGCAATGTAATCAAAAAGCATTTTGTAAAGGTCATCTGTATATCCGGGGCGAAATTTTTCATAGGTAGATGCAACTGTGTCAAACGTCCATTCCAAACCTTTTATTACCGGCATGACATTCTTCCTTTCATCAATTCAAACAATGTATTCATTCTTTCCTCTGCCTTCTTTTAAAAACGCTGCCTGAAAAACGCGGTATGTTCATTCCTCTGTTATTCCATATTTCCATTATACACAGCGTCCCGATAAATCACAATAGGCGCAAGCCCTTCCTTCCAGCCGCATAATGCCAAACAATGCCTTATGCCGTCTTATATGCCATCATCCTTTTATTGACAACAACCCGGCACAGAAGGAATACTTTTCATATTTCACCTGTGGGATAAATTTCATCATTTCATCTACTGCAAAATAAAATTCTTCATCATCCCATTCCCAACCTATCAATGCTTTTTGCCGCTCCAGCTCTGTGCGCGTTTCAAACATTACGTCTCCAATATACAGACATCCCCCATCTTGCAATAGGGGTAAAATTTTTTTAATAAAGTGAATCTTTTGCTCATCTGACAGATGATGCAGGGAATAAGTGGCTATAATTGCATCATACCTATTATGTTTTAATTCATCGACAAGCCCCTTTGAAAAATCTCCTTGAAATAATTGTGCCTCAGGCATTTTTTCTTTTGCCAGTTCAACCATTCTTCCTGAGAAATCCTGTCCCCAGATATGGCAGCCTTGCTCATACAGTTTAGCCGTCAGGGTAGCAGTGCCAAACCCAATATCAAGAACAGTATAGCTTTTGCTTGTCAGCACTTTGTTGTAAATTACATTTAATATCTGCTTATATCCCGCAAACGGATAAGTGCCATCCTCGTCCGACATACCCACACTTTTATCATATCCATCCGCCCATAAATCAAATCCTTTGCTATTAAGCATCTTATTTCTCCTTTTCTTCTAAAATTACTGCTATACTTTGGAATCGGATAACCTTTTACATCGGAAACAAATAACAGAAATTCTCAATCCCTTTCCGTATTTTTTTACAAAAATCCTCAGATGCCGTCATATTCTTACAGAACGGAATATGCAGAAAAACAATTTTTGCTTTTAATTCCTGATCACGAATATATTCCAACATATTCCAATATAAAGCATTACAAAAAGATGACCCGGCATTATCGGAAATCCGGACCATTATTTTTTCCGATTCAAAAGCCTGCTGAAGTTTATCGTATGCAAAGTCTGTATGGAAACTCCTGATTCCGTTTCTTGCAGTAGTTTCGATACATACCTTATCTTTGATATTTGGTTTTTGTCCAAAACTGAAAATATACTTATAAGCTTGCTGGTCAATTTCTGCCGAAAGAATCTGAGAATCCAATAGTTTATCATTCGGAAGTATTAATGACTTACAAGCGGCCTTTTTTACAAGTAATTCTGAAGATGTACTACAAAATCCCGTCATGAGAATCTTCTTCATATATTTTGCCTCTGGTCTGTTTCCTGCATTCATCCGCCTTTTCTCCTTCACTTATGATAAGGCTCTTTGCTTATGATCCGGTAAGCACGGTAAATCTGTTCCAATAATATCACCCGCATAAGCTGGTGGGGAAAGGTCATATCGGAAAAACTAAGTTTTTTATCTGCTCTCCTTCCTACACGTTCATGAAGTCCGAGGGAGCCGCCGATCACAAACTGAATATGGCTTTTTCCGCTGATTCCGATATCTTCTATCTGTTTGGCAAAGGCAACGGAATCCTCTTTGTCTCCGAGGATTTCCAGCGTATATACATAAGCGTCCTCTTTGAGATATTTAAAAATGCGGTCAGCCTCTTTTTCTTTGACCGCATTTTCTTCTGCCGGACTTGGTTTATCCGGTGTTTTTTCATCCGCCACTTCCACAATCTCCAGCTTGCAGTATTTAGAAAGCCTTTTTGCGTATTCTGCAACGGCGTCCCTAAAAAATTTTTCTTTTATTTTTCCGACCGCTATCAGTGTTATCTTCATTTCTATCCCCCGCATACTACAAGCTTTGCTTGTGGTACTGCCGCCAATAAGCAGTTTGGAAATTTACTTCCAAACTTATTCTCTCGCTCTTGTCGGGCTGCCCTTTTCCTGTTAGCTCTCATCTGCCCGTTCTATTTTTGTATTTTTTGGTCCGCTTAGACGGCAAATTGCCAAAAGTCCGCCAGAAAATGACGTCCCCTCTTCAGCGCTCATTCTTTTTCATCACAATTTTTGTCATATATTCCGGTGTAAATATCGTCTAAAATATGTTCCAGATACGCTTCGTCTAAATTCAGGAACTTTTCATTGATCAATTCCTTCATCTTTTCCGTGCGCTTAAAATATTTCATTTCCTCCGAAAAGTTATCTTTCGCATTTTCATACTTTCCGTCTTCGCCGCCCCAAATCATTTGGTCAATCGTTTCCCCGCTTAAATCGGCAAGACACCAGTTCACGATTTCTTCCGTCAGACTGTCTTCCTTTTGAGCTTTCTGGGCAAAAATCTTATAAGAACGTAAGGATACGATCCCCATAATGATAAATAATGTGAAAAGAGCGCCCATGACGCCATAAACCATGTACTTTGACGTTGCGCTTAAACTTAAGGTTATCACACCGGTCATGCAAAGTATGATAAGAAAAATGCCTATCCCGCCTACGATCAAAAGGGTAAATGCCGAAGATTTGTTGTCTTCCGCTTTTGTTGCATTATTCTGATATACGGTGTACTTTTCCGCTTCTGGCGCACCGTTTTCCTCCTCGTCCGCCTCTTCCGCTTTTGCCGCTTCTTCCCTTAAAAATACAGAGGTCAGTTTTTTCGCTTGTTTTTCGTCTTCCTTTTCCACACATAATTCATAGGTACTGTCTTCCCCGTTAAATATGACTTCTACGTTTTCGATCTGATTATATTCCAAAAAGTCCTTTAACCGCTCCATCTCTCCTGCTTCCCCAAAAGTAATGGATTTTCTCTCTTCCAGCTTTTCTACAAGCTGTACTTTGCAGGAGACGCATTCTTTTGTTCCTTCCACATATTCGTTTTTACATTTTGGACACCACGGCATTTTTCTTCCCCCAATATTGTTCTTTCGTATTTCGTTTCCAAAATCAATGAGCCGGATACAGGCTGCCTGATCCCGCTTCATCAATATGGTAACTATTTTTATTTATTTTACACCAAAAAAGGAAATGCGTAAACATTTCCTTTTTTGTTCTATACAGCTCGTTCGGTTACAGCGGTTTTCTATCGCAGCGAAACATCAGTGAAATAAAATTATTTGAACAGTCTGAAAAACCATATAAACTGCTTGGCCGTAATTCTGAAAGTTACGGTCTTCATGCCGCCGTAGTTTCCTTTTCCCTTGACCGTTACTTTTGCCGTACCTTTCTTTTTATTATTTACATAGCTTGTTTCCACGATCTCATAATCTACATTATAAGTTAAGGTATCTTTTCCGGCCTTTACCGTAATATCTTTCTCGGCAGGGGTAATATTCTTTCCGGTATAAATCTGCGGTTCGATACGAATCTTCGCTTTGGTGAAATCTTTTGGGGTGATCCGGTAAACAGTTTCCAGTTCCCCATAATAGGTGCCCTTTCCCATTACTTTTACTTTGACGTTTGTGCCTGTTTCCAGTTTGTCTTTTGCAGTCAGCACCGTGCCGTCATCTAAGGTATATAAGATTTCTTTTTCATAGTCTTTTCCTGCGGTCAGTTTTTTCCCGTCTGCATCCGTCAATATGGGCGTGCTTTTATAGTTTCCGGCCTTGTCCGTAAACGCTTTATCCGCCGCCATTATCGTTACGGGCAGCTCCGGATCGTCCAATGCTTTGTTTACAATCGTAAAGTATTTTGTCAGCTTTCCCTTAAAATTGCCCTTTCCGGTTATGATAAGACTTGGTTTATTTTTAGTTTCCGGCGAGGTGACTGATTTATTGTTCCGGTAAGAAATGGTATAGTCAGTTCCCTCTTTCAGCTTTTTCCCTGCAAAAGTCAGTTCCACCTTCGGACGGCTGCCGCCTTTCACATATTTGGCGGTGATTCCCCCCTGCAGTCCCATGTCTTCCAGTACCGGATGGGCTTCAATACGGAACGTCTTTTTCACAGTGCCGGTATATTTGCCTTTTCCCGTTATGGTCACACTCGCTTTTCCGGCGTTTATGTGATTGGAATAAGATACCTCATAATCTTTTCCTTTTTCTAATGTCATATGGTCCGCTGAGACCGTAAGCATTGGTTCCTGTGGGCTGCCGTCATACATCCGGTCCTGTAATCCTAATATTTCCGCCTTTTTCAAGGAAATCCCGTTGATTTTGAAGGTTACCTTTTTAGTTCCGGCATATTTTCCGGTTCCGGTCAGAATGACCGTGGCAGTTCCCGCGGATATATTGTCGGCATAAGAAACGGTGTAATCCGTCCCCTTTACCAAAGGTGTTTTTTTATAAGTAAGTGTAAGCTCTGGCTCTATGGCATTTCCGGTATAGGCCTGGCTTGGTATTTTTTTGACCGATACTTTGTTTAATAATATGCTGTCCGTGATTGTAAGCTTGACGGTTCTTGTTCCGGTGAAATTTCCTCCCGGTTTTGCGGTTAGGACAATATCATATGTGCCGATTGTTTTCAAGGCATCCTTATCCCCGCGTTCTAATGCAGGATAAGATACGATAAAATCTTTGTTTTTTGCCAGTTTTTTGCCATTATAGGTCAGGCCCGGGACTTTTTTCTGTACTTTTTTATTGTAAGCGGTTATGATGTCTTCCGTTATGACACGGCTGTCGTTTAAGTCTATCGGAAGTATTTTGAAGGCAGCGGTTTCTTTTCCGCCGTAGTTTCCTTTTCCCTTTACGGTAATGGTCGGCGCTTTTTTGGCGTCGGACGCATCGTTTGCCTTAGTGTTGTTTTTGTAACTGAGGGTGTAGTCTGTCCCTGCTTTGAGCCTTGTGCTGCCGTCGTAGACCCGTACTGTGGGCTTGATGGCTTTACCGGTGTAGGGGTAGCCTTGTGCGTCGATGCCTGCGATCCAGAGGCCGGAGGGGATGCCGCCTTCGGGGATGTCCTCGGGGAGGACGCCTTCGTAATCGTCGTCAAAACCTCCGGGCTGCCATTTTGCATAGTAAATTTCATCCTCTGTAACAGGCGTATCTGTCTTCAGCGTTTCGCCCGTCCCGTTTTTATCCGGATACCATCCGCAAAATAAATATCCTTCTTTGTAGGTATCCGGTATCGAAGCTACATATCCTATATAATCGTCGCCTTCTTCCGTCGTTACTTTATCCGCCTTTACTTCTATCGGATCTACTCTTGTGCCGCCCATGGTATCAAAAATAACCGTATAGGTAACAGGGGCGCTCACCGTGACCGGAATCCTGTTCTGTACGCCGTTAACGGAAGATACGGTGACCATGGTACTTCCCTCGGCAACTGCCGTAACCGTACCCTGCCCGTCTACTGTGACTACCGACGTATCCTCCGAGGTATAAGTAAGGGTCTTCTCCATTGTCGTATCTTTAGGGATGACCTCCATTTCCAGACGGGCTGTTTCTCCCACTGTAAGCTGCAGGGACGATTCTGCACAGGCAAGCTGTAAAATGGAATGATCCGATACCCTTACAATACAGACGTCCGTAAAAGTATCCACGCTTGCCGTCAGATATGCGATTCCTTCTCCCTTGGCTAAAACAGCTCCGTTCGCATCAACTGTGACGACTTCTTCGTTTGTGGAGGCCCATATCACTCCTTCTGCATCTGTACCGTCTGCAGCTTTGACACAAAGAGCGCTTTCTGTTCCAACCTCCAGCTCTAATTTCTGTTCGCTGAGGGTATAAGGAATTTCCGCCTGCCCCTCCACCGTTATTTCACACGCTGTCGACAGGCTGCCGTCCGGCGTATATGCCGTGATCACCGTCTTACCTTTTCCTACGGCATAGACCGTCCCTTTCTCATCCACAAGGGCAATCCTGTTGTCGCCGGAGGTATAGACTGCATTTTGAAACGTCGCATTTTCAGGCAGTATCTTTGCATGGATAGTGCCTGCTGTCTTTTCCTGCATTACCAGTTCTGTCTGGTCAAACAGGATTTCATCCGGCGCTACAGGCTCGCTGTAAAGGGTAGAAGAATTATTACTATAGCTGTTTTCCTGACTGTCTGTTTCTGCCGAAAGGAGATAATACTTCACCTCGCCCACATTTTCAAATACAGCGGGCTCAATTTCCTGTGAAAATCGCCAACTCTCCCCTGCCGCGAGACTGTTTCCGCCATAAGAAAGCACTGCAAAAGGAGTATTTTCCTGATTGTCCTCTTTCATGGTAAGGGATACGTTTTCCGCTGTCTGGCATCCGATATTTTTTACTGTCCCACTGATCTTATTTCCTTCCAGCTTCAGATCAGTCAGGACAATATCGCTGAAGCCCAGTTCGCACACCGCACTGTTATCGGACAGCTCCTTATCCTCCGCATCCACAGGAATAACGGTAAGGGTATACTGCTGGTTTATCATAGGCTCTGGTAATAGATAGGACAAGCTTATATTCTGGCTTTCACCTACCGGAATATTTACCTCCATTATTTCAGTATGCAGATCACCCAAGCTGTTCCCGGTCAGAGAAACTTTAACTTTTGATACTTCATGTGCCGTAAAGTTAGAAGCTGACGCCGTAAATTCCACGATATTTCCCTCTGCAGCGTCAGAAGCACGGTAGGCAAGGGAGGGAGCCACAAAAAAACTCTCCGGCTGTACATTTCTTGTTACCACCATATCCGCCAGACCATAAATCAGGTTCGGGTCATCCAATATTTCTTCTTCGTCATAAGCTATGCTTATTGTTTGGTCGTCATAATAGACCGGCGAATAATTCGTGATCCTGCTGCCATTTTCAACAATCGGGACAGGAGAGGTATACAGCCCATTCCTGAAATAAGAGGCGCAGACACTGCCTGCAAACCCGTCCTGTTTTAAAAACAGGATGACTTCTTCGCCGGAGGCATTTTTTACCACTGTAAAATTATCTGTTGCGATGCCTGTATCATAAATATAGGAAAGCTTGTCCGCAGAAGCTTTATACACCCTGTTCCCGCCTGAAAAATAAAGTGTCCCGTCGCACAAGTCTACAATCTCAGCACGGTAGGAGGCATCCCCTGCCATGGCTTTTTTCCCGTTTCTGATATAATATACAGTACCGTCCTGCGTCGCCGAAACATTGTCAGCATCCTCCGCATATAAAACCGCAGGGCTGCCGCCCACATAATCCATGTCATAGTCGGACACATAGTGCAGCCCTGATGCATAACATACGGGACTGCCCCAGACTCCGCCCTTATATTCACATACCCAGATGGCATTGCTGCCCTTTGTATAATGATAGTCATTCTCGGAATTGACCAGCCATGCTACTGATGCCATATTGCCGTCGGCTGCTACTATCGGAGAAAATTCCATCAGGCCGTTTCCTGACTCCGATATTCTCTGCGGCTCGGAAAAAGAACCGTTTTCAAAGACTGCCGCATATATGTCCATGTTGCTGCTGACAGTATCAACAGTCGTATCCTCGGAAAATTCCATAGCAGCTTTGTTCCATACCAGATACGCTTTATTTCCCTCTGCCGTCATATGTGGATAATAGTCTCCCGTCTTGGTGTCGCTGCATACAGACGCCAAGCTGCCCCAGCCGTTTCCGTCGTTTTTATTCACGCTGTAAACAAGGGTTGTCCTGTTGGCGCTGCTTTTGTCTCCAAAGTCATGGATCCATGCAAGGATTTCCGTACCGTCGGAAAGCTTCACATATTGCACATTGTTTTCCGGAAATACGCCCTGATCCTCCGAGATTTCCGAGTAACGGAAACTATCTGACGGGGTGAGGACGGATTCGTTTTGCCGGGAATAGGCGGCGATGCCGCCCTGCTTTTCTGCGGAGAGGTAATTTCTGGGCAGTATTTCCAAGTCATCAACAGACGGTTCTAAACTAACGGATTTAGAATCGGCATAATCCGAAAAACTCATTGCAGGCCAGATATTTCCCTCTACTGTAGTTGTACGTTTTCCACCAAAGCAAAAGAACTTTACTTCTCCATATAATGAAAAACTCGCATTAATACTAAGGGATTCTTTGTCATCTACATAGGGAATGGTAATCGATACCGGGAATTTACCTATTGCACCGATCTCTGTATGGGCGAGATTCCAGCCTACACCGACTACAATTTTAGCGGTCGGTGCGCATATTATAACCGCAGACACATCAAGATTTCCCTCTACATAAGTAAAAACTAAATTTCCTCCTAATGTCATGCTCAATTCCAGTTTTGCATAAGCTAATCCGGCAGCGCATACCGGTCTGTACTCTACTGCCCCTGAACCTGTGGCAACAACAATCACTCCACCTTCCATGAATTTTCCTGTATCGGAAAATTCCAGATAACCGCTGACTGCCATTTTGACACTTACATTGCAGAATTTTCCGGGCTTCATACTTTCATCGACATTCTTAAACTGTTCATCCAATGTATGACCGGACTTACTTCCCGAAGTCTTATACGCTTCCTTGATTGCATCGTAACTTGCCTTTCCCTCTGTGGAAACAGCAACCTTGACCGTTTTTGTATCCTTATCATAAGTAACTGTTGAACTGACACCTTTACCGAAATCCATGTCAAATCCCATATTTATATTGAATAATCCAACATTCCCGTCCTCTGTCTCCACATCAGGCGCAGAAGTTGTAACGGATGTTTTCATGGACGGCAGTCTACAGATGTATTTATCCTGTTTTGGCTTGATATCGAAAGTATAGATACCGGATTCCGACTGGTAATAGCTTAACTGTGCCCATCCTCCAAAGTGTTCGTAGCCGTCAAAGTAAGTGCTGATAAATACTTCTTTGCAGTTTTTACTGAGCGGGAACGATATGTAACCGGTATCCTTTGACGGGTAATAATAATGCGTGCCGGTAAATTTCTCCTCTATGCATACCCTGTCGCCCTTGATTGGTACGCCGGTCATGGCATCACGAAACAGGAATAAGCTGTTTCCGCTGTTGGTCAACTGATCGGCGGAGTCTTTTTCTTTGGGTATGTGGTTTCTGCCTAGGGCTACGCTGTAGGTTAGGTTTTGAGGGAGTTCGGTGACGGTTGTGCCGTCGGAACGGCACCATGTGTCGCTGGCAGATTGAGTCGGCAATGGTATTGGATATTGTAAATTATATGGTGTATAGATGGTTGATAGATTTATACAATCTGCAAACATATCACTATCATATAAATCCCAATATCCTTCAGGAGGTCTAGTGTCAGCTTTTTCTAAATTAAAATTACTTAAGTCAAGATCAGTTAAGCTTTTACATTCGCCAAACATATCACTTACATTGGTCACATTGCCAGTATCCCAACCACTCAAATCTAAATATGACAACTGGTTACATCCGTAAAACATCCACGCCATCGTTTCAACTTGACTAGTGTCAAAATTACTTACATCCAAACTTTTTAGATTACTACACCTATAAAACATTCCCCACATAGTTGTTACATTGCTGGTATCAAAATTACTTACATCCAACTCTGTTAAACTACTACAGCCACTGAACATTCCGGATACTTCTACTTCTTCACTAGGATCCAAATCCGTATAAACAAACCATGACCCCATATGTGTCACATTTTGGGTATCAAAATTACTTACATCCAATTTTTTCAGATTTGAACAATTAGAAAACATACCTCCCATATCTTTTACTTTACTAGTATTAAAACTGTTTACATTTAAATTATACAAATTTTTACAATTATAAAACATAGTACTCATATCTTCTACTTTATCAGTATTAAAGCTGTCCAAATTTACACTTTCAAGATTATTACATTCCGAAAACATACTTCCCATATTTTTTACTTTACTGGTATTAAAACTACTTAAATCTAAATTTTTTAGGTTGTCACATAGCCAAAACATGCAATTCATATTGGTTACATTACTGGTATCAAAATTACTCAAATCTAAACTTGCTAAATTACTACACATACCAAACATACATACCATATTTGTTACTTTATCTGTACTAAAATTACTAAAATCAATATTTATTATTTTGTTGCACCTATAGAACATATAAGATGCATCCGTCATGCCTGATACGTTAATTGTGGCAGATTTAATTGAATCACAATATGACCACCATGGTGCTCTCATATACTCCGATGAAGATTCTTTAAAATCTCCAGTCCCTTCCACCGTCAATTTCCCATTCGCATCAATCACCCATGCAATATCATTCGAAATCCCACTGGCAATATCATCCGCCGAAGCCATACTCTCCCAGCCTTCTTGCCGCACTTTCAGTTCCCCATCCATATTGCTGTCAGTTTCCTCTGTCTCCTGCCCCGTTTCCAAATCTCCTGTTTTCTCTGCACTACTGTTTTCTTCCCCTATTTCGGTATTCTCCTGTCCCGTCTCTTCCTCCGTTTTCTCTATTTCTTCTTCCTCCTGTTCCTCACCTTCCTGCGTTGCACTATCCCCTTCAGTCTCTCCTCCAACAATTTCTTCCCCATCGGGCACTTCCTCCTGCGTCCCTTCCTTTTCCGTACTATTTTCACTCGCCTGATTTTCCGGCTCCTGCGCAGCATACTCCACAGTACCTTCCGTACTCTCCTCCTGCGCCTCAGCCTCTGTCATTACCGCAGGCACTTCCCCTGCCGCCGATGCTTTGATCCCCACAGACAGAACCTCCGTCCAAACCAATACCGTGCCCATTATCCCTGCCAAAACCCGTACTTTCCCTTTTTTCATCCCTCATGCTCTCCTTGTTCTTTTATACTTTTTTCTCTTCCGTTTTCCCAGATCTGCTTATCCGCTGTTTCATAAAGCAGACTTTCTGAAACACTTTCTGTATAATGAAAACAAGTATCATTTTGGGCTGCTTTCTGTCTTAGGGGTCTATTTTAAGGCGGCTTATCCGCTGTTTCATGTTGTCTACCATTTGGAACATTTTTCCTCACTTTTATCAAACCTGATTCCCTCTGTCTGCTTTGACGGATTCCAAGTCACCAGTGGAAACCCACGTCCCTTTATCTTTATCCTTCCCCCTCTCCGCCCTGCACTCCATACACCTGCGGTAAAAGGTCGAATAGTTCATCTGCAGTGCCTCCGCCGCCTTCCTTACCGAGATTTCTCCCTTCTCCCACATCCCGTAATACTTCTCAAACCCCTCCGGCTCTCTCTTTTTCCGCCGCCCGAACCGAATCCCCCTCTTCTTTGCCGCGGCAATCCCCTCCGCCTGCCTCTGCCTGATAAACGCCCTCTCCGTCTCCGCCACATACGCCAGTATCTGTAATACCAGATCCGAAATAAATACGCCTGTCAAATCTTCATTCAGGGAATTTGTGTTTAAGAGCGGCATATCGATCACTTGGATATCCGCCCCGATTTTCTTTGTGATGAGCCGCCACTGTTCCAAAATTTCCCGATAATCCCGACCAAGTCGGTCAATGCTCTTAATGACAAGCACATCCCCCTTTTTCAGTTTCTTTAATAATCTCATGTACTGCGGCCTCGAAAAATCCTGCCCGGACATTTTATCCAGATAGATATTTATCTCTGCAATCTGTTCCTTTTCCATTGCAAGAAACTGCCTCTCCGGGTTTTGGTCTTTTGCAGACACCCGTACATATCCATACCGTTCCATACCAGCCTGCCTCCTTTTGCATTTTCGTTTGCATTTTGTTTCCGACTTCTCCATTGTAATCTGCTGTAAGGCTGTATATAATAGAATCAGAGAGATATATTTAGGATTTAAAAATATGGCATTTTACCGGCAGAGTTCAAATAGGGAAAGCAGGTAAAAATAGCAGAAAACCATTACACCCGGCATTGATGCCCACGGTGTCAGACTTGATGTTTATGTGGCAGACAACAGTCTTTCCATGGGTGACGAAACAGTCAAGATATTCCTGAATGCGAAAGGGACATTAAATGATATAAGCAAGGAATTAAAAGCATTCCTAGATTATGTGGCAGGTCAGAAACCGGAGGATACCTATGTAAAAAGGTTAGAGACAGCGGTAAAGAAAGCTAGAAAAAACAAGGAATGGAGGCATGAGTATATGACATTGTTAATGCGGGATCAGGAAAATATAGAAAAGGGCAGAATGGAAGGGATTTTCGGGATGATATCGTCACTACGGGATTTAAATATACCAGACAGTACAATTTTACAACAATTACAGGAAAAATTCTCACTGACAAAAGAAGAATCACAAGAATACTTAAGCCGATAAAGTCTCTTTGGTGTCTGACAATACAATGGACGAATGTATTCAGAAAGAAGTCCTGACTGAAATCTTGAAAAGAGAAAGGATGACTATTATGAGTTTTATTTTATCCGAATTTGATGAAAAAGCTTATGCGGAGGTAATCCGCGAAGACGGTTATGAAGACGACCTTGAGAAATCTACAAAAGATAAGGCATTTCTAGAAAGCCTATATTGTTATCCAGCACCCTAGGTGCTCCAGATCCTTCTTATATCAGTCAAATTAGATGAAGGTACTGACTCAGAT
>CAJTWM010000038.1 GCA_910579805.1 uncultured Lachnospiraceae bacterium | reverse complement strand
CTTGAGAGCCATTTGATTTTGGTATTCTAATGCTTGAGAGCCACCACAACATCTAGTGGTCTTTGATATTTGATTTTATATAGGATCTCCTATAGATTTTGATAGAAAGCCTAGTGCTTTTAATAAATCTATAGGAGGTCTTTTATTATGTACAAAAAGACGAAACCCAGAAGCGTGATGGAGCTTCTAAACAAAAATCTAAGCGAAAGGGAGGTGGCGGCAATACTTGGATGCTCAAGAAACACAGTTTCTGAAATTAAGGAACTTTGCAGACAGCAAGGCATGACTTGGGATGACATTCAGGATATGACAGATGACGGGTTGTACGATATTTTATATCCTAAGAAATTCAAGCGGACAACAAACTATGTGAAAAGTTAATTTAGTAATAGAGAAATTATAAGTTTGTGGAAAATGAAAATTATCAACTATAGATACCGGATTTTTTCATGATGTTTTTCAAGTCCGTGCGTTCTTTTTCGGTCAGCTTTTCATAGCTGATTTGAAGCTGTGAACACATAACATAACAGAATTTATCAAGGGCATCTGGACGGTTCCTGTTTTCAGTGGCACATAAAAAGATGCTGGATGCCATGCTCACAAAAAAACTGGAGGATGAGAACGGAATTCTGTTTGTATATTTTCCTGTCAGGCAGTTTGCCGCTGAACTCTTCCGGTGTGAAATGACAGTTAAGCGTTCCCTGAATGAACTGGAAAATGCAGGGCTGATTATGAGAGTAAGGCAGAGGGGATTTGCGGAGCTAAACCGCATATACATTCTTATACCGAAAATATAATCAGGTATTCCAAAAAGGGTGAATAGATGTATAATAAATCCGAAGATGAATCAGGATTTTTGGGAGGTAATATAAAAATGAGCGAAATTACATTTTTAAGATGCGATGGAAATAACAAAGATTTTATAGAAAATTGCAGGCTGCTTGATGAGGACTTAGATTTGCGAGTTGGAAAAATAATTAAACGAGATAAGTATGCTCAATATAACCTAATTGATAAAATAAACGAAGCGATAGTTGTTTATCGAGGCAATAATCCGATTGGTGGTGGTTCGATACGTCCTTATGATGAAAATACAGTAGAGCTAAAAAGAGTGTTTGTCATACCAACTGAACAAGGAAAGGGCATAGGAACAGAGTTGGTTTCTAAACTAATAGAGTGGGCGAAAGAACTGGGATATAAGAAAATGATTTTGGAAACAGGAGAACTTTTAGCGGAATCTTGTCATGTATATTCAAAGTTAGGATTTAAGCAAATTCCTAATTATGGTGCGTATGTAGATATGCCGGAATCTCTTTGTATGGGAAAAGAATTGTAAATCGAAACAGAGAAATTCCCGTTTACCGAGATGACATAAATCATTTCAACACAAATATTTTGGGCAGTGGCAACATAAAAACGCCATTGCTTTTTCGTTGTAAAACTAAATATGATGCAGGACAAACAAGATAGCAGATCGGATAAATGATAAAAAAATAATTAGGATATTTTGAAAAATTGTAATATAATAATGAAAATGATTAAATTTGTCCGTTAGAACGGAGGAAGGTACAGGTCTTGGAAAATGAAAAAAGGTCTTAGAAATGTAATCATAGCAGTTATTGTATTGCTTGCGGCAGGAATTTATTATTATGTGACGCTGCCGGCCCTTAATATCCATTCGGCAGGCTGCTGGTTTTTCGTGATGTCGCTGATCGTGATCGTGATGGTCATATATGCGCTTAGAAAGGCGGTAAAGGAGCAGGCCCTTGGAGGCGCATGGGAAGAACTGAGAAGGAAGGGGACCGTTCCGTTTCAATTTGATAACGTACTGAAGATATTGGGCGCGTTGCTGATCCTTATTTTTGCCGTTTATCTGATTGGGGATCTGCTTTCCTCACCTATCATCAACGCTAAAAAATATCAGCAGCTTCTTACCGTGGAGGAAAGAATCTTTACGGAAGACGTGGAGGAAGTGGATTATACGACGATACCAATCCTGGATAAGTCTTCCGCGGCGCTTTTAGGAGACCGTAAAATGGGAAGCATGGTGGAGATGGTATCTCAGTTTGAAGTATCGGGCGATTATTCCCAGATCAATTATAAGGGAAGACCGGTACGGGTCACGCCGCTGCGCTATGCCAGTACGATCAAGTGGCTGACAAATCAAAAAGAAGGGATACCCGCATATATTCTGATCGATATGACCACGCAGGATACGGAGTGCGTGAAGCTGGAAGAGGGGATTAAGTACTCTAAATCCGAGTATTTTAACAGAAATTTATACAGGCATTTGAGGTTTCATTACCCCACCCATATTTTTGACGAACAGGTATTTTTTGAAATCAATGAAGAGGGCACGCCGTTTTGGGTCTGTCCGGTCAAAAAGTTTAATATCGGGCTTTTTGGAGGCCAGACTATCGGCAGCATAGTGCTTTGCAACGCCGTAACGGGAGAATGTACGGAATATGACGTAAAAGATGTGCCACAGTGGATCGATAAAGTATACTCGGCAGAACTGTTGATGGATCTGTATGATTATTACGGGACATTAAAACGTGGTTATTTTAACAGCATTTTAGGGCAGAGGGACTGTCTGCAGTCTACAAACGGTTATAACTACATCGCATTGGACGACGACGTATGGGTATATACGGGAGTGACCTCTGTCAGCGGAGACCAGTCTAACGTAGGATTCGTACTGATGAACCAGAGGACGATGGAAACGAGATATTACAAGATCGAGGGCGCGATTGAGGATTCGGCTATGTCTTCCGCAGAAGGACAGGTGCAAAATCTGGGATACCGGGCGACGTTCCCCTTACTTTTAAATATCGCCGGCGAACCGACTTATTTCATGGCGTTAAAGGACGACGCGGGACTGGTGAAAAAGTATGCCATGGTGAATGTCCAAAAATATCAATGGGTAGCTATCGGCGATACGATAAGAGAATGTGAAAAAAATTATAACGAATTGCTCAATACCAACGGGATCGTCAGCGCGGCGGCGGACAGTATGCTTACGGCAAGCGGCAGGATAGAAGCTATCGCGCCGGTCGTATTGGAAGGAACTACGCATTACTATATTTGTCTGGAAAACAACGAAGATATTTTTGACGTGGATATGTCTCAGGAAAACCTGATCGGAATTGTAAGATATAAAGAAGGGGATACTATCAAACTGACTTATATGGAAGGATATGGGTTAAATGCAGTGAGAGGTATCGAATAAGAGCATGAAATACGGTTTTAAGAAAAATTTAAGAATAAGCCGGGAAAGCTGTTGCGGGCTGCTGTTGAAGTAAGAAAGAGAGAAAGGATATGAGAAAAACAAAAGGGAAAATCGTTTTGTCCGTTTTGCTTTTTTCCCTTCTTTTTTCCGGCTGCGCCCGCAAAAGCCAGACCGTGGCAGATGTGCGGCAAACCGCGGAAATACGGGAAGAAGAGGAAACGGAAGAGAAAAAAGAAGGGCGGGAAGAAGAAACGGAAAGTCTGTCGGAAACGACAATGCCAGAGACGGAAATAAGATCTCAAAAGGAAACTAAGGAAGAGGATTTAACGCAGTATGAATCAGAGGAAGAGGCGGGAAAAACGTCTGACAAAAAAGATGGGCAGGTTGTAGAAACAAAAGAAATGGGGTATACTACTACTCAGATGGAAGAAGTAAGGATGTATGCGTCAGCCGCGGTAAATGTGCGTGAAGGACCGTCTACCGATTTCGAAAGGGTAGGAGCGCTCAGAGCCGGACAAGAGGTGAGAGTGACTGGAGAAGCGTCTACCGGGTGGTATGAGATTGCATATAACGAAACCGTAGGGTATGTGAGTGACAAATATTTACAGGCAGAACCCTTACGGCAGACAGAACCGGCTGCTTCTTCCAATATTGCTGGAAATGTCGATACGACGAATGTGATTTTGATCGGCGATTCCAGAACGGCGGAAATGAAAAACTGCGCAGGAGAAAATGCCTGTGTCTGGATTGCAGATTTCGCGAAAGGGATCAGTTGGTTTGCAAGCGATGCAGTACCGACGGCAGACCCGTATATTGGACAAGGAACAAAAGTAATTATAAATCTTGGAGCGAACGATCCTGATAAGATCGACACTTATATTTACAAGATGAACGAAGTATGCACGGATTGGATCGATAGAGGCGCGGTAGTCTATTATGCGACGGTGGGACCGTGTAACGAGAATCCGTACCATACGAACGACGAGGCAGTAGAGTTCAATGCCTCCCTGCAAAACGGAATTACGGCAGGCGTGCAGTGGATTGATCTGTACGGGTATCTTGTAAATAACGGTTTTGCAACGAGAGAGGACGACGGTTTTCATTACGATACTTCTACTTATAGCAGGATTTATGCTTACTATATGAGCTGTATCGGATAAAAGGCGTTTCGTGGGTTTGTAAGGGAAATTACGGACAGGACAATATAATGATTTCTGCATTTCCGGAGAGTTTGGATCAATGCCAAAAAGGAGGAAATTACCCTGTAGAAAAATGGGCGGACACAGGGCAAAGAGCAGAATATGATAAGATCAGCAGGGTTACAGATGTTACGAGTGATAGCCTGTATCGGCGTGTTTTTATGCCATCTCGGTTCGCAGATGGGAGTAGAGGGCGCGGCGGAAAAGATCATGGATTTTGGAGCGAGGGGAGTTTATTTATTTTTTATTTTAAGCGGTTTTTTTGGATTTTGTTCCAAAGAATTAGAAAATGAAGACAGGAAAAGGGGATGTTTGTGTTATTTTATAAAGAGGGCGTTTAAGATTTTGCCGCTTTATTATGCGCTCATTTTGTATAATCTGGTGCTTTATGAGTTTATTTTAAAAAGCGTGCCTATAGATTCCAGCGGAATCGGCTGGCCGAGATATTTTCTGCTGATTTCGACATGGATACCGGCGGATAAGAATTTCTGGGTAAATTTATGTTCCACATGGACGGTAGGCATATTTGTGTTATTTTATCTTTTTGTACCGCTTTTAAAGCGCTATGTGGTTTCTTTGAAAGGCGCGGTAGTTTTGTGGGGAGGACTTTATCTGCTTTCTTATTTTTGTTTGGGAAAAGTGGATTACGGAATGCCGGTCTTTTATCTTCATTATTTTATACTCGGTATTATGTTCTATTTTGCCAATAAAGAGGGAAAAGAAAGGGAACTTGTAATAGGCTGTATTGCCTTTGCACTTGGAAGCATTGCGATCAATCGTACATTGACGCATAACGCGTGTTCGATGTTGTTTTTGATCCTGATTATCATGGCAAAGGAAATACGGATAGAGAATGAAAGGCTGCAACGGATCGTCAATGTGATGGATTCTTATTCTTATACGATCTATCTGACTCATGCGGCGGTGATGGACGGAATTGAAATGATAAAAAACCGTTATCCCCTTTCCATGAATGCGGTATTGATTATTGGCATAGGGTGTACGGTGGCAGGCTGTTTTGCGGCAAGACATTTGGTGGAAATACCGATGGAAAAGATTGGGAAGAAATACCTTTTGCGGATAAGGAAAGAGTCGGAGGATTAAATTTGAAGAAAACGATACTGATTGTAGACGACGATAAAGACTTGTCGGCTATTGTTGCGGATATGCTTAGAACCTACGATTATGAAGCAGTGGTTGTAACGGACTGTGAACAGGCATTTGATATATTGCGGGACAGGCAGTTCCATTTGATTTTATTGGACATTAACCTGCCGGACGGAGACGGCTTTTATTTGTGCGAAGAGCTAAGGAGGGTGTCCCGCGTGCCGATTATCTTTGCCAGCGCCAGAACCCGTGAGGACGACAAGATCGCGGGATTAGATACCGGCGGGGATGATTATTTGGAGAAGCCTTATTCCTTGAAAGAGTTATTGGCAAGGATAAATGCTCTTATGCGCAGGACTTATCATGATGGTGCTGATGCGCCGGTATATGAGTTTGGAAATATAAAAATAGATACCGGAACGAGAGTGGTGTTAAAAGATGGGAAAGAAATGAAACTGGCGCTCAAAGAATTTGACGTATTAAAATTTTTGTGCGTCTATCAGGGACAGGCCGTTTCCAAAGAAGAAATCCTGCATGAAGTCTGGGGCATTTTTTCGGAGGCGGAGATCGCTACCGTTGCCGTACATATCAGATGGCTGAGAGAAAAATTAGAAAAAGATCCGGCAAAGCCTGAATGGATCAAAACGGTGTGGGGCGTTGGCTATAAATTGGAATGTGCAAAGTCCGAATAGGTTTGGAGCGATATATGAAAGGTCAGATCATCAAAACGTTTTGTATTTGTACAGGAATCCTGTTTCTTCTTTTTACAGGGTATACTTTTTTACTGGAAAACGGAATAGGAAAAGAAGATACGGAAAATCTGAATGTGCTGTTAAATGAGATCGTGCAGCTTACGGCAAGGGAGGACGGGAGCAATCCTGCCAAGGCCCAGTTCGAAAAACTGCAGGAGGAAGTAAAGAGGGTTTCAACAAAAGAACAGAAAAAGGAGATAAAGAAAAAAGGGGCCGCCTATTTTGTTTTTTTGTTTGTCTATGCGGGCGCTTTGTTTCTATACTTTTACTATAAACTGATCCGGCCCTTTGGGAAATTGGAAGATTATGCACACAAAATCGCAAAAGGGGATCTGCGCGTAGAACTGCGGCAGGAAAGGACGAACTTTTTCGGCGATTTCACATGGGCGTTCGACCATATGCGGGAGGAATTACTTTTCGCAAAGAAAAGGGAAGAGCAGGCGATACGGGAAAATAAAACGATCATAGCGGCGCTGTCACATGATATTAAAACCCCTATCGCATCCATACGCGCTTACGCGGAGGGGATGGAGGCAAATCTGAGCGCCGATTATGAAACGCGGGAGAGATATTTACAGGTCATTCTGAAAAAATGCGACGAAGTTACGAAGCTGACTAATGATCTGGTGCTGCATTCTTTGTCGGAATTAGAGCGTTTAGAGATCAAAGAGCGGAAAGTGGATATGGGCGCAGTATTGGAGACGATCGTGGAAGATCTTTGGGAGGAACGTATCACGCTTAAAAAACCGGTTCCGCAGGCGCAGGTCATGGCTGATGAAAAGCGGGCAGCGCAGGCCGTTGAGAATTTGTTAAATAATGCAAAAAAATATGCGCCGGAATCCAAGATTGAGGTATGGGCGCTGCAGTCGGAAAAGGAGTTTGAGATTCATGTGCGCGATTATGGGGAAGGAATCCTGCCGGAAGATATGCCGTTTATTTTTGAGAAGTTTTACCGGGGAAAGAATGCAGGGGAGAAACAAGGATCGGGACTGGGACTGTATATCGTAAAATATATCATGGAACGGATGAGGGGGACGGTGCGGCTTGTCAATCGAAAAGACGGGTTAGAGGCCATATTATCTTTTCCTGTTTTGGCTGCAGTTTCCTAAACATAATCGAAACAGGCTGGCATTTTACGGAAATTTTCGTAAAATGCCAGTTTTTAACTTTACAGCTTTCTAAAGCCCTTTCTTAAAGACTTCTTAATAATTTATCTGTTAGATTTGAAAAGGAAGGAAACAGAATAGGCATGTACGATAGGAAAACGGCTATGTGGACTGATGCGTACAGATAGGAGAGGATATGAAGCAGAAAATTTTAAAAGCGGTAGATGTGGCAAAAAGTTTTGCCAATAACGGAGGGCAGAATCATGTGCTGAATATGGTAAATATGGAAGTGTATGAGGGTGATTTTACCGTTATCATGGGATCTTCAGGCGCAGGGAAATCAACATTATTATATGCCTTAAGCGGAATGGATAAACCTACCGGCGGAAAGGTGTATTATAAGGACAGTGAAGTTACGGGGCTTTCAGAAAAGAAAATGGCGCTCTTACGGGCAAAAGAATTTGGCTTTGTATTCCAGCAAAGCCATTTGGTCAGTAATCTTACGTTATTTGAAAATGTGGCGGTAACAGGGTATCTTTCCGAAAGTAAGACGGCAAAGGAAGTGAATGAAAAAGCGCTGGAACTTTTGCGGAAAATGAATGTGGAGAAAGCGAAAGACAGACTGCCTATGCAGGTGTCCGGAGGAGAGGCACAGCGTGCGGCGATCGCGAGAGCCATGATCAACGATCCCGGCATTCTTTTTGCGGACGAACCGACGGGAGCGCTGAATAAAAGAAATACGGAGGAAGTATTGCATCTTTTGACCGCGTTAAACAAAGAGGGACAGAGCATCCTTATGGTGACCCATGATATGAGGGCGGCGATTCACGGTAACCGGTTTTTATATATTGAGGACGGGAAGATCATCGGAGAAATGACAATGCAGCCATATGGAGAGGAAGAGGCAAAAATGAGGGAAAAACAGATAGATGCATGGCTTTCTTCAATGTTATGGTAAGGATCGTAAAAACGGGTTGGTATGCCTGCTGAAGCAGACGGATAATATGGCATTCCTCATCCGGATTTGAGTTGCGGCAGAGCCGCGCATGGAGGTTAATATGAAATATGTGACGTTATTGAGAGCGAATATAAAGCGCCAAAAGGGGAGCTTTATCGGGGTCTTTGTTTTGATCTTTATTATTACGGTAGCGCTTTGCGCGGTACTTACGATATGGAAAAACAGCAGCGAATATGAAGAGGAACAGATAGACAGACTTGGATTTGGAGATGTTACAAGCTGGGTAGTCGGAGAACAGGATGAAATCAACGTTTTGCTGGCACAGATAGAAGGAACGGAGGGGGTAGGAAAAGCAGAATCGCAGGAGGTTCTTTATATCAGCTATAATGTGAACGGCTGGGAGGTGACAGGCGGGAACGGCTTAGCGGTAAAATATCCGGATACAAAATATGATTACTATATTTATAAAGAGAATTTAACGGGAATAGAAGATAACCCGGAGAATCTGCAACAAGGGGAAATGTATGTCCCGCCCTGCTTTACTACGCTTTATCATGCAAGGATCGGGGATAAGGTTGAAGTGGAAATAGCAGGAGAGGAGGATGTGGAGGTTTTTACGATCAAGGGGTATTTTGAAGATCCTGTTGCGGGGAGTTCTATGATGGGGTTAAAGACTATGCTGATAAACGGTCAGGATATGGAACGTCTTACGAAAAGGATGGCGGATACCGGGATGGGCGGATACGGCGCCGCAATCCATATTTTTAAAGAAGAAAAAGGAAGCGCCCTTATTGAACTCCAAAAAACATTAAATGAGGAAACGGAACTTGGCAGGTTTGGGTCTTTCACTTACCAGAAAGGGACGATGATGGGATTTATGCTGATCCTGCAAAATATTTTTTCCGGATTTTTTCTCGTATTTGTGTTGGTGCTTTTAGTGGTAGCGATGTTGGTACTCAGCCATAGTATCGTAAGCAGTATTGAGCAGGACTATGTGGATATGGGTATTTTGAAAGCAGTGGGATTTACAAAGGGAATGCTGCAGCTTATCAAAATCCTGCAATATATGACGCCGATTCTTTTAGGAATGGGGGTTGGCATTCCGGTGTCCATACCGGTTATTTCTGTCATAAACCGGATTACGGTACCGGCCACAGGGCTGATGATACCGACGGTTCTTCCGGCAGACGTTGTGGCGGAAACGTTGCTTTTGATCCTTTTGATCCTGACCGGATTTATTTTTTCCAAAACGGCCAAAATTGACAAGATCACGCCGATCCGGGCGATACGGGGCGGGGCGGAAGATATTTATTTTAAAAGCAGATTTACGATGCCGGTCAGAAAGAAAGCGTTGCATCTTCATCTTGCGTTAAGACAGCTTGTTTCAGGGAAAAAACAGTATATCAGCGCAGGGCTGGTCACGGTGCTTTTGGTATTTTTTTTGTCGCTGACGGCAAGGATCGACGCATGGCTTGGGCCGGACGGAGAGGGTATGCTTCGCAGTTTTAATGCGGTGCCTTATGATATGGGCGTACGGATCCTTGACAGGGAAATAACAAAAGAAGAAATAGAAACCGTGATACGCGGGGACAGTGAGATAGAAGATCATTATGAATATTTGATCGGGCGTGCTGAACTGAACGGAATGAATTATATGATGAATATTTGTGAAAATCCGGAATACTACAATATACTGGAAGGAAGAACATGCTTATATGACAATGAAGCGCTGCTGACGGAATTTGTGGCAGGCCAATTGCAGGTAAAGCCCGGAGATACGGTACAGGTCACTTGCAACGGAAAGACGCTTGACTTTATTATATCAGGAATTTATCAATGCGCCAATGATATGGGAGATAATTTCGGAATCTCCAAAGAAGGCTTTGCACGTTTCGGATCGGGAGAGACGGACTTTTTCGCATATTACAGGCTGCATGAGCCGGAAAAGAAAGGTAAGATCGTAGAAAATCTTACGGTGGTTTATGGTGACAGGATTCAAATAGACGATAATGTATGGTCGGGTACAGACAGCATTTTAGCGGCGATGGAGGCGATAGGGATCTTAATGTATGCCGTTACGGTCATTTTTATCTTTGTCGTTATTATCATGACAGGCAGCAAGATACTTTATAGAGAGCAAAGCGATCTGGGAATTTATAAAGCCCTCGGATTTTCCACCGGAGCCCTTAGAATAACGTTTGCTTTAAGGTTTACGACGGTAGCGTTGATAGGGGCTGTGCTGGGATGTGTTTTCAGCGCGGCGTTTACGGACAGGATCGTTGGCTTTTTTCTGAAAATGGCGGGGATCAGCAGTTTTTCTTCAGAGCTTGGGATTTGGCAGATGGCGTTTCCGGCGTTGGGGGTTATGATGTTGTTTACTTTATTCGCGTATGCGTCTGCGGGAAAGATAAGGAAGGTAGAGCCAAGGAACTTGATCGGCCGGGACTGAGCCTGTGTCGTTTGTGCTGCTAATGACTGCTTATATCTGAGTGCTGTCTAGGTTTGTCGGGGTTGTCAGCAAAAAATTAGAAGTCTCTTGACAAAAAATCGGATTCTATGTAAAATAATTAAAACTTGAATAGACAAAAACGTTGAAGAGGAGTATTAAAAGCCTATCTTTTTCAGAGAGCTGCCGGCAGGTGCGAGGCAGTAAAGTAAACTTCCAACTCGCCTCTGAGTTCTTTTAGTGAAATGTTTGCAGTAGCTAAAAGCGGAAATCCCCGTTACAGGATCAATGAGTGCGCAGTATATGTGAATTAGAGTGGTACCACGGAACAGAAGCCCTTTCGTCTCTAAATAAGGAGATAGAAGGGCTTTTATATTACAAAAGCGGCAGACTAATATTCGGTAGAAGGCCTGTAAGATCAAGTATCGGAAGGAATGGGAGAGAATAAGGAGAAACCGCTTTGATTATTAGGAGGGAATTATGGCAGAACCATACAATCACAGAGAAGTAGAATTAAAATGGCAGGAAATATGGGATAAGGAGAAAGCGTTTGCAACTTCGAACGACTATTCCAAACCCAAATATTATGCCCTTGTAGAGTTTCCTTATCCTTCGGGACAGGGGCTTCATGTAGGGCATCCGAGACCGTATACGGCGTTGGATATCGTAGCAAGAAAAAGAAGAATGCAGGGATATAACGTACTTTATCCTATGGGATGGGACGCTTTCGGACTGCCTACGGAAAACTATGCGATCAAAAATCATATCCATCCGAAGATTGTGACCAAAAACAATGTAGAACGTTTTAAAGGGCAGCTCCATGCGCTTGGCTATTCTTTCGATTGGGAAAGGGAAGTCAATACCACTGATCCGAATTATTATAAGTGGACACAGTGGATCTTTCTGAAATTATTTAAAGCGGGCCTTGCCTATAAGAGCGAAATGCCGATCAATTGGTGTACTTCCTGTAAAGTAGGCCTTGCCAACGAGGAAGTGGTAAACGGCGTGTGCGAGCGCTGCGGCGCGGAAGTAGTCCGTAAGGTAAAAAGCCAGTGGATGTTAAAAATCACGGAATATGCGGATAAACTGATACAAGATCTGGATACGGTGGATTATATTGAGAGAGTGAAAGTATCGCAGAAAAATTGGATCGGTAAATCAGAAGGAGCGGAAGTAGACTTTTGCATTCAGGGAAAAGAAGATAAATTGAGGATTTATACCACAAGGCCGGATACTTTGTTCGGCGCTACTTATATGGTAGTTTCCCCGGAACATCCGCTGATCGACAAATATAAAGAAGAGATCGGAAACTGGGACGAGATAGAAGCATATCGGGATATGGCAAGTAAAAAGTCAGATTTTGAGCGTACCGAGCTGGCAAAAGAAAAGACCGGCGTGGAGATTGACGGGTTACGCGCCGTCAATCCGGTAAACGGGAAAGAAATTCCAATCTGGATCTCCGATTATGTTCTTATGACTTACGGAACCGGCGCAATCATGGCAGTTCCGGCGCATGATGAAAGAGACTGGGAATTTGCGAAAAAGTTCGGCCTTCCGATCATCGAAGTAGTGGCGGGAAGCCCGGTCAGCGTAGAAGAAGCCGTATATTCGGATGTAGCTACGGGAAAACTGGTAAATTCCGAATTTTTAAACGGATTATCCGTTGCCGATGCAAAGAAAAAGATCGTGGAATTTTTGGAAGAAAAGAAGATCGGAACGAAAAAGACCAACTTTAAATTAAGGGATTGGGTATTTTCAAGACAAAGATACTGGGGAGAACCGATTCCGATCGTACAATGTGAAAAATGCGGGTTCGTGCCTTTGGAAGAAAGCGAGCTGCCGTTAGAACTTCCTGAAGTGGAAAGTTATATGCCCACCGATAACGGGGAATCGCCTTTGGCGGCAATGACCGACTGGGTCAATGCTACCTGCCCATGCTGCGGCGGGCCGGCAAAGAGAGAAACAGATACGATGCCTCAGTGGGCGGGATCGTCCTGGTATTTCTTAAGATATACTGATCCTGATAACAAAGAAGCGCTGGCAAGTAAAGAGGCCCTTTCGTACTGGCTTCCGGTAGACTGGTATAACGGCGGTATGGAGCATACTACGCTGCATTTGCTCTATTCCCGTTTTTGGCATAAATTTTTATATGATCAGGGCGTTGTACCTTGTCCGGAACCGTATCAGAAGAGAACTTCCCACGGAATGATTTTAGGGTCTAACGGGGAAAAAATGTCAAAGTCCAGAGGAAACGTGGTAAATCCGGACGACATTGTGATGGATTACGGTGCAGATACGCTCCGTACCTATGAAATGTTTATCGGCGCTTTTGATTTAAGTGCGTCATGGTCGGAAGACGGGGTGAAAGGCTGCCGGAGGTTCCTTGAGAGAGTATGGAAACTGCAGGATATCCTTACGGACGGAGACGCTTATTCCGAAGATCTGGAAACCAAAATGCATCAGACCGTGAAAAAAGTAAGTTCCGATTTTGAGAATCTGAAATATAATACGGCGATTGCGGCAATGATGTCTCTGGTCAATGAGTTTTATAAGAAAAATGCGGTAAACCATGCCGAGTTTCAGACACTGCTTACCCTGCTCAATCCGGTAGCGCCCCATATTACGGAGGAATTATGGGAGAGAACAGGATATGCCGGTAAAGTATACCAAACCGAATGGCCTGCGTTTGACGAGGCGAAAACGGTAGAATCGACCGTGGAGATCGCAGTGCAGATCAATGGCAAAATGCGCGCGACGATCAGGGTTCCCAAAGATATGGAAAAAGATGCCGCCATTGCCGCAGGAAAAGAAGCCTTGGGAGAAAAATTATCGGGGAATATTGTAAAAGAGATTTATGTCCCAGGAAGGATTGTCAACATTGTCGTAAAATAATGCGGCGACAGGGAGCGTTCTGTTATTATCTTACCTTAACGATTTGTCTTCGGTATTCATTTGGCAGCGCGGTATGGAACTTGTCGGTAGCCACTGCATCATATACATGGGATGCGAAAATATCACTGTTTAACATACGGACAGCGTAATCGGAGTTTTTAAGAACGTCTTTTGCGTCCGCGAGTTTGGAGATGAGCGGCAGAGAGGCGTTCTTTTTCATGACGTTCAAAAGCTCGGCGGCGCTTTGCCTAAGCCCCAGAATCCTTGCGTAATAAACATAGTCGTCGGCTATGAACTGGCTGAGCGTATCCTTTTTTATGTCAAGCAGGATGTGAAGCAGACAGCGGCTGATCCGGGTGTAGGTCATGTCTTTGGAATTCAATAATCCGCAAAAGTCCTGAAATCCGGTATAGGACTCCAGATTTTTCAAGATTTTATCCGACAGGTCGTCGTTGACGTCTACGAAGTCCGTATAGCCGCTGTTCCCGTACAGTAGCAGTTTATATTTCAAAAGCAGGGAAAGATCCTGCTGATAGATCGGATAATTGACATGGAAGTGTTCTTCCATGATCTGGTATACGTTGGAAGGTATCTTGTTTGCAATCAACAATAAATTGTCCCTTTGCTCCAGAGAATGCCGGATGGCAACGGCGGAGCTGGTTGCCTGTAAGAGAGAAGTGTCATGGTAATCGCTGCCGGTTCTTAAGCTGGCGACCGGAGTAACGGAACTGCTACGGCGGAGCAGGGCTTTTATGTATTCGATCCCCAGAATGTTATTGGGAGAGGACAGCACATCCATATGCCCGGCAAGTTCCTGATGGACGGCGGCAAGGGCATTGTTGCGGGCGACGGGATAGGAAAGTCCGTCCCTTACATTATTTTTCAGGGCTTCTGAAAATGCGGAAGACTCTTCCGAGAGAATCTCCGCAAACGTTTTCAGAATCGAAATATCGCCGCACTCGCTGCCGAAACAGACGGCGTCAACAATACCCAGACGATCCAAAAGAGAAACCGCTCCCGCGGCAAAATTTTCCGCGCTGCTTACGGCATAATAAACGGGAAGTTCGATCACAAGATCAGCGCCGTTTAACAAAGCCATCTTCGTCCGCGCGTATTTGTCTATCATGGCCGGATCGCCGCGTTGGACGAAGTTCCCGCTCATAACGACGATACAGTAGTCCGCGCCGGTTAATTTTTTTGCGTCTTCTATGTGAACTTTATGTCCGTTGTGAAACGGATTATATTCTGCGATGATACCAACTACTTTCATAAAAAATCCTCCCGGGTCAATCGTTAATGCTGGTGCTCCATTTACCGATTAACTACACATTTTTGCTTGCCGGAATTCTCCTCTGCTGCGTTGTTTCCGGTCAACGATGCTACCGCATCGCCTCCCTCAAACGCCTTGTATAAGGAAATTCCGGACTTCGTAAAAAGTGTGGCCAATTGGAAAATGGAACACCAGTGTGCTGACACATTCTAGTTTAACATTGTTTTTTGTTTCGTACAATCCAAATTATTATCTGGCTTATCTTTTACGGAAATGCCGGCAAAAAACGAACTGGTGATTGTATTTAATTTTGCACAATTTGTAAGAGCTTACATGTTGATAAGACAAACAGTTTCATATATAATAAACTCAGCGAAACAATACGGAACAATAACGATCGGAAATTTCGTATTTCTATGATAGTAAACAAAACGAGCAGAAAGGAGAACTGTCAGTATGGCATATATCGATAGGATTAAAGAACGTGCAAGACAGGATAAAAAAACGATCATACTGCCGGAGTCTACGGATAAAAGGACATTGATCGCGGCAGCCCAGATCCTTCAGGAGGGAATCGCCAATATTATTATGATAGGCAATGAGGAGAAGATTCATGACGGCGCCGGATGGCTGGAAGTGGATCTTACAGGACTTCAGGTAATTAATCCGTCTACCTCCGACAGGCTGGAGGAATACGTCGAGCTTTTATACGAAACAAGAAAGTCAAAGGGCATGACTATGGAAAAGGCGAGGGAGATCTTATTATCCGACTATCTGACTTTCGGCATCGTTATGGTAAAGGCGAACCATGCGGACGGCATGGTGGCGGGAGCCTGCCACTCTACGGCAGATACTCTAAGGCCGGCGCTGCAGATCTTAAAGACTGCGCCGGGTATCAAACTGGTTTCCGGCTTCTTTATTTTAGACGTTCCCAATTGTGATTTCGGAGATAACGGTACTTTCCTTTTTGCGGACTGCGGACTGAATCAGGATCCGACGGCAGAGGAGCTTGCGGCGATTGCAGACACCTCGGCGAAAAGCTTTAAGAGTCTGATCGGTTCGAAGCCGATCATTGCCATGCTTTCCCATTCTACAAAGGGCAGCGCCAAACATGCGCTGGTAGACAAGGTGGTGGAGGCGACAAAGATCGCAAGGGAGGAATATCCGAATCTTATGATTGACGGAGAACTGCAGACGGACGCGGCCTTGGTGCCATCCGTAGCCAAATCCAAAGCGCCCGGTTCCGAAGTGGCGGGGAAAGCCAATGTATTGATATTCCCCAACCTTGACTGCGGTAACATCGGATATAAACTGGTGCAGAGACTGGCGAAAGCCGACGCTTACGGGCCGATGCTGCAGGGGATCGCAAAACCGGTCAACGATCTTTCAAGAGGATGTTCGTGGCAGGACATTGTGGGCGTCGTTGCGTTGACGGCGGTACAGGCTCAGAACATGTAAGGAAAACGGAAATATGCAATGGTAGATTTGCGCCTGTGGGAGCAGATCCGGCCAAGGGGAAAGGGGTATTTTAAAAAATGAACATTTTGGTTATCAACTGCGGAAGTTCATCTCTGAAATTTCAATTGATTGATTCCGGGACGGAAAAGTGGATCGCAAAAGGCCTTTGCGAGAGGATCGGTATTGAAGGAAGCCGGATCACTTATACGCCGGCGGAGGGAGAAAAAGAAGAAACGGTGACGCCAATGCCGGATCATACGGAGGCCATCAGGCTGGTACTTGAAGCGCTTACAAACGAAAAAACGGGCGTGGTAAAGAGCCTGTCGGAGATCAATGCGGTAGGGCACCGCATCGTACATGGCGGAGAAAAATTTGCTTCTTCCACGGTGATCGACGACGAAGTGATGAAGGCGATCGAGGCATGCAACGATTTAGCGCCTCTCCATAATCCGGCAAACCTGATCGGTATCCGCTCCTGCCGGGAATTAATGGATCAGACGCCGATGGTAGCCGTATTTGACACCGCTTTTCACCAGACTATGCCGGCAAAAGCTTATATGTACGGACTCCCTTATGAGTACTATGAGAAGTATAAAGTAAGAAAGTACGGTTTTCACGGGACGAGCCATTCCTATGTGTCTAAGAGGGCGGCAGAGTTTCTTGGCGAAAAATATGAAGATATGAAGATCATTGTGTGTCATTTGGGGAACGGCGCCAGTGTTTCAGCGGTACAGAACGGAAAATGTATCGATACTTCCATGGGACTTACGCCTTTAGAGGGCCTGATCATGGGAACCCGTTCAGGCGATATAGATCCGGCCATTATGGAATTTTTGGCGCATAAAGAGGGCCTTGGTATCGACGAGGTGATGAACATATTAAATAAAAAATCTGGAGTATACGGTCTGTCCGGCAATGTATCTTCTGATTTCCGCGATTTGGAAAAGGCAGCGGGAGAGGGAAATGAAAAAGCGAAGCTTACGTTGGATGCATTTGACTACCGTGTGGCCAAATATATTGGCGCTTATGTGGCGGCGATGAACGGCGTAGACGCGATCTGCTTTACGGCAGGGGTAGGGGAGAACGGCAGTACGACCCGTGAGAGAGTTTGCGCTTACTTAGGATATCTGGGCATTGAACTGGATAAAGAGGCAAATGCAAAACGAGGAGAGGACGTTGTCATTTCTACGCAGGATTCCAAGACAAAGGTCCTTGTAATACCGACCAATGAAGAGCTTGCGATCGCAAGAGAGACAAGTGCGCTCCTGAAAGCATAATGGAAGACCGCCGCCGGAAACCGCGATTATGAACGCGGGATTCCAAAGGTATGTTCTGACGGTTGCATCTAAAGGTCTAAAGGTTTAAAGGTCACGACAAACGCATGAGTAAATAAAATGTGAACAAACTGCTCCATTATCCGTTATAATGGAAATAAAAACGGAGATG
>CAJTWM010000037.1 GCA_910579805.1 uncultured Lachnospiraceae bacterium | reverse complement strand
AGGTACAGATCACAGATAAGGCATTAGCGGATATGGAGGAAATCTATAACTATATTGCGATACAGCTCCAAGCACCAGAAAATGCAATAGGACAATATAACCGGATTGCGAAAGCTATCGAGGAGCTAAAACTGTTTCCAGAAAAAGTAAGACTTATGGAATCGGAGCAAGAACGGGCAATGGGGTTAAGGCAGTTGGTGGTAGATAATTATTCGGTTTTCTATGTGATTGAGAATGAGAGCGTTATTGTAATGAGAGTATTATATAGTGCATCTGATATTGGGGAAAGGTTGAAGGATTAAAAAAGTATAATTATGGCACATAAAATAATTTTGATATAATTAGGTGGGCAGAAATACAGAAGCTGTGTGAGAAACGGAGGAAAAAATGGCGGAATGGGAAAAAATAATTCCAAAGGTAAATGAATCGGCAGAATTTTTGGAAATAGCAAGTGACTTTGGAGATCCGTTGGAACTTTTTCGAGAAGCATTGCATAATGCATACGATTGAGGAGCAACAGAATTCAAAATTATCATCACAATAAGTGAAATAAGAGGACAAGATAAATTGGTTATTGAGTTAATGAAAACGTATTTTAATCCCCCATCTGAGATGGGGAGAATGGAATAAGCAGTAGCGTTGCCTAGAGCACCAGAAAAAACCTCCAATGATATAATGAAGTGGGTTCGCAGCCACGACAAAAATCAAAGGAGGTATCCATGAATGGATAATCAAAGTATACAACATACACGGTGGAATTGCACGTATCATATAGTGTTTATTCCGAAGTACCGGAAAAAGGTAATGTACGGAAGTAATAAAAAGGACTTAGTAGAGATCATCAAAAAGCTATGTGAGATGAAGGGAATACAGCTTATCGAAGGGAAGGTATGTGTGGATCATATTCATATGTACGTAGCAATACCGCCTAAGATGAGTGTGTCAGAAGTCATGTCATATCTGAAAGGGAAGAGTGCACTGATGTTTTATGACAGACACCCGGAGATGCGGACAAAGTGGGGAGAACGGCATTTGTGGGCAAGAGGATATTATGTGGCAACAGTGGGAAATGTGAATGAGGAAACAATCCGAAATTATATTCGGGAACAAGAGGAAAACGATAAGCTGGAGGAAAGCAATAAGTAAAAGAGCCTCCGCCGGAGGCAACCAGTACTAATGGTGCTTGCGAACCCGCCTCTGGCGGAACCAGTAACAGACCCCGGAGGGGTTATAAATAAACCCCCATTTGAAATGGGGGTTGCTAACTTAAATTGTTTGATACATATGGTGAAATAGCTGCAGATTATTATGTAAAAAAATATGTGTATGCTGAGCAATCCCTTGAAACAATGCCTGAAGTTAAGTATGACGTAGTCATCTATTTTGAGGGGTATATTGTGTGTTGGGAGTTATCATCGAAGGTCAAGGATGGAAGTTTATTAAAGACATCTGTTGAAGATGAAACGAGAATTCTTCATATTATTCCAGGTATTGATGGGGATATCAAAAAATGTTATCTTGATAGCGACAATGCTGCTATTAAAATAAAAGTTATATGTCTAAAAGATTATATTACACAGAAATGGGGAATAACGTTGCTTGACCAATAAATATAACGAAGAGTATACTTGTAAAAGGAAGTGTATTGGCAACATTTTGGCAACAAAAAATCAGCAAGCCATAATAAATGATGTAATTGAAGTAAAAAAGAGCGTGTATTTACACAAAATTTAAATAAAAGAAGTTAAGAACAACAAAGAACACACCGAGTTCGAGTGATGAAAAATTTTACAAATATTATTTTGATTATTTCATTTGGATAAAATGAGTCTGCCAAAGCGGACATGGGGTATAAAAATGATAAGATTAATAAAAGGTGACATTACGAAACTTGATTGTGTTGAGGCAATTGTAAACGCTGCAAACAGCAGCCTTCTTGGCGGCGGAGGTGTGGATGGAGCGATTCATAGGGCGGCAGGGCCTGAACTTCTGTCGGAGTGCCGTCTGCTTGGCGGATGTAGAACAGGGCAGGCTAAAATAACGAAAGCATATAAGCTTCCGTGTGAATATGTCATCCATACTGTGGGGCCGGTGTGGAATGGGGGCAGTCATAATGAAGACAAGCTGCTTATGGACTGTTATCATAATTCTTTGGAATTGGCGGGGAAGAAGCAAATCAGGACGATTGCGTTTCCGTCCGTCTCTACGGGAATTTATGCTTTTCCGGTAGAGAGGGCGGCAAAAATAGCAATCGGTACAGTGAAAGAATACTTAACCGAACATAAGGGGATATTTGATATGGTCATGTGGGCGCTGTTTGATGATAAGACAGAGGCGGCATATAAGGAGGCCGCCATGCAGATATTGGAAAATGAGGAATGGGAATGAAGAAAAAATATTATTTGATAGATACGGAGAATGTTGGGGACAGATGGAGTGTGCAGAGGGAAATAATGCGCTGGATCAGCAGTTAATGGGAGTATTGTCTTATTTGATTGCTATTCATCCGAATGCAGAATGTACAGTATTTCTAATGACAAAGGTTATACGGATGCCACTAAGTTTTGGAAACAGAGAGGTATATGTATAAATAGGGTTGGATCCGATACCAAAAAGAAGAAAAAGAAAAAAGAAGCGGCGGTCTGCCCCTGAATGTGAATATTTGCATTCAGGGGCAGTTTCCTATCAGGAATGGAAGGCGATATTTGACGGAGAAATGTCTTTGGAGGCATTTCTCATCTTATATAAGGGAATTTTTTTGCCGGAGGAATCTTGTGGTGTCCAAGTATATTTTGGATTATTTCAGCTTAAATTCCTGATACAGGCTTTCTAGAAAATCGTTATTTTCCGTAGATTTTTTAAGGTCGTCATAACGCTTTGCAGCAAGAAGTTTTGAAGTCAATTCAAGGAGTTTTTGCTGACAACTGTTGAAACCGTTATCAAAGCCATTGTCGAAGCCTTCTGCATAGCCGTCTTCACGGATTACCTCTGCATAGGCTTTCTCATCAAATTCGGATAAGATAAAACTCATAATGGTCATCCTTTCTTTTTTCAAGATCTCGGTCAGAATTTCATTTTGGAAAGTAAAAAGGAGACTGCCAGATTCCAAAGAAACTTTAGATTTATTAAAAGAACTTATACAATAAAATTTTGGTGAGATTTGACGCAGACTGCACAAGGGACAATCCGATTTTCATGTGATAAAAGAAGTATAAAGCATTTTTCCGGAAGTAGCAAGAGTCTTTAGGGCGAAAATCAACCGGAAATCAAAATGTAATAGTTCTACAACAAAAGGAAGATAATTAAAAAAATCTTAAATAATTTTTTGGTAAAAGTTGTAGGATTTATGGCAAACATTGTGCTATCATAGAAAAAATATGATCGATTATGTGAAAAAGGTAACAAGCGCAGGGAGGTAGCGTTATGCGGAATCGGAAGACGGCAGTATATATGATACTGTTGTGTTTGTCCATATTGTTTGCCGGCGGACAAAAAAGCGAGGTATTTGCGGCAGAGGACAAAGAAGAGACAAAACAGTTTACAGGCAGTGTGGAAATGCTAAAAAAGGATAACAAAAACTATGTGATGCAGGTGACGGCAGAGAATGCAGGAGAGGATTTTACCGGTACGGTGCAAGTGATCTTTACCGGATCGGGTTTTGATAACTGCGCATATAATACGGAGCTTACGCTTCCGGCAGAAGGAAAAAAGCAGTTTACGATCACGGTACCGGAACGTGCGGCGGATACGGTACGAGGAATATGCGAACTGAATTTTCTAAATGAAAAAGGAAAGATGATGCAGTCGATTTCCCTGAAAAATGTGTTCGGCAATTCCATAACCGGCATCCCGGTAGGAATTTTATCCGATCATTATACGGATCTGGGTTTTATGGACGCAGGAGGGGAGAATTTTTATATTAAAAATAATATGGAATATCCTCTTAAACTGATTGAGCTTAATAAGGATAATCTGCAGGAGTATTTGGACGGGCTTTACTTTTTAGTCATCGACCGGTTTAACGTATCGGCGCTTGGGGAAGAGAATATCCAGGCGGTTCAAAAGTGGGTAGAGGACGGCGGATGGCTTCTGATCGGAACGGGAGCGTATGCGGATCAGACCCTTTCGGGATTTGATGAAGATTTTTTAGGGATAGAAGTATTAGACATCAGCGAACCGGGTGAAGAAAACGAAATATCAAGTAATAATAGCGGATATGGCTATTATTACGACTATAAAGAGGCAGGGATAGATTTTTCGCAGATGGAGGTTGCAAAGTTGGATTATGGCCGTAGCCATTTTTATGAAAGTGCGGAACAGCCTGCTGTCTGCGGCGCTGTCGGAGACGGGGCTGCGTCTGTTTTTTATTTTTCCTTCGGGGAAAAGGAATTACAGAAACTGGAAACTTATATGGTCAGCAACCTATACAGTGAGACGATGTACCGCTCTAACAGTTACAGTCATTATGGCGGATTTTCCAATATGGACTATACAGGGCAGAGACTGCTTTCTTATATAGACAGTAGTAATACGTCGGTGGATTTTACCTGGCTCGAGGCGCTGATCGGAGTTTATGTTGTGCTGGTAGGGCCGGTAATGTATCTGATCTTACGCAAATGTAAAAAAAGCGAATGGTATTGGATCGGGGTGCCGGCGCTGGGCCTCATTTTTATTGCAGGGGTATTTTTCTTTGGACAGGGATCCAAAGTAAACGAAACAAAAGTATATTCCGTAACGGCAAAGCGGGCGGACAGTAATCAGGAGGATACTTATTTTTTGGCATATCATTCCGGTATAAAGGAATGGAGAGTGTCCTTAAACGATAAGTATGAAATAGCGGGGCCGGGATTTAACGGATCCGGTTATTATGGAGTCAGCACTACCGGCGCAGGGGAGTATCGTTGTATCGTGAGCAATGATAGTGAAGGGATGTCCATAGGATTAAAGCCGAAAGAAAATTTTGAAAACGGATATTTCTATGCAAGCGGCAGATCGGAAACAAGTGGGGCTATTACAGGCTCGAATATAAGTGGAATAGAACTTAACGGCGACCCTCAGGGAACGATCACAAACGGGACGGACTATGATATGGCTTATATGGCGGTATGGTCGGATTCTTATATTTTGGTTTATTCCGATGTAAAAGCAGGGGAAACCGTCGATCTGCAGCAGGCGGATAACAAGTGCGTCTATAAAGACGAGGTGAAGTATTACGATACTATGGTCTATGATCTGGCCAATATATACGGTTACAGGACAAACGATGTCTATGAGAGGGACGATATGTCGGCTCTTGTTTTAGGCCTTGGAATCGCGGAAGAAACAAAACCCTCGAACCGGCCCTGCGTTATCATAGCGGGTCTCGTGAAGGATTATGAAAAGGCAGCGACCGGCAGGTGCAGCGAGATTTCTTACGGATGTCTTTATTCCTATGCAGAAACGGAGGAAAGATAAGATGCTTCAAATCAATCATTTATATAAGAGTTATGGGAAGTTTCAGGCTGTGAACGATCTGACGCTGCATATTCCCAAGGGAGATCTGTTCGGGTTTGTGGGACCTAACGGGGCGGGAAAAACGACTACGATCCGCATGGTATGCGGACTGATGCTGCCTACGGCAGGCGGGATCATGATCAACGGCATAGACGCGCTGGCCCGTCAAAGAGAGATCAAAAAACAGATTGGGTATGTACCGGATTTTTTCGGGGTGTACGACAATCTGAAAGTAAAGGAATATATGGATTTTTACGGATCTATGTACCGTATGAATTCTAAAGAGATCGAGAAGATCTCGGACGATCTTTTGGAACTTGTAAATCTCTCCGATAAAAAGGAGGTTTTTGTAGATACCCTTTCAAGGGGAATGAAGCAGCGGCTCTGCGTGGCAAGGGCGCTGATCCATAATCCGGCGCTTTTAGTTTTAGATGAGCCTAATTCCGGATTAGACCCAAGGGCGAGGGTAGAAATGAAGGAACTTCTGCTGAATCTGCAAAGTATGGGAAAAACTATTGTGATCAGTTCCCATATTCTTGCGGAATTGTCCGAAATGTGTAACAGTATCGGCATCATGGACCGTGGCAATCTTGTAGCGTCCGGACGGATCGAGGATGTGATGGAGGGAGTATTTGGAAGTAATAAACTAGTCGTTACAATGGACAGCGGCCGCGAGACGGCAATCCGTATTGCAAAGGAATATCCCGGCGTGAAAGTGAGTTCGGCAGGCGAACAGGAAATCAGGCTGTCCCATACGATGACAAAACAGGAAATCGCCAGAATGATCGGCGTTATGATAGCAAACGACGTAGTGGTGACCGGATTCCATAAACAGGAAGGCAATTTGGAAACATTGTTTATGCGCGTTACAGGAGGCAATGATACGGAAGGCGGCGCTGAAAACCATAGCGCCGGCAATTGTGAGTCCGGAAACTATGGGGCTGAAACTTATGGGAGTCAGGACGTTGTTTACGGAAATGTGACAGGACGGAAAGGGGGAGTAGAAGATGCGGTTGAATCCAATCGTTAAGAGAGATGTAAGGGTGCAGTCCCGCAGTATGAAGATCTGCTGGGGGGTATTTGCCTATGAATTGATACTGGCGCTGGTATTTTTTGTTGCAATGCTGGTGATAGAGCAGAATAACAGATATTCCACACAAAATATCTACAGCACCCTTGTATGGCTGTATCCGGTGCTTGCAGTGACGCAATTGATCATTTTGGGGATCGTGGTGCCGGTCAGGACGGCTTCTGCTATTTCGGGAGAAAAAGAGAGGCAGACTTTTGATATTATGATGACCACGGGGATGACGCCTTTTTCCATTATTTTGGGTAAAGTGATGACGGCGATCGTACAGAGTATGCTTTTCGTGATCGGCAGTATGCCTGTCATGGCGCTTTCCTTTGTAATCGGGGGAATGTCGTGGAGTTATCTGTTCTGGTTTTTGGGAGTTGCAGTTTTGGTGTCGGTCTTTTCGGCAAGCATCGGGATCTTCTGTTCTTCTCTTTCGAAAAAGAGTATCAGTGCGGTCATTATGTCCTATGGGTTTTATATTATTTTCTTTATCGGAACGGTGCTGCCTTTTTTGATCTATTCGATCATGGAATCAAACATGAGTTTAGTTCACGGCGTTTCACAGACTTATTATAAACACGGAGAAAATACGGCTCTGTTCTTTCTTTTAAATCCTGCGGTGTACTTAACGGAATTTTTTGTAAAAGTGATGTCGGGAGAATCTGTGGTAAATACTCTTTCAAGGGCAATGGGGATGACGCAGAAAAAGGAACTGATTGGTTTGGTGACGGTAGGAAACAGGTGGATGATTCTTTCGACGATTCTCTTTTTGGCGGTTTCGTTTTTGTTCCTTATTCTTGCAGCCAAACGGATCGATCCTATAAAAAAGCGTAAAGTGAAAAAATATCCCATACAGTCACAGCAGACGGCGGATTGAGCAAGGATAGGGAATTGTTTATGGATAAGAACGATGTCATGAAAAAGCTGCAGGAACGGATCAAAAACTGCAGACGAAAAATGAATCTTGCAAAATGTATCGGCCATGGTATCTGCTTTGCGTCGGCAGGAGGTATTTTGGGGCTTTTTTGCGAGTTGTTTTCTTTATGCATACCGTTTTATTATGCGCATTTTGCGGCGGGGCTCTGCTTTGCGGCAGGATTGGCCTGCGGGGCCGGTTACGGCATATATAGACGGGCGGATATGAAGCAGGCGGCTTTGCGGCTGGATTCTTTCGGATTGAAAGAACGGATGGTCACGGCTTGGGAACAAAAAGATCAGGAAACGGAATGGACAAAGAGGCAGAGACAGGACGCGCTGTTTCATTATGAACAGAAAAAGGAACAAATCAAAGTACGGATCTTTCCGGATAAAAAGCATATATTTGCCCTGATCCTGTCGGCAGCGGCAGTGATCGGCGTCGGTTTTATTCCTTCTCCCGTGAGAGAACAGGCGAAGCTTCTGCATCAGGTAAAAGAACAGGCCAAAGAAGAAAAAGAAGCGCTGGAGGATCTCTTGGAGGCATTGGAAAGCGTGGATAGGGACAGCCTGACGGAAGAACAAAAAGCCCGTCTGGAAGAACTTTCGGAGGCAATGCAAAGATCTAAAGAAGAGCTTTCCAAAGCGGATTCATGGGAAAGTCTGGGATCGGCTACAGAGAGACTTTCTTATAAATACGAACAGGCGGGACAGAGTTTGGAAAAGCTTGCAAGCGAGATGCAGAATCCCGAACAGGCGGGGATTGCATCGGCAGAGGCATTGGCAAAAGCGATGTCCGGCCGGGATATGGGGCAGATGGCCAGCGCAGAGACGTCCGGATCAGAGAACAGTGGGAAGGATAACGACGGATCCACAGGAAATTCTGAGAACAACGCGGGAGAAAACGGCGGTTCGGGAGGTCAGGAGGGAGACGGCAGCGGAACCGGAGCAGGAAACAGTGACGGCGGTCAAAACGGTGAAGAAGACGGAAACGGAAACGGACAAAACGGTAAGGGGACAGGGAACGGTCAAGGCAGCGGCGAAGGGAACGGTCAGGGCAGCGGAACCGGCGGTGACGGAGACGGTACAGGTAACGGCAGGGGGACGGGAAGCAGCGACGCGGTCCATGATTATGTCAGCATTCCTAACGGTATCGGAGAGGATTCGTCTTTGACAGGTAATAAAACGGGAGATCAAAATTCGGAATATTACAGGGAAAAGAACGGGCTTGCGTGGGAAGGCGAGCATGTGGATTATAATTCTGTGATCGGTAAATATACGGACAATGCTTATGAAGGGATTGCAAAGGGCAGGTATCCCAGCGGTATGGAACCGGTGATCCGGGATTATTTTGAGAATTTGAATAAGTAGCGGGCAGTTTGGCGACGCCAATTTACCTGCAGAATGGAGATTATCATGGCAGATATCGAATTTTATCAACAAAAGATCAGAGAATGCGAGAGAGAGATCGAAAAAGGGATCATAGGCCAAAAGGATGTGATCCGGCAGGTGATGCTGGCGCTTCTTACCGGCGGAAACGTACTTTTAGAGGGCATGCCGGGACTGGGAAAGACGATGTTAGTACGCACGATCGGTCAGGTATTTTTGCTGTCTTTTAAGCGGATCCAGTTTACGCCGGATCTGATGCCGAGCGATGTGACGGGAACCAATATTATGGTAAAAGACGGGGGAAACAGTAGTTTTCGGTTTCAGGAAGGTCCGGTTTTTGCTAATCTGGTGCTTGCGGACGAGATCAACCGTGCAACGCCCAAAACCCAGTCTGCCCTGTTAGAAGCGATGCAGGAGCATACGGTAACGGTAGGAAACGAGAGTCATCGCTTGGAAGAGCCGTTTCTGGTTCTGGCAACCCAGAATCCCATCGAACAGGAGGGTACTTATCCGCTGCCGGAGGCACAGCTTGACCGGTTTATGTTCAAAGTGCTGGTGAAGTTTCCGGATAAAGAGGATCTGCGCAGGATCGTGGAACTGACGGAAGGACGGGAGATACCTGAAATCAAGGAAACCTTGGACGGAAAAGGGCTTTTGGAGGCGAGAAATCTGATTGCGCAGGTTCCGGTTGCGGATGCGGTCATGAATTATATATTGGAGCTTGTTATGGCGACTCATGAAAAAAATCCGTATATCAGGGAAGGGGCGAGTCCCCGTGCGGCGCAGGCGATGATCCGCGCATCCAAAGCAAGGGCTTTTATGGAGGGACAGTTCAACGTATCTTTTGAAGATGTAAAGAGTGTGGCGTATCCGGTGCTGCGCCATCGTATCTTATTAAATTTCGACGCGGTTTCGGAGGGGATTACAGAGGACGAGATCATTCGTCAGATCATGGAATCAAAGGAAAAGAGTTTATATGCTTGATGCAAAATTTTATGATACGCTTTCCCGAATGCGCCTGCAGGTGAACCACAAGAGCAGCCTGAATATGTCCGGAAGCAGGAAATCCATACACAAAGGCATTTCGGCAGAATTTTCGGATTTTCGGGAATATATGCCGGGAGACGATCTGCGGCGTATGGATTGGAACGTGTATGCAAGACTGGATAAATTATATATCAGAGAATATATGGAAGAGAAAGAAGCGGTAGTATCTGTCCTGATCGACACCAGCGCCTCCATGGAATACGGGGAGGAGAGTAAGGCGGAACTGGCAAAGGATCTGGCGTCAATAGTCGGATTTCTGGCCTTAAATAATATGGACAGACTTGTGCTTTATGATATGAAGGATATGGGACGGGGGCTTTCCGTGAGCGGAGGAAGGAGCGGATTTGCGAAAGTATGGAAATGGCTTTCAAAACTGGAATTTGCCGGAGAAACGGATATGCTTGCGGCAGTAAAGAAGATGAGCTATAAAGGACCGGGAGTTACGGCAGTCATCAGTGATTTCTGGCATCCGGATATGTTTGGGGACGATGCGGAAACCAGACCGGGAAACTTCGGAAAAATGCTGCAGTATTTGGAATATTGTAAGCAGCGTCCGGTAATCCTGCACACTTTAGCGGCAGAGGAGCTTCATGTTACATTGGAAGGAACGCTGAATCTGATTGACTCGGAAACAGGTTCAAAGCTGCGTCTGACCATGGACGATCGGACGGTCGACGGTTACGAAAAGGAATTGCATCGTTTGATCGGGCGCATGAAGAAGGGATGTTCCGCGGGCAGAGGGGCCTATATTTTATGTGATGCCGGAAAGGACAGAAACCAGTTGGCGTTTCAGGATTTAAGGGTGATTTATGATATTTGAAAGCTTGTGGCCGTTAGCGCTGCTTTTGGCAGTGCCGGTAGTGATCATTTTATATTTACTAAAACCGAAGGGAAAAGATTATAAAATATCTTCCAATCTTTTATGGGAAAGCTTGTTTAAAAATCAGCAGGCCAAGACGTTTTTGGAAAAATTTATTCATAATATACTGATGTATCTTCAGATTTTGATCATACTCCTGCTTGTGCTTGCGTTGATGTCGCCGTACCTTCACAAAAGGGAAGAAGTTGGAAAAAATGTGATTTTCGTATTCGATACCAGCGGCAGTATGCAGCATGATACGGGTAAGGGAAAGATGCGGATAGAAGAAGCGGTAGAACAGGCGAAAAACCTGATTGCCGCTTCGGAGGATACGGCCTTTTCCGTTCTGACAAACGACAGTATGGGAACGGAGCTGCTTGCGGTAGGGGTAAAGGACAAGGGCAGTTTATATCATATCCTGAAGCAGATCAGTTGCAGCGACGGACCGGGCGGATTGCAGGAAGCGGAGAGCGTAGTGGAGACGCTGCGGGGGGCAGGAGAAGAGTCGGGTAAAGAAACGGCAGGGATGGAGGTGATCCTGTTCACTGACGGCATTGGTGCGGCCGGCGCCGAGAGCTTTTCGAAATATTTTGGTGCCAGGGTGATTGTAATGGGGGAAACGGTCAGTAACGTTTCCAATAATTTTTTGTCTTATACGGAAAAGGAGGAAAACGGGACGGATGCCGTCCTCTGCGCCGCAAGTCTTACCAATTACAGCGACGCCGAAGCGTCCATGGAAGTCAGTCTCTATGAGGGAAACAAACTGCGCCAGATCAGGCAGATAAGCATAGACGCCGGAGAAACGGCTCTCTGCTATTTCGAAGAATTTGTGTGGCAGGGAGAACCTTTAAAAAGCGAGATTTCTTCCGTAAATTTTGCAGGGAAAAGCGATAAAGATTCTCTGGCGGCCGACAATACGTCATATGCAGTGAAAACAAGTTCCGTTCAGGTCGACGCGGTTCTTGTGGGAAACGGGAATACTTATATTGAGAAAGCATATCAGGCAGCGGCCGGAAAGAATCTTACGAAAGTAGAAAGCGATAAAGTATTACAGGAAGATAGCGGAACGATCCGGATCTACGACGCCGGATCAGACGATGGCTTGACGGAAGGCGTAAGCGGTATTTACTTTTTCAGCGACAGAAGCGCCGGGGATAGGATGGAAGGGGTTATGCTCACGGTTTCAGACTGTGACCTGACGGCCGGATTATCTCCTTTCTCTATCGGCGTTAACGAGACGAAAGTATATGAGATACCGGAATGGGGAACGGGATTTCTTTGGGCGGGAGAACAGTGTGCCGGTTATTACGGAGAACATGAGGGAATCAGGGAAGTTGTGGTAGGATTTGACGTCCGTGAGTCAGATTTTCCTCTTAGGGCGGAATTTCCGGTTTTTATATCCAATGCGATCCGTTTTTTGAATGATACTTCCCTTCTTGCAGACCAGCTTTATGAAGCGGGAGAACGGGTGCTGTTCCATCCGCAGGCAGATTTTGATGTGAACACGCTGACGGTGGATACAAGAAAAGCAGGGCTGTATGATGTGGCTGCCAAAGATATGACGGAACAGTATGTGGTGCGGTTTGCTACGGGAAGCCAGTCGGACGGCCGGATCGTTTCGCAGGATACCGGAACGGAATCTTCCCATGACAGCAGGCTTGTGAGAAAGCAGCTTCGGAATGTTTTACTGACGCTGATTCTGATCCTGATGGCGGTAGAATGGATCCTATATGTAAGGCAGATGCGATACAGGGGAAAGTTTTATCTGGCAGTGCGCATCGCCGGTACGGCGATGGTGTTTCTGGCATTGCTCGGCGTGACGGTAAGCAGGCGGGATACCGCCAATACTACTGTTTTTTTGGTGGATATCTCCAACAGTAACGCACAGAATCTTTCCGATATGGAAACCTATTTGAAGGACGCGCTCCGGAAAATGCCTGCAGATAATCAGTATGGCATCGTTACTTTTGGGAAAAATTCGCTGGTCGAACAGTTTTTGGTGAAGGAGGATCATTTTTCACGGATCATGTCGCTGCCAGACAAGACGGCGACCAATTTTGAAGACGCGCTTTCGAGGGCGCTGACCATGATCCCGAAAAACGGAGCCGGACGGATCGTCATGCTGACGGATGGGAAAGAAACAAAAGGGAGTCTTGTTAATACAGCGTCTGCACTTACGTCCGGAGGGATAGAACTTTTGGCAGTACTTTACGAGAACGAGCAGGGACAGGACGCTTATGTGGACAATGTGGAACTGCCCGGTTATCTATATCAGGGCGACGCTTATTCCATGACGGTGACTGTTGAAAGCAATTATGAAACGGATGCGAAGCTGGAGATCTGGATGGGAACGATGCGGACGCAAAGCTATGACGTTTACTTGAACAGGGGGACGAACCGGTTCAAATTCAGTCAAAAGGTCACCGGAGAAAGTGTGGAGAGTTTTGAAGTCAAAGTAGAGGCAGCAGGGGATACCTGTGAGGAAAATGACAGTTACCATGCTTATGCGGTAGTGGATTCCGCGCCTAAGATCCTTGTGGTATCCGGTATGAACGAGGACAGCACACAGTATGGGAATCTGTTAAAAACCGCAAACTGCAATTATCAGGTCGTGTCGGCGATCAATGCGCCCGTTACGCTGGAAGGGCTTTTGGAATATAAGAGTATTATATTGGAAAATGTGTATCTGCCGGATCTTCCCGAGGGATTTCTTCAGAATATTGAAACTTATGTAAAGGATTACGGCTGCGGTCTGGTCTGCTGCGGAGGGAAAGACAGTTATGCTTTAGGCGGTTATCGGGACAGCGTATTGGAAACGGTGCTGCCGGTAGACATGGAGCTGCGCGGCGTAGACGAAGTCCCCACTACGGCAATGATTATGGTCATTGATCATTCAGGAAGTATGAGTGTGGATGTAGGAGGAGGCGTGACCAATCTGGATCTGGCGATTACGGCGGCGGAGAGCGCGGTGGATCAGATGCGGAGTACCGATTATGTGGGAGTGATCAGTTTTGACGATACTTTCAGCTGGGTGGTGGAACCGGTGCAGGCATCCGACAAGGAGGCGGTGAAAGAAAAGATCAGGACAATAGCGGAAGGCGGAGGCACAACGATCCAGCCGGCAGTAAAAGAAGCGTTTAACGGCGTAACAAAGTGTGAAGCCGATATTCGTCATGTGATCCTGCTGACGGACGGGCAGGGAGAGAGCAGGGATTATAGTGGGATCATCTCAGCTTATAACGGTGGAAAGGTGACCTTGTCCACTGTTGCAGTAGGAGCGGGAGCGGACGGCAGGCTGTTAGAACAGGTTGCGGAAGACTGTGGCGGCCGTTATTACTATTCCGATATTGCGGCCGATATCCCGAAAATATTCGCGCAGGAAGTCTTTTTAAGCGGAGATACCTATTTGCAGAACGGGGTATTTGGGCTTTCCGTAAATACAGGAAACGAGGTTACGAGAGGATTATTCGAAGAAGGGTGGCCGAGTATTTACGGATATGTCAGCGCTACGCCGAAAAATGCCTCCAGTGTGTTGATCGCTTCGGAAAAAGACGATCCGGTGCTTACGGTCATGCAGTATGGCTTAGGGCATACGGCCGCATGGAACACCGATGTGACCAATGAGTGGACGGCAGGTTATGCGGGACGTGAGGACTATGTGCAGCTTTGGAAACGGATCGTGGATTACAGTGTAGGGAATACCCTGATCGGGGAAGACTCCGTAGATGTGACTACTGCCGGAGGGTATACGCAGCTTGTTTACCATGCCGAAGACAGCGGCGGACAGACTAAGATAGAAGCGGTCTATACGGATCCGGAAGGAAATACGAAAACGGAGCCTTTATATGCCGTAGCGCCCGGACGTTTCGAAGCCAAGCTGGAAACGGATGCGACGGGGATTTATAATGTAAGCGTGCGCAGGATCGACGGCGGCGAGATCGTAAATGCCGTGACTACCGCGGCGGCGGTACAATATTCGGATGAATATAAATTTGATGTGGATGCAAAAGCGTTTACGGATTTTGTGACACGCTACGGTACGCTGCTTCAACAGGGAGATAACTTTTGGAAACAGAGAAAAAGCGAGTCGAAAGAACAGTATGAATTGACAAAATGGCTGATCTGTTTAGCCACGCTTTGGTTTGTCATGGACGTGGCTTTCCGTAGATTCCATTTCCGGCCTCAGGATACGAAGCTGTACCGGACAGTGAGCAGACAGTTCAGGCTGTGGGGAGAAAAGCAAAACAGAAAACGGGAACCGGCAGTTTACGGCGCCGCCGCCCATGGCAGCGGTCCGACGGGCGGTGGAGAAACCGTTTCCCCGGAGACCGTAACGGAGGGGCATGATATTTCCGCTGCAGCAGACGGTACGGGCGCGGAAAACAGAGGTACAAAGACGGCATCCGTGGACGGAGGAGAGGAAAGTAACGGAAAGACGGCGTTAAAAGCAAAAAAGAAAGGGAAAAGATTGGAGAAAAAGCAGGAGCCTCAGGCGCTTGATACCTCTTCCCTGCTAAAGAAAAAGAGCCAGAGACAGGAATAAAGGTCAGTCTTCTTTACTAAAAATGTATATAATTGATATAAATGCTTGTAAAATGACTAACGATTTAGTAAAATGTAACCATGGGGATCGGAACAGTAAGGCACAATTCCAATTCTGTCTTAGCAAAATGCCCAAAAACATCAAAATTGGAGGAATAGGTTTATGAACGTTTATACAACTGACAAAATTCGTAATGTCGTGCTGCTTGGACACGGAGGCTGCGGAAAGACCAGTCTGGCAGAATCAATGGCATATTTAGGCGGGATTACTTCCAGAATGGGAAAGGTTGCAGACGGCAATACATTAAGCGATTTTGGGAAAGAAGAACAGAAGAGGCAGATCTCTATCAGTACCTCTGTCATTCCCATTGAATGGGACGGAGTAAAGATCAATCTGCTCGATACACCGGGATTTTTTGATTTTGCGGGCGAAGTGGAAGAGGCGGCCAGCGCGGCCGACGCTGCGATCATTGTGATCTCGGGAAAAGCGGGAATAGAAGCCGGAACGAAAAAGGCATGGGATCTGTGTGAAAAATATAAGCTGCCCCGTTTTGTTTTCGTAACGGATATGGATCTGGATAACGCATCTTTTAAGCAGGTAGTAGAGGCAATGACGGATCTTTACGGCAAGAAAATGGCTCCTTTCCATTTACCGATCCGTGAAAATGAAAAGTTTGTGGGATATGTCAACATTATTTCCGAAACGGCTCACAGATGGCAGGGAAAAGACGTTGTGGACTGTGAAATACCCGAATATAATAAACCGAATCTGCAGTTGTACAGAGATACGTTGATGGAGGCGGTAGCAGAGACGAGCGAGGAAATGATGGAGCGTTATTTTGGCGGGGAGGTATTTTCTGAGGCAGAGATCCGTTCCGCGCTCAGGACGAACGTGATGGACGGTTCGTTAGTTCCTATGTCCATGGGGTCAAGCATTTTGTGCCAAGGTATTTATACACTGCTTGACGATATCGTAAAATATTTCCCGAGTCCGGAGAACAGGGAATGCGCGGGCATCAATTTAAAGACCAACGAGATCTTCCATGCAGATTATGATTTCTCCAAGGCAAAGTCCGCTTTTATTTTTAAGACGATCGTAGATCCTTTTATCGGAAAATATTCGTTGATCAAGGTTTGTTCGGGCGTTTTGAAGAATGACGATGTGATTTATAACAACGATAAAGACGTAGAAGAAAAAGTCGGTAAGCTGTATATCCTGACAGGGAATAAGCCTACCGAGATCGGCGAGCTTCATGCCGGAGACATCGGCGCCATTGCGAAGTTGACGGCGGCAAGAACGGGCAATACCCTTTCTACAAAAGCGACCACGATCAAATACGGCAGCGCCGATATCCCTACGCCCTATACATACATGAGATATAAGCCGAAAAATAAAAACGATGTGGATAAGATTTCCCAGTCTTTACAGAAGATGACCCATGAAGACTTAACGCTTAAAGTCGTAAACGACGCAGAAAACAGACAGACTCTTCTTTACGGTATGGGCGACCTGCATTTGGAGATTGCGGCGAGCAGACTGCGTAATGAATATAAAGTAGAAATTGAACTGGTAAAACCGAAAGTTGCGTTCCGTGAGACAATCAAAAAGAATTCCGACGTGGAATATAAATACAAAAAGCAGTCCGGCGGCCACGGCCAGTACGGTCATGTAAAGATGCGTTTCTCACCTTCAGGAGATATGGAGACTCCTTATGTATTTGAGCAGGAGGTTGTAGGCGGAGCGGTTCCGAAAAACTTTTTCCCGGCAGTGGAAAAGGGATTACAGGAATCCGTATTAAAAGGGCCTTTGGCGGCATATCCGGTAGTAGGCGTGAAGGCGGTGCTTTACGACGGTTCTTACCATTCCGTAGATTCTTCCGAAATGGCGTTTAAGATGGCTACCACACAGGCATTTAAGAAAGGCTTTATGGAGGCGGGGCCGATTCTTTTAGAGCCCATCGTTTCTTTGAAAGTAACGGTATTTGACGAACATACGGGAGACGTGATGGGCGATCTGAATAAGCGCAGGGGAAGAGTGCTTGGCATGAATCCGATTGCAGGAGGAAAGCAGACGATAGAAGCTGATGTTCCGATGATGGAATTGTTCGGATATTGTACGGTGCTTCGTTCCATGACGGGAGGCAGCGGAGAATTTTCTTATGAATTTTCCAGATATGAGCAGGCGCCCAGCGATATTCAATCGAAAGAAGTAGAAGCAAGGGCGGCCAAAGTAGCGGAAAGCAGTAGTGAGGATTAAGGCAAAGGGGTTCTTTATTTTATCATAAAGAGTTGTCGTATCGATCTGATACGGCAGCTTTTTTTGTGTGGAATTAGGAAGGTGAGGTTTTCTTTTGCAAATTTCTGGAGGGATGCCGATGGGCCTGATCAGTCAGGCAGCAAAAGGAAACGGGAAAGCGGCACGATCGCCGGTCGAATAAATGATCGGATAAATGATGCTGAATTTCAAGATTAAATTGCAGTAGATAAATAACTTTGTAAAAATCATATAAACAGCAAAGATTTATCTACTATATAATGCTTTTTGTTACTTTTGTATATATTTACTATACATCTATCCCCTCCCAAGTTTTTCTAAGAGCTTTTTTGCGGTAGTGCATTACAAAAAATTCTAAGAAAAACTATATCCCTCCCCCTACATGACACACTTCATACCCAAATAGGTGTAGCAAAAATATGATTGGCAAAACAACAGGAAATACCGTCAACAGTCAAGATTTGATTGATAAAAGGCAATATCTCTGATAGAATAAACAAAACAGATACAGAAAACGGGCAGGAAAAATTAGCCGAACAATGGAGGGTTGCTATGCGGAAAGTCAGTTACTTACCTCTGTGGCATTTGCTCTTAGAGAGGGGAATGACTAAGAGCCAAATGCGTATTGAAGCAGGGCTTACCACAAATGTACTTGCCAACATGAACAAGGGGCAGCACATCTCTATGGACTCACTAATACGGATTTGTGATGCGCTGGATTGCAATTTGAATGATGTGGTGGAGCTGGTTAAGACAGAGGAATAATAAAATATGGTTACAGTAACAGGGAATTGCGGATAGATGCAGTTCCTTTTGTTTTGCAGTTATTTAGTCCTTAGACTGTTTCCTTTTCGTACTGTTCCGGCGTTTTTTTGCATCAGGTTCTAAGATTTCAGACTGTCCAAGCATATCTGCCATATCATC
>CAJTWM010000036.1 GCA_910579805.1 uncultured Lachnospiraceae bacterium | reverse complement strand
CAATAAACAGCTTAAATACAGTAACCACGTGGCTTTCAGCCACTTTCACGGCGCAGCCGTGAATAATTCAGGTTAAATATTTTTAGGAGTGCATTTGAAATAATTGAAAACGAAGGTCGGGAATGGTATGATAAACAGTAGGCGAGATTGTAGATTACCGTTGGCGGGAGCGGAGGATCAATATGGGAAAACGGTTAAAAGATTATTTGAAAAAAATGGAACATATGGAGATGGAAAATATGACGGAAGAGGAAAAAGAAAAAGTTATGAAAGATCTCCTGATTCAGATTGGTTTTTTTCAACATGAAAGGCTGATTCATTTAATAGTGACGGTAATATTTGCTTTGCTCACGATGCTGTCTATCTTAGGAGCGGCGTTTCTGCAGCAGATTTCTATGTTTTTACTGACAATTCTGTTCCTTGTTTTGCTGGCGCCTTATATCATGCATTATTATCTGCTGGAAAACGGGGTACAGAAGCTTTATACTTATTATGATAAATTACGGATTTTATGACGGCGCGGCGATCGGCCGCAGTTGGGAGTAGTGAACATGAGAATTTTTTTAGACGATATCCGGTCCTGTCCGGACAGATATACTCCTGCAAGGAGTTATGAGGAGTTTACAAGGCTGGCGGCTCAAAATAAAGGAAATATCGAGGAAATTTCTTTGGATTATGATTTGGGGGAGATGCATAACGGCCTGGATGCCTGCGTGTTTCTTGTGGAGAACCGGATTATTCCGGAGAAGATCCGGATACATTCCACGCATACTCATGCGGAGAAAATGGAGCGGTATCTTCGTATGCATATGCCGGCAGAAGTAAAAATTGAGCGCAGATAGGCAGATAGATAGAAGAAACATAGCGAAGGAATGGGAATTGTATGAAAATCGTAATAGCGGCGGATTCTTTTAAAGGCAGTCTATCTTCCATAGAAGCGGGAAGAGCCATTGCGGAGGGAATCAAACGGGCAGATGCGCAGGCGCAGGTCATTGTGCGTCCTGTGGCCGACGGAGGCGAGGGAACGGTGGATGCGCTGGTGCAGGGAATGAATGGCAGGATGCAAAGCGTGCCGGTTACAGGACCGTTAGGCACGCCTGTAAACTGCTGTTACGGAATATTGGGAGACGGCGTTACGGAGGTCATGGAAATGGCGGAGGCGGCAGGGATTACGCTGGTGCCAAAGGAAAAGAGGAATCCGCTTTATACTACGACTTACGGAGTAGGAGAAATGATCAAAGACGCTATGGAAAGAGGCTGCCGCCGCTTTATAGTCGGTATAGGCGGCAGCGCTACCAACGACGGCGGAGCCGGAATGCTGCAGGCATTAGGGTATGGCCTTTTGGATGAGGACGGAAAGCAGATTCCTTTTGGCGCAAGGGGACTGGAGCGGCTGAAAACGATTACGGATACTGGCGTGCCCGCCGTACTTTCAGAATGTACCTTTCGGATCGCCTGCGACGTGACCAATGTCTTGTGTGGAGAAAACGGCTGCAGCGCCGTTTTCGGGCCGCAGGAGGGTTAGGATTTGCTTTTTTGAGCTTTACCAATGCAGTATTGGAATCGGGAATCAAGATCGTATTGGAGGAAACCGCATTGGAAAAGGATATGGAGAATGCGGATTTGGTGATTACCGGAGAAGGGAGAATGGATGGACAGACGGTTTTTGGGAAAGTGCCTGCTGGAGTAGCAAAGGCCGCAAAGAAATATCAGATTCCGGTGATTGCTTTTACGGGGAGCGCTGCAAAAGAGGCGGCAGTGTGTAATCAAAACGGCATTACTGCATTTTTTCATAAAAAAATCTATCGGAAGTTGAAGTATTCCGGTAGATTTTTTGCATCATGGAGAAAGAAGCCGCAGTTAGGAAGGCATCCGGTTTTCGTACCGCCACTGTCTGGGCGAAACACCATATACATTTTTGAATGCACGGGAAAAATGCAGTTGGTTCGGATATCCCACTGCATTGCCAATATCTGCAATAGACAGGCTGGTAAGTTTTAATAATTCCACCGCCTTGGTCATGCGATAGGATATTAAAAATTCCTGCGGTGATTTTCCCATGTTTTCGCGGAAGATTTTCCCGAAATAGCTTCGGTTCAGGCCGCAGGAGGCGGCAATGTCTTCTACGGAAATATCGTTCTGAAAGTTCTGTTCTATGAAAGAAAAGGCTTCTTTAATATAAAAGTCACGCAGGCTGTTTCCACGGCTGAGCTGTGTTCCGGCGCTGGAGTGCAGGAGACTGTCCATAAAAAGATAGAGGTGTCCGATCAGATGAAAGGGGGATGCCTCTTTATGATTTACGATATACAGCATTTCATTTTTCATGGTTTCGGCCATGTCTTTTTGTCTGGCTTTATAAATTGGCTGGTCAGGCTTTAGCCCGATCAGTTCGAGCGTTTCTTTTACGCGCAGGCCGTCAAATTCCAGCCACGCATATTCCCAGGGAATATTCCTGTCTGCGATATAAGTGCAGATCTGTCCCGGAAAACACATAAATCCCTGTCCGCTTTTTACCTGATAAGAAATGGATTCTCCTTTGGAATTATCTCCGATATAGGTGCCCGTACCGGACAAGCATAAATGAAACAAATAATGATTGCGTGCGGCCGGACCAAAAGAATGGGAAGGATCACATTGTTCCCAGCCGAACTGATAAAGCCCCAGATCAATAAAATTTTCGCTTGGGAAGACAGAAAAAATCACTTCGCTCATATTCTTTTTCTCCGTTCATTGTATTTTTGTGTTTATATTAATGAGTATAAAATTATTATATACCAAAATGCTAGATGACTTCAATTAAATAAATAAAAAATCGTATTATGGTATAAAATGTACAAAACATCGGTATTTACCGATAGCATAATGATATGTTAAGGTATAAATATCAAAAAAAGAAGGAGTGTATACTATGAAGGGAAAGAGGAAGAAATGTCTGGAATTAGCATTATGCTGTCTGTTTGGCACAGTTATGCTGTCAGGATGCGGAAATGTGAAAGACAGTCAAAAGACAAAAATTGAAATTGTGCAGTATAAGCCGGAAGCGGCGGGGTATTTTGAAATGGTCGAGGAGGAGTTTAATAAAACGCATGATGATATAGAGTTAAAAATCAGCTCCCCTAACGATGCCATGACCATTCTCAGAACAAGGTTTATCAGAGAGGATTATCCGGACATCATAGGAATCGGCGGAGATATTAATTATTCCTATTTTGTAGATGCACAGATACTGGCGGACGTTTCGGATTATGAAGGCTTAAAGCAGATTAAGCAGGCTTATCTGGATATTGACGAGGCTTTAGAGCTTGTGCCAACAGAAGGGGTTTATGCAGTCCCTTATGTAGCAAACGCGGCGGGCATACTTTATAACAGAAGCATGTTTGAAGAGCATGGATGGGAAATCCCTCAAAACTGGGAAGAACTGAAGACACTGTGCGGACAGATCCAGTCGGAAGGAATCCTTCCTTTCTACTTTGGATTCAAGGATACATGGACGTGCTTAGCGCCTTGGAATGCCATGGCGGTCAGCCTTGCACCGGCTGATGTAACAAAACAGGTAAACAGGGGAGAAACTACGTTTGCGAAGGAATACAGAGAGGTTTCGGAGAAATATTTGGAATTGCTGCAATATGGAGTAGAGGCGCCTTTTGCTTATGGTTATAACGATGCGTGTACCGCTTTTGCAAGAGGGGAGGCGGCGATGTATCCGATAGGAAGTTATGCCATTCCGCAGATCTTATCCGTAAACCCGGAACTGAATATTGATTCTTTTGTCATGCCGGCCAATGATGAAGCGGAAAAAAATACGTTAAACTCGGGAATCGATCTTCAATTTTGTGTGATGGCGGATTGTAAAAATAAAGAAGCGGCTTATGAAGTGTTAGACTTTCTGTATGCGGAAGAAAATTTACAAAAGTATATCGAGGAACAGATTTCTATTCCATGTAAAGAGGGGAATTTTACGCTTTCTCCTATGTTAGACAGTATGCTGTCCCATATTGAAGCAGGAAACATGACGGATTATCAGGATCACTATTATCCGTCTGAAATGGCGGTAGACGCACAGCTTCAGACCTTTTTGATCCAAAAAGATACGGATGCTTTTTTGAAGAAATTTGATACTGACTGGCTGCGGTATAACAGGGATATTATTCGTCTGGTGCAGGCATATGAAAAAGAGCATGGTGAAAAAGATTTCTAAATTTGCAAAGTATGAATATATGGAGGTTGAATATGAAAAATGAAAGAAAAAGGACATTTTTGCTGATCACAATCCCTATTTTGGCATTGTTTATCTGCTTTAATACCATTCCCTTGATTCGCGGCGTGATGTATAGCTTCACAAATTTTAAAGGTTTTGGTAAATACGACTGGGTGGGGCTTCACAATTACATAGATCTGTTTTCGGATGCCCGCGTCGGAAAATCTTATTTGTTTACGTTTAAGCTGGCTATTGTATCGACGATTGTAGTGAATATACTCAGCCTGCTTCTGGCTTTGGGGCTGAACAGTAAAATACGGGCAAAGAGCTTTTTCAGAGGCGCATATTTTCTGCCCAATATATTAGGCGCATTGGTGGTAGGTTATATCTTCAACTACTTTTTCACTTATATTCTTCCGGCGCTGGCATCCATGGCCGGGCTGGATTCGCTTAGTACAAGTATTTTGTCAAATCCAAGCAAAGCGTGGATCGGGATCATGATAGTATGCGCATGGCAGGCGATAGCGATGAACACGATTATTTATATATCAGGACTGCAGACGGTACCGGAGGATGTATATGAGGCGGGCGGACTGGACGGAGTGACAGGATTCAAAAAGTTCCGTTATTTAACGTTCCCCCTTATTATTCCATTCTTTTCCATTAACATGGTATTGTGTGTAAAGAACTTCTTAATGGTATTCGATCAGATCATGGCGCTTACAAAAGGCGGCCCTGCACAGAGTACGGAATCTATTTCTTATTTGATCTATAATAACGGAATGTCAGGCGGTCAGTTTGGTTTTCAAAGCGCGAATGCTGTAGTATTCTTTATAGTGATCGTTATTGTTTCCGTTGCCCAGATGAAGTTTTCAGGTAAAAAGGAGGAGCAGTTATGATAAACAAGAAAATAAATTGGCCGGCAATGATTTTATTGATACTGGGGCTTTCTACTATTGCGTTTCCGCTTTATCTTACGGTGGTAATCGCATTTAAGCAGCCTTCTGAAATGACCAATACCATAAGCGGTATCCTGTCGCTGCCAAAGACCTGGAGCTTTGATAATTTCAAAGAAGCCATGAGAGTAACGAATTTTTGGCAGTCTTTGGGAAACAGTCTGCTGATTTCCGTGGTGACGGTGGTATTGTCTGTTCTGGTTCATTCTTTAATGGGCTATGCGTTGGGAAGAAATAAAAGCAGCAGTAAATTTTACAATTTTGTATACCTTTTTATCGTCAGCGGTATGTTCGTGCCCTTTGCCATTTTGATGATGCCCTTGGCAAAGCAGACGGCGGAAATGGGATTGGCAAACTGGGTTGGAGTCATTCTTTTATATGTAGTATTTTTTATGCCCATGAATATTCTTTTGTATTCCGGGTATCTGGTAAATATTCCGATGGCGCTGGAAGAGGCGGCAAAAGTAGACGGCGCATCCACATGGACCACTTACTGGAAAATCCTCTTTCCTATTATGAAACCAATGCACGCCACGGTAGCGGTTCTGACAGCACTGTCAGTTTGGAACGACGTAATGACCCCTCTTGTTATTATGGCAGGTTCCGAGCAGAATACGCTGCCGTTGGCACAGCTTAATTTCCAGTCTCAATTTGGAACTAATTATAATCTGGCATTTGCCTCTTATCTGCTGTCCCTGATTCCGATCCTGATCTTCTATGTGATCTGTCAGAAGCAGATTTTAAACGGAGTAGTAAACGGTGCGGTGAAGTAGTTTATAGACGGTGAGTAATCGTGTGGGAAGAAACGGTATGCCGCATAAAGAAAAGACAATAAACGGCGGTTTAAACTAAAGGAGAAATCATGGCAATTCAATATCGGCAAAATGAACGGATTTTTACATTAAATACAGAACATACAACATATCAGATAAAGGTAGATAAATACGGATTCCTTCTGCATTTATATTATGGCGCGAAGGTGGACGGAAATATGGACTACCTGCTGACTTATTATGACAGGGGATTTTCGGGAAATCCTCCGGATGCAGGAGAGGAAAGGACCTATTCTTTGGATGCCCTGCCGCAGGAATATCCGGCGGCGGGGAACGGGGACTATAGGAATACGGCTTTTGTACTCCATAATGCGGATCATTCGGAATGTTGTGACCTGCGTTACGTCAGTCATAAGGTCTGGAAAGGAAAATATGGGCTGGAGGGACTGCCGGCAGTGTATGCAGCAAAAGAAGAAGGGGAAACGCTGGAGATTTTGTTAGAAGACGCGGTCAGCAAAATACAGGTGCAGCTCTTATACGGCGTACTGGAAAAAGAAGATATTATTACAAGAAGCGCAAAGATTACAAATGGCGGAAAAGAATGCGTATGGGTGGAAAAGGCAGCGTCGGCATGTCTGGAATTTTTGCACGGAGATTATGACCTTATTAGTTTTTATGGCAGACATGCGATGGAACGCAATTTCCAAAGGGCGGAAATTGTACATGGAACACAGATGATTGGAAGCCGGAGGGGGACTTCCAGTCATCAATATAATCCTGCGGTGATCCTTGCCAATAAAGACGCCACGGAGGATACCGGGGGCTGTTACGGGATGCTTTTTGTATATAGCGGAAATTTTCTGTGTGAAGCGGAAAAGGATCAATACGGGCAGACAAGGGTGCTGATGGGACTGCACAGCGACTTGTTCCACTATCCGTTAGAGAGCGGGGAAACTTTGGTACTTCCGGAAACAATACTTTGTTACTCGGATCAGGGTTTTGGGGCTTTGTCAAGAAGATACCACCGCTGCATCAGGGAACATATATGCAGGGGAAAATACAGCAAAGCAAAGCGGCCGATACTGATCAACAGTTGGGAGACAGCTTATTTCGATTTTAACGCGGAGACAATTTACAAGCTGGCGGAAGAAGCGGCGGAGCTTGGGATTGATATGGTTGTTATGGACGACGGGTGGTTCGGGAAGAGAGATGACGATAACAGCAGTTTGGGAGACTGGCAGGTCAATGAAAAAAAATTGGGATGTACCTTGGGGGAATTGACAAAGAAGGTGAATCGCTTAGGCGTAAAGTTTGGCATATGGATTGAGCCGGAGATGGTATCGGAAGAAAGCAGCCTTTATAAAACGCATCCGGACTGGGTCATGAAGATACCCAAAAGAAGTCCGGTGCGGAGCAGAAACCAATTACTGCTTGATTTTTCAAGGAAGGAAGTAAGGGACTATATTTTTCACCGGATCTGTGAAGTTTTAGAACAGGGGAATATCGAATATATCAAATGGGATATGAACCGGAGCCTTTCCGATATTTATTCATCAAAGACGTTACCGGGGAAAGTGACTTATGCTTATGCGCTCGGAGTGTATGATTTTTTAGAGAAATTACTGCAAAAATATCCGAATATGCTGATCGAAGGATGCAGCGGGGGAGGAGGAAGATTCGACGCGGGCATGTTGTACTATACACCCCAGATTTGGTGCAGCGACAATACGGATGCGATAGACCGGTTAGAAATTCAATACGGCACTTCCTTCTTTTATCCGGTTTCTTCTGTGGGAGCCCATGTGTCTGCAGTACCCAATCATCAGACGGGAAGAAGCGTGAGCCTGCATACAAGAGGCGTGGTGGCGATGGCGGGGACTTTTGGATATGAGCTTGATCCTGCCAAACTTACGGTGAAAGAAAAGGAAGAGATTCAGGCGCAGATTGTCTACTATAAAGAACATGCCGATTTGATTAATACCGGAGAATATTTTCGCTTATCGGATCCGATGCGCGCAGACTATGGGGCATGGATGTTTGTATCAAAACAGAAGGACGAGGCGCTGGTAAGCGTGGTCATGCTTAAAATTCATGGAAACATGACCGTGAATTATGTGAGGATGAAAGGATTAAAACCGGATGTTGTATATGAAGTGGACGGAAGCAAAGGACGTTACTATGGATCGGCGCTGATGGAGGCGGGACTTCCTATGCCGATCCGGACAACAGAGTATCCGGCGTATCAGATTTACCTTAAGGCAGTAAGAAATTAGGAAGGAATGTTTTGGAAAAATGGAGAAAAAAACGAAGAAAACGAATAAATCAACGGAGATTTTTCAAAGCAGGCTGAAAAAACATCATGACGAACTGCGCTGGCTCTACATGGAATTGTATGAAAATCCGTCCATGTTTGCCGAGTTGTGCAGCCGGATGGAGCAGTTTTATCTGGAGCGGAAAGAACCGTTAAAGAAGTTGGATCTGGACAGAGAAAAGGACAAAGAATGGTACAGGCAAAACGATAGGTTAGGCATGATGTTTTATATTGATAATTTTGCCGGTAATATGAAGGGTGTAGAGGGCAGACTGGATTATATAGAACAGTGCAACGTAAACTATATTCATTTGATGCCGTTTTTGGAAACGCCGAAAGACCGGTCTGACGGAGGCTATGCAGTATCGGATTTCAGGAAGGTACGGAAAGAATTAGGCTCTATGGAAGATCTGGAAGAATTGACGGCTGCCTGTCATAAAAGAGGGATCTGCGTCTGTATGGATTTTGTTATGAACCACACGTCGGAGGATCACGAGTGGGCAAAAAGAGCGAGGGCGGGAGAAGGGGAATACATGAGCAGATATTTTTTCTTTGACAACGCGCAAGTTCCCTCTCAATATGAAAAAACCGTCCCGCAGGTATTTCCTACTACAGCGCCGGGGAATTTTACCTGGATTGAGGACATCGGCCACTATGTTATGACGACATTTTATCCGTATCAATGGGATTTAAATTATAAAAATCCAAGGGTATTTAATGAGATGATGTATCATTTTCTTTATCTGGCCAATAGGGGCGTTGATATTATACGCATCGACGCCGTTCCGTATATCTGGAAAGAATTAGGGACTTCCTGCCGTAATTTAAAGCAGGTGCATACTATTGTCCGCATGATGCGCATGATCAGCGAGATTGTCTGTCCGAGTATTTTGCTGCTCGGAGAGGTGGTCATGGAACCGAAAAAAGTGACGCCGTATTTCGGGACATTAGAAAAACCGGAATGTCATTTGCTTTACAATGTTACGACCATGGCGACGACATGGCATACGGTGGCAACGAGAAATGTAAAGCTATTAAAAAAGCAGCTTGATATTGTAAATTCCCTGCCCAAAGAGTATGTGTTTTTAAATTATCTGCGCTGTCATGACGATATTGGCTGGGGATTGGATTATGCGTCTTTACAAGAAGAGGGGATGGAGGAGCGTTCACATAAACAATATTTAAACGATTATTTTCAAGGGTCTGCAGGCGGGAGCAACAGCCGGGGGGAATTGTACAATGCCGATCCGGTTACTGGGGATGCCAGATTTTGCGCAACTACGGCATCCATGTGCGGCATCGAGAAGGCGGAAATAGAGCAGGATGGGAAAGGGATGGAAAAAGCGGTCAGAATGGATATCATGCTTCATGCTTATTTATTTATGCAGTCCGGCATTCCGGTGTTATACAGTGGGGACGAAATCGGTCAGAAGAATGATTACAGTTATAAGAAAAATCCTTTTAAGGCGGCGGATTCCCGATACATTCACCGTGGCGCGATGAACTGGGTGCAGGCGGAAAAAAGAAAAAAAGCGGACACGGTAGAGGGAAAACTGTTTCAGGAACTGGGGAAACTGGAAAAGATCCGTAAATCGGAGAAGGCCTTTGTATCCTGTGCGGATGCATGGACAACGGACACGGGAAATGCGGCGGTACTGTGTATGGGAAGATACTGGGAGGGGGAAAAGATCATAGGGCTGTTTAATTTCAGTGAAACGGACCAAACCGTTCGGATGGAGGAGTGCGAATATACAGATTTACTTTCCGGGCAGGCTGTAAGATCCGGAGAGGTTACGGTCCCGGCATATGGATTTTGCTATTGGAAACAAATAGTACCGTGAAAAAATTGAGAGAGTGAAGACAGAGGTTCTTCGCTCTCTTTCAAGTAAAAAAATGTATTGCGCTTACTCTTTAAGGATATTATAGTAGTAAATGAAAGGGAAGTCTGATTTGCGTGTCCGCAAAAGCGGACAGATGGGAGCAAGAATGAAAGTGCTTATAGGTATTTTGTTCGTCGGTATCATTGGCGGAATCGCTTTAGTCTCAAGGTATAGCTGGCACACCAATATGGGACACGATATGGGAAAAAGGCGTATGGAAGAATACGGGCTTGAAGAGGAAAAAGAAGAGTATCACGAGTGAGCCTGAAGAAGAAATAAAAAGGAATAGCAGTTAAAATTGATCCAGTGACGATAAAATGAAATTTAAAATGAATTTGAAATGAAATTTTTTAAATGCATTGACTTTTACAATTTTGAATATTATACTAACAAAGTATCAAAGTTTGAAGGCACACCCCTAAGAACGGGTGCTGTCTTTTTTTGTGTGAAACGGCAGCAATGTAAGGTTTCGGCACTTGGCGGTAAAAAAGCGGGCCAATGGAGGAACCGTACAATAAATCAGTATAGAAATGAGGTAAAAGATGGAACAGATTAATTACAAAGAATCGGGAATTGACGAAAGGATCATACGCGCGGTAGAAGAAATGGGATTTGAAACAATGACGCCCATTCAGCAGCAGGCAATTCCTTATTTTTTAGAAGGAAAAGATATTATCGGACAAGCCCAGACGGGAACAGGGAAAACGGCGGCATTCGGTATACCGGTGCTTATGAGTGTGGACGCAACGGTGCGTTCCCTGCAGGCGCTTGTACTTTGTCCTACAAGAGAGCTGGCAATTCAGGCAGCAGAAGAAATGCATAAGTTTTCCAAATATATGCATGGTATCAAAATACTTCCGGTTTATGGGGGGCAGGATATTTCAAGGCAGATCCGTGCGTTAAAAGGCGGCGTGCAGATCATCGTAGGGACGCCGGGGCGCGTTATGGACCATATGCGCAGGCATACGATCAGACTAAACGATTTAAAGATGATTGTGCTGGATGAAGCGGACGAAATGTTAAATATGGGATTCCGGGAGGATATTGAGACGATTTTAAAGGAAACGCCGGAGGAACGCCAGACGGGACTTTTTTCTGCTACTATGCCTAAAGCGATTTTGGATATTACGCATACTTACCAAAAAGAAGATGCGGTTCATGTGAAAGTGGCGCAAAAGGAAGTGACTGTCCCGCTGATCTCACAGTATTATTACCAAATGCAGAGTAAACAGAAAGAAGAAGTATTGAGCCGTCTTTTGGACTATTACGATCCGAAGCGTTCGCTGATCTTTTGCAATACAAAAAGAATGGTAGATCAGCTTTCGGAAAATTTAAAGGGCAGGGGTTATAATGCCGAGGGACTTCACGGCGACCTTTCCCAGAACCAGAGGGATACGGTCATGAATCTTTTTCGTAATGGGAAGGCGGATATATTGATTGCAACGGACGTTGCGGCAAGAGGGATCGATGTGGACGACGTGGAAGCTGTTTTTAATTACGATCTGCCGGAGGATATTGAATATTATGTTCACCGTATCGGGAGGACAGGCCGTGCAGGACGGACAGGGCGTTCTTTCACGTTTGTCGTCGGAAGGGAAATGTATAAACTCCGTGAGATCGAAAGAGTCTGTAAAACGAAGATAAAAGAAAAGAACATTCCCGCGGCAGCGCAGATCACAGCGGTTAAAGCGGATAAGATCCTGAATGAAGCGATTGAAGCGATACGGCAGCAGAAGCTGGATAAAATGGCGGAACTGATCGAAGAGAAAATGGAAAACGAGGAGATCACGGCATTAGAACTTGCAGCAGCCTTCTTAAAGATTAACATGGGAAATGAAATAAAAGATATCAAGATTGAAAAATTTGTTCCCAAAAGAGAAGGTTCCTATGGAAGAAGAGGGGATAAAGACAAACGCGGGCAGGATAGGTTTGCAGGGAGGAGTTCCGGCAGATATTACGGAAAAGATGCGGACAAAAAGAAAAGACAGTACGAAAAGTACGAAAAATATGACAGCCGCAGTAAAAATTTCAGCAGCCGTAAATCCGGCGAACTGAAAGGAAACGGGCGCAGAAGGAAAGAAAAGAAAGTAGAGGCCGTTTAAGAAAAAGTTTCAGTCTGACAAACCATTTTTGGACGTCAGGCCAAAACGGCTTTAAATACCGTTTACCAAAAGGAGAGGTGCTATGGCTGAGAACGGAAAGTGTATTGTGATCTGCGCCGGCGATTTTACACCGCTGGAAATCGGGCGAAAAGAAGAAGACTTTGTCATTGCGGTGGACGGCGGATATTTATATAGCAAGATATTGGAGATCGAGCCGGATCTTATTATCGGAGACTTTGATTCCGTTACCGAGGCGGAAAGAGAAGAACTGAATGGCATAAAAGAAACGGATCGAAACCGGGTCGTGGAACTGAGTCCTTGTAAAGACGATACGGATACCCTTGCAGCCCTGCGGATCGGGCTGGAAAAAGGGTATCAAAATTTCCATATTTACGGGGCGATGGGAGGAAGGCTAGAACATACGTTTGCCAATATCCAATGCTTGCATTTTTTGAAAAACAACGGAGCAAAGGGATATGTGATGGACGAAGCCTGTATGTTGACGGTGATCCAAAACGAAACAGTGACGTTTCACAAAGAAATGGAAGGGTTCTTGTCTTTGTTTTCCCTTGATGAAAAGGCGAAAGGCGTTACGATCAGAAATATGAAATACCCGTTGGAAAGGGCGGAAGTTACCAATGATTTTCCTATCGGGATCAGTAACGAATTTATCGGAGAGGCAGGAGAGGTTACGGTGGAAGAGGGAACGCTGCTTGCCGTTATAAGATGGCTGGAGTGACAAAAAGATAGGAGACTTTTGGAGAAGGCCATAGATCCTAATTATTTTTATTTGCAGTTTAAAAAAGAAGCGCTGGAAGAGAAGTAAGAACTATTTCTCCTTCCGGCGCTTTTAAATGAATGGGGTCAGCGGATCCCATAAATTGTGATAGGATTACACTGCGAACTGTGCCATATATAAATGATAATAAGTGCCTTTCTTTTCAAGCAATTCTTTTGCATTTCCTTCTTCCATGATCCGCCCGTCGTCGATGACAAAAATGCGGTCTGCTTTTTGGATCGTAGAAAGCCGGTGGGCGATCACAAAAGAAGTTCTTCCTTTTAACAGATTTTCAATACCGGATTGGACAAGAAGTTCCGTTTTGGTATCGATGCTGGAGGTTGCTTCGTCCAGTATCAGGATTTTCGGCATGGATACCATGGTTCTTGCGAAAGCAAGCAACTGTTTCTGGCCGATAGAAAGCCCGCCTCCCCGTTCTGACAATTCTGTGTCATATCCTTTTTCCAGTTTTATAATAAAATCATGAGCATTGACTGCTTTTGCGGCAGCGACGATCTCTTCGTCCGTGGCGTCCAGTTTTCCGTAGCGTATATTTTCTTTGATCGTACCGGAAAACAGGAAATTATCCTGTGTCATGATACCCATCTGCTTGCGGAGGCTTTCAATCGATACTTTTTTTACATCGTATCCGTCTATGCTCACCGTACCGTCCTGTACGTCATAAAAACGGCTGATCAGGTTTACGATCGTAGTTTTGCCTGCTCCGGTAGGGCCTACGAGGGCAATCGTTTCACCGGGAGCGATCTGAAAGCTGACGTCGTTTAAAACCTTTGTATTTGCGTCATAGGAAAAAGATACATGGTCAAAGCTTACCTGACCTTTTATTTCAGGAATTTCCGTTACCCCGTCCGCGTCGCTTATTTCCGCTTTCGTATCCAGTACTTCAAAAATACGTTCCGCTCCGGCAATATTAGTGATGATCTGATTGTAAAAGTTGCTCAGATTGTTGATGGGCTGCCAAAACATACTGATATATGATCCGAAAGCGATGAAAGTGCCGAGAGACACTTTATCCGTGCCTAAAATAACGATACCTGTGAAATAAAGGCAGATGCATCCAAGTCCCCAGCTAAAATCGATCACGGAGCCGAAAGAATCGCTCAAGCGGACCGCTTTGATAAAGGAACTGCGGTGCTCTTCGATCAATTCGTCAAAAGTGTTTTCCGTTTCTTCTTCAGCGGTAAAGCTTTGGATGATTCGCATACCGGACATATCCTCATGGATAAAAGCGTTCAGGTTAGACGATTTTTTCCGGAACGTCTGCCAGCGGGGATGGGCGTTAGCTTCAATCAGACACATGCCTAATGCCATAAGCGGAATGCTTAACAGTGAAGCTACTGCAAGGACCGGATTTTTGGCAAACATAATGACCACAACTGCGATAATCGTTAAAAAATCAGGAATCAGAGTAGTCACACAGTTACTGAGCACATCTTTTAAGGAATTGATATCGCCTATGATACGGGAAAGGATTTTCCCCGTAGGACGGCTGTCAAAAAAGTGAAAATCTAATGTCTGTATGTGGGTATAGAGCTCCTGCCTGATCGTTACCAAAATGTTGTTGCAGACTTTGGCCATTACATACATACGGATCTTTATGGCGAGCACTACTAAAAGGTTTAAAAAGAGCGCGATTCCAATCAATTTGAAAAGTCCCTTGTAATCGGCGGCTGCAATATGGTCGTCAATGGCCGATTCCATAATGAGAGGATTGACCAAGGTAACGCCAAGGCAGAATAGCATAACGGCGAGGACGCCGACGATTTCTTTTTTATAGGCAAGCAGATAGTGGAACAAACGCAGCAGAGTTTCCCGCTTATTTCGCTCTATGTGCTGCTCGTCGTCTTTAAATGAATTAATGGGCATGATTATGCCTCCTTTCCAAGCAGAAAATCACCGTATTGGGAAAGATAGGTTTCGTAATAAAGTCCTTTCTTTTGCAAAAGCCCGTCATGAGTTCCCTTTTCGGCAATCCGGCCATTGTCCATGACGATGATCTCATCTGCATTTTTTACCGAACTGATTCGGTGGGCAATAATGATTTTGGTAGTATCTTTAAGTTCGTTTAATGTCTGTTGGATTAAATGTTCTGTTTCCATATCTAAAGCTGAAGTAGAATCGTCCAAAACAAGAATAGGATTTTTCTTGGCAAGGGCGCGGGCAATGCTGATCCTTTGCTTTTGCCCTCCGGAAAGGCCCACTCCTCTTTCCCCGATCACGGTATCGTATTGTTTTTCCATACGTTCGATAAATTCGCTTGCCTGCGCGTCCTTAGAAGCGCTTCTCACAAGACTGGCGTCAACCACGTCCCGCTTTCCCAGCTTGACATTTTCGGTGATGGTATCCGAAAAAAGAAAAACATCTTGCATGACCAAAGAAATATTGCTTCTGATCTGTTTCAAAGTCAGATTTTTTACATTTACGTCATCTAGGAAGATGTCGCCGTCCGTTGCATCGTAAAGGCGCTGTAACAGATGAATAATCGAAGTTTTTCCCGCGCCTGTAGCGCCCATAATGCCAAGTGTCTTTCCAGGTTCGATACAAAAACTGATATCGCTTAAAATCTCGTAGTTGTCGGCTTTGTGAAATCCTACATGGGAAAATTCAATTTTGCCATGTATCCGATCCAGAACGACAGGCTTTTCAGTTTCCGTAATACTGGGTTTTTCCGCATAAATTTTTTTCAGTTTTTTATTGGATGCAAAAGCGGAAGAGATGCTGTTGGTCAGCCAGCCTAACATTTCCATAGGCCATACAATGTTGGTGGAGTACTCGACAAAAGCGCTGAGTTCCCCTAAAGTCATGGACTTTTGTATGGTCAGATAACCGCCGAGCATCAGGGTGACGAGCGGAAGTATTTTTGTAATGACCGAAAAATAAGGATAGTATTTTACAAAAACCTTGGACTGTTTCATATTTAACTCATAATATTTTTGGTTATGCTTTAAAAATTTCCCGATTTCGTATTTTTCTCTTGCAAAAGCTTTTACGGTACGGACGCCGGCGAGATTTTCTTCGGCAACGGTATTTAATACCGCGTTTTCTTCGCTGATCTCTTCATATACGGTTCCGAGTTTTCTTTCCATGACGATTGCGATCAGGCCGCATATAATCATGGCGGCAGTGGGTATCAGCGCCAGTTTCCAATTCAGGCTGTACATAAAATATAAAACAATAAGCGTATGCACAACGACTTCCAGGATCAACATACCGACATATCCTACGGCGTCCCAGATCCGGTCAACATCATCTTTGATACGCGCCATCAGTTCTCCAGTATTGGTACGGTCAAAAAAATCTGCGCTAAGCCCTTGTACATGGGTAAACAGATCTTTACGCATCCTGCCGCTGATAGAAGATGCGGCATAGTCAAAAGTGAACTCTTTTGCATACTGAAAAATACATCTGCCGGTTCCGATGCAGAAGATTCCAAGCAGTAAAAATTTTAATTTTTCCGTTTCCCCGCCTACGATGACTTCGTCTACGATTCGTTTCGTAAGCTGCGGCGCATAAAGATCCAGCGAAACTGCGATCAGCATAGAGAACACGGCAAAAAGATAGGCAAATTTGTGTTCCCATAGATAGCCGGATAATTTTTTCATGGTGTTTTCCCTCCCTATTAAAAATTTGCATAAAAAATAGCCGTAGTAAATTACCACGGCTAAAAACGTACGACATAATACAATGAAATCATCATTCTAAAAATAATAGATAAAGAACGATAAACTTCTTGTCAACTACAGTCCGAAACATAAATCGCAGAGGTAATTCCAAAAGATAAACTATTTTTTGTTGTAAATGTAAAATTAAAGTGTAACGCTGAGTTCATCATCTGTTTTACCTCCTTCCTTCTTTATTTGTTGACTAAGCGTAAATTCACAATACGCCACAAAGTTTATTTTGTCAATACATTTTTTCAAATGTTTCCAATTTTGTTTTCGGATTTCATTTTATTGACAGGCTGAAATGAATGTTTTCAGACTCTTTAAAAAAGGCGTTTTCTCGTTGTATTTTCGGTCCGGATGTACTACAATAAAAGAATTGACGAGCGGATCGGATTTTTTATATAGAGCGGAGATTGTTATGGTTTCATTGTTAGCGAAGATATTTATCAGGAATTATAAGGAGACGGATCGCGCGCCTGTCCGGCAGGCGTATGGTATTCTCTGTGGCGCGGTGGGAATATGTTTCAATTTTTTACTTTTTGCAGGGAAATTTGCCGCGGGGTTTTTTAGCAGATCGATTGCGATCACAGCCGATGCGTTTAATAACCTTTCCGATGCGGCTTCTTCCGTCATTACGCTGGTCGGTTTTAAAATGGCGGGACAAAAACCGGATTCGAACCATCCTTTCGGCCACGGCCGTATCGAATACATAACAGGGGCGCTTGTATCCCTTGCCATACTTGTAATGGCAGTGGAATTGGTGGAATCTTCCGTTAAGAAGATTTTTCATCCGGAGGAGATCACATTTCGTATTTTGACAGTTGTGATTTTGATTGTTTCCATTGCAGTCAAGCTTTATATGTGTTTTTACAATAGGAAACTTGGGCAGAAATTAAACAGTGCGGCAATGAAAGCGACGGCGACGGACAGTTTCAGCGATTCACTTGCTACGACAGCGGTGCTGGCATCCACATTGCTCTCTCATTTTACCGGATTAAATATAGACGGATACTGCGGCGTTTTAGTCGGCTGCTTTATTTTCTATGCAGGTTTTTCCGCTGCGAAGGAAACGCTCAGCCCTTTGCTGGGCCAGCCGCCGACACCTGAGTTTGTGCAGCGGATATCGGATATTGTGCTGTCTTATGAAGATATTTTAGGAATCCATGATTTGATCGTTCATGATTATGGTCCGGGGCGCGTTATGGTTTCTTTACATGCAGAAGTTCCGGCAAATGGGAATCTTCTGCAGCTCCATGATACGATCGATAATATTGAACATTGTCTGCGCACTACGCTTCAGTGTGATGCCGTAATCCATATGGATCCTATCTGTAACGACGATGAAGAAACACAAAAATTGAAAGAATCGGCGATAGAACTTATCCATCAGCTTTCGCCTGCGTTAACGCTTCATGATTTTCGGCTTGTAAAAGGGCCTACTCATACTAATGTTATTTTTGATGTGGTGGTGCCTTATGATTTTAAATTTTCAGATTTGGAGATCAAAGAGTATATCGCAGAAGCCTTTTCCAGTTTGGATCCCAGTTATTATACGGTGATCGATGTGGATAAATCCTACTGTTAGAAGTCCCATTGTGGAATAAAAAAATAGGGCTATCGGCCACTTGAAAGCGATATGAAAAAGGTTATAATAAAATCAAGGGGCCGTCCGAAAATATTTCGCTTATGGGATACCTATGCTTTCCATCCTTTTGTAAGCGCTGATAATGTAGGAATTGTAATAAAAGTAAATAAGTTAAACTTGAGAATTGACTGGGACAGCAGGGAATCAGCCAAATAATATACCGAAGCCGATAATTGGCATTATGTATAGAAAGGAATGGGATAATAATGGCATTGACCAAAGATGACTTGCAGGCGATAGCAACATTATTGCAACCAATAAATAATAGGCTTGACCGAATGGACGGAAGACTTGATACCATGGACGGCAGGCTTGACCAAATGGACAGAAGATTTGACGCTATGGATGGCAGGCTTGACCAAATGGACAGAAGATTTGACGCTATGGATGGCAGACTTGACCAAATGGACAGAAGGCTTGACGCCATGGACGGCAGGCTTGATGCCATGGATGGCAGGCTCAACCGTGTAGAGTATGGTATTGATAAGCTGAATTCAGAAGTAGCGGCACTGAAATCCAGACAGATAGAAATGGGAAAAGAGATTAAAGATATGAACCGAAAAATTTCCGGTACTTATGAACTTGCACTGGACGCATGGGGAAAAAGTACGGAAAATAGGGAATGGATCGAACATATAAATTGATTCGATTAAGGGAGCGTTTACCGGCAGGCTATCCGGTAAACGCTCTTTTGCCTGAATAGAGGGTGGATAAAGCGAAAGAATAAAGGAAAAGACCGGTTGCGAATCAAAAAAAAGTAGGGTATAATAATTTGCAGGTTATGAGAAAACGGAGGGAATAAATCATGAGTAAAAAAACAACTGTATTGATGATCTTAGACGGTTACGGTCTTAACAGTAAAGTTGACGGCAATGCGGTAGCGCAGGCAAAAACTCCTGTTATGGATAGATTAATGAAGGAATGCCCTTTTGTACGGGGGAATGCCAGCGGTATGGCAGTGGGACTTCCCGACGGTCAGATGGGAAATTCTGAAGTGGGACATTTAAATATGGGCGCGGGCCGGATCGTATATCAGGAACTTACAAGGATCACAAAAGAAATTCAGGACGGTACTTTTTTTGAGAACCCGGCGCTTTTAGCAGCAGTAGAGAACTGTAAGAAGAATGATTCGGCGATCCATTTTTTTGGACTTTTGTCGGACGGGGGCGTACACAGCCATAATACCCATCTTTACGGATTATTAGAACTTGCGAAGAAAAACGGACTCTCTAAAGTATATGTACACGGATTTTTAGACGGACGGGATACGCCGCCTGCAAGCGGCAAAAGTTATGCGGAGCAGTTGGATGAAAAAATGAAAGAGATTGGAGTAGGCGAGATCGCTTCTGTAATGGGCCGTTATTACGCTATGGACAGGGATAATAACTACGATAGAGTTAAACTGGCTTATGATGCCCTTACGAAAGGGGAGGGACTTACCGCTGAAAGCAGCGTTGCAGGGATACAAAGTTCCTATGACAGAGACGAGACGGATGAATTTGTCAAACCTACGGTCGTGGTAAGAGACGGAAAAGCAATAGGAACTATTAAAGATCATGATTCCGTTGTATTTTTTAATTTCCGTCCCGATCGTGCAAGAGAGATCACGAGAGCTTTCTGTGACGATGACTTTAAAGGATTTGAAAGACCGGAGCGGATACAGACAAAATTTGTATGTTTTTCAGACTATGATCCTACTATTCCGAATAAAGAAGTTGCGTTCCATAAAATTTCGGTTACCAATACCTTTGGTGAGTGGCTTGCCGGCAATAAAATGACACAGGCAAGGATCGCAGAAACGGAAAAATATGCGCATGTCACTTTTTTCTTTAATGGAGGCGTAGAAGAACCCAATGAAGGGGAAGACAGGATTCTTGTCAATTCCCCGAAGGTAGCGACGTACGATCTGAAACCGGAAATGAGCGCGTATGAAGTATGCGATAAACTGACTGATGCGATTCGTTCCGGCAAGTATGACGTAATTATCATTAACTTTGCAAATCCGGATATGGTAGGTCATACAGGAATTGAAGCCGCTGCGATCAAAGCGGTAGAAGCGGTAGACGAGTGTGTGGGAAAAGCAGTTGAAGCGATTGAAGAAACAGACGGAGTGATGTTCATCTGCGCAGACCATGGCAATGCGGAACAACTTGTGGACTATGAAACCGGCGCTCCGTTTACGGCTCATACGACCAATCAGGTACCGTTCATCCTTGTTAACTATGACGAGTCGTATACTTTAAAAGAAGACGGTTGTCTTGCAGATATTGTGCCGACACTGATTGAAACAATGGGAATGGAAAAACCGGCGGAAATGACGGGACAATCCTTATTGATTAAAAAGTAACGGAATGTTTATAGACAAAAAAGGCAGCATCTTTAGCGGTGCTGCTTTTTTATGGAGGGAAGTGCTGTAGACGGCATGACGGGAAGTGTGAAGAGATATAATCATAAAAACTATTTAAGATTTTCTTAAGCAGCTTGTTAAAGACGGCGGCGGATTGTATACTAACTGTATTAAGTGAAATAGTACAGTTGAATCACAGATATGAAACTGTGCGGAAAGGGATAATATGATTGTATTGGATTATAAAGATACAAGACCGATTTACGAACAGATTGTGGAACGTTTTCAGACGCTGATTCTGTCCGGCGCGCTGCCTGTAGACGAGCAGCTCCCTTCTGTCAGAAGTCTTGCGGTAGAACTGTCCATCAATCCGAATACCATTCAAAAAGCATATGCGGAGTTGGAAAGAAGAGGCTTTATTTATGCGGTAAAGGGGAAGGGAAATTTTGTTACCTATAAAGAAGAGCTGATGGAGTATAAAAAGAAGGAGTTGAGGGAGAAGCTGGATAAGATTGTCGAGGAGGCAAGAGAAGTTGGAATAGCCAAAACTACGATTATTTATTACTTGGAGAACGGGGGAGAAAACTTATGATAGAAGTCAGAAAAATTTCCAAGTCTTTTGACAACTTTCAAGCGGTAAATGATGTTACCGTTACCATAACGGATAAAAACGTGTTCGGTCTGGTTGGGACAAACGGTGCGGGAAAAAGTACGGTATTGCGGATGATAGCGGGAGTTTATAAGCCGGATGAAGGGATCGTTCTGGTCGATAGGCAGCCGGTATTTGACAAAATGGAAACAAAGCGCAAACTGTTTTTTATTGCTGATGAACCATATTTTTTCAATAATGCCACTGCGGAGGACATGTTGAAATATTATGCAAGCATTTATGAAAATTTTGATAAAGAACAGTTTTACAGGTATCTGACACATTTTGACTTAAATAAGAGGAGAAAGATAAATACCTATTCCAAAGGAATGAAAAAACAGCTTGCGCTATTACTTGGAATCTGCGCCAAGACAAAATATCTGTTGTGTGATGAAACTTTTGACGGATTAGATCCGGTTATGCGCCAAGGGATCAAAAGTATTTTTGCGGAGGAAATAGAGCGAAGGGGAATGACGCCGGTCATCGCTTCTCATAATCTCAGAGAATTGGAAGATATATGCGATCATGTGGGCCTGCTTCATAAAGGAGGGGTACTGCTTTCCAAAGATTTGGAAGAAATGAAATTAAACATCCAAAAAGTACAGTGCGTATTTAAAAGTCCGGAAGGCGAAAAGAAGGTTATGGGAGCGCTAAATATATTGAAAGACGAGAGAAGAGGCTCCTTACATACTTTTACGGTCAGAGGAAACAGGGAAACGATCATGGAATTATTTAAAAAGACAGATACCGTATTTTGCGAGGTACTTCCATTGTCCCTTGAAGAGATCTTTATCAGTGAAACGGAGGTGGTAGGATATGACGTCAAAAAACTCATTCTTGGTTAATATGAGAGAAAACCTAAAGCGGAGAAAAGGAATTGCGGTACTTTATTCCGTATTTTTTCTTTTGGCATATCCAGTAGGGCTGGCATTGTACATCACCTCTGCAAAAGGTTATTTAAACGGGGATTACGGCGAGCGGTTTCAAGAAAGTATAACGGAAAGTTTCTCCATATATTTAGGGATGAACTTTATGTCGGCAATGGCGATTACCATATTAGCGGTAATCTGTGCCGTGCAGGGATTTTCTTACTTATTCAAAAAACAGAAACTGGATCTGTATCTGAGCGTTCCGGTGTCAAAAGAACGGCGGTTTGCGGTGATCTATTTAAACGGAATCCTGCTATATGCGGTTCCGTATCTGTTTAGTATGTTGATCAGTTTAGGAATCGGCGCAGGAAACGGAGTATATGTGGGTCAAGTAATAAAAACGCTGATTTTTTCTTATCTGAGTTATCTGATCTATTATCTGGCAATATATAATATCGCAGTCATCGCAGTTATGATGACCGGAAATACGCTTGTTTCACTTTGTGCGGCAGGAGTGTTTTTGTTCTATGAGGGAGCCGTAAGAGTGATTATGACAGGTATGAGTTCCATTTATTTTCGTACCTATTCATCATATAATGATGCAGGCTGGTATAACGGCTTTTTTTCTCCGGCGCTGCTCTTTTGCAGCGAAGTGTCGGGAGGCGTTATCGACCAGAATATACCCTATCTTCTGGAAAAGTTTGGGTTTGTGCTCATAAAGACGGCAGTGATTGCGGCTGCAGCCGGGATCGCCGGATATTTTCTTTATACGGTCCGTCTGGCGGAAAGCTGTAATAAAGCAATTGCTTTCAAAAAAACAAGACCTTTTATTAAGGTGGCTCTAATGACACCGTTTGCGCTTGTAGCAGGGATTTTATTTTATATGATCACAAATCATACGGGAATGACAATATTAGGATTTATTTTAGGCGTGCTTTTATCCCACGGTATTTTGGAGGTGATCTTTGAATTTGACCTGAAAGCAATGTTTAAATCGCTGCCGTCCATGGCGGTAAGTACGGTGGTGGTATTTTGTATCTTTGCGGTTTTTAAATTCGATCTGACCGAATATGATAAGTGGGTGCCAAGGCCGGAACAGATAGAGAGCGCGGCAGTCAGCAGTTATGAACTTGCTTTTAATAGCGCTTATGATCTTGAAAACGGCGGTTTTGAAACCGGCAGCAGTTATATGTTGGATCATATGGAGATTACAGATACAGAAACGTTTTGTGCGTTGATGAGATCGGTGGTGGAAAGTAAGGAAAATGTAATGAAAGAGAAAGCCGGTGAGGAAGAAAGCAGGGAGAGATGGATACGGTTTACGGTGAAATACCGGATGAAGAACGGTAAGGAAAAGTACCGGAGTGTGGATATCCCTTATGAAGTGCATAAAGAGGATTTAAACCGGCTGGTCGGAAGCGCGGAATATAGAAAAGGCACCTTTCAGATTTTGGATGAGGAATTTATAAAAAATGCATCGCTGGAAGGAATTCGTATGAGTAACGGCATTGCAGTAAAAGAGGTGGAAGAAGCAGATATAGATAAAGTGCTGCAGGCTTATAAAGAAGATCTGGTAAACTATGATATGGAGACGGCGGCAGAGACGTATCCTATCGGAGTCATAGACTTTAAATTTGTAATAGAATTTGATCCTGTAAACGACCAGTACGGAAACATGGAGCAGAATGTATACTGTGCAATGCCTGTTTATGAAACGTTTGAAAAGACGGCGGCTTATGCAGAAGAGAAGGGATTACTGGAAGACTGGAAAACATTGTCAGAAAGTATAGACAGGATAACTGTCAGCCGGTATAACGAAGAATATGAGGAATGGGTAGAAAAGGATTACTCGGAAAGGAAAGAGATCGAAGCGATCTTTCCTGCGCTGATACCGGAAGAGACTGCAGTCTATAAAGTATACAAAGAAGAAGTGGATCATAACTACTCTGTCTATGTATCTTATAAAATGGAAGAAACGATGGAGGATAATTCTTATAGATACTTTATGGTAAAGCCGGATCTTCTTCCTGACTTTGCCAAATAAACGGCGGCAGATAAGGAAACCAAAGGGTGTGGGTAAAAGTTGTGCCGCCTATGCGGCGCTCAATGGGGCGTAATACGGAAAAGTAACATTTTTGTCGTGCATAGAAACGAAGTAAAAATGAGAGATCGGAACCAAAACCGGTTTCTCATTTTTTTGTGTAATATTATAAAAAACGGGAAACACTAAAAAGAAAAATGCAGAAAAGAGGTAGAGTATGAGTTTATATTTAACGATTACGGATGTAAAAGGACGGGAAATCTTAGATTCCAGAGGAAATCCCACGATAGAGGCAGAGGTGGAGATTGAAAATACGATCCGGGCAAGAGCGTCAGTGCCTTCGGGGGCCAGCACGGGACGGTTTGAAGCGGTAGAACTTAGGGACGGCGAGACCAGATATTTCGGTCTTGGGGTTACGAAAGCCGCCCATAATATCAATACTAAGATAAAAGACTGTCTTATGGGAAAAAATGCTTTAGAACAAGGCGTGATCGACCGGATTCTGTTAGAAGCGGACGGCACGGATAATAAAAGCAATCTTGGCGCCAACGCCATGCTAGGGGTTTCTATGGCAGTTGCCAAAGCGGCGGCCATGACTTTGGAACTGCCTCTTTACCGCTATCTTGGAGGTATTTCACCCAGACTTCTTCCGGTCCCCATGATGAATATTTTAAACGGCGGGAAACATGCGGCGAATACTGTGGATTTTCAGGAATTTATGATCATGCCGGTACAGGCAGAGAGTTTTGCGGACTGTCTGCGGATTTGTGCGGAAATTTATCATAATTTAAAGAAAATATTAAATGAGAGGGGACTTTCCACCGGCGTCGGAGATGAGGGGGGCTTTGCTCCGGACCTGCCGGATGCGCCGGCGGTGCTCGATCTGATCGTGGAGGCTATCGAAGCGAGCGGTTATACGCCGGGACAGGATATCAAAATAGCACTTGATGTGGCATCCAGCGAGCTTTATAACGAAAAAACGGGGATGTACCATTTCCCGGGGGAAAGTAAACTGACAGGCAGGGAAGTGGTAAGGGATACTTCCGAAATGATCGCTTATTATGAGAAACTTATCGAAAAATATCCCATCATTTCCATTGAAGACGGATTGGCGGAGGACGACTGGGACGGGTGGAAAGAAATGACGGACAGGATCGGACAAAAAATACAATTGGTCGGGGACGATCTTTTTGTTACCAATACAAAGCGTCTTGACGCAGGGATCAAACTTTCGGTGGCCAACGCTATTTTGGTCAAGGTAAACCAGATCGGGACTCTGACAGAGGCTTTTGAGGCGGTAGAGATGGCGCATAAGAACGGATATAAAGCGATTATTTCCCACCGTTCGGGAGAAACGGAAGAAACGATCATTTCCGATATCGCCGTTGCATTAAATGCCGGCCAGATCAAAACAGGCGCGCCCTGCCGCAGTGACCGCGTTGCAAAATACAACCAGCTTCTCAGGATTGAAGAGGAACTTGGAAATTTTGCCTGTTATAAAGAGCCTTTTAACAAAATTTAGTTGAAAAACCTTTGCTCCTGTGTTAAACTAATGCTTGTTTGACATTAGGAGGTGTGATTGAGATGTTGAGAACTATATTAACGGTTGTTTTTATATTAGTGTGTATTGCATTGGTAGTATTGGTGCTGATGCAGGAAGGAAAATCGGCGGGACTTGGTGCGATCAGCGGTGCGGCGGAAACATATTGGGGTAAAAACAAAGGCCGTTCCATGGAGGGAAAGCTTGTTAAGATTACAACGGGACTGGCAGTTGCATTTATTCTGATAGCGGCAGTTTTGAATATCAATCGTTTTTAATAGCAAATGATGAGCACCCTTTTTTGGAAGGGTGTTTTTCTTTCAGCAGATTCGAAGAACGGATATCGCCGCCGGAGACGGAAAAGCCGGAAAACTGGGAGAAAAGCGCCGGATGGTTATGGAGTATGCGTCCGAAAGCGGACATGGGGTTATAATAATGGAAAATAAAAAAGATAAAAGGAAAAAAATAATCTGCGAGCTATTAAAAGATGAATTTTATGTTCCGATGAAAGAAAAAGAACTGATCATGATGCTTCAGGTAAAAAAGGAAGACCGGATTGAATTTAAAAGGCTTTTGGACGAGCTGCTTGAGGAGGGAAAGATACAGATCACAAAAAAAGGAAAATATATAAAAGCGGATGCAAAAGCTGAAAAACAATGTATCGTAGGAACTTTTACAGGACATCCGAAAGGGTTCGGCTTTGTGGAGACGGAAGGGAAAGAACAAGATTATTATGTGCCGGAAGACAAAGTAAACGGCGCGTTTCATAATGATAAAGTGCAGGCGGCGCTGTTGCCTTCGGGCAGTGGGAAAAGACGGGAAGTAGAGATCGTAAGGATTTTGGAGAGGGGAACGCTGACAGTTGTGGGAACGTTCCAGAAGTCGAAAAATTTCGGGTTTCTTATTCCTGATAACGGAAAGATCAATTCCGATATTTTTATTCCTTTGGAACGTTCCAAAGGCGCGGTAGACGGACATAAAGCTGTGGCGGAGCTTACGGATTACGGCGGAAAGGGTAAAAAGCCGGAGGGCAGGATCGTTGAGATCTTAGGGCATATCAACGATCCGGGAGTCGACATCATTTCCATTATAAAAGGATATGAACTGCCTATGGAGTTTAGCGAAAAAGTCATGAAGCAGGCAGAAAGAGTGCCGGATCAGGTATCCGATGCGGACCGGGCAGGAAGGCTGGACCTGCGTAAGACAGTGATGGTCACGATCGACGGGGAAGACGCCAAAGATTTAGACGACGCGGTAAGCCTTTCTATGGACGGGGATGATTATGAGCTTGGGGTACACATTGCGGACGTGACAAATTATGTGCAGGAAAATTCCGCATTGGACAGAGAAGCGCTTAAGCGGGGAACCAGCGTCTATCTGGTTGACAGAGTCATTCCCATGCTCCCACATAAACTTTCCAACGGCATCTGCTCCTTGAACGAGGGGGTAGACCGTCTCGCGCTAAGCTGTATCATGAAGATCAATAAAAAAGGCGAACTTTTGGATTATAAAATCGCGGAGACCGTCATAAATGTAAACAGAAGAATGTCCTATACCGCAGTCAAAAAGATTTTGGAAGAACAGGATGAAGCTACCGTCAAAGAGTATGAGGGGCTGGTTCCCATGTTTAAGCAGATGGAAGAACTGGCAGAACTTCTTCGGGCCAAAAGGAAAAAGAGAGGATCCATTGACTTTGACTTTCCCGAAACGAAGATCCTCTTAGATAAAGAAGGGCGGCCTACAGAAATAAAGCCTTACGAAAGGAATACGGCGACAAAGATCATCGAAGATTTTATGTTGATGGCTAACGAAACGGTTGCCCAGCATTTTTATTGGATGGAACTGCCGTTTCTTTACCGGACTCATGAAAATCCTGATCCGGAAAAAATAGAAAAGCTGGCGCTCTTTATCCATAATTTTGGTTATGGCATAAAAACAAAGAAAGAAGAAATCCATCCGAAAGAGATACAGAAACTTTTGGGAAATATTGAAGGGACGCCGCAGGAGGCGCTGATCAGCAGACTGACCTTAAGAAGCATGAAAAAGGCAAAATATTCCGTAGCCGGTACGGGGCACTTCGGACTTGCCTGTCAGTTTTACTGTCATTTCACTTCTCCGATCAGACGCTACCCCGATCTGCAGATTCATAGGATCATTAAAGAGCAGTTGCGGGGAAGATTAAAGGAAGAAAGGATTTCCCATTATGAACAGATCCTGCCGGAAGTAGCAAAACATGCTTCGGAAACGGAAAAAAGGGCCGATGAAGCGGAAAGAGAAACGGAAAAGCTGAAAAAAGCGGAATATATGGAGCCGCGCATAGGGAATTGCTATGAAGGAGTCATTTCTTCAATCACAAGCTGGGGCATTTATGTGGAACTGCCTGATACGATAGAAGGCATGATCCATGTATCCAAACTGCCCGGAGATTATTTTTATTATGATGAAAACAGTTATGAGATGACAGGGCAGGAGACTGGAAAATGCTATAGGCTGGGAGAGCGCGTTAAGATCCGGGTAGACGATGTTGATAAAATAACCAGAACAATAGATTTTTCACTGGTAATGCCGGAGGACAGCGAAGATTAAAAATATAATTTTGGCGAATATCCGTGCCGTCAGCGTCGGCGGCACAGAGAAATAAATTTTGTGATTTATTTGCCCGCTAAAGCGGGCAGATAGGAGTTAGTATGGAAAAGGAACGGATGAAGCTGGTTGCAAACAATAAAAAAGCGTATCACGATTTTTTTATCGAAGAGAAATATGAGGCGGGGATCTGCCTCCACGGCACGGAAGTCAAGTCTATGCGGATGGGGAAGTGCAGTATAAAAGAAGCTTTTATCAGAATCGAAAAGGGAGAGGTATTTGTTTACGGAATGCATGTCAGTCCTTATGAAAAGGGAAATATTTTTAACAAAGATCCGCTAAGGGTCAAAAAACTTTTACTGCATAGGCAGCAGATCAACAAGCTGGCCGGAAAAATTGCCGAAAAAGGTTATACTTTAGTGCCGCTTCAGGTATATTTTAAAGAGGGAAGGGCAAAAGTAGAAATAGGGTTGGCCAAAGGTAAAAAACTGTATGACAAAAGGCAGGACATCGCCAAAAAGGATCAGAAGAGAGAAACGGAACGGGAATTTAAGGTCAAAAATATTTACTAAATATTTATTAATCCTCTCTTGACCCGCATATACAAAGCGTTTATAATACTACCATAAAAGAATTCTTGATTCTTAAGGGATAGTAAAGGTTTCGACAGGGATCCTGCAGCTGGAGAAGCTATCCGCAGGCGATGCGTCAAATCGCGACAATAAATATAAACGCTGAAGATAATTTAGCATTTGCTGCCTAATGGCAGCTGTCTGACTTAGTGCACCTACACATTAAGACTCAGGCATCGACTATGTAGGAAACGACTTATGCAAAGCTTTGCGCATGAGGGCGTATCATGAAGCTACTGAACGGATCGGGGTGTTTGTTTCCTGATGCGGGAGGGAATGTAAGGCTTGCCTTGAAATAACAAACTATGATAGTAGAAGGACAGGGAATGGGTTTTTGGACGCGGGTTCGACTCCCGCCTATTCCATTCAGGCTAAAAAAGTTTTAAACCGTATATTACGGTTTAAAACTTTTTTGGCTTTTGCACCTTAGCATAAAAGATACCGGTGTAAAAAGTAAAACGCCGGCATATAATTTCAAAGACATAAAAGCGGCTCCGGAAAATCCGAAGCCGCCATATAAGGGAGTATATTTATGAAAAAGTTTGTTCCATTTGTTTTGGAACTTGTTTTTATGAATTTATAATAATAGTACTTTGTGACTAGGGAATGTAGAAATTGTAAACAAATTGTTAATATTATAGGAAAAGAGAAATTATTTTACTAAAAAGCAAAATGAAGAAGGGGACGGTATATCATGATCGATAAAGAAAAATTCCATCATTTCAATTATATAAAAAAAGAAGAACTTTCCGGCAGCATGGAAGGAATGCGTTACATGATAAAAAAGATTAGTCAGGGAGAGGAAGACAAACTTCAGGCGATCATATGGCAGGGGCCTCTCAATTATATAAAAACGCCGGAAGACAAAAAAATTAAGATCGAGCTGCCATTTTCACCGGAGGGGGTAGCAATGGCAGCCGACTGGATAAACGAGCAGTATGAAGCGGATAAAGCCAAATGGGAGAAGGGCAAAAGTCTTCTTTAACGGTACGATTAAGAAAATCTTAAATAATATTCATTAGATTTTCACAAATTCACGGGAAAAACAGTGTTATAATAGGCCACGGCAACTAATATGGTGAAAGAAAACCGGAAAATGCGGCAGGCATCCGATGAAAACGGAAAACGGAGGCATCTATAGGCATCAATACGGATGCGGACGGCAGGCGGAATAATAGGGAGGATCACAATGGTAGAATCAAAATACACGCATATGCGCGTGAATAATGAAATAGAATTATGCGAAATATATGAAAGAGAAATCAAGGATAAAGTGGAAAAAGCATTTGTCAGAAACGGCGTATCTTTTTTTATCAAATGGAAGAGGGAACGCAGCGGTCCGAAAGAAAACAGTAAGTATATTATTTTTGTGAACCAGCATCAGAGACAAAAAGCAGAGGCAGTCATTCATGCCATATTGGAGGACGCTAACGATAACGTTATGTTTACCGATGGAAAAACCAAAAGAGGATGGGGGATAAAGAAGATTTATCATAATTCTCTGGCTCTTTTAAGCAAAATGTAGAAAAAAGGGAGTATATTTTGTCACAATGCCAAGTGCATCATAGGTAAATACTATGGTATACTATTTGTATGGGCAATAAAGGACTGTTCAGGAAGCTTTTCATATTGCTTGTTTTTCTATGTATTATGAAATAGTTATTTCCGGACGATTCTTAACCGGATGTAGTACGAGTGCTCCATTTACCAATTGGAAAATGGAACGCTAGAGCGTGTTTGACGGGGAAATATTTTTCAAATATGCTCTGAGTTATACAAAAGGAAGACTGTGTATAGGGGATAAAGGAGTACAAGATGCTGGAGACAGAATATACCAAGGTAAAGGTTCACAATGAAATCGAACTTTGCGAAGTAGCAGATATTGATATCAAAGACCGCATAGAAAAGGAACTTTTGAAATACAGAGTATCTTATTTCCTACGATGGACAAAACCCAAATGGTTTAGCAGCAACAGGAACGGAACTTGTATCTTTTGTGTAAACGACGCGCAAAAAGAGATTGCAGAGAATGCGATCAGAGAGTTGGGACTGGATTCTAATGATAAAGTGAAATTTTTGATGAGAAAAGTTGATAAGATATTTTATTAGGGGGAGCGGGCGCTTCCTCTTTTTGGGTTGGACAGATGGCGGATATTGAAAAATGCGGAAATCAGGATTGGGAGAAGAGGCATGGAAGTAGAACAGCTTTTAACAGAAGAGGAAAAACGCACGCTGACGGTGGGCGGGTACTATTTTAAAACAGCGGAGGATGCCGGACTTGCCAAGCTGGAACAGCAAAAAATAGAGTATATTGAAAAAAGGCTGCATTACGACCGTCCGGAGGACGTACTGGCGGTTTACGAAAAGGCGGTAGAGAACAGAACCTTTCAGACGCCGGTGGGAATCAAATATTTAGAAAAACTGCATCGGTATCTGGAAGACAGCGAAGTCATAGATACGCAGATACAACCGATTCCTCTGAATGCGAATTTCAGCAGGAGAGTAAGGGAACAGGCGGCGCCTGCGAGAAACCGGATCAATCCGGATATAAAGAAGGACAAATTAAAGAACCGCTTTAGAATTTCCGTGTTTCTTAATATTATACTGCTGTTAATGGTGGCGGCAATGTTTTATATTACGCTGCAAAGCGACAATCCTAACATGCTTAATTACGAGAAGGCGCTTACGAATAAGTATGCGTCATGGGAACAGGAACTGAGAGAGCGGGAAAAAAAGATCAGGGAAACGGAAAGAGAATACGAAGGAGAGAAAGCGGAAGAAAATAACTCAGAGTCAGACTGAAATTTCACATTTTCAACATAATTTTTCACTATAATAAAGAGAAGGAAAAAGGGACGGGAGTTTTTAATGGAAAAATTAAAGATTTTAGTTGTGGATGATGAAAGCAGAATGAGAAAACTGGTCAAAGATTTTCTCACAAAAAGCGATTATGATGTCATAGAGGCACAGGACGGCAGTCAGGCATTGGATATTTTTTATGAAACGAAGGATATTGCGCTGATCATACTGGATGTTATGATGCCCAAGATAGACGGGTGGCAGGTGTGCCGTGAAATCCGGGAATATTCCAAAGTGCCGATCATTATGTTAACGGCTAAATCGGACGAGAGGGATGAACTGCAGGGATTCCAGCTTGGGGTAGACGAATATATATCCAAGCCGTTCAGTCCGAAGATTTTGGTCGCAAGAGTAGAGGCGATTTTGCGCAGGACGAATCAAATCGCATCGGATGGAGCGCTGGAGGCGGGCGGCATTGTGATAAATAAGGCGGCCCACATGGTCATGATAGACAATAAGCAGATCGACTTAAGCTATAAAGAATTTGAACTGCTTACTTATTTTATAGAAAATCAGGGTATTGCGCTTTCCAGAGAAAAAATATTGAATCATGTTTGGAATTATGATTACTTCGGCGATGCGAGGACCATCGATACCCATGTAAAAAAACTTAGGAACAAGATGGGGGAGAAGGGTGATCTGATCAAAACCATCTGGGGTATGGGGTATAAATTCGAAGCGGAATAGCTGGCAGGGATAAATAATGATGCATTCGATCAAAAAGCAGTTTGCGGGTATTTTTATCGTGCTTATGACGGGTACGATATTAGCTTGTCTTTTGATAAACAATATATTTTTGGAAAAGTACTATTTCAGCAATAAAAAGAAAGCGCTGCTTGGCGCGTATAACAAGATCAATATGAGCGATATCAGTTCAGACAGGTTTGATATTGAGATTAAAAAGATATGCTGGAAATACAATATCAGCGTTATTATTATGGATGCGGATTCTCAAATACTGAAAGCTTCCGGGAATGATGTGGATATTCTGGGAAGACAGCTTTTGGATAATTTATTTGGGCGAGTGGAAAATAACGATATATTGGAAGAAAAAAACGGTTCTATCATACAGGTGACTTTTGACCAAAGAACGCAGACGGAATATATAGAAATGTGGGGAATATTAAAGAACGGGAATATTTATCTGATGCGGAGCGCTTTGGAAGGAATCAAAGACAGTGTTGCGATTGCCAACCGTTTTCTGACTTATGTAGGATCGTGCGCGGTTTTTTTAAGCGCGATCATCATATTTTATGTATCTAAAAAAATAACGGAGCCTATTTTGGAATTGGCCTCTATTTCCGGAAAGATGACGCATCTGGATTTTGAAGCAAAGTATACGGGAAAGTCCAAAACAGAGATCGCGATTCTGGGACAGAATATCAATGAGCTCTCCAATGCGTTGGAAATCACGATTTCCGAATTAAAAACTGCGAATAATGAACTTAAAAAAGATATTGAGAAAAAAAATAAAATCGACGAGATGCGTAAAGAATTTTTGTCCAACGTTTCCCATGAGTTAAAAACTCCCATTGCGCTGATTCAAGGATATGCCGAAGGGCTGAAAGAAGGGATCAGCGACGATGCGGAGAGCAGGGAGTTTTATTGTGACGTTATTATGGATGAAGCGGCAAAGATGAATATCATGGTCAAAAAACTGCTGACGCTTAACCAATTGGAATTCGGCAACGACGTAGTTGCAATGGAACGTTTTGATATCGTGGCATTGATTACAAATTATATGCAGTCGGCGGAAATTCTGACAAAACAAAACGAGATTTCCGTCAGGATGGAAGAATACCAGCCTATTTATGTATGGGCAGATGAATTTAAGACCGAAGAAGTATTCACCAATTATTTCAGTAATGCGATCAACCATTGTACAAACGAAAAGATCATTGACGTGAAACTGACAAAGAAAGAAGGAAAAGTGCGGATTTCCGTATTTAATACAGGCGAACCTATTCCGCAAGACAGTATAGGCCACATATGGGAGAAATTCTATAAAGTAGATAAGGCGAGGACGAGAGAATACGGCGGCAGCGGCGTAGGCCTTTCTATCGTAAAGGTGATCATGGAATCTATGAATCAGTCTTATGGTGTGAATAATTACGAGAACGGAGTAGAGTTTTGGTTTGAACTTGAAACCAATACCAGTCTGGCAGACGATTGAAAATAAAATGCTGCCGTTCAGACAGGGGGTAACGAAGTTTTTAACAGCTTTGGCGGCGGTTGCTGCCGGAATGCAGGAAAGGGCAGTAATACTACGGCAGTTGCAGAAAGATAAAAAATAGCGGTTCCTTTTTGAAAATAAATATTGTATAATGTTTTTGTATGTTATTGTCAAAGCAATTGACGGACGGAGCGGCATCTATGCGCATATGGACTGTCATATCCGCATTTTGCAGTGAAAAGTCCATATTTTATAACAAGGGCGCCGCTATATGGCGGTCAGGTTAGATCATAGCTTCAGGGCAAGAATACAATGATAGAGAAACGGGGCGGAAATAATTATGAAAAAAGCAAAAGTAATTTGTGCGGCAGCATTAAGCGGTGTGTTTGTATTGACAGGCTGCGGCAGCACGATACCGGATATGACAAGGGAACAGAATAAAATGGTAGCTGAATATGCGGCAGAGCTTTTATTAAAGTATGATAAAAATTATGTTTCCAGAGTGGTAGATACGACGGAATATCATAAGGAAGAGCAGAAAAAGGCTGAAGAGGAACGAAAAGCGCAGGAGGCTGCAGCAGCGGAGCAGGCTAGAAAAGAGGCGGAAGAAGCGGCGGCTTTAGAAGCCGAAAACAGTGCGGGCAAAGCGCAGGCAATGGAACCGACGATCACTTCCATTGAAGAGTTTTATCAATTGCAGGGGGTGAGTATTCAGTACGGAGGTTATGGCGTTTATGATTCTTATCCTGAACAGGTTGAAGGAGAAGATCTGTTTTTTTCGTTAAGCGCAACGGCAGGGAATAAACTTTTAGTATTGTTTTTTGATGTAACGAATATATCGGGGGCTGAAATGGAATTTAATATGCTTGATATATCGCCTAAATTCAGAATTTCCGTAAACGGTAGTGCAAATAAAGTTGCAATGCTCAGTTCGGTGCCGGAAGAATTGGCAACTTATAAAGGCAGCATAGGGGCAGGCGAAACGGTTAGGACGGTGATAATAGTAGAAGTTCCTGCGCAGGATGGTGATGCGGTTAATTCGCTTACGTTGACTGTAAGAGGAAATGCAGGGAGCGCACAGGTGCCGTTACAATAAAAAGAATAATAAAATAAAAAGGCTGTTGCGGATACTTTGTTATGAAGCGGCGGCCTTTTCTTTATCCTTGAAAAGCAGGGGAAATAATGCGGAATCTGCCGGTTTTTAGCAATTTTTAGTTGATTTGGAAAAAAATTAAATTATTTTAAAAAATAGTGTTGACAATTTATGGGGATAAGTGATATTATGTATTTCGGTCGCGATAAGCGACGGCAGACCGCAATATTGGTTTGAGGTTTGCAAAATAAAAGATAAAAAAGATTTTAAAAAGTTGTTGACAAGCTGACAAATACATGATAATATAAACGAGTTGTGTTTGAAAGAAAAGAAACAACAGAAAAGCAGGAGGACTCCGGTCCCCTACAGGTGAAAGCCCTGACGGACCTTGACAAATAAACAGTAATGCAACCCTGA
>CAJTWM010000035.1 GCA_910579805.1 uncultured Lachnospiraceae bacterium | reverse complement strand
CAAAAAGACTGCCTCATCTCCTATGCCGGAAACCAGTACTCCGTGCCGGCGGAGTACATCGGCAAAGATGTGGCAGTCGCAGCCCTCGACAGTATGCTGGCTGCCTACTATGAGGGAAAGCAGATAGCTCTGCACCGGATATCGTATCAGAAAAAAGATATGGTTGTCAATCCGCAGCACTATAGGCGGCTCACTATGAAACAGACAATGGATGCAGAAAATATACTTTTGGAACAGGACAAGGTCATTGATTTTCCCCTGAAATCTTCTGACCTGTCCAGATATGACGAGGTGCTGTATGAATGAATTGACCATGGACAGGCTGAAAGAGAATCTGGAAAACCTCAGGATGAAGAACACTCTGGAGATTCTGGACAACTACCTGGAACGGGCGGTGGCGGAGAAATTAAATGTCGTGGATGTTTTGGATCACATTTTTGCTGAAGAAGCGAAATCCAAGCGCAGACGTGCATTTTCTAACAAATACCTGACTGCTTTGAGGTGCATCCTCGCCATTTCGATCCTGACTGCATAATTATGGTTTTCGGTGATATCAAAACCACATCTGACCAGATATTCCCACGCTGGTACTTCATTAAGAGGCATAACCTCCCTGATCTCCAGCCTGTGTACGCGGAATTTTCCTGCATCCACATAGACCTCTTCTTCATCAGGTATCCTGACCGTTGCCAGAACAGTCCCATAGCCAAGGAACTTACAGATATCCTCTGCAAGGCAGAAATACAGTCCCGCCTTACTGCTTCCTTCCGCTACTGGCGGAGCCGTATCCTCATTCATTCCCATTTTATACTGGAATCCCCGCATCTTCATATCCTCCGATATGATCTTGCAGAGGGCATATCCTCTCAGATCTTTTCCTCTGATCATTGTTCCTTCTTTAAATCTATTACCTTCCATTCCCTTTTTCTCCTTTCAAAAAAGCTGTGTATAACCGCCTTATACTCTTTCTCTTATTTTAGATGCAGGAAACAGAAGTATAACTTTCCTTAATGGCTTCACAAAATGATTTCATTTTCAAACACATGTTTCTATATAATTTCTTCCATCTGGATAACATACAGAGCAGGACCATAAACGCCGTAATCTACATAAAAAAATTCCCATGGATTTATTTCTAAACCCACAGGAACAAATCATCCTCCAAATTTTTAATAAATATCACGCATTATCTAATATGCCGTAAACGTCTTCAACATTTTCTTTCTGCATAAATCCAATCCATAAAACAAGCCACTTAAAATGTTGTTCCCATTTCTTTTGCTTTATCAAATAAAATACGAAACAATAACACCCACTATCATACCAGCAAAAAAGAACAGCACTTTTGAAAGAAACCCGAAAACTGGATTTCGTCCATCAGCTGATACCAAAGCATGACCATCCAGCTTTCCACGATTATCCTGATCATGTATCGGTTTTTCAGCCACATCAGCTTTTTTATTCTTAGATACCTCCGCAGTTTCCTTACCGTCAGATAGATCAGGCAGTCCATCCGCCAAGGAATCAAAGGTTTCTATTTTGGACTGTTCAAAATATTCATAAGCTGGCTTTGCACTCACAGCATCAAATCCCTGCAATCTCCTTGCTGCCCATTGATAGGCATCGTCATGATGGTCTATATACACAAGCAGGACCGTGTTTCCAGCCTGTGTGAATATGACCCTGAAATCCTGTGTCACTCTGGCACTTTTGAAATCCAGTTTTGTACCCAGCTTTTCTATTTTTAAGCCGTCACTTCTCAGGCTTCTGTGCATGAGCCGAATCGTTTCAAGAGATTTTTTCTGTGTTTTCTTATCCAGCCTGGAAAATGCATCCAGATAAGTATCCGAACAGACTATATTTGTTGCCATATGTATTCCTCATTAATCTGTAGCATTCACTAAAATATCAATTGTTGACCTTAATATAAATGATACACACAATGATAAATAATTCTTTCGCTCTTTTGTGCATGGTACCTATGATGATCTATCAGGAAATGAAAGCGTAAAAATGTTCTAAATATTATATTTTTCTCCCTTTTCAGTCTCATTTTCCCATACGCCATCCCCTCCAAAAGTACGCCATTTTGTCCCAAAACTACAAAAAAACCTGAAACTTACTATGATTACCCACCAAATATAAATTACACGGCTTCCCTAAATGGTGATTCCTTTAGTAACAGTATCTCTTGATATCCATATAGCATAATATTTGTATTATTTATGCCCAATTCCTCTTCAATTTGCAACTTGGCATTTTCCAGTGATAACCTATCTCCAAGCGTAATACATCCAACCAAACTATCCAATTCAGTTATCTCATTTAGTTTGCTTTCTAATAAATCTAAATATTTATATGATTCTGCATTCAATGAATGTGGTGAAAGTTTACATTCATAGAATTCTCCTTTTCCCTCTTGAGATGAAGCTATATCTATAGTTTTTCTCTGTTTATCATTATAATAGGAAATAACTTTCTCTCCATTAATTATAACCAAACAGCCTGTTTCAAAATTTTCACATTTATACCGAGAGCTAATTATTGATTCCGTTAAAATCTCAAACAAGACACCTCTAAGTTTATTCAGCTTTTTCTGTTCCGAGTCTATATCTTCATAGTGATTACTATTCCAATAAAGCAAAGTGTTGAATTCAAAATCATCAATGTACGAAAAATAATTCCACAACAAATTTTTTAAATGCTCAAGCTCATCTGAAATTTGAGAATATAATACTTTGTATTGATCTATCTTTTTTACAATTTTGTCATTGACAAATGTATTAGGAATATATTTATGGCAATCTAAAAGCGTATTGGCAAATACCTGAAAAAATTCTTCATTTTCATTTTTTAACACACATTCTGCTATTTCTTTCGCAGCACTTTCAATCAGAGGAATTTTTTCGTCTAATCTTTTAAACTTAATATTCATTTGTATTTCCTCTATAAGTTTACTTCTTATTCAATGTTTTCATAACATCCAGCGTCGGTAACATGATTGGTTTTCTAAGCATTTTACAGCTTATTTCGTAGACATTTTCTCTGACAAAAGACCACAATAACCTTATGCCTTGCGTTGCTAAGAAGTTTTCAAATTTTTCTTTAGAGATTTCTATTTCATTATTTTTTTCAAATTTTCCAGACTGAGTGATTTCCAATTCAAAAATATCACTTACAACTTTCACTTGAATAATTGATTCTCCACATTTATCCGTCACAGCATCTCCTTGTGTGACAATAGAAATATTTGTCTTGATATCTTTTTCACTCTCCTTTTTATTTACATTACAATGCAATGATACCATTCGTGTGTCAATAAGCTGAATATCATGAAAAACACTATCATCTACATTCAATTTGATTTCTTCCATTTTCCTTCTATCCTCTCTCAAATACAATCTAAAATAATAAAACCTGACAATATCTGCCAGGTTCTAAACTACATTCATATACAGAATCTAAATCCATAGATATATGATAATTCCAAATAAACTCTTGTCTATCCTGTAAAAAACCAAATTTTAGGAAATCCTCTTTCATCCTTTTGGGTATTATATATAAAAAGTCTAATAATACTTGCCTGCATCCCTCTTCCATTGCATCTTCCAAATAAGATCCATATATATCCATAAAAACCACAAATCTGTTATCTAATTTATCTTTAAGAATATTATTAGCAACATCTCTAAAGTAGTCTTCACCCTCTTCTGCATACCATTTATAAAAAATTCCATAAGTCTTTGGGTCTGTATCATGTAAAAAAATAATGGCATCATTATAGAATCTCATTAACTTGCAATAAGACTCATAAAACTCAAGAGAAATATCATTTTTCATTTTTTCTGCAAAATTTCTATCCATAATATTCACATCCTTGTTTTACTTTATATTATATACCATAAAATTCCAAATATCAATATAAAAATTATATTTTACCCTTAGCAAAATTATATTTTACCCTTAGCAAGAATATTCCTTATTATCTGCCAAATAATATATAATTATTCAGATTTAAAGAATCTGCTAATATATAAGTATATATCGTCACAATTTCAATTTTTATTAATCATCTATATAATTCTTTACTGTAATCCACCTAAAACTCTGTTATGACTTCTAATATTCGGCTTTAAATCTCTTCATTTTCCTATACGCCATCCCCTCCAAAAGTACGCCATTCCATACACCATTTCACCCCAAAAGTACACCATTTGTACACCATTTTGCCCCAAAACTACAGGAAACTACGAGAAACCATGAGACTTCTCCAATCTCCCGAACCCCTTGATCTTACTGGCTTTTCCGCGTATGCAACGCCTGTTATTCTAAAGGTCATAAGGAGTGACCTGATAAACATAATAATTCAGCCAATTACTATACAGGTTATTACTATGCGCCCTCCACTGCAAAAGCGGTCTTTCCTCCGGATCGTCCCCCGGATAATAATTTTTAGGAATCTCTATGTCCAGCCCTTTCCCTATATCTCTCTTATACTCATTATCCAGCGTCATCCGGTCGTACTCGGGATGTCCCATAACGAAGATCTGGCGCCCTTCCTCTGCAATTGCCAAGTAGACCCCAATCTCCTCCGACTCCGCCAAAATTTTTAGTTCAGGGCATTTCTTGATATCTTCTGTCAAAATAGTAGTATGCCGGCTGTTCGGCGCCAAAAAAACATCATCGAATCCTCGTACTAATGGCACTTTTCTATTCAAAACATGAAACGGATATACCCCAAAAAGCTTCTTATCCAAAAGGATTTTTTCAATTCCATAATGATAGTACATACCGGCCTGCGCTCCCCAGCAGATGTGGAGCGTGGAGGTGACATTCTTCTTTGTCCACTCCATGATCTTACATAATTCCTCCCAATAGTCCACTTCCTCAAAGGCCATCTGCTCTACCGGCGCTCCGGTTATGATCATTCCGTCAAATCTGTCCTCTTTTATTTCATCGAAAGCCGTATAAAATTTATTCAGATGATTGGCCGACGTATTTTGCGAAATATGCGTACTCACATTTAAAAAGCTCACGTCGATCTGCAGCGGCGTGTTGGAAAGCGCACGCAAAAGCTGCAGTTCCGTGTCCTGCTTGACAGGCATCAGATTTAAAATACAGACTTTCAAAGGACGTATATCCTGATGGAGCGCACGGTTTTCGTCCATTACAAATATATTCTCATTTTCTAAAATTCCCAATGCAGGCAGATCGCGCTGTGTTTTGATCGGCATAATACTTTCCTCTCCTTTTATCCTATTGTTTTATATATCGTCACCTTAAATATTGTTCCATAAATTCCTCTTCCGTTATGATGGGAACGTTAAGTTCTTTCGCTTTCTTATTCTTGCCCGAAGTGGACGTAATGTCATTGTTGATCAGACAATCCGTTTTTCCGGTGACGCTTCCGGTCACCTTGCCGCCCCGCTTCTCAATCTCTTCCTTCAGTTCATTCCGGCTTGCAAAATGTATAAGGCTTCCGGTAACGACGAAAACTTTGCCGGAAAGCGTCTGTTCTTCTTCCTCTTCCACCTCTTCTATATAAAGCTCTTTCAGCAAATGATCTAACCTGTCTTTGTTTTTCTCATCCTCGAAATAAGAACGGAATGCCTCCGCTATCACTTCTCCCACACCGTCTATCCGGCTCAGTTCTTCTGCGTCGGCGCAGCGCAGCCTATCCAGGTCATAACGGTACTGTCTGCACAAAAGCTTGGCGTTTGCCACACCGATATTCGCTATTCCCAATCCGTACAGCAATCTCGGCAGCGTCGTATTCCTTGCTTTTTCAATATTTTCCGTCAGATTCTGATAGGACTTTTCCCCAAATCCTTCCATCCCGACGATCTCTTCTTTATAACGGTCCAAATGAAAAAGATCCGCATATTCATGAATATACCCTTTAGAAATAAATTTTTCCAAAGTCGCCTCTGACAGCCCGTCAATATTCAATGCGTCTCTACTGACAAACAAGGTAAAGGACTTGATCTTCTTCGCCGCGCACTGCGGGTTCACACAATAAAGCATCTGCGCATCCCCGATTTGTTCGATCTTGGTATCGCCTCCGCAGACCGGACAGTGTTCCGGTATTTCCACAGAATCGCTCCGCGTAAGATTTTCAGCAATCTGCGGGATGATCATATTCGCCTTATAAACCGTGATCTTATCGCCAATCCCCAATTCCAACCCTTTTAAAACGCTGATATTGTGAACGCTTGCACGGCTCACCGTAGTCCCTTCCAGCTCTACCGGTTCAAAAATAGCCACAGGATTGATCAGCCCCGTCCGGCTGGGACTCCATTCCACCTCTTTCAATACAGTCTCCCTGATCTCGTCCGCCCATTTAAAGGCAATGGAATGACGGGGAAATTTAGCGGTTCTCCCTAAACTCTGCCCGTAAGCGATATCGTCAAAGGTCAGCACTAATCCGTCTGAAGGAACATCATAGTTTTTGATTGCCTCCTCAAAATAGCTTATGCTATCCAATATATTTTCCCGGTTCACTTTCCGCCATTCCACCACATCAAAGCCCTGCGACCTTAAAAACAAGAACTGCTTTTCTCTTGAGTTCTCAAAGTCCACATTCTCTGCCGACACTAAGTGAAAAGCAAAAAAGCGCACGTTACGTTTTGCCGTCACCTCACTGTTTAACTGTCTGACCGAACCGCTGCACAGATTTCTTGGATTTTTATATTTTGCTTCTTCCTCCCCGATCTCATGATTGATCTTTTTAAAATCGGAATAGGTAATCACGGCTTCTCCACGCAAAACAAGATTTCCCGTAAACGGGATCGACAACGGAATATTTTTAAATACTTTCGCATTGTTGGTAATGACCTCGCCCACCTCTCCGTTGCCCCTCGTAACCGCTTTTACAAGCTGCCCTTCACTATAGGAAAGGACAATAGTAAGCCCGTCTAACTTCCAGCTCAATAATGCCTCCTTGTCCTGAACCCACTCCTGCAGTTCCTCCCTGCTCTTTGTTTTCCCGAGCGACAGCATAGGCTGTTCATGGCGTTCTTTCGGTAGTTCCTCTACTGCCTCGTATCCCACTTTTACGGTCGGGCTGTTAGCCAGAATAAGCCCCGTTTCTTTTTCTAATCCTTCCAATTCATCATACAACCTGTCATATTCAAAATTACTAATGATTTCCTGATCTTTCGCATAGTAACTTTCAGACGCTGCGTTAAGCATCTGTACAAGTTCTTTCATTCTTTCAATACAGCTCTCTTTCATACAGTCCACCTCATTAATAACTCATATCATTCTATCATGCCGGTCCCTATCCGTTTCCATTCCGGAATCCCGATACAGATTCCGCAGTTCTTCACCCGTTACTTCCCGATACTGCCCCGGTTTTAATCCTTTTAATTCCACATTCATGATCCTGATTCTTTTTAAACTCTTCACTTCATATCCGAATGCACGGCACATCCTTCTAATCTGCCTGTTAAGCCCCTGTGTCAAAAGAATACGGAAAGTATACTTTCCTTCTTTTATTATCTGGCATGGTCTGGTCTTTACATCCAATTCCTTCAGCCAGACGCCTGCCTGCATATTTTCAACAAATTCCTCCGTAATTTCTTTGTCAACCTTAACTACATATTCTTTTTCGTGACGGTTGGCGCCGCGCATGGCCTTATCGATCAGATCTCCGTCGTTTGTCAGGATCATAAGGCCTTCGGAATCCTTATCAAGCCGTCCGGCATAGGTGACGCGGACCGGATAATCAATAAACTCGGAAAGTTTTTTTTCCGCATGTCTGTCCTTTTCCGTACAGGTAACGCCAACCGGTTTGTAATAGGCAAGCACCTTCTTTTCATTGGGGGCGTGCAGTACTTTACCGTTTACGGCAATACGTTCTCCCCCCTTCAGTTTCCTGCCCATTTCCGCCGTTTTACCGTCTACCGTAACCCGTCCTTCTTCAATCAGCTTATCGGCGTCCCGTCTGGAACAGACGCCGCATTCCGCCAAATATTTATTTAGTCTGACGCCGTTTGCCGCCATATCTTCCTCCCATATTCAAAAGCCTGATCCTGCCTTCCCGATAAGTCTGCAGATTGTTTTTTCTAAGCTGTCCGCAATCCGTTACGCCGGAATATTGCAGCTAATAGGTTATCACCTCGTAAGATGCCTCAAAAACTTCGCCTTCCCCTAATAAATTCCCCCATTCCCGCTCACGCAGCTCTTTTTGGAAACCGGTTCTGTCCGCTCTCCCATACCATGGTTCAATGCAGATAAAAGGAGCGTTCTTCTTAACAGGCGACCAGATTCCAAAAAGCGGGGCGTTAAATTTTACCGTAAGATACGGTTCTTTATCGGGCAGGCATAACGAGACTTCATGCGCCTGATCTTTCTCCATGACCAACGCATCCCCGTCAAACAGGTCATCCGTTATTTTAAGATATCCGTCCTCCAGCCCATATTCTTTTAACGCCTCCCCGATCAGCCCGTCTTCTATCACATCGCTGGCCAGCGGCGCGTCCGTATCAAAACGGATAAAATAATCTGTCTGCTTTGTATCAGGTAAAATCGGGCACATAAATGCCGGATGGCCGCCGATTGAAAACGGCAGTTCTTCTTTTCCCGTATTTTTCACTTTCCATAGCACTTGTATTCTATTGTCCTCCAGCTTGTATCCAAGCTCTAACTCAAAATCAAACGGATACTTCTTCCTCGTTTCCCCGTCCGACTTTATCCCAAAATAAACGGCGTCCGGCTTTTGCCCTAACAGTTCAAATTCCATATCTCTTGCAAAACCATGCTGCCCCATAGTATATTCCCTGCCGTTTACCCGATACTTTTTATCATTCAGGCTCCCCACAAAAGGAAACAATACCGGTGCAGTTCTCCCCCAATAAGCCGGATCCGCATACCACATATATTCCAAACCGTCGCTCTTTCGTGACAATGACTTTAGCTCCGCCCCCATTGTATCGATTTGCACTTTGAGCCGTTCATTCTCCAATACATATCTTCCCATTTTAATAATACTCCTTTCCCGGTGTGCAGATCTACGCGACGCCCCGCCTTTCAACCGCTTGGCATCCGCATCTGTTTTACAGAATCAAACCTGCATATCTTTTAAATCATAGCATACTTTACCCCTAAAAAAAAGAGCATTCCTCCGCATAAATATATAGAAACTTAATGATTTCTTTTCTTTCTTTATAAATCCCTAATAATTCCTTGACACTTTGGACACATTTCCACAATATACTAATTATAACAAGTTAAAGATCCGTGACAGCCGAAGGGATTCGGGGGATTTCACTTTAACTTATCGCTTGCGAAAAAAAAGAAGTGGGCTTAGGTGTGTGTCTTTACCGCATTTAGGTCTGTTTCGCCAAACAACTCTCATTGAAGCTTATCTTCAATGTTTACATATATATTTCAGTTGAAAGAGTTTTCCCTTTCAATTCTCTCCTTCCCAGAGGATACCGCAGGATCGTCAAAATAGATGACAGAGCGATATCCTCTTTTTATTTCAGAACATCGGCGAAAATGCTTTCCGTCGGATGTATGCCGCAATTCACGGGAAATAAGCTCCGGCTTAAAGATATTCCCAAATCTATAACCGGTAATAGCAGCCCCCTTCCTGTACGGCTATTCCCGTTACGCAAAACTCCAGCAATATTTCCATAAGCCGGCGCATATCGATCTGGCCCGTTCCGCATTCCAACCAGATCTGCTCTATATTTTTAGGCGCAGAATCCAAGGCCCTATACACTCTCCTCTCTTCCGGATCATTTATCAATGTCCCTTCCTCGCTCCTTTCCCATAATTTTCTCAAATCGGAACGTCTTTTTTCTATTCCCAAAACAGGCAGAATGTCCTCCGGCGATGTCAGGATCCCCGCCCCCTGCCTGATCAGATGATTACATCCCGCGCTAAGGGCATCGGTAACGCGCCCCGGCAGCGCAAACACTTCTTTTCCCTGTTCTAACGCCATATCTACGGTGATCAGCGTACCGCTTTTTTCTTTGGCCTCCACAACGATCAAAAGATCGCTAAGCCCACTGATGATCCGGTTTCTTGGCGGAAAATTTACGGCTGCCGGCTGGGTCTTGGGGGGATACTCCGACAAGATCCCTCCCTGCTTTTCCAGCATATGATACAATCCTCTGTTTTCTTTCGGATAGCAGACATCCACGCCGCATCCTAACACGGCAAAGCTCTCTCCTCCCGCCTCCAAAGCCGCCCTTTGGCCGATACCGTCGATTCCCCTTGCCATTCCGCTTATGACCGGAATCCCGTTTTCACCAAGCAATTCTCCAATTTTCTTTGCACAATGCCTTCCGTATTCCGAACACTGCCTTGCCCCTATGACGGCAGCCGACAAGGTCCGGGAGGACGGCAGTTTCCCTTTTACATATATTCCCCACGGCGGGTCGGGTATATTGTTAAGATATGCCGGATATTCCTTGTGAAAAAAAGGCAGGAAACGAATATCCTCTTCTATCAGCTCTTCCCATTTTTTGTAAAGATCCCATGTATGTTTACTGCGTTCAAGACGCCCGGCTTGTTTTTCCGTTAAAAATACTTTCAATTCTTCTATGCCGCATTCATAGATCTGCTTTGGCGTTCCTATCTTTTCACTGATCTCCCACATCTTTCTGTTGCCTGCAAAATGATTCCCATGGAACCAATAGGCGTATACTGCCTGTTCCTCCAAAAAACTATCCGGCTGCCGGTTTAACCCTTGTCTTGCTTGTCCTTTATCCATACTCCCATCCTTCTACTTACGAAAATATTTCTGTTCCGCATTTCTGTAAAAAACCGCCTCCGAAAGATGCGTCTTACCTATTTTTTCTTCGCCCTCCAAATCGGCGATCGTTCTCGCCACTTTCAATATCCTATGGTATGCTCTCGCGCTCAGATCCATCTTTTCGAAGATCTTTTCCATAAACGCTTTTTCCTTCCCTTCTAATATACAAAAATGCCGGATTTCTCCCACGGTCAATTCCGAGTTGAACTTATGCCCGATTTCTCTATAGCGCTTTTCCTGTATGATTCTCGCTCTTATGACCCGCTCCCTGATCCGGGCGCTGCTCTCGTTTTGAACGGTGGTCCCTGTAAGCTCATGAAAACTGACTTTAGGCGCCTCCACGCATATATCGACCCGATCCAAAACAGGACCCGATATATGCCCCAAATACCGCTGCACCTCATAAGGCGTACAACCGCATTTATTCAGATCCGGATAATTGCCGCAGGGACAAGGATTCATGGCTCCCACAAACATACAATCTGCCGGATACATAAAGGTACCGCTGCTCCTTGCAATATGGATCTGTTTCTCTTCCAGCGGCTGCCTCAATATGTCGATTGCGGTTTTAGAGAACTCCGGCAGCTCGTCCAAAAACAACACGCCCCTATGAGCAAGGCTTATCACCCCCGGCTTCGGGAATCTGCCCCCTCCGGCAAGCGCCTGCGGCGAAATGGTATGGTGGGGACTTAAAAAAGGGCGCTTGGTAATCAGGGGCAGTTCCTCCGAAAGCATGCCTGCCACACTATATATGGTAGATACCTCCATACTTTCCTCCTCCGTAAGCGGAGGCAGGATCGTCGGAATCCTTTTCGCCGTCATCGTCTTTCCTGCGCCGGGCGGCCCGATCAGAAGCAAATGGTGAAAACCTGCCGCAGCCACCTCAGCAGCCCGCCTTAATACTGCCTGTCCGTTCAAGTCGCTGAAATCCTCCCTAAAATCGAACGAATTCTCCGCTGCCTCCGGCCTATTCTCCTCTGATGTCCTCCATTTCCTTTCCTGTCTCTCTTTTCCTTCCTCTTTCCTTAAGCACTGCAGGACCTGTGCGATATGGCTTACCCCGATCACGCGAATCCCATGGATGACTGCGGCTTCTTTTTCGTTTTCTTTCGGTACAAGGCAATATGCTATCCCTTCTTCCTTCGCCTTTCTCACAATCGGGAGAATCCCCTTTACTTTCTTTACTTCTCCCGAAAGCCCAAGCTCGCCGATCACAAGCATTCCCTCCGTACTCTCCTCCTTCAGGATCCCCAAAGATTTCATGATTCCCACTGCGATCGGCAGGTCATAGGCATTGCCCTCTTTTCTGAGGTCCGCCGGCGCCAGATTTACCGTAATATGCATGGGCGGCAGTTTAATTCCTGCGTTTTTAAGCGCAACGCCCACCCTTTCCTTTGCCTCCTTTACTTCGCTGCCCAAATATCCCACCATTTGAAAGCAGGGAAATCCTGCTGCCGTATCCACTTCCGCCTGCACTAAAAAACTGCGGATACCGCATACCATTCCTGTTGTAACCGTACTAAACAAATAGACTCCTTTCCGTCAGCCTGCTGACACTCTCCCTTTTTTAATATTTTTTCATTTTGGAAATAAACGATAGAACTGATTTGAATTGTTATTAGAAAATATAGAATAATCTTGCTATAAAATAGAACGATAAAATGATCTCCCTATAGTAACAGCCCAGTCTTCAGCATACGGAAAGCTGAACCGTTACTATAAACTTTACTATGATCATGCGCCCTGCTTTTCATTGCCGAAAGCAGCCGCACAGTTTTTCCACTCTCTTTTTAATAAACGATACTCCAATCGCGTTTTCATCTTTCCGTCATGCCATTCATAGTCGATGTGTTCCGCTTCTTTTATGAAACCGCATTTTTGCATGACCCTTTCGGAACCCACATTTTCGGCCAGACAGCCTGTCGATACTCTGTAAACATTATTATCGGAAAATGCAAATTCCAAAACACGCTTAAACGCCTCCGTCGTATATCCTTTTCCCCAAAACCTGGGATAAATGAAATACCCCGCGCCCACAATTTTCCCTACGGGAGTATCGCTTATTACCGTATATCCGATACTTCCAACCTGCTCATGGGAATCTTTTAGTTCAATATGCATAAAATAAAACTCCCTGTCGGATTTTGTCATATCATGCAAAACTTTCCTGAAATCCTCGTAAGCGTCCTCCTTTGTAAACAATCGTATATCCTGCAGATAATACATCGTTTCGGGGTCTGCCTTTAACCGGTAATACTCGTTAAAATCATCTTCATGATAATCTCTTAAAATGAAATGTTCCGTTTCCAAATAAATCATCGGCATCCTTCCTTTCCTACGAATGGCCGTTGGAATTTATCTGAAAGCTTTTATCAGATCAGCTTCAACTCCATGCCGTCCGGATCCTGCGCAAACTGGATCGCCATCTGTCTGCTGATCCGGCCGTCCATATAAAGCAGCCTGATCGCTTCATCCATCGTGATCATGCCCATCTTACGGTTCGTCTGCATGGTCGATGCGATCTGATGCGTTTTTCCTTCCCTGATCAGATTCCTTACCGCATGGTTGGCATGCAGTACCTCAAAAGCCGCCACCCTGCTCATACCGTCGGCCGTAGGAATAAGCTGTTGGGATACGATAGACTCAAGTACATTGGACAACTGCACCCTGATCTGCTGCTGCTGATGAGGCGGGAAGACGTCGATCACCCTGTCCACCGTACTTACCGCACCGATCGTATGAAGCGTGGATAAGACAAGATGTCCTGTTTCTGCCGCCGTGATTGCCACACTGATTGTTTCGAAGTCACGCATCTCTCCTACCAAAATCACATCCGGATCTTCTCTGAGGGCTGCGCGCAGGGCATTGGCATAACTCTCCGAATCCAATCCGATCTCCCTTTGGTTTACCATTGACATTTTATGCTGATGCAGATACTCGATGGGATCCTCCAAAGTGATCACATGAGCGTCCCGGCAGTTATTGATCTTATCGATGATCGCTGCCAGCGTCGTAGACTTACCGCTTCCTGTAGGCCCCGTTACCAAAACCAATCCTCTCTTTCTCTGATACAGATCGATAACGGAATCGGGAACCCCCAGCTCTTTGGCGCTTTTTACCACAGTCTCCACAAGACGGAACGCCAATGCCACAGAGCCTCTCTGCTTGTACACATTGACACGGTAACGCCCCATTTCCGGAATGGAAAAAGACATATCGAATTCGCCTCTCTCCTCAAACTTCTCTCTCTGCGCCCCGGACATGACAGCCAGTCCTACTTCCAACGTATCCGCAGGCATCATGCGGGGATAATCCATCGTAATCAGATTTCCGTTTACACGCATCTTAGGCGGAATGCCGACTGTAATATGTACGTCAGAAGCGCCGGCTTCCTTGGCTGTCTTTAATATATCTTCAATCAAAACCATCTATGATCCTCCATTCTTTAAGCGCCTGCCTGCTCCACCTTTTTTTCTGCTTCTTTGGGAGCTTCGCCTCTGTTCATAAAATGACGGTTGTCCATTGTTTTGGCAATATCTACAATCTCAATATCGTCATATTCCCTGTTACTCAGATCCATCATAACATTGTCCTTAAAGCTGAGTATCATGGGCCGCAGTATGTTCCGTTCATTTTCCGTGATCACAAGCGCCCTGTCTCCCGTATTCAGTTCCACACTGACTCCTGCTGATAAAATATTTAGAGAATCACATAAAGCATCTACTACTCTGTCGTCAAAAATATCCGAATGATCTCTCATATATTTGATGATCTTTACTCCCGATTCCGGCATTTTCTCCGCCTGCATCGCCGTCATGGCATCGAAAACTTCCGCCACGACCAGCACTCTGACACCTATGTATTTCTGCGTATTCTTTTCAAACTGCTTTCTGTCAAATTCTCCCAGCCTGAACGAATGCAGCGCGTTTTCCGCCTGCTCGCAGATCCTTTTGATCACGGAACCGTTGCTGTACGCCTCTTTTATTATTTCGAAGCCTTCCAGCAATTTGAAGTGGACCAGTCCCTCCTCCGATTCCGATAACTCCGCTTTATTCGTAATATGCGCTCCCAATTCCAGTTTTCCCACGTCATGGGAAAGGGCCGCCGTCACCGTCTCCAAACGCTCCTCTACTTTCAGATTCATCCGGCTCGTTATGATTGCACACAAAACGGCGGTATTCAAAGTATGTTTAAAGACATAATCATTTTTACTTCTAGGCTGCTGATAAAAAGTGATCTTACCGTCCAAATGGCCGTAACGTTTGACAATTCCCGACACAATGCTGTCCATTTTGGATGCTCTGGCACTTTTCATCAACGTTTCCAGTTCTTCCTGAATCGAAAACACCGTCATCGCCCAAAAACGTTCCAGTTCTGTTTCCTCTTCCGTCATAGGCGGTGCCGGCTCTGCCGATTCCAGTATAAACATACCGATAAATCCTAAATTCTTAATATTCGAGATTTCCTGAGCGGTCAGTTTAGAATCCCGCTCATACAGTACTTCTCCTTCTTTGTCATAAACTGCGCTTGCCAGTTTCATTCCCGCTTTTAACTCTTCCGTTTTTACAAAATACATTTCCCTTTTCTCTCTTTCTGTCTCCCTGTCCTCATCACGATTCCCTTTTCGTTAAGAAAACCCTGCACGCAGTTTGAGCAGCGCGCGCTTTTCTATTCTGGATACATAACTGCGGGATATCCCAAGCTGCTGCCCGATCTCCCGCTGGGTGACCTCCCTGCCGTTCAACAGGCCGTACCGCAGTCTGATGATCTCCTGCTCCCTCTCATCTAAAACTTTATCCACGAGTTCCGTCAGTTTCTTGATATTATCATCCAATTCGATCCGGTCTATTACTTCTTCCTGTTCCTGCTCGATCACATCCAAAAGATTGATCTCGTTCCCCTCTTTATCCGTCCCTATCGGTTCGTACAAAGACACTTCTCTGGAAGTTTTCTTTTTGCTTCTGAGAAGCATCAGTAATTCGTTATCAATGCACCTTGCAGCATAAGTCGCCAGACGGCTTCCCTTACTTGTATCAAACGAACCGACAGCCTTTATCAGTCCGATCGTACCTATGGAGATCAGATCCTCCATGTCCTCATCCACATTCTGATATTTCTTGGCTATGTGGGCTACCAGTCTGAGATTCCTCTCTATCAGGATCTCTTTTGCTTCTGATACCTCCTCGCTGTTTCCCTCTTTAAGCACCCGTATATAACTTGCTTCCTCTTCCGAGGACAATGGTCTTTGAAAGGTTTTCACGCTAAAGCCCCCAAAGTCAATTTGTTATATTCTATGTGCCAAAAGAAATATAAGTGCCTTTCCTACTGTTCCCTATGGTTGTATTATTTTCTGCCTCCAAATAAATATAAAAAATCTACACATATTATACAAAAGCTTTCAAAAAATAGCAATGTTTTATTTCGTTCACTCTTCCCCCATTTCCTGACGCAGCAGGCTTTTCGCCCTGCACATTCTGGTATATGCATTCGCCTCACTGAGAGAAAGCTGGATCGCGATTTCCTTTACGGACAGATCAAACAAGTAAAACAGAATCAATATATCCGCATATTTTTTAGGCAGCTCCCCTATTTTTTGGATCAGGCTCTGGTAATTTAAATGATCTATCACAATATTTTCAGGATGTCTCACATCCAGGATCTCTTCCAGCAGATCGGAAGCATTTATTCCTTCCACTTCGTTCATTCTCTGCTTTTTTCTGTAATAATCTATCGCCGTATTTCTTGCAACGGTAATCAAATACATCTTCGTCTTTTCTTCGTTGTCCAGATCGATTTCATCCAGCACTCTGCCAACCTTTAGAAAAGAATTATGCACAATGTCTTCCGCATCATATTCGTCACGGACTACGCTATAACTGGCCCAGTACATATATTCCCTGTAAGTCTCGTACAATTTCTGAAACTTCCTTCGCTTTTCTTTCGTAAATATATTCATTTTGTACTTTTTCTGCCCTTTCATGAAACGGTTTATCTTTCGTATGGTATTTCCTTTTTCTCGTATCCCGAGAATTTTCCCTATAAATTAGGAAACGACACGGTTTTCCCGTGTCGCAGATATATCTTAAGTTAATTTGCCGATCTAATCGATTTTATCGTCCATGCCCCCACCTCCTCCGGATAGATAATGTGACCTGTCGTTTTTCCTTCAACCACAAATCCTATACTGTCGGAACACTTATATGCCACAATTTTGTTTTTCCACATTCTACCATACTTTTCAGGCAATTGCGAGAATAAATCTCCCTTCACTTCTCTCCTGCCTATTCTTCCGTATCTCCCATTGCCTCTAACAGCAGGCTCTTCGCCCTGCACATTCTGGTGTAGGCGTTGGCTTCGCTAAGGGACAGAAGAATCGCGATCTCCTTGATCTGCAGATCAAAGAAATAATATAAGACAAGCATATCCGCATACTTCTTGGGCAATCCATCGATCTTTTGATGCAGTCTCTTATAGGTATCGTTATCTACTACAATATCCTCTACCAGCTTTTTGTCCGTCGCTTCATATATTTTATCCGCCTCATTCAGCTCTTCATTACGCTTCTGCTTTTTTCTGTAATAGTCGATTGCCGTATTTCTTGTCACGGCATTCAAAAATATCTTCGTTTTTTCCTCCTGTGCCGGATCGATCGTATCGAGCACCCTGCTTATCTTTAAAAAGGTGCTCTGTACGATATCTTCCGCATCATACTCGTCATGAACGATATAAAAGCCCGTCCAATACACATAATCCCGGTAAGCTTCGTACAGTTCCTGCAGCTTTTTACGCTTTTCTGTCGTAAACACCTTCATTTTTCATCTTCCCGTCCTTTCATAAAACGGTTCGCTTTCTCCTGCGTCTTCCCTTATTTACAAAGCTGCTGCCTTAAAAGCCTCCATCTATACATCATCACATGCAGTCCGAATCCCCATTTCAGTCTCCTGCAGCTCCCATGCATTCCTTCCTTTTCAAAAAATGCCAGTCTTGCTCTTTGCGCGTCTAAATTCTGATCCACCCGTTCTTCCGTAACAGGGCTTTTTTTAATACTTCCGGTTCTTGTCCTGTATAGGTAAAGTTTTTCTCCGGTAATGGCCACTCTTCCCGCTCTTTGCACAAACAGATGGCTGACATACACATCTTCATGCAATTTCCCTTCCGGAAATACATTTCCCTTTTCCACCTCAAAAATACTTCTATGATACAGTTTATTCCAAACGACAGTTTCCAATTTTTTTCTCTTTCCGTGCCATTCTCTAAGCATTTTATCAGAACCGACGACATACGCTTTCTTCCTCTTTATTTTTCCGGAAAGCTCCCGGCCCTTTTCATAAGAGCATACGGCTATTCTGGCATGATATTTTTCCGCCAGTTCATATAACAATTCGATAAAAAAGGGGGATACCTTATCGTCGGCATCTACAAAGGCAATATACTCCCCCTTGGCCAGCTTAAGCCCTTCATTTCTTGCTCCGGAAAGCCCTTTGTTTTTTTGATGCACCACCCTGACCCGTTCATCCGTTTCGGCATAACGGTCGCAAATTTTTTCCGAGCCGTCCGTAGAACCGTCGTCGACCAGTATGATCTCCAGATCGGTATAAGTCTGCGCAAGCACCGACTGCACACACACATCCAGATATTCCCTGACCTGATATACCGGTACAATGATGCTGACCGTTTTTCCTTCTTTCTCCATATTTTTCTATCCTTTCATCCCTGCGGAAACAGATCTGCATGGGGCTGTGCATAAAATAACGGACAGTACGCTTTGCGGACTGCCCTCATGCTTGCCAAAATCACTTTACCTGCTCTCTTCTTCATAAGAACGCTATCTTGCCATCGTGTCTGCCGACTACATTATAGTCTACATTTCGCCTATATTCAATATACCTTGTGTTCCGAATGCCCTCTTTGCGCCGTTTCTTCCGTCCCCTCTTTACAAAGTCCGGTCAAAAAATCCCTCCAGCACTTCTCCCATTCTCTCCCATGAAAACCTTGCCGCTTCTTTTCTGATATTTTCCTCAAATTCTTCCGCTTTCTTCCCTTTGAAAAAAAGCGTTATCTTTTCTGCCAATGCCTCCGGATCGCAAGGCGCCGCAATATATCCGGTCTTCCCGTCCCTTACCACGTCCGGCAGCCCGCCTACTCTGGTTACTACCACGGGTCTTTCAAATCCGAACGCGATCTGTACGATCCCGCTCTGGGTTGCGCTTTCATAGGGCAGTACTACCAGATCGCTTGCCGCAAAATATTTTTCTACTTCTCTGTCCGGCGTATAACCGTCTATCACGCTTACCTGATCTTCGATCCGGAGTCCTCTTATCAGTTCTTCGTATTCTTCTTTATTTCCGTCAAAATCGCCTACTACTAAAAGCCGTATTCCTGCGCACTCCTTTTGGAGCAGAGGTATAGCGTGAAGCAAATGCTTCAGTCCTTTGTATTCCCTGACAAATCCAAAAAACAGCAGTATCCTTTCTTCCTCCCCTATCCCTAATTTTTCTCTCGCCTGTTTTCTTGTCAGATTTTCAAACCGGAACATATTATAAGTAGGGTGCGGAGTCACCGCATGATCTGGTTCTTTTTTTATTTTCTTCAGTTCTTCCCCTTCCTCTTTGGCATGTACGACAAAATGTTTTCCCCTTGACAGCGCCGCTTTCGTCAAAAACTTGTCCATCGGAAACCTTTCATGGGGAAATACGTTATGACAGACAAAAACCAAGTTCTGTTTTCCCATAAAGGTTTCCAAAATCCTATAACACGGCGCAAAATAAGGATGCCACCACTGTATGACTACCATATCCGGCCTATATTTTCTAATAAATCCCGCCGTTTTTATTATATTAAAAGGATTGGCCGTATGGAGCATATATTTTGTGTCTTCCACTTTAAAACTATCATTTTCGTAATCCCTTTGCTCTTTGTGGAAAAGAATCTTGGGATACTGCATCTTGTATGACAGCATGACCACTTCATGTTTCTTTGCCAGTTCCCTGTACATCTGTCCTGTATAATGAGAGATGCCACCCTTATACGGATAAACCGGCCCGATCAGAATCACCTTTTTTTTACCCATGTTTTCCCCATTTCTATGCGTCCTGCCTGCACGGATCCCTGTTATAGACCGCAAACAGCGTTTATTTTCTTTCTATTTTAGAAAAATAAACGCTGTTTGGCAATCCCCAGTATTATATTTTTAACGGACAAAGGAAAATCAGTAAAACAGGGATCTCTCTTTCAATTTTCTTTCCATACTTGCCGCGCGGGCCCTTGTTTCGTATGCCTCCCTTTCACTGATCCATTCTTCCAGACAAAGATCCTGCACTCTTTTTTTCTCTAACCACCGTTTCTCCAAATATCTTTTTTCTAACAATTTTTTTAACGCTTTTTGCTGTAAGTATTTTTTTTGCTGCAGCTTTTTTAACCGCTTTCTGTTCGCTTCCCTTCTTTCACGGCAGCGTTCCTCCTGCCTTTTTCTTTCCATCTTTCTTTCATATTCCGGATAGCGCACCTGCGTATAACATTCTTCCCTGGATGCTCCGAAGAAGAGAACCGCCTCCGCTTTGCCAAAAAAAGAGGACATCGGCTGGTTTTGGGAAAAATACGTCTGCACTTCCTTAAGTACCCATGCCTCGTATTCGGGATCTCTCCTCATTGCCTCAAGCCCCGCCTTTGAGATCAGTACCATCACATCATCCTGCCGGTGGGAAGGATGTCTTGGCATTTTTGAGATCAGATACTGGATATAACACTCATATTGCTGCAACGTCATATCTCTTCCTGAACTATGCATTGCCGTAGCATCTTCCCCTGCAGCGGTCTTTCCTATGGCAGCCTTTTCTCCTCCTTCGCCCTGAAGGTTCTTCTCCTCCAGCACATCGGAAAATAGCGCGTTCTCCGCCCCTTGCCCGCTTTCCTGTGCCCATCGGCCCGTTGTCTGTTTAGGTATCTGTCCCTTTCCGGAGACTGTCCGCCCGCATTCCCTGCCCTCTTTTCCCAATACCATATGATCCATACCGTTTCCCGCCTTTCCCATGCCCTGCCAACCGTATATTCTTCTCTTTCCCACATTTCTGACCGTCCCTGTTGGCAAATAAATGACTCTATATCATTATTATCGGCAGACTGCGCAAATAAAACAGTAGTATGTAATCATTTGACCCGAAAGTGTACCGAATAACTAACAACTGATTATAATTTTTTAAGAATCTGTTCACAATTTCTTGACACTTTGAACTTAATTTTATCACATTCTTACCATAAAATAAGAAACATAGAAAGCTTGATCCCCTCAGCTTTCTATAAAATAACTTTTTCATATCTCCCCCTTTGTAACATGAGGCGGTCACGCTTATCGATGGAAAACATCCGTAAGCGTGACCGCCTCTTTGACTCACATACACTGACGCAGACAGGCGACAGCCTCTTCGATCTCATCTGCAGAAAGTCCGGAATAATTCATAATAACGGTATGTTCCGTTTTCTCCGGCGGCTCGCCGAAATAATACTGCGCCAGACAAGACAGCCTGATCCCGTTTTGCGATGCTCTTTGCAAAAAAGCTTCGTCAGACAGCCCGGTCTGCAATTTCATTAAAAAATGCAGTCCCGCATCCTCCTCTTTGATCTCGATCCTGCCCGCCATGGAATCCCTCCGGATCTCTCCCAAAAGTTTATCCCTGACGCTTTTATAAAATTTACGCATCCGGTTGATATGCTTTTCGAAATAACCGCCGTTAATGAAACTGGCAAGAGTATACTGTTCAAAATTAGATACCGTACAGGAATAAAATCCCAGTTTGTCATAAAATCGTTCCAAAAGCCGGGGCGGCAGCACCATATAACTAATGCGGATCGTAGAAGCAAGGCTCTTCGTAAAAGTATTCATATAGATCACCTTTCCGCTCACATCGATACTTTGCAGCGTAGCCATCGGTTTTCCTGTCAGACGAAACTCCGAATCATAATCGTCCTCAATAATATACCGCTCCTCAGATCTGGCGGCCCATCCAAGCAGTTCATACCGTCTGCTCACCGGCGTCACGATTCCCGTAGGATAATGATGGGACGGGGAAATATGTGCGATCTGGGCGTGGGATTCCTCTAATCCCGACACCAGGATCCCCGACTCGTCCATATTGATATATTTACATTTTACACCGTTGCTTTCATAGATCTTTACAATTTTATCATATCCGGGATTTTCTACCGCATAGATCTTTTCCCTTCCGAGAAGCTGTATGATCAGTCCGTACAAATATTCCGTCCCAGCCCCTACGATCACCTGCTCGGGCGATACGTCCATGTTACGGAACTGCTTCATATGCCTGCAGATCGCAGCCCGCAGTTCCAAAATACCGCCGCTGGGCGCACCCGTCATCAGTTCTTCTTTCTTTTCGCTGATCGTTTCCCGCATTAATTTCGTCCATGTAGAGAAAGGAAAGTTGGCGGCGCTGTTCCGGTTACTCACAAAATCGAACCGATATGCCGGATTGGCGGCAATCGTAAAATTCTCAGGGTTCGTAGGAACGTTTGCAGGAAAGACCGCTTTTTCGGATATATCCGACGCATAGTACCCTTTCTTAGGAAGGGAATAAATATATCCTTCCGCCAAAAGCTGGGCATAAGCGTTTTCCACAGTAATCGTGCTTATACCCAGATTTTTGGCAAAACTGCGCTTAGAGGGAAGTTTCTCTCCCGCCTTTACTTTTCCGTCCAAAATATCGTTTTTAATACATTTATACAAATACAGATACAAACTTTCTGACCTTAGATCATCAAAAGAATATGTAAGCATCCTTTTCTTTTCTCCTATTCTGACCATATTGACTATATTCAAATTGAATATTTTACTATGTTCAGTTTTGATTATAATAGGTGTCATATTTGTTGTAAAGAAAAAAGATGGGTATTAGTTATTTGAGCCGCCAAAGGCGGCAGGGAGGATGATTATGGAACATACTACGACAGACAGACAATACAAGTTAAACAAGGAACTGGCAGAGATGCTGAAAGGAGGCGTGATCATGGACGTGACCACGCCTGAACAGGCAAAAATAGCGGAAGAAGCCGGAGCCTGCGCCGTTATGGCATTGGAAAAGATCCCCGCGGATATCCGGACGGCAGGGGGTGTTTCCAGAATGAGCGATCCCAAAATGATCAAAGGCATCCAGAAAGCCGTATCGATCCCCGTCATGGCCAAGTGCCGGATCGGACATTTTGCAGAAGCCCGGATATTGGAAGCTATCGAAATCGATTATATTGACGAAAGTGAAGTACTTTCGCCTGCAGACGATGTTTACCACATTGACAAAACGTGTTTTCAAGTCCCCTTCGTATGCGGAGCCAAAGATCTGGGCGAGGCGTTACGGCGAATCAGCGAAGGCGCTGCCATGATCCGTACCAAGGGAGAACCCGGCACCGGCGATATCGTGCAGGCAGTACGCCATATGCGCAGAATGAACGGTGAGATTGCAAAGATTTCCGCCATGCGGGAAGACGAATTATATCACGCCGCAAAGGAACTTGCGGTACCTCTTTCGCTGATAAGATCTGTCCATGAAAAAAAGCGCCTTCCCGTCGTTAATTTTGCAGCCGGCGGCATAGCCACTCCCGCCGATGCGGCGCTTATGATGCATCTTGGAGCCGAAGGCGTTTTTGTAGGTTCGGGCATTTTTAAATCAGGTAACCCGGCTAAGCGTGCAGCCGCCATCGTAAAAGCCGTGGCAAATTACAAGGACGCTGAAATAGTAGCGGAACTGTCCGAAGATTTGGGAGAAGCCATGGTAGGCATCAATGAAGAAGAAATCCGGCTGATTATGGCAGAACGGGGTGAAATGTAAAAAGAACAGGAGGATCTATATGAAAATCGCAGTACTCGCCCTACAAGGCGCTTTTGCCGAACATGAAAAAGCGCTGCATAGGCTCGGCATAGAAACCATCGAACTACGAAAAAAACAAGACCTGCATACAAGGTTTGACGCTCTGATCCTCCCCGGCGGCGAAAGCACCGTACAGGGGAAACTCTTAAAAGAGTTTGGCATGTTTGAAGAATTAAAGTACAGGATCGAAAACGGGCTGCCCGTTATGGCAACCTGCGCCGGTGTGATCCTGTTAGCCCAAACCCTCGTCAATGACGACAGAAATTATTTCAAAACCTTCCCTATAAAAGTAGTCCGGAACGCTTATGGACGGCAGCTTGGCAGCTTTCATCAAAAAGGAACGTTAAAAGACATCGGGGCATTTGATATGGAATTTATCCGGGCCCCTTTGATTGCATCCGCCTCTCCTGACTGTACCGTTTTAGGAACGGTAAAAGAAAGTATTGCAGCCGTCAGATATCAAAACCAGCTTGCTTTCACTTTCCATCCGGAGCTGACGGACGATCTAGCCGTCCATCAATATTTCTGCCAAAAAATGGTACACTGAAAGCGCCGTATACACAATCGGCTGATGCAGCAGATAGATTGGGAACGAATGCCTCCCGATCCATCCTGCCGCTTTCAGCCTCTGGGGCAACAGATATTTAAAAAGGGCTTTTTTCTCTGCGATCCTATATAAAAAATATCCGATAAGAAATAAGAATATCCACGGAAAGACAGGGAAATAATCGGTCGAGAAAAAGCTGTCGTGAGGCATCCCAAAATAGGCGGTAATATAATTCCGGTACAGGCAGTCAGGCATCCTGTAACGTTTCCATCCATCAGCGCCGATATACCAAAGAAATCCATTGGTAATCTCCCTGAAAACTACAAAAAAAACCGCACTGATGCCCAGCCCGATCAGGGGATGTACTTTTTTAAGTATTTTATGAAGGGGAATCATCAAAAGCATACAGCTACCCAAAAGCGTCAGCACTCCGAACACCACCCTGTTCTGCGGCATAAAAAGCAGCGTCACTGTCGTGACCAGCATACCGCCGCCAAAGACCATGCCCCCTCTTTTCAGCTTCTCCCTTCCCAAAGACCAGCAAAAACCGGACAGCAAAATAAACGTCCAGCAAATACTTTGCTGCCAGACATATCCAACGGCGGATTCATACCATATCCAGTTTCTGTGAAAAATATAGACCATGTCCCATGAGGCATGATACAATATCATACTGATCAGGGTAAGCCCCCGGATCTCATCCAAAACATGATACCGTTTCATCAAAAAACTTCTCCTTCCGGTCCCACTTCTTCTAATATACTACTTCCTTTCTTTTTCTTCCATAGTAAAATAACTTCCTTTTTTGTTCCTCTTATGAATTATGTACGATGGAAATAAGCGGAAAATAGGCCTGTAAAATATACATTGCGCATAGCCGGCGGATCATATATAATCGGACATATAAACCGGAGTTTGAAAAAGGGGAGACACTAATGAACATTACCATAAGGGAAATCGAAAGTAAGGATTACAGCTCCGTAGCAACCATTTTCCGTGATGTACTCGGCATTTTGCCGGCAACCGATGAAGCCGTTGCCAAGACTTGTGAAAAAATGAAAGACGATAACCGCTACCGTACATTTGTTGCCGACATGGATGGTAACGTTGTCGGACTTGCCACAACGGTTGAAACGTTAGCGTTTGATCATCCGGACGGATACATCAAAGTGAACGGACTTGCCGTTTCGCCGGAATTTCAGCGTTGCGGTATAGGAAAAATGCTGATGGAACGCGTTGAGAAACTGGCAGTTGAGCGGAAGGCATCCATGATCGGACTTGCATCAGGTTTTCAGCGGACAGGCGCGCATGAGTTTTATGAACATTCAGGCTATCAAAAATTATCGTTTTGGTTCCGCAAAAGTATATAGAATTTCCTAAAATAAACGCAGGCAGTCCTTAAAAAAACAGACAAAACAGCCGATAAATTTCATAGGAAGAAACAGTAAGAAACGATTTAAAATGCTGATATATTTAAGTATTTTCCGGTAAGGAGGTAAACAGGAATGATAACGGATATGAAGCCCATGTTAAACGCCATGGAAAATTCCATTAAACTCCGCCATCAGGCGAAAGCCGAAAGACGCGCCGAGAAAGCGGCACAGGAAAAAAAAGAATTTCTTGAAAAACTGATGCGCGCCGCTTCCAGCGATGTGGAGCTTGACGGCATGGCATCCAAAGTAAAAGGTTCGGACGACGCGGTACAGCGGGATCAGTTGATGAGCTTTTTGATGGCCGGATTTTAAAAGAGCCGCCCTTTTGGCAGCTCTTTTACTTTGTAAAAATGTTAGCCGTAATTTTCCAATCATATCTAACTGTCTTTGGCACAATAAGAACAATAGTTCCGTTTTATCGTTTGCCGGACCTCCCTAATGCAACAAGAAGAATGTCCTCTTTCAGACATTCTTCCCTGCTTTTTCTTTATTCCACTACAAACGGCCTTTAAATTCAACGCTTTTTACCGTATTTTCTGTACTGTCAAAATTGATCTGTACGGAAAAATCCCGGTCGGCCCCATTGACCTGTACATATTTGATACCCTCCATATCTACCGCCGATTGAGAACCGCAAAGCTCTTTTACCTCATCAAAAGTACTGTTCCAGGTAATGCCGCCCGGAAGAATCAGCGTCGTTCCTTTCTCTTTGTAAAAATTCAGGCTGTAAATCACTGTTTCTTCAAGGCCGGCCTCTGAAGCGCTCCTGTTCATCGGCTGCACTCCGCATGACGTTATACCGTATCCGTTCTTCGCATTTTTTCTCATGGAGACCGAAGGCGCTACAAGCGTGTTTGCCGGAATGCTTTTCAACTCGGACTTTACGTCGCTGTCAAAATACCAGCCGGTGTCGAGCATCGCCTTTGTATCTACCGGAAACTGATAGATAACGCCGTCTGCTGAAAATTTTAAGCTGCCGATATCGTCTCCTAACTCCTCCGCCGCCGCGGAAAGCTGTTCCTCCGTCGGAATACCTCCGTTAGACGACGCGCCGGCGGCGCATGATGTGAGCGCCGCCCCGCAAATCATAATACTTGTAACAAAAGACAAACATTTTACTAAACTTTTTCTCATTGGAATTCCCTCTCTAGAGCGTGTTTGAAAATACTTTCCGTCAGATGTGCGTCATTTCAAACACACTTTGGTATACTTACCTTGCCGCCAGCGCGCCGCCAATATCCTCAATCATATCTACGACTGCCTGTCTTGATGCGTCTGCAAAATTCTGCTCTCCGAACCGTGCATACTTCTCCTGCTGATATGCCGCAATAATGCCTCTGGAAGAATTTACGATAGCGCCAAGTCCGTCTTCATTAAAGAAATGCACGAGATCCGCCCCTTTTCCTCCCTGCGCACCGTATCCCGGCACCAAAATATATGTTTTGGGCATGATCTTTCTTAAGATCTTTCCCTGTTCCGGATAAGTCGCTCCTACCACGGCGCCTACATAACTGTAATCTTCTCCCATATGCTCTGCGCCCCATGCGGCTACCTGCTCTCCTACGATTTCATAGAGCGGACGGCCGTCTATCTGCCGGTCCTGCAGTTCCCCGCTGCTCGGGTTGGATGTTTTTACCAGAACAAAGATCCCTTTCTTCTCTTCCTTCCCTACCGCTATAAAAGGTTTCACGCCGTCAGAACCAAGATAAGGATTCACCGTAACGAAATCCTCGTCAAATCCCCGGTAGCATTGGCTGCCCACCTGTACCTTTCCGATATGTCCTACCGCATATGCCTCTGATGTGGAACCGATATCCCCACGCTTCACATCCCCGATAACTACCAGATCTTTTTCTTTACAATAATCCACCGTTTTCTTAAACGCCGTAAGTCCCGGAATACCGAATTGCTCATACATAGCGATCTGCGGTTTTACTGCCGGGATCAGATCAAATGTAGCGTCTACGATCGCTTTATTATACTGCCAGATTGCCTCTGCGGCACCTTCTAATGTTTCGCCCTGTTCATGGAACGCCGCCTGTTTGATATGTTCCGGAATGAACTTCATCATCGGATCCAGTCCGACTACAATCGGCGCATTTGTCTTTTTGATTTTTTCAATTAATTTCTGAATCATATTTCATCCTCATTTCTGCGCTGCTTAGAGCGTGTTTGAAAATTGCTTTCCCTGAGGTGCGCGTCATAGCAAATATCGCGCAAAACGGGACGTGCAGATCGGGGGAATGCATTTTCAACCACGCTCTAGCATAAAAACGTCAGAGAACAGGCGTTGCACTATAGTTCAACGCCTGTTAAATCATCCAATACATATTGATTACAAATATATTCCTCAAATTCATCTCTTGTAACCCACGCCCACTCTCCGTATTCCTCGGTCAAAGTGATCGCCGAATCATCCCCGTCCAAAGAACAGAGAAAAGCAACGCCGACGCATTGGGAATCGCCCGTCACTTTAGACCAGGTATAAATCACCTTGTCTACGCTGCCGCCGACCCCTAACAGCTCGTCCATCAGCCGTGTCACCGCATCCTTCGGCGACTCTCCGAATGCCGCCTCACCTTCTACAAATTCCCATAAAAACGGATCCGGAATCCGGTCGTCTACCCAATGTTTGATCAGTAAATACTTGTCGTCTTTTTTAACGATACCTCTTACGCGTACATAAATATTAGCCATAGGCAAACCTCCCTTTTCTATAAAAATTGTAACACACTACTCTATTTCATGCAATCATGAAACTTCTCTTTCCTCTACATATTTTTTAATATTAGACGCATTCACATACTTTTCGGTTCCTTCCGCATTAACGACAACCAAAGAAGGGGCCTGCATGATCTTATATTTGGAGGCAAGTTCTTCATTTTCCTCCGCATCCACCACTACATACTGTTCTCCTTGCAGATACTGTTTTGCCAATCTGCAGTTCGGGCAGGTCTTTGTCACAAACAAATATTTCACGTCTTCCAAACTCCCTGCGGATTCCCGTTCCACCGCCTTTTTTGCGGACTCCTGCTCTTTCCCGCTCTTACAGGACGGGTGCTTCAGCAGGGAATTGGCGATTTCATACTCAGTGCGGTTATCATATTCCTGTAGTTTACCGTCGTTCCAGTTCTGAACCGGACGGTAATACCCTGTGATCCTGCTGTAAACTTCCGTCCTGCTGCCACAGATAGGACATTCCTCCTGTTCTCCCGGAAGATAACCGTGTTCCTGACAGATGGAATAGGTAGGCGACAACGTATAATAAGGCAGTTTGTAATTTTCTGCAATAGTCTTCACCAGATTAGCCGCCGCCCTCCAATCGGGAAGTTTCTCACCCAGAAAAGCATGGAAAACCGTTCCTGAAGTATACATCGTCTGCAGCTCGTCCTGAATATCAAGAGCGTCAAAAATATCCGCCGTATAATCCACCGGTAAATGGGAAGAGTTCGTATAATACGGCGTATCCCCCTTCTTACCTGCGGTCCTGATCTCGGGCCATCTCTTTTTATCGTGCTTGGCAAGACGGTAGGACGTACTCTCCGCAGGCGTCGCCTCCAGATTATACAGATCGCCGTATTTTTCCTGATAATCGGAAAGGCGGTTCCTCATATGTTCCAAAACTTCTTTTGTAAATTCCTGCGTTCTCTTGTCGGACATATCTGCATGCAGCCAGTTTGCATTTAATCCCGCTTCGTTCATCCCAATCAGTCCGATCGTAGAAAAATGGCTGTTAAAGGAGCCCAGATACCTCTTTGTATATGGATATAGTCCTTCCTCTAACAGTCTTGAGATCACCTCTCGTTTGATTTTAAGGCTTCTTGCCGCCAAATCCATCATCTTGTCCAAACGACGGTAAAAATCCTCTTTATCTGCTGATAAATAGGCGATTCTAGGCATATTTATGGTGACCACGCCTACGCTGCCCGTACTTTCCCCTGATCCGAAATAACCACCTGTCTTCTTCCTAAGTTCCCTCAGATCCAGACGCAGACGGCAGCACATACTGCGGACGTCGCTGGGCGCCATATCGGAATTGATATAATTAGAAAAATAGGGCGTACCGTATTTTGATGTCATTTCGAACAAAAGCCTGTTATTTTCCGTATCAGACCAGTCGAAATCCTTTGTAATGGAATACGTCGGTATGGGATACTGGAATCCTCTTCCGTTGGCATCCCCTTCGATCATGGTTTCGATAAATGCCTTATTTACCATATCCATTTCTTTCTTACAGTCTTTATACCTGAAAGGCATTTCCTTTCCGCCTACGATCGCCGGAAGTTCGGCAAGATCCTCCGGCGCCGTCCAGTCCAAAGTAATATTGGAAAAAGGAGCCTGCGTTCCCCACCTGCTGGGCGTATTGACTCCGTAAATAAATGCCTCGATACATTTCTTCACTTCTCCGTAAGAAAGCCGGTCCGCCTTTACGAACGGCGCCAAATAAGTGTCGAAAGAAGAAAATGCCTGCGCACCCGCCCACTCGTTCTGCATGATGCCAAGGAAATTGACCATCTGGTTGCAGAGTACGGATAAATGCTTCGCAGGAGCTGAAGTGATCTTCCCCGTGATTCCTCCAAGTCCCTCCATAATAAGCTGTTTTAAGGACCAGCCCGCGCAGTACCCGGTCAGCATTGACAAGTCGTGGATATGGATATCCGCATTCCGGTGCGCCGCCGCGATCTCTTCGTCATAAATCTCGGAAAGCCAGTAATTTGCCGTTACCGCACCGGAATTACTAAGGATCAGCCCTCCTACGGAATAGGTCACGGTAGAATTTTCTTTCACACGCCAGTCTTCTATTTTTACATAACTGTTGACTACTTCTTTATAATCCAATATGGTGGAGGTCATCTCCCGCATCTTTTCACGCTGTTTCCGGTAAAGAATGTAAGCCTTTGCCGCTTCTGCATATCCCGCCTGTTCCAATACCTTTTCTACGCTGTCCTGAATATCTTCCACATGAACCGCGCCCTCTTTTACCTTGTCCTGAAAATCCGCCGTAACACGAAGCGCTAAAAGATCAATGATATCATTATTGTACTGCATATCTGTAGCATTGAATGCTTTCATGATCGCGCCGCTGATCTTCGTTAATGTAAAATCCGTAACTTCCCCATCCCGTTTTATTACCTGAAACATGCTTTCCCTCCTGTAAGCCACATTCCAATACCTTTTTCTTCACCCGAAAGCGCCGCTCCCCCGCGCATCCGGATCTGATACCTTCCATGTGTCTCTTATCTGTTCTGAAGCCCAAACTGTATAGCATAGATTCTACCATTTATAGCGTCACACGTCAACACAAATACCATATATTGTAGTATTGCACTAATTAACATAATGTGTAATTCTCCCGTTATGTAAGTTGATTTTATAATATTATGTAAACCAAAAGTTATAAACCGGACCCAAGGCAGAGTAGACGGATGAAATTTTCACCTGCCTCTCATCAAATGTCAAACCAGAATTTATAGTGCATCTTTTGGGCAATTTCTCACACACTCAAAGCAAAGAATACATTCCGTGCCGTTCTTTCGTTTTCGGGAATTATCTGTAACATCTACCTCCATTGGACACACCGTTTTACATTTGCCGCAAGAAACGCATTTACTTTTATCACATTTAATTCGAAGCAGCGAAAAATAGCTCACAGGCTTCAAAAATATTGTGATAGGACATATATATTTGCAAAATGCGCGATTATCCTTAAAGGCAAAAGCCAGTATTATCCCAACTGCATAGTATATGACATTCCCTATGATAAACGCCCAAAACATAATTCTCTCCATGTTACCGGCATGGACAAAGAATAATGCCGAAACAAATATAAGGGAAATTGCAAATGTAATATACCTTATCCACCCAATCTTTTTCCTTGGTGTTTCAGGCGCTTTATACGGAAGAAAATCAAGCACCATTGCCGTCCAGCAGGCATACCCACACCAGCCTCTGCCAAAAAGCAACGGTCCTAAAATTTTTGCCACCGCATAATGAATTGTTGCGGCTTCAAACACCCCCGTAAAAAGATAATACCAAAATCCCTCTATCTGCATATTTTCACCACAAATAAGTCCCAAATAAACCAGCATATATAGTCCGACTAAAAGCTGTGCAACTCTGCGGGCATATCTGTATTTTTTGATGAATAAAAATATCCCGAAAGAAATAGATATTCCAATATAGCTGAAATTGAATAGATAAAATATATTGCCCTGTGTCAGCCATAACGTTACTGCAACAGTTTCAAATATTACCAACATAATGAACGGTAGAAAATATTTTTTCATTCAGTTCCTCCAAAATACCGATCCCGGTTTATCTGACTTTCAATTGGCAGCCAGCTCTCAATATTGGATTTTATTGCATTTCTTTTCCCTATGGGCCGTAATAATCGTATAGCTATAAGCATTTACAGTTATGATACAGCCGTCTACATTCACATACCAATTCTTTCCGTTTCTTGTAATAACAGCGTTGAGAGAATTGATTTTGTTTTTACACCAGTCAACCACCTCATCTGCATCTATATCCAAGGCAAGATTTCTTTTTATGCGTAATATACCTAATTCAGTTGTATGTAATTTATCAAGATTTTGAAGCAATTCATTATCTGAAATCATTTTACATCAGCCCTTTCTCTCTAACAAATGGGAATTCTGATAAGACACTTTTTATAGCATTTAATAACTGTTATATCTTATCCCCAAAAAGTCCGCAAACCCTTGAAAACACTAAATTTATAGCAAGTGAGTTTGCCCTTATGCTTTCCCTTGTGTTATATCCTTTTCCCTCATGTTACGAACTCTCATAAGGGCAAAAATAAGGGAAAGAAAAACTTGTAACAAATTATAACATGAAATGAACAGGACAGGAAGAATTGATTGGAATGCTTTCAAAAATTTCTCCAAAACACAGACAAGAAAGGGCTGATAAGATATGAGATTTATTTATGCAACGTATAATATGCTCCATAATTGTATTGATGTAACTACTTTTGACGGATATATTTTACGCATAGACTGCGGAAAAGCGGAAGAAGGATTAAAAACAACACCATGCTCTGAATGTGCCTTAAATTCTTTGGCAATAGACAATCCTCTTGAATATGCAAGTCTATATCTTGAGGGTGGTATGCAGACATGGGTGGATGCGGAAGATTCATTAGAACCGTGGTAATATATTTCCATTCTTTAATAAAAAGCCAATTAATCTATATAATATCGCAAGTGACAAGTTTCCATCAAGAGCAGAGACTCTCTTGAATCCCTGCTCTTATATAGTCATAACATTATCTTTCGTTCAATCACTATACCATATAGCTTAACCATACATGAAATCAAAAGTTATCTTACAATATTACACCATCAATATTAAAAAACTGACTAAAATTTATGCCTTTTTTATCTCTGTCGCATAATAAAGCTGCCCATATTTGTTTTTCAGTTTTTCTATATAATCTCTCCGCATATAAAGTATTGCCCCATTATATAACGGAACTTCCATCGCCCTATGTTCATTATCTCCAATATATGCACAACGCCAACTTTGCATAATGAGAACCGTCGTTCCGTCCTCTGCAACACCAATAATCCTATTATTTTGATAATCATTCTCTTTATAGATTCCTAATTCATATGCAATATCCTCCCGAAGCCATAAATATCGTTTTGTGTCAAAGCTAAAATCATTACTTTCACATATTACACAGCATACATCCTGACATTTATCAAGATTACATTCAACATCAAACATGGATGAACCAATCCAGACACGATTTAATATGATATCTGTATCCTTAAATACAATTCCTTTTTCACGATTTGTAAACACGTAGTTCCTTTCGCCTTTACAATATTTTTCTATTTCAAAACTTGCTATTTCGACAAATTCACCATTTCGTTGTTTTTCTGTAAATTCTTCTATCTTTTTTCCGACCTGCAAGTTATGTATTGAACCCACATTTGGCAAACATCGGCATCTGCGATACATATCCATCTCAGAAAAATTAATATTAAACTCATTTATAAACATATAGGCAATTTCTGGCGTTTTTTCTTGAACAGATGCTTTCATTAATTCTAATACAGCGTATTGAATAATAACAGATTTTAAAAAAGTATTTTCTACTGTAAACTTATGTAAAGGTGAACTAAAGGGCTCCATTCCATCCTGTACATATTCTGAATCCAAAACCCCTTTATACACTTCATTTTCCTGTATTCCTAATCTGCCTAGAATCCGCATATGCCTGTCAAATAATGGATTCCAAGCCATATCGCCTTTACATTCTCCCAAAGAAATATGATATTTTGATTTAAGATATCCTGTCAAATTTTTATTAAACATATCCATAACTTCTCCATATGCTTGTACCTCATCACACAAATATGCAATCAAGGTATCCATCAAAAAGTCATTGGTTGGAAAATACCTCAAAAACTTCGATATTATGTCTTTAGGATTGTCAATATGATCAATCGTTTCTAATGCATAATCTATAACAGCCATTTTTCCAATATAGTCATATTGTTCAAAGTGGCATACACACCAATTTATACATTTCTGCACCTCGAGCCAATTTCCCTTTAACACTATATCCTTCAAATACGCATATGCGGCGAAAAACCGTTCCTTTTCCCCATGAAACATTCTGCCAAGAACGATTCCACGCATACTGTCAGCAATAGATATTGTTTCATCTCCAGAGGTATCCATCTTATCCAAAACAGGGAAACGCAGTCGTTCAATTAGAATAAGTACATCCCATATTTTTTCAACATAAAATTGAAGTTCCGAAATTTCAACAAGCATATTTATTAATCCGGAAGTAATCATCCCTCCCATTCCAACACTTATTTGAGAAAACAATTCATATACAGCAAGATTTGGATTAATATTATAAGCTCTCAAAAACGAACCCTTATCTATAAGCAACTGCCCATACGAACGTGATTTTACAAAAAGCTTTACATAATATCGAACACGAATTTCCTCTTTAATTGAAGAATCTTCCAATAGGCATTTTATATAGTCCCTCTGATTATAGCTATTCTCTCCAAAATAATCCACCTCCATCATCGCATCTAAATAAGCACACTGTTTATTTTCATTCAACTCTTTCATCAGATTTATCAATAGAGGAATTGCAGCATCTGTCAGAGGAACTTTACTTAGTTGCATTATCAATGTGACTCTATTTTGAAAATCAATTGTTTGATGTTTGGATTTATCATAATCCAAATTTCTATCTGTATCCTCTTTATTACACCGAGTGCAATATTCTTTATACAGTGTAACATTCATCCCGCTTTCTTCTGCTAAATTTATTATAATATTCAAATCTTGGCTTAAACATTTAAAATGGTATATTTCTATTGTTTCATTTAAATTAAAACGTGACAAAAGATTGACAACAAGCGATTTCGCTCGCTCCTTATCATACTCAAATAAACGTACCAAAATTTTGCAAGCGCCATAAAATAATTTTTCCGAAATACAATTCGGCAATGTTTCAATTAATGTTATGATATAAGTTTCATATTCCGGCTTGTCCGCAAATTCTTGAATGACATCGAGAATCATTTCCTCCAATATCCATCCTGAATGATGTTCTATTTGAAAATTATTCAAATAGGACAATGCATATTGTGGTGATTGATAAAGCATCTTGCGAAACCAAATATTAGGATAATGCCTTACAGCTCTCTCATCTGTATGTTGCAGCAATGAAAATGTCATAGCCGTTATTTCATCTACATACCTCATAGCCTTAGCAGGATTCATGCGATGAATTGAAGCAAACGAATCAATCAAACTGTCTAATGACATATCTTTATGCATAGTATAGCCTACAAGAAATTTTACCCCTTCTTCATAATATTTCTTTGCTTTCTCTCGATCTGCCTCTGCAATCATGTCGGCAACCAAAAATTTGATTGTCGCTGTCGATGCATAATAAGTTGTATTTGAAGAATGAGTTATTATATCCTCTGCGTATGGAAGAATGACATTTATATTTCTTGCATTAATGATTCGCCTCATTAACTTGATAAAATTATAATCCGTCAATGGACCTCCCTGCGAATTAGACAATGTTGTAGTTGTTTCTTTAGAAAGAACGGATAAATCATTCAGAACACCTTCAAGTGCATTATCGCTTCCTGCCATAGCCAATGCCAAATAATATGTTTCTAGCAAAAAGTTTTCCAACGCATACAAATCGCAAGCTCTTGGATTCCCCAAAAAAGGTTCTGTATCAAGAATCAATTGACCAACTGTTTCTAATAATTCAGTTTCGGACACCTCTTCTCCACTTTCATAGGATAAAAATAACTTTAAGATATCAGCGGTATAAATCATCCAGTTTCCGAACCAATTTCTTTCTCTCCAATTATCATGTATCATTGAAAAGAATTTATAGTTATTATTCCTTATTTGTAAATAAATTTGCCCAAATAACTTTCTATATAAGTCCACATCTTCTTCCACAGGATGTTTTATTGACTTGACTTTTTCATATAAAAGAGAAAATTCATCCAATGGCATAATCAATTCTTCATAAAAATAAAATTTTCTTATATTAAGCAACTTTAACCATGTTTTCAAACCATGCTGCTTGGCATAATTGTGTATCTCGTTTATTCCTTCATAAGAAATAGCGTCCTCTAATATTTCTTTTACAAAACTCTCTCCATTAATCGACTCATCTAATATATCCATAACTTTATAAACTAAGCTGGTACCTTTGTTGTCTATCCAATAGCGAAAATAATACTTATATTCGTCTAATGAAATTGATTCTTTATTTGTATCAAGATAGATTTCCCACCATGTCGCAATACCCGCTTGAGAACAGATATAGCACATATTCCTACCCGTACTTATGCCAAAAGTCGGTTTTCCGTTGTATTCCAAACGATTGTTCAAATACTCTGCACCTTTTACAACAGCCAACGTATGATAAAAGGCTTCATTTTCAGCCACTTCATATTGTGTAGTTTCCAAAACATTCATTAATTCTGAAATTAAAACAGTGTCACAATAATCCTGTATTTCCCCCGAACATTTCATTGCCATATTGAGGTTATCCAATATCTGAAAATATGAATACCCAAATTTTATGCTCTCTATTACAAATTCCGGCTGTATAACAGATAATACTTTTGCATACTCTTCAACACGATACAGCAATTTTAATCTATGGCAATAGGCCTTACTATTTCCAAAGAAATCAAGTTTCTCCATCCAATCATTAATATTTTGATATACCACTTTTCGGACATCCATTTTTTTCTCTAATATTTTTTCAAAAATATATCTTCTAAAGCTCTCATGATAAATTTGTACTCCACCGGAAACAAAATTATCATTTAATATCGGAGAAAGAATTAATAACCCGCTATCAACCTCATCGCCATATCCCGTTATTTCTTTTAACTCTGCTGGGTTAACATAAAAATCAGCTCCAGCAAGAGCATATATTATGGTTGTATTTTGAATCTTACCAATAATATATTGATAGTAAGTTTTTAATCCATTGTCATATGCAGGAATATTCTCTATATCCTGTAATAAGTAATTTTTACAAGCCATTTCTTTCAGTAAATAACTTAAATACAATACATTCCCCTGAGACTTTTCTTCTAAAATATAGCTTAATTTTCTTTCTCCCTCACAGATATTTTCTAATCCACATACACGCATTAATTGTTCAATTTTTGTATGATTCCACCTTTGTATTTCTGTATATTGATATCCGTTGCAATATAACTCATCTAATTCACTAATCGGTTGTGAGGATAACAAAATATAAAAATTATCAGGAAAATGAATAGATCTTAATTCTTCAATAATTGCCGTTTCATCCTTACCAATTGTTCCTTTATAAATATCATATTGCCTGTTTATATGATCAAGTCCGTCGACTATAACATAGCATTTGTCCTTTACATATGTTAATAGATTTTCCAGTTCCTCCTTATCAGCAGAAAATCTATGTAATTTATATGATTCTAACTCAAATTGTTCTACAAGCTGCCCTATAAGATTACTAATCAAAATTTTCTTGTCAATACGCTTTTCAGCTTCTTTATCACTTAACTCAGTATAGCAATTAAAACGAATAAAAGGATATTTATTTTTCTTTAATTCCTTTACAAACCCTTCCACCAGCCATGATTTTCCGGTTCCAGGATTCCCCACCAAAACAAGCTTTTTTACCAGATCCAGTTTCCTTTTCAGTCCACTAAGTTGTTCTAAATCAGTAATATATATTGCCTCATTAATCGGAAAATAGTCATTTAATATTCCATAGTCAGTAATTAATTTTGTTATTTTTATGATATCGTTTATGGCAATCGGATGGGTTGTGCCTGTTGCACGCCATTTCTTTACAGCAATGGCAATTCGATCTATTACATCCAAACAATCTACCTTCTCATTAGGATATATTCCAACACCAAGTTTTCTTACCTGTCCCAGTAAAATATTTTCCAACTGACCCGGATTATCCAGTTTTATACTTGCTTTAGGCATTTCAACAATGATTCTAAAATCCCGACAAAACTTTACAAAATCTTCTCGGCTCTCCCCTTGAATATCCCTACGCAATTTAATCCATGTTCCTAATGGCTTTTGATTCATGGGCCAAAGTTTTTCCGGATCAATTCTATAGGAAACTGAGGGTAAAAAAAATGCCGCATCAGCCTTCTGTAATACTTTGCGAAGGCCATCTGATTCTTTTGAATCCTTCCAAGCAACACAAAGATAGCAATTAACATTTTCATATTGCTTCTTAAGATTTTTCCATGAAAAATACAAATCACTGACTGCAATATCATGATCATTTCCATTTGCTAAATCTGGCTTTTCAAAAATATGATCGTTTTCTTCATTACTATATTTTATTTGATAGCAATCCACATATGATGTGTTGATTACTTTTAAATCATCAAATTTATCATTTGGAAATGACTTGCGGTCAATCACAAATGAAGCTTCTCTATGATTTAATAATTCATCAAAAATTATTGCAACAGTTAAATAATCCTGATATTCATAGCCTTCATGTGCATCTTGTAACATCTCTACATCCTTTCACTCAAAAAACCCATCCGTTTCAAAGATATGGTCAATCTCATCCGTATTTATCGCTTTTAATACCTTCTTCCTGATACTCCCATGTGACATATCAAGGCGTTTAAATTTATCTTTCCCAGAAGCAGCTTTCTCAAGCCGGATCAGTTGAACCCGTCCTATCTTGGGTTCCTCTTTTGCATACTGCGCTAATGCCTTAGCTTTTCCAAGGTTATCTTTAAAATTAGGATTATGTGGCTCCAATATGTCTATTACATAACCAAGGACAGAATCTTTTCTGACAATGATAAAATCCGGATATGCAGGCTTTTTCACTCCCTCCATTTCATAGGGCATACACATTGACCATTTTTCTCTGGGCGGATTCCGTAACCAGCAGACAAAATCAGAACGTTTCGACTCCTCATCTATCAATCCGCTTTCCCAACCATTTAATTTTATTTGTGCCATTCCGTCCGCATATGCAAATAAATGATTATCATATTTTTTACCAGTTGGCTCTATTTTCACGCTGACTGTTTCTGGCAGCGTGAAATTGTGTTTGCTGACAATATCGCTGTTTGCTACGATATCATCATACTGTTTTCTGCATTTTTCAGACTTCCCGACAACATAACGACGATACTTATCATTCAATTCATGAAATTTCTTTTCTGCATACCTGTTCAAATTTGCAATACAGTTATCATCTGCGGCAAATAAGATACAGTCAATT
>CAJTWM010000034.1 GCA_910579805.1 uncultured Lachnospiraceae bacterium | reverse complement strand
TTATGGCTGTATGGATCAATTTTCAGATTCATGGTACAGTTATCAATTCAGATACTGTTCCGTGAATAATTCGGGATTAAGATTGGTGCGCTACGGCGCAGACAGGGGATGGGAATTTATTTATGGAAAAAACATTATGCACAATGAAAGAAATCATCGACCATGCGGATAAAAATTACGGAGAACAGACGGCATTCCGTTATAAGGACGGAAAAGAGATAAAAGAAAAGAGCTACCAAGATCTGAAAAATGACAGTCAGGCATTCAGCCGTATATTAGAAAAATATGATATGCTCGGAAAGCATGTGGCGGTCATAGGGCCTACCACTTATGAATGGATCCTTTCTTATTTCGGGACGGTAAACAGCGGAGGGGTCATCGTCCCTCTCGATGCCCTGCTTCCGGCAGGAGAAGTCTGCGAACTGTTAAACCGGGCGGACGTCAGCGTCTTTGTATATGACGAATTACGAAAAGATGTGGCCGGACTTGTGAAAGAAAAATGTCCCAATGTTAAATATATGATCTCTATGCAGAAAGAAGAAAGTAACGGCGAAAGCCTGTCGCTTTCCCAATTGCTGTCGGAAAACCAGGGCGATTTTTCCTGTGAACTTGACCCTGACAAAATGTGCGCCATTCTTTTTACTTCAGGAACGACGGGAAAAAGCAAGGGAGTTATGCTGAGTCATAGAAATCTGACCGAAAACGCCGTCTGTCTTGATATGAAGATCCCGCGGGGAACGGTTTCCATGACGGTGTTGCCCATCCATCATGCCTACTGCTTTACCATGGATATTTTAAAGGCGATCTACATAGGGATCATAATCTGTATCAATGATTCCGTGATGCATGTATCCAAAAACTTTAAACTGTTTAAACCGGAAATCGTACTTTTTGTACCTATGATCATTGAATCCGTCTATGCTAAGTTAAAAGCGGCTACCGGCGTGCTCCCGAAAAAGATGGTAGCGAAATCCGCTTTCGGCGGAAACTTAAAGACGATCGTCTCCGGCGGTGCATACCTTCCTCCGGAACTGGTAGGACATTTCAAAGAGTATGGAATCACGATCCTGCAGGGATATGGAATGACAGAATGCTCTCCGGTGATCAGCACGAATCTGGAATGGGAATCCAAAGAGGGATCGGTCGGAAAGCTGATGCCTAACTGTGAAGCAAAGGTAGTAGAAAATGAGATTTGGGTAAGAGGAAGCAGCGTGATGCTCGGATACTACAAAATGCCGGAAGAGACAAAAGAAACATTAACAGACGGATGGCTGCGTACCGGAGATTTAGGATATGTAGACGAAGACGGATTTGTTTTTCTGACCGGACGCAAAAAAAACCTGATTATTTTGAAAAACGGGGAAAACGTATCTCCGGAAGAACTGGAAAATCAGCTTTATCAGAATCCTCTTATTAAAGAGATCATTGTCCGTGAAAAGGACAATATCATCGAAGCGGAAATCTTTCCCGATCTGGAATACGCAGGAAAAAAACATATAAAAGATGTGGAAGGAAAATTACAGAGCATATTGGACGATTTTAATAAAGATATGCCTGCTTATAAGCGGATCCATGGTTTGAAGATCCGTGACACGGAATTTGAGAAAACGCCGTCGAAAAAGATCAAACGTTATTAATAAAACAGGTAAGACTCCGGGATACATAACAAGGATGCGGTAAAAGCTATGTCCCGGAGTCTTTTTTTGTTGTTTTGCCGAACAGGGCATAGTATAATAAACGTGAGGTTTTTGAATCGGTATCATCGAAAGCAGGACAGAAAAGGAGAAGTTTTGAATGGAAATGGATTTTCTTTTATTTTTACAAAGTATACATAACAGTATACTGGATCTGTTTTTCTCTTCGGTAACCCACTTGGGAGACGGAGGGATCTTTTGGATCTTAATATGCCTGATCCTGTTATGCACAAAAAAGTACCGGAAGTGGGGGATCCTGTTCATGATTTCCATGCTGTGCTGTTTTTTGATTGGAAATATCGCCCTCAAAAATCTGGTGGCCCGGGCAAGACCCTGCTGGGTGAATCCTGACGTTCCCCTTCTGATCGGGAATCCGAAAGACTATTCCTTTCCTTCCGGTCATTCCATGATAAGTTTTACAGGCGCTCTATCGGTCTGGTATGCCAATAAAAAATGGGGAATCGCAGCCTTTATTTTGGCAGCCTTTATCGCTTTTTCCAGACTTTATCTTTTTGTGCATTATCCGACGGATGTGCTGCTGGGGACTTTGATCGGCCTTCTTGTCGCTTATGCAGTACATAAAGCCGGAGAAGCTTATGAGAAGAAAAAGAAAAGCACACAGGGGGATCAGAAATGAGAATGTATGATCTGATTATAAAAAAAAGAAACGGATTGTCTCTTACGAAAGAAGAGATCGAGTTTATGGTAAATGGCTTTACTCAGGGAGAAATACCGGATTATCAGATGTCCGCCATGATGATGGCGGTTTATTTTCAGGGGATGGACGAAGAAGAGACGCTTTTCCTTACGCTGGCAATGGAACACAGTGGCGAGGTTCTGGATCTGTCCGGTATCGAAGGGATCAAAGTGGATAAACATTCCACCGGAGGAGTGGGCGATAAAACTTCCCTTGCCCTGATTCCCATGACCGCCGCATGCGGGCTGAAAGTAGCCAAAATGAGCGGGCGGGGGCTGGGCCATACGGGAGGAACGATAGATAAACTGGAAAGCTTTCCCGGATTTACTACGGAAATATCTACGGAACGGTTTTTAAAAAATGTGAGAGAAAACGGAATTTCCATTATGGGACAGACAAAAGAACTGGCTCCCGCAGATAAAAAACTCTATGCTTTGCGGGATGTGACCGCAACCGTAGATAATATGTCCCTGATTGCCAGTTCCATCATGAGTAAAAAACTGGCGGCGGGGGCGGACGCCATTGTGCTTGACGTAAAAACCGGCAGCGGCGCTTTTATGAAAAAAGAAGAAGACGCCTTTTTGTTAGGGCAGGAAATGGTAAAGATCGGCAAAAATGCCGGAAAAGAAACGATTGCCGTTATTTCCGATATGGATCAGCCTCTTGGCGCGGCGGTCGGAAACATATTGGAAGTCAAAGAAGCCATTGCTACTCTTAATGGAGAAGGACCGAAAGATTTTGAAACGCTTTGTCTGACTCTCGGTTCCCATATGCTGGTTGCCGGAAAAGCTGCCCCCGATGTCCAGACGGCGCAGGAGATGTTAAAAGAAACGATCCAAAATAAAAAGGCGCTGGAAAAACTCGCTCAGTTTGTCAGATCACAGGGCGGGGACGATTCTTATGTCTATGAACCGGAGAAGTTTCCACAGGCTTCCATTTTCGAAGCGGTTCCTTCTCCCCAAGACGGTTATATCAAAAAGATCCATTGTGAGGAAATCGGAAACTGTTCCTTAGTCTTAGGCGGTGGGAGAGAAACAAAAGAAAGCAATATCGATCTGACGGTCGGGCTGGTTTTTCAAAAAAAGAAAGGCGATTATGTAAAGAAAGGGGAAACCATTGCATTGATCCATGGTAATGACAGAAAAAAAACAGATACCGCAAAAAAACGGTTTTTAAACGCTATAGCATTTTCGGAGCAAAAACCGGAGGAAACGCCTCTTATCAAAGGAATTGTGAAAGTATAACATTTTTTCTTAAAATCCACATATAGTATAATATGAGAGAGAATAAGAAAAAAAACACAGGCAGGACAAAAGAATTTATCATGGAATCTTTAAAGATCCCAAGAGATATCGTTATGGGCGATTCCATTCTTACCGTAACGGGAAACGTGAGCGCCCATATAGAAAACTACAGAGGGATCTTGGAATATACCAGTTGCCATATTTTGATCCAAGGGAAAAACTGTCAGATCTGTTTTGAAGGAAAGGGACTTTTCATTGATTATTACACAAATGAAGATATGAAAATAAGCGGATGCATCTCCAGTGTCCAATATATTTAACGCAGGCAGTAAACGGGCCAAAAATTCGCAGGCAGAGTGGGAGTGGAGATTTTATGATAGGATTTTTTCGTTTTTTAAAAGGATATCTTCGTATCAGGGTATGGGGATATTCACCGGAACGGTTTATGAATTTGTGTTGTAATCATGATATTTTGCTTTGGGATATAGAAAAGTGTGCGGACGGCAGCTATAACATGAACATCAGCTTAAGCGGATACTTTCAAATAAGACCGTTTGTACGGAAGACGGGGACAAAGGTAGCAGTGCTTAACAAGTTCGGGCTGCCTTTTTTCATACCGCATATCAAGCTGCATTCTTTTTTTCTGGCAGGTATCGTGGGAACATTTCTCTTCCTGTTTTGGACTACCGGATATATCTGGAAGATCGAAATGACAGGCAACGACAAAATTCTGACGGAAGACCTGATGGAATTTTTAGAAGAACAGGACATTAAGATAGGCAGTAAAAAAAATATCGTTCAGGTAGAAGATCTGGAAAAAGCGCTCCGGACGGAGTTCCCAAATATCACATGGACTTCCGTACAGGTTGAAGGAACGAAACTTTGGATACAGATAAAAGAAAATGATAAAATATTTACTGCCGAAGAAAAAACGGAAGAAGTTTCCGATCTGGTGGCAAGCAAGGACGGCATCGTGTCTTCTATTATTACAAGGAACGGCGTGCCGATGGTGAAAGCGGGTGACGAGGTGAAGGCCGGCGATATTCTTGTTTCGGGACAGGTGCCGATCTATAACGACGCGGGGGAAATCATAAGCTATCAGTTATATGCGGCCGACGCCGACGTATATCTGGAGTGCAGCTACCGATTTCAGGCTACTATGCCGATCTCTTATATCCTGCATGAATATACGGGAAAAGAGTATAAAAGCCTCTATCTGAAATTGTTTGATAAAGAAATTGCTTTCCCCGATTACAGTGATAAGGAAAATTGCGACATCACGCAGGACAGAAAACAATTGGAGGCATTGGAGCAGTGGTTTCTCCCGTTTTTTTACGGAGTGGATAAATATACAGAATATAATCCGGTGAAAGCAAAATATTCAAAAGAAGAAGTGGCACGGCACTTAAATGAAGAAATTAATACATTTATAAGAAGTTTGGAGGAAAAAGGGGTACAATTTATTGAAAAAGATGTTAAAATAGAAAAGGGTAATTTACAATGGAGAGCAACCGCGGATTTTTTAGTCATTGAAAAGACCGGCGAAACTGCTCCGATCAAATCAGAAGAAACGGACGAAGAGGATGAAAGGCAGGACTGAACTTTTAATAGAAATTCCGGCTGAGCATATGCGTAATATTTTTGGTCTGTATGACAGCCACATAAAGAAAATAGAAGATGATTTTCACGTTTCCATTGCCGACAGGGACGGGGGACTTAAGATTATCGGAGAAGAGGACAAAGTAAAAAAGGCGGCAAGCGTCACGATGCAGCTTGTCGAATTATCGAAAAGGGGAAACATAATCCAGGATCAGAATGTGGATTATGCGATTACATTAGGAATGGAAGATAAAGAAAAAGAACTGGTAGAAATAGACAAAGACTGTATATGCCATACGGTCAGCGGAAAACCGGTAAAACCAAAAACCTTGGGACAAAAGCAGTATGTAGACGCGATCCGTGACAATATGATCGTTTTCGGTCTGGGACCTGCCGGTACAGGTAAAACATATCTGGCTATGGCCATGGCGATCACCGCGTTCAAAAATGAAGAAGTGGGCAGGATCATCCTTACAAGACCCGCTATAGAAGCGGGGGAAAAGCTCGGTTTCCTGCCGGGAGACCTGCAGAGCAAGGTAGATCCTTATTTAAGACCGCTCTATGATGCCTTGTATCAGATCATGGGAGCCGAAAGCTTCAATAAAAATATGGAAAAAGGGCTGATAGAAGTAGCGCCTTTGGCCTATATGAGGGGCCGTACCCTTGATAACGCTTATATTATTTTGGACGAGGCGCAAAATACTACGCCTGCGCAGATGAAGATGTTTTTGACCAGAATCGGTTTCGGCTCAAAAGTAGTCGTCACCGGCGACGCTTCGCAAAAAGACCTTGCGCCCGGAACAAGATCAGGACTGGACGTGGCGGCGAGGGTACTTGGCAAAATAGACGATATTGCATTCTGTAATCTGACAAGTAAGGACGTAGTGCGTCATCCGCTCGTACAAAAGATCGTGAAAGCATACGAAGATTACGAGGCGAAAGAAAAAAATCATAAGAGCAGGGACACAGGTAATGGAAGAAGAAAATAAGAAAAAATGGCTTGCAGATACGGTACAATCCGTCTTTTTTGTGATTGCCAACGGCGGATTAGTATATATTTACAGCTATATCTATATGGAAAATGAATTTCAGATCCTTCGCAATATCGTCATGGCGGTCATGGGCACACTGCTCGTCCTTTATGTGTTTTGGAGCTGTGCCGCCGGCGGCAGGCTGGATCATGAAAACCACAAAAAATTCGGAAGATTTACCCTGTTTTACTATTTGGGACTGGCTCTGGCAGGCGTATTTCCCGTTCTCCCATATTCCGGCTGGCCCTTTATCGTAATCTTTACGGCGCTGGCGCTGTTTGGAAATATGGTGTGTGGGATCACGGCAGGCAGCGTTCTTTTAATGATTACGGTATTAATGATTCCCGGAATGGGCACGGAAGTATTTATTCTTTACTTTATGAGCGGCGTGGTAGCCGTTGCGCTTTTTCAGGATCTGGACGAGTCTTTTAAAGTGGGAATCCCGATTTTTCTGTCGCTTTTATTTCTGCTTGTGAGCGAGACCGCCAATATCGTTTTATTTGTCAATGAAAGACTGAATTTCGAACTATTCGTCATACCTGTAACCAACGTAATCATCAGCGCAATTTTATTGTTTGTGCTGCTAAAAGTGTATAATTATTATGTTGCAAACCGGTATCTGGATAAATATCAGATTATAAACGATCAGGCATATCCTCTTATGGTAGAACTAAAAGAGAAGTATAAGCCGGAATATTATAAAACGATACACACGGCTTATTTAACTTCGCGTATCGCCAAAAAACTGAATCTGAATGAAGAAGTCACAAAGGCGGCGACTTATTATTTAAAGATTGGTAATCTGAAAGGTGAAAATAATTGGGAAAACGTAAAAGCCATCTGCAGTTCCAACCGGTTTCCGGCAGAAGTGGTTAAAGTACTCAAAGAATGTTTAGATCCCGGAACCAAGTATATTGAAAAAGAAACGGCGGTAGTCATGTTTTCAGATGCCGTCATCACGGCCATTCAGGATATTTTTGAAAAGGACAAGGACGCGGCGATCGATTATACCAAACTGACGGACGAGATCTTTCAAAAAAAGATCGCCGGAGGTTTTTTGACGGACAACCTCCTCACTTATTCGGAATTACAAAATATGAGAAAAATTTTCGTGGAGGAAAAATTGTATTATGACTTCTTACGTTGAGAATGAGACGGAAATACGCTTTGGATTTTCTGAGGAAGAAACGGTAAAACAGGTAATGGAAGAAGTGCTTGACAGTGAAGGCTGTCTTTACGAGTCGCAGGTCAACGTACTGATCACAGATAACGAGACGATCAGAGAATATAATAAACGGCATAGAGGGATCGATAATGAAACGGATGTGCTGTCTTTCCCTAATTTGTCTTTTGAGGTTCCTTCCGGCTTTGAGAACGCTGCAAAAGAAGAAGCGGACTGCTTCGATCCGGAAACCGGCGAGCTGCTTTTGGGGGATATCGTCGTTTCCGCCGAAAAAGTAAAAGAGCAGGCGCAAAAATACGGACACAGTGAACTTAGGGAATTTGCTTTTCTGATTGCACATAGTATGCTGCACTTGTGCGGCTACGATCATATGGAAGAAGCGGACGCGGGGTTGATGGAACGCAAACAAAACGCCGTACTTGAAAATCTGGGGATCACAAGAGAATAAACAAAAGGAAAGCGAATAAAATACCATGCATTTATCACCGTAAATGCAGGAGGAATCATATGGAAAATACTAGAAGAAGGAAGGCCGGACAAGGACTTTCGAAAGGAAATACGATTTTATGTATCATGATGATATCCAATCTGATCATGCTGTTTGGAAGAATCTTTTTTGCACATATGCTGGGTGAAACCGGAACAGGCTATTATGCGGCAGTTTACGAAATGTTCGCATTTGTCATGATCTTTATCGGCTGGTATCTGCCGCAGGCGGTAAGCAAAGCGGTAAGAATACGGTTAAGCAGAGGGCAGGTCAAAAATGTAAAAAGAACGCTGACAGGCGCCCTCATTTTTGCAGTAGGGGCGGGGCTTTTATGCTGTTTGTCCGCCGTTGTTTTTTCAAAGCAGATATCGGAAAAACTGTTGCAGCAGCCGTTATTGTCGTTGAGCGTGTGCGTGATAGCGCCCGCTTTTATCCTTTCTGCAGTCATTGCAGTTTACCGGGGATATTTTGAAGGGATCGGAACGGTAGCGCCGACCTGCCTGTCCAGAATATTGGAGCAGCTTCTCGGCTTAGGATTCGGCATCCTTTTTGCCAAAATGTTATATGGCTACGGGGAAAAGGCAGGCAGGCTGAAACAGAACGGAAATTGTGCTCCGGCATACGGCGTCGCGGGAATGGCAGCCGGTATGGTCGCCGCACAGCTTTTGATCCTGTTTTTCTTATTATTTTTGAACCGTGTCTATGCGCCGGCCCTGAAGAAAAGAAAAAGCGAAGAGAGTTCCAAAACCTTGGAGTCTTACAGCGAGGTAGTCAGGAATGTCCTTTTTTTAGGGCTGCCCCAGTTTGCCATGCTTCTTTTTGTCCAAAGCGCAGTCTTTATTGATATGTTGTTTTATTTTCACTACACAAGCAAGAACACAGTGCAGAACTATACCATGCATTATGGGTCTTTTTATGGGAAATACGGCATTTTAATGGGGATCCTTTCCAATCTTTTATGCCTGATCATGATAAAACCATTGTCGGCAATAGGCCAGCTTCATAGAAGAGAAGACTACCGCGCCGTGAAAGAAAGATTTTCAGCAGTATTACATACCTTTTGCCTTTATGCGGTTCCCGTGGCCGTACTTCTTGGCTTCTTGGCTAAGCCGGTCACGGAAATGCTGTTTGGAACCGTAAACGGAACGATCTTTCTTTTGCGCGTCAGTTCCTCCCTGCTTTTTATGATCCCCTGCGCTATATTTTTTAATTATGTTTTGCAGGCAGTGGGCAGACAACTGCTTGCACTCAGGAATTGCGCCGTCTCGTTTGCCGTTCATATCTGCTCCATGATCCTATTTTTAAAGGTTCTGCATTTGGGGATTGCGTCAGTGGCATACGGCTATATGGTCTTATTCGGAATGATTATGATTCTTAACGGAATGACTCTTTTCGGGTATTTAAAATATTCGCCCGAGTATGTGAGGATGCTGGGGATACCTGCAATAGCGGCGGCCGTAAGCGGTCTGTTGGATATGCTTTTATCCAGAGCTTTGCTTGCTACGGCCGGAGGGCTGGTTACCTCCGTCGTATGCATTATTTTAGGCGCGGCCGGTTATCTTGTGCTTTTGTTTGCATTGAAAGGCGTAAATAAAAAAGAGCTTTCGCTGATTCCGGGCGGCGCAATGCTCATAAAAGCGGGACAAATTTTACATCTTCTGTAAAAAAATGAATAAATATGAAGGATAAGCTGATACTGATAACAGAATGAAAAATTTTGTTTGGAAGGCATGGTCATTGTAAAATGAAAGTAATAAAAAGTATCGGCTTATTTTTTCTGTATCCGCTTACGATGTATCTTCTCGGAGGCGTCAGCTTTCTTTTGATGAATCATTATTTTTATTCGCCAAAGCAAGCGGAAATAGAACCCCTGCCGCAGCAATTGGTTACGGAAGGGATACCTGCACCGGCGGAAGAGATGATCGTAGAGGACAGACAGATCTTAACTTCGGATACGCAGTATGTGATCATAGAGACCGATCTGCGTGACGGCAGCAGCGTGGAAACTACATGGGAAGTCCCGGAAAAGTATCTCGGAATGGACAGGGACAGCTTTTTAGAGGCAATGCAGGAATATGAACAGAGCCCGCCGTTAGAGGAACAGACAAGAGGTTTCGTAAGCGTAGAAGTCAGGTCTTTTTCAAGACAGAAAGTTGTGATCCGGAAAAATTATTTCTTTGAGGAGGCGGACAGACATTTCTATCTGACCGTACACAATAATTATATCGTCGTTATGTGCGAAGATATGCAGACGGTATATATGAATACCTCCATTTCGCTGTCCCAGCTTCCGGAACGTCTGCAGGCGGAAGTCCTTTTAAATAAGTATGTTGAAACAGAAAAGGAATTGTACGATTTTTTGGAAACCTATTCCAGTTAAAAAATGGGAAAAGCGATAGATAGTATCAGATTTTGATTATGGGAAAAGGATTGGTTGGCAAGTATGGAAATTGCGGTGGTCGGCGGCGGCGCGGCCGGAATGACGGCGGCGCTCACGGCAAAAAGAAACGGCGTCAGCGTCACTGTTTATGAAAAGAATGACAGGGTATTAAAAAAACTTCTTATGACCGGAAACGGAAAATGCAATTTTACAAATTTGGATTTTTCCAAAGACTATTTCAGAAGCGACAGTTGTCCGGATATCCGGACGTATTTCGACACTTTCGGTGTAAAGGAAACGATCCGGTTTTTTGAAGGATTGGGACTTATGGTCAAAAATAAAAACGGCTATCTATACCCTTACAGCGAACAGGCGTCCACGGTTTCGGACCTGTTACGGCTTACATGCGACAGGGAAGGCGTCAGGAGTAAGGTTGGGGCGGAGGTCAAAAAACTGCAAAAGAAAGACGGGCGTTTCACCGTAGAGACGAAAGAGGGAAAAGAAACCTACGACCGCATTATCTTAGCTTGCGGAAGCAAAGCGGGTCCGAAAGGAACTGTCTCTGGCAGCGGTTATCTTTTGTCTGCCTCACTGGGACATTCTGTTCTTGAACCTGTTCCGGCGCTGGTCCAGCTTCGGTGCCGGGAATCCTTTTTTAAGCAGCTTGCAGGAGTAAGGACGGAATGCGGGCTGACGTTGTATCTGGACGGGAAAAAAGAAGCTTATGAGCGGGGAGAGTTACAGTTGACAGATTATGGAATCTCCGGCATCCCCGTGTTCCAATTCAGCCGTTATGCGGCAAAAGCCCTATCAGAGAAAAGGAATGTGGCCGTTTCTATGGACTTTCTTCCCTGCATTTCAAAAGAAGCATATGATCGGTTGATACATAACAGATATGAAACGAAAAAAGGACAAAAGGCAGAAGAGTTCTTCTTAGGCATTACGAATAAAAAGATCCTGCAGCTTCTTATCAAACTGGCCGGATTGAGATCCGACGAAAAGATTGGCGAAGAAAACCGTAAAAAGTGGGAAAAGGTTTATTCTCTTCTCAGGAATTTGGAAACACAGATTTCCGAATGCAATCCTTTTGAAAATGCGCAAGTCTGCGCGGGCGGCGTATCCATGGAAGAAGTAACGGAAACACTGGAATCTACGATAATCCCCGGGCTCTTTTTTGCAGGAGAGCTTTTGGATATCGACGGAAGATGCGGCGGATATAATTTACAATGGGCGTGGACTTCAGGCCATATTGCCGGAGAAAATGCTTCAAAAAAAGAAAAGTAAAAAACAGGCGGATGGGTGTTAACATGATACGAATCAATCAGATCAGACTTCCACTCGATTATACGGAAGAAATGTTATGTAAAAAAATTTGCCATATCTTAAAGACGGACAGGAATGCCATTCTTTCTTACCGGATCGTAAAGCGTTCTATAGACGCGAGAAAAAAGCCGGACATTTTTTACAGTATCACAGCGGAGGCAGAAGCAAAAAAGGAAGAACGGCTTGTAAAAAAAGCGGGAAACAGTCAAGTGTCGATTGTAGTAAAAGAAGCATATCAATGGAAGGCAGCCGGTGAAAAAACAGCGGCGCATCGCCCCGTTATCATCGGCAGCGGGCCGGCAGGGCTGTTTTGCGCTTATCTGCTTGCGGAACACGGTTATAGACCCCTGATATTGGAACGGGGACGGGATGTGGATACAAGAAAAAAAGACGTAGAGGCGTTTTGGGAAAAGGGCGCTTTTGATCCCGGCTCTAACGTGCAGTTCGGAGAAGGAGGGGCCGGCACTTTTTCCGACGGCAAGCTGAACACTTTAGTCAAAGATAAAGACGGAAGAAACGGATATGTATTGTCCGTTTTCGTCCAAAACGGCGCTCCCGAAAAGATATTGTATGAGGGGAAACCCCATATCGGGACGGACATCCTGATCGATGTGGTTAAAAATATGCGGGAACGGATCAAAGCATGGGGCGGGGAATTCCGGTTTCAAAATCAGGCAATAGACTTTGAAATTGAGAAGAACCGCCTGTACGGGCTGCTCGTAAAGGATGAGAAAGGGCAAACCTACCGTTTGGAATGCGATACTGCGGTACTTGCCATAGGGCATTCGGCAAGGGATACGCTTGAAACGCTGCTGCAGCGTGGCGTGCCGATGGAGGCAAAATCTTTTGCAGTAGGTTTCCGGGTAGAGCATCCGCAGGCATTGATCGATACCGCACAATACGGCAGGGATAAAGGGGATCTGCTTCCCGCCGCCTCTTATAAGCTGACGGCAAAAACGTCAAATGACAGAGGGGTATATTCTTTCTGTATGTGTCCCGGCGGGTTTGTAGTCAACGCTTCGTCGGAGGAAGGAAAACTTGCCGTAAACGGGATGAGCTACAGCGGGCGAAACGGGAAAAACGCAAACAGCGCCATTATTGTTTCCGTCACGCCCGAAGATTACGGCGCAGCGGGACCTCTTGCAGGAATCGCTTTCCAGCGTAAAATAGAAGAGAAAGCATTTCTTGCAGGAAACGGAAATATTCCGGTAGAACGTTTCGGGGATTTTAAAGAAGACATATTAGGAAAAAGGGAAACGGGAAACGTTCCTTCGGATACAGAAACGGTTTCTTTTTTCCAAGACGGGTTTGAACCGCAAATCAAAGGAGGATTTACTTATACAAAGGTATCCGGCATCCTGCCCGGACAGTTGAACGCCGCTTTCATAGAAGGGATGGAGCAGTTTGACAGAGTGATCCCCGGATTTGCGGACGATCATGTTTTGATCGACGGGATCGAGAGCCGGACTTCCTCTCCGGTACGCATTCCAAGGGATGAAACGAACCAGTCCAAGATACGGGGATTATACCCTTGCGGCGAAGGCGCGGGATATGCGGGAGGCATTACTTCCGCGGCGATGGACGGCATGAAAATCGCGGAAAGCATTGCAAGCCGGTACAAACCATTGTATACTAAGGCAGACTAAAGATATTTGAGGAGGGACAGAAGTGGACGCTTTACGGGAAATGATGAAGGATAAAAAGAGAATCGTGATAAAAATAGGTTCTTCCTCCTTACAGCACGCACAGACAGGGGATCTGGACTATATCAAATTGGAACTGTTAGTCAGGGAACTGTGCGATATACGAAATCAGGGAAAAGACGTGGTATTGGTAAGTTCGGGCGCCATTGCCGCCGGAAGAAAGGCTGTGCATCTGAAAAATACCGAAGAAAAGACCGAAAGCACGATCGCCGTCAAGCAGGCATGCGCCGCGGTGGGACAGGCAAGACTGATGATGACTTATCAAAAGCTCTTTGGGGAATACAATCAAGTGACGGCGCAGATCCTGATGACAAAAAATACGATCGTGGATAACTTGAACCGTTATAATGCCCACAACACCTTTTCAGAGCTTTTCAATCTGGGTGTGATCCCGATCGTAAATGAAAACGATACGGTAGCTACTTATGAGATCGAAATTGGGGACAATGATACGCTTTCCGCTATAGTGGCAGCGTTAGTGGACGCCGATCTGCTGATCCTCTTATCCGATATAGACGGTTTATATACCGACGATCCCCGCACCAATCCCGATGCGGCATTTATTGAAACCGTTCCCTGCCTTACCGAGGAACTGATGCACATGGGAAAGAAGAGCACGGGAAGCAGCGTAGGAACAGGCGGTATGAATACGAAGCTGCAGGCGGCAGTCATTGCTACCAAATCCGATACGGATATGGTCATTGCCAACAGCCGGGACCTTCGCGTCATACATAAAATTTTGGAAGGAGAAAGTATCGGAACGCTCTTTTTAAAAAATCCCGACGAGGGCTTTGATTTGCCGGAATTTGTAGAGGGGCTGAACCGATAAAATCGCTATGACATTTGAAGAAAAAGTAAAACGGATCAATGCATTATATCATAAATCACAGGCGGAAGGGCTGACAGAAGAAGAGAAAAAGGAGCAGGCAGCTCTCCGAAGCGAATATGTGGCAAACGTGCGCGCCAATTTACGGGGACAGCTCAATCAAATTTCTATTCAAAACGAGGATGGCACCATCGTCAATCTGGGAGAAAAGCATGGAGACAAAGGCACTCATTAGGAAACGGGTCCTTGCGTTGAGGGAACAGATGCCTTTAGATAAAAGGCTCTTTGCAAAGCAACGGATTATTGGAAAACTGCTGGGACTTCCCGGATATATCCGTGCGGATGTGGTTCTCGGATTCGTAGGATACGGCAGCGAGATCGATACCCTTCCTTTTTTGGAACAGGCGGTAAAGGACGGTAAAAAAGTATACTGTCCGGTATCACAGGCAGACAGCACCATGGAATTTTACCGTTTTACAAAGAGAGAAGATTTAAAAGAAGGCTATAAAAAGATTCCGGAACCGTCCACGGCAGGGGAGCGGTTTGATAAAAACAGGATAAGATCGGAAAAACCGCCAAAAATTTTTATGTTGATGCCGGGAGTGGCTTTTGATGGAAACAGACGGCGGATCGGATATGGCAGCGGCTTTTATGACAGATATCTGGCAGATTTCAGGCCGGATCAGATTGCGGCAGTGTGTTTCGAATGCCAGATTGTAGAGGAAGTTCCTGCAGAAGAGTTTGATATCCTGCCGGATCTTCTTATTACTGAAAATGCTGTCCTGAATCAGGATAAGTGTGTAAAGCGGCACGATGAGAAATAAGAAATATTGATTGGTATATGCGTTGAAGCGCATAAGGGGGGGACATATGAACATAACGGAAATGGGAAAAAGAGCGGAGACGGCAAAATACAGCTTACAATCTCTTGCAGGAGAAAAAAAAGAGCAGGCTCTTCTTGCAGCGGCGGATCTTTTAGTACGGGAAAGCAGTAACATATTGGCTGCCAACGCCATAGACATCAAAAACGGGGAAGAAAAGGGAATGCATCCGGGAATGCTGGACCGTCTGCGGCTTTCCAAGGAACGGATCGCGGATATGGCGGAAGGGCTTAGGAGCATTGCCGGATTGCCTGACTGCCTGCAGGAAACGATAGAATCTTTTGAACGTCCCAACGGATTGAAAATCAGTAAGGTCAGAGTTCCCCTCGGCGTGATCGGGATCATTTATGAATCCAGACCGAATGTGACGGCGGATGCTTTCGGACTTTGCTTCAAAACGGGAAATGCAGTCATCTTAAAAGGCGGCAGCGACGCGATCCATTCTAATACGGAAATTACAAGGATCATCAGGGAAGCGCTGAAAACGATGTCTGTTACAGAGGACGCTTTGCAGCTTATCACCGATACGGACAGAAAGACCACGGCAGAATTTATGAAACTGAATCAGTATTTGGACGTACTGATCCCAAGAGGAAGCGCCGGGCTGATACGAGCCGTGGTAGAAAACAGTACGGTTCCCGTTATCGAGACAGGTACGGGAAACTGCCATATCTATGTAGACGATGCCGCCGATTTTGAAAAAGCGGTTCCTATCATTATTAATGCAAAAACCCAGCGGATCGGAGTATGCAATGCGTGCGAATCCTTAGTAATACACGAAAAGATAAAAGAAGCCTTTTTACCGGTTTTAGCGAAAGCGCTTAGGGAAAATCATGTGGAAATGCGGGGAGACGAAGCGGTATGCGATGTACTGGAAGACTGTATTTTGGCCTCTCCTGAGGATTATGGAACGGAATATCTGGATTACATTATTTCCATCAAAACGGTGGCCGGCGTAGAAGAAGCTGTCGCCCATATTAACCGTTACGGCACAAGGCATTCGGAGGCAATCATTACGGAAAACGAAACCCATGCGAAGCTGTTTAAAGAAGGGGTGGACGCAGCCTGCGTATATGTGAACGCCTCAACAAGATTTACGGACGGATTTGAGTTCGGGTTGGGCGCGGAGATTGGCATCAGTACACAAAAACTCCACGCAAGAGGCCCCATGGGACTAAAAGAACTTACTACCTATAAATATACGGTCGACGGAAACGGGCAGATCAGATAAAACGGTTTGGGTTGAAAAAACAATGACAAAGGAAACATTTGAACAGGCAAGGGAAAAGATCGTGGGGAACGAGAGGGTACGGCAGGGAATCGGAACTCTTAGCGAGAAAACGCTACATGCCGTTTTAAAAAACGCCTATGCCCCTGACGAAGATATGCATGAGATCCCGATTGAAAATTATGTGGCGGATATTTATACCGGAACGGAGATCGTTGAGATCCAGACAAGGCAGTTTAATAAGATGCGGAAAAAACTGGAAACGTTTCTGCCTTTATACCCGGTAACTATCGTTTATCCGATTCCTTATAAAAAATGGCTCATATGGATCGACGAAGAAACAGGGGAACTGTCAAACAAACGGAAATCACCGGTGACAGGAAACGTCTATACCGCTTTTATCGAACTGTATAAGATCAAAAACTTCCTGAAGGATAAAAATATACGGTTTCGTTTTGTTTTGCTCGATATCGAAGAGTTCAGGCTGTTAAACGGCTGGAGCAAGGATAAGAAAAAAGGATCGTGCCGCTATGACCGCATTCCGGTCGCTCTTGTCGACGAGGTGGACATTGACAGAACGGAAGACTATCTGCGCTTTGTACCCTATGAATTGGAGGACGGATTCACAACAAAGGACTTTGCGAAAGCGGCAAAGATCCCGTTAAGGCTTTCCCAGATCGTAGTGCATATTTTGAAATATGTGGGAGTAATCGAGCAAAACGGAAAACGGGGGAATAGTTATTGTTACCGTGTAAAAGAGGAACCCTAGAGTGTGTTTCAGACATACTCTGACGATAGTACTGAAATAGAAATGTCAGGCCCCGGACAAGGAGCCTGACAGGAACGGAGGATAGAATGTCGGAAGTAGTAGAAAGGTTTTTAAGATATGTTAAAATAGATACCCAGTCTAAAGAAACGCCGGGGTCTGAGCCGCGTTTTCCAAGTACGGATAAACAGCGAGCCTTAGCGCGTCTTCTTACAGAGGAATTAACGCAGATGGGAGCGGCGGACGTGTTTTATGACGAAACTTATTGTTACGTCTATGCAACGGTACCGTCTACGGCGGACCGGGAGACGCCGGTGATCGGATTGATCGCACATATGGATACCGCGCCCGCCTTCAGCGGCGAAAAGGTAAATCCCCGGATCGTAACCTGTTATGACGGGAAGGATATCCTGCTAAATGAAGAGCAGGATATTGTATTGTCCGTTGCAGCATTTCCTGAAATACTGGAATATACCGGAAAGGATCTGATCGTAACGGACGGCCTTACTCTGCTTGGTGCAGACGATAAAGCGGGCGTCAGCGAGATCATGACGCTGGCGTCATATCTTTTAACCCATCCGGAGATCGAACACGGTAAGATCCGGATCGCTTTTACGCCGGACGAAGAGATTGGGGCCGGCGTAGACCATTTTGACGTGGAACGTTTCGGGGCGGATTTTGCATATACGGTGGACGGCGGCAGATTAGGAGAGCTGGAATATGAAAACTTCAATGCTGCAGGCGCGAAACTGACTGTAAACGGTTTGAGCGTACATCCGGGAGACTCCAAAAATAAAATGAAGAATGCGCTTTTACTGGCGTTTGAATTTCAAGGGCTTCTTCCTGTGCAGGAAAATCCCATGTATACGGAAGGGTATGAAGGCTTTTTTCATTTGGAATCTTTAGAAGGCGACGTGGAAAAAGCAGTCGCGCACTACATTATCCGTGATTTTGATAAAACCGGATTTGAAGCAAAGAAGAAAACATTCCTTGCCGCCGCGGATTTTATCAACCAGAAATACGGCAAAGGGACGATAGAAGTTACTTTAAAAGATTCTTATTATAATATGCGGGAAAAAATCGAACCGCATATGCATTTGGTTGAAAATGCAAAGCGGGCGATGGAAGAGCTTTCGGTTACTCCCATTATCGTACCGATCAGAGGCGGAACGGACGGCGCAAGGCTTTCCTTTATGGGTCTTCCCTGTCCGAATCTTTGCACTGGCGGACATAATTTCCATGGAAAATATGAATATATCTGTATCCAGTCGATGGAAACGATTGTGAAGATTTTATGTAAACTTGTCCGGATTTATGCAAAAGAAGCGGAACGGCCGGAGTCATAATGCAGAAGAATTTTTTATATCCGATATATTACAAAAAGGAAAAGGCAGAAAATGTTGAATGAATTAGACTTAGATCAGATAAATTTATGTATGGAGCCCCCCGGAGAGGAACCGGCAAGGCAATATTATTTTATGGCAAAGTGTAGGGAGTGGGTAAAGGATTTTGAAAAGAAGAACGGCCGTCCGCCGTCCGCATTTATTCAAACCTTCGGCTGTCAGATGAACGCAAAGGACTCGGAAAAATTGACCGGGATCCTGGAGGCGGCAGGTTACCGGACGGCGGACTCGGAAGAAGCGGATTTTGTACTTTATAATACCTGTACGGTACGGGACAATGCAAACCAGCGTGTCTACGGAAGGCTGGGTGTGTTAAACGGCCTGAAACGAAAAAATCCTTCTATGAAGATTGCGCTCTGCGGCTGTATGATGCAGGAAACGGCGGCGATCGAAAAGATAAAAACCAGTTATCGCTTTGTGGACCTGATTTTCGGAACCCATAATATTTATAAATTTGCAGAACTTCTTTACGCCGCTCTTGAGGATCACGGCATGATCATCGATATTTGGGAGAATACGGATCAGATTGTGGAAAAACTGCCTGCCAAACGGAAATTTCCTTTTAAGTCCGGCGTCAATATCATGTTCGGCTGCAACAATTTCTGCAGTTACTGTATCGTTCCTTATGTGCGGGGAAGAGAACGGAGCAGATCCCCGAAAGACATTATAAGGGAAGCAGAGGCTCTTGCGGCAGACGGCGTAGTAGAGATCATGCTGCTTGGGCAGAATGTAAATTCCTACGGTAAAAATTTAGACGAGCCTATGAGTTTTGCCGGGCTTTTAAAAGAAATAGAAAAAATAGAAGGCATAAAAAGAATACGTTTTATGACCTCCCATCCGAAAGATCTGTCCGACGAACTGATAGAAGTAATGAAGCATTCGAAAAAAATCTGCAGGCATCTCCATCTCCCTTTGCAGTCCGGTTCCACAAAAATACTGACTGCTATGAACCGGAAATATACCAAAGAGCAGTATCTTGCTCTGGCGGAAAAAATCAGAAAGGAAATTCCCGATATTTCCATTACAACGGATATTATCGTAGGATTTCCGGGGGAAACGCCGGAAGATGTGGATCATACCATCGACGTAGTAAAACAGGTAGAATACGATAATGCCTTCACCTTTATTTATTCGAAAAGAACAGGCACTCCTGCCGCTGCGATGGAAAACCAGGTACCGGAAGACGTAGTAAAAGAAGGTTTTGACAGATTGCTCGACACGGTCCAGAAGACGGCTAAAAAGCGGGCGGCCATGCTGCAGGGAAAGACGATGGAGGCGCTTGTCGAGGAAAAAAACGAGCAGGATCCTACCTTGATGACAGGACGGCTTTCCAACAATATTCTGGTGCATTTTAAGGGAGACGATACGCTGCTCGGGAAATTGGTAACAGTGCGGTTAGAGGAATGCCATGGGTTCTATTATATCGGGACTATGGTAGAAGGGAAAAATTAGATAAAACGAAATTATTGGAGGCTGTTATGGAAAAATTAAAACCGAAGTTGTTTTCCGTTATGAAAACATATACAAAGGAACAGTTTGTGAAAGATGTGGTCGCAGGCATTATTGTGGCGATCATAGCGCTGCCGTTGTCTATCGCCTTGGCGCTGGCGTCGGGAGTGACGCCGGAAAAGGGAATTTATACGGCGATCACTGCAGGATTTGTGATCTCCTTTCTGGGCGGGAGCCGGGTACAGATCGCAGGGCCTACGGCGGCTTTTGCCACGATCGTAGCGGGAATCGTAGCCAAAAACGGCATGGACGGTCTGATCATCGCCACCCTTCTTGCCGGCGCGATCCTGATTGTCATGGGATTTTTACGTCTCGGTAATCTGATCAAATTTATTCCCTATACGATCACCACGGGATTCACTTCCGGCATTGCCGTAACGATCCTCGTAGGGCAGATCAAAGATTTTTTAGGCCTTCATATTGTTACCGAAGAACCGCTGATCGAAACCATGGATAAACTAAAAGCGGTATTTACCTTTATACATACGTTCAATTGGGAAGCCGCGCTGGTAGGCGCAGTCTGTCTGGCTATTTTGATCTTTTGGCCCATGTTTTTTAAAAAGATCCCTCCGTCCCTGATCGCGGTGCTGGTGGGGATCGCTATGGTAAAAGGACTGCGCATGAACGTCAATACGATCGGGGATCTGTATGAGATCTCCAATAAACTGCCTGCTTTTTCCCTGCCGGCCTTTTCTTTGGCCACAGTGAAAAACGTACTTCCCGACGCTTTTACGATCGCCATCCTTGCCGCTATCGAATCTTTACTTTCCTGCGTGGTGGCGGACAGTATGGTCAACAGCCGGCACCGCTCCAATATGGAACTGATCGCACAGGGCGCAGGCAATATCACCTCCGCTTTATTCGGCGGCATCCCTGCCACCGGTGCCATCGCAAGAACGGCCGCAAATGTAAAGAACGGCGGCCGTACCCCCGTTGCCGGTATGGTACATTCCGTTACCTTGCTCCTGATCCTTGTAGTTCTGATGCCTTATGCGGCGCTGATCCCCATGCCCGCCATTGCGGCGATCCTTTTCATGGTTGCCTACAATATGTGTGAATGGCGGAAATTTGTTCATCTTTGTAAAACCGCGCCTAAAAGTGATATCATTGTACTGGTGATCACTTTTATCTTAACGGTGGTCTTTGATCTGGTAGTAGCGATCGAGGCAGGGATCTTACTTGCCGCCATTCTCTTTATGAAACGGATGAGCGAAGTCACGGAAGTGGAAGGCTGGAAATATGTAGATGAAGAGGACGATCCGGATAGCCTGTCTTTAAGGCAGGTACCGGCTCATACCCATGTTTACGAGATCAGCGGTCCCATGTTCTTTGCGGCTGCCAATAAGATCTTAGGGATCACGCTCGATGAACAGGATACCTGCCTGATTTTAAGAATGAGGAGCGTAAGCGCCATTGATGCGACGGCAATGCATTCTTTGGAAGAACTTTATGAAAAATGCGAAAAGAGAAACATCAGGATCATACTTTCCCATGTGAATGAACAACCGCTTCATGTGATGCAGAAAGCGGGCTTTGACAAAAAGATCGGGAAAGAGAATATGTGCGTCCATATAGACGACGCGCTGAAACGGGCGGAAGACCTTCAAAGGCCGTGAGCATTTCACAAAAGTAAAAAATAAACGAAAACAGTACGGAAACCGTCTGTAACAGGAGAGAAAAAGTGGCTGAATTAACTCCAATGATGCAGCAATATATGGAAACGAAAAAGGACTATCAGGATTGTATTTTATTCTACAGACTGGGAGACTTTTACGAAATGTTTTATGAAGATGCGCTGACCGCATCGAAGGAACTGGAGATCACGCTGACCGGCAAAAACTGCGGTCAGGAAGAAAAGGCGCCGATGTGCGGCGTTCCTTACCATGCCGTTGAAGGATATTTAAATAAACTTGTCCAAAAGGGTTATAAAATAGCGGTCTGCGAACAGATAGAAAATCCCAAAGAAGCCAAGGGGATCGTAAAAAGGGAAGTCGTAAGAATCGTAACACCGGGTACAAACCTAAATACGCAGGCGCTGGAAGAAGGAAAGAACAACTTTTTAATGTCAGTCGCTTATTTTACGGAAAAAATCGGCATTTCCATAGCGGATGTAACGACCGGAGATTACTATGTGACGGAGGTGGAAGACAGCAGAAGGCTTTTGGACGAAGTCAATAAATACGCGCCCTCCGAGATCATCAGCAACGATGCTTTTTTAGTAAGCGGCATCGATCTAAACGATCTAAAGCACCGTCTTGGGATCACCGTGTATTCTTTGGAACCTCACTATTTTGATGAAGAGGCCTGTAAAAAATGCCTGATGAAGCATTTTAAAGTGTCCGTACTCACAGGGCTTGGTATTGACGATTTCCCTACGGGTACGATCGCAGCGGGAGTCCTTTTGCAATATTTATACGAAACGCAAAAAAACTCTCTCGGCCACTTTACTCATCTGTATCCCTACCTGACGAGTAAATATATGATGCTTGACAGTTCTACAAGACGGAATTTAGAATTGACGGAAACCTTAAGGGAAAAACAGAAAAGGGGTTCGCTCCTCTGGGTGCTGGATAAAACAAAAACGGCAATGGGAGCAAGGACGCTCCGAAGTTACATCGAACAGCCGCTGATCGATAAAGGAGAAATGGAAAAGCGGCTGGATGCCGTTGCGGAGCTGTGTAAGGACACCGTTTCCAGAGATGAGATCAGGGAATATTTAACGCCCATCTACGATCTGGAAAGGCTGCTCGGAAGGGTGAGCTATAAAACCGCAAATCCAAGGGATCTGGTGGCTTTCCGCAATTCCCTTTTGATGCTGCCCCATATCAAAACGGTATTGAAAGGTTTCGGAAAAGAACTGTTAAAAGAGATTGATAACGGGATAGACGGATTGGAGGATATTTTCCATTTGATCGATTCTTCCATCATAGAAGAACCCCCTATATCCATTAGGGACGGCGGTTTTATAAAAGAAGGCTTCGATGCCAATATCGACAAGCTGCGTCATGCCAAAACGGAAGGAAAAAGCTGGCTTGCACAGTTGGAAGAAAGCGACCGGGAACGGACAGGAATCAAGAATCTGCGGATCAAATATAACAAGGTGTTCGGCTATTATTTTGAAGTGACAAATTCTTACAAAGACCTTGTCCCGGAAGATTATATCAGAAAGCAGACTCTTGCCAATGCAGAACGATATACCACTCCCCGTCTGAAGGAATTAGAAGATACGATCCTGAATGCGGAAGACAAACTCTATACGCTGGAATATGAGATGTTCTGCAAGATCCGGGATTCCATCGCCATGGAAGTGGAAAGGATACAGGCAACGGCAAAAGCTGTTGCAAAATTAGACGTATTTGCCTCGCTTTCTCTGGTGGCCGAACGCAATCACTATGTGCGTCCCGCCTTAAACGAAAAGGGCGTTATTCACATAAAGGAGGGCCGGCATCCCGTTGTGGAACATATGTTGTCAGAAGATATGTTTATCAGAAACGATACTTTTCTGGATAATGCAAACCACTGCATCGCCATCATTACCGGACCCAATATGGCCGGAAAATCCACTTATATGCGGCAGACGGCATTAATCGTACTGATGGCCCAGATCGGTTCCTTTGTTCCCGCCAAGTCGGCGGATATCGGTATTGTAGACCGTATCTTTACCCGTGTGGGCGCTTCGGACGACCTTGCCAGCGGCCAAAGCACTTTTATGGTAGAAATGAACGAAGTAGCCAATATTTTGCGGAACGCCACTTCAAAAAGCCTGCTTATACTGGATGAGATCGGCAGGGGAACATCTACTTTTGACGGACTCAGCATAGCATGGGCCGTCATTGAACATATCAGCAACAGAAAACTGCTCGGCGCCAAGACTCTATTTGCCACGCATTATCATGAACTGACCGAATTGGAAGGGAAAATGAACAATGTGAATAACTATTGCATTGCAGTAAAAGAAAAAGGCGAAGATATTGTATTTTTGCGAAAGATCGTCAAGGGCGGTGCGGATAAAAGTTACGGGATACAGGTAGCAAAGCTTGCCGGCGTTCCGGATATGGTCATCGACAGGGCAAAAGAGATCGTAGAACAGCTCAGCGATAACGATATTACGGAAAAAGTACAAAGTATCGTAGTGGACGTCAAAAGCGAAAACAGAAAACCTGTTAAAAAGCTGGATGAAGTAGATCTGAAACAGATGTCTTTGTTTGATACTGTAAAGGACGAAGACGTCTTGGAAGAGTTAAATAACATTGATATCTCTAATTTAACGCCGCTTGACGCGCTAAATGTACTGTATCGCCTACAGAATAAGCTGAAGAACCGTTGGAAGGGGCAGGACTAAAACATGCAAAAGATTCAACTTTTAGATCATGATACGATCGATAAGATCGCGGCGGGAGAGGTAGTGGAACGTCCTTCAAGCGTAGTGAAAGAATTGGTGGAAAATTCTATGGATGCCGGCGCGGATTCCGTTACCGTTGAGATCAAAGACGGCGGGATCTCCATGATCCGCATTACGGATAACGGCTGCGGCATAGATAAAACGCAGGTAGATAACGCGTTTGTCAGACATGCTACCAGCAAGATCAGGAACATATCGGATCTGTCAAGGATCTCCAGTCTGGGCTTCAGAGGGGAAGCTCTGTCAAGTATCGCCGCCGTGGCGAAAGTAGAGATGATCACTAAGACGAAAGAATCCCTGCTCGGCGTACGTCTTTTGCTTGAAGGCGCGGACAATAAGGAGACCGAGGAGGTCGGCGCGCCGGAGGGTACGACGATCATCGTAAGAAATCTGTTTTTTAATACTCCTGTACGCCGTAAATTTTTAAAACAGCCGGCGACGGAAGGCGGATATGTTTCGGATCTGATGGAGCATATGGCCCTTTCCCATCCGGACATATCTTTTAAATATATCATAAACGGACAGATCCGGTTCCATACGACGGGAAGCGGCGATTTAAAGGAGATCATTTACCGGATCTACGGAAGGGACATTGCGGGGGAAGTACTCCCTCTTTCCTGCGAAGGACCGGGTATGAAAATCATGGGATTTCTTGGAAAACCTACGATAAACAGGGCAAACCGCAATTACGAAAACTATTTTGTCAACCGACGTTTCGTCAAAAGCGGGCTGGTTTCCAAGGCCATCGAAGAAGGATACAAAGGGTATCTGATGCAGCATAAATATCCTTTTACGGTACTGCATTTTGATTTGGATACGGAGACGATAGACGTAAACGTCCACCCCACAAAAATGGATATCCGCTTTACAAACGGAGCCGCCTTTTTTGATTTTACCGCCAAGGCCATAGCCGGGGCTCTTTCCCAAAAAGAAATGATTCCGGAAGTGGTATTGGCTGCGGAACCACAAGATATAGAACCGGTAAAAAAAGACGTCCCCGAACCGTTTGAAGAAAAAAGACTGCGGGAGAGCAAAGTAGCGGAAAGCATGGAATACCGTGCAAAAGAACAAAAAATGCAAGACTTCATGCAAAATCCGGTTTGGAGCCGTGTCATAGGAGAGGGGAAAAAGGAGAAATCTGACGAGAATGAAAATTTGCCTGCAAATCCAAATCCCCAAAATGACACTGGTGTCACAAAAGAGCCTTTTCAGATGGAACTGTTTGAGGAAAAGATACTGACGAAAGAGGCAAAGGCCGGATACAATATCTTGGGGCAGATCTTTGATACCTATTGGCTGATCGGCTATCAGGACCAGCTTCTTATCATGGATCAGCATGCGGCCCACGAAAAGGTAAAATATGAAAAATTGATTGCCGCTCTCAGGAAAAAGGAGATTGTTTCCCAATTGATCAACCCGCCGCTCATCGTCACGCTGGGCGGCAGACAGGAAAATCTGTATTTGGAATATGCATCGGTCTTTGAACGGCTCGGATTTGAAATAGAAAGTTTCGGCGGAAACGAATATGCCATCAGAGCGGTTCCTGCCGACCTGTACGGATGTAATGAAAAAGAACTGTTTGAAGAAATCATGGACGAACTTATGTCAGGTCCGGTCAGGGGAACCGTTTCCGTCATAGAAGAAAAAATCGCCTCCATGTCCTGTAAAGCCGCCGTAAAAGGAAATATGCGCATGAACGCTGCAGAGGCGGAGGCGCTGATCGATCAGCTTCTGACCCTCGATAATCCTTATCATTGTCCCCATGGCAGGCCTACGCTGATCGCCATGACCAAATATGAACTGGAAAAAAAGTTTAAACGAATCGTCTGAAAAAATGAGACAGAACCTTAAAACTGCGCGGACGCCACTAAACGGAACAAACCGTGCAGACAAAACTTGATATGCGCAAATGACGGCGCGGAAACGGAGAAAACATGGCGGAAAAATTGCCTTTGATCGTACTGGCCGGACCTACTGCGGTAGGAAAGACCCATCTTTCCATCCGGCTGGCCAAACATCTCGGCGCAGAGATCATCTCCGCCGATTCCATGCAGGTATATAAACATATGGATATCGGTTCGGCCAAAATACGGCCCGCACAGATGGAAGGCGTCAGGCACCACATGCTGGACATATTGGAGCCTGACGAAGAATTTAACGTAGTGATCTTCAAAAACAGGGTAACACAATGTATCCGTGAGATCACGGACAGGGGACATATTCCGATCTTAACAGGCGGCACCGGATTTTATATTCAGGCTGTGCTTTACGACATTGATTTTACCGAAAATGAAGAAAATACTAAGCTCAGGACAAGACTGGAACGCCTTTACGATAAAAAGGGGGCGCAATATCTGCACCATATGCTTAGAAAAGCAGACGAGGCCTCAGCGCAGGCTATTCATGCCAACAATAAAAAAAGAGTGGTGCGGGCCTTGGAATTTTATTTTCTTACAGGAAAAAAGATATCAGAACATAACGAAACGGAACGGCAAAAGCTCTCCGCCTATGATTCCTGCTATTTTGTCCTGAACGACGACAGAAAGAAACTGTACGAAAGAATTGACAGGCGGGTTGACGATATGCTTTCCGAAGGGCTTCTTGCGGAAGTAAACAGTTTAAAAGAAGCGGGATTTGACAAAAACCTCGTTTCCATGCAGGGACTCGGTTATAAAGAACTGTTACGTTTTTTGAACGGAGAGATCGGTTTGGAAGAGGCGGTTTATCTGATCAAACGGGATACCAGACATTTTGCCAAACGCCAGATCACATGGTTTAAAAGAGAAAAAGACGTGATCTGGGTGGAAAAAGGCGCTTTCGGATACGACGAAGAAGAAATCCTCGCTTATATTATAGACAGATGGGAACACAGAAAGGATTGTAATTTTTGTTAAATAATGGTATATTTGATAAGTTAAAACAGGAGAAACATATGGATACCGAAACAAAACGTTTATATAAAGAAATGGGAATCTCCGACGATGTCTGCGCTTTCGGAGAAGCAGTGTTGGAACGTCTTGCAGAGCGTTTCAGGCAGATAGACGAAACAGCCGAATATAACCAGTTAAAGGTATTAAAAGCCATGCAGGAGGCAAAGGTAAGCGAAGCCTGCCTGCTTGGGACGACAGGATACGGTTACGGGGATATAGGCAGGGATACTTTAGAAGCGGTCTATGCCAACATTTTCCATACGGAAGACGCGCTGGTAAGGCCGCAGATCACCTGCGGCACCCACGCTCTGGCGTTAGCCCTGATGAGCAACCTGCGCCCCGGAGACGAGCTGCTTTCTCCGGTGGGAAAGCCTTATGATACCTTGGAAGAGGTCATCGGTATACGGGAGTCCAAAGGCTCGTTAAAAGAATACGGGATCTCTTACAGGCAGGTAGACCTGTTGGAGGACGGCAGTTTTGATTATGAAAAGATCCAAAAGGCCGTCAACGAAAAAACAAAACTTGTAACGATACAACGTTCGAAAGGCTATCAGACGCGCCCCACCCTTTCCGTGGAAAAAATCGGTGAACTCATCGCTTTTATCAAAAATATCAAACCCGATGTTCTCTGTATGGTAGATAATTGTTACGGAGAATTTGTGGAACGGATCGAGCCTACGGATGTGGGCGCGGATATGGCTGTAGGATCTCTCATTAAGAACCCGGGAGGCGGTTTGGCGCCGATCGGCGGCTACATTGCAGGAAAAAAAGAGTGCGTGGAAAATGCGGCGTACAGACTCACTTCTCCCGGCCTCGGGAAAGAAGTGGGCGCTTCCTTAGGCGTCCTCGGGGCCTTTTATCAGGGGCTGTTCTTAGCGCCGACGGTAACGGCGGGAGCGCTCAAGGGCGCCGTCTTCGCCGCCAATATTTATGAGCAGTTAGGCTACCGGGTCGTTCCTGACTCCACCCAGTCCAGACACGATATTATTCAGGCCGTGGAGTTTCAAAACAAAGAAGCGGTGATCGCATTTTGTAAAGGCATCCAATCGGCAGCTCCGGTAGACGGCTTCGTAGTGCCGGAACCTTGGGCCATGCCCGGATATGACAGCGAAGTGATCATGGCGGCGGGCGCTTTCGTCTCCGGTTCTTCCATCGAACTTTCAGCAGACGCGCCGATCAAACCGCCCTATGCCGTATACTTTCAGGGCGGACTTACCTGGCAGCACGCAAAATTCGGCATATTAAAGACCGTACAGTCCTTAAAAGAAAACAAAATCCCAGGCTGTTGTATTTTGTCGGATAAATTGTAAGAAATTTTATATACATTGCAAGGCATTTATGTTAAACTGGAGGAGTATCATGCGGAAAAACAACTGGGCATGCTTTTTATTGCTTTTAGCCGGAATCGTGATTGGCGGTTTCATCGGAAACCTTTTTCCGAATACATGGTTAAATTATGGACAAACTTTTGGGCTGACCAGTCCGCTTGTACTGGATCTGGGGATTTTGTGCATCACCTTTGCATTAACGATCAGAATCACGATAGCCAGTATCGCAGGCATTGTGATCGCCCTCATTATTTATCGCTTTTTATGAGATTGAAGATAGAAATTATACGTTTTTTGTCTGCCCGGAGAGTAGCAAAAGGGGTATAAATGAAAAAAGGAACGACGGAAAGCAATACGGAAACAGAAGCGCTTCCCTACGAAAAATTTTTGAAACAAGGGCCGGAAAGCTTATCGGAAGCCGAGCTTTTGGCTATTATATTAAGGACGGGGACAAAAGACTGCAACTCGGTAGAACTGGGCAGGCAGATCCTTGAACTGGCAGGCTCTCCCCATAAAGGGCTGTTAGGGCTTTATCACCTTTCCGTGGAAGAATTGAAGCAGTTGCGCGGGATCGGCGAAGTGAAAGCGGTCAAGATCAAATGCATTGCAGAACTTTCCATGAGGATGGCAAAAGCAAGAAAAGAACCGTTGCTTAAATTTTCTTCTCCGGAATCGGTTGCGGACTATTTTATGGAAGAATTGCGGCATGAAGAAAAGGAAAGAGTCATTCTGTTGTGTCTGGATAATAAGGCGCAGTTGATTTCCCGGTCCGTTTTATCCATAGGGACGGCAAACGCCTCTTTGCTTTCACCAAGAGAGGTTTTTCAATATGCATTAAAAGTACATGCCATGCACATTATTATATTGCATAATCATCCGAGCGGGGATCCTATGCCCAGCAGGCAGGATATGGAGATCACAAGGAGGCTGGCTAAGACGGGAGAACTTATGGAGATCCCTTTGATCGATCATATCATTATCGGGGACCGCAAATATATCAGCTTTAAAGAATCAGGTTTACTATAGAAAGGGGTTGTCATTTTGGCAAATAACGTGTTTGGTATCGACCTCGGTACCAATAATATTAAAATCTATAACAGGACGGACGATCATATCATCGTAGAAAAGAACATGATAGCGATTGAGAACAAAGATACTCTTTTTGCATATGGAAATTCCGCTTTTGAAATGTATGAAAAAGCGCCCAGCAATATCCGTATTTCCTATCCGCTCAGCAACGGCGTTATTGCAGACATTAAAAATATGGAAACGCTGATCAAGTATTTTGTGAACGATCTTTCAAAAGGTAACGCAAAGCCGGCAGATTATTATGTGGCGGTTCCTACGGACGTTACGGAAGTGGAAAAAAGAGCCTTTTATGACCTGATCAAAGATTCCAACGTAAAAGCCAAAAAGATCATGGTTGTGGAAAAAGCGGTAGCGGACGGCCTCGGCCTTGATATCGACGTAAAAAATTCACAAGGCGTTCTCGTAGTCAACGTAGGATACGATACTACGGAGATTTCCATATTGTCTTTGGGCGGTATCGTATTGAGCAGGCTGATCAAAGTAGGCGGGCTGAAGTTCGACGATTCCATCCGTGCGGCAGTGCGCCGGGAGTACAGCCTGATCATTGGAGGAAAGACCGCCGAAAGCATCAAGATGAATTTAAAAGAACTGGAAAAAGAAGGAAAGGGCGCCGTCGTTTACGGCCGGGATATCGTAACAGGGCTTCCGGTAGAAAGGGAAATACCGACTAATCTTGTAGACGAGGCGATGAAGGAACATTTTAACTCTATTATCGATAATATCAAAGTGATCTTAGAGCGCACGCCGCCCGAACTTGCGGCGGATATTTACCGCCACGGTATTTACCTGACAGGCGGCGCATCACAGGTAAATCATCTGGCACAGCTTGTCAGCAACGGAACCGGCCTGAAAGTCAATGTGGCGGAAGATCCGATCACAAGCGTTGCCGTAGGACTTTCTAAAATCATTAAAGACGATAATTATAAGTCTGTAGCTTATGCGATTGAAGGGATGAGTAAATAAATGAGTCCGGTATTGAAGAGAAAAGGAGAGAAATTTACTTTGCCGAGTAAATATCTCCTTTTTATTTTAACAATAGTATGTCTTTTGCTTGTAGTGCTGACATTTAATACGACAATATTCAGCGGTCCTTTGGGAACCGTTGCCGGTTATGTCGTAGTCCCTTTTCAGGACGGGCTCAGTAAGATCGGAAGCTGGCTGAACGACAGAAAAGAAGAGCTTGTGGAGATCAGGGATCTGTTGGCGGAAAATGAAAAATTAAAACAGCAGATCGACGATCTGACAATAGAGATCACCGGACTGCAGCAGGACAAGTACGAGCTGAATAATCTGCGGGAACTGTATCAGCTGGATTCCCAGTACGATGAGTACGACAAGATCGGCGCAAGGATCATAGCAAGGGACGCCGGAAACTGGTACGCTTCTTTTGTGATCGATAAAGGGTATGAAGACGGGATCTCCGAAAATATGAACGTCATGGCCGGTTCCGGACTGGTTGGGATCGTTGTGGACGTAGGACCAAACTGGGCAAAAGTGACTTCCATTATTTCGGATAATATCAACGTCAGCGGCAAAGTATTGTCCACCTCGGATGATCTGATCGTTTCGGGTAATTTGGAACTGATGAAAGAGGGCGTCATTTCTTTCATCCAACTGATCGACGAAGAAAATAAGGTGGTAGAAGGAGACAAGATCGTCACTTCTTCCATCAGCGACAAATATCTGCCGGGAATCCTGATCGGATATATCAGCAGTATTTCCGAAGACTCCAACAATCTGACAAAATCCGGCTGGCTTACCCCTGCCGTGGATTTTGAACATTTGGAAGAAGTTTTGGTCATTACACAGTTAAAACAGACTGTGGAGGAAGAGTAAACCGGAAAGGTACGTTTTGGAAACCGTGCCGTTTGGGCATGACCGGGGTGCTTAACAGATCTTTAGAAAGGAGAGGCAGCAAATGAAACGCGGTATCATAACAGGTGTTTTGATATTAATATGTTTTGTCCTCCAGTGTACGGTATTCCGCATATTGGCATTCGGCGGCATCGTGCCTAATCTGCTTATCGTGCTTACGGCTTCTTTCGGATTTATGAGAGGGGAAAAGACAGGACTTATCATCGGATTTTTCTGCGGGCTTTTAGTAGACATCTTTTTTTCGGATGTGATCGGGTTTTATGCGCTTGTATTCATGTATATCGGTTATACGAACGGTAAATTCGCAAGGCAGTTTTATCCGGAAGATATTAAGATGCCAATGTTCCTGATCACATGCAGCGATTTCATTTACGGCTTTATCTGTTATCTGTTTATGTTTCTGCTGCGCGGAAGACTCCACTTTGGATATTATGTTCTGCATATCATCATACCCGAAGTTGTGTATACTCTGATCGTTACTATCTTTTTGTATCCGGTCATCCTGAAGATCAATTATCATTTGGAATCCAAAGAAAAAAGGAGCGCAAAGAAATTTGTTTAGTAAAATAAAAGACAGCCTTTTGGGCAGCATTAATTCCAGAATCATTATTATGGCAGTCGTATTTCTCTCTCTTGGTTCCGTACTGGTCTACCGTATTTTTTTGCTTCAGATCGTAAACGGAGAGGATTATCTGAATAATTTCCAGTTGAAAATACAAAAAGAGCGGACGGTATCCGCTGCGAGAGGAAATATTTACGACCGTAACGGAGAACTGCTTGCTTATAACGAACTGGCATATTCCGTGACCATCGAAGACGTATACGAGTCTTCCGGAAGAACGAAAAACGAGCAATTAAACGAAACCATATACCGTCTGATCAAAATGATTGAAAAAAACGGCGACGCCGTGATCAGCGATTTCGATATTGTGATCGACAATGACGGGGAATTTGCCTTTACGGCAGAAGGCAGCCGCCTGCTCCGGTTTCTTGCGGACGTTTACGGGCATACCCATACGGAAGATCTGGAATACAGTGAAAAAACGGCGACGGCGGCGGAAGTCGTTGCATTTTTGGCAGGAAGGAACAAATTCGGGATCGGAGACTATACGGATCCCGATGACAGCAGCTCTTTTCAGGTCGGTATGGGATATACGCAGGACGAGCTGTTAAAGATCCTGATCATACGATATGCCATGAATTTGAACAGTTATCAGAAATATATTGCAACCACGGTCGCTACGGACGTCAGCAAAGAAACGGTCGCCGTCGTTTTGGAAAACAGTAATACGTTGGAGGGCGTTTCCATAGCGGAAGATACGGTCAGAAAATATGTGGACAGCGAATATTTCTGCCATATTATCGGATATACCGGAAAAGTCTCTACGGAAGAACTCGCCAGCCTGCAGGAACAGGATAAGGAACACTCTGCCGCGCCTTCCGAACAGCATCATTACAGCCAGTCCGACATCGTAGGAAAATCCGGCATCGAATCTTATATGGAACTGACGCTTCAGGGCATCAAGGGGAGCGAAACGGTCTATGTGGATAATATGGGGAAAGTGATCGACAGCAGCGATTATGTAGAAGCGGTAGCCGGAAAAGACGTTTATCTGACGTTAGACAAAAATCTGCAGAAAGCGATCTATGACATTTTGGAACAACGGATCGCCGGAATTTTAATTAATAAGATCGACAATATTAAGGAATTTATCCCCGGTGAAAACACCAAGAGCAATCAGATCCGGATTCCTATCTATGACGTTTATATCGCCCTGTTTGATAACAATGTCATTGATTTTACCCGGTTTGCGGATGAAAACGCCGGAGAAACGGAAAAACAGGTCTATCTGCAGTTCGAAGAATATAAGCAAAACGTTTTAAATAAACTGAAAGCCGAACTGATAGAAAACGAGACTCCTTATCAAAATCTGGAAACGGAATATCAGGTATATCAAAGCTATATTACTACTATGCTGAACGATAACGGTATTATCTTAAGCAGTGAGGTGGATGTTTCGGATGCCACTTATATCGCATGGAGGGAAGAAGAGACGATCAGCCTTTCCGAATATATCCGGTATGCTATTTCCCAAAACTGGATCGACGTCTCAAAACTGGAGCTGTCAAGCCGTTATTCTGATTCCGTTGAAATTTATGACCGGATCGTAGATTACATTATAGAAGGGATTGATCATAATTCTGAATTTTATAAAAAGATCTATAAATATATGATCAAAGCGGATGTGATAAGCGGAAGGCAGGTATGTATGCTGCTCTGCGAGCAGAACATGATCGGCCTGAACGAAGAGGATGAAGAAAAGCTTTATAACGGAACGATTACCCCTTATAATTTTCTGATCAACCGGATCACGAATTTAGACATCACCCCCGCTCAGCTCGCATTGGATCCGTATTCCGGTTCTGTCGTCCTTACGGATATCAAAACCGGAAAAGTACTTGCCATGGTTTCTTATCCGGGATATGACAACAACCGGATGGCAAACGGCGTGGACGCGGATTACTTTGCGCAGCTTTTGGATGACGAGTCCAGACCGCTTTTAAACTATGCCACACAGCAGAGGACCGCACCCGGTTCCACCTTTAAAATGGTTTCCGCCACCGCTGGGCTTTTGGAAAACGAGATCGATCTTTCCACGCAGGTTCTCTGTACCGGTATTTTCGACAAGATCACTCCCTTGTCGCCAAGATGCCATGTGTATCCTTCCAGCCACGGAAATCTGGATATTACCGGAGCCATACAACGTTCCTGCAACTGTTACTTTTATGAAGTCGGTTATCGGTTAGGAACGCTGCCGGACGGCAATTTTAATACGGAAGCAGGATTAAATAAGCTTGCGGAATATGCCGATCTATATGGCCTTTCGGAAACTTCGGGGGTGGAAATCGACGAATCCGCACCGCAGGTTTCGACACAGGATCCCGTCAGATCCGCCATCGGTCAGGGTAACAGCGGATATACCACTGTCGGACTTGCGCGATATGTTACAGCGGTAGCAAACCGCGGAACGTGTTATAATCTTACATTAATAGACCATATCGCCGAAAGCAGCGGCGACATTTTGTACGAAAACCACGCGGAAGTACGAAATGAGATCGAAATGCCGGATACTTATTGGGACGCAATCCATGCAGGAATGCGTAAAGTAGTCGAAGGGAAGGCATATTTTGAAGAAACGGCGGTTCATGTAGCCGGAAAGACGGGAACGGCGGAAGAGAAAAAGGGACGTGCGGCTCATGCCGTTTTTGTCGGGTTTGCCCCCTATGAGACGCCGGAGATCGCAATTTCCGCCCGTGTGGCATATGGATATACGTCCGATTATGCCGCCCAGATCGCAAAAGAGGTCGTAAAATATTATTATGGCGGCGTGGAAGAGAGAGAACAGATCGTTACGGGAGAAGCGGCTGACATTGAGGCAGTCAGCGGTGTAGGAGACTAATTAAACGACGTGAACAGACAGCGTTTACAGTATGGAGGAACAGAAAGTGAAAAATGCGGTTGTCTTAAAAAGTTATCAGAACGGTATTTCCATCTATCTGGACGATACCGTGGGCTTTGAGGACCTGATAAAAGAAATTGCCGTCAAATTTAACGAATCCAGCCATTTTTTCAAAAATGCAAAAATGGCGTTGTCCATAGAAGGCAGAAAGGTTTCCGAAGCGGAAGAAATGAGGATATTGGATACGATCGAACAAAGCTGCAGCGTCGAGATCGTATGCCTCGTGAGCAAAGACGAGGAAAAGAACCAGCAGTTCGTGAAAGCCGTGCAGCAGCTAAAGGATTATGCGGACGAGGAAAACAGCGGCCAGTTTTACAGGGGAACTTTAAAAAATCATCAGGTATTGGAAACAGAATCCAGTATCGTAGTTTTAGGGGACGTATATCCCGGCTCCGCTATTATTTCCACAAAGGACATCATTGTTCTCGGAGGTCTTTTCGGAGAGGCCTACGCCGGAGGAAACGGGGACAAAAATCATTTTATTGCAGCGCTTGAAATGGCACCGGAAAGATTGATCATCGGTGATTTCAAATATAAAAACAAAGAAAACAAAAGCAGGTGGGGAATCAAACCGAAAGTACAGCCGAAAATTGCCTATGTAAAGGATGACAAGGTAATTATTGAACCGATTACAAAAGAATTACTGGATGAGATCTCTTGATCCTTCAGGGAAGAATCTGAACTTTTGGAAAGGAGCAATAGTAAATGAGCGAAGTAATCGTTGTCACATCAGGAAAAGGAGGGGTAGGTAAAACTACGACCAGTGCAAATGTAGGGACAGGCCTTGCGGCAATGGGAAAGAAAGTGGTACTGATCGATACGGATATAGGGCTCCGTAATTTGGACGTTGTCATGGGGTTGGAAAACCGGATCGTTTACAATCTCGTAGACGTGGTAGACGGAAACTGCAGAGTAAAACAGGCCCTTATCAAGGACAAGCGCCATCCCAGCCTTTATCTGCTTCCCTCTGCTCAGACAAAAGATAAATCGGCAGTACGCGAAGAACAGATGATAAAGATTATTGAATACTTAAAGCAAAGCTTTGACTACATAATTCTGGATTGTCCCGCCGGGATCGAACAGGGATTTAAAAATGCGATTGCAGGCGCCGACAGGGCGCTTGTCGTAACGACGCCCGAAGTATCGGCGATACGGGATGCGGACAGGATCATAGGGCTTTTAGAAGCAAATGAATTCAAAAAGATCGATCTGATCATTAACAGACTCAGGGTGGATATGGTCCGCAGGGGAGATATGATGTCCTCGGCAGACGTGATTGATATTTTATCCATTCCACTGATCGGTATCGTTCCTGATGACGAAAATGTAGTGATCGCGACAAATCAAGGTGAACCGCTCGTAGGCAATAATACGCTTGCAGGGAAGGCATATCAAAACATATGTTGCCGCGTACTTGGACAGGAGGTGCCTTTTATGGAATTTGAAAAAGGAATTTCTTTTTGGACAAGGGTAACCGGTATTTTTCACAAAAATTAAGGAGGCGGCAAAATGATGATAAGCAGATTCTTTTACAGAAAGAGTTCCAGGCAGGTAGCAAAGGACCGCCTGAAAATACTTTTGATTTCCGACCGGGCGAATTGTTCGCCGGAGATGATGGAAATGATAAAAACGGATATTGCGAAAGTAATATCAAAATACATGAAGATCGATACGAAAAGTATGGAGATCCAGATCACAAAAACTGGAAATAAGGGAAGAAATATGAAAAATCCGGCGCTCTATGCCAATATCCCTATTTTAGATCTGAAACAGTAAAGATCTGTCTTTCAGGATTCTATGCTTTCTGAAAAGACGGAGAGGAGAGAAACGTGCATAAACAATATCGGATACGCGACTACGATATCAAATTGATCATAATGGTAGTAGCTTTGGCAGTAATCGGCGTCATTGCGATCGGCAGCGCCAGAGAAACTTTTCAAAACAAACAGATTCTGGGGCTGATCGCAGGTGTTTTTTTGATGGTCGTCATTTCTTTTTTAGACTATAATGTGATCTTGAAATTATACTGGCCTATGTATGTTGCAAATCTGATATTGCTTGCACTGATCAAACTCCCTATCTTCGGCCATGATGCAAACGGTTCTCAAAGATGGCTGGATTTATTCGGATTTCGCTTTCAGCCTTCAGAAAGTGCGAAAATCATATTGATTTTATTTTTCGCACAGTTTATTATGATACATAGGGAACAACTAAATACATTCAAATATATCATGCTGTGTATCATTTTGTTTTTACCGCCGCTGCTGCTTATTTATCTACAGCCGGATATGTCGACAAGCATCATGTTCTTTTTGTTGTTCTGTGTGATTATGTTTGTCGGAGGGATCAGTTATAAGCTCGTGATAGGGGCGTTGGCGGTAGCGATACCGTCGCTTGTGATCGTATTTTCTCTTATTCTTCAACCGATCGAGACTAACATATTGATCAATATGGAGATCATCAAGCCTTACCATAGATTAAGGGTTTTGGCCTGGCTTCATCCGGAGGAATATGCAAATTCCATTGCCTATCAGACGGTTAACTCCATGACAGCGATCGGTTCGGGACAATTGATGGGAAAAGGATATAAGACAAACGTGATCAGTTCCGTAAAAAACGGAAACTTTATTTCGGAAGCACAGACGGACTTTATTTTTGCCGTTATCGGTGAAGAATTCGGATTCGTAGGCGGATGTGTCGTGATCGGATTGCTGATACTCATCACATTGGAATGTATGCTGATTGCCAAAAAATCAAAAGATCTTGCGGGAGCGATCATTGCTTCTGCAATGGCGGCATGGGTTGGTTTCCAGGGGTTTATAAATATTTCCGTTGCAACGGGTTTACTGCCCAATACGGGTATCCCGCTACCTTTTGTCAGTTATGGGCTGACCTCTTTGTTAAGTCTCTTTATGGGGATGGGATTTGTTTTGAACGTCCGGTTGCAGGGGAAAAATTTTAAGTAAGAGAGGGCCGAACTATGAACATCGCGTTAATTGCTCATGATGCTAAGAAAAAATTAATGCAGAATTTTTGTATTGCTTACAGGGGAATTTTAAGCAAAAACGAGCTTTATGCTACAGGTACGACAGGAAGATTGATCGAAGAGGTTACCAATCTTAATATTCATAAGCATCTAGCCGGACATTTGGGGGGAGAGCAGCAGATCGGTGCGCAGATAGAGCACAATCAGATCGATCTGGTTATTTTTTTAAGAGATCCGTTAAATGCAAAATCGCATGAACCGGATGTCAATAATGTGGTAAAGCTTTGCGATATGCATAATATTCCGCTGGCAACCAACTTAGCTTCCGCAGAGTTATTAATCAAATCATTGGACAGAGGAGATTTAGAGTGGCGTGAGATGTATAAATAAAGTAAAAAAGTGCATAGCCCTGACGCTCTTATGTCTGTTGCTTACAGGCTGTGGAAAAGTATCCTATACGTTTTCATACGATCCTGATTGCTCCGTAAGCAGTTACAGGATCGTAAACGCCGGATCCTTTGATACGGCTACGGCGTTTGCCTCGGATCTGTGCGTCGTAAGTCAGGATGTTCTATCCGATGAGATAGATATGACCGATATCAGCGCTGCCGCTTTGTTTAAAGTGAACAGTTCAGAGGTGCTTTACGCAAAAAATGTATATGAAAAATTATATCCGGCCAGCCTGACAAAGGTAATGACCGCTTTAGTAGCTTTAAAATACGGAAATCTGGAAGATACGCTGACTGCTTCCGAACATGTGATCATTACGGAAGCGGGGGCACAGCTTTGCGGCATCAAGCCGGGAGATACCATGACGTTGGTTCAGGCTCTCCATATCCTTCTTCTATATTCGGCAAACGACGTTGCCGTTATGATCGCCGAACATATCGGAGGTTCCGTAGAAGGCTTTGCCGATCTGATGAATAAAGAGGCAAAGGAATTAGGTGCAACTAACAGTAATTTTGTCAATCCTCACGGACTATCCGATGACAATCACTATGTGACGGCATATGATATGTATCTGATCTTTAATGAAGCCGTCAAATACGATATGTTTACAGAGATTATACATATGATGTCGTACGACACTACTTATTATGATTCGTCAGGTAATCCCAAAGAAGTATCGATCGGGACGACGAACCGTTATTTAAAAGGCACCTGTCCGACGCCTGAAAATATCACAGTCATAGGCGGTAAGACAGGGACGACGAACGCGGCTAAAAAGTGCCTTGTTCTTTTATCAAAAGATACTTCCGGAAATTCTTACATTTCCATTATCATGCGGGCAGAAACCGTTGAACGGTTATATGAAGGGATGTCGGCTCTGCTTGGCAGTATTTATTAGTGTGTTTGAAAAGACATTCCCATAGTCCGGAATGTTTTGTACAGCACGACAAACGCATGAGTAAATAAAATGTGAACAAACTGCTCCATTATCCGTTATAATGGAAATAAAAACGGAGATG
>CAJTWM010000033.1 GCA_910579805.1 uncultured Lachnospiraceae bacterium | reverse complement strand
ACGGCCCATGCCATTCAGGCGGAGGCCCTTGCGGGAGGCTGCGGCGGTTCTTCAAACCTGTGGGATTTTATCGTGTATTAATTTCATATGCCGATTCCGGCACAAAGAACCGGACTTTAAACCACTGCAGGGCAGACTTCACGCTGCTGCCCTGCTACAGGCGGACAGGACATTTTCTGTTTGTCCGCCTGATCTTTCTATCCATTTCTAAACTTCAAAAAAACAGGAAACCATTTCTTCTAAATCCCAACTATAGACCCATCCTGCTATCAATAAACACAGATTGCATCTGTTTCAAATAATGTTATAATAACTATAGAAAAGACGGGGAGGGATTACTTATGGCAAAAAAGATCATTTGCGAATCGTGCGGAACGATTTTTCCGTTTGACAGAGTGAAAGACATGGACAGATGCCCGGTATGCGACGCTTCATTCGATGAGGAAGACACAGACAGTATGGATAATGAAGATCCGGAACTGGAAGACATGGATGAGTCGGAAGAAGAACTGATGTACTTTGATGAAATTATGATCTTTGAGAATGAGCCAAAACGTAATAATGTTCGCGTTTACTGCGGTGAATGCGGCAGAAGTAATATGCAGTACTTTGATAAGTTTGATAAACTGGTGGATAAAAAGTATGCTATATTAAAAAAAGACGTAATACTTAAATGTAAGGATTGCGGTAAAGAGCATAAACCACGAAAAATCAGGTATAAATTGAAAGACCATTATATGTCGGTACTTAAGCATTGTCCGGTATGCAATTCGGTTATGGTAAAAAAAAATAAAAACAAGTTCCAAATTCTTGGCGGCGGCAGCCCTTGGCGCATTTGCAATGCCTTATAACAGTAAGACATTCGAATGTCAGGATTGCGGCTATCGGTTTTGACAATTACATCGTGAAAAATAACAACAAATAAAAGGCATTCCATTTCGGAGTGTCTTTTTGCATATAAAAAAGGAGGACAAAAAATTGGCAGCAAACGATTTCAAATTAAAAATACAGGCAGTTTTGGACAAGGCTAAATCTATTGCAAACATGAAAGCGGACATCAAATCCATCGAGCCCAGACTGCCTGAACTGAAAATCCAAGGCACATTGAACAGTGCAGCAACCAAAAAAGAGCTGAATACAAAATTAAAATCATTAAAACCCAAAGTCAACATTGACGCGGATACCGCACAGGCAGAAAAAAAGATCAAAAAGATTGGACGGCAGAAAAACAAGGCCACGATAACTCCTGCCGTAGACAATACACAGATCATGTCCGAATTAAGGAAAACAGAGAAAGAAACAAAGAGCCTATGGAAAAGACTTACCGAAAACATTATCGGCAGCAACCTGATCCGTATGAGTGTCCAAAAAGTCACGCAGGCAATCTATCAGGCAATTGCAGCCGTCAAAGAGCTGGATCATATAAAAACCAATATACAGACCGCATCCGGCGTCAGCGACGCTGAAATAAACGGCATGATCGCATCCTATAATCAGATAGCGAAGCATTTAAGCCTGACGACGAAAGAGGTAGGAAATACAGCAAATGAAATTGTCAGAATGGGGGAATCCTTGTCCCATACCAATAAACTGATCGAAAGTTCCTCCATACTGGCGAAGATCGGTATGCTTGAAAGCTCTAAGGCCGTCGAATACCTTATTTCTTCCATGAACGGTTTTCAAGTATCATCCGGGCATTCCATGGAAATCATAGACAAACTGGCCGGCGTCGATATGCGGGCGGCAGTATCGGCGGGCGGACTTGCAGAGGCAATGTCAAAGTGCGCCGACATCGCCAATAGCTCGGGGACTTCTATGGACAGACTGATCGGTTATATGGCCGCAGTCGGGAAAAACAGTCAGGATTCCATGTCCGTGATCGGCGATACGTTTCATTCTATGTATTCATGCATGAATAATGTCTCTAACAGAAATTTTTATCCTACCATCACAGGCGGTTTACATATCACCTGTCCCGGCGTAACAAGCAGCGAAGTCATGAAACAGGTCGGTATTGCATTACAACGGGAATTTCATGGATTATCCAACAAGGCCATACAGGAAAGTATGCTGCGCAAATAAATAAAACCGGTTTCCAAACCTTGGCGGTAAATATTGCACGGTTAACTTCTTATTTTTCCTCCCAAATGCCCTAATATCAATACTTTCCGCCCCTTTTATAATGCGAACTACAGGGCGGGAATTTACAAAAAACAAAATATTCCATAAAAGAAAGGCGGGAACATTTTATGAACAACCAAACAAGTCTGCTGTTTGCAGATACGGTCTCTATCACGGAAACATTTCAGATCAGAATACCTACCGTGGGGGAAATCTTAAAAGATGAACAGTCTTATTACCATATGGTATCCGCGCTTACTTCCACTCCTTATCAGTACATGGTACTGCTTGCGGATCACGGACTGGATTATACGGAAATGACGGATTACGATCTGTTTACTATGCTCTTCCCCTCCCTTTGCAGATCCGATCTGTCCATTATTTTCGGCAGTCTGAATACTTCCGATTACCGCGTATGTTTTGACTCCTCCAACGGGACTAAGATTCTCTACAGCCCTTCCAACGGAGCGGATTATAAAATAGACGAGTTTGTCTATATGCGGTTATCCGATCTGCTGCGGAAGATCAACAACATGGAAAGAAACAACGCAAAACCCGGTAATGAAGAGGCAAAACGCTATCTTTTAGAAAAAGAGCGGAAACGTCTGAAACGGAATGCCAATAAACCTTATGAGCCGCATTTGGAAAAGCTGGTCACCGCCTTAGTAAACCGTCCGGAATTCAAATACAATTATGAGGAGGTTATGAAATTATCCATCTATACTTTCCAAAAAAGTCTGGAACAGGTACAAACGAGCATTACTTTTGACAACACGATGATCGGCGTTTATGCGGGTACGATAGACACTTCCAAAATAAAAGACCGTTCCTGCTTTTCATGGATACCGCAAAAATAACAAAGACCGGAAAGGAGGATAAGAATGTCGCAAAAAGTACGAAAGCCATGTAAAGTATGCGGAAAAATGTATACGCCATGCGCCGACTGTGAAAAAGATAAAACCGCTTTCCATTGGCGGAGTGTAGCCTGCTCTTTGGAATGCGGCATGGAATATTTTAAAATGGTTGAAGCTGCACGGAAAGGAGACTTATGAATTTACAAGACGTATTAAACAACTGCCTGTACATTATTTTGACGATGATCTTACCGGTCGTCGCCGCCTACATAGTGAACCTGATCAAATCAAAAATAAAAGAGAGCGAATTTATCACAGAAACTACAAAAAACGAAGCGGCAAGCCTTTTGATCAAAGACGCGCTATCAGACGTTATGGATGCGGTACTATATGTGAACCAGATTTATACGGATTCTTTAAAGGCAAGCGGCAAATTTGACCAAAAGGCACAGACGGAAGCCTTTAACCGGGCTTATGTAGAAGCCGTCAATATGATTTCGGAAGAATCGAAAAAGGTCGTTGAAACACTCTACGGTTCCTTTGATAAATGGCTGCAATTAAAGATCGAAGCTGCCGTGAACACTGCAAAATCTGCGAAAACCTGATCCTGCATACATCACCGGTACAAAATTTCCCATTACAAGTCCGTGTCTGCGCGGCGTCCACGGACTTGTGATACGCAGACTCAATAAATGGATGCAAACGCCGCGCAGAAATGAGGAAAATATGAAAACGATCTTATCTTTTTTCGAATGGTGCATCGATAAAATGGGGCTGGAAACAAAATGGATGCGCAAAGACCGGGAAGACCATGAACAATTATTGGAAAACACAAAAGCAATCAAAGAATTGTCCGAACGCTGTGAAGAAGCGGTCAGGCAATCCATTCAGGGCGACGAGATCATCGGCCGCGACTTAAAACGGCTGACCGACCTGTTCATCGATAAACAGATCGACGATATGCGTTACGAAATATTGGATTTCGCCTCTTCCCTCTCCTCCGGCCGTATCCCGAATCTGGAGGCTTTTGACCATATTATGAAAATTTATCAGAAATATGAAAAAATACTGGAAGAAAACAACATGGATAACGGTCTGGTACAGGAAAGTATCAAATTCATAACCGAAAAGTACCACAACCGGTTAGAACACGGCCTATAAATAGGCTGCGGAAATACCAATCGATATCGTGGATTTCACCTTTCACGATCATACAAAACAGAAAGGACGGTGATTATTTGTCTAAACCGATCATTAAAAAAATAATCCCTTTTGATGCCGGTAAAGACCATGAGATCTTTATTTCATGGAGCGGAAACCGGGTCTATGGAAACCGGATCGTCATACGGGATGAAAAGGACCCTGAAACCGTCGTCTTCGACGATACGGCAGTTTCCTTTTCCCTCGCCCATACGATCCCGGCAGGCACTCTTTTAAACGGAAGAGAATACAGCGTACAAGCCGTCGTATTTGACAGAGAGGGAACCCCCTCTCCCGCTTCCGCCAAAACCAATTTCTACACCTATGTAACTCCGGATTTTTATTTCCATAATCTTCCTGAAGACCATGTACTGACAAACGCTTCTTTTGACGCTTCCATGTACTACTTTTCACCAAATTGGGAAGGTATCGACAACTACCGTTTTTATTTATATGATACCGAAAAAAAGGAGCTGCTATGCAGCGATATGCTTTATGACGATATGTATCTGAATTACACTTTCCGCAGTCTGGAGAGCGGACGCCGCTATTATCTGCGCTGCGTCGGCGTCACCATCCACGGAATGCCTTTGGATACGGGATATGTGGAAGTCACCGTAAAATACGAAACACCCGACACTTATGCAAGGCTTTACGCCGTAAACGATCCGAAACAAGGGTGCATTTCCGTATCCACCAACCTGATCATCATCCAGTACAACGGAACGGAAGAATTTAAATACCATAACAGTTTCATCGATCTGATCGACAGAACCTTATATTATGATAAGGGATTTCTGGTAGAAGGCGATTTCACCCTGATGATCAGAGGCACACACCTATGGCAGACGAAAGAAATCTTTAAAATGAAAAACGATACGGAAGGCTTGACGCTCAGTTCAAGGATCTACACTGACGGAACGCTTCGTTTTAAGCTGACCGTTCCAAACGGAATCGGACATTACATCCTGTATACGGAACCGCTGCGCTTTTCCGATGCGGATCTGATTACCATATGTCTTCGCAGGGTCGGCAGCATCTATCAGTTACAATGCTTTACTGAAATCCATTTCTCTCCTTCAGGAGATATGTGGTATGGATTTAATAAACCCACAAGGGACGTACAAAAATATGATAGCTGGTTTTATGAAGACAGCGTTCTCCACAAAATAAGAAAAGAAGAAATAACAGTTCATACGGAAAGCAGCCGGCCTGAACATGCAGCAAAATACGATCTGTGGTTCGGAAAATGGAAGGAGGGATAACAGATGTTTATCTGTGGAAACAGCTTTTGCGGCGGCGAGTTTGCCTGTGCGCTGACTCCCACCGCCGTAAAAAATATAAATTACATAGAACTGAAAAACGGCGTTTACGACGATTTATATATGACCAAAGCAACCGGTTTTGCACTCAGCCACAAAATTACCGAGGGCTGGACCTTCGATACGATCCTTTGGGCGAAATTCAACGGAAATACCAATGCCGGCAATGTAGACTGGAGTACGGGAGAGGTTTCGCACCTTCTGTTGAAAAGGCGGCTGGCAGATAAATTCCAATGGAATACTTTAGCCGTAAAAGAGATTTCTTCGATTGAAGATTTTGCCATTTACTATAACGATTATACCAATGCCTCCGGCGCCACTTATGAATATGCCATCGTTCCGTCGCTTTACGGCCTGGAAGGCATATATTCTTCTTATACGGCCGACTCTGATTTCGAAGACCTGTTCCTTATTGAAGACGGTCTCGTTTACAGTACGGATATTACAGACTGCTTCTGCGATACGACAAGAAACATCCCGTCCTCCACCGTAGAGTTGTTAAACAGCAGATACCCCGTCTTTGTGAGAAACACCGTTGCCAACTACGACAGCGGAACCTGCCGCGGGTCCTTTGTTCCTTTTGAAGAGGATGAATGTACCAGAGACCTTAGTAAAGACGGCGATTATAAAAGGACCGTTTATCAGAAAAATGTCATGGATATGCTTACCGACGGGCTGCCAAAAATCTTAAAGCTGCCGGACGGCAGGATCTGGCTGATACGGACAACGCCCAGCCCGTCCGACACTGCCGAAGAATCCTATAACAACAGATACCTTTCTTTTTCGTGGGTAGAGATCGGCGACATCAATTCGGAAGAAGACCTATACTATCTGGGGCTTTCCGATGTAACGGAGGAGTGGTGGAATCATGCATGAAATTACAAATGAAGATTTAAAACTTGTGCTCTCCCAGTCTGCCTCTCCGCAGACTCCCAAATTAATATTAGAGGCGCTGGATTCCGATAAGAAAGTCGCCGAAATCACGACCCTGACAGGCGGCAACCTAACCGTCAATCCGGAATCCGAGGTACGGCGGAGCGGCAGTTTTACCATACAGCCTTCCGTAAAAGAAAGGATCAGGCTTCATCCCGATCATCCCATATGGCTGAATAAGGATCTGCGGCTTAAACTAGGGCTGTATCACATCCGGGAGAAAAAATATAAATATTACACTTTAGCCTATTTCATTTACGAAAACACCTCTTCCACTTATGACGCTGCGACCGATCAGATCTCCTTTCACTGCTCAGATTTTATGCGCAAATTGGACGGCACGAAAAACGGGCAGCTAGGCGCGCCTACCATACAATTTGACGCATATGAAAAAGGAGAAGACGGCGAACCGTTAACGGATGAGGAGGGCAATATCCTAAAGTACAATACCATTAAAAGCGCGGTCACCCGTGTGTTGGAACAATTGGGCGGGATCACCAAATACCGGATCGACGAGATCGGAGAATATCTGGCCCTGCCGGAGTACAATGAAGACTGGGCTTTATACAGGGAAGAACACGAAACATGGAACGCTCTGCCTCATGACGAAACATTTTCATGCGGCTGCAGCGTTCTCTCTATTTTAACGGCCTTCAGGGATCTCTATCCTAATTATGAAATGTTTTTCGATCCCTTTGACGAAAACAGGTTTATCTGCCAGACAATTCCTTTTTGCTATGAGGACGATATTGTCCTTGACAATCAATTCCTGCAAAAAGTGCTGGTTTCCGAAAATGTTTCCGTCGATCTGTCTGCCGTGAGGAATATCTGCGAAGTTTGGGGAAAGAGCCTCACTACCACTTATCGTACTGAAAAATGCACTTACTCCGCCCCTGTCTTTTCCTGTACCGTAGACGGTTTCGACACAAAATACTACAACGGCGATACCGTTTGCGTCAAACTTCCCGAACCGGAACTTCCTTGGGATAAAAGTGAAAACAGGCTGAAATTGAACATCAACGGCATCGGCGCAATGGAAATTTACGACGAAAATACGGATGCACCCATCCGGCCTGACACTTTAAAAAGCAACCTGTCGTACTCTTTTAAAATAAAAAGCGTAAAAGTACAGGGCAAATATATTTTCCGTGTCTATCTGCTTGGACAGTATCAGGCTCATGCAATAGACGTACTTACTTCCAAGCCTATCCTTCCAAAGAAGCCCGAGGATACCGAAAGTACCCGTTCCCAAATTTCCAGCCATACTAACGGAAAAACGGATAAAACCGCCGGAAAAAATGAAGAAAATACCGACGAAACCACACTCTACTCCATAGAATATTTTCAGCAGAAATATAATTGTGAAAACATTCATTTTACGGTTATTCCCAATTCCCCTTTCACCATACAGGAGCTGGGCGAAATATTGGATGTAAAAACCGGCAGCGGCTACGATACCATTACCTCCGATTCCCTTGCCATGGATAAAGCGATCTATGAGAACCGGAAAAACTGCAGGCTGACGGATCAGATCACGATCACTACCCTTCTGCTGCCCTTTTGGGACGTAAACATAAAGGTTTCTTATAAACCCAGAGACTGCAAAGAGGAACGGCAGTATATCATAAAGTCGGTCAGCCACGACTTTACCGGTTTTACCTCCACGGTCACCATGTACCGCTTCTATCCCGCTTTCCGTCCCCAACAGACAGAATCCGGCACACACAAAACGCTTGCAGGATATTCCCATAAAACGCTTAACAAATTTACCCAAAAAGAACTAACAACATTGATAGACAAGGAGGAGTTATAAAATATGAACTATACGACCTACTATAAGCTCCAAAAACCGCTGGACACGGAACAATATAATATCGAAGTGCATAATGCCAACTCGGATATTCTGGATTCCGAACTGGAACGGCTGGCGCAGAAAAATATCGTACAGGATCAGGCTTTAAACGAGGAAGTACAGCGGGCATGCGCAAAAGAAGAAGAAATATTGTCCGCCCTTCACGAAGGCAAGCCTGTTTGGGACAATAAATATACACGTGAAGAGACTGACGATAAGCTAAGCAAGATCCCCATCCCTACTAAAACAAGCGACTTAGAAAATGACTGCGGGTTTAGCGCCATCGCAGGGATAAAAGGCGGAAAGGAAAACGAATATCATAGAACCGGAGATGTGAACCTTACCGCTGCCGACGTCGGGGCGATGCAGCTTATCGAGTTATACGGCACAAGCAGTCATGTCATAGATCTGGATGTCCTTACCGACTCCGGTATCTATAAAATATACAACGACGACGTCATGTGGGTTAAATTTAATAACGGCAATTCCCAAATAGACTGCAGGCAAATGGATTTATTTGTCGGCGGCAGCGACCGTTTTAAATACCAAATCATCTTTCCGTTAGATTACTATAAGAAATTCCGAATAAGATTTATGACTAAAAGTGAAAACGGAATCACGGAATTTTCCATATGGGATGAAAGCGCTACGCTCAACGACCTACTTAGTTACATAGACGCCCACTGTGTAAAACATGCCCATATATTGAATACGAAAGAGCAAATCGATGCTAATACGTCGAACGAAAATGTTGCAGGCGCTTTGGCTGTGAAACAGATAAAGAACGATTTGGAACAGCAGATCACCGCCGCAGTGTCCGGAGTTACAGGGGTGAAAGGAAATGCCGAATCTGCGTATAGGACGGGGAATGTTAATTTGACTGCGGGAAATATTGGCGCGGTTAATAAAGCGGGCGATACTATGGGTGGGAACTTAATAATGAAAAATGTTTGTCTTACTGACGGTGTGCATTCAAGAGTTGTTATTGAAATGCATGATGATGGAGACGGAGCGACTAATTATGGATCCGATCTGCTTGTCAGTGCAGCAGGAAATACTTTTGTCGGAAGTGGAGAAAGTGCCAGTAGTTTAAGAAATAAATTAACATCAGGTGCTTCGGAAGGTGAATATTACGCCAAGGTAGGCGAACGCTTATATATTACGTCAGACCAAAATATTTATTTCTATTCAAACTGTAACAATATATTGCAAAGAACAGGTATTCAATATGATGTTAGCGGAAGTTTACGCCCATTAATAAATGATACTAACAGCCTTGGATCAAGTACAACGAAATGGGCGCACGCTTATGCAACAACATTCCATGGAAATCTTGATGGGAATGCAATAAAAGACGGAAATGGAGATGTAATTGCAAAAACATATGCATTAAAGTCAATTTATGGAGATACAAAATTGACTCCGGGAACAGGAAATAATTCATCGAGTTCAAATGGTGTTGCGGTAGGCGGAAGAAACAATATGGTAAGCATTACGGAAAACAACGCGGTGCTGGGAGGCGAAGGCAATACAGTTTATGGCGCATGTTCTGCAATTGTTGGTGGACTTTCAAATTTTATAGAAACAGGCGGCGCTTATGCTGCAGTGGTGGCAGGATATCATGCTTTAGCACTAGGATGTGATTTCATTACCGGCCATTATAATAACGGCGTACACGCAGAAGCCTCCGGAAATACCTCAGGCACTGGCGTGGGTACAGCATTCTGCATCGGAAACGGCACATCATCCGCAAGAAGCAACGCTGCCCGCATTGACTACAATGGAAAGCTTTGGTGTAAGGCTCCCTACTCCTCTGCTGGCGCCGACTATGCTGAATTGTTCGAGTGGGAAGACGGAAATCCAAATAATGAAGATCGTCGTGGCCGTTTCGTTACAATGGACTGCGACAAAATAAAAATAGCATCCTCCGATGATAGCTACATATTAGGCATTGTTTCTGCAAATCCCTGTGTATTGGGAAATACTGATATGGAATGGCAGGGACAATTTCTTAAGGATGATTTCGGGGCATATCTAACCGAAGAATTTACAGAAATACAAAAACGAACGCGATATGTTCCGGAAATAGACGAAGACGGCAATCCTGTCTTAGACGAAAATGGAGAGCAATGTAAAATTCCTGAAGAATACGAGGAGGAAATAAGCGGCACAAGATATGTTCTTAATCCCGATTATGAGTCTGGTATGGAATATGTTGACCGTATGAGCCGTCCAGAATGGGATGCAATCGGCATGATGGGTGTACTGTCTGTCTATGATGACGGAACCTGTGAAGCGAATGGATTCTGTATATGCAATGATAAGGGTATTGCTACGGCAAGTGATACCGGATATCGGGTAATTAAAAGAGTAACTGATAACATTATAAAAGTAATCTTTAGATAAAAGCGAAATGAAAAAAAATATAGATAAGAAAGAACCATCCGTTAATCTGCAACATTCCAATAGCACTGATACTAACGAATAGGAGGAATAACAAACTATGAACTTCACAACTTATTATCAATTAAAAAAACCGCTCGGTATGGAAAAATATGATATCGAGGTACACAATGCAAACTCTGATATTCTTGATTCCGAACTGAAACGGCTAAATCAAAAAACCGGAGAATTAGAGGCGTCATGGAATATAGCAAAGTCCCATGCCGAATCTGTTCATGCCCGTGCAGATGCAACCAAGACAGAAGCCTCAGAAGTAAACGGCAGCATTAAAATCAACGGTATGGAAACCACGGTATACACCCATCCGTCAGGAACTAATCCGCACGGCACAACGAAAGAAGATCTTGGATTGGGAGAGACTGAAAATAAAAGCTCGGCTGCAATACGAAGCGAACTGACCAAAGAAAACATAACTGCCGCTTTGGGCTATACACCTTATACGCCGGCAGAACTATCTGACCGATATGCTACCAAAGAAGAAATGATTGCTTTGTCTGATCTTATAGGACAAGCAAATACACAGTTAGAATCTATATAAGGAGGTATGTCCATGGCTACATTAATTGAAAATATAAACCGTATTCATACGGATAAAGAAGCAATCAAACAGGCCCTTATTGGTAAAGGCGTTATTGTTCCTGATGAAGCAAGTCTGGATGAATATGCGGAATGGATTACTTCAATAAATAATGGTATTGATACTTCAGATGCTACTGCAATGGCATCCGATATATTATTAGGAAAAACCGCTTATGTTTGTGGGGAAAAAATAACCGGAACGTTAGATATACAAACTGACTCTATTTACAAAAAAGCATTGGAATATTATTGCAAAATAACGGAAAATTCTGACGTTCAGACCGAAATCATACTTTTGAAAAAGGGGGTAGATGAATATAAAACGCTTCTTGAAATAGAACCCCCTTCATCCGCTGTAAAAACAAATATTGCCAAAAGAATTACCGCCCAATTACCCCAAACTATACGAAATGGTTATTTCAAGAAAAAAGTTACTAATAACATATTTATTCTCGATCAATATGCCGAATTTGAAGAGAATCCATTGTGGTATGAAGACCCTAATATTGGGAATTTTCCTGTTTGGGACAGAGAAGCATTTAGGGATGATTCCCGATATTGGAACGTGCCATACCGAGTCAAATTCAATACAGATTTTACAAAAAAAGCTTGTGTATATATATGCGGCTGCCTCCTTGCTTATTCTTATTACAAGAGTGAAGATACATCGGGATTTGACTATTTGAAAGAGGGAGAAATATACATGCTTTCTCAAAAAAACTTTGTTATCGTTATAGCATAATATATTGTTGCAACATAACAATAGTAATTTTATATAATACACAAACTTTCCCACAAAATTTTAACGATACTATAAAGGAGGAACTTATGCCATTCGAAACAGAATACAGTAATTTCCCAGAAGAAAAAATAAAACTTCATAATTTCAAAAACATCGATGACAATACCGCATCCACAATAAATGAAATTAATCGGTTAAGATCCCAAGGCCGCTATGATCAGGCAGCCGAACTGATAAAAAGTACAAAAAATACCCCAAATGATTTATCGCAGTATATCATTGATGCTGCCACCTTCAGAACCTTGGAGGAAGAAATTTATAATACGCAGATCTATGCCAAACAGAAGCGGCAATTTATTTACTTTGATAAGGAAGAACCTGACGCATTATACGACGACGTATGGATTTCTGCTAACGGCATGGACAGCAGTCCCAAACCGCCGGAGCCAAGTGCCGAAACCGTACATATTTATAACAAGATCTGTACGTTATCTGACGGTACATGGGAAGGAGCCATTTTATCTGATGAAAAATATGTGCCGCTTTGCAGCAGGAATACCTCTTCTTCATGGACTTATCAGCATAATTTAGGACTGGATGTAGAAAAGATCAGTTCTATAAGCGGAATTGTTTATTCCAATAACGATTACCATTTCAATGTGGAAACTTTTAGGGCCATTGACTTTTCAACTGTCAGATACAGTCAGCCGCTCTATACCCCCTCCCTTGCAGTTCTGGGTATCAATGAAGTATCCGGTACAGCAGGTATTCCAAAAGAGCCTAACGGCGGAATTTTAAATCCCAAACTGGGGTATGTTTATGTAATCACACGTTTTACGGATCATTCTATCCTTGATAAGGATTTATGCCCTTCCTGCCTGATCAAATTGTATGCTTATCCCAATGAAATAAAATTTGAATTTTCCTATGAGGCCAAACAGGATGATCAAATTTTAAATACCCTAAAGATTCCGGATATGGCTATCCGAATGCGTTCCGCTACACCTGCCTTTTCTTTTGCACTTAGTTATACAGACTAAAAATGTAGACTGCTGCTAATGAAAATACCGATAACAGACAAATGTATATACGCTTTGGCAAACAAAAGGAGGATAACTATGCTATGTAATGATCAAAGCTCCTATCCTGACAAAATAGATGAAATGACCTTTTTTCAGGATACAAGCTTACATACCATTGAATACATGAAAAAATATCAAAATCTGATTTCCGCCGGGAAATATTCAGATGCCAATTACTACATCAATGAAAAAACAGGCATATACGGCTACTTTGCCTGTTTTTTTAATATGCTTGAAAACCGTATTTATGCGTTACAAGACTACCTTTTAAACCAACCGGGAGATACCCATAATGATTTTTCCCATTATACGCATGAAACGCTCGGCCTCTATCATCACGATGCTTTAGCTGCACTGCCGAGTGAAAAAACAAAATTTAATCCGATCACCAATCAATCCGAAATACCGGATCATGCCATTGCAGGCATGACCGTTTGGACTGGTGGAAAATATAAAAACGAATAGGAGGAATTTAAAATGAAATCAGTTAACGAAATCATCCAAAAAGGAAATGCATACAGGGTATGCATAGACGACAGCAATGAAACAAATTTACAGTGGGCAAGACAGTCCTTTTGGACGGCAGCCAGCGACGTGGAATTTGAGGACGGCATGACCGCCGAGCAAAAGATCGGGTCTTTTAAAGGCATGGCAAATCCTGACGGCGGCGAAAACGACGGCTACATGGTAGATACCAAGTACTTAAAGCAGCAATTATCCGGTTGTCTGAAAGTAGTCTCTTTTGACGAAAAAAATGCAACTCTCACAGTGGCAAGAATGGAGTAAGGAGGTGATATTTTGAGCGCATTACCGAAAATGATCTATGGCGGGACCCGGGTGGGGACCGTCATATACAACGGAACGGAAGTACTCAATATTATAGAACAAGTCGCCGCCGGGAATAACAGAACCATTTACCATAAGCATATTGGGAATCCTGATATAGAAGGCGGATGTTATACCAAAAAAAGGGAAGAAACTATTTCGGTAAGCCATATATGGATTTTAGGCGAAGTAATAGATAATGAAAGCGGCGATCACACTGGATCCCAAACAGCCGATGAAGATAATAGTACTTATAGCTATACTACATATAGAATAGCAGATCAGCACGGACACACCGCAAAAGTAACTTATGTATATGCTTCTTCAGAGGGAAGGAAATTGTGTGGACAATGGGTCATGAAAGGAATGTCTAATTATGCAGATAATACACATGATGACCAAATAGAAGGGTCGTCAATACCACTATGTCATGGCACAAATAATATCGGGCCTTGGGGCGGTTCTAAGACTTATACCACTACAAAGTCTTCCCAAAAAACTTATTACGATTTGGGATGTGGATTTAATAAAGAATAACCATATTCTTATCTTTTTTACAGGATTAAAATATAGTTACAAAAGAAGGGGGATAGTTAAATTTGCTCCTCTTCTATCCCCCTTCTTTTGAAAATATCTACACGTTTTCCAAGCGTTTTTTGCCCTCAGTTTTCCAAACATTTAACAAACCGGTTCCTATGCTTATCTACCGTAACATCAAATTCCTCTCTTTTAACATCCCAAAAAGCTGCCATTTCCGCCTTACGCAGTCCTCCGATAGGATTCCTGGGCTTTTTTGTCTGTGATTACTGCTCCTCCATCCACACCTTCATCCCATTCACTCCCCTGTTGTCCCACATATAATAAGGCACAGCCGTCAAGATAAAGGGGCTTTCTTCCGGCCTTTCAAAACTGTAAAGCTCATCCTTTCTTTTTAATATTTTTCCGTCAAGCCGGAGCGCCGTTATTTTCCCAAGCACCCGATCCTCTTTTATCGTTTCCGTGATCTTACCGTCTCTGTCCGCCCTAAGAAAATCCAGATTGCCGCCGTTGTCCACGCCTTCAAAACAATATACGAAAGGCCCTCTCTGCAAAGCTACCTTTCCCGCATCCCCGCTGACATTCAAATTAGCGTATACCTTTCTCGGTGTCATATCCAATTTCAGCACAATACGGTCACCTGCTTTTAATCCGCTGGAAAGATAAGCGTAACCGTCCCTGATCTCCGCCGTTTCTTCCTTTCCGTTTACCCTGATCTCATAATGGAAACTCCACGCCGGAATACGGATGGCAAGCCCTGCCTTTACAGTTGCCTCCTCTACCATATAGCTCACTTCCCCTTCCGCCGGATAGGCTGTCTCCACTTTGATCCGCACGCCTTCCGACTGATAGACGCCTCCCACAAACAAATGGGAATAAAGCATCTTTTCTCCTCCCGTTTCCGTCTCTTCCCATATATAATCGGAAAGAGACATCAAAAGCCTCGCCACATTGGGCGGACAGCAGGCGCAGCCAAACCACGCCGGCCGGTCCGGAAGATCGTGCTTATGGGTTACGATCTCTCCCGAGTACCCCGGCTTTACCTGCAGCGGATTTACATAAAAGAATTTTTTTCCGTCCAAAGACATCCCTGCAAGCACACCGTTATACAAAGCACGTTCCATGACGTCTGCATAACCGCCGTTTTTCTCCGCCTGCAGCATCCTCTTCGCAAAAAAGATCAATCCCACCGCCGCACAAGTTTCCGCATAGGCCGTATCGTTAGGAAGATCATAATCTTTCGTAAAGGCTTCTCCCAAAACCGTGGAACCGATCCCTCCCGTCAAATACATCTGTTTCTGTGTAATATTATCCCAAAGCCTTTTACATGCCTTCTGCAGCGTTTCATCCTTTTCCGCCCTTGCCACATCCGCCATACCGGAATACAGATATACGGCGCGCACCGCATGGCCGACAGCCGTCTCCTGTTCCGTCACAGGCTTATGGCACTGGTGATATTCCTTATTGACCGGATCCCTGCTCCAGACGCACCAGTCCCGGTTCTCTAATTCCTCTACAAAATAATTGGGCTCCGCTCCTCTCTCTCTTACGAAAAATGCCGCCATATCTTTATACTTTTCGTCTCCCGTCGCCTGATAAAGTCTCATAAGCGCCAGTTCTACTTCCGGATGCCCCGGATATCCGCGTTTTTTCCCTTCACCGAACACGCTGCATATGTGATCTGCATTTTTCTTCATAATGTCCAGCAGCGCCGTCTTTCCCGTCGCCTGAAAGTGCGCGGCGGCCGCCTCCATCATATGTCCCGCGCAATAAAGCTCATGGGCTTCGCAAAGGTTCTGCCATTTATGCTCCGGTTCTTTTACGGTAAAATAAGTATCCAGATACCCGTCCGGTTCCTGCGCCCTGCCGATCAGGGCGATCAGTTCGTCCAGCTCCCGGTCCAGTTTTTCATCATACTGTACCTGCAAAGAATAAGAGGCCGCTTCAATCCATTTTGCCACGTCGCTATCCTGAAAAACCATTCCGTAAAATTCCCCTTCGCTCTCTTTCGCTGCGATCTTAAAATTCTCAATGGCATGGCTCTTTTCCACGCCTTCGATCTCATCCCCCAATATCTTTTTTTGGTAAGGGATAACTTCTTCCCTCACTAATTTCTGATACCCTGCAAAAAATCCGTCCTGAATCTGAAATGAAAAACCCATAACTTTCCTCCTAAATGAAATAATATTAACTCTATTCCATTGAAGCCACATGGCAATGTGACCTGCAAAGGATGCCTGATGAAACAAAAACTGCCGCATATCGTAATGTATCGAAATGCGTAAAAAACGATCCACATATACAGTATTAAAATGTAATATATTTTTCTTCACAAAATGATAATATCACTATATACTTATGTTTAGAATATTATTTTGTAATATGAAAGGTGTGAAAAAGTAATATGATCATTCTGCCAAAAGAGAGCCATATGACCTTCCAATTTTGCGGCCTGTTTGAAGCCCCCTCGGCGGAATGGCTGCATATGAGCCGGGAGCTGAAAGAATATGAATTGATGCTTGTTACGGAAGGGACGCTTTATATCGCGTCTGAAAAAGAATCTTTTGCAGTTTCCTCAGGGGAATACCTTCTGATGCCTCCTGCCAAACGCCAGTACGGTACAAAACCCTCTTTCTGCCGTTTTTACTGGTTTCATTTCACACACCGGAATCCGGAGAACGGAATTTCCTTTCCCCTGACAGGTAATGTTACAAACTTCAATCGCCTGCTGCCGCTTATCCTTTCTTTGCAGGACGCCGACAGGACGTATCACGATCCGGATTTAAACGACGCTATTTTCCGCTCCCTGTTACTACAGCTTTTATCGGAACAAAAGCTGCCTTTGGAAGAAAAGAAAAACCGCTGCGACAAACTATGTGAAAAAATCAAAAACTATATCGAATGGAATTATTTTTCCAATGTCAGGGTAAGCGATATCGCCGATTACTTCGGCTATCACGAAAAATATGTCAGCTCCCTTTTTCATAAACAGACCGGGATCACTTTAAAGAAATATCTTTCGGATACAAAAATGAAATATGCCTGCCATGCTCTTTCCACGACAGACATATCCGTATACCAGCTCTCTGTTAATTTAGGATTTTCCGATTCCCATAATTTCTCCACCGCTTTCAAAAAAACGGTAGGCGTATCCCCTTCCGCATACCGGTCGGGAAACAAAACTTCATAGGCGGGCCAGCGCCTTTCTACCTCTGCACACGGCCCGATCCGTCGCCGCCGGCCAGTTTGCTCACTTCCTCTACGGAAACCTGATTAAAGTCTCCCTCAATACTGTGTTTCAGGCAGCTTGCCGCTACTGCAAATTCAATCGTCTGCTGCGGTTCATATCCCTGCACGCCTGCATAGATCAGACCTCCTCCAAAAGAATCCCCGCCGCCTACACGGTCTACAATGTGCATCTTATACTGCTTGCTGAAATAATACTCCCCGCCTTCATACAGCATCGCCGCCCAAAGATTGTCATTGGCGGAAAGGGAAGTCCGAAGGGTGATCGCTACTTTCCTGAATCCGAACCGGTCTGCAAGCTGTCTTGCAACATCTTTATACCCTTCATGGTTGACCTCGCCCTTTGTTACATCCGTGTCCGCCGCTTTGATGCCGAATACGTCGGAGGCGTCCTCTTCATTGGCAATGCACACATCCACATAGTTACACAGTTCTCCCATCACTTCTCCGGCTTTTTCCTTGCTCCAAAGTTTATTCCTATAATTTAAGTCGCAGCTAACGGTGATGCCCTTCTCTTTCGCTTTTTTACATGCTTCCATACAAATCCTGGCCACATTTTCCCCAAGCGCGGGAGTAATGCCTGTAAAATGGAACCATTCTGCGCCGTCAAAGATCTTATCCCAGTCGAAGTCAGCCGTTGTCGCCGTTGCAATAGAAGAGCCTGCACGGTCATAAATCACTTTGGAAGGTCTCTGTGAAGCTCCCTTTTCCAAAAAATAAATCCCCACTCTGTCGCCGCCGCGCACAATATCATCCGTATCCACGCCGAAACGTCTTAAAGAGTTGATCCCCGCCTGTCCGATCTCATGCTTTGGCAGCTTCGTTACAAATTTAGCATCCAGTCCGAAATTTGCCAAAGATACCGCAACATTGGCTTCACCGCCACCGTAAGTTGCGCCGTAGCTTTCTGCCTGCACAAAACGGTAATATCCCTCCGGCGCCAGCCTCAACATGATCTCACCAAATGTTACTACTTTTTTACCCATATGCTCTATCCTTTCCTGCTCTTATATTTTCAGCCCCATCAACCTTCTTTTCACACTTCCCGTCAGGCCGCTTACAGCGTCAGTGCCATAAATGGCGCAAACAATCAATGAAGAACGTCCGCCCCAAGCGAGCAAGCTCATTCGGTGTGAAATTTTAGAATTTCCAAGCCTGCGTACTATGCCGAATAAAATTCGGCGGCTGGCTTAAAAATTCTCTTCACGCCTGTACAAGATGCACTGCAAATCCACCAAACTCGCCTTTGAAATAAATCGCTTTCGTATTGCCTTTATCGTCCGTTTTTCTCGTATTTTCCTCAAATTCAAAGCCTTGCCGCTGCAGATGATAGATCGCTCTTTCCATATAATTGGTTCCTACCGCAATATGTCCGTTCCTGCCAAGATAAGGCTTTTTCATTACTTCTACCGCCGTACCTGCAAAAACGGAACTGTTTCCGTTCTTCTTTGCAACCCCGAATATCTTCGAAAAGGCCGCTGCCGTTTCGTCCGCCTCCGCTTCGTCTGCGGCGTTGATACCGATATGCTTCAACTCAAATCCCAGCATCTTCCCGACTGCTTCTCTTGTCAGCGTCTCGATCTCGTCAAATTTCCCCGCCGCCACAAGCTCCTTTTTCACCATCCAGCTTCCGCCGCATGCCACGATCTTATGAAAATCAAGATAACTCTTTAAATTATCCGCATTGATACCGCCCGTAGGCATAAATTTCATCTTTGTGTAAGGCCCGCACATCGCTTTGATCATGTCAATGCCGCCCGCCTGTTCCGCCGGAAAGAATTTCACAACGTCAAGGCCGTTCTCGATAGCGGTCTCCACCTCGCTGGGAGTCGCGGTTCCCGGAACGATTGGAATATCCTTACTCACGCAGTATTTTACGATCTTCGGATTTAACCCCGGACTCACGATAAATTTTGCTCCCGCCCCTACGGCCCTGTCGACTTGCTCCGTTGTAAGGACCGTTCCCGCCCCTACTAACATATCCGGAAATTCTTTTGCCATAACGCGGATGGACTCTTCCGCCGCATCCGTTCTAAAGGTAACCTCTGCACACGGAAGCCCGCCTCTGCAAAGCGCCTCTGCAAGCGGTTTTGCATCTTTCGCATCCTCCAGCGCGATCACCGGGACAATGCCGATCTTACTGATTTCTTCCATTATTTTATTCATGACTGCACCTCTTTTCTGCGCTGCCTGCGCCTGATTACATAGTTTACTCCGCTTGCGATTTATGAAGTCTGCTTTCCCAAATATAAGCGGCAGTATAGCCGGGTCCAATACTATTTCACTGAATATTATATTGACCATATTCAGACACAATATTCTTCGTCAGTATCTTTGATCCGCAGTCGTTTCCTGCCAGACGGCTGAAAACTGAAGCGCTGCTATGCCTTTCTTCCGACCATATATTTTTCTTCAAATTCCTGTAACGGCAGCGGCTTGTCATGCAGGTATCCCTGCACCAGATTACAGCCGCAGGAAGCTACCATATTTTCCTCCTCTTTTGTCTCCACGCCTTCACAAATGACTTCCAGACCTATCCGTTTAAAAATATCTATGATACCGGACATGATCTGGATCCCCTTGCCCGTATTGATACTGTTTTGCACAAAACTCCTGTCAAACTTTATAATATCTACGGGAAGCACTCCTACCGTATTCAGGGAACTATATCCGGAACCGAAATCATCCATGCTCACCTTATATCCCATTTTCTGGATACTTCCCAGCTTTGCCGTAATATATTCCATATCTTCCAAAAAAACCGTTTCCGTCACTTCATATTCGATATATTGCTTTGGTACCTGATATTTTTCCAGACTTTTTAAGGTTTCTTCCCATTTCATCTCATACATAAGATCCAGTCTGGACAGATTCACACTGACCGGCACTGGTTCTATCCCTCTGTCTATCCACGATCTCACCAAAGCATATACCTGCTCCACTACATAACTGTCCAGATCCGAGATCAGTCCCCTCTTTTCCAGCGTAGGGATAAACGCGGCGGGCGGTACTACTTCTCCCTCCGTATCCTTGATCCTCACAAGCGCCTCCGCCCCTGCAAGCTGCTGGGTATTGATCGTAAACTTGGGCTGCAGATAGATCAAAACCCGCTCGTCCTTCATCGCCTGTTCAAACATGGGGATCACCCTGCGCTCCCGGTCCGCTTTTTCGGCAATCGCCTCACTGTAAAAAGCTATATTTTCCACATAGCTGTCTACAATGCTTTTTCTTGCAAGCTCCGCTTTATCGATGATCTCCGATACGGACCGGAAGTCCCCGTCGATGCGGCAGGCTCCGGCGTTTACATGGATCTTAGCCAAGGGATATTTACTTTCCATCCTTTTTGAAAATTCCGCATGCTTTTCAAAAAAACGATGAAACAGCTTTTCTTCGGTAGATTCGTTTCCGGCGGTCAGGATCACAAAACGGTCGGCATGCATTCTGGAGCCCAGTCTGGCGTTCGGATTGTTAAAATAAAAGTATTCCGCAAGCTGTTTTAACAATTCGTCTCCCGCTTCATATCCGTAAACGTCGTTTATGTACCTGAAATTACTGATATTCATCGATATGAGAATGTAATCGGCTTTTTCCGTCGTAATGATCTTATCCGCTTCTTTTTTGAAATTATCGAAATATAAAAGCTTTGTCAGTTTATCCTCTTGCATATACGCCTCCGCCCCTGTGTCTTTTTTACGATTATATCATACAACGCGGCGTTAATAAAATATTTTTTTGTATCATTTCCCTTTCTCCCCGCATAGAATAAAAGGATAAAAATGATGTTCATGCCTGACAAGGCTTGACAGGAACAGGAAATTATTATGACCAAACGCATTGCCATCGTAGGACGTGAAAAACAGACCCTGAACTATCAGAAAGCGCTGGATCTGTTTCCGGTGGAATATGAAGTAACCCTGTCTACGGGAAATCTATCCAAGTTTGACGCGCTCCTTCTTCCCGGAGGCGGAGATATCGATCCCCAACTTCTCGGAGAGCCTGACAAAGGTTCTAAAAATATCGACAGGGAGCTGGATATCCAACAGTTTCAGGCTTTGGATCTTTTTGTAAAAAGTAAAAAACCGGTCTTAGGCATCTGCAAAGGATTCCAACTGACCGAACTTTATTTCGGAGCAAAACTGATTCAGGACCTTCCCCTTCCTTCCCTTCATCCGGTGCGGGAAAACGGGGACGACTCCCTTCACATGATACGCAGCTATCCTCTCGCTTCTGTTTTGACCGGCTTTCCTTTTCCGAAAGAATCCTTCCCCGAAAACGGAATGGTGAACAGCGCGCACCATCAGGGTATCCGGAAAGACGGCAGGCAACTGTACCCTTTTCAAAAAGCGGAAGACGGGATCACGGAAGCCGTCTGCCACGAATCCCTCCCCATTTTGGCTTTTCAATGGCATCCTGAAAGAATGCTGCTGTCAGCAGACCGAAAACTGCAAAAAACCGGACGTCTTGCCTTTACTTACTTTTTCTCCCTGCTTTTTTAACCCGCTGTCCCTTCCTTTCCCGAAGCGCTTTCCTATTTTCTCCGGATTTTTCCTGCAGTCTGGCTTTATTCTCCTCGGCCATTTCCGACAGCTTCAAAAGCCCCTCCTCGGTGCGGCACTGGATCTTTTGCTTTACTCTTTCCGAGGCCATTTCAAACAAAGCCCGGATAATATCTCCCATCACCCTTTTAGAGTCCTCGTCGATCTCTTTAATGGCCGAGACTACGCCGCTCATGCTCTTTTTCAGGTCCGCCGTAAAATCTATCAGGTTATCGGTATCGGAAGCCTCCAGTACCGTAAACAGTACGTCGATAAATGCATGGATCTGATCCTCCGTCAAAGACAATATCCATTCGTTGATCGTGTGATCCACAAATTTACGTCCGGAATAAATATCGTCCACATACATAAAGTGATCGTCCTTTACCCGCCATGTATAGGGATTGTGCTGCATAAGCCCGAAAGTCTTGCTCTCAATGACCTTATAATTCTCGTGGCTTTCCAGAAGCATTCCGATCATGGAAGAATGCGGAATGATCTTAACGATCCTGTCCGCAATCTTCTCGTAGCGCTCCGCTTTCATTACCTCGGGCCTGAAGCCCGGCCCGTCATGACTGTAGATCTTTCCGATCCTGTCCCGGATCTTTTCCCTGCAGTTCATGGCGGCATAGACCGCAAGATTGCCGCCTTTGGAATGGCCTCCTACGGAAAAAACGCCTTCGATCTTCTTCCCCACAAAATTTAAATATTCCACACTGCTCAATTGTCCCTGCGCCGGCTTGGAAAAGGCCAGATTGAAGTCTTCTTTCCACCCTACGATGGTTTCGTCCGTCCCTCTGAACGCCACATAGTAACTGCCGTCCTCCAAAGCAAAGGTCACTGCCGAAAACTGCGTCTCTTTTTCAGGATCTATCTCATTCACATAATAATTCAGCTTTACCGTACCGAACCTCTGCCCCGATAAGACCCCTTCGAACAATTCTCTATTGTCTTTTGCAAACCTTTCGTCCGCAAATAAATTTCCTTTTTCTTTTATCCGTTCCAATTCCCTTACAGACAAATATGGTTCGTTCTGCGAAACAGAAGCCACCAGTCCGTCAAACTTTAAGTAAGATAACTGGCTTAAGACCAAACTGTCCACATCGTTAAAAGGTTTGCGAATCAGGGATACATCGCCGTATTTTTTTAGATAGTCGATTATGGTTTCCATTTACTTTTCTTCACTCCCAGAATCATAATACTCCAGCAAAAGTTCTACCACTCTGCTGTAACTTACCATACCGTCGGCAATCCCGTTTAAATTTAGGTTTGCCTCCACAAACGCATTGGAGGCTTTACTGACCGTCTTTGTACTGATAACGGCCTTTTCTTCCACCTTTGCCCATGCCTCCGGCGTAAGGAACACCTTGTCTTTTCTCACTTGCCTGGAAATAGGTACTTGTTGCTCATAGACCGCCCGGTTTTCCTCAATCGCCTCATAATAATCATTGTCCAGATAATATAATACACTTAAGTATCCGCTGTATTGAAAAAAAATATCCTCGGAACCCACACAGGCCAGATAGCCGATGAAATTTGCCTCGTCTTCATAAATAAATCCTTTCAGATGAGCCAGCTCATGGCAGAGCGTTACCGGCGTATTGGTAATGTACATCTTTGTATTGTAGTTTGCCTCCATTGAAAACGGGAAATAATAGCCCATCATCTTCTGCTGGCTGAAAAAACCGGAAAAATAAAATCCTTTCGGCTGCGGATAAAATCCGGCAAGCTGGGGATACCTCTCTCCCAAACGCTTCATCTCCTTGATCGCCTGCGCCTTCATGTCTCCATCATAGACCACATTACCGTACTCGTCCCTGTCTACCATCTTGGCAAGCCGGTTGCACTCGCTCGCAACCACGTTCCTAAGCTCCTCCAATTCACTCAGCAAATATTGCTTATCCGCCGCCTTTTCCATATACTTTTCGGAAAATGTGCTGCCATGGAACAAAATAAAACAATTAAAAGTCATAATGATCCCCACACAAGTAAAAAGCACAAGCATGCCGAATCCGTAATACCGCAGTCCCGCCGGAAGGAGCCTTTTCTTTCTCCGTATACGGTACGCTATCCTGCACGCTGCCGATACGGCCCCCACGATCAAAAGTATCCCGATCAACACCGCGAAAATAAGAAGCATGATCTCCCCTACGGAAAAGGAAAACATTCCCGTCAGCCTTCCGTAGCTTTCCACCCATATAGGAAAAATATGGCGGATGTACCAGTCGCAAAACGACGTACTGTTCCATGCCAGAATATTGACCGATATGATAAAAATCCAAAGTCCCCCTATTACCAGATACCGTTTCCTTATCGCCATATTTATATCCCTCTGCGCGTTTCCGCGCATATACCAACCAAACTTTCACACTTTCCGTCCGTTTGGACCCTTCCGATTTGTGTGAACAATACACGCCTTTTATATTAATTTTATCTCAATTCCTTGAAAATATCTACAATTTATGATACTTTTTACTTATTAAATACTGAGGAATAAAACGGAGGATCAATTACTATGGCTCATACATATCATAACCGGAGGACGACGGGCATTGCCTTTAAGCTGGTCATGACCATCATACCGCTTATTACCGTAGGGATTGCCATTATTGCGACCGTAAACTACATTACTACCAAAGCCGCCCTGTTAGCCAGCGCCGGCCAGACGCTAAAAGAGGCGACGGATTCCAATGTGAATACCATCGAAACTTTCGTAGAGAGTACCCTTGCCTCTTTAGACCGGGTTTTGGATACTATGCACACCGTTTCCTTTCCCTCCGATGAAAATAAAATGGAATATCTTACCACCACTTTGGACATACAGCCTGAAATCCCGATGGGCGTTTATATCGGTGACAGTGCAAATACATGGATCGACCCTTCCGGCTGGCAGCCGGAGGAAGGGTATCAGGTATCCGCCCAAAGCTGGTATCAGGAAGGGCTGTCCCATGAAACTTTCACGTTCGGACAACCTTACATCGACAAAAGTACTTTCAAATATGTGATAAGCGCTACCGCCCTCTTGTCCTCCGAAAATAACATAAATGCCGTTATTGCCGCAGACGTACAGTTGGACACTCTTTCGCAAGAGATCTCCAATATCCGTTTTTTAAAAGAAGGGTACTGCTTTCTCATCGACATGGATTCCCTCGCCGTATTGGCGCATAAAGACGCTTCTATCGTCGGCGTCTCTTTAACGGAATTATCCGGCGATCCCATTATGGATTCGGTAAATCAGATGCTGCCCCTTTCCGCGGATTATTCTACCGCTGACGTACAAAACGGCAAAGAGACATATATGCTTGCCATGAGACCGGTCAAAAATACAAGCTGGGCCGTCGTTTCCTGTATTCCGCAGTCTGCGGTGCTAAACGCCCTCTCCCAACTGCAGTGGTTTTATTTTTTCTTAAGTTTAGCCGTAATTTTGGCCGCCGCCCTGCTGCTCCGGTTCCTGATCTATAAAATGATCGCTCCGATCAAAACGCTCACAGGCATTATCAGCGATATTACGGACGGAGACCTGACCGTACAGATACATACTTCAGGAAACGATGAAATTTCCGTGATGAGCGCCGCATTGGAAGAATTTGTGGAAATCATGAGAGAAGTGATTGGTGATATCCGCGATATCTCGGATCAGCTCAGCGAACAGTCCGACACCAGTAAATCGGTTTCCCAAGCGCTCCATGAAACGGCTTCGGCACAGACGGATTCTTCCGGAGATATGCAGATCACAATGGAACAGATCACCACTACGGTCTGCGAACTTGCGGAAAACGCAGCGTACCTTTTGGAGATCATAAATGACACGGCCGAGATCGGCAGCCGCGCGGAAGAGATTTTCTTAGAGGTAGCCTCCTCCGTCCCTGAAGAACTTTCGGCTAAACTGGCAGAATTAGGCGCCGCCTTTGACAACATGCTGACAAAGATCCATACGGTGACGGACGTTTCCGCAAGTCTTGCAGATCTTTCGGAAGAGCAATCCGCCAGCGCGGAGGAAGTACTGGCTTCTACTACCCTGCTGGCCGAAGCGTCTTTGCGTCTGTCTCAGGAAGGCGGTAAAGTTTCCCAATGTGCGGACGTCGTATCTGCTTCTGCTTTTACGCTGGCGGAACATATGCGTAAGTTTAAATTATGATGCTTCTTACCGGTTCAAAAAAACTCCGTCAGCGAAAGTTTCCTGCTTATAAAAAAACGTTTCCCCTAAACAAAAGCCCTGTCGGCTTCGTTTACGGGAAACGTTTTTTACTCTGTTTTCAGGCGTTACCCGCTTTCCCGGCCTTTCCGGTATATAGCTGGTAATACCTTCCCTGTTCTGAGATCAACTGTTCATGGTTTCCTCTTTCAATGATCCTTCCCTGTTCCAAAACCATGATACAATCCGCGTTACGGATCGTAGAAAGCCTGTGGGCAATCACGAAAGTAGTCCTTCCGTTCATCAGGCGATCCATTCCCTGTTGTACAAGGCTTTCCGTCCTTGTATCAATGGAAGATGTGGCCTCATCCAAAATCAATACCGGCGGATCTGCAACAGCCGCCCTTGCAATCGATAAAAGCTGTCTCTGCCCCTGACTTAAATTACTGCCGTCTCCGGTAAGCACGGTCTGATAACCGTCCGGCAGACGCTTGATAAATCCGTGGGCGTTCGCCAGTTTCGCAGCCGCGATACACTCCTCATCCGTAGCGTCCAGCCTGCCGTACCGTATATTATCCATAACCGTTCCCGTAAACAAATGGGTATCCTGTAATACCATGCCAAGAGAATGGCGCAGGTCGTCTTTCTTGATCTTATTGATATTGATGCCGTCATACCGTATCTTCCCGTCCTGTATATCATAAAAACGATTGATCAGATTGGTGATCGTAGTCTTTCCCGCGCCGGTACTGCCGACAAAGGCGATCTTTTGTCCCGGCGTGGCGAATAGCTTAACTCCGTGCAGCACAATCTTGTCTTCATTGTATCCGAAATCCACGTCGTCAAAGACTACGTCTCCCTGCAGCTTCGTATAAGTTATCGTACCTTCCGCCTGATGGGGATGTTTCCATGCCCAAATACCGGTACGCTCCTTCGTCTCTTCCAAAGTACCGTCAGGCAGTTCTTTTGCGTTTACAAGCTCCACATAACCGTTGTCTACCTCTGTTTCAGCATCCATCAGGGCAAATACCCTCTCCGCTCCCGCCATGGCCATCACAATGGAATTCAATTGCTGGCTGACCTGCGTAATGGGCTGGGTAAAGCTCTTATTTAAAGTCATGAAAGCGACCAGTCCTCCCAAAGTAAGCGTTCCCACATGATTTATCGCCAAAAGCGCGCCTGCAATCGCGCACAGCACATAACTGATATTACCGATATTGGCATTGATAGGCATCATAATATTGGCATATTTGTTGGCATTGTCCGCACTGATACGAAGCTCATTGTTCAGCTTTTTAAACTCTTCTATACTCTTCTCTTCGTGGCAGAATACTTTAATGACTTTCTGCCCGCCTATCATTTCTTCGATAAAACCGTTTACCGCACCCAGATCCTTTTGCTGGCGTCCGAAATACATCCCTGATTTCCCGCCTATTTTTGACATGGTAAAGAGCATCACTCCTATCATGCACAGGGAAAGTACCGTTAACGGGATATTCGTCGTGATCATTCCCACAAAAACACTGACCACGCTGACGCAGGAACTGATTGTTTGGGGAATGCTCATACTGATAAGCTGTCTGAGCGTATCCACATCGTTCGTATATACTGACATAATATCCCCATGGGCGTTCGTATCAAAATATTTGATCGGCAGCCTCTCCATATGGACAAACAAATCGTCCCTAAGCCGCTTCAGCGTTCCCTGTCCTACATTTACCATAATCCGGTTGTAAGCATAAGAACATACGATCCCGACAGAAAAGATGCCCGCCATTCTGATCAGCGCTTCTGCCAGTAACGAAAAATCTCCGTTTCCGGTCTGTGCCATCGGCAGGATATAATCATCGATCAAAGTCTGCATAAAGGTGATCCCGATCAGATTGGAAACCGCCGCCGCAATAATGCAGACTACCACTACCAAAAAAGAAAATTTATAATTTGCCGTCATATATCCGATCACCCTGAATAAAACCTTCATCGGATTTTCTACTCGTTTTTTCTCTCTCATTGCAATCCTCCGCTTGAAAAAGGTCTGTTTCTTTTACAGACCGCCGCTTTGTTCTCGGCCTTCCTGCTATGCCGCCTTACCGTCAGCCCGCCTGCTCGTCAAAATCGCCGCCGCCCTTAGTCTGCACCTCGTAGATTTCCTGATAAATGGCGTTTGTCTTCAACAAATTTTCATGAGTATCGAAGCCGTTGATCTCCCCGTTTTCCAAAACCAGAATCCGGTCGGCCTCCTGTACGCTGGAAATACGCTGGGCAATAATAAGCTTCGTAATGCCCGGTATCGTTTCTTTAAAGGTTTTCCTGATCTTCGCATCCGTAGCCGTATCCACGGCGCTGGTAGAGTCATCCAGTATCAGGATTTTCGGATTCTTTAACAGCGCCCTCGCAATACAAAGCCTCTGCTTTTGCCCGCCGGAAACATTGCTGCCGCCCTGTTCAATGTAAGTATCATACTGCTTCGGGAAACGGGCGATAAATTCGTCCGCACACGCCTGCCTGCATGCCTCCATGCACTCTTCTTTTGTAGCATCTTCTTTTCCCCAGCGTAAATTGTCTAAGATCGTACCAGAAAACAATACGTTTTTCTGTAATACTACCGCCACCTGATTACGCAGCACCTCCATGTCATACTCCCTGACGTCTCTTCCGCCTACAAAAACAGAACCTTTCTGTACGTCGTAAAGCCTGCTGACCAGATTGGCGAAGCTGGACTTTCCGCATCCGGTACCGCCAATAATGCCAATCGTCTCACCGGACCTGATATGAAGGTCGATATCCTTTAACGTCTCTTCCCCGCTGCCCTCTCTGTAAGAAAAATAGACATGGTTAAAATCTATGTCTCCGTTTTCCACTGTCCCCACCGGCGCATCGCCGTTGGTCAGGGACGGTTCTTCCGTAAGTACTTCCGTGATACGTTTGGCGCTGGCCGCGCTCATAGTTAACATAACAAAAATCATGGAAAGCATCATCAGCGACATCAAAATACTCATAACATAAGAAAACATAGACGTAAGCTCTCCCGTCGTCATCGTTTCGTTCACTACAAAATGAGCGCCGAACCACGAGAGGGCGATGATACATCCGTATACGGTAAACATCATGACCGGACTGTTAAACGCAACGATACCCTCCGCCTTCACCGACAGATCGTACAGTTCTTTGGATGCCTTTCCAAATTTTTCATTTTCATGTTCTTCTCTCACATAAGCTTTGACGACACGGATCGCCGATACGTTTTCCTGTACGCTGGCATTGAGGCCGTCGTACTTTTTAAATACTTTATCAAATACTTTCATCGCCATGCGCACGATCATCATCAGTATCAGCGCTAAAAAAAGGATCGCCACAACGAAAACCATGCTCAGATCCGGCTGGATGAAAAAACACATGACTAAACTGCTGACCAGCATAAACGGCGCTCTCACCGCGATCCTGATGATCATCTGATAGGCGTTCTGTATATTGGTAACGTCCGTGGTCATTCTTGTGATCAGACCCGCCGTACTGTATTTATCAATGTTTGCAAAGGAAAACCTCTGTATGTTCTCATACATGCTCTCCCTTAAATTGCAGGCAAGTCCGGAAGATGCGTTTGCCGCATATTTTCCGGCAAGCACGCCGAACGTAAGACTGAACATTGCCATGACGATCATACATGCGCCGTAAAGATACACCTTGCCAATATCGCCGCCTTCGATCCCTTTATCGATAAGCTGCGCCGTAATGTAAGGGATCAGAACCTCCATCACTACCTCCAATGCCGCAAACAGCGGAGAAAGCAGGGATGACTTTTTATATTGTCCTACCTGTCCAAGTATTGTCTTGATCATGATCTGCTCCATCCTTTCCGAAAAATATCAAATATCCGTAATAATTCCACTTATAGTTATATAACAAATCTTCTTGAAATGGAATTAAAAAAACGTTATTATTAATAAATACATTTAATCAATATTTTTAAATATTTTTTCTTACATATTAGGCGGATACGGAGATATAAAGAGATTTTATCATTATAAATGCGGATATAAACTAAAAAAGGAGGGGAAAATGTTATGAATTCCACACAATTAAACTGCTTTTTAGCTGTCGCGGACAGTTTAAGCTTCGCCAGAGCATCCGAACGGCTTCACATCACGCAGCCTGCCGTCACCCATCAGATCAATTCTTTGGAAAGCGAACTGGGCGTAAAATTATTTAAAAGGACAACAAGAACCGTAGAACTGACAAAGGAAGGATTCAGCTTTATCACCGACGCGAAAAGTATTTTAAATACGATGGCAATGGCTAAAATGCGCTTTGCGGTACAGGAAAAAATAGAACCTGCCCCCTTTTTTATCGGATGCGGCTTGAGAGAGCTGGTCTTTCTCCCCGACCTGATCCATTCCATGTTCATCAAATACCCAAACCTGCATCCCTACACAAAGACCATCCCTTTTCCGGCGCTGATGAGCCAGCTCCAAAATGAGTCCATAGACGTGCTGTTTGGGCTGCAGGGAATGACAAAGCCGAGACAAAACTGTCGTTTTCTTGAACTGACCAAAGCGCCGATCGTGTGCGCCATGCCCAAAGGCCATCCACTTTCTTCCCAAAAAAAGATCGAAAAAAAAGATCTTCACAATCAGCGCATCGCTGTGTTGGATACTTCAAATACCATGCCGCAGGTACTTTCCGTCCAAAGTCCCCTGATATCCGGCCGCCATCCCGCCGACCTCTACTACTGCGAAACGGCGGAAGAAATCCTTCTTCTCGTAAAAGCGGGTATGGGCATCACCTGTCTGCCGGATATCCTTCCCATACGGGATCCCCTTTTGGCTTATGTGCCTCTTGCATCGGGAATTTCCGTTTCCTATGGCCTCTTCTACAAAACCTTACGGGACAAATCCATGCTCCGGGATTTTCTGAAAATTGCTTCGGATTATTTTGGCGGCTGCTTTCAGTCCGAATGACCGATTGAAAAAAAGCCTTAGTAATGATAAAATACTATCACCACAAAAGACCGAAAGGAGCACTGCTACAATATGCAACTGTTTATATCACATTCCTCCGCAGACGCAGACGTCGCCGTCAAAGTCTGCGAACTGCTGGAACGCAACAATATCCCCTGCTTTATCGCCCCCAGAGACATACGGTCCGGTAAAGAATACGCCGAAGAACTGGTGGAGGGCATCGACCATTCTTCCGCCATGATCCTGCTCATGTCCAAAAATGCCAACAACTCGCCCCATGTACTTAGAGAAGTGGAGCGGGCGGTAAGCAAATCCATCCCTATTTTGGTCTACAAACTGGAAGATGTGGTCCTGTCAAAATCCATGGAATACTTTCTGATGACCCATCAATGGATCAATGCCGGAACCGACGAAAACTATATCGATATCCTCCGGTTTGCCAATGATTTAAAGCAAATGAAAAAACAGCCGGAAAAAGCAGCTCCGGACACGAGCGGCAAGGCTGACGGAACGCACGCTCCGAAAGCAAAAAAGAGAGCCCTCCTTTTCGGCGCGGCTGCACTGCTTTGTCTCGTTCTCGTCCTATCCGCCCTGTTTATTTTTACAAAGAAAAGTAACGGCACACCTGCCATTGCCATTGGCGATACTGTAACTTTAGGCACCTATAACGGAGAAGCTATAGACTGGCGCGTACTAAGGCTGTCCGAGGACGGTAAAGAAGCAGTGCTGGTATCCTCAAAAGTCCTCAGCATGAAAGCGTTTGACGCGGCGGAAAGCGGAAAATATAACTGGAAAGACTCTACCGACTATTGGTCCCAAGGTTCCGAAGCCGACACAGACCTGACGTTACAGGCATTTGTGCGGGGCAGCAATATCTGGAGTACCTCCAATCTGCGTACATGGTTAAATTCCTCCGATGAAGCGGTGACTTATACGGACGGCGCCCCCTTTTCCTCCGCCATGTCCGAATTAAAAAACGGCTACCAAAATGAGCCCGGATTTTTATGCGGGTTTACAAAGGAAGAACTTTCCGTGATCCAGGAAACGACGCATTCTACAAAAAGTAACGTGCTTTATGATGCGGACTCCGTCTCGACAACAGACCTTGTATATCTTTTATCCTTAGATGAACTGCAGTGGTTTGACGACGCCGGTATCAGCAAGCTGACTCAGCCTACGGAAGCGGCAGTGGAACAGGATGCCAGCAACTGGTATCTTTTGGACTATAATGAATTTCATGTTGAGGAATGCAGCTGGTGGCTGCGCGAACCTGTCAGCGATTCTTCCAGCAAATGTTATCTGGTCGGAAACGGATATACGAAAGACCTGCTCCGGCAGGAAAATGCCGGTTTGGAAGGGTTCGGCGTCCGGCCAGCCCTGACCGTAGACGTAAAAAAGCTGTCCGGCCTGTTAAAATAGTCCTCGCTTTTACGGACTTCCTTTTACCTGTGACGCACATCTTGGGGAAAGCAATTTTCAAACACGCTCTAAGTCAGATCCGGTAATACTAACTCCCATGATCCCGCTTAGCAGGCTTAGAATTTCCAAGGCAGCATAGCTGCCTTGGAAAAAATCCCTTCGCCATGAGCTTTAGGAGCCCTAGTCAAACAAAATCTCTTCCACTGTCACAAATTCATACCCTTCCTCCTGCAGCCTATCGACAATCTTAAGGGCTGCCGTTACGGAAGTCTCATAGTAATCGTGTAACAGAATAATATCGTTTTCGTCTGCTTTAGACACCACCCTTTCGGCGACACACGCTGCATTATCCGAGCACCAGTCCAACGGATCCACTGTCCAAAGCACCGGAAACATATTCAGTTCCGTTTCAAATTTTTTGTCCCACGTTCCATAAGGCGGCCTGACATAGATCACTTCTTTTCCTGTGATCCCGCTGATGATCTCATTGGTTTTGATAAGCTGATTTTTAAACTCCTCCCTGTTTCTTTCGCTTAGCTGGATATGGCTGTATGTATGATTTCCAATCAGATGTCCTTCCTCGCTCATCTTCGCCACAATGTCAGGATGCAGTTCGGCATGTTCTCCCGTAACGAAGAAAGTGGCTTTCACCCCTCTTTCTTTTAACCCTTCCAAGAGTTGTTCCGTATACTGCGGATGCGGGCCGTCGTCAAACGTGATCGCAATTTTCTTGTTCCCTGTATTTTTTGTCTTTACATAATTCTCTTCCCTATAGACCGCTTCCCTTCCAGCAGCTATCGTCTCTTTTACCTTCATTGCGCTATCCCTTGTCTGCAGCATACTGAGCAAAGCATATATTGTCATAACTGCCATGACTACATTCACTTTTCTTTTCACTTTCAAAATTATCCCTGCATACTGTCTTATCTAAATATATGCAGGGATACCTGCCAACAAGTATCGCATTCCTCCAAAATTTATCGGACCTGAACACGGAACGCCGGATTTTTTACCGGCCCTACGGGATAAACCTTGCATTTTTACAATTTTCAAACACACTCTAATGCAAAATCGGAAAATTTAATAAAATCTGTTGATAAGCTCATACGGAATACCGTATAATGAAGGCAGTAATTTTATAGCGGGCTGCAGAATTACGGCCTCCCGCGGCATTCGCCAGACATGTGCGTAAACGTCCATGCCTTTCTCTATTTTAAACCTTACGGTACAATTTAAGTTTCCGCCATGCAGTGAAAATGTAACGTGTCAGTACACCAGAATATGTTTGACAGTCCTGTTACCAATATCGCCCTGTCGGTCATTATGACGTCTGAAACGGTCAAAACATCTTCGTAGAAGAAGAAAGATGAGGAAAACAATATGGGATATTCTCAACATAAATCAGAAGAATCCGTGGAAGATTATTTAGAAACGATCCTCCTGCTAAGCAAACGTCTGTATGAGGTGCGATCCGTTGATATCGCCAATGAACTTGGCTATTCCAAACCAAGCGTCAGCGTTGCCATGAAAAACCTAAAAGCTAAAAATTACATCACCGTTTCGGAAAACGGTCACATTGCTCTCACTGCGGAAGGAAAAACTCTTGCGGAATCCGTCTACGAAAAGCATTCTCTGCTTCGGGACTGGCTGATCAGCCTTGGCGTCTCGCCGGAAACGGCCGCTGCCGACGCCTGCAAAATGGAACATGATATCAGTCCGGAAAGCTTTAAAGCGATCAAAAGCTGCATCCTTACATTTTTAAAATAATCCTAATCAGCGGCTTTTTTCAAGCAATAAACATAAAGCGGCCGCTTTACGATTATGGAATCGTGAAAGCGGCCGCCCTTTTTCCCATTCTGTCTTAACCTGTTTAATTATAACTGTTTGTCTACAGCAGAACCTTTTAAGTCCTCAACCAGCAGATTCATCTCGCCGATCATTTTCTTAACATCCTGCTTTACCGTATCGGAGGAATCGTCCATCTGAAGGATTTCGTCTGTACGGACAACGTCCAAGATCTCATCGTCATCGTCGTTATTTTCCTTATTCTTATCGCGGATCGCTTCAAGACGCTCTTCTTCTGCCTCTTTCTCCTCCGCTTTCTCTTTTTCCTTCTCTTCGAGTTCTTCCTGACGCTCGTCGATCTTATCTTTCACTTCGTTCATCATACCGAATGCGGCGTCTTTGCTGGCTGCAATCATCATCTCGTCTTTTTTATTCTGTGCGTCGATCATGGTATGATTCTTTAAACGCCCATTTTGGATATTGGTGATCGCCCTGCTCTCGGCAACCAGTTCTTCCTGCATTTTGTCTATCTCTTTACGCAAGTCGCCCTTATATCCTTCAATCGTAGTATATCTTTCATAGTATTCCCCAACACGCTGGCCCTTAAGCTGCTCTGCTCTGGCCTTTTCCTCTTCTGTCATCGTAAACGACTGAAAGCCGTCGTTCGCTTTCTCTAACAGCGCTAAATCCTCTGCGTCCGCATCCGTGATCCCGTATTGTTCTTTTAACGCCTCCTGACCTGCGGTAAATTCTTTGACGGAATCGTTTAAAGAAGCGATCTCTTTACGCAGCTCGTTGATATGTGCGGCACGATCGTCCAAATCTTTATCAATCTTTTGCTGCGCGCCCACCGCGTCGGACCACATCTTCATTGCCTGCTTCTGCGCCTGCGCCTTTCTTGCCGATACCGGATCTAACTTCTGTTTCAGATTCCCTCCGAAAACAGAACCGTTTTTCACTGTGCCATTTTTGTTTTCCTGTCCGTTCCGCCCAGCCTTTCTGCTTGCGGCATACTCGTTTGAAGCTGTAGCATTTGCTTTTATAACCATTTTTTCACCAATCCTTTCCGAATACATGCGCCCTTTACGCATGTCCGGCATCCATGCCGAATCTATTCTTATAAATTATATCGGTAAAATTGCTGATTTCTAAAGCCCGTATGCCCCAAAAACAGAACCGTTTACAACATTTTTACTCTTCCCATTGCGGAAAATTAATATATCGGAGATAGATTTCCTCAAATCCTTCCTCTTCCGCCAGATTAAAACTTTCAATCCTATCTGTATTTAATAAAGTCCTCCGGTCTTTTTCCGGCCTGTTTGAGAACTCTTCCGGACCGTTCCATAAAAAATCCCGGCCGTAACCAAGCGCCCCCGCAAGCGCGCTGTTTCCGATCACTATTGTTTTCTCCAGCAGTTCTTTCGGTAAAAGCCCCGTTCTGACGGCGGCATATTCCGGAAGGAAAAAGCCAAAGCCTCCGGCCAAATATACCCGGCTGATTTTTTCATAAGAAGTCAGCCCGGATTTCTTCATCAAAAGTTCGATCCCTGCCCGTATCGCCGCTTTGGCAAGCTGGATCTCCCTGATCTTTTCCAAAGTGATCTCTACCCGTTTTTCCCGATATTCGCAGGACTGCGTTTTTTCCATATATCCGCTCTCCTCAATCTTGCCTGCATCCAGCAGACAGGCGATCGCCGCAAGAATATCCGCCCCGTATATCCCCTGCGCCGCGCCGCCTTCAAATGCGGGTCCCGCAGCCGCAGCGCAGGCAAACAGCCTTTCCCTGTTGCCCAGTACCATTTCTCCGTTCGTCCCCAGATCGATCAAAAGACTGCTCTTTTCCGTTTTCTGCATTCCCGTCTCTAAAATGCCTGCCGCAACGTCTGCGCCAACAAAGGCAGACAAGGACGGCATGACCAACGTCCTGATCCCGCCTAACAGGGTCAGCTCTTCCTGCAAGGAAACCGGAATAAAAGGGCTTTTTCCAAGCCCCGTTGTATCATATCCCATGAGAATATGGAGCATTGCCGTATTCCCCGTAATGCACAATAATTCTGGTTGCGTAAACGGATCCAGAACCGGGCCTTCCGTACCGTTACCCGTTTTTTGCAATTTTTCTATTCCCTGTATGAGCGCCTCCGTAATGCGTCTCCTCATATCCTCTCCATAATCGGCAGCCGCCTGTATACGGGAAAGTACGTCCAGCCCATAACATCTTTGGGGATTCATAAATTTAACCGTTGAAAGCACTTCTCCCGTCAGTACATCCGCAAGCTGCATCACAACGGTAGTGGTCCCAATATCGGCTGCCGCAAAAGTACGGGGATGCCGTTTCGCATCGGTTTCAGCGTTTCCCTCCGCCGTCCCCAAAATGCCGCCCTCTTTCCCCGATATAATCTGCATATCCGGCTCTTTTTCAAAACAAAGCTTTACCGTGCAATCCCTCTTCGGCTTCGCCCTGCAGGCGAGCCGATACCCCTCCCGCAAAGCAGAAGCTTCAAAATAGTTTCTCTCCTCCACGTTCGGCAGGGGAGCGCCTTTTAAAAACCGGATCCTGCACCTGCCGCACAGGGAAAGACCCTTACAAAAGCTTCCTGTTCCCATTCCGCTTTTAATAAAGGTCTCCAATAAGCTCCGGTCCGTGTCATGCAGAATCTTTTGCACGGTCTTTCCGTCCTCTATTGTGATCGTGATCATTTCAGACAAATTGGTTGTTCTCCTTATCATAGTGGTAATCGATCGAAGCCAGCTTTTCTGTCAGTTCTTCTTTACTTATCTCTAAATCTGCGCACAGTTCATCCAAATCCTTAGCATAATCCCTTAACTTTAAATTGACAAAACTAAGCAGCATAACCGGATCTTTCGGAATCATTTTACGCCTCCTTTTTTCCTGCCTTCAAAGTATCCTGATCGGTTTCGATCAAAATCGTATCTCCTGTTTCTACCTGATCGGCAAGAATCAGCTTCGCGGCAAGAGTCTCCACATATTTTTGCACATAACGTTTGAGCGGCCTTGCTCCATATACCGGATCATAGGCATTTTCGATAATGAATTGTTCTGCCTGCGGCGTCAGTTCAATGGACAGTTCCCTGTCCGCAAGCCTTTTGTTCAGATCTGCAAGGATCAGACGGATAATACCGCCGATATTGTCCTTTGTCAACGGTTTAAACAAAATCGTCTCATCCAAACGATTTAAAAATTCCGGACGGAAATGGCCGCGCAGTTCGTTCATAACAAGCGTTTCCGCTTCTTCTTTGATCTTCCCTTCTCCGTCGATCCCTTCCAGCAGATATTGGGCTCCGATGTTAGAAGTCATAATCAGTATCGTATTTTTAAAGTCCACCGTTCTGCCTTGCGAGTCCGTAATACGCCCGTCATCCAATACTTGCAGCAGTACGTTGAATACATCCGGATGCGCTTTTTCGATCTCATCAAAGAGTACTACGGAGTAAGGCTTTCTCCGGACTGCCTCCGTTAACTGTCCGCCTTCTTCGTATCCCACATATCCGGGAGGCGCCCCAATCAGGCGGGATACGGAATATTTTTCCATATACTCGCTCATATCGATGCGCACCATATTATTTTCATCGTCAAATAACGCCGCCGCTAGCGATTTGGCAAGCTCCGTCTTGCCGACTCCCGTAGGACCTAAAAACAAAAAAGAACCGATTGGTTTTGTGGGATCTTTGATCCCTGCTTTGGAACGGATAATCGCCTCCGTTACTTTCGTAACTCCTTCCTCCTGTCCAATCACACGTCTGTGCAGTTCGTCGTCCAGATGCAGCGTCTTGTTCCTCTCGCTTTCCGTCAGTTTGGCTACCGGGATTCCGGTCCACCTCGAAATGATACGGGCAATTTCCTCGTCCGTCACACTCTCATGCACCAAGGACAGATCCTTTTCCTTCACGCTGTTCTCTTCCGCCTCTAACTGCTTACGCAATGCGGGAAGCTTTCCGTAACTTAGTTCCGCCGCCTTTTCCAGATCCCCGTCCCTTTGGGCGATCTGGATCTGTCCGTTTACCGCCTCGATCTCCTCGCGCAGCTTGGAAAGCTTATCTACCGAGGCTTTTTCATTATCCCACTGTGCTTTCCTATTATTAAACTCTTCTTTCATTTCCGCAAGTTCTTTTTGCAGATTGGAAAGCCTTTCCTGACTCAGTCTGTCCTCTTCTTTTTTCAGCGCGGCCTCTTCGATTTCCATCTGCATGATCTTACGCTGCAGTTCGTCTAACTCCGTAGGCATGGAATCCAGTTCCGTCTTGATGAGGGCGCAGGCTTCATCCACAAGGTCGATTGCTTTATCAGGCAAAAACCTGTCGGAAATATAACGGTTTGATAAAGCCGCAGCGCTTACCAGCGCGTTATCCATGATCTTTACGCCGTGATACACCTCATAGCGCTCCTTCAGTCCCCTTAAAATGGAGATCGTATCTTCCACAGTAGGCTCATCTACCTGCACCGGCTGAAACCGCCTTTCCAGCGCGGCGTCCTTTTCAATATACTGCCTGTATTCATCCAAAGTCGTCGCACCGATACAATGCAGCTCGCCTCTGGCCAGCATGGGCTTCAGCATATTGCCTGCGTCCAATGCACCGTCGGTCTTTCCTGCACCTACAATGGTATGCAGCTCGTCTATAAATAAAATAATCTGCCCGTCGCTGTTTTTTACGTCGTCCAAAACCGCTTTTAACCGCTCTTCAAATTCTCCTCTGTACTTGGCTCCTGCCACCAATGCACCCATATCAAGGGCAAAAATCTTTTTGTCCTTCAAGCCCTGCGGTACGTCACCACGCACGATCCGCTGCGCAAGCCCTTCCACTACCGCAGTCTTGCCGACCCCCGGTTCTCCGATCAGAACCGGATTGTTTTTTGTCTTACGGGAAAGGATACGGATGATGTTACGGATCTCGCTGTCTCTGCCGATGACCGGATCGAGCTTCTGGTTCTTTGCTTTCTCTACCAGTTCCTGACCGTACTTTTCCAAAGTATCATAAGTAGCCTCCGGATTATCGCTGGTCACCCTCTGGTTGCCCCTTACAGTGGAAAGCGCCTGCAAAAACCGTTCCCTTGTGATGCCGTATTCTTGAAAAAGCTCCTTGACCTCTCTGTTTGGATACCGCAGCATGGATAAAAATAAATGCTCAACCGAAACATATTCATCTCCCATTGCTCTGGCTTCATCCTCGGCGCTTATCAGAACTTTGTTCAGGTCCTTGCCCATATAGACCTGTCCGCCCTGCACTTTAACCCGCTTTTCTACGGCTGCTTTGGTACGGTTCAAAAAATGCTGGGTATGGATCTCCATCTTCTCAATCAGCTTCAAGATCAGGCTGTCCTCTATCGTCGCCAAACTATACAATAAATGCTCCTGCTCGATCTCCTGATTTCCGTATTCATATGCAAGCTTTTCACACCGTTCCACAGCCTGCATGGATTTCTGTGTAAATTTTGAAATGTTCATGATCGTCCTCCGTTCTTGCTCAGTCTGCCTATTTCAGACACAGACATTAAAATATCAACAGATTTGCCCGGTAATCCCCATGCATATCACAAGCTTGCTTGTGATACTGCTTAAATAGAAAATTGTAAAATCTTTGATTTTTCAATCTATCTCCTTTTGGCAAACCGGTATGCCTGCCAAAATTTGGGATTTTGCTGATATTCCTTGTTTTTCTGTTCTAGTCAAAATATAACACCAGTTGTTAGCACTGTCAATAGCCGAGTGCTAGAATCGTGTGAAAATTCTGTTAAATTTTATAACTAAGATTTGATAAGGAAACTTATTTATTATGGCTTTTTTATTTATTATAGCTTTATAGAAGGAACTATATCAAAGCTTATCACAAACTCACAATCTCTATCTCTAATACGGATTTGTACAGCAAAGCGATGCGGAACAGATAAGATACTGATTCCGCTGCTTTTTCGGCATCTGCCGTTATGGTCTATATTCCCGCTTCAGCGTCAAAAGGTATAAGATTTTTTACCGCTTCTGCCGGAAGGATTACTTTATCTTCCTGATCAATATCCACTAAAGCATAGCGGTCGTTTCCCATACCCAGCTCTTTCATATAAGAGAGCTGGCGCAGGCCATGACGGGACTCGATCCTTTCTACAAGCGCATGGCGTTCTCTTTCCGTCATGGCATAAATGATATCCACACAAGCCTGATCTAAAGCGAGTATATCCAACGAGGCGCAGATTCCCACATTCGGAGTCACTACCGGCTCCGCATGGATCCCCTCGCAGTCACAAGACACCGACATATTCCGCATAACATTGATATAAGCGGTCTTTTTACCGAAATGATCTACTACGGCCTTCGTGGATTCCGTCATACGCTCCATAAATTCTTCGTCGCTGATGTCCCACTGATCGTTCTGTCCGGGTGTAGTGTGTATCATCGCTTTACCCACTATCCCGTCGGCACATCCAATACCGATATTTTTATTGGAGCCGCCAAAACCGCCTTTCGTATGTCCCTTAAAGTGAGTAAGCGCCAACAGAGAATCATATTCCGTCAATGTTTTTCCCATGGACATTTTTTGAAACCATTTACCGCCCTTCACAGATAGAAAAACCGCCCCTTCCGCATCCATAATATCCACCGGCGCAAAAGTCCAGCCGTTGACCTTCAACGTTTCACGGTGCTTTTCAGTAGTATCCCTGTCCCCCTCATAGTAGGAATTGGTCTCAATAATACTTCCTCCTGCTATCTTTTGATCCATCAGTAATTTTACCCAATCTCCTGGAATGATATTAGGACCATTCTTCTCTCCTGTATGCAGCTTAACGGCAATCTTTCCCTCAAGCGCCTCCTCGATCCGCTCATAAATCTTAAGAAGCCCTTCTGCCGACAGATCTCTGGTGAAATACACGACCGATTCCTCTCCCGTACGTTCGTCATAGGGAATGTAACGTTCCCCTCCCGTACCGGGGATCACTCTTTTCTCTTTCATATGCTTCTCTCTCCTTTCAACATCATTTTTCCGCTTAATTTTCAAAATATTCCGCTATTTTCGTCATTCTGTCAGATTGCTTCACTAAAAAAGGACAACGCCCGTCACAATGACCACAATGGGTACAATCGGACGCATGTTTTTCAAGTTTTCTATAGTGATCTGCCGCCATCGTATCGCCTGCCCACGCCAAATCATAGTATTTATTGATCATTCCTACATTCAGCCCCATAGGACAAGGCTGGCAGTGATTACAGTATACACAGTTTCCTCTGGCATCCTGAGGCGCATAAGTTCCAAGGATGTCATAGCTCTTTTCCTCTTTGGGCGCTTCAAAAAATCCCAGTAATCGTTTCACATCCTCTATGTTTCGTATCCCCGGCAGCACAGTCAATACTCCCGGTTTATCGAGTGCATATTGAATACACTGATATTGGGTCAGCGCTTTCCCAAAAGGCGAAGTTCTCTCGTCCAACAACTGTCCGCCGGAAAACGGCTTCATAACAGAGATCCCAATCCCTTCCGTTTCACACCTTCTATAAAGCCTCATCCTCTCGTCCGTACTGCCCTTTGCATATTCACCGTGCCGATAGTCATATCCCGGATTGACCGAAAACATCAATTGCTCTACTAATCCAGTATCCAACACCATTTGCGCAAGCTCCGGCGTATGTGTGGAAAGTCCGGTATGCTTAACGACGCCCTGCCCTTTCATTTCCAACAAATATTCGAGTACGCCGTTATTTTGATACGCCTGCCAGTCGGATACCGTATCAATACAATGGATAAATCCATAATCTATATAATCTGTTTTTAGGCTCGACAGCATCCGGTCGACCTGCTCTTTCACCTTCTCCAGCCGAGTTGTCCATCCGTATTCTCCGCTTGTATAATCGGTGCCAAAATGTACCTGATAGAGCATTTCTTTCCTGACGTCCGCAAAAGCTTTTCCATAATATCGGAATGTATCCGCTCCGGCAGTCGCCAGATCTGCATAGTTGATTCCGTTTTCATGTGCAAACAGTAAGGCCTCTACTGCCTCCTTTTCCGATGTTTCCGATATATAACTGGTACCAAGTCCGATTACACTGATGCGGTCTTGGGTTTTTTGGTTGATTCGGTATTCCATTGGGTTCGCCTCGCTTCTTAATTTGGGGATATGTTATTATTTTAACACCTAAAGTAGGTTTTCGGTCAAGCTAAAATATTTCGCTGGCCGTGGAAAGATGGTCGTGGAGATCAATTAGACCAAAGTACTATGAAAATGATTGGAGGGGTGGGCAGATCTTAAATACTTTCTATTCCAATGAGGTAGTGTAAAATGATGATTTTATTTTTGTGCAATCGAGTAGGGGAACTGCTTTCCCCTACTCATGTGTCACCGATGCATCACTCCAGCGGCATATTTCTTCTGCATCGGTGTGTGCATACAAAAAAGCAGGGACTCTCTCGAATCTCTGCCTGTTATAGTTCAATAAATAATTGTATCCAGTTTTATGAAACTTTTATATCTGAAACAGTATGGCATAAATATACTCATAAGTATACTTTTGATAGCTAAAAACACTTTATATAAACCTAGATTATTCACGGCACAGCCGTGAAAGTGGCCGAAAGCCACATAGTTGCTATGTTTTAACTGAATATTGCTTTTCACCTGTCAAGTGAATGAAAAAGAGCATCCACTTGTGATAAAATTAAGGTGTCTAATCTCAAATAATACCAACAAAAGGAGCCCTTTATGAGTATTGTAAACACCTTACCATTAGAAAGCAATAGACAGATTAAAATAAATTTTGACGGAGGAGATTTATCCTCCGATGCAGGCTTACTTCTCATCAAAGAATTCGTAAGCAAACTTGGTATTGATAAGCTATTAGGCAAAGCTTTCAAGACCAATGATTCTGCATTATTCAGATACCATACGGATCAGGAAAACCTACTCCAGATGATATATATGATCATTGCCGGTTATTTCGAGGATGATGCTTCCGATGAACTGACGAATGACCCCGTATTCAAGTCCATACTTGAAAAAGATGCCCTTGCATCACAGCCTACTGTTTCAAGATTCTTTAACCGTATGGATGAAAATACTTTAAACCAGTTTCTTGCGATTGGCATAATACTTCGGAATAAAATTTACAGTATTCAGATGCCTCAGGCTGTTATTCTGGATCTGGATTCCACGCTTCTTGATGCATACGGCAAACAGGAAGGCAGAGCC
>CAJTWM010000032.1 GCA_910579805.1 uncultured Lachnospiraceae bacterium | reverse complement strand
GTCACCATGTACGCCCTGATGTTGGTTATCCTTGTTGTGGTTTCCTTCATGCACCCGATGACGTACTCCAAATGGGAGCTGTTCAGCTTTAAAAACTTTGATTTTACAAGCTCATACGGGTAATCTTCCCCGTTGACCTTTACCGTCTTACGCTTCACGCACACAATCTCGCAGATCACCTCATACAGTTCCTCATACAGACCTTTTTCACTCCAATCGCCATATTTCATGTGATGCTCATACTCAATATTTTTCTTAATGATTTCCATGTAGGCGCTGGCTTCATCCATCACATCAATCATACCATTGTCCGGCTTGCCCGGTTCCTGTTTTTCTGTTTCCATATCAGATTGATTGATAGGATTGGTATAACTCAGATCGGTATAATTAGTATTGTTATAATTAGGGTTCGATTTTTGAACTTCCAGAGGTTCGTTTTCTGAACTTCCGGAAGTCTGGTTTTTGAAACTCTTGAAGTCTGGTTTTTGAATTTCCAGAAGTTCAATTTCTGAACTTCTGGAATCCTGATTTTTATACTTCTTGAAGTTCAGTTTTTGAACTTCTGTGGAAACATCAGTATCTGCGGGTTCTCCTGCTGTGCCTTCCCCACCTGCAGGCGGCTCTGAAAGGACAAAATTCTTGACATATATGATGTCCGGCTTGCCCAATCCCTGCCTTTTCTTCTCAATCAGACCGATTCCTTTCTTGCTGTCAAGCTCCGCAAGCACCTTTGCGCAGGTGGCTCTGGCGCATCCCAAATCCTCCATGATGTTCTCCACCGTATAATGGATATACGCCCTGTTCTCATCATCAAACCAGCCGTTTTTCATGGATAATGCCATTCTGTCAAGCATCAGACCGTAAAGGAGTTTCGCATCACTGGATAAGCCTTTGAAACGCCTGTCTTTTATCAAAAGCCTCGGCACTCTGTAAAAGGAAAACTGCTCCGCTTCCGCACCGTAGTAATAATCGAATTTCAAACCGCCATCCAATCTGCCCGACCTCCTTCCTATTGTCTTTTCTTCCATTCATCCAGAAGCTGAATGATGATGCCCTCTATTTCCTCACTGCTGCAATCCTCCGCAAAATATTCGCTGATTTTATCCGCTTTCAGTGTCACTTTCCGTTCCTTCGGCTTTTCCTCCGTCAGTATCAGGCGCACCATTGCAAGGGTAAGCTCCCCGGTCTTGCCATATTCCTTAATTTTTGCCGACTGCACCATGCTGACGTTACAGCCTTTTTCCTCTATGACTGCCTGTACCCACCCTTGCGCTTCTTCCGCAAGAAAGGAAATATCAACGCCCTGTGAGAAACCGAGTTTTTTACCGTCCACCATAGCAAGGAGTTCATCAGACAGGCGGGAGAGCCAGATATACCGCTGAACCTTTTTGGCGTTCTCCCCGGCAGCTTCCCCGACCTCATCCAGTGTGTTTCTGCCTGACTTCTTCCCCTGATGCTTCATGGCTTCATATTTCATCTTGTAGGCTCTCGCCTTCTCACTCGGTAAAATATCTTCCCTCTGGATATTGGAATCCACCATGATTATCGTAGCTTCATCATCGGTGTAGTTGCGGACAACCACAGGCATCTCCGTCTTTCCGGCAAGCTCCGAGCCACGTTTGCGGCGGTGTCCGGCTATGATTTCATAGCCGCCGCCCTCCCTCGGTCTTGCAATCCCCGGCACAAGCACCCCGTACTGGCGGATACTCTCGGTTGTTTCCTCCATCTTCTCATCGTCCTCCACCCGGAAAGGGTGGTCTTTGAACGTGTAAAGCTCTGCCAGCGGCGCATTGATAATCTGCTCTACCCCTTTTTCCTGTGCGGCACTCCCGCCGAACAGGTCATCAAACTTTTCCAGAGTAACCTTCGATGCGCTTCTTGATTTTGTATTACTGCCCATCTGCAAGCACCTCCTTTGTCAGAGAATCGTAAGCTGACGCCACTTTCCCCTTCGGATCATGCTTGTAGATGCTGACACCCTCCGCTGAAATCTCCGCCGCCCGAACAGAAATAGGAATGATATTGGCAAATATTCTTACCCGGCTTCCATAGGCTTCCTTCAGCATGGCACTGATGTCCTTTGCGTAGTTCGTCCGGCTGTCCACCATTGTAAGCAGAATCCCCTCAATCTCCAGTTTTGGGTTAATCTGCCGCTTTACCTTTCCCACTGTCTTAATAAGCTGCTGCAAGCCTTTGACGGGCAGGTATGCCGCCTGTACGGGTATCAGGATACTGTCGGCGCAGGCAAAGGCGTTTATGGTAATCATGCCGAGGGAAGGCATACAGTCAATCAAGATATAATCGTAGCTCTCCCTGACAATCTCTATGTACGACCTCAGCACCGTTTCCCGGCTCATCACATTCACAAGGGAAACCTCCAGACCGGAAAGCTCAATGTTCCCCGGCATTAAGTCTATCCCCTCCTCATGGTGGAGAATGCCTTCTCCCGGCTCTACTTCCCCGTCATTGATTAAATCCCCCATAATGGTTGCAAGCGTGACTTCCAGACTGTCCGGCTCTGTAAAGCCTAAACTTGCTGTCAGACTGCCCTGTGCGTCCGCATCAATCAGAAGCACTTTCTTTCCCTGTTTTGCCAGCCCGATTCCTAAATTGCTTGTGGTGGTGGTCTTGCCGACTCCGCCTTTCTGGTTTGCGATTGCGATTATTTTACACATGATGATTCTCCTTTTCTTCTACTGGTTTTCTTTTACGTTGCTTTTCCTGACTTCCACATAAGTCCGGTAATATTTCTTTGTCCCTTTGTTTGGGAACATATCGGAAAACTCCGTCACTTCGATTTTCGGGTTCCTCTGTAAAATCTTCCCGAACCACTTAATATCGTTCTTCGTTCCCATAAGCCTAACCTTTAACATCAGTCCCGTCCTCCAAGCATGGCGTACAGCTTGTGGTCATACGTTGTGTACTCCGGATAACGAATCTGTACCGCCTGCCAAAAATAAGGCGCATAGGCACAGCAGAACAGTTCTTCCACTGTGTACCGTCTGCACTCGTCCACCTGTTCCTCCGCATCATCGTAATCAAAGACACTTGGCGTACCATTGCAGTAAAGGTTAAACGCCATCCTGACTACTTTTAAGCTCCCGCTGGTCTGCCAGCCTTCATGCAGGCACTCCGTTTTTACACAGCCTGTCTTAAAATCATAGATACTGTAAATGTTCCTTCTTGTGTCATCGCTGATACCAAGACAATATACAAGCGCTTTGTGGTATACGTCCTGATACCTGACCTCTTTCAATTTCTCGTAGTAGAATTTTTCATGTGCATCGCTGATAAAAATAATCGCTTTCTCTTTCCCTGCTCTTAACGCTGTGTTTGACATTTTTCTGTTCCTCCTTTTAAAATTGAATTGAAAAGAGCATCCCACTATGGAATGCCCTATATAAAAAATAGGGACACTCTCATTCAAGTATCCCTATAATCTACCGCTATATCTGATAGTTCTCTATTCACTTTCATTGTCAGGATTTTTTGTGTTCCCCGTACCGAGGTCTAATGCCACAACTACGGTTACTTTCTTCACAAGTATCTTTTCCTTATGATTTTCACCGATTTTGTTGAAACTGAAAAATGTCACAAAGTGCGTAAATTCAAGGATTTCTAGGTATCTTTCCTTTGTATCAACACCACAGTCTCCACATGCACAGTCTGCCCAAACTGATCCACTCCTCTCCCTCTCACAAGCTCATACCCACCGTCACACAAAACCCGCAAATCCCTTGCCAATGTTGCTGAATCACAGCTCACATACACGATTCTTTCCGGTTTCATCCGGAGCATCGTTTCCAAGCACACTGCATCGCATCCCTTCCGCGGCGGATCAACCACAATCACATCCGCATATACCCCTTCTTTTTCATACTTATCAGGCAGCACTTCTTCTGCCTTCCCCACAAAAAATTCCACGTTCTTTATCCCGTTATTTGCCGCATTCTCTTTTGCATCCCTAATCGCCTGCGGCACAATTTCTACTCCGTATACCTTCTTCGCCTTCTGTGCTAAGAATAATGAAATCGTCCCGATCCCACAGTACAAATCCCATACTGTCTCTTCTCCTGTCAGCCCTGCATAGTCAAGCGCAATACTGTATAGCTTTTCTGTCTGGATCGGATTGACCTGATAAAACGAAAGCGGCGAAACCTTGAAGAAAATCTCCTTTCCGGTTCTCCGGAAATCTTCCCCCTCCCGGATACATATACTATCCGTGATCCTATCCTCTCCCCAAAGGGTGTATACCTCTTTCCCCATGATTACATTCGTGCGTTCCCTATTTATGCAGACGGATATGGATGTCATATTCTTTATCTTTTTCAAGTCAGCAAGCAGTGTATCTTCCTGTGGAAGAAATCTGCCGTTTGTCATTCTTCCTCCATTGATAACGATACACACCATAATCTGTTTGCTGGAAAAACCTGTGCGGATCAAAATATGTCTGATAAGTCCCTCTCCTGTTTCCTCTTTATAGGCGCGGACCTTCTCACGTTTCATATAACCAAGTATGGTTTCCAATATCTCTTTATTTTCAGATACGCCCAACAGGCAATCCTTGTTTTCTATAATGGTATGCGTCCTTCCTGCATAGAAACCGACGATCGGATTTCCTTCCTTATCAGTTCCAACCGGAAACTGCGCTTTATTCCTATAGTGAAATGCTTCTTCCATACCAACGACCGGCTCCATAATACGGTCGATCAATGATTCCTCAAACTTTCCGATATGGATGAGATTCCCCTTTATTTTATCCTCTTTAAACTGCATTTGGCGCTCGTAACTCATTGCCTGAATCTGGCAGCCCCCGCATTGTCTGTGAAAGGCGCATGGGGGTTTTACACGAAAAGGAGAAGGCGTAAGCACCTTCTCTAATCTTGCATAAGCATAATGTTTTTTGGCTTTCATGATCTTTACCAAGACAACATCTCCAATGACCGCGTCTTTTACAAATAAGGTAAATCCGTCTATCTTCCCTATTCCTTCTCCGTCGTTGCCGATATCTCCGATGGTTACTGTCAATATGTCGTTTTTTTTATATTCCATCCAAAACACCTGTACCTTCCCGTTGTCTCAATCCGCTGCCGCCCCTGTTTTCATTCCACTTTGGTCGCGATCAGATTCGATTCAAACAGCCTGTTGTATCCCAGCCATCCCGCCTGTGCAGCGCCGTTCAAGATCTCTGTAAAAGTCTGCATTTTGGCATCCGTATTATCTGCAAAAGTAAGGGCGACCGCCTCCATGATCGCAGGTTTTTTAGGCGAACCAAATTCCAGTTCCCCATGATGGGACAAAATGCAATGCTTCAATTCGTTCGCAAGGACCTTGGGAAATCCTTCTATATTTCTGATCTTCTCTCCAACCATCTCGCAGCCTATGATAATATGGCCTAAGAACTGCCCCTCATCCGTATAATCATTTTCAGGAAATGCTGAAATCTCTTTCGTCTTCCCAATATCATGACAGATTGCTGCTGAAAGCAACAGATCGCGGTTTAGCAGAGGATACGATGTACAATAGAAATCGCAAAGCTTTACAACACTCAATGTATGCTCTAACAAGCCTCCCACAAATCCATGATGCACCGTCTTTGCAGCAGAAGACTTTTTAAACTCTTTTATAAATATTTCATCCTTTTTGAACAAATCTTCCAACAAAAGTTTCAAATATTTGTTTTTTATACTGTCGATGAATCCCAACAGTTCGCTATACATGCCTTCTATATCTTTTCTGCTGACAGGCAGATAGTCCGCAGGATCATACTCTCCCTCTTTGCAAAGCCGGATCCTTTTTACATTGACCTGCAGCGCGCCTTGAAAATTATTAACTTCTCCATATACTTCTATGTAGTCCAATGTACTGAATTCACCGATTCCGGCGCTGTTCGGTTCCCATACTTTTGCATCCAACGTTCCCGTTCTGTCCTGCAGAATCACATTTTCGTATGGTTTCCCATTCTTAGTCACCGCCGATTGCTTATGTTTGCAAAGATAAATGTCAAATACCCTGTCGCCTTCTTTATAATCCTTAATATACTTCATTGTGTCATTGATAGCGTTCGCTCGCTATATCTCCTTCCTTATTATTTTAATTATTTTATACTTTCTCCGCTTAACCGTTTTGAAAGATACAGTATCAGATCGTCGTCATTGCAGCATTCCGTGTACGGCTCACAGATTTTCTCACCATACCATACTCCTGTTCCGTCAGGAATATATCCGCGTTTTATATACATCCTCTGCGCGCTTCCGTAGCCGTTATGCAATCCGACTCCCAAATATACGACATCGCCGTATTCTGCCGCTATGCTTTCGGCAATATCCATAAGTTTTCCGCCTATTCCAAGTCTCCGATACTTTTCCAAGACCCCAAAATCTACAATTTCCGGATAGCCCTTTCCGGCAAAAGCCCCTTGTCCTGAATCCGGGTATACATTGATATATCCGGCTGCATTTCCGCAATATTCGGCTATCAGAGAAATTGCCCGTCCTTCCGCCTGATCCTTTAATCGTAACCGGTATTTATCGATCGTCGCATTCCATCCCTGCTTTCGTTCCTCTTCCGTTATTACAGATGCATCGTAATCCGCCATATCCCGGATCATTATCTTCTCGTCCGAATAATAAATCACAATAATATAATCCTCCATTCTTGATCAGTGTACTGGCATATCTCTCTTTAAACGAACAGCGACAAGCAATCGTCATTCTGCGAATCAGAAGGCTGGAGCAATACAGTGTATCACTGCATATGGCAGCGTAACAGATGGAAATTCAGGCAGGGTATCAGCCGGGTTATCAGGAACTCAGCTTTCCCAGTTCTGCCTCTAATACCATCGGCTGATACTCTCCCGCGCTTTGTCTTTGAACGGTAATCGTCACTGTCGTTCCGGGTTCCCAATTCATCAAGGCATTGGTAAAATCCGTAAATCCTTTAATTTCTATTCCGTTCATATTTGTGATCACGTCCCCACTTTGAATCCCGTAATCCATTGCAGGCGAGTCCAAAACAATGCTTGTCACATAAGCCCCCTGCGGTACTCCCAACTGTTCTTTTGCTTCCTCCGGCACATCCGTTCCATTGATTCCAAGATAAGAGATCTCCCTCCCGTTCGACAGCTTTTCGATGATTTTTTTCAGTTCGGTTATACCGATTGCAGAAACCAGATTTTTTGTATCCGAACTGTTATAATTATTATTTAAAATCCCGATTACCTGTCCTCTTAAATTGACCAAAATGCCGCTTGCCTTCTGGCTTCCATACATATCTGTCGTAAGCAGGGCATAATTTGCATCCTTCATATAGATCGGGTTTCCCACTGACGTTATCACTCCGTAACTTACGGATCCGCTCGTTCCCATCGGATTTCCTACTGCAATGACGGGAGAGCCGACCAACGCTTTCGACATGGAATTACCAAGACTTGCATAAGCAATCTGTTCTTTTGTTGTGTCGTCTATATCGGATAATGCTACTGTTACAATGGCAAAACCGGTATTGGCATCACTCTGTTTTAGCTCCGCCTCCGCCTGTGTCCCGTCTATAAAAGTCACCTGCAGGGTTTCCCCATTTTCAATGACAGCCCTGTCCGCCAATATTAAAAGCTCTCTTCCGTTATCCGTAATGATCAGCCCTGAGGTTACTCCTTTGTTTTCATAAGTATTATTAAACCAATCCACATCGGAAGTCACGCTGGTAACCGTCACGAGAGATCTTTCCGCCTCCTTTGCAAGGTTTGCAAGAGAGTCATAAATTCCTTTATAGTCCTCCAGATCAAGCTCTACTCCGGAAAGGATCTGTTCGATCTGTTCCTCTTCAAGCCTTACTGCGCTTTCCGTCTCCGGCTGCGCGTCTTCTTCTGTCAGCATGTCCTCAGGCAGCATTTCGTCCGTGATATCCGGCAGTTCAATAAGCTTCGGCTCTTCTTCCGGATAAAGCCAGTTCGTGAAAACAGGCTCTAATACCAAAAAAGTAAAACAGGCTATCAATCCGAAAATAACTGCCATAGATGCCGTAATGATCGTCCTTCTCAATAATTTTTTCTTGTTCACAGGACGCTCTTTTATTCTTTCACTCATAAAATCTGAATCTCGGTTTCTTTCCGGATTATTCATAAAATCGGTTATCCTCCTTTCCCGTTAGGATAGTCTATGCTTCAAAATACATGAAAAAACAGATGCTTTTCACACTCTCAAGTAAGTTTAGCGATTTCTTAAATGCTTTTATCAGTATAGCGGTTTTATTTCCTAAAGTAAAGAAACATCCCTGCGATCGATACTAAATTTTAAATAATCACTCTTAACCTTTCTTTTAATTTTGCCTCTATGGTCTCTTTTTCTTCGCTTCCATTTGTTTTAAACCTAAGAAGGGGAATATGATATATTTCCAATATATGGTCTTTCAATTTATCTCTGTCCGACTGGGCCGTACCTGTTTTGTGAAAATCATATCCGTCTACCTCGATTGCCAAAACGGCCCCTTTGCTTATTCTGTTAAAAATAAGAAAATCTATATGCGTGCCCGGATGCATCACATATTTGCCTTCTCTTTCATCCAGCAGTTCCTTGCTTCGTATCAAAAGTCTTAACGGAAAATGACATACAATGTCTAAATTGATATATGCATTATTACGCAGGATATCAGAAATCTGCGCATACATCAGATTTTCGGAATCATATTGTGATATTCTTTTATGTAAACTTAAGTATTTTTGTTGTTCTGACATATATTGCTTATATAAATAATCAAATATGGAATATATTTTACTGTCCCGTACCTCAAAATTATTGTACCGGATATAGGATATCAGATCGCTGATATTACGTTCTAATGCCTGCTCATTCCCTGACGTGACCAAGACCAACTGTTTTTTCGCCCTTGAAACGGCTACGTTTAACAAATAAGGATCGTCTGCAAAATCCGAAAGTTCATCGTCTACTGTCGATATGATAATTGTATCTTTTTCCCTTCCTTGAAATTTGTGGACCGTAGCGATGTCTATCCCTTCCAGTTGTCTGCCCATAGCTTCTACTTGATTTTTATATGGAGTAATGATCCCAATTTCCTTTTTTTCGGTTTGAAGAAAGGGCAGCACTTCTTTCTTGATCACGTCGATCTGTCTTTGGCTGTAATGTTCCCTCTCATGATTTCCTTTCACCGTTTTTATTGCGGTTAATACGTTATTTTCTCCGTGATCGTCCGTCATGATAATCAGTTCGCCGTTATAAAACTTTTGATTACAAAAATGAATGATCTTAGGGTGGCACCGGTAATGTTCTTTAAGCAAAACCCGTTCTACATCCGGAATGACCTCTAAAACTGACTGAAGAAAACTTTTCGTAAATCGGTATCCTTCGTGAATACTAAACGTTTGAAATATGATTTCCGATTTCTGTTTTGTATCTTCCGTGATCACATTAGGCAATTGTTTTGTATCCCCAACTATAATTGCCCTTTTTGCGCCTGAAAGCGCCAGTGCGCCTGTTGCAATATCAACTTGCGACGCCTCGTCCATGATCAGATAATCATACGCAATATCACCGCCCAGACTGCTTCTTGATGAAAACGTAGTACTTAAAATGATCGGATATTCCGATAATACCGCCTGTGCATTTTTCCACAGATCACTTTCGGAAAACTGTTCCCTCTGTTTTTTACCGCCATATTTTCTTGCCAAAATATCTTTCAATATCTCCATAGACTGACTGCACATATCGTCCAGCAGATTCGTATTTACTTCTTTTAAATATTCCTCAATCTGACCTACTTCTTTCGTTATTTCCAAAACTTTATATTTGAAAAACAACCCTTGAAAGACAGCGATTATTTTAGTAATATCCTGCTTATAAAACTCCCAGTCACTGATGCCGTATAAAAATATACTTTTTATCTTAAAAAAAATCCCCAGATTCTTTCCCTTATCCAAACATTCCTCACACTTTCTCCACATTTCCATGAACCTTTGGGAACGCACTCTTTTCGGAGTCCGTACAGAGCCGATGTTTATATCCGACTCAATCAAATATTCTTCAAAATATCTTTGTTCCAACTTGATCTGTGCAAGTTCCTGTTTTAAATATGCCAAAGTTTCCTGTTTGTCAAAAACAATGCTCAATAATTCGGATTTTGCTTTTACCTCTGCTAAGGCGTCCAAACTTCCGCCCTCTATAAACCATGTTGAAAACTCCGGATACTCTTTGCTCTGATTATCGATAAACGCTTTTTTATTATCGGCATTCCCCAACGATGCAGCTAAAAATCCTAAATTATATTTAGGTGCGGACAATTTTTCATATACATTTTCAATCGCAGCATTATTATTCGAAACAACCTGAACCATTTTTCCCTGCACTAATATATTGGCAATAATATTTAAAATCGTTTGTGTTTTTCCAGTCCCCGGAGGCCCTTCAATCACGCTGAACTGATTTTCCAGCGCATTTTTTACGGCCTTGTACTGGCTCTTATTACAGCCGAAAGGAAAGATCGGTATGACCTCTTGTGCTGCAGCCGAAGTTTCTCCCGCCGGATTTAAATACTTTGCCAGCGCAAGTTTTTCATCAATATATGTTAATCCCTCATAACGCTTTTCTAATATTTTCTCTCCGGTCTCTTTATTTTTCAAACCGCTCAATGCGGAAATCTGCTTTAAATATGCAAATACGTTACCCGACTTAGGATCGCTAAGACAGGATTTACGGATATGCAGCTCCTCCTGCCTGTAATCTCTCTCGCTGCCGTTACCGAAGCATATGTGCCAGTATATTCCCTTTCCATAAAAAACATAAATAGCCTGTATGTCAAAAAATTCTTTTCCGGCCCTGCTGATACGGACATGATCCGGAAGTATCCTTTCGGGATCTTTCAACTTTTCTACATTAACATATGAATAACTATACACTTCATTGTTTCCGTTAAAACGAACCTCCCATTGATGTGTATTGTTATTGTATTTGCAAAAAGCAATATCCTTTGTCCTGATCTGATCTTTAATGAGGATCATATATCTTTTTGTTTCCATTGCAGCTCCCGTTTTTGTGGATGTCCCATACTCTGTTATTGTCTTGTTTCCGGTCAAATCCCGACTTTCACTATTATAATGCATTTTCCATATGTTCTCAACAGCTACCGGTTTTACTGGCGCTTTTCTGATATTTTTTATATCCGGCCATGATACAGATTGATAGAAAACGATTATGCAAAACACTTTCATGAAAGATAGTAATTCCAATAAAATTATGTTAAAATGATAAACACACCTCTGCCGCACGAAGCCGCACACATTTGATATCAGAAACCAGACCCGGAGACATACGGCTGTCCGGGTTATTGCAAATAAGAATGGAGAGTATTGTGAACGAAAAAGTATTACGCGTTTTAGAATATAACAAAATTATCGATCTGCTTACGGACCGCGCCACTTCCGATCCGGGACGGCATGTCTGCCAAACGCTGACCCCTTCCCATAATCTGAAAGAAATCGATCAGGCGCAGGAAGAAACTCAGGACGCCCTTTCCCGAATTTTTAAAAAGGGCAGCACCTCGTTTGGGGGCAATAAAGACTTAGGATTTGCTTTAAGATCTTTAGAAATCGGAAGTTCCCTTTCCATAACCGAACTTCTTAAAATTGCCTCTCTTTTAGAGAATACTGCGCGGATAAAATCTTACGGAAGAAACGATAAGGAAGATTCGCCCAAAGATTCCCTTAGTGAATATTTTGACGGATTGGAGCCTCTGACTCCGCTTTCTTCAGAGATCAGAAGGTGTATTCTTTCGGAAGATGAGATCAGCGACGACGCCTCGTCAACGTTAAAGCATATCCGCCGCAGCATGGCGTCGACCAACGATAAGATCCACAGCCAGTTAAACAGCATGGTAAACGGCTCCTATCGGACTTATCTTCAGGATGCGGTCATCACTATGCGGAATAACCGATACTGCATTCCGGTCAAAGCCGAACACAAAGGACAGGTTTCCGGCATGGTCCATGACCAGTCTTCCACCGGCTCCACTCTGTTCATCGAACCGGCGGCAGTCGTAAACCTAAACAATAAATTAAAAGAACTGGAAATCGAAGAAAAAGAAGAAATTGAAATCATTCTCGCCAATTTAAGCGTACAGGCATCCGAGTATGCGGAAACGCTGATGCAAAATCAAAAGCTGATGACGCATTTGGATTTTGTATTTGCCAAAGCTTCTTTGGCAATGGATATGAACGCAACCAAACCGCTTTTCAATACGGAGCATTATATCCATATTCGAAAAGGACGCCATCCCTTGCTCGACAAGAAGAAAGTGGTTCCCATTGACATCCATCTTGGAAAAGATTTTGATCTTTTGATCATTACCGGTCCAAATACCGGCGGAAAAACCGTTTCCTTAAAAACAGTGGGCCTTTTTACGCTGATGGGGCAGGCCGGACTTCATATTCCGGCGCTGGATCGCTCCGAGCTTTCCATATTTACGGAAGTTTACGCCGATATTGGAGATGAGCAGAGTATCGAGCAAAGTCTCAGTACTTTTTCTTCCCACATGACAAGCATTGTGTCTATCCTTGCCCATGCGGATGCAGAATCTTTATGCCTTTTTGACGAACTCGGGGCCGGAACCGATCCTACGGAAGGCGCCGCCCTTGCCATTGCCATTTTAAATCATCTGCACGGCCGGGGAATCCGCACCATGGCAACTACTCATTACAGTGAGATCAAAGTATATGCTCTTTCCACTCCCTTTGTGGAAAATGCCTGCTGCGAATTTGATATAGAAACGCTGCGCCCGACTTACCGTCTTCTGATTGGTATTCCCGGAAAGAGCAACGCCTTTGCCATCTCTTCCAAGCTGGGGCTTCCCGACGAGATTATTCACGCGGCAAAAGAACAGATCAGCGATGAAAACGAGAGCTTTGAAGATTTGCTGACGGACTTGGAACAAAGCCGTATCACCATTGAGAATGAGCGGAATGAAATCGCCGTTTATAAAAGAGAGATCGAACAGTTAAAAGAACAATTGAAGCAAAAGCAGGAAAAGATCGACCAGTCCAAGGACCGGATTTTACGGGAGGCCAATGAACAGGCGCGGACTATTTTACAGGAGGCAAAAGATACTGCTGACGAAACGATCCGGGCTTTTCAAAAAGCCGGCCCTAACGCATCCATGCAGGATCTGGAAAAAGCGAGACAGAAACTCCGGGGTAAGATCTCCGAAAAGAACGATCAGCTTTCTTTAAAAGCCCCCGCTCCGAAACAGGGCGGAATCAAACCCGGACAGTTACGCCTCGGCGACAGTGTAAAGATCTTATCCATGGGGCTGAAAGGAACCGTCAGCTCGCTGCCAGATAATAAAGGAAACCTTTTTGTACAATGCGGTATCATGCGTTCCCAGACCAATATTAAAGATTTAGTACTAATTCAGGAAGAGACGCTGACTACACCCGTTTCTAAACGCAACGGAACCGGTACGGGTAAATTAAAAATGTCCAAATCTTTTTCCGTGTCCCATGAGATCAACCTTTTAGGGAAGACGGTAGACGAAGCTATTTCCGAACTGGATAAATATTTGGACGACGCCTATCTGGCTCACCTTCCCAGCGTGCGAATCGTCCACGGAAAAGGTACGGGAGCATTGCGCAGTGCGGTGCAGAGCCATCTAAAACGGGTAAAATATGTGAAATCCTTCCAGCTCGGCGAATATGGGGAAGGCGACTCCGGCGTGACTATCGCAGTTTTTAAATAAATGATATATTTGTAAATATGGATGCCCCAGATCCACGGGCTGCCAGCATATGGAGGATTAGCATGGTAAATAAACAAAAAATCTTGATCGTAGACGACGACAATAATATCGCGGAACTTATTTCCCTATATTTAACAAAAGAGTGCTTTGAAACTATGATCGTTAACGATGGGGAGTCCGCACTTTCCGCTGTAGATTCCTTTGCTCCCAATTTAATTTTACTGGATCTGATGCTGCCGGGTATCGACGGTTATCAGGTCTGCCGGGAAGTACGCGCCAAATCCGGTACGCCGATCATCATGCTTTCGGCAAAAGGTGAAATCTTTGATAAAGTGCTGGGACTGGAACTGGGCGCCGACGATTATATAGAGAAACCTTTTGATTCTAAAGAACTGGTGGCAAGAGTAAAGGCCGTTCTCAGGCGTTATAAACCCGCCGCCGCCGTTTCTCCGGATTCCGACGTGAAAAGCGTGGAATACCCCGATCTGGTCATTAACCAGACGAATTATTCCGTGGTCTATATGGGAAAAACGATTGATATGCCGCCTAAAGAATTAGAGCTTTTATATTTTCTTGCCTCTTCGCCGAATCATGTTTTTACAAGGGAGCAGCTTTTAGATCAGATCTGGGGATATGAATATATCGGCGATACCCGGACTGTCGACGTCCATATCAAGCGCCTCCGCGAAAAGATCAAGGACCACGCATCATGGAAGATTTCTACCATTTGGGGAATCGGCTATAAATTTGAGGTGAAAAATTAAGGATTTGACAATTTACGCTCTGGGAAAGGGACGCCTATCAATGAGGAAAACACTCTACTTAAAATTCGTACTTGCCTATATCATATTCGGCGTATTCGGCTTTATCGTCGTCGCTACCTTTGTTTCCAGTATGACTACGGAGCAGCTCCGCCGGGAAAAAGCCGACGCACTTTACAAAGAAGCCACCCTGATCGCCAATACCTATGCTTCCGATCTTTATAATACGGTAACGACTTTGGACGTGGTACAGTCCCAGTTGGGCGCCCTGTCAACTTATCTTTCCGCTACGATCTGGATCATCAATCCTTCCGGACGTATGATCTTGGATTCCTCCCAAAAACTGGACGTGGAAAACGAAGTAGTGGTAGAAGGTTTTGATCCCACCGTAACTGCCGGTTCTTATTATACGATCGGAAACTTTTTTCACTCTTTCGACGAAGAGATGCTTAGTGTATTTGCACCGATCACTTCGGAATTTAAAGTCAGGGGATATGTTGTCATTCATACTTCCATGAATGATATTTACGCTACCTCCAACGGCCTTTTAAATATTTCTTACATTACTTTATGTATTTTATTCCTGCTCTCACTTATCATATTGATCTTCTTTACGGAAATGGTCTACATTCCTCTCCGTAAAATTACAGAAGCGACCGAACAATATGCCGCCGGAAATATGCACTATGAATTTTCCGTAGAAAGCGAAGACGAAATGGGCTATCTGGCCGCCTCGCTTTCTTATATGGCAAGCGAAATGGCGCGCTTTGAGGATAATCAGAAAAAATTCGTCGCCAACGTATCCCATGATTTCCGCTCTCCCCTCACTTCGATCAGGGGATATCTGGAAGCTATGCTGGACGGCACGATACCGCCTGAGGCTTACGATAAATATTTAAATATCGTACTCAATGAGACCACCCGCCTGACTAAGCTAACCAACAGTCTTTTAACTTTAAATAACCTGAATACAAAAGGTATGCTTCTGAACAAGACCGATTTTGATATCAATAAAGTGATCCGCAATACTGCCGCGACCTGTGAAGGTACCTGCAGGCAAAAAAATATTGCCATCGAATTGATCCTCACCGGCGAAAGTATGTATGTCAATGCCGACATGGAAAAAATCCAGCAAGTACTGTATAACTTGATTGACAACGCTATTAAATTCAGCCATCATAATTCGGTAATCAAGATCGAAACTACGGAAAAAGGAAATAAAATCTTTATTTCTGTAAAAGACAACGGGATCGGTATACCGAAAGACGATTTAAAACTTATTTGGGACCGGTTCTACAAATCCGACTCTTCCCGTGGAAAAGATAAAAAGGGAACCGGACTCGGTCTTTCTATCACCAGAGAGATCATCCATTCCCACGGAGAACATATCAACGTCATCAGTACGGAAGGCGTAGGTTCCGAGTTTATCTTCTCCCTTGCCAAATCCGCTATGGAAGACGAAGATTGAAGTTCCACCGCCGTGCGGCCGCCGGTCAGCGGCGCCACTGCAGTCTGTGCAGTTCTCCCTCCCTCTGCATATGGGAGAACTGATTTTGGCGCAGCGCCTCATATAATACAATCGCGGCCGAATTTGATAAATTCAAAGACCGTATTTTTTCAAGCATCGGAATACGGATGCATGTTTCTTCATTTTCTACCAAAATCTCCTCTGGTATCCCTGCGCTTTCTTTGCCAAACATAATATAATCGTCCGGCCCGTAAACGACTTCCGTATAAACCTGCCTTGCCTTGGTGGTCGCCATCCAAATTTTAGCGTTAGGATTCTTCTTTAGAAAATCGTCGTAATTAATATAACGGGTAACGTCCAAATGTTCCCAATAGTCCATGCCGGCTCTTTTGATTTCCCTTTCATTCAGTCGGAATCCCAGCGGTTCAATCAAATGCAGTCTGGTATCCGTCGCTACGCAAGTCCGCCCTATATTACCGGTGTTGGCCGGGATCTCCGGCTGAAATAAAACAATATTCATCCTTTCAACATGTCCTTTCTCCCTATGCCGATTTTAAAATATATTTGAATCATCATTTCTGTCAGTCTCTGCAGCATAAGCAATTTCAAACCGTAATATCAATCTGCTCTTAAACGCCTGATAAAGTTCTCCAATTTTCCGATTGCCGCTTTCAGATTATCCAGCGAATAGGCATAGGAAATGCGAAGATAGCCTTCCCCACAGTCCCCAAACGCTGTTCCCGGTACTACCGCCAGCTTTTCCTCTTCCAGCAGACGGGTAGCAAACTCATCGCTTGTTAATCCGAACTGCTTAATACAAGGAAACACATAAAATGCGCCGTAAGGTTCAAAGCAAGGCAGCCCCATCTCTCTAAACGCATATAGCAGGTAACGCCTTCTGCGGTTATATTCCTTCCGCATCTCCTCTACGTCCTCATCCCCGTTTTTTAATGCTTCAATCGCCGCATACTGGCTTGTTGTAGGCGCGCACATAATAGCAAACTGGTGAACCTTTGTCATCTGTTTCATGATTTCTTTCGGACCGCAGGCATAACCGAGCCGCCATCCGGTCATTGCATATGATTTGGAAAAACCGTTGATCAAAACCGTCCTCTCCTTCATGCCCGGCATATTGACTATGGAGACATATTTCTCATCATGATAAAATAATTCGCTGTAAATTTCATCAGAGATAACAAAAATATCTTTTTCCTCTACAATCCTTGCAATTTCTTCTAAGTCCTTCCTTTCCATAATAGCTCCGGTCGGATTATTGGGAAACGGCAGCACTAAAATCTTTGTCCTCTCCGTAACAGCGTCCAAAAGCTCTTTGGCGGTCAGGCGGAACTCATTTTCTTCTTTTAACTCAATCACGACAGGAACGCCGCCCGCCAAAATCGTACAAGGTTCATAAGAGACAAAACAGGGCTGAGGTATCAATACCTCTTCTCCCGGATTGAGCATGGCACGCATCGCAAGGTCAATAGCCTCCGAGCCCCCAACCGTTATAAGAACTTCTTCTTTATAGTCATAGCGTACGGACAGCTTTCGGTCCATATAATTACAGATTTCCATCCTAAGTTCTTTCAAACCTGCGTTAGAACTATAAAAAGTACGTCCCTTCTCCAGCGAATAGATCCCCTCGTCGCGTATATGCCAGGGCGTGTCAAAATCCGGTTCGCCAACGCCAAGGGAGATCACATCTTCCATTTCACTTACGATGTCAAAAAACTTACGGATACCTGAGGGTTTCATTTCTACAACTTTATCGGCTAATGGATTTCTCATGGCATGATCTTCTCCCTTTCGTCTTCGTTTTTCTTGGAGATCACGGTGCCATGATCTTTATATTTCTTTAGTATAAAATGGGTAGCGGTGCTTAAAACACTTTCCAGGGTAGAAAGTTTATCCGAAACAAACTGCGCCACTTCTTTTAGACTTTTTCCTTCCAGCGAAACAAGAAGATCATAACCTCCCGAAATCAGATATACGGCGTCCACCTCAGGATACTTATAGATCCTTTCCGCAATATTATCAAATCCTTGTCCTCTTTGCGGCGTTACGCGTACCTCTATCAATGCGCTTACCTTTTCAATGGAAGTTTTTTCCCAGTTGATCAACGTATGATAACCGCATATGATTCCCTCTCGTTCTAAATCAGCAAGCTCATTGACCACATCTATCTCTTCTGCTCCCAATATCACCGCAAGTTCTTTTAAATCCATCCGGCTGTTCTTCTCTATAACAGATAATAATTCTTCTCTCATATTTTATACCTCCTGCGCTCTTTACACACTTCTCAACCGGTAGATTTCATCCGTTCCCGGCAGTTCCAAAAAGCGGCGTTCTCCATCCTTTATGACCACTCTGTCATGATTGGCCGTTATCTTACCCGCTACCGCCGCGCGGATTCCTTCTTTCTCCAATTCCCTTACCAGATCTAAACTATGATCCGTTACGATCAGCAGGCTTCCTCCCGAAATAAGCTGATAGGGATTCAGATCAAAGTATTCACAAACCTCTATCGTTTCCTGTCTTACAGGCAGGTTCTTAAAATCTACCTCCAGCCCTACGCCGGAACTTTCCGCCAGCTCCCAAAGCGCACCGAAAATCCCGCCTTCTGAAACATCATGCATGGCAGTAGCGCCAGCTTGCATGGCGACGGCAGCCTCCGGAAGAACAGAAAGATATTTTTCAAAACTTTCCGCTTCTTCCACCAGATGTTTTGGATACTTTGTCAATAATTCTTCTTTTTTTTCCCTTGCAATGATTGCAGTTCCTTCCAATCCGATCCACTTCGTGACAACGATCTCCTGACCGGGTTTTGCTCCTTTTGTATATATGGCTTCACCTTTTCCTGTCATCCCGATTCCTGCAGTAATAAAAATCGGTTTTGACACGGCGTCGGATATCTCGGTGTGCCCCCCAGCCAATTGAATGCCAAGCATGGCACAGGCTTCTTCCGCTTCCGCCATCATTTCCTTTATGTCCGTTTCCAAAATATTTACCGGAAACAGCGCTGTCACCATAACTCCAATCGGCTTCGCGCCCCCTGCTGCCAAATTATTAGCGGCCTTTATGACCGCATAAGCAGGAATCCTGCTTTTTCCATACAATACGGGATCCATGCTTACCGCACACTCCCCTTCTCCCAACGAAAAAACGGCGCAGTCTTCCCCTACGCCTGCGCCGTTTATCACTTCGTTTCTTTTCGTTTTGATTTGTTTCAGTACAGAACGTCTTAAAACGTTCTCAGAAATTTTTCCAAGTCTCATGGATCCGTATCCCCTCCGCAATTCGCTCTTATATAAACTAAATCGGCGGAAGTTCTCCTTCCGGCTGCGGCTGCTGCTCCGGCGGCTGTTGTTCGGGCGGCGTCTGCTGGGGTGGCTGCTCCACCGGCGGCGCTTCAGGAACGACCGGCGCAGGCGGTATCTCTCCTCCTGTGGCGAGGGCTCCCGCTACTCCCCTTACATAATCAATATTACATGTGGCAACCGCCGCCATGATCTGATTATATACGTCCGGATTATCCGTTGCAACGCCGATAGTCACGCTTCGCGGCGTCATCTTATAACTGCTGCTGTTGATCTGTTCTCTGCTCTCTTCTATTCCGTTAACAGTCACCACTTTCCAAAGCTGCGCTTTATAACCGATATGTGCGCTCTGCACTGCCGACACATATCCGACCGGCTGCCCTGCGTCCGTATAGATCATTTCCGTATCGGGATTGGTTACCGACAAAACTACGCTCTCATAGGTAACTACCCGTTCCGGATCTCTTGTTTCCGCACCGTATATATTAAACGTGATCTGTTTATCCGGAGTGGTAATGCCTTCTATGTAGATAGGCGTATCCGTATTATTGATAAACCTAAAATCTTTTCCCGAAGATTCCGCAATGGCAGCGTCCGCCGAAGGTTCTACATATGTCACGATCATGGAATGATTATGTCTCTCCGTCACTTCCAGTTCCGCCTGCAGTACTGCATTATAGAGGGTAGTCGACACCTGACAGATACCGCCTCCCAAACTTTCCACCACCTGCCCGTTTAAATAAGAACCTGCCAGATAATAGCCGTTTTCCGTGCTGAATGGTGCAATCGCTTCGTAAGTGGAAAATTCTTCCCCTGGATAAAGCGTTATCCCATTGATCAGATCGCATCCGTTAGCCACATTGGCGCTTCTCGATTTACCTGAAGTAGAATAACTGGTCGTAGACGTTCCTAAAATATCTTTTATTTTAGCAAGCTCCTGCTCGCTTCCAAGAGGTTCGTCCACAATGATTTCCAATGCCAGTTCTGCCGGACCATGATCCCACTCGTTTTCTATGTATTCGGCTACTTTGTCTGCAGAAGCGTCTACGTCTACCTGAAGTCCGGTCTGTCCGTCCACTACTTTAAATCCGTCATCCTCACGGACAAGTGAATAATCCACTGCCTCTACATTATATTCCGCACATCTTTCCTCGATCAAAGTACGGACCGTTTCTTTATCCACGGAAAACGTAATATCGTAAACCTTATTCTCTCTTGCCAGATCCGCAAGGGCTTTATATCTTTGTACGATATTTCCTTCCGTACCGAGTAAAATCGCCTCCTGCACGATCTCTTTATTTTTCCATTGCAGTCCAAGTTCTCCGGCCGTTACCGTGACCGGGTTATCCTCCGCTGCAAGAAAAGTAATCTCTTCTTCTTCCAAAGATTCCACATAATCTTTAATTGCACGCTCCGCTTCCGCAGTCGTCATACCGGAGAGGTCGATTCCGTCCGCATAGACGCCTGTATGGATCGTCCCGGCCGCCTTTGCATCCGCCTCCATATTAGGTATGCCCAGCAAAACCAACGCCGCCATTCCAATAACAACATTAAAATACCTTTTTTTCATACTAACCTCCATGATTTCGCTTTGCGAAATCTCAAATCGGTGCGGAGAATCCCCGTACTTTGGACATTCCCCTGTGCGAGACTTAGTACTTCCAAGGCGGCTATGCTGCCTTGGTGAAACAGCCTCTGCTGTGAACGGCTGGAAGTACTTCTCACACTAACTCCCATCTGCCTCCCAATTAATTCAATATTTGAATTAATTGATCAAATATGCTAAAGTTGGAACTATCATAGCAATTACTAAAATCACAATAATAATTGCGGAAATGATACGTTTTGTTTTATTATTATGTATATTGAACATAATGTCAGGCCTGCCTTTCCGACGCTTACACATAATCAGGAAAACTTCTTTATTGAAAGGATATTATATATGAAATTACCGTTTTTTGCAAGTTTTATCGTATTCTGCATCTGGCTTTTCTATGAGCTGAAAAAACAGCACCATAAAGAAGCAAAAATCGCCAACTCATTTTGGGAAAGGGAGGCTGCTGCTAATAATACCAGAAAAAAGCCCCTTGATGATCTGGAATATATTTCCATCCCCTTTGATTTCCTTCCTATGGGCGTTTTAAAAGATGATCCGGAAGTATCGGAATGCCATCAGCTCCTATGGAATCTAAGCGAACAAAAGATCGTCAATCTGACCGGCCTGTCCAACACGGATCTGAAATTGCAGTACGGCGCCCCTAATCTGCCCGTACTGATAGATTATGACCAAAACTACACCATACTGGCGCGTACCCTCCAAAAATGGGCGTCTCTTCTTTATCAGTCAGGTTATACGGAAGAAGCCAAAACCATTTTGGAATTTGCCGTTTCCACAAAAACGGACGTCAGCGCCTCCTATGCCATTCTCTCCGATATTTACCGGAAAAACGGACAGACGCAGAAAATAGAAAGTCTTGTGCAGATTGCAGAAGGACTGCATTCCGCAATGAAGCCGTCTATCGTCCGCATTTTGAAAGAATCCGATCCGCATAACGACTAGCTTCATTTTTACTTAATTTATCAAGTTCTATACGAAGGCAGGCGGAAAGCTCCTCATCTGCCTCTATATCCAGTCTATGCCTTTCCAAAAGGCAATATAACCTTTCTATTTGATTTTTTGTTGCGGGGGATTCCTTTTTCACTTTATACTGAAGCGGAAAAGGTTTAAAATCTTCTTCGGAATAAAATCTTTCCTCAAGTTTTTGATACAGACTGGCCGTGGCTTCCGCATCTGCCAACGCGCGGTGGGCATGATGTACGATCCCAAAGTAAGAACACAGGTGAGAAAGCCTCCTGCTCTCTATATCGGGAAGAAATTTCCTTGCCAGTTTTAACGTATCGATACCTCTTCTTTCAAACTGACGATTGCAGTTTACCGCTGCCTTTTTTAAAAAAGAATAATCAAACAGGATACTGTGTCCCAGCAGAATATCCTCTCCGGCAAACTCTAAAAATCTCGGAATGACCTCTTCTTTTTCCGGAGCCGCTTTCAGCATTTCATCCGTGATCCCGGTCAACTCCGTGATCCGCTCTTCCAAAAGCCTTCCCGGCGACACCAGGCTTTCAAAACGTGCTACTATCGATCCGTTTCTTACTCTTACCGCCCCTATCTCAATGATTTTTTCCGTCTTAGGATTTAACCCCGTAGTCTCTATGTCCAAACTTAGATAATCTTTTAACACATTTACTCCTATCTGTCTGCGTACCACATTTCATTCCCATAATACGTCCGGAAAAATGCCCCAAATCACAATTTTCCCATCCGCTTTTTATAATCTTCACATTGTTCCGTCAGGAAACATTCTTCACATTTCGGCGTGGGCGCTTTACAGATCTGTCTGCCCAAGGTAATGATCTGGATATTATATAAGATCCAATGATCTTTGGGCAGCACCTCCATCAGCTCAAATTCTACTTTTACAGGATCGTCTCCCTGTGTAAAACCAAGTTTTTTGGAAATGCGCTTTACATGAGTATCCACCACTATACTCGGTTCATGGTAAATATTCCCCCGTATCACGTTGGCCGTTTTTCTTCCCACTCCGGCAAGAGAAGTTAATTCTTCCAATCCTTCCGGCACTTCGCCTCCGAACCTGTCCCTCAGGTCCTTGCAGCATGCAATGATATTTTTAGCCTTATTATGATAGAAGCCCGTAGAATGAATATCTTTTTCCAATTCTTTCAAATCCGCCTTCGCAAAATCGTCGATAGAACGATATTTTTGAAACAGGTCCTTTGTCACGATATTTACTCTCGCATCCGTACATTGCGCGCTCAATATCGTTGCGATCAAAAGCTGCCATGCGTTCTCATGCTGCAGATAGCATACATATTCCGTGCCGTATTGCTTATCCAGCAGATCCAAAACTTCTTTCACCTGCTGTTGTTTCTCCTTTGTCAGTTTCTTCGCCGCCATGATCTGTCTCCTCTCTCATCCTTCTATAAGATACACTGCCGCTTCCGAGTGTAAAGGATTCCTCTTCTTATAATCAAACAATACCAGTTGTCTTTTCTTAGGCCCGCTCTCCGCAGCGGTACGATCTTTTGATACGGATTCTTTGATCTTTTCCCCGTCCAGCCATACCGGATACGAAAACGGCTCCATATGCGTCATTTTAGATGTCTGCTTTGCAGAAAATCCGGCATACGCTTTTAAATAACAGGGCATACTTGCTTCTTTTTCGTAGAATTCCCTGATCCGGCATTTTTCTTCATCTTCCGTCTCTCCGGCAAAGGAAGGCCTGCTTTTCAAATTTTCCCTCAGATACATATCAAAAATCAAAAGTTCCCTGTACAACGCTTCATTTTCCTGATCCACACATTGGGCGAATCCAAGCAATACCTCATAACGGTAAGCTCTGGAGGGGCTGTTGGTAAAATACCCCTTATCCTGATAATACTGTGCCAGTCCTTCAAACATAGCGAAAGGATGGACAAAGGCCGATTCGAGGAAAGAAAGGGTATGCATAAACTGATTACTGTTGTAATAGATTTCGACCATTTCCTCAATACGCTTTAGACGAAGCACATCCTGATAGGACAGCCATTTTGAGCACAATATCTCATAGGGAGGTTTATTTGTATACAAAATACCGTATTCATCGGCCTTATCCTGCATCGGCGAGCCTTTTAACACTTTTAAAAATCCAAGCTGGAGCTGGTCCGGGTGCAGACCGTAAACTTCGTTAAAGGAATGGGAAAAACTGTTGTAATCTTCAAATGGCAGTCCGGCGATCAGATCCAGATGTAAATGAATATTCCCTTTCTTCCGTATCATCTTCACCGCGTTTTTTAAATTTGCAAAATCAGTAAAACGATTGATTTCCTTCAGAGTGGCAGGGTTGGCCGATTGCACGCCGATCTCTAATTGGGCCAGTCCCGGCCGCATTTCCTGCAACAGTTCGATCTCTTCTTTTGTAAGAATATTCCCCTCTATCTCAAAATGAAAATTGGTAACGCCGTTATCATTCTGGATAATATACCGCCATATTCCCATGGCATGTTCATGATCGCAGTTAAAGGTTCTGTCAATAAATTTGACCTGTGCCGTCTTTTGATCCAGAAAAAACTGCAATTCCCGTTTTACCGTTTCTAAATCCCGCAGGCGCACCTTTTTATCGATCGAAGACAGGCAGTAGCTGCATCGGTAAGGACAGCCTCTGGAAGATTCATAATAGATGATCCGGTTATCGAACGCCTCCATATCCTCATATAAAAACGGCAGGCTGTCCATATCCGTCAATCCCCGTTCCTCTGTCTTTCCCCCTGCCAGTAACAGTCCCGCTATCCTGCTTAACTCCTTACTTTCGTTTACATTTCCGCTGTAATCTCTATTTTCACTTGTCTTTTCACCTTCGCCTGTGTCTCTGTTTTCACCGGGACTTTTATTGTCATTTTGACTTTCCGTCCGGCGTTCTGCTTCACACACATAATACTCGATCAGTTCCTTAAAGGTTTGTTCTCCTTCCCCTATCATAATGCCTGTAAGCTGAGGATATTTTTTCATGATCTCTTCTCCGTTAAAAGAAACTTCCGGGCCGCCCAGCCAGATGGGAATCCCCGGCAGCACCTTGGGAATCTCCTCCAGCAGTTCCTGTATCAGTTCCCAATTCCAGATATAACAGGAAAAAGCGATCGCATCCGGCCTGCGCTCAAAAATACCCGCCAGAATCGTTTCCATACGCTGATTGATCGTGTATTCTGCAATATCGATAAATTCTTTAAATCTCTCCCCGGCATACGATTTTAAGCTGTACACTGCCGGATTGGAATGGATATATTTCGCGTTGACTGCCGTAAGTAAAAATTTCAAAAACGTTACCTCCCTGCCCCTTTTTGGCAAATGTCAAAAAAATCGATAATGATGTCATTTTCTCATATATAATGATGAAAAATGCCGTACTGGCATCTTATTTTATTATAGCTTTCAGACTTAGAAAGACGCAAGCCATAAAACTTTTTTAAAAAAATTAAAAAAATTTCTTTTATTTTGTAAGATTTGGCCTCTGAGATTCGTTATTTTATATAGAGAGGTATATACGGGTGCCCATAATCATGTTCCATCAAGTAACGCGGAACGGAGCCTCACTCTTTCATACCTTTCTCATACACTTAAAAAATCATATCTGCAACAATCTTTTAATAAATGTCTTAGACTTTTATTTCTTTTAAACAAATAGCAGCAGGTATTTCCCCATTCGCCGGAAACACCCGCTGCCGCCTTCACTTCATCCTAAAGACTGTTTATAAAGCGTTCAAACGCTTTTTGTCCCTCTTGTGTTCTCTTATAGACTCCTGCATCTTCTAATACCTGCGTAAATACAAGACCGATCTCCTTCTGGATGACAGCCGTAATGTTGTCCTGACTGATATCGGTGTATTTAGGTAAAAATTCCTCTACCCAGTCCGCATGTTTTTCAAGAGCCTCGTCTTTTCTGATGTCCGCCCCTGAAAGGATCGCCTTCTCAAGCTGTTCCATCTCTCCCTTTAGTCTTGCCGGAAGAACGGCAAGTCCCATTACTTCGATCAGGCCGATATTCTCTTTTTTGATATGATGCAGCTTTGCATGAGGATGGTATACCCCTAAGGGATGTTCCTCCGTAGTGATATTATTGCGCAGTACCAGATCCAGTTCATATTCTTCGCCGCGTTTACGGGCGATCGGCGTGATTGTATTATGCGGCTCGCCGTCGGTATATGCATAAATAAACGCGTCTTCGTCCGTGTACTCTCTCCATGCCTCAAGAATTTTATCTGCAAGCGCGATCAGTCTTTCCGTTTCTTTTCCGCTGATACGGATAACGGACATAGGCCACTTTACTATACCCGCTTTCACATCCTCAAATCCTGTTGCCGCAAATTCTTTTTCTATCGGCGCTTTTGCCATGGCAAACTCATAACGCCCTCCCTGAAAATGATCATGGCTTAAGATCGACCCTCCCACGATCGGCAAATCTGCGTTAGACCCCACAAAATAATGCGGAAACTGCTTTACAAAATCAAAAAGCTTACAAAACGTATCATGTTCGATCTTCATTGGAATATGCTGCGAATTAAACACGATACAATGCTCGTTATAATAAACGTAGGGCGAATACTGGAATCCCCATTTATGATTCTGAATCGTAACCGGAATGATCCTGTGATTCTGTCTCGCAGGATGATCCAGCCTGCCTGCATAACCTTCGTTTTCCATACATAACTGACATTTCGGATAACCGCTCTGCTTCGCGTTCTTTGCCGCTGCGATCGCTTTCGGATCCTTCTCCGGTTTGGATAGGTTGATCGTGATATCCAAATCCCCATATTCCGTTGCCGCCGCCCATTTCCGGTCTTTTTTGATCCGGTAACGGCGGATATAATCCGTATCCTGACTCATTTTATAATAATAGTCCGTTGCCTCTTTCGGGCTTCTTTCATAGAGCTCTTTAAACTTTTTGATCACTTCGCCTGGTCTTGGCACAAGGATGCTCATAATCTTCGTGTCAAACAGATCCCGGTATCCCACGCTGTTTTCCTTCATAATCCCCTGCTCATAAGCATAATCCATCATATCGGAAAGAACGCCCTCTAACTCTTCCGCCGCGCAGCCCGTATTTTTAATGACATTAACGTCATATTCTAATTCGTCCATGTCAAACAGCTCTAACAAGCGGTTTACAGTATAAATAATATCTTCCTCTCCGATCAAACCGGTATGGAAACCGTATGCAGTCAATTTTTTTATACTATCCTGTATCATCGCAGACCTCCACTTTTATTTCGATTTTTATAAAACAACCGGGCCGTCGCCGATCTCTACTACATAGAAATCTGCCGCATACCCAATCTTTTCTTTGTACGCGCTGCCCACTTTATCAATAAACCCGTCGATCGCATCCGTTTTTACAATGCTTACGGTACAGCCGCCGAACCCTGCGCCCGTCATTCTGGAACCGATCACGCCTTCTACCTTCCATGCTTCTTCTACTAAAGTATCTAATTCGATTCCGGTAACCTCATAATCGTCCCGAAGGGAAACGTGGGATGCGTTCATCAGTTTTCCAAACTGCTCCACATCATTGGCTTTCAACGCTTCAACAGCCTTAACGGTCCTTTGATTTTCATATACGGCGTGTTTTGCTCTTCTCTGTCTGACCTCATCCTTGACCGCGGCTTTATAAGTTTCGAACTGTTCCTCTGTCAGATCTCCCAACGTATTGATGCCTACTACCTGCTTGATCTCTTCCAAAGCCGTTTCACATTCGCTTCTTCTTTCATTGTATTTGGAATCACCCAGTCCGCGCTTTTTATTGCTGCAGGCAATGACGATCTTTGCATTTTCCAGTTTGATCGGCGCATAGTCAAAAGAAAGATCCGCCGTATCAAGGAAGATGGCATGGTCTTTCTTCCCCATTGCAATTGCAAACTGATCCATAATTCCACAATTTACCCCGTTAAAATTATTTTCCGAAAACTGGCCGATCAGCGCCAGATCCTGATTCGTTACGTCGAAACCAAAAAAATCTTTTAAAATAAATCCCGTCAATACTTCCACCGATGCGGAAGAAGATAATCCGGAACCGTTTGGAATATTTCCGTTTAGGAGAAGATCCATGCCGCACGGAATCTCATATCCCTTTTCGCCAAACGCCCACATTACCCCCTTGGGATAATTCGTCCATCCCGCCTCTTTTTCCGCTTTCAGATTTTCTATGGAAGACTCTATCACTCCCAGATTGTCAAAATTCATGGAATAAAATCTAAGTTTTTTATCGTTTCTTTTTCTTGCCACGCCGTAAGTCCCAATGGTAAGCGCACAGGGAAATACATGCCCTCCGTTATAGTCAGTATGTTCTCCGATCAGATTTACACGTCCGGGCGCAAAATACGCCTTCGCCCCCTCGTTATCCCCAAAAACCTCTGCAAATTTTGCTAATACAACATCCTTCATCGTAACCTTCTCCTTTCACTATATGAGATTTCAAGTATGGAATAGCCTTTGTAATACCCTATATAAAGTATATAACAAAAAAACAAACCGATTCCTATATCGGTTTGTTATAAATACCTGTCAAAATGTTAAAACAATCATAACGTCTCTATGCGCGCCCCGCCGCTATAGTCTGGTTTCCGTTTCCGTCAGCCATCCTGCCCATTCTGTCCTTTGATGATCTCATTGATAAATGTTTCCACTAAAGCGAGCTGTTCTTTATTATTTTTACTTCCGCCGTTTTTCATTTCTTTTCGGTATACGGAAGGGGAAACCCCCCGCATCTGCCGGAACGCTTTCGTAAAAACAAGCGCATCACTGTATCCGCAGGACAGAGCGATACTTTCGATCGAATATGACGTAGACTGCAAAAGTTCGGATGCCTTTGTAAGCCTGAATATCGTCAAAAACTGCTGGGGCGATACGTTCAGATAATTTTGGAATAAAGTATACAGATAGCTCCTATTGATGCAAACATAATCCGCCACATCCGTAACCTTAATCGGATTACAATAATTACTTTGAATAAACTCCACTGCCTTCTGCACATAATTATTGGCCTTATCGTTCTCTTCCTTTTCGATGACGTCCGCTCCTTCTGCAATGACGGAAAGAAACACGCCCAACTGTCCGTTTCTACGCAGTACATTGGCCGCGCTTGCGGTATTATGCTCCATCATGTCTTTTACGCTGCTGTAAAACTCGTCGGAACGTTCGGAACGGAACACCGGATGCAGCGTGGAAAGACCGATACTTTTTAAAATCTCTTCCGCCTGATTTCCTCTGAATCCTACCCACACATAGGTCCACGGTTCTTTTTCATCCGCCTGATAGAATGCCATTTCATCGGGCCTAATGTAAAAGCCATATCCCGATTCCAAATGATAAGTCTTTCCGTCTATCGTAAAAACGCCTTTTCCGTTTAAAATATAATGGATCACATAATATGGTTTTACTGCAGGTCCGAAACTGTGCAGCGGCTCCGTTTTAGAACAGCCGCAGCTATTTACAAATAAGCTGCCGGTCTGTTCATATCCAAACTCCAATTTATACGCTTTTTCCATAAAAAATCTTATCCCTTATGTTGATCCAAGTCAGCCTGCGCCCTTTCCAGATCCTCACGGATCCTGATCTTCTGCGGACATAAGGCTTCGCATTTTCCGCATTTGATACAGTTCTTTGCCTTCTCTGCCTCCGGTGTCTCATGCTCCCATGCCCATTTTACCGTCTGATAAGTCCCGTATATATGATAATGATTCCAAATCCTGAAGTTTCTCGGAATGTCCACTCCTGCCGGGCAGGGCATACAGTAGCGGCAGCCTGTACAGCCGTTTTGGATCCGTCTCTTCAACGCAGCTACAATATCTTCAATCTCCGCCGCCTCTTTTTCGGAAAGCGGTGCAAACTTGCGAAACGTGGAAAGATTATCCTCAAGCTGCGCCATATTGGACATACCGCTTAAAATGACTTTTACATTGGGAAGGCTCCCCACCCATCTCAACGCAAAGGATGCAATGCTCGCTTTCGGATCCATTTTCTTAAACCGTTCGTTGATGTCCTCTGAGTATCCTGCCAAAGAACCTCCTTTGACCGGTTCCATGACAATAAGCGGCAGCCCCAATTTTTCCGTCAGTTCATACCCCTTTAATCCGGCCTGCTCTTCCGTATCCATGTAGTTCAACTGTATTTGACAAAAATCCCATTTCCGTGCCGATGCTATCGTCTCAAATACTTCATAAGAATCATGGAATGAAAATCCTAAATACTTTATCTTCCCCTGCTCTTTTAATTTTTCGCAAAACTCTACAACGCCCGCCTGCACCATTTGTTCCCAACTGTTTTTGTTCATTGCATGCAGCAGATAAAAATCTATGTAATCTGTCTGCAGTCGTTCTAACTGGCTGAGAAAGATCCTCTCTGCGTCTTCTACCGTCTTTACCAGCCATACGGGAAGCTTTGTCGCAAGATAAAAAGATCCCCTGTCAAATTTTTTTAGAACGCGCCCTACAAAAGGTTCGCTTTCTCCATCATGGTAAGGGTATGCGGTATCGATATAATTTACGCCCTCCGCTATTGCTTTATCCAGCATTTTCTCCGCCTGTACTTCGTCTATCTTCCCCGCAGCGTCGGTAGGAAAACGCATACAGCCGAAACCAAGCAACGATGTGTCGATCCCTAACTTTTCCAATTTTCTTTTTTCCATATAGACTTTCCCTTTCTTCTGCTTTTATATTTTTTCTTTTCTATTCCTTTTCTGTTTCTAAAAACAGCATTCTTGTACCGTCATCATTTTTCTGTGGCATAATCGTACATCTGTCTTGCCGCCTCTTTGCAGGCGTCATAATTAAACTGATTCATTTCCTCTTTCATTTTTTTAAGGAGCTCCCACATGGCATATTTAGGATAGTAATATCTTTCCATATCTTTCAACGCTTCTTCGGCGCCAAAAGAATCATATTTTTCCAACAGGTCGAGCAGATGATGCAGCTTTTCCGTAACCGCCTCATTGGTGATCGGCAATAATTCCGTACTTTCTTCCTCCGGCCTGCCGCTCAGTTTCCTCCCGATCTCACGATACTGCTTTAACAAAAGCGGCGTCTTTTCCCGGATTTTATTCCAGTCTCCCGCTTTACCGCTCTCCTCTAATTCCATAGCCAGTTTTCCCACTTCAAAGGCGCCTATCGTTCTGGAAACACCCTTCAGTGCATGTACGTTTAAGGTAAAACGCTTGATATCCCCGGCTGCCAGGCAGTCCTCGATTTCCGCCGCCTTCTCTTCCGCACTATCCGCATAATCAAGCACAACTTCCCTGTACAATTCCTCGTCTCCGCCGACATAATTTAACCCTGTTTTGTAATCCATACCCGCGATCTCAGGAAATTCCCTATTTTCGGTCCTGCCGGCTGCATCGGATCCGGCAGGGTCCTCCAAGACCGCCTTCGTTTCCGCCCGGATTTCCTCCGGCTTTGTTTCCACAGGTTTTGCCGGTTTCCTATCTGCAGTTTCTGTTCCGTCGGCCGGTGTCTTCCCTCCGTCCGCAGCGCTGCCCGGATCCGGCTGTCCGGCTTCTTCCACCCCTTTGACGATCTTCTCCTCCGGCAGCCACTTAAGCAGCTTCTCCGCAAGGATCCGCATCTCTATCGGCTTTGCCACAAAGTCGTTCATTCCGGCCTCCAAAAACATCTCCTGCGCGCCGTGTACCGCATTTGCCGACAAGGCAATAATGGGAAGCGTCCGGTAATACTCTTCCGGCATTTGGCGTATTTTCTGCGTCGCCTCTATTCCGTCCATTCCCGGCATCATATGATCCATCAATACAAGATCGTACTCTTTTCCCATGACCTTGTCGATCGCTTCTTGTCCGCTTTTGGCCGTGTCTAACTGCATTTCGTAAGAGTTTAGCAAACCTTGGGCAACTTTTAAGTTCACGGCATTGTCGTCCACGATCAGCACCACTGCCTCCGGCGCCCGGAAACGCGTTCTGTTCCTATGGATTTCCTTTTCGTATACTTCCCTTTCCGGTTCTTTATGGTTAAGAGCCGATGCCAGCACCATACTGTATATCGGTTTTCTCACTACGAACACATTGGAAGCTTCATAATGATTTTGATCTACATCCTCCGACACTAAAACCGCCGTTCCTTTAGGCAGTAATTTCAAAAATTCCGTAAAACTGCTGCCTAATGTACAATCCAAAAACAAATGATTAATCCCTTCTTCATGCACCGTTCTCAAAATGGAATCTTTATCCCCGATCTCTTTATAGACAAGCTCTAACTGATCCGCCGTCTGAACGATCGCATCCCTCGTATCTTTGTTTTCCGTATAAATGCCGAGATAGATCTTTTCCCTGTCTTTCACGGCGGCACAAGGATTCCCGTCCGAGATTTTCTGCGGAACCGTAAAATAAAAATCCGACCCCTCGCCAAATGTACTCTCGAACTGCAGATTCCCTCCCATAAGGGACACAATCTCCTTGGAAATAGCAAGCCCTAGACCTGTCCCTTCCACGGCGCGGCTCCTTTTTGCATCAAGCTGCCCGAATGCACGGAACAGTTTTTCCATATCCTCGTTACGGATACCGATCCCGCTGTCTTTTACGGAAATCGTCAAGTCGATCCCCTCCGGCGTTTTCTTAAAATCCGCCCTCAGGACAATCTGCCCCTGCTCCGTATATTTGATCGCATTGGAAAGAAGATTTAACGTAACCTGCTTCAGCCTGAGCACGTCCCCTATCAGCTTTACCGGAAGCTTCGGGTCGATATCTACAAACAGCTCTACCTTCTTCTCACCCAGACGTATTTTCGCAATACTGCTGATGTCATAAAAAAAGGACATCGTTTCGTAAGGCTCTTCGGATAATTCCAGCTCTCCGGATTCTATCTTGGAAAAATCAAGGATATCGTTAATGATTGCAAGCAGATTTTCTCCTGCAGTATGGATACCGTAAATATATTCTTTTTCCTCGTTATCTAATTCCTTCTGCATGACCAGTTCCGTCATACCGTTAATCACATTCATCGGCGTACGGATCTCATGGCTCATGTTGGCCAGAAAATCCGCCTTGGCCTGACAGGCAAGCTCCGCTTCTTCCGTCTTTTCCTGCGATGTTTTCAGATCCTTAAGATGCCATTTGATGAGAACAAGCATGACAATCTCAACAAGATAAATACAGGCAATACGCAGGATGACCAAATAATTCTGCTCTTCTGTAATGTCCAAATACCTCTGCTCCACAAACAGCTTATATAAAATGAACATGGTAGTGCCGATCAGATGAAAATAATTGATCTTCGGAATATGGTAAAAAGAAAGCAGACAAGTCAAGGCACATATTACCGTAAATATCTCCGTAAATTCCCCCGTATCTATACTGAAGATCAGTATATTGAGCGAAGCGGATGCGGCAATAAAATATGCCTGAATCTCTGCTTTAAAATTTTTTCGGAAAGTAAGGAAAGCGCCTGTTATCAGACCGGCTGCAAACAAAAACATCCCAAATTTGGACCAGTAGATGAAATCGCGGATACACCATGTAAATATACCATAAACGCAATAGATGACGTACGCCGCTTCTGCCGTCTTTTTTCTGTCTGTACCTTCCATAGAGTCAAATCCCCTTTTCCCCGTTTTCGCCTGTCCGGTACGGCTGCTCGGCAAAAAATTTCCGAAGCTTTTCCAACAAAGCGGCTTTTGCCACCGGTTTTACAATATAACCCGCGGGATGGAATGCAAGACATTCCGATACAGTATCGATATCTGTCTTTCCGGTAAGGAAAAATACCGGAATATCTTTTGTATTTGGTTTGCTCTGCATGATTTTTAATACGGTTGCGCCATTATAAAGCGGCATCATATAATCGAGCAGGATCAGATCCGGTTTATATTTCAGTAAAAATTCTATTGCGATCTTTCCCGAATTTACCACCGAAACTTTATAGTCGTCCTGTAGATATGCCCTGATCAATTTCAGCATGAGCGGGTCGTCGTCCACAACCAAAATATGTTTCCTTGCGGAGTTCTCTTTAGCAACTTCACAGATTGCCTCTTGTCTTTTTTCCTCCGGCATATCTTCACCTCCTTGTTTCTATTGCATACCTTGATTATAGCACTGTTCGGAGGCAGAATCTAGAGTGTGTTTGAAAAATGCTTTCATCAGATATACGTCGCAATCTGCGAAAGATTTCCGCCGGCTTTCTCTATTTAACTTCCTGCTTACGCAAAAGCAGGAAGGAAACCATAAACAGGAATATGGCGGCGGCCGCAAATAAACCGACCAGCGCAGGCACCGGTACGGTTTTGAAAAACGGAGGGATCCCAAGCAGGATACGCGCAAACGGACTATTCGGGTTTTGGGAAATCCTATCGCTTATTTTTCCCAATCCCAAAAAGCCAGACATCCATAAGATCCAGATCGCCCAGACGGCTTTCACCTGAAATTTCAATATGCAGGCACCGAATACCATCCCTATGGCAGGCAGCAATAAAACCAAAGCGGCAATGATCCTAAAATCCATTATATACGGCAGTGCATTGAATTCTTCCGTTAAAGACGTATTGGCATACAGAATTCTCCCTATTTGCGTTTCCAAAAATCCGAACCCCAGTACCGCCGCTATTTCTATTGCTATAAGAGACGTATTTTCTATCCAATACATCATAAAAAATTCTTTTCTCGTACAGCTCATGGAAACTGCCAGATTAAATTTGCTCCCAAAAGAAAAAATATCGGCTAACACTGTAAAAAACAGTCCGATGACCATCGCAATCAGAGCGCCGACCACAGGATATCCCTCCGCCGTAGAATCCACGCTCACTATGATCTTAACAAAAACAATACCGAATACTCCCCCTGCCAGCATAAATAAAAGCATTTGATACAATTCAGTCAGGTCCAGTTTCCATATATTTAAAAATTTTTTCACTTTTTACTCCATTTCTGCGCTGCTTTTCTGCACAAATCCATAAACGGACAACAAGTTAGCGGCAAGCAGCGCGCAGACCAGTCAACAAACCTTTTTCCAGCCGTCAGACCCTGACTTCATAATTTCTGATGCTCATACGGTAGACGGCCGACACGGCTGCATCAAATAGGATTGCCGCCACCAATACCCCCATGCTGCTTATAAAAGAAATCACTGCGGCAGCCCCTGCCAGCTTGACGATAAAGATACCGCCGCCGACCAGCAGGAAAAGAGAACATAAATATACTCTCAACCCTACCTTGGAACCAAACCTGAGAACCACAGCGCCCAATCCGTTCCCTCCCGCACAGCCGAATAAAAAAAGTACCCCACATACTTTCACATAACTGTCTACCACATATGTGGGCGGAAGAAAGGCGTTATATACAATCGTCAATATCCAAAACTGCAGCGCGGTTCCATGCATCGCTATAATCACTCCCCATGCCGCTTCTTTTCTTGTAGTCCCCAAAGACATAACCATCGGGATCTGCTCATTTGCTATATTTATTCCGCCTGCGATAAAAAAGATGACCCCCATCATGGGCATATAAGAAAGCGTCCATCTGTAAAATTGCTCCATATCCTTATCCACGAATGCAAAAACTGCAAAAACAACTACCACTCCCCCTAGGATAGAAAAAAATAATTTTTCCAGACAACATACCCAATAAAACATACCTCTTAAGTATCCTTTCATCCCCAACCTCCGTTTTCCTTTCACTTATCGTTTCTATACCGAGCAAATACTTCTGCTAATTTTCGTTTTTCCCACATAGAGCCACAAATACCTGCTGCAGGTTCATAGGCTGGACAGACAGTTCCGTACCCCCCTCTATCTTCTCGCCCTCTTTCAATAGGACGGTCACTCCTTTGCTCCTTCCCATCGTTTCCTCATGGAAAGTCAAAAGGCCCGCTGAAGCTCTGTCCACATTTTCTGCAAGCCCGCTTATATGCCGCGCCCTTCCTAAAAGCTCCTGTGTATTTTCCTTTAAGATCACGTTCCCTTTGTCAAGCATGATCACCTCTTCAAACACATCGGCCGCTTCCTCAATGATATGGGTAGAGATGACGAAAGTTCTTCCGCTGTTTGTAAATTCTTCTAAAAGCGTTCTATAAAAGTATTCCCGCATTACAACATCCAGTCCTGCTACCGGCTCGTCTAAGAAAGTATAATCGGCTTTACTGGCTAGCGCTATAATAATCGTGATCATAGAAAGCATCCCCTTTGACATCTTGGCAGCCCGCTTTTTCACATCCAGTTCAAATTCTTTCACCAGCCGGTCCGCAAATTCCTGATCCCAGCCCGGCATATAAATGGACGCCGCTTTTAAATAGTCCTTTGCCCGATACCCGTTTGCTTTGGAATTGTTGACCGGATTGATCTCCCTCGAAAAACAGATGTGATCTAAAGCCTCTCTGTTCTCCCATACCGGCATCCCATTATAGTCCACTGTCCCTTTTGTTGCCGGATTCTGCGCCGAAAGAATGGACAAAAGCGTGGTTTTTCCTGCCCCGTTCCTTCCAATCAGACCATATATCTTCCCTTTCTCAAGCTCCAGATCCACATTATGCAGTACATCTTTTTTTCCGTATGTTTTTACAATTCCTTTTCCAGTCAATCTCTCTTCTTTCATCCTTTTCTCCATTTCCGCGCCGTTTTATTGTGCAATTCCCTAATCAATGATTTTCCCTTATCATGCGGATCACTTCTTCTTTAGAGATCCCTATACTTTCTGCTTCTTCCAATAATTTTTTAATATAATTACTGTAAAACTCCTCCTGTCTGCAGCATTTTATCTTTTCCTTCGCGCCTGTCGCTACAAACATCCCTATCCCCCTTTTTTTGTAAAGCACATCCCTGTCTACCAAGATATTGACGCCCTTTGCCGCCGTTGCCGGATTGATCGCATACATCTTTGCAAGTTCGTTTGTACTCGGCACTTTTTCCTCTTCTAAAATAATGTCCCGTAAAATATCGTTTTCTATCATCTCACTGATTTGTAGGTAAATGGATTTTTCCTGAGTCAAAAATTCATTCATTTATTTAACGCCTTCCCTTATCGCTTGTATCCATTTGTTATTTGGTTCATTACTTATGTAATTAACCATATCACTAATATGGCCGCATGTCAATATGATTTTTATTTCCGGATAATGGAACAGAACCGGAGCCGTCCCTAAGTCATCGCTTTCCGCAGCAAATACCAGCTATAGCCTTTAAAGACCAGACGCTGCTCCCTCTCCTGAAAAATGGGGAAGAGCGTCTCTCTAAACCAGTCATACACTTCCTCCTCTTTCCTTCCCTCTTTATCTATCTTCGCATTAACATTTGATTGGATCATCATGAAATCTATAAATGTCTCCATATCAAAATCATATTCCATATTCAGTTCCACCTGTTCTGTCATGATAAATCCATAAGGAATCACATCTTCCTCTTTCCATACATTTTCATTTCGGTATGGCTTAGGAAACTCTTTTACATATCGGTCATGCCACCATGCCGTATAGGCAGGGTTTCCCATCATCACATCCGAAATTGCAAAATCATAAATTAACAGATATCCTTTTTCTTTTATGATCCGCTTCATGTTTAATAAAAACCGCTCCCTGTCGATCCATTGGATCGCACCTGCCGCCGTGGCAATATCGGCCTTTCCTTCCCCGATCGTCAGATCTTCCGCACTGCCGACAAAATATTCTATATTAGTATCCTGACTGCAGACTTCTTTTGCAACACGGATCATTTCGGGAGAAATATCCGTACCTATCGCCTTTTCGCAAATATTTTTTAACGCTTTCGTCGACAGTCCTGCGCCGCAGCCAATGTCCAGCCCCAGTGCAAAGGATGTCTTCCCTGTGTCGCTTTGGAATTTTTCAATCACCTGCCTGTGTAAAAAGGGCCTGTTTTTATAACCTTCCGCAATCCGCTTAAAATCAAAATCTGTATTTGTCATCTTTGCTCCCATCTGTCCGCTTTTGCGGACGCTCAAATTCATAATCGCTCATTGCGCTTGTTTTTCTTTTAACCTTATTCCCGCTTACTTTTATGAATCCGGACTTAAATTCTAAAAGTACGCTTCTTTCCTTATCATTCAGCATATGATCTGAAATAACAGTTCGATCCCCGCCTTTTTCAGTCCGCAAAGATAATCCGGTTCATAAGAATGTAAATAGGTTATCCGGGGTATTACCTCTTCCGGCAGATATTGCAGACAGTACTTCCTGATGTCTGCATTGCATTCCCTTTCGAACGGATAAACCATTAACCGTTGCGGATTGATCAGCGTAACGATCTGAACCGCGATCTTTCCGATGTACTCCTCCATTGGAACATTCCGATAACCGTTTTGTGCAATTTCCCGGAATGTTTGTTTCCCGTCAAAAGGATTAAATCCCACTTCTCCCTGAAACCCGCAAAATCCGCTAACCGGAGCGCCATTTACCAAAAAACTGCATCCCGGTCCCTTTTCTCCGATATGGATGCAGGCAATATTTTCTTTTCCTTCCTGTTCAAATGCTAAAATCAACGCATTCATATTGTTTAACACAATTGTGGGAAGTTGAAATTCTTCATAAAGAATCTTCTCCAGTTCGCAGTTTGCCAAACCCTTGAACCCATCGATCAAAAAAATCTTTCCATTATGGACAGCCCCCGGAATACCTGCGGCAATGGACTTTATTTTAGGATGGCAGGTCAACTGCTCCCTGATAAACTCCAAAATATCCTGAACGGAAATATCCCCCTTTATTTCCTTTTCCTGAAAGCTTTTGTTTTCCTTATCCATATTTATGACGACCGCTTTTAATTTCCCGATTTCCACTATGATACATAGACTATATGCGTATTCTTTATCCAAGCAATATTCAAATGCCTTTCTCCCTCCGGTATCGCCGCGTTTGTCGCTTAAAATACAAATCATTTTCTCGGAAACCAGTTCATCGACGATTTTGCTCGTCGTCGGGAAACTGAGATTCGTTTTTCTCGAAATATCCTGTTTGGTATAAACTTTAAAATCGCCCGCCGCCCGGATAATACTGCTTCTGTTTAAGTCTTTCGCAATACTTGAAAATGCCATATTTGCTATCCTTTCACTGTGTTATGCTTGTCAAATCATTAATTAAATTATTATTAAAACTGTTTAAATAATAGAGCATATTAATACCCTTGTCAAGCTTTCCTATTTCTTTTCGCCTTTTCGTTACTCCTGACGTTCCCGGTCCTCAAACAATCCCTCATAGTCAAACCCGTCTATGATTCTTCTGAAATCCGCCAATTCCTCTTCCAAATCTGCGTTTGTCACTTCATGTTCGCCTGATGCAAAACATTCCGTCATATACCGGTTGATTTCCTGCTTATGATGGGAAACATCCGCATATAGGTCAAGATCCGTAATCACCTCTTCCAAATTTGCAAAGTAAAACACTCTTACATTATCAAACTGAAAAAGCCACTCACAGCACAGCCTAAATTCTTCCATGACCACGTCCATTTGTCCGCTCTGTACGTAATCATACCAAAACAGTACGCTTGGCGGCGGAAAAAATACGGTAAACTGCGTATCGGGATGGGATTCGATGGCCGGACGAAGGTTTTTCTCCAGATTTTCCAAAAGCCTGTCCGTATAATCGGATATTTGTCCTGTAAACTCTGTTTGTTCCGGCTTTGTATAGTTTGAAAGTACATAATCCTTTCCGTAAAAGTTTACCATCCACCACTCTGAATTATAGACGCTGCTCAGATCCGTCGCCCCGTCACCGGAAAAAGGCGGCTTTAAGATATAGTCCAGCAGTACTTCTTTATTGAACCAATAAGAAATATCATTAAACGGATTTTTATCGTATAAATACTCCGGCACGGGGTACTTTGTCTCCTCTGTACCTACCGTGTAAGAAGCAATATCAACTCCCAGAAATACTTCCTTTAGCTCATTTTCGCTAAGATCCGCCTGCTTTATGATATTAGAGATATCTTTTGGGTAAGCGCCGTTATAAGGCAGCTTTAAAAGATTCAGCCCGTTTTCCGAAAACCAGTCCGCCTCAAAGTTGACCGTCATGGAAGAGCCGAGAAGGATACTGTCGTATTCCATGTTTCTCGCCATTCCCGGATTCTGGCTGAGCTGATTGTCGATCAGATAAGGAAAGTTTTCCAGCGGAGCATGATATTGAAAAAAAGGATCCACATAAACAACCAATCCCATCACCGCCGCCATACATGACATTAATGTCACAAAAAAAACTATAACCCATTTTTTGCACAAACCTGTTTTTTGACCTTTATCGTCTTTCATATCATGTCCTCTGTTTCCATTCTCCTTTTCAGCCTGACTCCCATCCACCTGCTTGAGCCGGCATACAAATCAGGATGAGAAATGCCGTATGAAAGCGGACAAGTCCGCTTGGGCATTCTCTTCTATCAAAGTCTGGTACACTGGTAACTTTTAAAAATTGAAATACAAAAAGGAACTGACCCCTGAAAAAGATACAATATTCCACAAAAACAATACTGCACATACGACGGCGTTCCAAACGGCAGGTTTCCTGCTTTCCATCTTCTCGTTCACATTTTTACATAACAGCATGACCAGCCATGCTCCGCCGATCAGGGCAAACATCATATAATATTGGGAAAAGGGCAGCCTGTCCACACCGAGTACTTTCAGCGGATACCAAAATTCTTCCATCTGGTAGCACGCCGCCAGACCCGCCGGGACCCACGGCAGGTCAAACCCTTCCGTAAACAGTCTCCGGATCAGCAGTACTGCCTGCGATACCGATTCGGAGCGGAAAAAGATCAGGGAAAACATAAAAAACGTCATGGTGACCGCCCATGTAATGATTTTAGGTATCTTTTCAATCCCTCTTTTTAAGATCCGGTTCAGCACATAAACCGATCCATGCATCGCACCCCAGATAATATACGTCCACCCTGCGCCATGCCAGATGCCGCTGACAAAATAAATCAGAAAGATGTGAAGATAAGTCCTAACCTTCCCCTTTCTGCTGCCGCCGAGAGGAATATAGAGATATTGTGTAAAAAAACGGCTTAACGTAATGTGCCAGCGTTTCCAGAAGTCGATCAGATCCACCGCTTTATACGGAGAATAGAAATTGACCGGGATCTCAATATTAAACATTTTTCCGATCCCTCTTGCCATATCGCAATAACCGCTGAAATCAAAATAAAGCTGGATCATATAACTGAGCATGACTAATAAAACCGCCAGACCGTTCAGCCTCTCCGCATTCTGAAACGCCCAATCCACACCCCGTCCAAAAGTATCCGCCACAAGCACTTTTTTTGTCATGCCGAATACAAATGCGTAGATTCCCGTACTGAAATTCTCTATATCAAACTTCTTTTTTGCATCGTCCTGAAACTGCGGAATCATTTCTTTGTGCGTTACGATCGGCCCCGCGATCAATTGCGGGAAGAAAGTTACAAATAAAGCATAATCCAAAAAAGAATATCCTTCCGCTTCGTTCCTGTAAGCATCTACCAAAAAACCGATCTGCTGGAAGGTAAAAAAGCTGATCCCTAAAGGCAGCAGCACATGATTTAACAGAAAATCCGTACCAAACAGTCCGTTGATATTTCCTATAAAAAAATCATAATATTTAAAGTAAAACAGTACCGAAAGGTTTAAAATGATTCCCGCCGCCACTACAGTCTTTTTTTTGGAAGTCTTTTCTATTATCCGGTAAAGCAGATAATTCACCAAAATGCTGCCCACAATAATAGGCAGATAGCTGATATTAAAGTAAGCGTAAAACCATAACGACATACCTGTCAGAAACGCCTTGCCAAGCTCATACTTTCTCCAATTATTACATATAAAATAAAAAAGCAGACAAAGCGGTAAAAACAAAAATACAAATATATAAGAATTAAATAGCAAAACACGGCCTCCGCATAATTATATATTATCATTATTTTTGTTTATTATATGGGTATTAAAATCTTTTTACAATATTTTTTGCCAAAAACGTGAGCAATGCATAATTTTATTTATTTTTGATAAACTAAAAAAGAAAATAGAATTTTTATTTTCAACGATTGATCTAAAATCAAACAAAGCGGATATAGACTAAATGTGAGAGAGGTGTTATTATGAAATATTTAAAATGTATTGCACTTACAATCGCGATTATTGGCGCTATAAACTGGGGACTTATCGGCCTGTTTAATTTTGATCTGGTCTCTTTCATTTTTGGAAGCATCCCGATGATCTCAAAAATAATTTATATTTTAGTAGGTATCTGCGGTATCTACCTGATCACTTTTTACGGACAGCTTCATGAAGAAGCGGAGTAGGGGGTTACCCCTCTCCGTTTTTTATTTTATGTCCGGTTCATGTTTCCTGTCCGTTATGCTTTCAACTCTAAAATCTTTTCCGTTCCGATTTCGATCACTGCGGCATTCGCCGTTTTGTACCGCTTCGCCATTTCATAAAAAGGCGTGTCGTTAATACATGACATGATCGTCATAATATCGGCGCTGTGAGTAACAACCACTATGTCGCCTTCTTCATACTGCTTGTCCCTCACAATTCTTTGGAGCGCCGGTAAAAAACGCTCCAGCAGATCTTGATAAGACTCTCCCTCCGGCGAACGCGTATAGCGTCTGTTATCATGCCAGATCTTATATTCTTCCGGAAAATCTACCGCCGCCTTAGCCCATGACGCCCCTTCCCAAAGTCCGAGATCGATTTCCTCAAATCCGTCCGTTTCCTCATAATCCATTTGAAGCTTTTTTGCAATAATCTCGGCAGTTTTAGCCGCCCTTTTCAATCTGCTTGTATAAATTCCTATGATCGGCCTTTCCCATCCCGCCAATTTTTCCGCAAGCTCTTCCGCCTGCCTTACTCCCGCCTCATTTAGCGGAATGTCCGTCTTTCCCTGAATCTTTTTTTGTACGTTCCAATCCGTTTCCCCATGTCTTACCAACAAGATCTTCATAGCCTTAAACTTGCTCCTATCTGCGCGTTCTACAGTTACTGTTTCTATTTTACACTAACTGCCGCCTATTGAAAAGCAGAAACTACGGTGGTATGATAACAATTAGCGGCAGACCGGATACAGACGCCAGACATAAAAAGAATAAAATCAGGATGCATTGCCGTTAACATCTACGGCAATGCATCCTGCCCAAAACAAAAATTGAAAGATTTACAGCGAAACGGAGAAAGATACTATGAGTACAGCCAAAACCTCCTCTACCCTTTTAACGGAAGGAACGATATGGAAAAAAATATTGAGCTTTGCTTTTCCTCTTTTCTTGGGAAATTTATTTCAACAATTATATAATACTGCCGATTCCCTGATCGTGGGAAATTTTATAAGCAGCGACGCGCTGGCGGCGGTAAGCTCTTCCGGCAGCCTGATCTTTTTGCTTGTAGGCTTTTTTAACGGGATTTCGGTAGGCGCAGGAGTTGTGATCGCCAGATATTACGGCGCGAGGGACAGTGAAAAAGTAGAACGCGCCGTTCACACTACCGTAGCTTTCGGTCTGGCGGCAGGCGTTGTCCTTATGCTCATGGGTATTTTTTTCACTCCCCATATTCTGCAATGGATGGGAACTCCCTCCGACGTACTTCCCCAATCCGTCACCTACTTCCGTATTTATTTCGGCGGCTCTATATTTTTTGTACTTTATAATATATTTGTAGGTATCCTGCAATCCACAGGCGACAGCAGGCATCCTTTGATGTATCTGATCGTTTCTTCAGTCGTCAACATTGTTTTGGACTTGTTTTTTATCGCCGTTTTGGGATTCGGCGTAGGCGCGGCTGCCTTGGCAACTATTATCTCCCAATTTATCAGCGCTCTTTTATGCCTGATCCGGCTGCTTAAAAGCAAGGAAGAATATCGGATCCGCATCCGCTCCATCCGTTTCGACCCCATTATGTTAAAACAGGTTATCCAAAACGGACTTCCCACAGGACTGCAGAATTCCATTATTGCTTTTGCCAATGTTATCGTACAGTCAAATATTAACGAATTTGGAAAACTGGCCGTTGCCGGCTGCGGCGCTTATTCCAAGATCGAGGGCTTCGGCTTTTTACCGATCAATTGCTTTGCCATGGCTCTCACTACTTTTATCAGTCAAAATCTCGGCGCCAGACAATATGACCGGGCAAAGCAGGGCGCGCGTTTCGGTATTCTTTGCTCTATCAGCATGGCGGAGATCATCGGTGTCCTTATCTATCTTTTTTCCCCGATCTTAATCGCCGCTTTTAACAGCAATCCCGACGTCGTCGCGTTTGGCGTTACACAGGCCCATACCGTTACCCTGTTTTACTTCCTGCTCTCGTATTCCCATTGTCTCGCAGCCATTTTCAGAGGCGCGGGAAAATCGACGGTACCCATGGTAGTCATGCTGATATGCTGGTGCATCATCCGGGTAAGTTATATTACGGTCATTGTCCGGTTTATTCCGGTCATTCATGTGATCTTTTGGGCATATCCGCTTACATGGTCTTTAAGTTCACTGATCTTTACAATATACTTTTTCAAATCCGACTGGATACATAATTTCGAAAAACATAAAGATCCCGAATCCGTAAAGACAAACAACGGATAGAAATAAGAAAAATCACGGGGACGTTTCCAATTAATGGAAATTGCCGTCCCATACCGGCAGACCGGAAAGGTATTTGCTTTCCACTGCCGGTACATAATAAGCGCCATACGTCTTAGCTCCGTCGAAAGCCCTTCCCTTTTCCTCCGGTATTTCAACATAAAAGCGATAATACGGCATATAATATTTCTCCCCTTCCCCGTATCGATAGATCAACTCTGCTTTGGCAATATAATCCGCCTCCGGCAGCCCGAAAGGAACGCTCGTTATAAAATATCCGTCTAACAGTAATTCTCTTGCCTTTTCTACACTAATAATAGGATAATCTCCCACTTTTTTTGACAGATTCGGCTTATGTATCCTTATCAGCCATATTCCCTCTTCTTCCGAAGATAAGATAAAAGAAACCTGATTAAAATTATAATTAACGATTCTTTCCTCTAAGTCATCCACACCATCGAAAAATCTGATATGATAGGTCTGTTCTTCGTAGATATTATAATCCCCCCCGTCAACATTGAGAGGCCGCTGAAAAACATACTGTTTTTCAGGTTTAAGTTTCAAATACACACAAAAAATCCACCAGTTTCAATTATTC
>CAJTWM010000031.1 GCA_910579805.1 uncultured Lachnospiraceae bacterium | reverse complement strand
GCTTAAAAGAGATTTAAATAATGATGATGGAAAGAATAGTTTAAAATTGATACAGTATTTTGAAGAATACTATTATATTTGTTTTCAAGATCATGATTTTTTACCAGAACAATTGAGTAGTATGGTTATGTTATATTTTAGAAATCCGAAGTTGCTAGAAATGTTCTTTCAACATGATAATCTTGATGATTACATTGATTTAATGGAATGTGATTTGCGGGATAGATATTTGGAGACGCAGAGCGAGAAAAATAGAGGTTTGTGTAATTCATTGTCCGAGAATATTGTAATGGAATTGATATCTGTGATTAAACGTTTCCAGAAACGTATTGTCCATTTTGAAAATCGAGATGAAGTGGAAATTACTGCAGATATCCAAGATGCTATTGCAGGAAGTCTGAATAGTAAGTATGATTTGCACATTTCACGTGAATTTACAATGGGGCGAGCCATTAAAAAATTGGGTGAGACAGATTTGTATATACGCAGAGAAGGACGGACATGTTACAGATTATGCAGTGCTTGAGAATAAATATATCGAAAACTTTACAAATCAATATAACCAGTTGATATGATCGATGCGGAGCATTATTTTACATGGGTGAATGAGGAAGGTATCAATATCTACATAGCTGAGATTGATGGTGTCGCTGTTTCGACGTGTGCAACGATTCAAAATGGAAACACTGCTTCATTAGAGTTTGTAGCGACGCTGGAACAATATCGAAGAAGGAAAGCGGCAGCGCTGTTGTCATCCTATGCAATAGAGGAATTGTTAAATAACGGCGCAGAAACAGTAACGCTTAGCGCATGTGGCAACAGTGTACATTTGTATAAGGGATTAGGGTTTAAAAAATATTTTAATAATATCATTATGAGGTATGAACTTTAATATACTGCAAAGCAGAATTAAAATATTAAAATTTTTGGTAATGGATGACAAGGAGATCGATCGTAGCATATCTGGACAATGGAGAGGTTCCGCGACGCGCGGCTGGATGTAAAAAAAGAAATAGAATATATGGTATTTCAGGAAGAAATTATTTACATACGCCATCTGTGTGGTATAGATTATGAATATAGTCTGGAGGAAGTTGAAATACAGGACAGGGAGGAGCCCTGCGTGTATGCGCTGCGCGATGAGTGTAACAGGATAGCGGCGGTTTCCGGATACCGTGAGGAACTGGAAAAAGAATTTGGAAAACGGATTTTTGAGCATATTGACCAACACAGGGCGGCGGAAAATGCTGACAGTATAAGGCTGCAGCCGGAGGAAGCTGCAATACAGAAAATGGATGGCAAAGGACAGATGTGATGAGGAAACGCTGTACCAAGGGTTCCGAAAGTTGATAGAGATTCGCTGCGAACTTGCGGACAGTCTTGGCTATAACAGCTATGTCGACCTTGGATACCACATTCAGAGACGAGAGGAATACGGAACAAAAGAGCTTGCAGATTTTCGCAGCAATGTTAAAAAATATATTACACCTGTAGTGGCAGATATAAAAGCAAAAGGGATCGCTTTTGGTTATCCGCCTGCAACCGCCCATTTGTCCAATCCGTTTACCGGAAACACACTGGAAATTGTCTGCCAGCCCGTCGTGGATGAGCTGTACAGTCTTTTATAAATCTTGCACCACATTAAATGCAGAACAAACGGGACAAGACACTAGATCCATTAGCCATGAAAGTGCGGATAGCCGGGGAACAGATAACAAAAAGGGTTAAGAAGATAGCGGAAAACAAGGTAAAAGGAAGAGATTTAGGGAAACCGCTTGTAGCAATAGGAAATGTATGATATAAATTTAGGAGGAGTTGACAGCTAAACGATTACTGAAAAAGGATCTATTTGCCAATATGGATATATTAATATAAGGAAAGAATAGTTATGTTGATCATAGGAATCATGTGTATAGGAATCGTTGTCGGACGTTTCCTGTTCCCACAAAAATACAAAAGCAAAAACGAGGCGCTGCAGGTAGTCTGTACGACCCTGCTGATCTTTTCCATGGGAGTCATGCTGGGAAAGAGAGAAAATTTCTTTGGCGATCTTGCTTCGCTGGGATTTCAAAGCTTCTTATTTTTTATCATTCCGACAGGATTGTCGCTGTTTCTCACCTTTTTTCTGACAGAACGGTTTATGAAAAAGAAAAAGGCGAAAAAGGAAGAGCCGGGTATCGGAGAGACAAAAGCGGAAAAACGGGTAACGGAAAAGCCGGGACCGGAAGAACCGTTAACCGAAAAAGATGATTTTTTAGAGGAGGCGGAGAGCATATGATGGCGGTTTTGGCGATTACGGCGTTGATCCTTGGCATGATCTACGGAGCGTCCGGTATGGAGAATGTTTTCGTTTCGATGATCTGCTCCCATACCGATCTGATCTTAAGCATTTTAATGTTTTCGGTAGGGATCAGTATCGGATTAAAAAGAGGAATATTGCAGAACATAAAAACCTATCATTTTAAAATATTAATGATTCCGGCAGCGGTCGTAACGGCGTCGGTACTGGGCGGCGCCGTCTGCGGCCTGATCAGCGGCTATCCCGTCAATCAGGGCGTCTCCGTAGCGAGCGGTCTGGGGTGGTACAGTCTGGCCGGGATCACCATAGGAAATTTGGCGGGCGAACAGCTTGGCAGCATTGCCTTTTTGAGCAACCTGTTAAGGGAATTGTTTTCTTTTTTTAGCATTCCGTTTTTATCCAAGCGGTTTAATTACTATAGCTGCATTGCAGTGGCGGGAGCGACCAGCGAAGATACCACCCTTCCTATGATGATCAAATATACGGATGAAGAAACGGTGCTGTTATCCGTATTGAACGGTGTGATCTGTTCTGCGCTGGTTCCTTTTTTGATCTCATTCTGCTATTGACATACCGGAGAGAGCTTCAGTCTTGTCTTTTTTGGAAAAAAATGCGAGCGCCGCCGTGTGTTAATTTTATGCCGTTTCGGAAAGAATATCCTTAAGCAGCAGTCACATAAGATAACATGGGGTATGGAAAGGAATGGCATGGAAAAAAGAAAAAAATTTATAACGAATGTTATTTTTTATGCCATAATCGGAAGCATAGCGATAGGGATATATAAATATATATTACCTGTAACGGCGCCTTTCATTGTGGCATTTATTTTGGCGGCTCTGATACAGTTACCGGTAAGGAAGTGGGGCGGGGTATCTTTAAAAAGAAAAAAAGCTTTTGCGGTACTTTTATGCGGAAGTTTTTATACGGCGTTTTTTCTGTCGGTTACTTTTGCGGGGCTCAAACTATTAGAAGGGGCGGGAAATATCATCGCCTCGGCGCCGGTCATTTACAGCGAGAGAATCGTACCGGCATTGGAAAAGCTGGTAAATCATTTGGAAACGGCGGCTGCGCCTTTGGACGCATGTATGTCCCAAAAGATAGAGAGCGATTTTCAGACTATTTCACAAGGAATGGGAAAATATATCTCGGAGTTTTCCGTGAAAGCGGTAGAATGGATCTCCACGGAAGCGGTGGCGTTTCCGGGGTTTGTGATCAAAATCGTGATCACCATAGTAGCGACTTTTTTTATGGCGGCGGATTTTGACAGGATCATCGCTTTTTTTAAGAAACTGATTCCTGAAGAAAAGCAGGAACTTGTAAAAAACGGGGGGAATTATATAAAAAACATCCTGTTTCTTTTTTTAAAATCTTATTCGATCCTGTTTCTGCTCACTTTTACGGAGTTGAGCGTCGGGTTTTTAATCATAGGTATCCCTTACGCATTTTTGTGTGCGTTTGCCATTGCGTTGTTTGACATTTTGCCGGCTCTTGGAACCGGAGGCATTTTAGTTCCCTGGGCGCTCATCCTGTTTGTGATGGGGGATACGGCACTGGCAATAGAGATGCTTGTTTTGGAGACGACGGTAACGGTTATTAGAAATATCGTGGAGCCCAAGATCGTCGGCAGGCAGATCGGCCTGCATCCTTTGGCAGCTTTGATCTCCATGTATGTAGGACTGAAAACTTTCGGCATCATAGGTATGTTTTGCTTTCCGGTAATGGCGGTCATTGCCGTTAACTTTGAAAAAAACGGAATAAAATCTTTCTCTTGTCCATATACTACTGTATAAGTGATAAAGACAGTTGTAATATTTGGGAAGGAGGAAGAAAATGGCGAGAGGACAAAGAAAAACAATAGAAGAAAAGATCGCGGCGAAAGAAGAGATAATTGAAGCTTTAGAAGTGCGGATCCAAAAAGAAAAAGAGGAACTGAATGAGATGATGGAGGAAAGAAGGCTGAAGGAGCTGTCTTCCCTGAACGACCTTATTTCGGAAAACGGGCTTGACATCGATTCCGTGAAGGACCTGATCTTACAAAGCGTGGGTTAGCAATTTTTAATTGCTGCCCTTTTTTTAAGCGAAATTGCGGTTCTTAAAAAATTCTTTTTTTACTTTTACTTGCCATGTTGGAAAGAATGGTGTATAGTGGTTCACGATTGTTATTTATTTTAGGGAATCGGATATAGAAAAGGATATAAATCAAAGAAATATGTCCGAATAAACAGCTTAATACGAATAGGGGAAATGTGTATGGCAAAGTATCTTGTGATTGTGGAATCACCGGCAAAAGTAAAAACAATTCAAAAATTTTTGGGATCGAATTATCAGGTGGCGGCCAGCAACGGGCATGTACGGGATCTGCCTAAAAGCCAAATGGGAATCGACGTGGAACATGATTACGAACCGAAGTATATTACGATCCGGGGAAAAGGGGATATTTTAGCAAATCTCAGGAAAGAAGTGAAAAAAGCGGAAAAAATTTATCTGGCTACCGACCCCGACCGTGAGGGAGAAGCTATTTCATGGCATCTTATGGAGGCGCTTAAGCTGAAAGATAAAAAGGTCTACCGCATTACGTTTAATGAAATTACAAAAAGCGCGGTGAAAGAATCGCTAAAGAACGCCAGAGAGCTGAATATGGATCTGGTGGACGCCCAGCAGGCCAGACGGATGCTGGACCGCATGGTAGGTTACCGGATCTCGCCGTTATTGTGGGCAAAGGTGAAAAGAGGACTGAGCGCCGGAAGAGTGCAGTCCGTGGCTCTGCGTATCATTTGTGACAGGGAAGAAGAAATCAACGCGTTTATTCCGGAAGAATACTGGTCTTTAGAAGCGGAATTTTCCGTTCCGGGCGAGAAAAAGCCGTTGACGGCGAAGTATTACGGAACAGTCAGGGAAAAAATAACGATTGCGTCCAAAGAGCAGATGGATAAACTGCTGGACAGTTTAAAGGATGCCGAATATAAAGTGACGGATGTGAAAAAAGGAGAGAGGACGAAAAAGCCGCCTCTTCCTTTTACCACATCCACGTTGCAGCAGGAAGCCAGCAAGGTCCTGAATTTTTCTACCCAGAAAACGATGCGGCTGGCGCAGCAGCTATACGAAGGTGTGGATATCAAAGGTCAGGGAACGGTCGGCATCATTACCTATCTGCGTACGGATTCGACCCGTATCTCGGAAGAAGCGGAGCATGCGGCAAGAGAATATATCGGACGGAACTTTGGGGACGAATATGCGGCGTCCAAGGCAGTCGATAAAAAGACAAATCAGAAAATACAGGACGCCCATGAAGCCATCCGGCCTACGGATATCGCAAGGACGCCGGCAGCCATCAAAGAATCTTTGTCCAGAGACCAGTTCAGGCTTTATCAGCTTATATGGAAGCGCTTTACGGCGAGCCGTATGACGGCGGCAGTCTATGAAACCACTTCCGTAAAAATAGACGCCAACGAACAGAGATTTACCGTAGCGGCGTCCAAGATCACTTTTGAAGGTTTTATGAGCGTTTATACGCAGGAAGAGGAAAAAGAGGAGAGCAATACGCTTTTAAAAGACATTGACGCTTCTACAAAACTGGAATGGAAAGAATTTTTGCCGAAACAGCATTTCACCCAGCCCCCTGCACATTATACGGAGGCTTCGCTGGTAAAAGCACTGGAGGAACTCGGCATCGGACGTCCCAGTACTTATGCGCCAACGATCACTACCATTTTGGCCAGAAGATATATTACAAAGGAAAACAAAAATCTTTATGTGACGGAACTTGGAGAAGTGGTAAACGCCATGATGAAAGAAGCTTTTCCTGCGATCGTGGACGTAAATTTCACTGCCAATCTGGAGGCGCTTTTAGACGGCGTAGAGGAAGGCAGCGTGAAATGGAAGAGCGTGGTTTCCAATTTTTATCCGGATCTGGATGAAGCGGTCCTGATTGCGGAGAAAGAATTGGAGCAGGTTACGATTGCCGACGAAGTTTCGGATGAGATCTGTGAGCAGTGCGGCAGGCATATGGTGATCAAATATGGTCCCCACGGCAGATTTCTCGCCTGTCCTGCGTTTCCGGAGTGCAAAAACACAAAGCCTTATTTTGAAAAGATTGGCGTGGCCTGTCCGAAATGCGGAAAGGATATTGTGTTAAAAAAGACAAAAAAGGGACGTAAATATTACGGCTGCATCGGGAATCCGGAGTGTGATTTCATGGTATGGCAGAAGCCTTCCGTATATGCCTGCCCGGAATGCGGCGGTATCATGCTGGAAAAAGGTAATAAATTAGTATGCCATAACGAAGAATGCGGAAACGTCATGGATATGCCCGGCGAAAAGAAAGAAATTGCGAGATAATAAAAATATTATACTGAAAATAGCATTATTTTGGCGTAATTATGAAAATTATGTGAAGTATCTGAAAATTTTTGAATTTTGATTGAAATGTTGAAATGCTTATGTTATATTAACCTAAATACCGCAAAAATAGCCGAGGTTGGGAAACCATACCGGCGGGAAGAAACGGAGGTTTGGAAATGAGTAGTGTACAGCTTTTGGACAAGACAAGAAAAATCGGAAAGTTGCTTCACAACAATAATTCCAGTAAAGTAGTTTTTAACGATATCTGTAAGGTGATGCGTGAGATATTGAATTCAAACGTACTTGTGATCAGTAAAAAAGGAAAAGTGCTGGGAGTTGGGAAATCCGAAGGGATTCCGACGATCCATGAGCTTCTTGTGGATGAGATGGTAGGAGGATTTGTGGATACGATGCTGAACGAGAGACTTCTTGGCGTACTATCCACAAAGGAAAACGTAAATTTGGCGACGCTTGGTTTTGAAAACAGCGACGTAAGAAGATTTCAGGCGGTCATTGCCCCGATCGAGATCGCGGGAGAGCGGTTAGGGACACTGTTTGTTTACAAATGCGACGAACAGTACGATTTGGACGATATTATCCTGTGCGAGTACGGCACTACCGTTGTAGGGCTTGAAATGCTGCGCGCAGTGAATGAAGAAAGCGCGGAAGAGAGCAGAAAGGTGGCGGTCGTAAAATCGGCGATCAGCACGCTCTCGTTTTCAGAGCTGGAAGCGATTACACATATATTTGACGAATTAAACGGGATGGAAGGCATCCTTGTGGCGAGCAAGATCGCAGACAGAGTCGGGATCACCCGCTCCGTGATCGTCAACGCCCTGCGTAAATTTGAAAGCGCCGGCGTCATAGAATCCAGATCTTCGGGAATGAAGGGTACTTATATCAAGGTATTGAACGACGTAGTGTTTGAAGAGATCGAGAAATTAAAAAAGCAGAATGAAACCTGAAAGATAAATGTGGGGAAGGTGTCCCGCTGTTGTATGCAGCGGGACATTTTTTGGAATTTTCGGATTTTTTTGGAATTTTTGGAAAAACATTTTGAGAGAAATTATTTTATTTGACCAAAAAATCTTGCGTTTTTCTACAAATAATTTATAATGTAATAAGATGAATATAAGGATTTAATGTAAATTGTTGATTTTGTGCAGTTTTATAACGATGGAGGGTTTTATGATTAATAGTAACGTATATGATTATGTGAATTTGATGGATAAGGCGGCGGATGCCGCATGGATCAGAGATCAGGTGATCTCCAATAACATAACTAATGTCGATACGCCCGGTTATAAAAGGCAGGACGTGTCTTTTGAGGCGGAACTTGAAAAGGCGTTGTCTGGTACGAGATTTATGACAATGGACGATAAAGTCGCCGCTCTTTCTATGGATAGGCTTGATCCGAGGACTTATACGGATTACGCGAGTTTTTCTTACAGACTTGACGGCAACAATGTAGACATTGAGACGGAAAATGTGGTGCTGGCCAAGAATCAGGTAAAATATGAGGGACTGATAAGAAGCATCAATCAGGAATTTCTGAATTTAAAAACCGTATTGAAGTAGGAGGGGAAAAAGTATGAATATGTTTTCGGTTTTTGACATTAACGCGTCCGGCCTGACCGCGCAGCGTTTCCGGATGGATATCATTTCGGAGAATGTGGCAAATGCCCAAACGACGAGAACGGCTGACGGCACGCCGTACCGGAGAAAAGTAGTTACCTTTGAACAGAAAGGATCCCAGACGCCTTTCAGCAGAGTGTTGAACAAGCACTTTGACAAATACTCTGGCGAAGGCGTAAGAGTGAGTGGAGTGTATGAAGACACATGGACGGAAATGAAACTGGTTTATGATCCGTCCCATCCCGATGCAAACGAAGCCGGATATGTGGAAATGCCGAATGTGAATCCGATTACGGAGATGACCAATCTGATCGATGCAAGCCGTGCGTGGGAGGCAAATTCTACGGCGTTTAACGCGACAAAGTCTATGGCGATGAAGGCGCTCCAGCTTGGAAACAACGGCTGACGGCCTGAAAGTCCGGGTTGAGAGAAATAAGGGATAAAGGGAGAATTTAGTATGGATATCACATCATTGTACAATGTAAACTCAAGCGCAGTGAAAGAAGCGATGGCAACGAGTACATTGGGTGTAAAAACATCAGAGGATGAGGAAAATGTATTTGGTTCTATGCTGAACGCAGCATTAGACAATCTGAACACGACAAACAGCTATCTGTCCGATTGGGAAAACGAGCAGGTTAAATTTGCCTTGGGCGAAACGGAGAATCCGCATGATCTGACGATCGCTCTTGAAAAAGCATCCGCAGCGCTTCAATATACCGTTACGGTACGGGATAAATTTTTAGAAGCTTACAGAGAGATCATGCAGATGCAGATTTAGTCTTAAAGAGCAGATAAAATATGCCGCTAAGGCGGCGCACGGGCCGCACGGCGAGGAGGGGAAGAGGGCTCTTCCCTATCCGGTTTAAGCGGTGTTGCAGGATAACTGCGAAAGGCATGGGCCGGCGCGAAGGGAACGCCGACAGCTTCATGCTGAAGAAAGTCTTAAAAACAGGCTTTTTTATCCGGATTTGAGGTTCCGTAGAACGGGATCATGGAAGTTAGAGTGAGGAGAGAGCTGAAAAATGGCAGATAGAGTAAAGGAGCTTCTGGGGAGAGCGCAGGAGTGGTGGAATAAATTTACGTCAAAGCAAAAAACAATTATTGTCGGGTCGGCTGCTGCAGTAGTATTGGCATTTGTGATCCTTATGACGGTATTATCGCAGACAAAATATACACTGCTTAAGAACTGCGAGTCGACAAAAGAGGCTTCCGAGATAACGGGGTTGTTAAGCGCCTCAGATGTTACATATCAAGTTTCCGACGACGGATTGCGGATAGAGGTGGACGAGGAACAGATTTCCACGGCAAATCTTCTGCTTGGCGCAAACGGATATGCCTCTGCAGAGTGGGGGATTGACAATGTAACGGACGGCGGATTCAGTACGACGGAATCAGATAAACAGAAAAGATATAAAAAATATTTGGAAAAACAGTTGGAAAATGACTTTCTTGGCATGTTTCCTGCCATAAAGAGCGCAAGCGTTATTTTGGACATACCGGAAAATGACGGGACATTGATCTCACAGGAGCAGGAATCCCATGCGACGATCGTGTTGGAGATCGACGGTGAATTTACAACGGATAACGCGGCGTTTTTGGCTAAGGCGGTAGCAAATGCTCTTGGTAACGATACGACGGAGTATGTTACGATTATTGATAACGGCAGTAATCTGCTGTATTCGGGGAATGACAGCTATTCTCTGGGCGGTGCGGCGAATTCCCAGCTTTCTTTAAAAAGACAGGCGGAAGACCAGTTTGCGGGAGAAGTGAAAAAGCTTTTAGTCAGCACCGGTGAGTTTACTATGGCCGAGGTATCTCCGAATTTGGATATCAGTTTTACTTCACAGGATCGGACGGTACATAATTTTTCCGCACCGGAAGGGCAGGCGCAGGGAATGCTCGTAGAAGAAAGCCTGTTTAACAGTGAGTCTCAGAGCGGTTCCGGCGACGTACCGGGCACGGATTCCAATACGGAGACTACTTATGTTCTGCCGGATACGGCAAATTCCAGCGATACGCAAACGGAGGAAAACCGTAAGTATGCGCCCAACGAAGAGATCATTAACGAGACGACGCCGGCGGGAAGCATCCGATACGCCAATTCTTCCATATCCGCTACGGGTACAAGATATACTATCATTAAAGAAGAAGACGCCAAAAAGCAGGGGCTTTTAGAAGGTATGTCGTGGGATGAGTATAAGGCGGCTAACGGCGGCAGGACGAGAGTAGAGGTAGACGAGGAATTATATTCGGTCGTAGCCAATGCAACGGGGATACCCAGAGAAAACATTACGATCGTAAAATACAGCGAGAATTATTTTGTCGACAGCGAAGGATTGGGAATCGGAGTTTCCGATATCATTCAGATCATTCTGATCATAGTGATCCTCGGACTGTTGGGATTCGTGGTATTGAAGAGTATGGCAGGAAAGAAAGAAGTACAGCCGGAAGAAGAGCTGTCGGTGGAGACTTTATTGCAATCCACGCCTGCCAGTGAACTGGAAGATATAGAAGTTGAAACAAAATCAGAAACACGCAAGATGATAGATAAATTTGTAGATGAGAATCCGGAAGCGGCGGCAAATTTATTGCGTAACTGGTTGAATGAAGATTGGGGGTAAAAAGCTGTGTCCAGAAGTGCAGATGAAAAATTGAGCGGATTGCAAAAGGCCGCAGTATTACTGATATCCCTGGGACCTGAAAAATCGGCTAATATATTTAAGCATTTAAAAGAAGAAGAAATAGAGGAACTGACTTTAGAGATCGCAAATACAAGAAGCGTTACGCCGCAGATGAAAGAAATGGTCATCGACGAGTTTTACGAGGTGTGTCTGGCGCAGCAGTATATCGCGGAAGGCGGTATCGGCTATGCGAAGGAACTGCTTGAAAAAGCGCTTGGCGCCGACAAGGCGATGGATGTTATCGGAAAACTTACCGCATCCTTGCAGGTGAAACCGTTTGAATTCGTCAGAAAGACGGATGCGACACAGCTTCTGAACTTTATACAGGATGAACATCCTCAGACGATCGCGCTGATCCTGTCTTATTTGGCGCCGGCTCAGTCGGCGTTGATCGTATCGGCTCTGCCGCCTGACAGACAGGCGGACGTGGCAAAACGTATCGCGGTAATGGATCGTACGAGTCCGGATGTGATCAAGGAGGTCGAAAGAGTGTTAGAGTCCAAGCTGGCGTCACTGGTAAATCAGGATTACACGATCATCGGCGGTGTCGATGCAGTTGTAGAAATCTTAAATACGGTTGACCGCGGAACAGAAAAGCATATTATGGAAACTCTTGAAATCGAAGAGCCGGAGCTTGCTGATGAGATCCGTAAGAAGATGTTCGTATTCGAAGATATTCTTCTTTTGGACGACAGGGCAATCCAGCGTGTACTTCGTGACGTGGACAACAACGATCTTGCGATCGCGCTTAAGGGTGCAAACGAGCAGGTACAGAATGCAATATTCAATAACCTGTCCAAACGTCTGGCAGTTATGATCAAAGAGGACATGGAGTTTATGGGGCCTGTCCGTATGAAAGACGTGGAAGAAGCGCAGCAGAAGATTGTAAACATTATTAGGAAACTCGAAGACTCCGCAGAAATCGTAATTTCCAGAGGCGGAGGTGACGAGATCATTGTCTAATAAGAATCTGCTTAAGTTTGGTTGGAATAGAGTAAACGAGCAGGACATAAAAATTATTGATTCCAACCTTCTTCTTGAAAAAAAGATTAAAGAGGCAAATGCCGCGCTGCTCCGGAATACCGAGGAAATCCCGGTGGATATGGTAGACGGTATGGACGCCTTTACGGTAGCGAATCTTTTAGAGGACAGTGAAGTCATAGAACCGCCGGAAGGAATGGAAAACGACGGAGAAGAGGAAACGGGCTTCAGATCCAATATTATCAAAGCCGCACCGGTGAAAGAGGAGACTCTGAACGGTGAGATAGAGAAAGAAATAGAAGAGAAACTCGAAAAAGCAAGAGAAGAGGCGGAGAATATTATTGCCGCCGCCGATTCTCAGGCGGAAGGTATCCGCAGAAGCGCTCACGAGCAGGGGAAAAAAGCAGGATACGAAGAAGGATATGCAAATGGGCTCGCTCAAATGGTGGAAAAGGAGCAGGCACTGAAAAGTAAGGAAGAACAGTTGGAAAGAGAGTACCAAAGAAAGATCGACGAATTGGAACCCCAGTTTGTAGAAGCGCTTTCCGGTATCTATGAGCATATTTTTCAAGTAGACTTAAGTGAGCACAGGGATATCATCATCCATCTTATCGCTTCTACGATCAGGAAAGTAGAAGGGAGCAGAGACTTTATCGTACATGTTTCAAAGGAAGATTACCCATATGTGAATATGCAAAAAAAGCAGCTTCAGGTATGTGTTTCCGTTCCCAATTCGACGGTGGAAATTATTGAGGACTTTACACTGTCTAAAAATGAATGTATGATAGAAACAGAAGGCGGGATATTTGACTGCGGGCTTGGGACAGAATTGAGGGAGTTGTCTGCAAAGCTTAAGCTGTTATCCTACGAAAAGAAATAGTGTAAAAAGGTGAAGGACTTTTGGAAAGTAAAGCGATCAATTTCGAAAAATATACAAAAGTATTGGATATGCCGTTTTTTCTGAAAATGGGGAAAGTGGTCAACGTTGTCGGGCTTACGATAGAATCGGCAGGGCCGGATGCACGTTTGGGGGATGTGTGCGAAATATTTCCCGAAGGTGAGGACGCCAAGCCTATTCTCGCAGAAGTTGTAGGCTTTAAGGACAAGAAGACGCTTCTCATGCCCTATGAAAATGTGGACGGTATCGGGCTGGGATCTGTTGTGCAAAATACGGGACAGCCGCTTACGGTTCAGGTGTATGACGGCTTGCTGGGGCAGGTGCTTGACGGGTTAGGAAGAACGGAAATGCTGCGGCCTCAGAAATGCGAGACCTATCCGGTCATAGCGCCGCCGCCGGATCCTATGAGCAGAGAGATCATTGATGAAGTGCTGCCTTTAGGGGTAAAAGCGGTAGACGGCCTGATCACTGTGGGAAAGGGCCAGAGGATTGGTATTTTTGCAGGTTCCGGCGTGGGAAAATCCACATTGATGGGAATGTTTGCAAGGAATACCAAAGCGGATATCAACGTCATAGCGCTGATTGGAGAGCGGGGGCGTGAGGTGCGGGAGTTTATCGAACGCGATCTTGGCGAAGAAGGAATGAAGCGTTCGGTAGTGGTAGTAGCAACTTCCGACAGACCGGCTTTAGAGAGAAATAAAGCGGCGAAGACGGCTACGGCCGTTGCGGAATATTTCAGGGATCAGGGCAAAGACGTTTTGCTTATGATGGATTCCCTGACGCGTTTTTCCATGGCGCAGAGAGAAATCGGCCTTGCCAGCGGAGAGCCGCCGGTATCGCGGGGGTATCCGCCCAGTGTATATTCCGAGATGCCGAAGCTGTTGGAAAGAGCCGGCAGGGCGTCAAAGGGATCTATTACGGGATTGTATACGGTGCTGGTGGACGGCGACGATTTTAACGAGCCGATCACGGATACGGCAAGAAGTATTTTAGACGGACATATTATGCTCAGCAGAAAGTTAGGGCATAAAAACCATTATCCGGCGATAGATATTTTGCAGAGTATATCCCGTTGTATGAGCCAGATTGCGCAAAAAGAGCACAAGACCGCGGCGGGAAAGCTAAAGAATGTGCTGGCTACATATAATGAAGCGGAAGATCTGATCAATATCGGCGCATACAAATCGGGGAGCAATCCGAACATTGACTATGCAATAGAAAAGATAGATGCGGTAAACGAGTTTTTGATGCAGGATGTAGAAGAAAAGTTTACGTTTGAAGAATCTGTTGAAATGTTGGAAAGTTTGTTTCAGGATTAGGTGTTTAGATGGCTAAGTTCATATATCGGATGCAGAGTATTTTAGATATAAAGGTGAAGCTGGAAACGCAGGCGAAGATGCAGTTTGCCAGCGCAAAACATGCTTTGGATCTGGAAGAAGAGAAGTTGGAGATTTTGATAAGCCGCAAAGAGGCCTATTTGGAAGAAGGAAGGAGCCTCAGGAACAATTCCTTGAACGTGAAGCAGCTTAAGGATAATAAAACGGCGCTTCAGACGATGGATATCTTTATAGAAGAACAAAAGGGACAGATCAGGATCGCAGAAGAAAAATTAGAGAAAGCAAGAATACGTCTGCAGGAAGTCATGCAGGAAAGAAAGATACAAGAAAAACTGAGAGAAAAGTCCTTTGAAGATTTTCTTATGGAAGAAAATCACAGAGAGAGCAAGGAAGTGGATGAACTGACAAGTTATACTTATGGTCAGCGGAGATTGGAGACGCAGTAATATGGATGTATCAGTGGACACAAAGGCGGAAAAGAAAAAATTAGACGCCGAGCGTAAAAAACTAAAGGCGGATCAGAAAGCGCAGCGTAAGGAAGCGAAGCTGCGTGCAAAGGAAATTGCAGAGCAGGAAGCGGCGCTTACCGAAGACGAGGAGACGGGAGGGTTTTCCGTAGCGCTTGTTACGATTTTTATCGTAATTATCTGGCTTGCGATTTTGGCGCTGCTGATCAAGCTGGATGTAGGTGGCTTCGGATCCGAAGTACTTGCGCCGGTTTTGAAAGATGTGCCGGTCGTTAACAGGATTCTTCCGGGAGACGCGGTAATAGAAACGACGCAGGAGGAAGCGTATAATGGTTATACCAGCCTGAGGGAAGCGGTAGATACCATTAAGGAGTTGGAACTGGAACTGGAAAGACTGCAGTCGCAGGCGCAGATCGACAGTACGCAGATCGCTGAAATGAAGGCGGAGATCGAAAGATTGAAGACTTTTGAACAAAAGCAGGTAGAGTTTGAGCGTATCAAAAACGAATTTTATGAAGAAGTGATCTATGCAGAAAAAGCGCCGGGGCCGGAAGAATTTCAGAAATATTATGAGAGTATCGATCCGACCAATGCGGAATATTTGTATAAACAGGTTGTAGGGCAATTGGAAGAAGACGCGGCTATTCAGGAATATGTGCAGGCTTATTCGGATATGAAACCGAAGGCGGCGGCGGCCATTTTCGAAGAAATGACGAACAATCTGAATTTGGTGGCGAAGATTTTAGGTGAAATGGAGCCGGAGGCAAGAGGAAATATTCTTGCGGCGATGGATCCGACGGTTGCGGCAAAGATCACGAGACTGATGGATCCGGACAAATAACATATGTTTTGATATATAAACGGGAGTACGGACGGCATTTTTGCACAAAGCCGGAAACTGTTTTATATATAAATAAGGGGAGGGTGTAAAAACACCGTGCACCTTGAAAATTTCATAAGAAAGGAGGAGAAAGATGACAAGTAAATCAGTAACGGGCGTAGCAGGCATTATGGATGGGTTTAACCGGACAGGATTAAACAGTATCGGAAGTACCTCTGCGTTAACGGACAGTTTTTCATCTGTTATGCAAAAGACCACCAATACGAACCAAACGATGGGAGAAGCGGTCATGCAGTTAAAGGAGCCGTCTAAAACGGGAACTTCCGATAGCATGATTAAAAAAGAAACTTCCAAAGCGGCGCAGAAACTGAAAGAAAAGACCAATGACAGTGTAGGGACGCAAAAAGATGAAGAGGCCCTGCAGAATGCAGCGGATGCAGTAGAAGAGGCGGCAGAGAAGGTCGTAAAAGAAGTAGCGGATGCGCTGGATGTTTCGGAAGAAGAGGTAGAAGCGGCGATGGAGGCGTTAGGTCTTACCGCGGTAAGCCTTTTGGATCAGACAAAGCTTACCCAGCTTATGATGAACTTAAGCGGTGAAACAGATGTGTTTGCTTTGACAACAAACGAAGAATTATACGCGAATATCATAGAAACCGTCAGTATGGTATCCGATGAGTTAGCGGCGGTCAAGGAGGCTTTTGGCTTAAACGATATGCAGATGCAGGAATGCATCGAACAGCTTGCACAACGGGAGGCAGCCGGGGGCGCTGTAGAAGGAATGGAAGAAATAACACCTGTTCTTGAAGGCGCAGGCGGCGAGGAAACGGTGGAACAAAAGGAAAGACCGGAAAAAGCGGTTGTGACGATTACGAAGAACGGTGAGGAGATCAAGGCGGTTGTTGAAACGGACGCAAAGACCGGCGCCGCAGCGATCACACAGGAGAGCAGTCCTTTAACAGAGCGGAATGCAGGCGAAGACATGATGCAGAACGATGGGAAAGAAGGACAGAACGAGCAGGGCGGCAAAGATATGCAAAGTTCCAATCTGGTGCTGCAGAATATAGCACAGGGACAGGAAACGCCTCAGGTTCAGGCTGACGCGGAACTTCCCTTGGCGGATGCGCAGGTACGGGATCTGATGGATCAGATCATGGACTATATGAAGGTTCAGGTTAAAGCTGATACGACCAGCTTAGAGATGCAGCTCCATCCGGAGAGCCTTGGAACTTTAAACATCCATATCGCGGCAAAAGACGGAATCCTTACGGCACAGTTTACGGCTCAGAACGAGGCAGTAAAAAATGCGATCGAAGGACAGCTTGCTTCACTGCAGCAGAGCCTAAACGATCAGGGAATCAAAGTAGAGGCCGTAGAGGTCAATGTGGCGGCCCAGCATTTTGACAGAAATATGGAACAGGGCCAAAACGGAAACGGCAGTTCTTCGGAAGAAGCTAAAAAGAAAAATATCCGCCGGATCAATTTAAGAGATTTGGAATCCGCAGAGGAAGAAGAATTGGAAGAAGCGGAGAAACTTGCCGTTGATATGATGGCGAGGAATGGTAACAGCGTAGATTATTTGGCATAATGATATGCAGAAAGGAGAAAGATCATGGCATATGTAGCACAGGTAGAAAACGGAAAGATCGTGGAGTCCCAGTCACAGCAGTCTATCGATAAGGCGTTAAAAGAAAAATCCGGATCCAGCTTGGATAAAGAGGCGTTTTTGCAGCTTTTAGTAGCGCAGATGAAATATCAGGATCCTTTGGAACCGACGTCCAATACGGAATATATTTCTCAGTTTGCGACCTTCTCAGAATTGGAGCAGATGCAGAATATGTCGGCTGCTATGGATTTAACAAGAGCGTCCGGTCTTGTGGGTAAAACCGTATATGTAAGAACCACCGACAGCGCCGGAAACCCGACTTATGCGGCAGGAAAAGTAGACAGCGTTTATTATGAAGGCGGTAAGGCATACCTTTCCATCAATGAAAAACTGTATTCTTTAGACGATCTGGATACGGTAGTTGATGAAGAATATTATGACGCGTACAATAAGGCATACGATCTGTCAGTGGCTTTGAATATGCTTCCGTCCCTTAACAATCTGTCATTGGGCGAGAGAGAAAAGGTAGAGAATATCTACAAGATCTTTAGTGAAATGAACGATTATGAGAAGACCTTTATTGCGGAAGAAACAGAAAAGAAGATCAAAGATTACTATGAGAGAATGCAGTTATTGATTAAATTAAGCGAAGCAGTAAACGGCGACGGAACTAACAAACCGGAAGACGAAAATAAGCCGGATAGTACGGATCCGGATAAAACGGAAGGAAGTACGGGAGATAAATAGGCACAGGGACGTGCAAAATCGATAGTTATCATAGAACTCAAGGAGGAGGTAGACATGAAAATACAAAACGGGCAGTTCCTTTCCATTGAGCAGCTGCAGGATCAATATTTAAGCAGGCCTAAGAATCCGGCCGGCAGCGAAAAAAGCGAGTTTTCCTTTCGTGAAATTTTAGAACGGACTGCGGAACAGGAAGAAAGTGCGGCATTAAAATTTTCAAAACATGCGGCAAACAGACTTGCAGACCGTAAGATTGAGCTTACCGACGGACAGCTCAGACGTTTAAGCGAAGGGACTGCAAAAGCGGGTGAAAAAGGAATCAGGGAATCTTTGGTGCTTATGGACGAATTGGCATTTATTGTGAATGTTCCGAGTAACACCGTGATAACGGCTATGAGCCAGACAGAGACAGAGAAAAATGTTTATACCAACATAGACGGCGCCGTGATCATTTAGCCGGACCTTTATGGAGGCAGTGCTTTGGAATGACAGAAGAAGCAGATGCGGCTCTTGGTTGGTAGTAAGAAGGAGGTCATTTAATTATGATGAGATCATTGTTTTCTGGTGTAGCAGGTTTAAAAACACACCAGACCAAGATGGATGTTATTGGTAATAATATTGCAAACGTAAATACAGTCGGATATAAATCACAATCTATCGTATTTGCAGATCTGATGTATCAGACAACGCAGAGCGCGTCAGGACCGAATGCAGTGACCGGTTCCGGCGGTATCAACGCAAGACAGATCGGTCTCGGCGTTAAGTCGGCGGCGATCAATACTGCGATCACAACGCCCGGCTCTACCCAGACAACGGGAAATCCGTTCGATTTAAAGATCAACGGGGATGCGTTTTTTATCGTAAGCAACGGTACGGAGAACTTCTTTACAAGGGACGGTTCTTTTTATGTAGATGCGGCAGGTAACCTTGCCATGACGAGTAACGGTTACAATGTTATGGGCTGGCAGGTAGATCCGGAAACGGGAAAAGTAAAGAAGGATACGGTATCTGCTCTTCGTATTATGAGCGAAGCAAACCTTACTTATCCCCCTGAGGCTACTACGGAGGCTTATATTTCAGGTTTCTGCGATAAGAATGACAGCGATATCAACAGTTCCCATGGTAAGATCATGAATTTAAGTTTCTATGACGCTTTAGGTTACAGTTATACGGCGAAGCTGAGCGTACATAAGACGGCGGACGACGGCGTATATTATACGCAGCTTGACGATATTTTGGATTCCAACAATCAGTCTTTGAAAGAGGTTTACGGAGTAGACGATATCAACGATATCGCAAAATTAGGCGGCAGTATTACCGTTAACGTATCGGATGCTATCAGCTATGATGGCGACTGTGAAGTGACGAAAAACCCGAAGACGCTGACAAGCGAAGGTTATATGAACGGTACGACTCCGACGCAGGATGTGGTTGGCCTTACCGTGAATAACGGTCAGGGCACATATACGGACAACAGAAACGGTGGAAATACACAGTATACCGTTACGGTGCCGACGGTCACAGATGCTACGGGCGCAGCGGTGAATCTGACACAGGTAGTAATGAATACCGACGGCAGTGTATTATATTATGCAGACGGAAACGGCAATTTATACAGTACCGACGGAACGGCATTGTCACAGACCAGCGTGAATTCCCTGTTCTTAAAAGGCGGGATCGTTCCTCCCGGCGGTGGTCCGGCAACGGATGCGACCATCAGTCTGGCTCCGGGCGGCACTTATGTGGATGCCAACGGGAATGCAATAGAATTGGATAAGACAGCCGTTGCACAGGCTGACATGGATAATTTGAAGGCAATTTACGGGGAGGATATATTCGAAGGAGTCAATAAATTTAAAATTGATCCGCAGACAGGTAAGCTGATCGTTACCAATAAGACGGTAGCCGGCTGTAAATTGACTTATAACACCAGCAACGGTAAGTTTGATAATATTGACGGCGGAAACAGCGTGCTGCTTGATTTTGCAACGGGTACGCCGACAGGTACGAACTTAGGGAACTTCTCCGACATCAATATTGATTTCTCGGGAACTTCTCAGGAAAATAACGGCGGTGTGGCAACCCTTGGCGGTAATTCCGGAACGCTGGCATCCAAAGGGGCATTGGGCTGCGGACGTAAAGTAGGCGATATGACGGGTGTGTCTATTTCTCAAAACGGTGAGATTTATGCAAGCTATGACAACGGTATGTCTAAACTTTTAGGACAGATTGCGGTAGCGACTTTTGCCAATGCATCGGGTCTTGAGAAGCAGGGTGATAACTTGTATTCCGCAACACAGAACTCCGGTGAGTTTGACGGAATCGGTCAGGATATTACGGCGGACGGTACAGGTTCTATTACAACAGGCGCTTTGGAAATGAGTAACGTTGACCTGTCAAGCGAGTTTACGGAAATGATTACTACGCAAAGAGGCTTTCAGGCAAACAGCAGGATCATAACCGTTTCCGATACATTGCTGGAGGAATTGACCAATCTGAAGAGATAATGAGGGAAAACGTAAAAATGCATAAAGGGAACTAATTTTTTTAGTTCCCTTTTTGTACTTTTGTATAAGGTAAAGGGGATTAGTGATGATTGAGGTGACCAAAATAAACGGAGTAAAAGTCCTGATTAATCCTGATTTGATGGAATTTGTCGAAGAAACGCCGGATACGGTTATTTCTTTTACGACCGGAAGAAAAATAATTGTAAAAGAAAGTAGACAAGACATAAAAAATTTAGTAAAATCATACAGAAAGGATATTTTTGCGGATTAGTGCAAAAGAATTGGGTAAGTTTAAATGGATATAGCGTCAATTATTGGTTTAGTAGTATGTCTTGCGATGGTATTTTTGGGAATTTGGACGTCAGGCGGTCTTGGTTCAATACCGAACTTTATTGATATCCCGTCCGTTGCAATCACAATCGGCGGTGCTTTCTGCTGCGTTTTGGCATCTATGCAGGTAAAGGAGTTCGTATCAGGATTAAAGAGCTTCACATTGATTTTTAAGGTACCTACGATCAATACGGCGGAAATGATCCAAAAGATCATTGATTTGTCAAACGTGGCAAGAAAAGAAGGTCTGCTTTCTTTGGAAGAAGCGGCAGGCGATTTGGATGATGAGTTTTTGAAAAAAGGAATTCTTCTTATTGTAGACGGTACGGATCCTGAACTTGTAAGAGCGATCATGGAGACCGAGCTTATGAGTATGGAGGGACGCCATAAAGACAGGATTGGATTTTGGGAGTCGGTTGCAGCGATGGGTCCTGCGTGGGGTATGATCGGTACCCTTGTCGGATTGGTAAACATGTTACAGCAGATGGACGATCCTTCCGCAATCGGACCTAATATGGCGACGGCGCTTATTACTACCCTGTACGGTTCTTTGATTGCAAACTGGATCTGTACGCCGGTTGCTAATAAATTGAAAGCAAACAATGCAGGAGAGGTTATGCTGAAGGAGATTATGATAGAAGGTCTGCTTTCCATACAGGCAGGAGAGAATCCTCGTGTTATTGAAGAAAAACTGAAATCTTTCCTGGCGCCGAGCGAAAGAGTGGGAGCAGAAGAAGGCGGAGGTGAGATGGATGGCTAAAAAGCGTAGAGAAGATGATGCTCCACCACCAGCGCTTTGGAAAGATACTTTCGCCGATCTGATGAATCTGCTTTTGTGTTTCTTCGTATTGTTATTTGCATCTGCTACGATCCAAGAGGATAAATGGGAGGAGATCGCACAGTCCTTTAATTCATCCTTCAGTATTTTTTCGGGAGGGGCAAGCGCGATAGGTGATGGCATTTTGGTTAGTAACGGCGTGAGCCAGTTGAACGAGCTTGACAAATACATAAACAGTACGGGAAAGACGGCCGATAACGAAGAAAGCGCGGATAACTTTGACGAGATACAGAATAAGGTGGAAGAGGCGCAGTTAGAGGCATCAGAAGAACTGGCCGAACTGGTGGAAGAAGCGGTCATGGAAAATAATCTTTCCGGTGATGTGGAAATTGAATTTAATTCCCAGTTTGTGCAGCTTACTTTAAACGGTGCGGTGCTGTTTGATTCCGGAAGCGTGGAACTGAAGGAGAATGCCCTTCCTATTTTGGATAAAGTGGGAGTTATTTTGGAAAGATATTCTTCGGGTGTGATAGAAATAGAAGGACATACGGACAATGTACCGATGTCCGGCGCAAAGTATTCCAATAACGACGAACTCAGTAACGGCCGTGCTTTGTCGGTATTTAATTATGTGATAAGCAATACTAATTTGGATCCGGCGGGGATCAAGCATGCAGGAAGAGGGGAATATGTTCCGATTGCCGATAACTCGACGCCGGAGGGAAGAGCTAAGAATAGAAGAGTAGAAATACGCATATATAATTCATTAAGTTCATACCAGTAATTATGTATTAAGGGTTTTAAAAATAAGGAATAGGAGATAACGTAAGACATATGAAAAAGAATTTAATATCTATTATTATCCTTGCACTTTTGATCGTGAATATTGTATTAACTTCTATTATGATGTTCAGTGTGATGGGGAGTTCCAAAAAAACAACGGCTTTGGTAAACGATATTGCAAGCGTACTTGACTTGGAATTAAAGGGGAGCGGAGACGAAGAAGCAAAGAAGGAAGTCGAAGTTTCCATGGCCAACACGGCCGTATATGATGTTCCGAATCAGCTTACAATACCTTGTAAGATAGGGGAAGACGGAGAACAGCATTACTACCTTACCAATGTGTCTTTGTCCATGAATGTAAAGGATAAAGCCTATAAGAAGTATAGCGAGACAATAACGGAAATGAATGGTCTGATCGAAAGCGAGATTTTCCAGGTATTCAGTGAACATACATTGGACGAGATCCTTTCGGATACGGAAGCAATTAAAGGTGAAATATTGGAAAGACTGCAGGCATTGTTTGAGTCTGAGTTTATATATAGAGTGTCGTTCAGCGGAACTAACTATTCGTAACGTAACCTCTTGAAAAATTAGAAATTAGGGAGGTGGAATTCGTGGGCGAGGTATTATCTCAAAGTGAGATAGATAATTTGCTGGCAGCGCTCAGTACCGGTGAGTTAGATGTGGACCAAATGCAGGAGTCCAAGGAAAAACAAGTCAAGAATTATGATTTCAAACGTCCGGCCAAGTTTTCAAAAGAGCATTTAAGGACACTTGAAATTATTTATGAGCATTATGGAAGACTGTTATCCACGAACCTGCCGGTATATTTAAGAAAGAATATTCAGGTGAGTGTGGCCAGCTCAGAGGCAGTAACATTTTCGGAGTTTACAAATGCATTATCGAATCCGGTAATTCTGGGAGTTGTAAATTTCCAGCCGCTGGGAGGAACAGTGATCCTCGAGTTGGCGACAAATTTAGGGTTTGCAATATTGGATCGTATGCTTGGCGGTTCGGGCGTTCCTTTGGAAAAGAGCAGAGATTTCTCAGAAATAGAGTTGATCATAATAGAACGTATCATGGTCGTGTGTATGCAGCTCATGCGGGAACCATGGAAAAATGTGGCGGACATTAGTCCGGTCATGGAGAGGATCGAAACAAATCCTCAGTTCGCGCAGGTAATAGCGCCGGGCGATATGATTGCGATTGTAACACTAAACGTAAAGATTGGTGACGTTGAAGGTTTTATGAATATATGTCTTCCGTATTTTACGCTGGAAGACGTAATGGATAAACTGAATACGAAGTACTGGTTCTCTACAATGCAGGAGAATGATGAAGAAAATTACGAGGAATATTTGGAGGCTCTGATCAAGAGAGTCGAGGTTCCTGTAAAGGCAGTACTTGGAAAGAGCAGTGTGTCCGTAAATGACTTTATTAATCTTCAGGTTGGTGATATAATAAGATTAGATTCCAGAATAGACGATGAATTATCAGTTTATGTTGGGAATATAAGAAAATTTACCGCACTTCCGGGCTCTAGCAAGGATAAATATGCCGCAAGGGTCACGTCGGTAATAAGAGAGGGGGAATAAGAACATGGATGGAATGTTATCCCAAGATGAGATTAACGCACTTCTGAATGGTGTAGATTCAGATGGTGCTGCAGATAATGTACAAAGTGATGATGACACGGTAACAGTCGGCACCCAAAGCGATGGTAATGGGGCAAATATTGACGAGTCCCTGCTTACGGCAGAAGAAAAAGATGCGATTGGCGAAATTGCCAATATCAGCATGGGATCTTCAGCTACTACATTATATTCTTTGGTCAGCAGGAAAGTAAATATTACCACTCCGACCGTAGCGCTTGCAAATTGGCAGACTGTTATTGACGATTATGAAAAACCGTGTGTGTTTATTCAGATTAAGTACACGTTGGGATTAGACGGTTCTAATATTTTAGTGTTAAAGGAGCATGATGTAAAGGTCATTACCGATCTTATGATGGGTGGTGACGGTACCAATACGGACGGTGAATTAGGGGAATTACATTTGAGTGCGATTTCCGAGGCGATGAACCAAATGATGGGTGCCGCGGCAACTTCGCTTTCCACAATGTTAGGTACAATGATTGATATCAGCCCGCCAGAAGCGACGTTGATAGATGTCACGGAATTTTCATCAGGTGAAGAGATATCGCCTTTCTTAGGAGGAACTTTTGCTAAAGTAGTCTTCCGGATGCAGATTGACGATTTGGTTGACAGCAGGATCATGCAGTTGTATCCGATTGATTTTGCAAAATCATTATATGATACATTTATAAGCGGTGGTATTAATGATCCCGCGCCTGCACCCGCACCGGCAGCACCTGCGCCTCAGGCAGCGCCGGCACCTTCGCCCGCACCTGCACCAGCACCAGCATCTATGCAGGCAGCGCCGATGATGCCGCAGATGGATCCTTCCATGGCAATGAATCCGAATATGCAGATGGGTATGGGAATGCCTCAGATGAATATGGGTCAGATGGGAATGCCGATGATGGGAGCAGTACCACAAATGCAGAATATGAATATTCAGCCAGTACAGTTCCAAAACTTTTCGAATGATTTTAATCCGTTCCAAAGTCAGGAGAATATGAATCTGATCATGGATGTTCCGCTCGAAGTGACAGTTGAGCTTGGCAGAACGAGGAAGAACATTTCTGATATATTAGACTTTGCACCAGGTACTATCATAGAACTTGACAAAATTGCCGGAGAACCGATTGATGTACTTGTAAACGGCAAGTTTGTAGCAAAAGGCGAAGTTGTAGTAATTGAAGAAAGCTTTGCCATAAGAGTAACAGAAATTATAAAATAAGAGTAAATAGGAGTGATATGACATGGCAAAAAATATTTTGATTTGTGATGATGCAGCTTTTATGAGAATGATGATCAAAGACATTTTAACCAAAAACGGTTATAATGTTGCCGGAGAGGCAGAAAACGGTGCAAGAGCAGTCGAAAAATACAATGAGTTGAAACCGGATTTAGTACTTATGGATATTACCATGCCGGAAATGGACGGTATTCAGGCACTTAAGAAGATCAGGGAAAATGATCCTTCAGCGCTTATCATTATGTGTTCCGCTATGGGTCAGCAGGCAATGGTTATCGAATCCATCCAGGCAGGGGCAAAAGATTTCATTGTAAAGCCGTTTCAGGCAGACCGTGTATTAGAGGCGGTCCAGAAGGTCGTTGGCTAAAGATGACGATTGCGAAGACGGGCAGCATGGATATTGCTGCTCAGTTTCTGACTGTAGTCATTATATTTATCTTTGTGCTTGCCGTTACTTATGTGACTACAAGGTGGATTGCTAATTACCAAAAAGAGAGGTCCGTAAATAATAATTTTGAGATCATTGAGATTTCAAGGCTTACGGCTAACAAATATATTGAAATTGTCAGGTGTGGTGAAAAATATCTGGCAATTGCAGTATGCAAAGATACGGTTACATTGCTTTGCGAGTTATCGAAAGAGCAGCTTAGTCTGGAGCATGACAAAAAGCCTTACGGCGGCTTTCGGGAGATATTGGATAAGGCAAGGAATGTAAATATTCTGGAAAAAGAAAATGACCTGAAAAATAATAAATAGGCGGTTGGAGACATATGAAAAAATTTTTTTCCGGAAAACAAATTGTGAAGATAGTATGCCTGCTGCTTACAGTAGGCATATTGTGTCTTAGTGATGTGAAAGAGGTCCGTGCATCAAACTATGATTCCAATTTAACCGGCGATACAGAGACCAGAACGTATATCGATGAAGCAGGTTCCGCGGAAACTGCTGACGATCTAAAGGAATTGAATATTGCAAATTCGGTACGGGTTACCTATAATAACGGAAACGGTCAGATAAACGGTACGCTGCGTATATTGATAACGCTTACTTTGATCGCGCTTGCGCCTTCATTGATCATTATGCTGACTGCGTTTACCAGAATTATCATCGTTCTTCATTTTACAAGGGCTGCACTGAATACACAAACAGCGCCGCCTAATCAAGTTTTGATTGGGTTAGCTTTGTTTCTGACTTTTTTCATTATGAGTCCGGTTATTACGGAGATCAATACGACGGCTGTCGTACCTTTCGAGGCAGGAGAGATTACGCAGGAAGAGGCTTTTGAAAGAGCCCTCGTTCCGATCAGGGAATTTATGTATCCGCAGACGCAGGTAGAAGATGCAAGGATGTTTATGGAAATCGCAGGCGTGGAATGGGATGGCAAGTCACTGGATACGGTTCCTACGCAGGCATTGATACCGGCGTTTATCGTAAGCGAGCTGCGGGCAGCCTTTACGATCGGCTTTTATATCTATATTCCGTTTATTGTTATTGATATGGTAGTGGCGTCTACACTTATGAGTATGGGTATGATGATGCTGCCGCCTACTACAGTTTCTCTTCCGTTCAAGATTTTGTTGTTCTTATTGGCAGACGGATGGAATCTGGTGATCGGAGGCTTGGTAAAATCCTTCTATTAAGTGAGGGAGTTTGTTGTTGGGCGTGATTGTTGCGCAGATGGGAGAGAGTATGACGATTGATGACGTGACTGCAGTTGCGGGAAGGGCATTATTTCTTATAATAAAAGTATCGTCACCGGTACTGCTGGTATCGTTGGTGATTGGTCTGATCATCAGTATCTTTCAGACAGTTACTTCCATTCAGGAGCAGACGCTTACTTTTGTACCGAAAATAATCGCTGTTTTTGTTGCGCTTATGATTTTGGGACATTGGATGCTTAACAGTATGACAGAGTTTATGGTAGAATTGTGGTCGAATTTCAGCCTCTATATCAGCTAGTGTTTTGTCTCGTTGATAATTAGTCAGACCTACTTGTTTATTTACCTATCTGCGGCGTTAGATTTTCTAGTCGTAGCCACCGCTGCGCCGTCGAAAATCTGCCTTGCAGGTGAACGAATATCCTGCGTAGTTTTGCCCAATATCAACAAGACAATACACTGGTGCCGATTAGCAGGAAACTGTACAATACAGTTCAGGTGTACTGATATGCCTACATTTCGCTAAACGACATGCCTGAATTTACGTCTGCCGCTTTGTAGACTGAAAATTCATTCTGCGCCATTTAGCTGAAAGCAGACGTGTCAGTACACCAGATGCCTGAATGCCTAAAGAATGGATTTTGACTATGATAGATTATTCCTTTTCGATTGCAGAACTAGAATATTTTTTGCTGATTTTTACAAGGGTGACTTGTTTTATTTATATTGCGCCTTTTTACAGTATGAATAATACGCCCAGACGTTTAAAGATTGGATTTGGTTTTTTTGTATCCGTACTATTGTACTTTATGATGCTGCCGCACACGGAGGTCGTTTATCATTCTGTGGAAGGATATGCGATGATCGTACTGAAGGAGGCGGTGACAGGGCTGCTGATTGGTTTTGGAGCCGACATCTGTACCAGTATTGTAGCGCTGGCAGGGCAGATTACGGACATGGATATCGGCCTTGCTATGGCCACGTTGCTGGACCCTACTACAAATGAGCAGACAAGTATTACGGGTGTGTTTTATCAATATGTGATTACGCTTATGCTGATTGCCAGTGGGATGTACCGTTTTATTTTAAGAGCGCTTGCCGATACTTATACGTTGATTCCGGTAAACGGGGCAGTTTTTCATGAGACGGCGTTGTTAAACGCCATGCTTAAGTTTATGTATGACTATGTTGTGATCGGCTTTCGTATCTGTTTGCCGGTCTTTATCGTGATTTTACTTCTAAATGTGATTTTGGGAATTCTTGCAAAAGTATCCCCGCAGCTCAATATGTTTTCCGTCGGTATGCAGATCAAAATTTTGGTTGGACTTGCGGTCATATTTCTGACATCAAGTATGCTGCCCGGTGCGGCGGATTTTATTTTTACGGAAATGAAAAGGATGATGGTGGCTTTTGTGGAGGGCATGATGTGATACTAAGATATAACCTGCAGTTCTTCGCAGAAGGGCAGGGCGGTGAGAAAACAGAGCCTGCTACGGATAAGAAATTAAGCGATGCCAGAAATGAAGGACAGGTCGCAAAAAGCAGAGAGGTTGCCAATTGTTTGGGACTGCTGGCTCTGTTTCTTGTGCTTAAGATCTGGGTAGGCGCCATGGGGACGGAGTTTTTGCAGTTGTTTTCAGGGGTTTATGTAAGGATTCCTGAAGCAATCAAAATGTATGGCGGACAAGTACCGGAAGGGGAGCTTTTTGCCGTTTTGAAATACGGACTTGTGCAGATCATGATCATCATAGCCCCTATGTTCATAGTAGGATTTTTGGTTTCGTTTTTGAGCGATTATATTCAAGTAAAATGGAAAGTAACGGGAAAACCGTTAAAACCTAAATTTAATAAATTGAATCCAATCAGTGGAATGAAAAGGATCATTTCCATAAATTCCATTGTTGAATTAATAAAATCTATTGCTAAAATAGGATTAGTGATTTATGTAGCCTATTCCTATCTGAACGGCAAGAAAGAAACTATTTTTTACTTATATTCCATGCCGCTTATGCAGGCGATACAGTTATCGGGAGAACTGGTCATTGAAATGGGTCTTAGGATCGCGCTTGTATACTTGATCATTGCACTTGCGGATTATGCATATCAAAAGATCAAATTTGCCAAAGATATGCGGATGAGTAAGCAAGAGATCAAGGAAGAGTACAAACAGCAGGAAGGGGATCCGCAAATCAAAGGTAAGATCCGTCAAAGGATGAGGGAAGCATCCCAAAGGAGGATGATGCAGGATCTGCCGAAGGCGGACGTGGTAATCACGAACCCGACCCATTACGCGGTAGCGATCAAATATGATCCGGAGCAGTATGAAGCGCCGATCGTGCTTGCAAAGGGCGAGGATTATCTGGCGCAGAAGATTAAAGAGGCGGCAAAAGAAAATCATATTGAAATTGTAGAAAATAAACCGTTGGCAAGGATGCTTTATGCAAATGTAGAGGTAGGGCAGCTTGTTCCGCCGGAACTATATCAGGCGGTAGCGGAAGTACTTGCTTTTGTATATCATTTACAAGGCAGGGCGTAGGATTTGCTTGTATCATATATAAGGGTATGATAAAATGATTAGGATATATTTAAGGAGGGAGAGAGTATGAAAAAAGCAGATATCGGCGTTGCAATGTATGTACTTGCCGCTTTTGTAATGTTGATCGTGCCGATTCCGCCATGGCTGTTGGATACTTTTCTTGCTATCAATATTTCGGTTGCATTTACGATCATGTTTGGATGTATGTTTTCAAAAGAAGTTTTGGACTTGTCTTATTTTCCGACAATCCTCCTGTTTACAACGATTTTCCGTATTGCGCTCAACATATCATCCACAAGGCTGATACTGACTACCGGCGAGCCGGGAAACGTAGTAAAGACTTTCGGACAATATGTTGGCGGCGGCGATCTGACGATCGGTATCATTGTATTTATTATTTTGATCATTATTCAGTTCATGGTCATTAACAAAGGTTCTGAGCGTGTGGCTGAAGTAACGGCAAGATTTACATTGGATGCCATGCCCGGTAAACAGATGGCGATCGATGCGGATCTGAATACGGGAGCCATTACCGATGCGGAGGCAAAGATACGAAGAGATAAGATCCAGCAGGAAGCATCTTTTTTCGGCTCCATGGACGGTGCCGTAAAGTATGTAAAGGGAGATGCGATAGCCGGAATCATTATTACTGCCGTAAATATTATCGGCGGTATTGCAATGGGTATGATAAGAGGCGGTATGGAAATCGGCGACGCAGTGGATAAGTATACGATTTTAACGATCGGTGACGGACTTGTGAGCCAGATACCATCGCTTCTTATTTCGCTGTCTACAGGTATTCTTGTAACAAAGGGATCAAAGGATGCGGATTTTGGCACCGTACTGATCAGACAGCTATTTGGTGTACCTAAAGTCCTGTATCTCGTAGGATCCACGGTTCTGGCACTTGGAATCGTGACGCCTCTTAATACGGTTCTCTTTGTAACGCTGGGGCTGGCTTTTATTTTAACTGGCAGATCTGTTGCGGGAGCAATAGAAACTTCCAATATAGAAGCGGAGGTAGATTTGGACGAAGCTGCGGCGGAAGAAATACGGCAGCCTGAAAATGTTACCAGCCTTTTACAGGTAGACCCGATAGAACTGGAGTTTGGATACGGAATCATTCCGTTGGCGGATGCGAATCAGGGAGGCGATCTGCTAGACCGGGTCGTTATGATCAGGAGGCAGATTGCGCTTGAATTGGGAACCGTCGTTCCGATCATACGTCTGCGTGATAATATACAATTGAACCCGAATCAGTATATTATAAAGATAAAAGGAATACAGGTCAGTGAAGGTGAGATTCTATTTGACCACTATATGGCGATGAATCCCGGTTTTGTGGAGGACGAGATTACTGGTATCCCGACGTTTGAACCTTCTTTCCACCTTCCGGCTATCTGGATCACGGAGGGACAGAGAGAACGTGCGGAAAGTCTTGGTTATACGGTAGTAGATCCGCCGTCTATCATTGCTACGCATCTGACTGAGGTGATCCGGCAGTACATATCGGAATTACTCACAAGGCAGGATGTGCAGCAGCTTGTAAGCAATTTAAAAGAGACCAATCCGTCTCTTGTGGAAGAACTGGTGCCGAAGCTTCTGGGTCTTGGCGAGATTCAGAAAGTACTCCAAAACCTCTTAAAAGAAGGCATTTCCATCAGGGATCTTTTGACGATATTTGAAACGCTTGCAGATTATGCGCCGACTACGAGGGATACGGATATTCTGACCGAATATGTCCGCCAGAGTTTAAGGCGTGCCATTTCCAGCAAATATTTTGCAGGAAGTGAAACGACCAGCGTGGTAACGTTAGACCCTAAGGTGGAACAGGAAATCATGGGAAGTATCAAGCAGACGGAGCAGGGAGCGTATTTAAATCTTGATCCGGATCGTACCAAGGCCATTATGTCGTCGGTCGGAAATGAGGTACAAAAGCTGGAGAATTTAGGTAAAAATCCGATCATTATAACTTCTCCGATCGTAAGAATGTATTTCAGAAGGCTGACGGAGGATTATTTCAAAGATTTGATCGTTGTTTCCTATAATGAAGTAGAAACGAATGTCGAACTGCAATCTGTAGGGATGGTGACAGCTTAATGATAATAAAAAAATTTCTCGGAAAATCAGAAGAAGAAGCATTGACAGCCGCCAAAAAAGAACTTGGTGAACATGTTGTTTTAATGAACGTAAAAAGCATAAAAAAGGGCGGAGTTTTCGGAATCATGCAGAAGCAGATGACAGAGGTCACGGTAGCATTGGAGGAGGAAAGCGAAAGAAAGGCGACTGCGGCGGCAAGCGAGGCAGCCATGAAAGCGGCCGTTTCGGAAATTGCGCAGGTAGCCGCTAAAACGGAAACTACCGAAAGATTTGAGGTGCAGCCAAAGCAGGAGAGCAGCGGACAAAGGAACCGTTTGAGCGAAACGCTGGCATACATTGAGAAAAAAGAAAACAATGCGATTCAGGAAAAATTAGACAGCTTACAGACCTTATTGGAACAAAAGCTCCAGCCTCAGGAAGAGGAAAGTCCCAAAGAGGAAGAATCCGAAATGATGGTGTTTTTAAAACTACTTTATAACACCATGATAGATAATGAGGTGGATGAGATTTATGCCAATCAGATTATGGAAGAGATCGATAAGATCAGCAAGCCGAATACGCCGGTAGATTTTATTCTGTCTACCATATATCAAAAAATGATCCTGAAGTTCGGAAAGCCTGCCGAGATCGCACCGGCAGGGACAAATCCCAAATTTATCTTTTTTATTGGTCCGACAGGAGTCGGGAAAACAACGACCATAGCAAAAGTTGCATCCAGATTTTGTCTGGGGGAAAAGAAGAAGATTGCCATGGTCACGGGGGATACTTACCGTATAGCGGCGGCGGAACAGTTAAGGACTTATGCCAATATACTGGAAATTCCATTTAAAATTATTTATACAGCAGAAGAGGTAAAGGAAGCAGCCCTGCAGTTTAAAGAATATGATTATGTTTTTGTAGATACGGCAGGACATTCTTTCCAAAATGAGGAACAGAGAGAAACGGTAAAAAATTTTGTACATTCTATTGACGGTATTGCGGAATCGGAAGTTTATCTTGTAGTAAGTGCAGCTACAAAGTACCGGGACCTGAAGCGCATTGCCGATTCGTATAAAACAGTTGCCGAATATAAACTTATTTTTACGAAATTAGATGAGACAACGACATTAGGAAGTCTGCTCAATCTGCGTTTGTATACGGGCGCTCCTATGTCATATGTGACTTGCGGACAGAATGTACCTGATGATATTGAAATGTTCAATCCTCAAAAGACAGTGAAGCATTTGCTTGGAGGAAAGCGCTAACGGGAGGAATACTATGGATCAAGCCGAGCAGCTTAGAAATATTATCAAGGCGAAGAACCAGTTATCGAGAAAACCTGCCGCAAGAGTTATTACGGTAACCAGCGGCAAGGGCGGAGTCGGAAAATCAAATACTGCGATCAATCTTGCAGTACAGTTAAAAAAAGAAGGGGAAAGGGTAATCATTTTGGACGCTGATTTTGGTCTTGCTAACATAGAGATCATGTTTGGCGCTGTACCAAAGTATAATTTAGGAGATCTGATCAGTCAGGGAAAGACGATCAGGGAAGTCATTACGAAAGGACCTAACGACATCGGTTTTATTTCCGGCGGTTCCGGGATTTCCGGGCTTGCCAATATGGATAAAGATAAACTCAGTTATATCATACGGAATCTGGCCGAACTGGATATGATTGCAGATGTGATCATTATAGATACGGGAGCGGGAATATCCGATATGGTCATGGAATTTTTAGTGGCAAGCGGAGAGATTCTGTTGGTAACCACGCCGGAACCTACTTCGATCACGGATTCCTATTCGTTAGTGAAAGCGTTGTATACGCATCCGGATTTTTCAGCAGGAGAGACAAAGGTGAAAGTGATCGCCAACAGGGTGGCAAAGGAAGAGGAAGGAGAAGTTCTTTACGGTAAGTTAAACAGTGTCGTCACAAAGTATCTGAATGCACCGCTTACTTATCTGGGGGCAGTGCCGCAGGACGCGCAGCTTTCAGAGGCTGTAATGCAGCAGATGCCGGTATCTATCAGAAACCCGAAAGCAAGGTCTGCAGTCGCTTATGAGAGGATTGCGAAAAGACTCATGGAAAAGGAAGAGCAGAAATATATAGTTAAAAGAGGAATAACAGCATTTTTTTCACATATTGTTTCAGGGAAAAAAGACAGAGTAGAGGTAAAATAATATGTTATCGCAGTTTATTAAACCAGGTGATAGAATAGAATTACAAAGGGTGGAACGGATCAAATATAACGAGGACGAACAGGACGGGGCAAAAAAGAAAGTGTATCACAGTTCAGTCTGCGAGATCCTGAGCGAGGATCGGCTGGAGATCTCCATGCCGATGGAAAAAGCCAAACTGCTTCTTTTGGAGGTGGACGGCGAATATGACGTATATTTTTATACCGAAAACGGATTATATCAGTGCTTTGCAAGAGTACTGGATCGTTATAAATCAAATAACATATATATGGTCTTAATGGAGCTTACCAGTAATCTGCGCAAACAACAGAGACGGGAATACTATCGTTTTAGCTGTGCTCTTGAGATGAGCGCATTCGGGCTTAGCGAAGAAGAGCAGGAAGAGGTTTTGGAGACCAGGCGGGTCGTAAACGGAAAAAGGCTGAGCCGGAGCGTGATCGTGGATATCAGCGGCGGCGGGCTGCGCTTTGTATCCGAGCAGAAATATGAACCGGAAAGTCTGGTAGGCTGTATTTATCATTTGATGGTCAATAGAAGATTGAAAGAATATAATCTTGTAGGCAGAATATTGAGTGCAAGGGAGCTCGATAATAAACCGGGATTTTATGAATATAGATTGCAGTATGTAAATATTAATAAGGACGAAAGAGAAGAGATCATCCGATATATTTTTCAGGAAGAAAGAAAGAACAGAAAAAAGGAGCTTGGCGAGTAAGGATACATAAGCAATAACGAAGAAAGAATGGAGGCGCAGGTATATTATGAAAAAAATTCTTGTTGTTGATGATTCTGCACTTATGAGAAGAGTTCTTTGTGATATAATTAATAGTGATGAAAGATTCCAAGTAGAAGACAAGGCAATCAACGGTGAAGAAGCGCTGAACCTATTGATGAAGAAATCTTATGAGGCTGTTATTCTCGACGTAAATATGCCGAAGATGAACGGGCTTGAGCTTTTGAGGGAATTACAGAAGAAAAAGATTGGCGCTAAAGTGATTATGGTAAGCACTGATACAAAAGAAGGAGCCAAGACAACCTTAGATGCTTTGGAACTGGGAGCGCTTGATTTCATACATAAACCGACCAATGCAATCGACTGTAGGAATGAAGACTTCAAAAGGATACTCCTTGCCATGCTTGCTGCGGTAGCCGAGAGCAGTCCGACAGCGGTAAGCAGGACTTTCGAAGCCGAAGAGCCTAAGACCATAAAAAAAGTGGTTGAAACCGTAAAGAAGAGCACGGTAAAGGTCACCGGAAACAAGATCGTGGCGATCGCAAGTTCGACCGGAGGTCCCAAAGCATTGCAGTCGGTCATACCCAGGCTGCCGGGAAATTTAAAAGCGCCGGTAGTCATTGTCCAGCATATGCCGCCCGGATTTACCGCGTCATTGGCAGAACGCTTAGATGCTTTGAGTGAGATCAACGTGAAAGAAGCGGCGGAGGGAGATGTATTAGAGGCGGGGCATGCATATCTGGCAATGGGAGGAAAGCATTTGAATATAGTCTCAAATGCCGGAAAAGCAACGGTACATTATTCTGACGAACCTAATAGGGAAGGAGTAAAGCCGTGTGCGAACTATATGTATGAATCCCTCGCAAACAGTCGATATGATGAGGTCGTTTGTGTTGTCATGACCGGTATGGGTGCGGATGGAACGAAAGGAATCCAGAATTTAAAACCAGCAAAAAACATACATGTCATTGCGCAGGAAGAGAGTACTTGCGCGGTATACGGAATGCCTAAAAGCATTGTCAAGGCAGGGGTTTCCGATCAGATTGTACCGTTAGAACAGATTGCGCAGGAAATAATTTTAAACGTGGGGGTAATGTAGAATGGACGTAAGCCAATATCTAGAAATTTTTCTCGATGAAACCAAAGAGCATTTGCAGAATCTGAACACCCAGATCATGACATTGGAGCAGGAGCCGGAAAATGCGGATACGATCAATGAGATCTTCCGTGCCGCTCATTCGTTAAAGGGTATGGCGGGAACGATGGGATATAAGAGAATGCAGACTCTTACCCATGATATGGAGAATGTATTTTCAGAAGTAAGGAATGGAACCATTAAAGTCCGTGGAAATATGATCGACATTTTGTTTCAATGTCTGGATGCCTTAGAGGAATATCTGGCATCGATTCAGGAAACGGCAGACGAGGGAACGAATGATAACGAGCCTTTAATCAAGGCGTTGAACGCTATTTTGAAAGGTTCGGACGGCGATGCCGCGAAGGAGGAAAAGGCGGAGAAGAAAGAAGAAGCGCCGGCAAAAGAGCTGGAAGGCCCGGAAACGTCGGAAGGCGCCGGATGGCAGGAAATCAAGCTTGGAAACACGGAGCAGAACGTGATCAGAGAAGCGGTTTCACAGGGGAAAAGCGTATTTGGGCTGACTGTCAGCGTGCAGGAGGCGTGTATTTTAAAAGCTGCCAGATCGTTTTTGGTGTTTAAGGCGTTGGAAGAACTGGGCGAGATCATTGTTTCTGTTCCGTCCACACAGGATATCGAGGATGAAAAATTTGACCTTGATTTCAGCGTTATCGTAATTACGGACAGAGATTTGGATACGGTGACCAAGGCGGCCCTCAGCGTATCGGAAATTGAAAAAGTAGTCGGCGGAAAGGTAACGGTGGAGCCGGGAGAAGAGAAAGAGGAGCCTGCCGTCGTAACGGCAAGCGCGGATCCGGATCAAAAAGAGACCGCTGTTTCCGAACCGTCTTCACAGGCGGTTTCCGTTGCAGCAGCGCCTGCAAAGCCCGCCGCAAAACCGGCCGGCGATAAAAAGCCGGTATCTAAACCGGTTGTCAACAGGACGGTCCGGGTGGATATTGAAAAACTGGATGCGCTTATGAATCTGGTAAGCGAGTTGATTATTGCCAAGAATTCTTTGGTTTCCGCTTCTAACGTAGGAACGGGGAACAGCAACCTTTTTAACGAGCAGATAGAGTATTTGGAGAATGTCACTACGAATCTGCACGAATCGGTTATGAAAGTCAGGATGGTGCCGATCGAAAGCGTTGTACAGAAGTTTCCGCGTATGATCAGGGATCTGTCGAAGAAACTGAACAAAAAAATGGAATTATATATGTCCGGTGAAGAGACAGAGCTGGACCGTACCGTAGTAGACGAGATTGGAGACCCGCTCATGCATTTGCTGCGTAATTCCGCCGACCATGGTTTGGAATCAGCACAACTGCGTAAGGAAAGAGGAAAGCCGGAAGCAGGTTCTATTTATCTGGATGCTTATCAGGACGGAAATAACGTTGTGATCGAGGTAAAAGACGACGGTAACGGCATCGATGTGGAGGCAGTAAAGAATAAAGCCATTGAGAGAGGCGTTATCACTCCCGAACAGGCAGAAAATATGAGCGATAAGGAAATCATCGACCTGCTCTTTAACGCCGGTTTTTCAACAGCGAAGAAAGTATCCGACGTATCGGGAAGAGGCGTGGGGCTGGATGTTGTTAAGTCTAAGATTGAGTCCTTAAGCGGTGAAGTAGAAGTGAAGAGTAAGCTTGGAGAAGGAAGTACATGGACGATCAGGCTTCCCCTTACTCTGGCTATCATTCAGGCGCTTATGGTAGACGTAGGAGGAGAGAAATATGCGATCTCCTTAGGATCTATTCAGACGATCGAGGATATTACAAAAGACGATATTAAGCTGGTACAGGCAAATGAAGTGATTCATTTAAGAGGAACCGTCATTCCACTGATCCGTTTAAGCGACGTATTGGATATTGAATCCAAGAAGAGTTCGGACGACGATCTGTTGGTTGTTATTGTCAAAAAAGGGGACAAACTGGCAGGTCTTGTAGTTGACGAACTTATGGGACAACAGGAAATTGTAATCAAATCTATGGGCAAGTACATTAATAAATGTAAATTTATCAGCGGCGCTACGATTCTCGGCGATGGTGAAGTTGCTCTTATTCTTGATGCGAACGCGCTTATTTAGAGGGAGGGATTGACAGATGGAAGAGATAAGGTCATTTGAAACAATACAGTTTATCGTCATCAAGATCGGTGACGAGCAGTACGGCATTGATATCAAGTATATCGATAATATCGTTCGTATGCAGCATATAACGAGAGTTCCTAAGGTAGCGCCTTATTTAAAAGGAGTGATCAATTTAAGGGGTGAAGTAATACCGGTCATGAGTATTAGACTGAAGATGGATCTGCCTGAAGATGAGATCACAAAAGCGACAAGGATCATTATTTTAAAGCTGGAGCAGTACGGAATGATAGGGGTTATCGTGGATGAAGTTAAAGAAGTGGTAACGCTTGACAATTCCCAGATTGAGCGGGTAGCTTATGATAATAAAGAAGAAAAAACCAATTATATCAATGGAATCGGAAAATATGAGGGCGGTCTGATTTCCCTGTTGGATTTGAATACGGTTACTCTTGAAAAGGAAAATGTATAAAAAGGAATGAGCCTGATATGGAAGAGATCAATGTAGAAAAAATGTCCCGGGAATACTTCGATATCTTGAAGGAACTGGGAAATATCGGGGCGGGCAACGCGACAACCGCGTTAGCCCAGATGCTCCAGTGTAAAGTAGATATGAGGGTGCCTCAGGTAAAGCTTTTGGAATTTAAAGAAGTAGGTGAAATGGTCGGCGGTGCGGAACAGCAGATGACAGCCATTTATCTTGGGGTAGAAGGCGAGATTACGGGAAGTATTATGTTTCTGATGGATATGACGACTGCAAAGCATCTGGTATCCAAAATGTTAATGGGCATGGGGAGCAGCCACGGGATAGGCGGCTTTACAGAGATGGAGCTGTCCGCGCTTTTGGAAATCGGGAATATTATTGCGGGTTCTTATTTGAATTCCCTGTCAGATCTGACAAGACTGACCATTTACCCGACGATACCGTCTATCGCAACGGATATGGCAGGAGCGATTCTTAGTGTGCCGGCTATTGAATTTGGTGTATATGGGGATAAATTATTATTGATTCAAACTCAGTTTTCGGATGAGATTGAGTTAAACGGGTATTTTATTTTAGTTCCGGATGTGGATTCTTATTCCAAAATGTTATCTTCATTAGGTATTATCAGTCAGTAATTTTTTGAAAAAAATTTAACAAGATTGAAGGTCGTTTATACTATGAGTGAAATAATAAAAGTAGGAATGGCGGACTTGAAAGTAGTAAAAAGTCCGAATGGTGTTACGACGTTAGGACTCGGGTCCTGTGTTGGGATCGCAATTCGTGATCCGATTACCAAAATAGGTGGGTTGGCTCATATCATGCTGCCGGACAGTACGGCAATAAGAAACAATGCGAATATTCCTAAATTTGCGGATACGGGAATTGAAGAGCTGGTAAAGCAGATCGTTGCGCAGGGGGCAAGCCGTGCAAGGCTTGTGGCAAAGATTGCAGGCGGCGCGCAGATGTTCAATTTTTCCAGCAAAAATGATATGGTTCGTGTAGGGGAAAGAAATGTTTCTGCGTGTAAGGCGAAGCTTGCAGAATTAAGGATACCTATTTTGGCACAGGACACCGGAAATTCTTATGGGCGGACAGTTATTTTTTATCCTGAAACAGGGGATTTTGTAATACGTGCAGTTGGTAAAAGTGAAACGGTTATTTAAGAGGTTGACAGATGAATAGAAAACTATTACCTCCGATTTTAATGTTGGTTGCCGGTCTGATCACAAGTATCAGAACTTTTTATCTGAAATATGATACAAAGACGGCATTGATCATTTTGTTGGTAGTTCTGATCGTGTTTTACATATTGGGAAGCGTTATAAAATTTATATTGGATGTTTTTGACAAGCAGAATGAGAAAAGGGCGCTTGACGAGGGTGAAGTGATCGAAAAAGCGGCAGAGGAAGAGGCGGCTGAAGGAAAGAGGGAAGCGGAGGATTCAGTCGCAGAGGAGTAAGAATAAATACTATAGTTGGAGGGTGCTATGGACGAAGCAGGCAGAAAAGAACTATGGGATGAATATTCAAGGACGAAATCTCCTGAAGTAAGAGAAAAAATCATACTGGAGTATGCTCCGTTAGTTAAAGTGGTGGCGGGCAGGCTGAGTATGTACTTGGGTTATAACGTAGAGTATGACGATTTGGTCGGGTATGGCATTTTTGGTCTGATCGATGCAATCGATAAATTTGATTCCATGAAGGAAGTAAAATTTGAGACCTATGCCAGCCTTAGGATCAGAGGCGCTATTCTTGATCAGATCCGGAAAATGGATTGGATTCCTAGGACGATCAGACAGAAACAAAAAAAGATCGACGCAGTGATCAAAGAGGTTGAGGCGGCAAAAGGGAGAAATGCGACGGACGGGGAGATCGCAAAGGGGCTTGGTATTACAGAAGAGGAATATTTGGAATGGCAGAGTCAGATGAAGATCACCAATGTCGTGTCTTTAAACGAATATTTGGAACAGGGCAGCGAGGTTTCCGTAGAATATAATAATACGTCGCAATTTGACAGTCCTGAAACCGTGTTGGAGAAGGGTGAATTAAAGAAGATATTAGGAGAGGCGCTGGAACTTTTAACGGAAAAAGAAAGAAAGGTAATCGTACTTTATTACTATGAAGAATTAACTTTAAAAGAAATCAGCAATATATTGGAAGTATCTGAATCCAGAATTTCGCAGCTTCATACAAGAGGATTGCAGAAGATGAAAACAAAAATGGGGAAATATATCGGGATTTTAACGGACAAATAATGGGGCATATTGAAAGGTTACGGGGTATTGGAGATGAGTAACGGATATTTTCAGTTGATTTGTAAAAAGGATGGGAGTTATCTTAAGTTATTTCCCGCTGCTGAAGATGGTGAAGCAATCGATGTCAGCGAACTCACGAATTATTTAATGCAGAAAAACATACTGTATGACCTGACTGCATTAAATAATGCGATTCGTGGTTTGGAAGAGGTTACTATTTTTAAATTAAACGATACGCCTGCTAACAGAGAGCGGGAGTGTTGTAAGGTTACCATTTCTCCTGACAAGATGCAGGCGGTTGCGCGTTTTTTTGCTCCTGCAGAAGGCGGAGAACTAATGACCAAAGAGGAATTTCTGAACGATCTTGCGCAAATGAAGATCGTAGAAGGGATTCGGGAAGACAGTATCGATTCTTTTTTTAGAAAGAGAACATATTGTACGGACATTATAGTCGCTGAGGGAAAAGAACCGCGGCATGGTACGGATGCCCGAATAGAATACTATTTTAATGTGGATTTAAAGGTAAAGCCTACGGTCAAGGATGATGGAAGTGTAGACTTTTTTCATTTAAATACGATAAATCATTGCGATAAGGGAGATATGCTGGCGAAACTGATCCCTGAAGATGCAGGTGAATACGGCATTAACGTATTGGGGGAGAAGATTAAGCCAAGAGACGTCCACCGCGCTTATCTTAAGTTCGGGAAAAATATAAAATTGGGAGACAACTCTTTGGAAATTTATTCCGAAGTGAACGGCCATGTAACGCTGGTTGAAGGAAAGGTTTTTGTTTCCAATGTATTTGAAGTGGAAAATGTAGATAATAATACGGGAAATGTAGATTATGAAGGCAGCATACAGGTAAATGGGAATATTTGTGAGAATTTTACCGTAAAAGCCAAGGGTGATGTGGAGATCCGGGGCGTTGTGGAAGGCGCGTATGTGGAAGCAGGCGGAGATATCATCATAGCGAGAGGCATGAACGGAATGGGGAAAGGAACGCTGAAAGCGGGAGGAAATATTGTTTCCAAATTCCTTGAGAATGTGAAGTCCGTTATGGCGGGCGGTTATATTACTACGGAATCCATTTTGCATAGCACGGTTATGGCAAGAAGTGAGGTGACGGTCAGCGGCAGGCGGGGGTTTATTACGGGCGGAAAAGTTTGTGCGGGGAATACCATTACAGTAAAAACGCTGGGTTCTTCTATGGGAGCAGATACGATTGTAGAAGTCGGCAGCGATCCGAGCATTAAAATGCGTCTGCAGGAACTGCAGACTTCCGGAATGGAGATCAATAAGATCTTAAGGTCGATACAGCCGATCATTGATGCCAGCAATCAGAAAATCGCCAAAGGAATCAAATTGGAGCCGGAGCAGTTAAAATATGCATTGTCGCTCATGAAGTTAAGGGATGCCAAGAATGAACAGCTTCGGGCGGAAACCAAGGAAATGTTTGATATAGAAAATGAATTGGGACTTATGGCGGCAGGACAGATCATCGTTACCGGTGAAGTCTATCCGGGAACAAAGATCTGTATAGGAGACATTTCTACGGTAGTAAAGTCCCAGTCGCACTACTGCCGGTATATCAAAGAGGCCGGAGACATCAAGATGGTAGGAATGTAGCGTGAAATTGGAAATTTCACGATCCTGATTTGTCCGCCCGCTAAAGCGGGCGGACGGGAGTTAGATTGAAAAATCGAAGATTTTACAATTTTCTATTTAAGCAGTATCATAAGCAAGCTTGTGATATGCATGGGGATTAGTGTGAGAAGAACTTTTAACTGTCTACGGCAGTTTTCACTCGCAGCAGAGGCTGCTTCACAAAGGCAGCATGGCTGCCTTAGAAGTTCTAAGTCTCACGTCGAGAATTGCCTAAGCGAACTTGTTCGCTTTCATACGGCATTTCTCATCCTGATTTTAGTCGTGGCAGAGCCGTGACATGGAGGTTAGCGTGTGACAGGAGTTTATCGGCCGCAGTTTCAACTGCGGTCGAAGAAGGAATGGGGGAACAGATATGGCAATAGGTTCGATATCTTTGCAGGGACAAGTGACCAGAGCGCAGGATTTTTCGTCGATCAAGCAAAATGAAGATAATAAAGTAGTAGTGGATCAGGGCAACTTTCAGTCCCATTTCAATAAAGAGGTCAAGCAGAATATGAGCCGTGTGCACCAAAGCGACGACACGGAAAATCCGAATAAAAAGTATGACGCTAAAGAAAAAGGAAACGGTCAGTATTCAGGCGACGGCGGAAAACATAGAAGAAAACAGGAAAATGAAGAGGCTGTGCAAAAATTAGACGGGCGGCGCAGCTTTGATATGAGAATTTAGGAGACTTCCCAATGGATGTAACGGTAATCGTTTGGCTGGTAGTAGGTTTGGTAATTTTTGTACTGAGCTTTCTTCTGCCGAAAAGAAAAGAAGAATTAGATGAGGATACCAAAAAGTTTGCGGGTGAGCAGATCAGGGATATCCTGAACAAAGAAATAGATGGAATGCAGTCAAAGTTAGACGACGTAGTGTCGGGGACAATAGAGGAGTCCTCTTCCCAGACGGAGCGGGCATTAGAAAAGCTGACAAACGAAAAGATAATGGCTATTAATGAATATTCGGATACTGTGATCGAAGACATTAACAATAACCATAAGGAAGTACTGTTTTTATATGACATGTTGAACGATAAGCATGTTACGATTAGGAACACGGTCACGGAAGTAGAAAAAACAATGGGGGAAGTGACCCAGACGGCCAAAGATATAGAAATTTCTGCCAAAGAGGCTGCCAAAGAAGCAAAGGATTCGGAAGAAACGGTAAGGCGGATGACGGATATTACGAACCGCGCCGAAAAGACAGCACAGATCACGGCACAGAATATGGAAATGGATGTCCGCCATATCGTTGAAGATATGATCCGGGGTAAAGTCGAGGAGACGATGGAAAAGACTGCAGTTCCCATGATCCAAGAAAGAGTGGATGAAATTTTAGAAGATGCGGCTCTTTTGATGGAACAGCAGCCCAAAATCTTGATAGACAGCAAAACGGCGGAAAGCGTCGCGAAGGGAACTGACGTAGAAGAGAATAGTATTCAGGAAGACAAGAAAGAAGAAAGAGACCAGACGAAAGCGGTTACTTTAGATCCGTTGGGGGAAAGAGGGAGATCTGAAGATGAATTTGTACAAGGAATCGTAAAGAACGCGCCTAAGGTTGTGATAGAAGGAGAGGAGGAAGGAAATCTTTCCTATTATATCGTAGAACCGGAAGAGACAGAAAGTACGGTTTCTGCTATGGAAACGGCAGAGGAACCTGATCTTACCGTTATGCAGGAGACGACGGCAAAATCGATATCCGAAATAGATATGGCTCCGGAAGAGATCAGGGAATTGGAGAGGGCCGTTGCTATGGAGGTAATGCAGGGGGCGCAGATGAAACAGCGTCAGGAAGAAGGCAGCGAAAAGGTTTCTGCCATAAACGAAACGGACAAAGTGAGGAGCGGCCTTATTGCTGCTGTAGATCGGACGGAGGAAACTGATGAAAAAGAAAAACTTTCCGATCATGCTCAAAAAGAAAGGGTCCAGAAAAATGATGCAGCGGAGAAGAGATTAGATCCGACGGCAGAAGAATGGACGAAAACTACGGAAGAGAACTTTATAAAGTCGGAAAAAGTAAACGACGACGTACAGAAAGGCGATTTTGCGGCAATACCGCAGGAACAGGAAAGCCGTAATAGCAATGAAAAAATATTGGCTCTCCATAGAGAAGGGATGTCCAATGTAGCTATAGCAAAAGAGCTTGGACTTGGCGTCGGTGAAGTAAAGCTTGTAATCGATTTATTTAAAGGAATGTAATTATGAAACTGAAAACTTATTTACGAGGACTTGGTATCGGGATTATTGTAACGACGATCGTTATGGCGATAGCTCTCGGCGGTAAAAAAGAAAAACTGTCCGACGAAGAGATCGTTGTAAGGGCGAGACAGCTTGGCATGGTTGAGAGTGTGGCCGACGAACAGGATGCGGAGCATGAAAAGAAGACGGAAAGCACACCGGAGGAAGAAGCGCCGGAAACTAAGGACGTAACGCAGAAGGATACGGAAAGCGGCAAACAGGAGGATGGGAAACCGGAAACCGAAACAAAGCCGGAACAGCCGAGCAGTATGGAATCGGACGAAACAAGGAAACCGGAAGAGAGCAAAGAGCCGGAAGAAAAACCGGAAAATGGGCAGGAAGAACCGGAGGCAGGTTCTCTGGATATAGCGGAAGGGGAAGAAAAACCGGTGGACTCTGCGAATAACGGTGAAGTAACGGCGGGACAGATGGTTAATGTTTCTATAGTAAGCGGCGATGATTCAGCGACTGTCAGTAAGCGGTTGGAAGAACTGGATCTGGTCGTTTCTGCAACGCAGTTTGACCGATTTTTGTGCGATAACGGATATGCAAAGAAACTTTCACCCGGAGAGTATGAGATTGCCATCGGTTCCAGTGAAGAAACAATCGCAAAAATTATTACGAAGTCACGATAAACCCCTTGCAAAGGGGTTTTTCTTATGTTATAATTTTCACGTTGTGACTATAAATCACGCAGGTTTATTCGTCGCCGGTGCTCCATGACGCAGGGGTGGCTGACGGAGAAATTTTTAAGGCCTGCGGAAGTAAACAAACCAAATGGAGGTAGAAACATGAGCGTTATTTCAATGAAGCAGTTATTAGAAGCAGGTGTTCATTTTGGACATCAGACAAGAAGATGGAATCCTAAAATGGCTCCGTATATCTTTACGGAAAGAAACGGGATTCACATTATTGACTTACAGAAATCCGTAGGAAAAGTAGACGAAGCGTATAAGGCAATTTCCGATATCGCAGCACAGGGTGGTACCGTTCTTTTTGTAGGTACCAAGAAACAGGCACAGGATGCGGTAAAGACAGAGGCAGAACGCTGCGGGATGTATTATGTAAATGAAAGATGGTTAGGCGGTATGCTTACCAATTTTAAGACCATCCAGTCCAGAATCGAAAGATTAAAAGCAATCGAGACTATGTCAGAGGACGGAACGTTTGATGTTCTTCCTAAGAAAGAGGTTATTGAGTTAAAGAAAGAATGGGAGAAACTTGAGAAAAATTTAGGCGGAATCAAAGAGATGAAGAGAATTCCGGATGTTATTTTTGTAGTAGATCCTAAGAAAGAAAGAATTTGTGTTCAGGAAGCGCATGCATTAGGCATTACTTTGATTGGTATCGGAGATACAAACTGCGATCCTGAAGAACTTGATTATATTATTCCCGGTAATGACGATGCGATCAGAGCCGTAAAACTGATCGTAGCTAAGATGGCAGACGCAGTGATCGAAGCAAATCAGGGTGAAGCGGCTTATGTAGAAGAATTTGAAGAGTCCGCAGAAGCGCCGACGGATATTGAAGAAGTAGCAGCAGAAGAAGCTTAATTTTAGGATGGAGGATATAACAATGGCTATTACGGCAGCAATGGTAAAGGATTTAAGAGAGATGACAGGCGCAGGTATGATGGACTGTAAGAAGGCTCTTAATGAAACAAACGGCGATATGGATGCCGCTGTAGAATATTTAAGAAAGAACGGACAGGCAAAAGCAGAGAAGAAAGCCGGCAGGATCGCAGCAGAAGGTCTTTGTAAAATTGCAGTGAAAGACGATAAGACAGCAGCAGTTGTCGAAGTCAATTCGGAGACGGATTTTGTTGCAAAGAATGAGGACTTTCAGGCATATGTTGCAGCGGTGGCAGAGCAGGCAGTCAATTCTGACGCGGCGGATTTGGACGCTTTTTTGGCAGAACCTTGGAGTGCAGATTCCTCTAAGACCGTAAAGGATGCGTTGGTAGATAAGGTAGCTGTGATTGGTGAGAATTTATCAATCAGAAGATTTGAAAAGGTAGTGGCTGAAAACGGATGCGTTGTTTCTTATGTACATGGCGGCGGCAGGATCGGTGTTTTGGTAGAGGCAGAGACAAACGTAGTAAACGATGCGGTAAAAGAGGCGCTTACGAATTTAGCAATGCAGATCGCAGCTCTGAACCCGAAATATGTATCTACGGATGAAGTATCCGAGGAATACAAAGCGCATGAAAAAGAAATTTTGAAAGCGCAGATTGCAAACGATCCCAAGATGGCAGGAAAGCCGGAAAATGTTATTGAAGGAGCAGTTGCAGGACGTCTTGCAAAAGAGCTGAAAGAAGTATGTCTGTTGGAGCAGGTCTATGTTAAAGCGGAAGATGGCAAGCAGACTGTAGCTAAGTATATGGAAGAGGTCGCAAAGGCAAACAGCGCAGATCTGAAAGTGAAGAGATTTGTCCGTTTTGAGACCGGTGAAGGTATTGAGAAAAAGGAAGAGAACTTTGCAGAGGAAGTTGCAAAACAGATGAATCAGTAAACTTCTGAAGAAAAATGATTCACGAACCCCTGAAAATCCCATAGAATGGGCATTTTCAGGGGTTTTTTGCGTTCTAAGGAGAGGTTCATAAATTATCGTAAATTACCGTATTTTGAGTGCCAATTTGGGGGATTTTTGGGGGAAGAGTTGGGGGAAAGGGTATCCCCCAAATGGTGTGTGAAAGTTTGCCTGTTTCTTTTGGGAAAAGGGGAGAAGTTTGCTTGCCGTTTCTGGACGTAGATTTACATGGATTTTCTTTAAATGGTGTTAGAGTGTGTAAGCTGTTATATCCTATCAGATAGGAATTACGGTGATGATGGAGATTGTTGGTTGATAGAGGCGTGAAATTGGCCTATAATGAGTAAAGAAGAAAACGATGTTATCAGAAATTATGTATCTTTATAGATAGGGGTGGGTGTTGTCATTGAAAAATAGATGGGAATTATTATGCACAGACAAGATTATCCGTATATTAATCGGGGATAATGCTGATTGTCAATCAGTGTTGTCCGTCAAATTAGATGCACCAGCCCCATGCAGATTAGTCGCGTCTGATCTAGACTTTGCATGCCGCGCAT
>CAJTWM010000030.1 GCA_910579805.1 uncultured Lachnospiraceae bacterium | reverse complement strand
ACTTTATACCATTCTTTATATCAACTACCTCCTGCAAAAATGACGAATAAGTGCGTGTTCTGTAAAAAGTAAAACGCATTTATTCATGAATTGGGGCATTTCATGACTGTTTTGAAAGAATTGCTGTTTTCTCTGGTATACTATTTTGCAGTACATAAATTTATTTTGGAAAGGAAACAGGAAGATATGAAACATTTATTAAAAGGAGCTGCTGTAGCAGCGGTGGTATTGGTTGCTTTAATGGTAATCAATATGTTTTGTAATATGCATGGCATTCACTTAGACCAGACAGCGACAGGTGCAACATCAGCAGTTTGCGCTATGCTGTTTTATCATGGATTGATTAGGAATGAAAAAAGTAAAGATGATGGGAATGAAAAATAACGAGTAATCGTTTCGCAGGTTATATATCTTTAAAGGTATAGATTACTAAAACGTCTGCAAATAAACATAAACGCGGAAAGTTAAGGCAAAATTTTTACATACATAAGAGAAATATAACAAAGCCATACATAAAGATACAGAGCTGATGAACAAGTGAGAAATTACCGTTCGCTGGCTCTGTTTTATTTTATAAGATTTTAAGGTGAACGCCCACCATATAAAAAAGGTGTTATGGTGGGCGGTATTGCTATGCCCGAAAAGACTTAACAGACACTCTCCAGACCTGTTTTAGAGTTTGGGGAGATTTTTTATGATCTGGATTATTACATTTCAAAAATTCAGATTGGAGGAAAAAAGAATCGCATACAACAACAGACGGGAGAACAGGAAATGGCTTATCTGGAAAGAAGCCGAGGAAAATATTGCGGGAGCATGGAGTTGATGAATAAAATTCCTGTCCACAGGGAATACTAAAAAGCTTGCCCGAAATCTTGACATGGGTGCAGCCGCTATGTTATTCTAAAATACCCATGAGGGAATTGGAAGATTGAAAATTAAATAACACATAGATGGAAGAATGGAATGTCAGCCAACGGACAAGGCTGACCGCTGCCGAAAGTATGCTGCCCTTCTTCGGTTGGTGTATGGCAGCATGGTTTTAAATCCCAAAGCCGTTACATAGCATTGCGAATCCGAACAGGAGAAATCACTCTTGTCATTCGTGATGATATCGTGTAGCGGCTTTTTCATTTATCCAAAAGTTAAGAAAAATCGAATCCAAAACGGAGGTGCAGGGACATAGGATTTTCTTTTCAGCGGGTAAGACAGATATGGAAATGCAAAGGAAACGCCCCACAGCCACAGCCAAAAACCGAGTTTTGGAAACCGCTGGACAAACTCTATGAGGTGCATGATGCTTTCAAAAAACGTGTTCCTTACTATCCAACCGCCGCTGAAATCTGTAAGGAGATTGAGGATTTTATCTTAGAACTGCAGCAGAAAGCAACTCTCCCACAACGGTTTAGCATAGAAGAATTAACGGAACAGGGGGCGGTCTGATATGGCGGTAACGAGCTTATGGCATATCAAAGGGAGCAGGGATTTACAGCACATGATGAAATATCTTATCGACAAGGGCAGAATCCCAAATCCGGTTCCGCCCGTTTAAACTTGAAACTTTTTCAGCTAAGATAACAATCATCGGCGTTGATCTGCTTTCCTGTCCGCTCTTTTCAGATCACGCCCGCCAGCGTTAAAAGATAATATCCCAGCCCAAGCACAAAACTGGTAAAAATCCCGAACAGAATCACCGGCCCCGCTATCGTAAAGATCTTGCAGCCCACGCCGAAGACCTGCCCTTCCTTCTTAAATTCGATAGCCGGCGCCGCAACCGAATTGGCAAATCCCGTGATTGGCACAAGAGCGCCCGCGCCGCCCCATTTTACAATACTCGGATAGATGTTAAATCCTGTCAGTACCACGCTGGTAAACACTAAGATCAGCGAACACCACCCACCGGATGTTTCCTGATCCAGTCCAAGGCTTTGCCCGTAATTAAGGATACACTGTCCCAAAACACATATAATGCCCCCCACCAAAAATGCTTTACCCATCTGAAAAAAAAGATTATGGGTGGGGGTCACCTGCTTCACATATTCCTGATATTCCTGTTTTTTATTTTCGTCCATTGTCAATTTTTTCTCCTTTCCTATATTCATCTTCCTGTATTCCTTACGAAATGAAAGATTTCACGATACTGACTGGTATGAAAACTAATTTTCTTCCTTCCCTTCCCTGCTCGCCGTTTCAATCAGCGCCTTATTGACATCCGATTCGTAAATGCGCATTTCCACTTCGATAGGGGTGGGATCCTTCGTGATGCGCCTTCCGCCGATATGGTTGAAAAAGATGATGATACCCAGCGCAAGGCCTATGGAATAAAACACTTCCAGTACCGCCGAGTTACCCGGATTTCCCATGACCATAATGTAAAATTTCTCAAAAATATCCGCAATGCCAATATCGTTATGATAAGCCATAATGGTAAATGCCGTCCCGAAGAAACTGACTGCCGCTACAAACGCGATCTTCAATATCTGCTGAAAGCCTTTGTGCCTGTCCACATTCACCAGTTCCACCAAGGCGTCCGTCTCTCCGATATTCTGCACGGATGCCTCCGGACAGGTCTCTCCGATCAGGGTTATGATCCTGGTCAGGCTGATTGCCGCTTTCTGTACCCCGTCCTCTTTGAATTTATGCACTTTGATCGCCTTTACTTTGGCTGCCACAGCGTTATCGCTGCATACGATTTCGGCAATGTCCTTCAAAAATACGTCCGGTTTCATTACCTCCGTATTCTGCTCCATTTTGATATAAATTTCTGTCTGCGCCATTGTTATTTCCCGCCGTCCTTTTCTATGATATATTGATATATGCCGGCTGCTCACGCCTTCTTTTATATATTTCCTGCTGCTTTACGCGCTTCCCGTCATGCCGCTTACGGCGTCAGCGCCGTAAACGGCGCAAACAATGCGTGGGAAGAAGCTCTGCCCGCAGAGCGCGAAAGCGCTTTGCGAGGTTTTTTCGGGCTTAGTGATTTCCTTCACACTTTTATCGTCCGCCGTACCGGTACACGCCCTCTATAAAATAGATCAGGGATCCTGCCAGCTTGCCAAGCGCCATAAACAAAATAGCGATTCCAAGCCCGTGCCGGAAACCGATACGCCTCGCAAAAATAGGAATGGTATTGAGCATTTCCGCAATGGCAAGGGCAAAACAGCCGATAAAAATACCGGAAAAAATACCGGAAATCAGCAAAATCCCATTCCCTACCACCGTCCACGCCGCTTCTTTCATGATCCCGTTTTTTAAAATAAAACTTCCAAGCTGGCAGTACCTGCCGAAAACACTTAAAATGCATCCTGTGATCGTTCCCGCTATAACGAAGTTCTCATACAGCATAACCTTTCTTCCGGTATGTGTCTTTCCGGCAAACCGGGGCACCAGTCCTACCGTGATCAAAACGGTAAACACACCCCCTGCGGCAAAAAATCCGGCGCTGCAGCTTATCATAATCAAGAATATATTTTTCCACATATCCTTTTGCTCCTTTAGTCATACCGTTGGAGTATGCTTATAACGTGCATCTGACTGAAATAGTTTTGGGACACACTCCAATAAAAGTGTTAATATTATTTGAAAAAAATAATAAATTATACAAAGAAATCCCATCCTCTGTTTTTCGTTAAAACATTGGATGGGATCTCTTTATGTCTGCGTCGGATTTTTTCAAAACTTTGGATCCGGGGAACACCTACCCGCGGTTCCACCATTTCATACTTTGCGGAAGAATTTTAAAACTGATCTGTTTTGTACCGCCGTACTTCCCTTTTCCCCTGATCGTTACCTTTGCCGTTCCCTTTTTGATGTTATTACTGTATCCGATAATTTCAAAATCGTTGGCTGTCAGTATTGTCGTCCCGAGTTTTACGGTAAGGTCTTTCTCCGTCAGCACGATTTCTTCTCCCGTATAATAAACTTGTGTCTCTACTCTTGCCGAGGCCTTGGAAATATTCATTCCTTTTGCGAGAATCCGGAAAGTGACGTCCGCGCTGCCCTTATAATTTCCTTTGCCCGTCACGGTAACCGTCAGCAAGGAATCTTTCGGAGGAGTATCGCCCTTTCCAAGCTCGTTTCCGTTTTGATCCGTATAAACATATGTCTTCTCATAATCCGTACCTGCTTTCAGTTTCTTTCCGTTAGCATCCGTCAGCACGGGTACGCTCATAAATTTCCCGGCTTTTGTGTTTTCTTCCAGATCCGGCGCCGTAATGCTGATGCCGGCGTCATCCAGACTTTTAGCCTTTACCGTAAAACTAAGCTGCCTGTTTCCGGTGAAGTTCTTTTTCCCCTTGATCGTTACCGTAGGCGTCTTCCCCTCTTTCGGAACTACCGATGTATGATTGCTATAGCTTACAGTATAGTCCGTTCCTTCTTCCAGTAAAACACCCCGGAAAGTCACCGCTACTTTCGGCCTTGCGCCGCCTTTTTCGTAAAGCTGCTCCGTACTGTTATTTTCAAATACTGCTTCGATCTCCGGATTTTCCCCGGCAATGGAGCAAGCCGTTATTTTAAAAGTTTTTGTCAGTTTTCCGCTGTATTTCCCCGTACCGGTTATCGTCACTTTCGCCGTACCCGCATTTTTATGATTACTGAAACTTAATGTATAATCGCGTCCCTGCGCCAATGTATTGCCCTCTTTGTCCGTGAGCGTCAGTTGATTGGCGCTGCCTTCTCCGAAGCTCTGTTCCATTCCGTTATACACAAGCGGTTTCAGCCCGTTTACCGTCACGGTACTGATAGGGATGCCTTTGATCTTAAAGTTTACCCTGCGTACTCCTTTATATTTGCCCAATCCGTGAATAACCAATACATGGCTGCCTGCCGAAACGCCGTCGTCGCCCGGAGCAAAGGACAGATTGTAATCCACATCCGGTTCCAGCTCTTCCCCCGCGTAAGTCAGTCTGGGCGTATCCTTTCCGAATACAACCGGACCGCCCGTATATGGCTGCTCGGGTATTTTGGAAATCTTCACTTTGCTCATCAGCACATCCTGAGACGGGTCGGCGATGGTAAGCGTGATCTCTCTGGTTCCTGTAAAATTCCCTTTCCCTGTGATGCGGACTTTATAATTTCCGGGGATTTTATAGGCGTCCGTATTCGTACTTTCATCCGGATACTCTACCGTAAAATCCTTTTTATTGGAGAGTTTCTTTCCGTTCCAGATAAGCACGGGAACCGGCTTGACCGCCCTGCCGTTCTGATAGGCTGCGGCAAGATCGTCCGCCTGTACTTCTTCTCCCTTCAGCCCTGCCCCGTTTACAGGCGCAATGCTTTTGGGTGTGATCACAAAAGAACAGGTAAGCGTCCCGGCAAAATTTCCTTTCCCTTTGATCACTACCGTGGGCGCTTTCTCTTTTTCCCCATCTGTCCTTAAAAGATTTGCCGCCGTATTGTTTTTATAGCTTATCGTATAGTCCGTACCTGCTTTTAACGGCGTGCTGCCGTAATATACTTCCACGACAGGTTTGATCGCCTTACCGGTATACGCCTCATCCGGAATGAAATTTTCCCTGTCCGAGCCTTCCGCTTTCAGCCACAGCCCTCTTTCGTCCTTCCAGCGCGCGTACAGTATGAGATTCCCTTTGCTGCCTTTTTTAATGGTTTCTATTTTGTTTTGGTAATTTTCATCCCTATACCAGCCTGCAAACAAATATCCTTCTTTTCCGCCTGCCGGTTTCAGGGTAATGTCTTCCGTTTCTATCGTATATCCGGCAGGATTGCCTGCTGCATTCGTTCCGCCGCCTAATTCATAGGTGATCGTGTATGCAATCGGCTCAAACAAGGCTTCTATGGCCGTATCCTGACTGATATTTCCGTAATCCCCTTTCCAGCCTTTGAACTCATACCCTTCCGGAATCGTGGTAATCTCCGGCGGAGTCGCCGCTTTTCCCGATTTGACCGTTTCCGTTTTGATTACCTCGTTGTTCCATCCGATAAAGGTCACCAAATATTCGGCGTCCTCTACTTTTACTTCACAGGAATCCGTAACCGTCCTCCCTTTATGATCCGTTGTCGTTGCCGTGACAACCGCGTTGCCTTCTGACACTGCTGTCAGTTTTCCGCCTGCCTCTGCCGTAACTACCGCTTCGTCTGAAGATCCCCATGTTACGTCCGTTTCCGTTTTCGTTGTGGGAAGTTCCGTGATGCCAAGGGTTACGGTTTCCCCCAAAGCAATGGTAAGGGATTCTTTTTCCAAAATCAGATCATTGGTACATGCCTGATATTCCGCCGTTACGATATTGCTGTTACCAAATGCGGCGTTCGGATCTACGGCAATTGCCCGGATCATGATATCCTCATTGATAACGATGGGGCCGGTGTATTGCTTTGTCGCGTTTGTATAGTCCGGCACTTTAGGGTTGCCGCCATTGGTCGTATAATAAATCAACGCCCCTTCAGCCGCGCTCAAGGTTACGCTTTCTCCTTTGTCTACCCTTCCCGGTTCTAACGAAAATACCGGCTCTGCCAGCCTTTTTCCGACCGTGATCTGGCAGGTATCCGTTTTTCCGCCTGACTCCGCCGTTATTGTACACCTGCCGTCTCCTACTGCCGTTACTGTGCCTCCGGATACCGTCGCCACATTTTCATTGTCGGTAGTCCAGATGATTTCCTTATCCGTATCTTCCTCAAAACTCGGGCTGATCGAAGCATACAGCGACGCTGTTTCACCCGATTCCATAAACAGGTCGTCAGGTTCTATGCTGACCAGTCCCATCTGTCCGGCCTGCACCGTAAATACCTTTTCTTTCCCTCTGTCATCAGGGCTCTCATGCAAAACATACTGTAGTTTTCCCTGACAAAATGCGCTGCTGTAAACAAACTGGCCGGAAGAATTCAGCTCTTGTGTCTCGTCCCTTACCTCTCCCCCTTTCAGCGAAACGCTGCATATGTTATAGGGCGTATTATAATAGAGTCTGTCTCCTACCATAGACAGGCCCGAAAAAGCGCCTTGCCAGTAGCTCCCGTTCGGAGTTGTCCACGTTCCTATATTGGCCACTAAAACAGACGGCGGCGCATCGATAGAACTTCTCATACAAATGCTTTTTGTACTACTGTCTATGTAATAATAATTGTGATCCAATAAAGACAAAGGCGAATTGTACACTGTCCAAAACGCATTATCATACTTGGAATCCTCCGCTGTCAGATCGACGGTTTCGCTGCCCTTCGTAATGACCCAGCCATAATGTCTGCTCCTTACGGCAGACTCCGTCCCAAACGCTTCATCGCTGACGAACATATAGCCATGCTGAACCAGCCCGAGTCTGTCCCACACCGGATCGTCCCATGTGGTATCCACCTGATAATACTGTCCGTCCAGCTTAACCAAATTCCATGCATGGTTCATGGCGTCGCTGGTTACCATATAACATTCTATCCCCGACCTGTTCAAAAGCATCTTATAGGCAAGGGCATATCCCTGACATACGGCCGCCCGGTCTACCATAACGCCATAGGCCGAATACACGTTGGGCGACATCGTACTGTTCAGATAATTTTCATAATCATATGCACAGTTTAAGACAATATATTCATGCAGCGCTATGGCCTTTTCCAAGTCCGTCATGCCTTCTTTCACGACAGACAAAGCTTCTTTTACCGCCTGATCGAAAGCGGCATCGTCGAATCCTTCCGCATATGTCATATAAAGATCCAGTACCAGGCCTTGCGCATCCATTGAATAGCTGAATGCGCCGTTCACAAAATACAGATCCGGATGCTCATTGATCACCCCATGCACCAACGCACCCACCATGTTCCTCGGGATACCATACCCTGATATGTCGATGGTTTCTTCCTTTTTCAGAAACTGCTCATATAAATAGGTTTCCGCTCCGGAAAAGTCTGTCTCCGCATACAGCGAAATCCCATATTCGTCCCCGGCCTCTTCCCCGCCTACCGTAAAAGAGCCTTCCTGATAAATCCCCTCTCCGCCATCTACATGACTGATTACCGGCTCACTGTTTTCTTCCCGGTCCTCCGGTATCTGTGAAGACGTTTCTTCCTCTTTTAGATCCGGCACGACAGGAATCTCCTCCGTTGCCGGCGTCTGTAACTCTTCTGTTTCTTCTTCCGGAACGACCGGCGTTTCCGATTCTTCCTCCGACGTTTCCGTATCCTCGTTTTCTCCTTCCTCACTCGGTACCGGCAAAGAACTCTCGCATTCTCCATCCGGAAACGTCATGGGATCCGCTGACGCTTCTTCCGAAACGGATCCGGTTTCCCCTTTCTGCGATTCTTCCTGAAAGAACGCATCGTCTGCATCGTCCGGATCCATTTCGCTTATCTCCGCATGTACCCTCTCTTCCCCTGCTGCCGTTACTGGCAGGGCAAACGACTGCAGCACCATTCCGGCTGCAAGCAGTCCGGCTAGAAATCGTTTTCTCATTACCTCTCCTCCGTTTCTACATCATAAAAATTTAGAACGTATCTAAAACATGCTTTGACACTAGTTTACTTCCTATATCGGATTATGTAAAGAAATCCGTTAGAAGTAAAAAAAGGCAGGTAAAAAAAGCTAAAAAAGCAAAAAAAGGATGGCAAACCTGCCATCCTTTTTCGATCCTATTATTTATTCCGCTGCTTCCGTACTTTCTTCTGTAGAAGTTTCTGTCTCTTCTGCAGGAGTCTCGGCTTCTGTACCGTCTTCTGCTGCTTCTGATCCTTCTACCGAAGCTTCTTCTGTAGGAGCTGCCTCCGTAGAACCTTCTTCCGTTTCCGAAAGATCTGCATCCTCATTGTTCTCTGCCGAAGCTTCATTGTTCTCTGCCGAAGCTTCATTGTTCTCTGCCGGAGTTTCGTCATTCTCTGCCGGAGTTTCTACCGAAGACTCTACAGGTGTAGATTCTACAGGCCCCTCTGCATTTTCTCCGCAAGCTACCAGTCCAAACATGGAAAGTGACATTGCCAATCCTAACATACAAATTTTTTTCTTCATCTTTTTTCCTCCTCGATACTTTGTATCAGATACTATGTATCTTTTTGCTTTCCTTGAAAGCTCCTTTAGAATATCGTGAATTTGTGTCCAAAATGTGAACGATTTTTGAATAAATTGTACTCCAACACATACAATTTATAAATCTTAAGAAAATAAAAAACTAAAAAACCCCACAATAATGGGGTATTCCAGCCTTTCTCATTTCTTCCGATCCACAATTTTATATATTTATTAATATTTTATTAATATCATGTTCATATTGTCGTTATTGTACTTATTGTGCCAAATTTTTACTCTTTTTGCTGCTTCTTGTGTTAATTTCACGATGACTCCCATCCGCCTGCTTCAGCAGGCATATTGATCAGGACCGGGAAATTTTTAATTTTCCGATGACTCCATTTCACATATTTTCCAGTAGAGTTCTTCCGCGCTGTCGACCAGGTTTACCGCTCCCGCTTCTTTCAACGTCTCCGCACTGCGAAACCCCCATGTCACCAAAATACTGTCCATCCCCGCGTTCCCCGCCGTTTCCACGTCCACTTGGGAATCGCCTATAAAAAGTGCCTTATCCTTACTGACCCGTATTGCCCCAAGCGCAAGATCGACCTCGTCCACAGCAGGTTTTTTCGGCACGTTTTCTACCGCGCCGACGGCGATTTCAAAAAGTCCCCCAAAATAATGAGGAATCATTTTTTGGACGGCTTCATTGCCTTTATTGGTCACCACCGCCAGTTTACGCCCCTCGGATCTAAGCTTTTTCAAAAGTTCCTCTATCCCTTCATAGGGCCTTGTCTTTACCATACAGTTTTTCTTATAATATACCATAAAGTCGGAATACATTTCTTCTATGAGCCGCCCCTCCGTCCCTTCGGGCACGCTGCGCTCGATCAGTTTCCGGATACCGTTTCCCACCGCCCTTCTTACTTCTTCCAATGTACGCCGGGGAAACCCGTATTTTCCCATAATATAATTTACACTGTCCTTTAGATCTTCCAATGTGTCCAATAAAGTTCCGTCCAGATCAAAAAGCGCCGCTTCGTATTTTTTCATGCTAACTCCCATCTGCCCGCTTCAGCGGGCATACAAATCAGGGGAATGAATTTTCAAACACGCTCTAATACCCCTTTATGTGCTTCAGCAAACATACCCGTATGCATTTTCTGTTTTTTATTATGACACATTTTATAGCGGGAGGCAATAGAAACTACTTCAGCACCTCCGTCCTCATACGGATCAGGATCTTCTTTTCCATACGGGATACCTGCACCTGCGAGATCCCCAGTTTTTTTGCCACTTCCGTCTGCGTTTTCTCCTGAAAATACCGCATCCGTATCAATTCCTTTTCTTCCTCCTTCAGCGTATTCAAAAGCTGCTCTAACAGCATATGATTGAGCATTTCCTCCTGTTTATTGGAGTTCTGTGCGATCTGATCCACCAGATAGATCTCGCTGCCGTCGCTTTGGTAAACGGACTTATAAATGGATTCCACCTCTTCGTTTGCTTCTAAGGCCGTGACAATGTCTTCCGCCGGTATTTCCGTTATTTTACTGATCTCCTCTATCGTAGCCTCTCTTCCGTTTTCTTTGGTAAACTGTTCAGCCGCCCGCTTCGCCTTCCATGCGTTTTCCTTTAGGCTCCTGCTGACCTTTACCATGCCGTCGTCCCGTAAAAAGCGTTTGATTTCTCCTACTACAAGAGGAACCGCATAAGTAGAAAATTTCACATCATAGTCGGGATCAAATTTGTCTATGGCTTTCATCAGTCCGATCGTCCCGATCTGGAACAGATCCTCCGCCTCCACTCCTCGTCCGATAAACCGCTTTACAATATGATGCACAAGACCAAGATTATTCTCGATCAGCCTTTCCCTTGCCTGCATATCCCCCTGTCTTACTCTGGAAATCAGTACTGCATTTTCTTCCATACCAATAACCATGCCTTTCTTTTTGCCTGCTAACTCCCATCTCAGTCTTCCCGTTCCGCCCACGAAGTAGCGCCGATCTTCTTAACCATATGTACCTTTGTTCCTTTTCCCGGTTCGGATTCCACTTTCAGTTCATCCATAAACGCCTCCATAAAAGAAAATCCCATACCGGAACGCTCTAACTCCGGCTTTGTGGTATATAAAGGCTCCATTGCCTTATCAATATTTTCGATCCCGACGCCCTCGTCGGATATGGTAATATGCAGCGCCTCCTTTTCAATATAACAGATCATTTCCACCATCTCGTCGGATTCTCTGTCTTCTCCGTATCCATGTATGATCGCATTTGTAACTGCCTCCGAAACGGCCGTTTTTACATCGGAAATTTCCTCCAGCGTAGGATTGAGCGGCGTCATAAAAGCCGCTGCCGTCATCCTTGCCAGACTTTCATTGGCGGATATCGCCCTAAATTCCATTTTCATTCTGTTCATATTCTTCTTCCTGCTCCCTTCTCAATTCTTTTCCTTACAGACCATTTCGATCATTTTATCCAAACCGGACATATAAAGTATCCTTTTGATATGCCTGTCCACGTTGACGGCATACACCTTACCGTTAAAGCAGACCGCTTTCTTGTAGCGCCCCGCGATCAGCCCGATACCCGAACTGTCCATAAATCTGGTATCTTCAAAATCAAATACGATACTGTTTGCCTTTCCCTGAATCAGAATCTGATCCACGCTCTTACTGATACAGCTCGCCTGATGATGATCGATCTCCTCCGGAAGCTTCACCATCAGATAACCGTCGATCACTTTAAAACCATCTTCCATACTCTCGCCTTTTTGCATATTTTTACTCCTTCCTATTTTTCCCATTTTTTTATAATTTATACAAAAATATAAGATCATTCCCAAATCAGGACCGGGAATTTTTTCATTTCGCAAAATTCGTCGCAAAATCATCTTTTTCGCCCAAAAAAAGAGAACATAATCTTTATGTTCTCTTTTGTATCATTGCGCCTGACGGCGCGCATCTGTTTAATTGCCTTCCAGTTCGTCTAAAAACTGCTGGGACTTTCTCGACCTTTCCGAATTGGGGATCTCCTCGATCACCCTTTTATAAATTGCTATCGCCTTTTCCTTTTCTCCTGTCTCTTTATAACAGTTTCCCAAATAGTACAGCGCAAATCCGTTTTCCTGATTATACTGGACGACCTTCTCCAAACTGGGAATGGCCTCCGCAAACTTTTCATCCATATAGGCTTCATAACCGATATCATAATACTGGTCGGCTAACTTAGGACCGATCTCAGTACGCAGTTTCTGATACATTGCCTGAAAAGATTCGGAAGTTTCCGTAATCTCCACTTCCCCTGCGATGGCATCCAAATACCCTTCAATGGCTACCGCATCCTCCGGATTCTCCATATAAGCCTGAATCGCCTGTATCATTTTATCCATGATCGACAGCGTCCCGTCCACACCTACATAATCTTCCAACTGTCCCTGCAGGGTTTCGTTCTGTGTAGTCAATAAGCCGATCTGCTGGTTCAGGTCGTCGATCGTAGCCGACTTCGCGTCCGACTGCTCGCTGACCGTCCTAAGCTCCGCGCTCACCTTCTCCCTCTCATCCTGCACTCTGGAAGGAAGGATCAAAAACCATACCGCGGCGATCCCGATCCCAATGCCTAACCCTATCTGTAAAAGCGCGGCAATACCGCTCTTTTCTTTTCCGCCTACCGGCTGTATGATCGTTTCATTGCCGCTTTGGTACTTGACGGCATCTTCGCTGACATTTCTCTTCCTGCCGCCTGACTTTGACGCTTCTTCCAAATTCAGGACGCCGTCCACTTCTTTAAGATACCTGAGAGTGGTCGTGTTGCTCCTGTCGATCTGATAGCACCTGCGCAGTTCCTTTCCCGCCTTGTCCCAGTCCTCGTTATTCATATACAATAGCGCCAAAAGCTGGTGGGCCCTGACAAATTTAGGATTCAGGGAAAGCACTTTTTTCAATTGGATGATCGCCAGATCCAAACTGTCCTGATTACAATATGCAAGCGCCTGATTATACTTTTTGGTCGTCTGGTTGATCGTCTCCAGACGGCTTGCGTTCGCCTGTATTACATCGATGTAATCATCTGCGATATTTTTATTAGGTTTCAGGTTTTTACTGATCACCCATTCGCTCAGGGCCGGCGCCGCTTCACCCATTTCGAAATAAACAAGCCCCAGCAAATTTCTTGCTTCTATATTATCTTTATTAAATTTCAAACTCTGCCGCAGACTTTTGACGGCGCCGGTCAGATCTCTCACCGACGCTTTCTCCAGACCATCGTTATAATAATGGTTGGACGCATACATGATCTTCTTGTATACGGAAACGTCGGCCCCGCATTTGGTACAGAAATCATGCTCGGACAAGCGGCATCCGCAATAATAACAATTCATACCCTACCCCTTATTCTTCTTCCGGCTCCGATTCTTTCACCATTTTGATCAAAAGATCCGCCATGTCCGTTAAGTCCTGATTATATATCGCTTCTTCCACATCCTCTATCTCAAGGCTGGGATGGAATTTCTTTAATTCTTCTTCAAAATCTATCATCTGTCTGCCTCCTCATATATGCTTTCACCTGACCGACAAGATACAAAGAACCTACTATGTAAAGACGGTCCTTCTCGCCCCTTAAACGCTGCATTTCTTCAAATGCCTCTTCTACCGTTTCAAAATAAAGATGCCTGCGGTCCTGAAACGGTTCCGCCGCACGTCTCATTTCCTCCGCCGTCACCGTCCTGCCGTTTGCAAGCGGCGCCGTTGCGACAATCCCGAAAAGGCCGCTCTTCTCCAGTAAAGAGAGCATGACGTCCACCTTCTTATCACGCACGGCAGAAAACAATAAAAGCCTTGTCCCTTCGCAGTCATCCTCTCTCGCCGTCTCCAGAAAAGCTTCTATTCCGTCTTCATTATGCGCGCCGTCTACAAAAACGCCTTTTTCGACTTCCTCCATCCGGCCTTCCCAAACGGCTTCCCTGATTCCCCTGACAAGCTGCGCCTTTGTGATCCGGTTCCCTAAACCGAGCGCTTCTACCGCCGTTACGGCGATCATGGCATTCTCCGCCTGATACCGCGCTCCGCTTGACAGACCAAGTCTAATATAACCATAATACCGACTGTGAAAAGAAAAATCAATGTTTTTATTCGTATTTTTGTAAATAGCATCGCGCTTTGGCAGAACCGGGATGGCCTCGCACCGCTTTTTTTCCGCTTCTTTTTCAATCGTTTCATTGACTTCTTCCCTGCCCGCATAGTAGACTACGGGCGTATTTTCTTTCAGTATCCCCGCCTTTTCCGCAGCGATCTGCGTAAGCGTATCTCCCAGATATTCCATATGGTCGAAACCGATCTTCGTGATCACGGAAAGCTCTTTTTTTTCCACACAGTTGGTAGCATCCAGCCTGCCGCCCAGCCCTGTTTCCAGTATGCAGTATTCCACCTTCTTTTCCTTGAAAAAAAGCATGGCGATAAAAAACATATATTCAAAAAAGGCAGGGTGATATTCTCCGTCCAATCGGTCGTAAATTTTCAGAAAAAGAGACAAAAATTGCTCCTTTCCGATCATCTCGCCGTCCGCCACAAAACGCTCGCGCACGTCGACAAGATGGGGAGAAGTAAATCTGCCTACGGAAAATCCCGCCTCCCTTAAGACCGAACACAAATAAGCACAAACGGAGCCTTTTCCGTTTGTGCCTGCTATATGGATGATTTTCATATCTTCTCCGGCACAGCCTAACTGTTTCAAAAACTGCGCCGTTCTTATCCTATCGTTTTTCTTTGTAAATTTCGGAATATCCAAAATATATTCCACTGCCTGTTCATACGTCCTGATTTCTTTTTTTTCCACTTCCGCTCCCGTCCGTACTACATCACTCTCACGGTAGCCTCTACCATACCGCCCAGATAACTGTACTGCATGAAGCTGGTATCCCGTTCTACGATATACTTACAATCCGCCACGCCAATGACGACTCCTCTGTGGACGCTGCCTTCCGTAATGATCTTGGCATCCTTGCCCTTCTCGATCTGCGCGGACAGGATCTCTTTTTCCTGATTGATATCGTCAAGTACGGCAAAACATTCGTCCTTCTTACGGTTCAGCTCCGCAAGCCGGTTTTCCTCTCCTTCCGTCATGGTCGAAGCACGGAGACGTTTCTTTCTTAAAAGTTCCGACATAACGTCGACGGTCTTTTTCAGTTCCAGCTGCGCCGCCTCTTCCCTTGCCGCCATACCGATAAATTTCTCGTAAACTTCCTGTTCGTAGCCTGCATGGACGGAGGTTTTGATCTCCGCATCGTTTCCCAGCACGCCGGCCTCGACTCCCATAAGTCCATGGGTATATCCGCCCATGATCACTCCCTTTTTACCGGTGGCCTTCACGATTCCCTCTGCCGAAACCTTGGAATTCAAAATGATGTTGGCGCAGACGTCTCCTCTTGCGGTAACCTCCGCATGTTCGATAAAGTCGGCAAAAACGCTGCCTCTTGCGCTGACCTTTGCCTTCTTTCCACCCTGTATGCCGCGTTCCAAAACAATGTCGCCGCCTGCATACAGATTCGCCGATTCCACCGTACCTTTGATTACAATATTACGTCCGGCACGGATCATAACACCGGCGCTGACATTGCCGCTGATCTCAATGTCGCCGAAAAATTCTATTTTTCCCGTAACAAGGTCTACGTCGTCGTGAACTTCATGGGTACTTTTAATGTCTATCTTATTGTCTTTGATCTCGATCTTGCCTTCCTGAACGGCAATATAAATATCGGAATCCGGTTCGTGGGAAATTCCTTTTCCTCTGAGCGGCGGCAGCTCCTTTGCGGGCTTCGCCCTTGTTTCCGCACCGCGCACATTGTATCCGGCTTCCCCTTGTACGGCATGATGATAAACGGCGACCACATCGCCTTTACGCACGTTCTGTAAGGTGCTCATACTCGTATAGTCTACGGAACCGTCTTCCCTCACGGCGGGCGCCCTGTTAACGGTAGGCGCAAACTTATATTCATAATAACCGTCGATCCCCTCTACAGCGTCTCTTCCCAGCGCAACCTTGATCTCCCGGTTATAAACTTCCTTTTTGGCCACTGCGGCAATATTGGATGTATGAAAACCGCGCACCACGCCGTTTTTTTGCAAAAATTCCATAATGTCTTCTTTGGTGAATTTCTCGCCCTCCGTAACGGGCGGGAGCAGATAAAGCCATGCGATCATATTATCCGGTTCGATCCTTACATAAGAGCCGTTGTCAATCCCCTGTTTTACCGGCGGTTCAAGCTGTCTGCCGATGTTGCTGAGCGGACTGCCGGGACTTGCCCATGGCATCTCTACTCCTGTATTATTTGATTTTTCTCTTGTCATTGCAGATGCAAAAGCTTCCGGCATATCTTTCCCCCCTTCCCCATTGTATCCCTATCATATATGGGGAAGAATCGCAAAGCGATTCTTCTGTAAAATAAAAGTCTTTTTATTATTATCCGTTATTTTTGGATTTGTTGCAAGTAGTTATGTGTAAATATCCTATTATTTTATTTTCTCCGCTTGATCCGCTGCCCGTAACAGGCTTTCTTCAGTCGTCCGCATAGGAATCCATAGAAACATTTCAGGATTTTTTAAGCTGTGCCAGCCTCTCTTTTACCGTCTCCAGCATATCGGTATATTTTTCCAGCTTTTCTTTTTCCTCTGCAATCTTTGCCTCCGGCGCCTTGGCGACAAACTTTTCATTGCCAAGCATTCCTTTCGCCCTTGCGATCTCCCCGTTCAGCCTCTTTTCTTCTTTTTCCAGCCTTTCGATCTCCTGTCCGACATCAACCAGCTCCGCAAACGGGATATAAAGCGTTGCCCCCGGAATCACAACGGATACCGCGTCTTCCGCAATGCCTTCCCTGTCTTTCTGCATCGCCACATCGGAGGCGTAGGCAAGAGAAGCAAAAAACAGCCTGCCCTCCGTAAAAGTCTTTAAGATTTCTTCTTCCTTGCTGACAACAAATACCTGCGCTTTCCTGCCCGGCGCCACATTCATCTCGGTTCTTACGTTACGGATTCCCCTGACCGCCGCTTTGATCGTCTCAATATCCCCTTCTTCTTTGATAAAGCTTCTTTCTTCCCTGTACTCCGGCCATTTAGAGATCATAACAGACTCTTCCTCGCTTTGGAGCGTGGTAAAGATCTCTTCCGTAATAAACGGCATATATGGATGCAGCAGCTTTAGCGCGTCGATGAGCACGGTCTTTAACGTATAAAGCGCGGCGTTCTGGCTGGCTGCGTCGTCCGAATTATAAAGTCTGGGCTTGACCATTTCGATATACCAGTCGCAAAATTCGTCCCAGATAAAATCATACACCTTCTGTACCGCGATACCCAGTTCAAAATTCTCCATATTGTCGGTAACTTCTTTCACAAGAGTATTTAATTTGGACAGGCACCATTTATCCGCCGGCTCTAAGCGGGCTTTGGCGTCTTCCGGAATCTCTTTTCCTTCCATATTCATCAGGATAAACCGGGACGCATTCCAAACTTTATTGGCAAAATTACGGCTTGCCTCCACTCTCTCATGATAAAAACGCATATCGTTCCCCGGCGCATTTCCGGTGATCAGGGTAAGGCGCAGCGCGTCCGCGCCGTACTGCTCAATGATCTCCAAGGGATCGATGCCGTTTCCTAAGGATTTCGACATCTTCCTTCCCTGGGAATCTCTTACAAGTCCGTGGAACAGCACGGTTTTAAAAGGCTTTTCTTTCATCTGCTCATAACCGGAAAAGATCATACGGATGACCCAGAAGAAAATAATATCATATCCTGTCACCAACACATCCGTAGGATAAAAATATTCCAGTTCTTCCGTCTTTTCCGGCCATCCAAGCGTGGAAAAGGGCCACAGCGCCGAAGAAAACCAAGTATCCAGCGTATCCTCGTCCTGCTTCAGACGGGTGCAGCCGCATTTCGGGCAAGTTTCCGGCATTCCTTTCGCCACGGTGATCTCCCCGCACTGTTCGCAATAATAAGCCGGGATCCTGTGTCCCCACCATAGCTGCCGGCTGATACACCAATCTCTGATATTGTCCGTCCAGTTAAAATACGTCTTTTCCATACGGGCGGGAATCAGCTTGATCTCTCCGCTTTTCACGGCTTCCACCGCCGGTTTTATCAGTTCGTCCATCTTTACGAACCATTGTTTTTTGATCAAAGGCTCGATCGTCGTTTTGCAGCGGTCATGGGTTCCTACATTATGGGAATAGTCTTCGATCCTGACCAAAAGTCCCATTTCCTCCAATTCTTTTACGATCGCCGCCCTTGCCTCATAGCGGTCCATACCCTCGAACTTTCCGCCGTTGGCATTGATGGTCGCGTCGTCGTTCATAATATTGATCTCCGGCAGGCTATGGCGTTTTCCCACTTCAAAATCGTTAGGGTCGTGGGCGGGAGTGATTTTTACCACGCCGGTTCCAAATTCCATGTCCACATAGGCATCCGTTACGATAGGCATTTCCCTGTTCATCAGCGGGAGCATGACCTTTCTTCCTATTAAATGCTTGTATCTTTCATCTTCGGGATGGATGGCTACCGCCGTATCGCCCAGCATAGTCTCGGGACGGGTAGTAGCAAACTCCAAAAATTCCGTCGTACTGGGCTGCCCGTTTTCATCGATAAGCGGATATTTGATATGCCAGAAATGCCCTGCCTGCTCTTCATATTCCACTTCCGCGTCGGAAATGGACGTATTACATACCGGACACCAGTTGATGATACGGGAGCCTTTATAGATCCAGCCTTTTTCGTGCATACGGCAGAATACTTCCGTTACCGCCTTATTACAGCCTTCGTCCATGGTAAAGCGCTCTCTGTCCCAGTCGCAGGAAGATCCCATCTTTTTAAGCTGGGAAATGATCCTTCCGCCGTACTCTTTCTTCCATTCCCATGCGCGCTCCAAAAATTTTTCCCTTCCCAGATCTTCTTTGTCCACGCCCTCTTCTTTTAGTTTTTCAATAATCTTTACTTCCGTCGCAATACTGGCATGGTCCGTTCCCGGCTGCCAGAGCGCATTATATCCCTGCATCCGTTTAAACCGGATCAGAATATCCTGCATCGTATTGTCCAGCGCGTGGCCCATATGGAGCTGCCCCGTAATATTCGGCGGCGGGATTACGATCGTAAACGGTTTTTTGTCTCTGTCCACTTCAGCGTGGAAATACTTTTTATCCATCCACTTTTGGTATAACTTTTCTTCTATGCCGCTTGGGTCATAGGTTTTCGCTAATTCTTTACTCATGAAAAATCCTCCTTGATAATAAAATAAAGCCCTTTACTGAAAAACAGTAAAGGGCGGGTCAACCGCGGTACCACCTTTATTCGTAAGAAATTTTCTTACCTCAAACGGCTCCTATCAGAGCCTTATCCGTTAACGGGGATAAAACGGGAACGCCTATCTTACCCGCCTTACTTTTACGGTTTCTTTTCAACGCTCCGGTTCCAAAGCTACCTTCCGCATCATACTCTTAGAATCTCCCAGCCATACGGATTCTTTCTCTGAAAAGCGAACCGACGCGTACTCCTCTTTGTCACTACCTTTAAATATCGTTCCTATTATTGATATGAATTAAATATAGTCAATGTTTTTTCATTTGTCAAGAGTCAGTTTTGGGTAAAATCTTGTCTTCCGGCAGCCATTTTTTCAGGATCTCGCTCATCCTTGCTACTTCTATCGGTTTAGGAAGGAAATCGTTCATTCCTGCCGTATGGAACTCCTGTTCCATTCCTTTTACGGCATTGGCGGACAGCGCCACGATCGGTACGTTATCCGTATATTCCCCGCCCATGCTCCGGATCATGCCCGTCGCCTCGATCCCGTCCACTTCCGGCATCATATGATCCATAAAGATCAGGTCATAATCCTTTCTTTTTTTCAAGATCTCTACGCAGTCGACGGCATTGTCCACCAGATCCGGTACGACGCCGAATTTCTTTAAGATTCCCGCTGCCACACGAAGGTTTACCTTCACGTCGTCCACTACCATGATCTTTGCCTCCGGCGCTTTAAAGTCGATCTTAAACTGCTTGATCTGGGTTTTCTGCACGCCCTTTCCGTAATCGCAGGGCGAAGCGTCGATTACTTCCTGCATAATATAAAAACGGAAAGTACTGCCTTTTTCGTATTCGCTCTCCACCCATATCTTTCCGCCCATCTCTTCCACAAGAAGCCTGCTGATGGAAAGGCCCAGACCGGTTCCTTCGATCCCCCGGTTTTTATTCAGATCCACCTGTTCAAAGGCGTCGAAAAGTTTCTCCAAATTTTCCTTTTTAATGCCGATCCCGGTATCCGATACGCTGAAGCAGAGTCTGCCGGCCTTTTCCCCCTCCGCCTGCCAGGATACGTCCAGCGTAACGCTGCCTTCCTGCGTAAATTTGGTTGCATTACCCATAATATTGAGCAGGATCTGTCTGATCCTTCCGCTGTCCCCATAAAGTTTTCTCGGAATGCTGTCCTGCACCTTGGCAACCAGTTTCACCGGTCTGTCTTTCACACGGACCACCACTACGTTCATCAGATCATGAATAACAGATGATATGTAATATTCCTCCGGGGCAATGACCATTTTCCCCGATTCTAACTTGGAAAAATCCAAAATATCGTTGATAATGCTGAGCAGGCTGTTGCCGGAGGACTTAATGGACGCCGCCAGTTCTTTCCCCTGATCCGACAGTTCTTCATCCAAAAGCATATCCGACATACCGCATATCGCGTTCATCGGCGTCCGGATCTCATGGGACATATTGGCAAGGAAGTTGCTCTTTGCTTCATTGGATTCTTCCGCCTCCCGCATCAGTTCTTCGATACGGAGCAGATTGCTTTTTGTCAGCCTGATGTTTTCCACCGCGACTTTCGAAAGCGCAAAACCGCCGATCATGCAGCAGCAGATATTGACCGACAGGTTGAACACCTGAAAGAAAAGGATATTGGTATCTCCTTCAGCAGGCAGTAAAAAGAAATCGCCCGTATTTAACATAAAATGCTCAAAGAAAAACAGTATAATCGCCGCTACGCAGTAGTAGACCGGCGTAATGCGCTTTTGCCCGTCCTCCGACGTTTCCAGCAGATAAGAAGTCAGATAAGTAAACGGAATCGTAGCGATACAAAACATACTGAATAGGTATTCGCTCCCAAGAATCCATGTGACGAAAACGGAAAACAAAAAAACTTCACCGATGATAATATGGTAAACAAGCCTTATTTTTTTCTTTTTTGACAGATAGATGCATAAAGCATAAATCAAAATACTTATAAAATTGATCCCTGCCAGCCTATAAGCGTTTCCTGACAGAAACGCCAATGCCAAAACCGTATGGATACATCCTACCAGTCCGGAAAGAGCCATATATAACACATGATATCCCATCGCATTTAACCCGATAAAGCCAAATTTACGCAAAGACTCCTCTTTTTTCTCCATTTTATAACCATGCCCCTTTCTCACCTTGCGGATTTACGTTTTTCATCTTTGCTCCCATCTGTCTGCTTCAGCGGACACTTCAATCCATCCTGCGGCGCCAAAGCCATAAATGATCCGAAAAATGCATATATCACATTCCCCGCGTAAAAAATCTGCATAGCGGAATATAATCGACTATATTCTAACTGATTCCGGTTAAAAATACAACTGGTATGCACGTTTTTTTGCAATCTGGCACTTTCCTTAAAACTATAATTTTGTATAATATACAAGATTTATAAATGTTATATATGTATACGGAAAGGATACCGAAACTATGAGAAACGAACATGTTTATAAAATTGTTATGACGGGGCTTATGGCAGCCCTCTCCTATGTCATCTTCACTTTTTTACAGATCAAGATCACCCTGCCGGGCGGCGACGCTACCTCCATCCACCTTGGAAACGCGGTCTGCGTTCTTGGCGCTCTTTTGCTGGGCGGCGTCTACGGCGGCATCGGGGGCGCGATCGGCATGACGATCGGGGATCTTTTAGATCCCGTTTACGTCGCCTATGCGCCGAAAACCTTTTTATTAAAATTCTGTATCGGTCTGATCACCGGGCTGATCGCCCATAAGCTCGGTAAGATTTCCACAGAAAAAGACCGCCACAAAGTACTTCTTTTTACCGTACTAGCAGCCTGCGGCGGCCTCTTGTTCAACGTGATCTTCGATCCCCTCGTCGGTTATTTCTATAAATTGTTCATTCTAGGGAAACCTGCGGCGGAACTGACTCTCGCATGGAACATCGCTTCTACTTCTATCAACGCCATCGCTTCTGCGATCGTATCTGTTTTTGTATATATGGCGCTTTGTCCCGCCTTGAAAAAAGCCGGACTATTTATTATAATAGGAAAGGAAAAAAACAAAAACTAATAAACGCACTCTAGCGCAGGCGGACGGGAGCAGACATGGATAAGAGGATTCCTAAAAAATTAGCTATGATCAACGATATTGCAGGATACGGACGCTGTTCCACAACAGTATCCCTTCCTATTATAAATGCAATGGGGGTACAGGTTTGTCCTGTACCCACTTCTATTTTTTCAAACCATACGGGTTTTCCTTCTTACCAGTTCTTAGACCTGACGGAAAATATGAAAGCCTATCTTGCACAGTGGCAATCCATGCGTCTCTCTTTTGACGGTATTTATTGCGGATTCTTAGGTTCCGTAGCGCAGATTAAGATCGTAAATGATTTTCTGTCGTCAAACATAACTTCTGTTATTATTATCGATCCCGTTATGGGAGACAACGGACGGACTTATTCCACGGTCACCGAAGAGCATTGTGCAAAAATGAAAGAACTATTACGCCATGCTTCTATCGTCACCCCCAATATCACGGAGGCATGCCTGCTCTCGGATACGCCCTATAAAGACAGTGGATGGACAGAGGAAGAATTACTTTCCATTGCTGAAATACTGCATGAAAACGGCCCTGACAAAATTGTCATCACAGGAATCCGAAAAAACGACACATTTGTCAATTTTATTTTTGAATCGAATAAAACACCTGTTACTTATCAAACTCCCCTCTCCGGTGAAATGCGTCACGGAACGGGCGATATTTTTGCATCCATTATTTCCGGCGACGCATTAAATCAAGTTCCTTTTGCGATGTCCGTAAAAAAAGCGGCTGATTTTATCCGTATATGTACGGAGGACTCAACCGCTCTTCATGTTCCGTTGTCAGACGGCGTCTGTTTTGAACCGCATCTGCATCTTTTATTTCCGGTCAGTCCAGAAAAATGACCTCGATGCTTCCCATGTCGCAGTCCGCTTTTATTTTTTTGGACGCATGGTTATCAATATATTTCTCTCTTCCCAGGCCTACATACTCCAGGCTCCCCAATAGGATACTTCCCAGACCACAGTCCACCTCATAGTTGTAGGCTTCTTCCTTGTCTTTCAGTTCCAAAACAAGGCTTCCCATATTACAGGACAGATCTATATTTCCGTTTACCGTGCTTTCGCTGATCGCTACCGCTCCAATGTCGACGGAAACATCGATTTTATCCGCTTCGATCTCAAGAGCTTCCACGGCTCCCGCGTCCACTTCCGTTTCCAGTTTCCCTGTTTTGATCCCGTAGCAGGCAACTTCTCCCGCTCCTACTTCAATAGAAGTGTTTCCATAGGAACCTCCGTTTATTTCAATATATCCTGCTCCCAGTCCGATTTCGCTTTCTTGAAATTCCATATCATTGGGCAGGGTGACATAAATGGTATTTTTATTCTGATGCGCTATCGCCTCCCATTTTTTCTTTTTGAAACCTTCTATATGAAGCGTACCGTCCTTAACATAGTAAACCGCCTCGGCGCCGTTTTCCGTTTCCACCGAAATATCGATGTCGTCCGCCGACCCCTGATTGATATAGAGATACCCGCTGCCAAGCTCAATCTCCAGCTTATTTACGGAAGAACGATCTATCTTTTCTTCCGCATGGCAGATCTGATCCGGCGTCTCCGGTTTTTCCGGCGTCTCCGGAGTTGTACTCGCTTCGCCGCCCCAGAAATCAGCGTCCATGCCATGATCCCAGTCCCACCATGTAAAAGAAAGACCGCTCAGCACTCTTCCTTTTAAACCTTTATAATCAAGATATCCGTCCTCTTCCATCTGTCTGATGTCATTCTTCCCTCCGCCTGCCAGACCTACCATATAAATTATGCTGCCTATGAACATAATGCCGATTGCCGTGATCAGGCTGGTTTTTACAAATTTACTCATTTAAATCTGCTCCTTTCTCTTCTTTTTTGGAAACAGCTTACGGCAAAGTTCGGCTACTACCTTAACAATAGCCGGAATCACCGTTACGCAGAGCCAAAGCGTCAATATCACAAATAAAATGCCTGCGCCTATACAGGCAAGACCGCCTCCTGCAAGGCACATACTTCCAAAGGGCATCACAAACAGTTTTGAGATCCCTATAATAAGAAGAATAACTCCTGTAATGACCAAAGCAAACGCCACTGCGGCAGCGGCGATCACCAATGATGCGATCACTGCTACGGCTGCGATTACCAATCCTAGCATTGCCGCGCCTAAAGGAATCAAAATAGGAATCCCGAAAATACATAAAATAATGATCAGCGCCAGCATCCCTCCGCTCATCCCCGGTTTTCCCGGACTGCCGGCATTTCCGCTTTGGGCGTTCTCTTTTTTAAAAGCGCCGCCGCTGTTTTGGCTTTGGCCGTTACCCGAATATGCCGTGCGGTTTCCGTAAGGATTGCTCCCATAGGGATTGCCGCTATATGCGCTGCCGCCGTAGGGATTATCGCCATAGGGGTTCTTATTGTATGCGCTATGGCAGGCGTCGTTATTTCGCGAAGCGTCTTTTTCCGAATCCGGCTGTCCGTACTTGATGACCTCTTGATTTTTACTGTAAGCATCTTTATATCCGGTTTCCGTAAATTCTCCAGCCGCCGCATTTCCCATCAGATCGGATTTAATACTTGCTGCAACTTTAGCCGGACTTCCCAGCGCTTTTATGACCGCCTGCTCGTTTTCGGCTCCGGCATCGTCAAAATAGTCGTTATAAAACTGAAGCGCTTCCTTTCTTTCATTCGGTGTGATATCAGACAGCAGCATTTCCAACTGCCGCATAAAGTCGTTTCTGTTCATCCTAAACCTCCCTCAAACATCCCCGTTATTTTCGCGGAGTATCTTCTCCATTCACTTTCGTAAAGATTCAACTGTACTCTGCCCCGTTCCGTTACCTTATAATATCTCCTGTTTCTGCCCGCGCAGGCCATGTCGTAGACCTCCAGACATTCCTCCTTTTGGAGACGCCGCAGAACCGGATATAGCGTAGATTCCGATATCTCGATCACACTGCGGACTTCCTGCGTTATTTTATAACCGTAAGTCCCCTCCGATTCTCTGGAACAGATTGCAAGTACAATCGCATCCAAAAGCGCTGCACCTGTGTTAAAGACCATGTTCTGTCCTCCTATTCTTCTCTGCCGTAAGGCAGAAAGCAATGGTTTAAATGAAAACTTCCAAAATTATAATATTATACAAATCCACTATATTATATCATGTATATGTTATACTTCATATAATATTGTATCTGCTTATACTATATTCCATATAATATTATTTGTCAACAACTATTTAACCATTTTCATTTTGACATTTTCATTTTAAAAATTCCATTTTACCGGATGGCCACACTCCAATCAGGTAACATAATGTCGTGTTTTGCGATGCTTTATGTCATGAATCCTTTTTCCCAATTTCTTTCCCTTTTTCTACAACACCTGACAAATTTTGCAAGTATAACATTCATAATTTTTAACATCAGCTTTGTGGATAACTATGTGTAAACTGTGGATTTATCAGTCCTCCCAAGCTTATCCACAAAAGTTATCCACAGAACGCGTGGATAATTGTCTGCAATTTGACTTGCAAAAAAACAGGTGTCCTCTCATTTTTATGAAGCACCCATTCCACATTATGTCAATCACGAAATGCTTTCCGTCAGATGTGCGTCACAGTTTGTGGGAGACTAAGAGCATAAATGCTCTGCCAAATTTAAGGGGCGCAGCGGGCTGCGCCTCTTAAATTTGATGCAAATATCGCGCAAAGCGGGGCGTGCAGATGTCCTGCCATTAAAATGGCAGGAATGAATTTTCAAACACGCTCTAGTCACACCCCCTCCGATATGGTAAAATATATCAATAAAATTTAATAAAGAAACGAGGTAATATTATGTGGGCTTATGAAAGTGTTTTTTATCAAATATATCCTTTGGGATTCTGCGGCGCGCCCTTTGAAAACGACGGGGTCCTGACCCCCCGTATTCTGAAGGTGAAAGATTGGACGGAACACATTAAGAAACTGGGCGCTAACGCCATTTATTTTTCTCCTGTTTTTGAATCCGACACACACGGCTACAATACGAGAGATTATCGCACCATCGACTGCCGGCTCGGTACGAATGAAGATTTTAAGGAAGTTTGCAGCCATTTACACGAAAACGGGATCAAAGTAGTATTGGACGGCGTTTTCAATCATGCCGGAAGAGGGTTCTTTGCTTTTCAGGATGTGGTGAAAAACCGTGAAAATTCCCGTTATCTTTCCTGGTTCAACATCAATCTGGGCGGTAATTCCAACTATAACGACGGACTTTGGTATGAAGGCTGGGAAGGCAACTACGATCTTGTAAAATTAAATCTGGGCAACGAAGAAGTGGTACAGTATCTTTTGGAAAGCGTCCGGTTTTGGATTGAGAATTTCGATATCGACGGAATCCGCTTAGACGTGGCTTACTGCCTCTCGCCGGAATTTGTAAGCAGGCTCCGGAGCTTTTGCGACGGCCTGAAAGAAGATTTCTTTTTGGTAGGGGAAATGCTCCACGGAGATTACAACCGTCTTATGAACGACTCCATGCTGCATTCCGCAACCAACTACGAATGCTATAAAGGGCTGTATTCCAGCTTTAACAGCATGAACATGTTTGAAATCAATCATTCTCTCCTTAGACAGTTCGGTCCCGAAAACTGGACGCTCTACAAAGGAAAACACTTGTTATGTTTTGTGGACAACCACGACGTATCCAGAGTGGCAAGTATCCTTACCAATAAAAAACATCTGCCGCTCATTTACGCGCTGCTTTTCGGTATGCCCGGAATCCCCTGCGTGTATTATGGAAGCGAATGGGGCGCGGAAGCGGATAAAAGTCAGGGCGATCCTGCGCTCAGGGCCTGCTTTGAGGAACCTGTATGGAATGAACTGTCCGGGTTTATCTCCCTGCTTTCTTCTATTAAAAAGAAATCCGCTCCGTTAAATTACGGCAGCTTTGCCTCCTCCTGCCTGACAAACAAACAGTGCGTCATCGAGCGCAACTGTAACGGAGAGCGCATCTTCGTTGCCATCAACGCCGACGCGGAAGACTTTACCGCACAGTTTAACGCAGGCTGTTCCCGGTTCAAGGATCTGATCTCGGGAGAGGAAATTTCCATGGACGGCGGATTGAAACTGCCTTCCTATACCGCCTATTTCCTTCAGCCTATCGGCTGATCCTGAAAGGTATCAAGTGTTATGGAATCATCGGTTTTACTTGGCTCCCATGTGAGCATGAGCGGAAAGGAAATGCTTTTAGGTTCGGTAAAAGAAGCGCTTTCCTACGATGCCAATACGTTTATGGTATATACGGGCGCACCGCAGAACACCAGACGAAAAGAAATAAAAGACTTAAATATCGATGCTGCAAAAGCAGCCATGAAAGAAAGGGGCATCTCCTGTTTTGTCGTACATGCCCCTTATATCATCAATCTTGCCAATACGGTCAATCCCGACACGTTCCGGCTTGCGGTAGATTTTCTCTCTTTGGAAATGGAACGGACTGCCGCGATGGGCAGTCCTGTTCTGATCCTGCATCCCGGCTCTCATGTAGGGGCAGGCCCTGAAGCCGGAATCAAAAAAATAACCGAAGGGCTGAACGAAGTCATAACAAAAGATAGCGGGTGTTTTGTCGCATTGGAAACAATGGCCGGAAAAGGTTCGGAAATAGGACGTTCCTTCGAGGAACTTGCCGCCATATACGACGGCGTCAGATACAACGACAAGCTCCGTGTCTGTCTGGATACCTGCCATTTAAATGACGCTTGTTATGATATTGTTCATGATATAGACGGCGTACTCCATGATTTTGACAGGATACTGGGACTTGACCAGATCGCCGCAATCCATATCAACGACAGTAAAAACGTGCTGGGAGCCGGCAAAGACCGCCATGCCAATATCGGAGACGGCACTATTGGTCTGACCGCTTTAAAGACCATTGTGCATATGCCTGAATTTCAGGCAGTGCCAAAGATCTTAGAAACGCCTTATCTTCCGGCTGACGAAACGCATGGTAAGCCCTTTCCCCCTTATAAAGAGGAGATTGCGCTGCTGCGCCGTCCTTTATAGCCAGTCGTTCCAAAATTTTTCTACGCGTCCGGCGATTTTTTCCAATCCCAACACCTCAAAATGTTCCCATTCCCTTGGGAACATTTTTTGATACGAGGCTTCTAAAAAACGTTCGTCCAAGAGCGCAACGATCCCCACGTCCTCCGCCGTCCGGATCACGCGTCCTGCCGCCTGCAGTACTTTATTCATCCCCGGATAGCGATAAGCATAGTCAAAGCCGTTTTTCCCCCTGCTTTGAAAAAAATCTTTTAAGATCTCCCTCTCATTGCATATTTGGGGAAGCCCGGTTCCCACGATAATGGCGCCGATCAGACTGTCATTTTTTAAATCGATCCCTTCGCTGAAGATCCCTCCCATCACACAAAACCCGATCAGCGTCTTCTCCTCCTCATATTCAATCTCCATATGTATGGCTTCTTCCAGCTCCAACGCCGAAGGTTCCTTTCCTTCCGAAATTCCGCCGCCTTCCTTAAACCGGTTTAAAAATTCCTCCCTTTCCTTTTCATTCATGCGGTCTTCCTGTATCATACACTCCGCATGGTCTTCTTCACAAAAAAAATCCGTATACGCCGCATAAACTTCGTTTAGAAAGGCATGGGAAGGCAGAAAGACCAAATAATTGCCCTGTCTGTTCTTTACGATTTCATGAATATAAGCGGCGATGTTCCGGTACTCTGCCTCCGATCTCCTTGTATACCTGCTCGTTACATCTTTTCCGATATACAGCGCCCTTTTCTCCGGTGAAAACACTGATTTTGCATAAGCCTCATAATCCTCCGGCATTCCGCCGAGAAGGCTCTTATAATATTGAATGGGAAGAAAAGTAGCGGAAAAAAGGATGCAGCTCCTTCCTCTCGCCATGCATTCGGCAAGATTCACTGCCGGATTCATACAAAATAACTTCAAGATAAAGCTGCCGTCCGGTTCATTCTCCGTATAGGCCGCATAATTTTCATCCATTCTCTCATAGATATCAAGAAAATGCGTAACCTGAAAATAAAACTCCAACACTTCCTTTTTCACAGGACCATTTTCATGCTCATGTTCCTCCAAAAATTTTTCTATCGCAGCCGCCAGTCTATTCAAAGCCGTCACAAAAGAATCTATATATTCCACGATCCTGTAATTTTCACATTCCCTTTTGAGGGCCAGCAGCTCTTTATTGCACTTTTCCAACTGCTTCTCCATTTTTGCATCGTAAGGCTTTACCGTTTTTTTCAATGCCAAAAAGTCCTCTTTTACAAGAACGGCGCTGTACATCTCTCTTCCCCTGTCCACCAGATTATGCGCCTCATCGATCAAAAACAGGTATTCCCCTTTTACCCCCTCGGAAAAGAACCGCCGCAGATACACATGCGGATCAAAAACATAATTATAATCGCAGATAATACCGTCGGAAAACAGGCTCATGTCCAAACACATCTCGAAAGGGCATACCCGGTGTTTTTGGGCATACCTTTCTATACTTTCCCTGTTAAAGCAGTCTTTCGCCGTAAGCAGCTCATACATCGCGTCGTTGATCCGGTCAAAATGTCCTTTGGCATAGGGGCAGTATTCAGGATTACATTCCGTTTCCTCCATAAAACAGATCTTTTCTTTTGCCGTCAGCGTTACCGTCTTAAACTGCAGCCCATTCCCTCTTAAAATGTCAAAAGTCTCCTCTGCCACCGTTCTTGTGATCGTCTTTGCCGTCAGATAAAAAATTCTGTCTCCCATCCCCTCCCCCATCGCCTTTACGGCAGGAAATACGGTGGATACCGTCTTCCCTGCTCCGGTAGGCGCTTCGAGGAACAATTTTCTCTTATGGTAGATTGTCCGGTAAGCGTAAGTCACCAAATCTTTCTGGCCTTCTCTATAAGGAAACGGAAACTCCAGCTCTTTGATCGACAGCCTGCGGCGCCATCTCCATTCAGACTGAAAGTCCGACCATTTCTTATACTGGTTCAGCACCTCCATGAACCAGTTCTGCAGCGTTGTAAAATCATATTCCTCTTCAAAATAACGAAGTTCCTCCGTATCGATATTGCAATAGGTCATCCGCACGTTTATCTTTTCTAAAAAGTTTTGCAGCGCGTAAATAAACGCATAGCACTTCGCCTGTGCAAGATGCACCCCCACAGGCGCTTTCATCTTGTCCAGATCTCTGTAAGTGCCTTTGATCTCGTCTATTGTGACCTTGCCGGTATTTACGGAATCTATGATAATGCCGTCCGCCCTTCCCTCCACGACAAAGTTATAGTCGCCCATATCAAAAGAATGGCGTAAAACGACTTCCGCATGATAATCCGCTCCCATCCTTCTCTGTATCATGCGATGGATCCGGCTGCCTTGCGCCATGGCGTTATCCGCCTGCACCGTTCTTCTATTGTCTATATCGCCTGAGCGTAAAATAAACTCCACCAAACTGCGGACCGATACTTTAATCTCCAAACTCTTCTCCCTCTCCCAATTCGATATTCGTTTTTTCAACGAAAAAACTCCCTATCAAGATAGTACCCTATCTCGATTTGGGAGTCAATTCACATGGATGAGTCAAAACAATTATATTAGCAGGCAATCGCCAACTGTTTCAAACAATTTTCAAAATCAGCGTCATAACCGTCATAACTAACGGTCAGAACCTTCGTCATATCCAGACCATAGACGCCTAAAATAGACTTCGCGTCTACCACATATCTGTTATAAGAAATGTCAATGTCAAATTTGCATTTACATGCAGCTTCTACAAATTTTTCTACCTCATCCACACTCAACTTAATTTTTCTTTGCATCATGTCAACCTTCCTTTCAAATCAACAAATTCAATACAAAATTAACTGGACTTAATATATTTCCTTGCTGCTTTTATAGCTAGTATACTCCAAAATCCCGCATTGTAAAGAATAATTTTTCACTCGAATTTTAGTAAATTTTCGGACTTTTCCAGCAGTATTTGGCAAAAATTCCCCGTTTCCTGTTTTTTCGTTTACCATTTTATGCATATTGTACAACGAGATTTTTCCCTTTTATCATTGTTAAGAAACATTTTTATTACTTTTTTCCCATTTCTACCATAAATTCTTGGAATCTTAGAGGGAGCATATTCCTCTGCAATTTCAAATTTTCGCGTTCTTTTATTGCTATTGTATGACAAAACTCTACAAATAGTGATTGAAAATAGAGTTCTTCTTTTGAGTATTCCGGCAGGCAAAGCTCCTCGCATTCCTTTCCCGTAACTACAAAGCAGCCCTTTTTTGCCGGATGAAGCACATAGATCTGCCGTCCCGCGTCATGGATCATAAAATTTTCAAGCGGAAACCTGTCTGCAAAATGCGGGGCAAGCAACGTGGCGATATTGTTCTTCGGACCTATCTTCGCATAAAGTATCCCGTTTTCCAGTTCCGCAAATCTTAAAAAGCCATACATATGATGTATCTCGTAGTTTACATTTCTGGCAATTTCAAATGCTTTTTGTATATAAGGCTCTTTTACATTGGACAATACGTTCCTTCCCTGACCGTTCTTCAAGGCCGTTACAATGGTGCGGTAAACTGCCTGTCCTTTCTCCCGGTCATTGGATGCAAGCATACAGCATAGATCCCAATATCCCTCTTCTCCCATCATCCGTATGACCGTGGACGCTACTTTTTCCGCCTTTTCCGGCTCCGGCGCCACCGTAATATACTCCGCAAAAAGCCGCAGATTTTCTTCTTCCCCAATCTGTAAAAAAACATGCTCTTTATCGAGCCTCCATGCATAAGCCTGATAGACTGCCGTAAAGATCCCTTCCAAAGAATCCTCACATATTAATATTTTTTCCTCCATTTACTATCCTTCCCGCCTTTTTTCGCTTTATTCATACCGGCAGACATGACCTGTTTCCATAAAGGAAAAGAGTTCCGCCGTACCGGCTTTGATATTTTAGCAGATCATCCATACAGGGCCTTCGTATCCATTTTGGAGATCTGCCCGTAAGTAATCGACGTATCCTGTTCCATATCAAACAGATTCAACTGCTCATAGCGCACCGCGCCGACTTCAACCGGAAGTTTTTCTTTTACATAGGTAAGGTTTCTGACGATATAATCCTCTTCCAACTTGGTACGGTACATCATTTTTCCGTCGCAGGTAATGAAATATAACGCCCGCTTTAATACCACTCCGATTTTTTTTAATTCTTCAAATCCCAGTCTGGCGTTTTTTCTCGCCTGTACGATCCGTTTTGCACTTTTTACCCCGATCCCCGGCACTCTTAAAAGCGTCCCGTAATCCGCCCTGTTGACCTCCACGGGAAACTGCTCCAGATGCCTGACCGCCCAGTCTGCTTTCGGGTCGAGGAATACATTAAAATTCGGACGCTCTTCACTTAAAAGCTCTCCCGCCTTAAAACCGTAATAGCGCATCAGAAAGTCCGCCTGATATAAACGGTGTTCTCTAAGCAGCGGAGGGCCTCCCGGCAGCGCAGGCAGCTCTTTGTCCTGATTGACCTGCACATAAGCGGAATAAAATACTCTCTTTAACTCAAACTTCTGATACAATCCTTCCGCTACGGACATGATCTGATAATCGTTCTCCGCCGTCGCCCCTACGATCAACTGGCTTGACTGGCCTCCGCTCACAAACTGCGGCGCGTTCCGGTAGAGCGCCAGTTCGTTTTTATTCCGCGTAATGCCTGTCTGTATCTGACGCATAGGCGCAAGTATGGTCTTACGGCTCTTATTCGGCGCAAGACGGCTTAGCCCTTCCGCCGTGGGAAGTTCTAAATTAACGCTCATCCTGTCTACCAGAAATCCGGTCTTTTGGATGACCTCCGGCGCCGCTCCGGGAATCGCTTTTACATGAATATAACCGTAAAACCGGTGAACGTTCCTGAGCTTATAGACCGTTTGATAGATCAGTTCCATCGTAAAGGTCGGATTATATAAAATACCGGAACTTAAAAATAATCCTTCTATATAATTGCGCCTGTAAAATTCCATCGTAAGCGTACATACCTCGTCCGGTGTAAAAGAGGCCCTCTTAATGTCATTGGAACTGCGGTTTAAGCAGTATTTGCAGTCGTAGATGCACTCGTTCGTAAACAGGATCTTTAATAAGGAAATACACCTTCCGTCAGAACTGAAGCTATGGCAGATCCCCGCCTTCACCGCATTCCCCATCCCCGTTTTCCCGTTACTCCGGTCTACGCCGCTGCTGGTACACGCCACGTCATATTTTGCGGCGTCCGTCAGAATCGTAAGCTTCTCTTCTATTGTCATATCTTCACATATCTTATAATCCATGGCAAACTCCCAAACATTTGTTTGTTATACTATATCATACATATGTTCGATTTTCAACCCCTTTTTATTCCAGCCTTCTCCGCTCTTTTTCCTATCCGGTCCCGCTTATCCTTTTTCAAAGAATTACTGCTTGCAATATCCACTTAAAAGAGTTTAAATAGTATTTGGAAAATGTATAAAAAAGGTGGAAATCAAATATGAGCAACTTAATCATCCCCAAGGACTATCATCCTGAACTCAATCTTCACGACACACAGATCGCGATCAAAACAGTAAAAGACTTTTTTCAGACCCTGCTTGCCGAAAGGCTGCATTTGACCCGCGTTTCGGCGCCTCTCTTTGTAGATCCCGGCTCCGGCCTGAACGACAACTTAAACGGCGTAGAACGTCCGGTCTCTTTCGGCATCAAGGAGCAAAATGAAAAAGAAGCGGAAATCGTCCATTCCCTTGCAAAATGGAAACGGTTTGCTTTACAGAAGTACGGCTTCAGCGCCGGCGAAGGCATTTACACGGATATGAACGCGATCCGCCGGGACGAAGACACCGACAATATCCATTCTATTTTTGTAGACCAATGGGACTGGGAGAAGATCATTGAAAAACAGGACCGGACCATCGCCACTTTACAGGATACGGTACGGACTGTATATAAAGTTTTGCGCAAAACCGAGAAATATATGTCTATCCAGTACGACTATATTGAAGAGATCCTTCCCCATGATATTTTCTTCATCACAACGCAGGAACTGGCCGATATGTTCCCCGATTATTCCGCAAAAGAAAGAGAATATTACATATCCAAAGCAAAAGGGGCCGTATGCATCATGCAGATCGGAGATAAACTGGAAAACGGAGAACCTCACGACGGGAGGGCGCCGGACTACGACGACTGGGCTTTGAACGCGGATATCGTCGTTTATTATCCGGTCCTTGATATCGCTTTGGAGCTTTCCTCCATGGGGATCCGGGTAGACGAAACTTCTCTTATGGAACAGCTTCAAAAGGCCGGCTGTCCCGAACGCGCAGAACTTCCGTTCCAGAAAGCGATACTGGATCAAAAACTGCCCTATACGATCGGGGGCGGCATCGGACAGTCCCGGATCTGTATGTTCTTTTTGCGGAAAGCGCATATCGGGGAAGTACAGTGTTCTCTTTGGAATGAAAGCGATCTGGATGAGATCAGAAATGCGGGAATCCCGCTGCTTTAAAGATTCCGTTATGAAAAGGCAAAAAATGCCGCAGGGCTTTGCTTCATGATACGCAGCCGTATCGCAAAGTCCCGCGGCATTTTTCTATGTAGCCATACAGCCTGTAAAACGGCCTGAAACGTGTTTAAAAAATACTCCAATATCCCTTACTCCGCCTGCTGCAGATCCTGCGCCAAAAGAAAGATGCCTTCCAGAATCTCTCTTGTCTGGGCCATATCGGAAACGGTTGCTTCGGACGTCCTGAGCCCTTCCGTGGAAGAAGCCGCAACTTCCTGACTGGTAGCGGAAAGCTGGGTAATATTATCCGAGATCGTTGCGGTAGACGCCAATATCCCTTCCATGATCTTTTCCGTCTCACGGATGTAGCCCGCCAGCCCGTTCACTTCCACATTCACTCTTTCAAACTTTTCCTTCGTGCTGTCGATCAGTTCGTTTTGTTTCTTCACCGACGCCGCGGAGTTTTCAATGCTTTCGTTAGCCCGTTTTGTATCTTCGTTAAGTTCCGTAATGATATGGGTAATATTATTGGACGCCGCTTTCGTCTGCTCGGACAATTGCCTGATCTCTTCCGCTACTACCGCAAAGCCTTTCCCTGCTTCTCCCGCGCGGGCGGCTTCAATCGAAGCGTTCAAGGCAAGCAGATTCGTCTGATTGGAAATACTTAAGATCGATCCGACAAAGCTCTGCACCTCTTCTACCTTTGTCGTAAGTCTCTCTATGACCTCTACGGTAATACGGCTTGCCTCTTCCACATTTCTTGCCTGTTCCTTTAATTCCCTGACTACCTCCGAACCTTCCTTCACCATTTCGTCCGTCGTTTCAGAAGCTTCCAGCATTTTCTTTGTCCCGTTTTCCGCCTTATCCATATTTTCCTGAATATCCGCGCACATGGCCGCCTGATTCTGAATCGCCTCCGCCGTGCTTTCCGTACTTTCCACTATATTGCCCATGGAAAAATTACTGGTATCGATACTGGTTTTTAAATGATCCAGCATCTGCGTGGCACTTGTAAAATGCTTCATGATATTTTCCGCGACCAGAGCCATTTTCTTATTGCTGATCTCCTGTTTTCCGGCCGCCTCCACGATGTCCGCCATATTTTCATCATGAAAGCGTATCAGCAGTATGACCGCGCGGGTAGAGGAAAACGCCGCCAGCGCCAGCGTGATCACTGCCATTACCATTTCCGTCAGATTGCCGTTTCCGGCGCCTTGGGCGCACATCACAAGCCGGATCACGTTCACGGTCAGTACGACCGCGTTGCCGCCTATGATCAGCCGCACATTCAAATATGCCATCGTCGCAAACAATACCGGCAGCGCATACGACCAAGTACCTGCGGCGGTGCCCACAAGGCTGACCACGGCATAAGCCAAGGCCGCGCTTACCATCATAATCACGCCGCAGCGTTTCGTCGTCCTTCCGGTAACATATCCCCCAGCCGAAATAAGTATTACAAGCACGCTCACTGTCAACTGCATCCATGTGCGCCATGTACCTCCTTGGGAAACTGCCCACAGAACCATGGATATGGCAATATATCCGTATATAATGATAATAATAGGAAATACCGCGCTGTTTGCTCTTTTGTATTGTTCTTTTGTCATAATACTCATCTCGCTTTCTCTGCTTTATTAATCATAAATGTATGACCGATATTATTATAACTCTATCGCTTTAAATTCTCAAACTCTTTTTCACATTTTTTCATATTTTTCTAATCTTTCCAATTATACCGTATTTTGTGCATTCCATTCCACTGTTTTTCATTATCTTACACACAATTGTACTATTTTCTCCTCAATCTTTTCGTATTTTTTCGATACTGTCCGGCATCCACTGTCCATAAATGGAATCCCCCTGTATGCCAAAACGGAAAAAGCCCTGAAGCTGCCTGCCAGCCATAGGCCTTTTCCGTTTTTTCCTGCCGTCCGTCTATCCGGCTCCTCCGGTACATAACGATGCAATTTACAAAGTGGTCAATACATTAAATTGGAATACCCCATCAGGCTCTCATCCACCTGTCTTGCGGCCTCTCTTCCTTCCCGGATCGCCCATACGACCAAAGACTGGCCTCTGTGCATATCCCCGGCGGTAAATACGTTTTTCACGCTGGTGGCATACTCTCCGTTTCCGGTTTTTACGTTGGTCCGTTCGTTTACGTCCACTTTAAAAGCGTCTGTAATATATTTTTCGCTGCCTAAAAAACCTGCCGCGATCAGAACGATCTGGGCATCCAGCACTTGTTCGCTGCCCGCCAGCTCTTTCATAGTCATCCTTCCCGTTTCTTTGTCCTTTTCCCATGCGAGCTTTACGGTCTTGACCCCCTTTAAGTTCCCGTTTTTATCTTTTATAAACTCTTTTACGGTAGTTTCATAAATCCTCGGGTCATGGCCGAAAACCGCGACCGCCTCTTCCTGACCGTAATCCGTTTTGCAGACCTTGGGCCACTCCGGCCAAGGATTATCTTCCGCCCTTGTATCCGGCGCTTTCGGCATCATTTCAATCTGCGTCACAGACTTTGCCCCGTGACGGATAGCCGTTCCTACACAATCGTTTCCGGTATCCCCGCCGCCGATGATCACCACGTCTTTTCCCTTGGTATTAACGAATTTTCCGTCCTCAAAGCCGGAATCCAAAAGACTCTTTGTATTCGCCTTCAAAAAATCCACGGCAAAATAGATCCCTTTGGCGTCCCGTCCCGCCGCCTTGATGTCCCTTGGGTTGGACGCTCCGCAGGCAAGCACGATACGGTCAAAATCGGCAAGAAGTTTGGATGCTTTTATTTCTTTTCCCACATCCGCCCCCGTTACAAAGGTTACTCCTTCTTCTTTCATCACCCTTATTTTTCTGTCAATAATATGCTTCTCCAGTTTCATGTTCGGAATGCCGTACATCAAAAGCCCGCCGATCCGGTCGGAACGTTCGAATACCGTCACATAATGCCCCCTTTTATTTAACTGGTCGGCCGCCGCAAGACCGGCAGGGCCGCTGCCTACCACCGCCACCGTCTTTCCGGTGCGCGCCTTGGGCGGTTTCGCCCCCGCTATCCCCTCTTTATAAGCGTTTTCAATAATGGCGTACTCGTTTTCTCTGGTAGCCACCGGATCTCCGTTCAAGCCGCAGGTGCAGGCCGCCTCACACAACGCCGGACATACTCTGGATGTAAATTCCGGAAAACTGTTGGTCTTTTTCAGCCGTTCATAAGCCTGCTCCCAATTTCCCGTATAGACTAAATCGTTCCATTCCGGCACTAAATTGTGGAGAGGACAGCCGCTTGTCATCCCGCAGATATTCATGCCCGCCTGACAGAACGGCACGCCGCATTCCATACAGCGCGCTCCCTGAAGCTGCTGCTCCTCCATGGAAAGATGCTCGTGAAATTCATTAAAATTCTTGATTCTTTTTTTTGGATCGGATGCTTTGGAGGTGACCCTCTCATATTCCATAAATCCTGTCGGTTTTCCCATAATTACCTCACAATCCGTCCGGACAAAATTACCAAAGTTTCGTTTTCTCGTCTTGCTGCTCCTTTTGTCCCGGACTTATTTCGTCTTTATATTGGCATAAAATGCTTCGATCTGCGCCTGCTCCGCGCTCAACCCTTTTTCCTCCATCTGTACGATAGCCTTTAACATACGCTCATAGTCGTAAGGAATGATCTTTTTAAATTTCGGCAGATATTCTCCGAAATGGTCTAAGATCTCCTTACCCTTGACCGAATTGGTCAGCGCCACATGCTCCTTGATCATATCTTTTAACTCCAGCACATCATACTTAGAAGTGATCTCATGGGAAGACACCATTTCTTTGTTCAGCCTTGTATACAGGTCGTTCCCTTCGTCCAGCACATAAGCGATACCGCCGCTCATCCCCGCCGCAAAGTTTTTCCCGGTCTTTCCGAGTACTACGACCCTTCCTCCCGTCATATATTCGCAGCCGTGATCTCCCACTCCTTCTACTACCGCGTTGGCGCCGGAGTTTCTTACGGCAAACCGCTCTCCCGCTACGCCGTTGATAAACGCCTTTCCGCTTGTCGCGCCGTAAAGCGCCACGTTTCCGATAATTATGTTTTCATCCTGTTTAAATTTACTGCCTTTCGGAGGATATACCACCAGCTTTCCTCCCGAAAGCCCCTTGCCGAAATAATCGTTGCTGTCCCCTACCAGCTCCAAGGTAAGCCCTTTGGGGATAAACGCGCCGAAACTCTGTCCTCCCGCGCCGTTACACAGCACGCGGTAAGTATCTTCCTGCACGGCGTCTCCTAAACGCTTTGTAATCTCGGAACCTAAAATCGTACCGAAAGCGCGGTCCGTATTCGTCACGTCTACTTCGACGCTTCTCTTCTGTCCCGCAGAGATCGCTTTATCAAGCTGCTTTAAAAGCACCCTTTCGTCCAGCGTTTTTTCCAGACCGAAATCATAAACCTGCTTGGGATCGAAAATAACCTTCTTCTTATCCGCTTCATAAGGATTGGAAAGGATCATCGTAAGATCCACCTTCTGATTCTGCCCGGATACAGATTCCTTCCTCTTCAGCAGATCGGTACGCCCTACCAGTTCATCCACGGTGCGTACTCCCAGCTTCGCCATATATTCCCGCAGTTCCTCCGCAATAAAACGCATGAAATTCATTACATATTCGGGTTTCCCTTTAAAATTCTTCCTAAGCTCGGGGTTCTGTGTAGCCACGCCCACCGGACAAGTGTCCAGATTGCAGACGCGCATCATTACGCAGCCCATCGTTACAAGCGGCGCGGTGGCAAACCCAAATTCCTCCGCTCCAAGGATTGCCGCAATGGCGACGTCCCGTCCGCTCATCAGCTTTCCGTCCGTTTCGATCCGCACTTTATTTCTAAGTCCGTTCATAATCAGGGTCTGATGGGTCTCCGCAAGGCCTAGTTCCCAAGGAAGTCCCGCATTATGGATGGAGTTGCGGGGTGCCGCTCCGGTGCCTCCGTCATAGCCGGATACTAAAATAACCTGCGCCCCGGCTTTCGCTACGCCTGCCGCTACCGTGCCGACCCCTGCCTCCGAAACCAGTTTCACGGAGATCCTTGCGTCTTTGTTGGCATTTTTCAGATCGTAAATCAACTGCGCCAGATCCTCGATGGAATAAATATCGTGATGGGGCGGCGGCGAGATCAGGCCTACGCCGGGCGTGGAATGTCTGGTCCTGGCAATCCAAGGATAGACCTTTCCTCCGGGCAGATGCCCGCCTTCTCCGGGTTTCGCTCCCTGCGCCATCTTGATCTGGATCTCTTTTGCGCTGACAAGGTATCTGCTGGTCACGCCGAAACGCCCGCTCGCTACCTGCTTAATCGCCGAACAGCGGTTGACGCCGTCCTCTCCTACGGTCAGCCTATCCAAATCTTCTCCTCCTTCGCCGGAATTGGATTTTCCGTGAAGCCGGTTCATGGCGATTGCCAAAGTCTCGTGGGCCTCTTTGGAAATAGAACCGTAGGACATGGCGCCGGTCTTGAATCTTGTTACGATCGACTCTGCGCTTTCCACTTCGCCGATCGGCACGCCCGTTTTGGGATAATTAAAATCCATCAGTCCCCGCAGGTTTTTCACACAAGTCTCATCGTTGACCAGTGCGGTATATTGCTTAAATAGCTGATAATCTCCGCGTTTTGTGGACTCTTGCAGCAAATGGATCGTGGCCGGATTATAAAGGTGTTCGTCGCCTCCGCTTCTCATTTTATGATGTCCCGGGCTTTCCAGCGTAAGATCCGTCTGCAGTCCCAGCGGGTCAAAAGCCATCGAATGCAGCTCATCCACTTCTTTTTCAATATCTTTTAACGTGATGCCTCCCACCCGGCATACGGTGTTGGGAAAATATTTATTGATCACGTCATAGTCTATTCCGATCGCCTCAAAGATCTGGCTGCCCTGATAGGACTGGATCGTGGAAATCCCCATTTTAGAAGCAATCTTTACGATTCCGTGGAGTACCGCGTTATTATAATCTTCTACCGCCGCATAATAATCTTTATCCAGCATCCTGTTGTCGATCAGCTCCTTGATCGACTCCTGCGCCAGATAGGGATTGATCGCACAGGCGCCGTATCCCAGAAGCGTGGCAAAATGATGGACTTCCCTCGGTTCGCCCGATTCCAGAATCAACGCCACTCTCGTCCTCTTCTTCGTCTTTACCAGATACTGGTTCAGCGCGGAAACCGCCAACAGGGAGGGGATCGCCACATGGTTTTCATCTACCCCTCTGTCGGATAAAATCAAAATGTTCACGCCGTCCCGGTAAGCCCTGTCCGCCTCCACATACAGTCTGTCGATGGCGCGTTCCAGACTGGTATTTTTATAATATGTGATCGGAATGACTTCTACTTTAAAGCCTTCCGCTTTCATACTCTTGATCTTCATCAGATCCGTATTGGTCAGGATCGGATTGTTGACCCGTAACAGATTGCAGTTTTCCGGCGTTTCCTCCAATACGTTCCCTTCTTTTCCCACATAGACCGTAGTGGAAGTCACGACTTCTTCACGGATCGCGTCGATAGGCGGATTGGTCACCTGCGCAAAAATCTGCTTAAAGGAATGGAACAGGGGATGATGGGTCTTACTCAACACCGGAAGAGGCGTATCCACGCCCATTGCCGCAATCGCCTCGCCGCCGTTTTTCGCCATGGGAAGGATGCTGGTCTTTAATTCGTCATAAGTATAACCGAACGCCTTCTGCATTCTCTGCCGTTCTTCTTTTTTAAATTCGGGAACGCGCTCATTCGGGATCTTCAGCTCTTTTAACGTAATCAGGTTATTATCCAGCCATTCTCCGTAAGGCTGCCTTGTAGCATATTCTTCTTTCAGCCTTGCGTCGTCGATCACTTCTCCCTTTCTCGTATCCACTAACAGCATCTTGCCCGGACGCAGCCTTTCTTTTACTACGATCTTTGTAGGATCGATGTCCAGCACTCCCACTTCGGAAGAAAGGATGAGCTGATCGTCTTCCGTGATCAGATAGCGGGAAGGACGCAGCCCGTTCCTGTCCAGAACGGCTCCCATAATGTCCCCGTCGGAAAACAGGATGGACGCCGGACCGTCCCAAGGCTCCATCATCGTGGCATAATACTGGTAAAAGTCCTTTTTGCTCTGGGACATGGTCTTATTGTTCTCCCAAGGCTCGGGTATGGTGATCATCACCGCATGGGGCAGTTCCATGCCGCTCATGACTAAAAATTCCAAAGTATTGTCCAGCATCGCGGAGTCGGAACCCGTCTTATTGATGGCGGGCAGCACTTTGTGCAGCAGGCCGTGCAAATGCTCCGACTCCATCGTCTCTTCTCTTGCAAGCATTTTATCCGCGTTGCCCCGGATCGTATTGATCTCACCGTTATGTACGATGAAACGATTCGGATGGGCCCGTTCCCAGCTCGGATTGGTATTCGTGGAGAAACGGGAATGGACGATGGCAATGGCCGATTCATACTCTTTATCCTGCAGATCCGCAAAGAAAGTACGGAGCTGCCCCACTAAAAACATTCCTTTATAACAGATCGTCCTGCTGGAAAAAGAAACCACATAAGTATTGTCCGTGGACTGTTCAAAAACGCGGCGCGCCACATAGAGCCTGCGGTCAAATTCAATTCCCTTTTCCACATTTTTCGGTTTTTTCACAAAGGCCTGCATGATACAAGGCATACATTCTACCGCCTTATGTCCCAGCACATTCGGATAAATGGGCACTTCCCTCCATCCAAGAAACTCCAGCCCTTCCTTTTCCACAATGATCTCAAACATTTTTTTAGACTGGTTTCTTTTCAATTCTTCCTGTGGGAAAAAGAACATGCCGACTCCGTATTCCCTTTCGCTTCTCAGTTCTATCCCTAAAGGTTTTACCGCTTTTTTTAGAAATTTATGCGGAATCTGGGTCAGGATGCCGACGCCGTCTCCGGTCTTTCCTTCCGCGTCCTTTCCTGCCCTATGCTCAAGATTTTCTACGATTTTAAGCGCATTTTCTACCGTTTCACGGCTTTTTTGTCCCTTAATATTCACGCAGGCGCCGATCCCGCAGTTGTCGTGTTCAAATTCCGTTCTGTAAAGCGGCGCTTTGGGAACCGTCAATTTTGCATCAAACATAGCTTTTCTCCTTCCATTATTCCCATCATAGGCATCACGGGCAATCAGTTTTTTCTAATATGCAGCCGTTTTTCCCCGCCGTGCGGTTTATTTCCTCCGCCGCGCCGTCTTGGCAGCATAGTTCCCCTGCATGGGACTGCACATAAAAAAAGCCGCAAAAACCCCTTTCGGCGCCTCTTTGCGACTTGTTATCACATTCTTTGTGATGCACTATTCATCAATCGGTACATATCCTACAACATACTTCCTAAAATACTCATACAGTCTGCTGAACCGGAAAATATTGTACCGGCATACCGGCACATCCGGTATGCGAGTGCTCCATTCACCAAGGAACTACACATTTTTGCTTGCGAGCCAATTGGAAACCGGAACACTAGATACACTATACACCATTTTTTCTCCCATGTAAACATTTTTTCTTGGCTTTTTCGTTTGATTTGTCTGATTATTTGACATTTAACATTATTGTTTGTATATTGTCTCTGTTTTTTATGAATTGCTTCCTTTTCTTTAAGATTTTCCTTTATAAATACCGTAAAATCCCAAAACCTTTTTCTATATTTTTTTCGTTTTTCCGGCGTAAATCATCCCGCATATCCAAATTGTCATAAAAATTACACAACTTATATATCCCCAATAACCGCCTTCCGAAACATTCCCTCCGGGCAGACGGGGCAGTAAAAGATAAGAGCTTAAGTTGACGATACCGTGAAAAATCACCGGCACATACCATTTTTCATATCGTTCATAATACCATGCAATCACGACCCCCAGTAAGAAACCAAACAGCCCCTGCACCAGATTGCCATGATACAATCCGAAAAACAGCGCGGAAAACACAATAGAAAGTTTCCACGGAAAATACAGTTTCATCCGGTTATAAACCAATCCTCTGAAAAGCATTTCCTCCGCAAGCGGTGAAAAAATACCGTAAAGAAAAATACCGGCAATCAGCGCTACTGAATTCTGCTCCCTTACTACCGCTTCATACCTGTCTGACAGATCGGCAACGGAACATAACCGGAATATAAGATTCAAGGCTATTGAGGCGCTGACGGCGGTGATCGCAAAAACAATGCCCTGCCGGACCTTTTTTCCTTTTTCCTCTTGTTTTTTCCTGTCTGGCGTCTTTTCTTTCGTCCGTGTCCCTTCTTTTAAGAAAAATTCCCATTTTGCCATAGGATACAGCGCCGCCATAGCGACAGTAAGGCTTAAAATAACTAAGATTCCTCTTACCGTACCGGCGTTTGCCAGCATCTCTTCATAAAAATGCCCGCCTATTCTTTCCCCAAGGAAACCGGCCGTAAAGGAAAGCACAATGCCCGCTATATCATACGCAACAAAATAAACCAGCATCGGCAGCAGGATGTCCAAGGCTTTTGTAAGGGAAGAAGCGTTTCTCTTAGTTTCCCTCTCCCTTCTCTTTTGCGCCGCCGTCTTTCTCAATTCCGTTTTTTTTTGCGCTTTATGATAATCTTTCATACGTTTTTCGTCCGCATCCTCACTGCCCCTCAATAAAAAGCCATGAAGCTCTTCCACGGTCTTTATAACATAATCCGCCTTTGCCTCCTTCAATTCCCCTGCCTTTGCAAATCCATACTCCACGCCGACCGTCACGATCCCGTTCGCTTTACCGCCCTCGATGTCAAAATGGCGGTCGCCGATCATCGCCGTACTTTCTTTCTGTTCCTCCGTCAACGTAAAAGGTTGGCCCTCTTCTTGGGGAAACAACCGGCTGAGAGTTTCCCTGACTACCGCTTCCTTCGTACCCAGACTGCCGTCCAATCCGCTGCCCACGATCACCTCAAAATACTGTTCTATATTAAAGTGCTTTAAAATCTGTCTGACAAATACTTCCGGTTTGCTGGACGCCACTGCCAGATGTTTTCCCCGCCTGTGCAGATCCTTCAATAAGGCCGCCATCCCCGGATAGAGCGCGTTTTCATACATACCGATCTTTTTATAACGCTCTCTGTATTTGGCGGTCGCCTGTTTGATCTGCTCCTCCTCCAGTTTATAAAATTCCCGAAAGCTATAATCCAGCGGCGGGCCGATAAATACGAGAAGGTCTTTTAAATCCTCCACTTCAATTCCGATACTTCCCAGCCCATATTGCACGGATTTCGTGATCCCTTCACTGGAATCCGTAAGCGTGCCGTCCAAATCAAATAATAAATATTCCAGCATGTCCGATTTACTCCCATCTTCTGCATATGTTTCTTGCAATCTTACCATTTACCGGACGGCTTGACAAGACGTTTTCCGTTTTACCGCCAATATTTTTCCATAAAAATTAATATCCTTTCTTGGATCGGGAAATACTATCGGTGTACTCGTAATCCCTTTATGGATCTGTACGGAAAAACAACGCAGAAACGGAGTAGATAATGGAAAAAGACAAGCATATTGAAACCACGCCGCACGGCCAAAAGCCGGCAAATCTTTACGACGACGGCAACATTCCGTCCGAAGATTTACCGCAGAATATCATACCGGACGAAGTGCCGGGAAAAGGCGGCCCGGGCGGTGAAAACGGAGAGTGACCTGCTCTCCGTTTTTATTCGCTCAATCTTCGAACCAGACTTCATCGTCCCATTCCTTTTCCGCCGCCCCTGCTCTTTGCCTCTTCCCGTTGTTCTTCCAGCGTTTCTTCCATTCGTTCCGCACGCCAACGGCAAAATCAAACTGCCCCCGCCCGTTCTCGTATTCCTTATGAATACGCTTGAAAAAAAACACGCTTTCTTATATAATTTTTTTAGACCTATTTTTTAGATATTAAATAAAGCAAAGGAGAATTCACTATGAGATTAGTTACCCGTTCCGATTTCGACGGTCTGGCATGCGGCGCCCTGCTGAAAGAAATCGGCTTGATTGACAGTTGGAAATTCGCCCATCCGAAAGATCTGCAGGATGGCCTTGTTGAAATCACCGAAAACGACGTACTTGCAAACGTACCGTTCGTAGAAGGCTGCGGCCTGTGGTTTGACCACCACTCCAGCGAACATGAACGGAACCAGCTGGCCGGCAAATACAAGGGTGAAAGCCGCATTACCCCGTCCTGCGCGCGTATCATTTATGAATATTACGGCGGAAAAGAACGTTTTTCCCATTTTGACGATATGATGGAGGCCGTGGACAAAGTAGATTCCGGCAATCTGACGATCGACGAGATCCAGAATCCTACCGGATGGATTCTGGTCGGATTTTTGATGGATCCCCGGACCGGACTGGGAAGATGGCGTAATTTTACGATCTCCAATTATCAACTGATGGAAAAACTGATGGAATGCTGCAGAACCATGAATACGGAAGAGATCCTTGACCTGCCGGACGTAAAAGAACGTATTGCCATTTATCAGGAGCAGGACGCTAAATTTAAAGAAATGGTGCGTGAGTATACCCGTGTGGAAAAAGATGTGATCATTTCCGATCTGCGCGGCGTGGATCCGATCTATTCCGGTAACCGTTTCCTGATCTACAGTATGTATCCGGATCAGAATATCTCCGTATGGATCGTAAACGGCAAAGGCGGGCTTGGCTGTTCCGCTGCAGTAGGATACAGCGTTTTGAACAGAACTTCCAACGTAAACGTCGGCAGCCTGATGTTAAAATACGGCGGCGGCGGTCACAAAGCTGTAGGAACCTGTCAGTTTACCGACGAAGAAATGGACGAAAAACTTCCTAAATTAATTGACGAAATCGTAAATTACAAAGAAGACTGACCGGAGCGGTTACATAAAAACAAGGCGCGCCGACAGTGAAACCCCACAATTTATGGTGATTATGATGAACTATTACAAAAGAGCAAAAGAGATTATGAATATGGATGCCACAGAGTTTGCCGGCGGCAACGCCCCGTTGTGAACGTGAACCATGATTACAGCCAAATAGAAGTGATTGCAGAAACTTTTGGGAAATTTTTATTCGATTATATAAATGAATCGTAAAGGTTAAAGCAAATCCCTTTTGTCTGACAAAAATATGCCGGACAAAAGGGATTTTTTAGTTTTATGCCGCCTGACGTTTAGCAAAGCGGAAACGCTCCCTTTTCATCCACCGTGCGTCTGCTTTCCAAGCAGAAATTCTCTTCTGTCATTCACCGGACATCTTACTTTCCAATATGATAATATAGTACATCGTCCTGACATAACTAAGTTAACAGGGCATCGGGACGTCCCCGCCCCCTTATTTCAAGATCAGCATCACGATGTACCCCAAAATGAAAATCCATATCAGGAGGTAAGATACTTCATGCAGATATATGTAGTAAATCCCGGCGATACTTTAGAAACCATTGCGGCAGACTTTGGAATCGGCGTCGAAATCATCGCATATGACAACCAAATCCAGCCCCCTTACAGGCTGGGAGGCCGCTGAAAAACATACTGTTTTTCAGGTTTAAGTTTCAAATACACACAAAAAATCCACCAGTTTCAATTATTC
>CAJTWM010000029.1 GCA_910579805.1 uncultured Lachnospiraceae bacterium | reverse complement strand
CAATAAACAGCTTAAATACAGTAACCACGTGGCTTTCAGCCACTTTCACGGCGCAGCCGTGAATAATTCAGGTTAAACAGTTTTTAATATTGGATTATTTTAACCATTCATATTAATTAAGTAGAATTAAAAGATCAGTATTGCTTGCAAATACTGTAGTGATAAAATAAATTTAAAAAACTGGCCGACGGGAGGAGTTATGGATTATCTAAACCAAAATATTTCTATCAATTTAAAGAAAATACGTCATGCAAGGGGTTATAGTCTGGATACGGTTGCAGAGCAGACCGGAGTAAGTAAAAGTATGCTTGGCCAGATTGAGCGCGGCGAAGCTAATCCGACGATCGGTATCTTGGGGAAGATTGTCAGCGGGCTCAGAGTAGAGCTGACGGATCTGGTAGAGGCGCCTGCGCAAAGTGTATATCCGGTAAAAAAAGAAAATTTAGTTCCCACAAAGGAGTCGGAAAGCAGGTATAAAGTTTATACATATTTTCCATATGAAAAGAACAGGAATTTTGAAATATATACATTTGAAATTCAGCCAGACGGCATTTATTACAGCGGCGCGCACGGTGAAAACACAAAAGAGTATGTGATCGTACAACAGGGGGAGCTGACTCTTAGGGTGGAGGAAACGGAGTACTATATTAAAGAAGGGGACGCGATCCGTTTTGATACGGATAAGGGGCATGAATATTGTAATTGTGGAACCGGCCTGTTAAAAATAGTCTGCATATTTTATTATCCTGCATAAATATTGTGCAGTATATAGCACAAATATAGGGATAAAATAGAAATAGTAAAGAAGATTTATTAAAATATAGGCTATTTTTCACAAAATAAGAAATTTCACATAATATGTATTGACAATATAATGCACATGGGATTATACTCGGTTCTATAATAAAACAACTTGTGAACAACGGCGTTTACTTAGCGATAGGTAAACGCCGTTTTTTACGTTGAAGGATGGGAGGAAATTATTATGAAAAAGAAAATGGTCAGTATATTAATGGCGGCGGTAATGGCAGTAAGCGTATTAACAGGATGCGGAAAATCCAATGTAGAGGCTGCGGGACAAAATAGCGCCAAGGAGACGGAAGAAAAGACAAAAGAAGACGGCAAAGAAGATAAAGACGTGCTGCGCGTAGGTATGGAATGCGCCTATGCCCCGTTTAACTGGACACAGGAGAGTCCCGGAGTTTCAAACGGAGAAACGGCAGTACCGATCTATGGAAGTAATTATTATGCTTATGGTTATGATGTGATGATGGCAAAAAAGATTGCGGATTATCTTGGGATGGAGCTGGAGATCCACAAAGTGGAATGGGATACGATCGGTCTGGCGATGGATTCGGGAGAGTATGACTGTATCATTGCCGGCATGGGAAAAACGCCGGAAAGAGAGGCTTCTTATGCGTTTACTACCCCCTATTATTACAGGGATAACTGTCTTACCGTAAAGGCGGGGAGCGGATTAGAGGATATTACTTCTTTATCCGATCTGGCCGGAAAGGGTATTGTAGTCACGACTCAGACAGGAACCGGCTGGATCAGTTTACAGGAACAGATTCCCGACCGTGTGGAAGGAGCGAATTACGCCACGACGGCGGAATGTTTTATGGCGGTTTCCAACGGCGTGGCGGATGCGGCTTTGATTGATAAACCGACGGCGGAATCGGCGCTGATAACAAATACGGATCTTGTATTGATTACATTTGACGAAGGACAGGGATTTGTAGACGATAACGGTATGACAAACGTCTGCATCGCAACAAGGCTGGATGATACGGAACTGCGCGATAAGATTCAGGGCGCGTTGGACGCATTCAACTGGGATAAAGAACAGATGGACGAAATGATGTCTGTCGCTATTTCCGTACAGCCGGCGGCAAATTAAAAAGAAATAGTTCAAGGAAATAGATAAAAAACGGCAGGAGGTAAGCGTATGGTTAATATGATGGGAGGATTTGCGGCGGCGGCCCCAACCCCTACTAATTCTCTGGGGTGGATGGTTTTTTTGGCAAAGAAATACGCGGATCTGTTTTGGCAGGGAACATGGCTTACTTTATATGTAGCCGTATTCGGTACGATTTTAGGATTTTTACTGGGATACCTGATCGGTATTATTCAGGATACCCGTATCAGGAAAGAAGACGGCATTGTAAAAAAAGCGTTCGTAAGAGTGTTAAAGTGGATATGCGGTGTTTATGTGGAAATATTCCGTGATACGCCTATGATCGTGCAGGCTATGATTATTTATTACGGCCTGCGGCAGGCAAATGTGGCGATCGGTATTACGGCGGCAGGTATTTTGGTAACGGTATTGAATACGGGAGCGTATATGTCCGAGACGGTCCGGGCGGGAATCAAATCCATTGATTACGGGCAGAGGGAGGGCGCATTGGCGATGGGAATGTCGCCAATGCAGGCAATGTTTACCGTAATTCTGCCTCAGGCTTTTAAAAATATTCTTCCTGAGATGGCTAACTTGTTTTTGACGAATCTGAAGATGACGTCCGTATTAAATGTAATCGGTCTTTCGGAATTGTTTATGTCGGCAAAAACGGTAGGCGGAAATTATTATAAGTATTTTGAGTCGTATTTGATTATCGCTGTAATTTATTTTGTTCTGTGTTTTGCATTTAATCGTATTTTTCTTTTAATCGAGAAAAAGACCGCGTTGAAAAAAGATTATGTGCTGGCAATAGAGTATATGGATAATCAGTAATAAGAGCGTGTATATCCGCCGGCGCTATCTGCCGGCGGCAGGAAAGCGCGCCGCACGGTATGTTACGTTTTATACCTGAGCAAAACGAAAGGAATGGATATAATTATGGAAGAAAATATTATCAGTATTGTAGGGCTTGGAAAATCTTTCGGCGATCATGAAGTTTTGCGCAAGATTGATTTTTCCGTGAAAAAGGGCGAAGTAATCTGTATTGTCGGTTCTTCCGGTTCCGGGAAATCTACGCTGCTTCGGTGCATTAACCGTCTGGAACATCAGACTATGGGTAAGATTTTGTACCATGGGAAAGAAGTCCGGGACGTACAAAAAGAGATCAATGAATATCGTTCTAAAGTAGGTATGGTATTTCAGTCCTTTCATTTATTTAATAATATGAGCGTGTTAAAAAACTGTATGATCGGCGCAAGAAAAGTGCTTCATGTTTCTAAAGAAGAAGCGTTTGACCGGGCGATCCTGCATTTGAAGGAAGTGGGAATGGCGCCTTATATTAACGCCTATCCGGCGCATCTTTCCGGCGGACAGAAGCAGAGGGTGGCGATTGCAAGGGCGCTTTGCATGGAACCGGAGGCGCTTTTGTTCGATGAGCCGACCAGTGCGTTGGATCCCGAAATGGTGGGAGAAGTACTTAGCGTAATGCAGACATTGGCAAAAACCGGACTTACCATGATTATTGTGACTCATGAAATGGGATTTGCAAGAGACGTATCGACAAGAACGATTTTTATGGATAAAGGATATGTTGTAGAAGACGACGATCCGAAAAATCTGTTTACCAATCCGAAGAATCCGAGGACGCGGGAATTTTTAAGCAGGTTTATGGCAGGATAGGAGGCGGAATATGGCAAATTATGTGGTAACCTTTGCCAGAGGATTTGGCAGCGGCGGGAAAGCGATCGCTTCTAAACTGGCGGCGGATTTGGGAATCCATTGTTATGAAAACAGGATTTTGACGCTGGCTTCTCAAATGAGCGGCTTAGATGAAAAATTGTTTAACGAAGTGAATGAGAAAATCCGTACAAACGGAAGTTTTGCAAGTTTACTGAGGGGACTTCCAAGATCCAGACAGTATATTTCCAGAAATGAAAAGTTTGTATCGGACGATAAACTGTTTGACTATCAGAAACAGATCATTGAAAATCTAGCCGATACGGAATCCTGCTGTATTGTCGGAAAATGTGCGGATTGGATCCTCAGGGGCAGGGAAAACGTAGTGAGCGTTTATATTGAAGCGCCTAGGGCGTTCTGTGTGGAACGGACTATGGAGAATATGGGCGTAACGGAGGAAGTGGCCCATGCTACGATCGCACATACGGACGCATACCGCGCAGATTATTATAAATATTATACGCATGGCAATTACTGGACGAATCCGGTAAATTACGATATGACTTTAAACAGTGAAAAAGTCGGAGTTGAAAACTGCGTGGAATTGATTAAGGCCTATTTAAAAATAAAAAATCTTATATAAAACATATTGTCTTACTTATATGAAAACGCTCGAAACGGGACAAGTAAAATGTTAATAAATTACGCAGGGCGGGAATGGAGAAAGTCATGAAATTAAAAGAGACTGGTTTAACGGCTGAAGAAATAAAAGAAAAAGCAAAAAAATATATGATTGAAACATACGAGCGCTTTGATTTCGTAGCGGAAAGCGCAAAGGAAATGTATATGTACGGTACGGACGGTACGGCGTATCTGGACTTTTATGCGGGTATTGCGGTAAACAGTGCCGGAAACTGTAACGAGAGGGTAGTAAAGGCGGTACAGGATCAATGTCAGGATCTGATGCAGACTTTTAATTATCCTTATACGATTCCGCAGGCGCTTTTGGCGGAAAAAATCTGCACGGTCATCGGAATGGATAAGATTTTTTATCAAAATTCCGGCGCTGAAGCAAATGAAGCTATGATTAAGATGGCAAGAAAATACGGAACGGAGAAATATGGGCCTCATAAGTACAATATCGTTACCGCTAAGATGTCTTTCCATGGCAGGACGTTCGGGGCTATGAGCGCTACGGGACAGCCGGATAATGCGTGTCAGATCGGATTTGGCGATATGACGCCGGGATTTTCTTATGCGGATTATAATGATCTGGAATCTTTTAAAGAGGCGGTTACGGAAAGTACAATCGGTATTATGGTAGAGCCTGTGCAGGGCGAAGGCGGCGTACATCCTGCTACGAAGGAATTTCTTGTGGGGCTCCGTAAGCTTTGCGACGAAAAGGGACTGCTTCTTCTGCTTGACGAGGTACAGACCGGATGGTGCAGGACGGGAGCCGTTATGAGCTATATGAACTACGGGATTAAACCGGATATTGTATCTATGGCGAAGGCAATGGGAGGAGGTATGCCGATCGGAGCGATCTGCGCTACGAAAGAGGCGGCCAACGCTTTTACGGCGGGTTCCCACGGCACTACATTCGGAGGGCATCCGGTCTGCTGTGCCGCCGCGCTGGCTGAGATCGACGAACTTTTGGAAAGGGACTGCGCGAAAAATGCACGGGAAATGGGAGATTATTTTTGCGATAAGCTGGCCTTACTGCCTCATATTAAGGAAGTGAGACATCAAGGATTGTTTATAGGCGTGGAATTTGACGACAGCATAAGCGGCGTGGATGTAAAGCACGGGTGTTTTGAAAGAAAGCTGTTGATTACGGCTATCGGCGAGCATATTATCCGTATGGTTCCGCCTTTGATCCTTACGAAAGAGGATTGTGATAAAGCGTGTGCGGTGATAGAAGAAACGGTGAAAGCATTAGCATGACGAAGCGTAACAGATAAAATGTAAGGAATACATAAATAAAAATCATGCAGAAATGAGGGAGACTGTGAAATTTAATTATTATTTACCTGTTCATCTTATTTTTGGCAGGGGAGAAGTAAACCGGATAGGAGAAATTGCGGGCGCATACGGAAAGAAGGCGCTTATCGTTACCGGACAGAATAGTACGAAGAAAAGCGGGCTTTTGGACCGTGTTACGGATCTGTTAAAAAAGGCGGGAGTGGAAACGGCAGTTTTCGATCAGGTCAGACAGAATCCTTTGACTACTACCGCAAAAGAAGGCGCGTTAGCAGCAAAAGAGCAGGGCTGCGGGGTGGTGATCGGATTAGGCGGAGGAAGTATTTTGGACTGTGCTAAAGCCATTGCGTTTCTTGCCGTAAACGACGGCGATATTAACGATTATATTTTTAACCGGATAACAGGAAACGACGCGCTGCCTTTGATACTGGTTCCCACTACGTGCGGTACGGGAAGTGAAGGTAACGGGTTTGCGGTTTTGACAAATCCGGAAACGGGAGATAAGAAATCGCTGCGGAGCGACAAGATCATTGCAAAAGCGTCTATTATTGACTCCGAATTAATGGAAACAATGCCGGGGTCCGTTTTATCTGCGGTAGGATTTGACGCTTTATGCCATTCCATGGAGGCATATTTATCAAAACTGGCGCAGCCAGTCACCGATCTTTTGTGCGTGCAGGCTATGAAGGCGATAGGAAGTTCTCTTGTTTCTTTATATCAGGGTACGGGCGGCGCCGATATGTGGGATGCGGTGACTTGGGCAAGCACAATGGGAGGCATGGTGATACATACTGCGGGAGTAACGCTGCCGCACGCCATGGAACACCCGGCAAGCGGCTGCAGGAACATTGTACACGGAAGAGGTTTGGCCGCGTTAACGCCGGCAATTACGGAATCGAGCATTAACGCGGCGCCCGGACGGTACGCGGTCATATCTCAATGTCTGGGCGGTAAGGACGAGCGGGACTGCGCGGCGCAGATAAGAAAGCTGTTGAAAGAATTGGAACTTTCGGCCGCGCTGAAAGAACAAGGCATCACAAAAGAAGATATTCCTTGGATGACGGAAAATTGTTTTAAAGTGTCGGCGGCCGGTATCGCAAATCATCCGAAGCTCTTTGAGAAAAAAGAGGTCGAAAAGCTTTACGAAAGGGCGTTGGAAGGCGTTTAAGAATTTAAAAAGAAAGCGTCAAACCAGCAGGCTTTTTCGAAATGCGGAAGACTCGCCGGAATCCCTTGGTGGACTACGGATAGCGGCAGATTTAAGAGTGCATCTGCCGGTATTCTTTGGGGGTAACGCCATATTTTTTCTTAAAAAGAGTATAAAAATGCGTGCGGTTTGTGAATTTGAGTCTGGCGGCGATGGTACTGATGGAATCTTTGGTCTCTGTCAGATACTCAGCCGCCTTTTTCATGCAAAAAGTCATACCATAATCATAAAGACACATATCGGTAAATTTGTTGACGATGCGGTTTAAATAGTCTCCGCTGTAGTGAAGGAGCTGCTCCAGTTCTGTACGCGTCATGCGGCCGTCGCTTTCTTCAAAAAGGCGGGTAATGCGTGAAAAAAGCAGAAAGTCGCTGTTGGTATCCAATCGGATATTTGTGCAAAGATAATATCTCGGAGACGACAGGTAAGATAAAAAACTGCACATCAGCCCGCAGATCCGGTAGGAGGCGCCAAATTCAGGATAAAGGAAGGTCTGCAGCATAGTTTCCGCCAAAGAGTGCAGGCGTTTTGCCGGCAGGCGGTTCTGGTACGCGGGAATAAAATCGAGATAAGCCCGTTTCCCGGGATTTTTTATATCATCGGTTATAAAATGGTATAATTCGCTTGTGCATATATCTTTCTCGCCGGAAAAAAGCGAGTTTTGTGCGGAGGCAAACAATTTTGTAACAAAATCGGGAGACAAGCCAATATAAAGAATCATACATTTGGAAGGATAGTATTCCAAATGGCGAAGATTCCGATTGATCAGGCAGCAGGAGCCTGTAGTGTAAAGATACTCCTTCCCCTCTATTTTTTGTACGATATTTCCTTCCAGAACAATGACAATTTCAAAAAAATCGTGAAAATGCGGTGTGTTTTTTGTGTAAGGATTATTTTTCAGGGAAAGGGATTCCTGATAAAGAACGGCTTTTGTGGAGGATACCGTAACAATATTTACATAGTCGTCTTTGTCGTCCCCGTTGCAGTATTCCAGTGTAAGCTGGAACGGCACGTTCATATGATAGAAACGGCTGAAGTCGCTTTCGCCGTTTTGGACGTTAATAGAGGAGGCTTGACTGTCCAAAGCTTTCAGCATGTCTAACAAGTTATCTTTTTCCATATTTTCCCCCATCTCTGTGCCTATACCGGCGCAAGTAATCCCGAATATGATACAAATGAAGCGGATGAAATCGTTTTGAGATATTGCCGTATCAGGTACTAATTACCTATAATTTATGTAGTAAGTAAAATCATTATAGAAAAAAACATACGGAAAGTAAAGCGGCGCATCTTACTTTGAAGTATGGAAAATTTATGTATTTTATTTAAAAAATGGGAGGATTTACATTATGAAACGCTCACATATGAAAAAATCATATGCAAAATTACTGGCTGCCATTATGAACGCCAGTCTGTGCCTGACCGCTTTGGCAGGCTGCGGCGGAAAGGATAATACGGAATCTGTCGCTAATGTACAGGAATCGACACAGGAACAAACACCGGCGGAAACGAAAGCTGCTGAAGAAACGCCGGAAACGGAAGACGTACAGGAACCTGCAAAAGAGTATGGGCCGATTGAAGTCACTACATTTCCGCTGCCGGAAGGCTCGGAAGAATCGGAGATTTTTATTAAACCGATTGAAAATATTTCCGATGATTTTATCCGCGGCATGGATGCGTCGGCGGTATTGGTTAACGAGAAAAGCGGCGCTGTTTATTATAATTATGACGGCGAAGAACAGGATGTATTTATGACGCTTGCGCAGTCCGGCGTCAATTATATCCGTATCCGTGTCTGGAACGATCCGTATGATGAGAACGGAAACGGATACGGGGGCGGGAATAATGATCTGGAAACAGCGATTGAGTTGGGAAGACGTGCCACACAATATGGTATGAAGGTATGCATCGATTTCCACTATTCCGATTTTTGGGCCGATCCCAAAAGACAGCACGCCCCTAAGGCATGGGAAGGTATGAGCGGGGAAGAGAAATGCGACGCGCTTTATGATTTTACAAAGGAAAGCCTTACGGCGCTTTTGGATGCAGGGGTAAACGTAGGAATGGTGCAGGTCGGCAATGAGATCAACAACGGTATGTCCGGTGAAACGGATGTGGATGTGGTTATGGATCTGTTGACTTCCGGCAGCCGTGCAGTCCGTGAAATATCGGAAACATACGGAAAAGATATTCAGGTTGCCGTACATTATACGAATATTGAAGATACGGACGGGATAGACCGCATTGCCCAGAACTTAGCGGACGCGGGTGTCGATTATGATGTATTCGGTTTATCCTATTATCCTTTTTGGGACGGTACCAATGAAAATATGCAGGCTGTCGCTACAAACCTGCAGGAGAAATACGGTAAAAAAGTAATGATTGCGGAAACTTCCTACTGTTATACTTCCGAGGACGGGGACGGCTCCGGCAACAGCTTTGTAGGCATCGACGATCTGGTCGAGGGCTATGCCGCAACCGTACAGAGTCAGGCGACTATGATCCGCGATATTTGCGAGGCCGCAAATGATGTAGGCGTGATTGGCGTCTTCTATTGGGAAGGAACATGGATTCCGGTTGGAGAGCCGGATGCGGACAATTCCCCTTTGTGGGAGGAATTCGGAAGCGGATGGGCAAGCAGTTTTGCATCCGATTATGATCCGGAGGATGCGGGACTATACTATGGAGGCTGCTCTTGGGATAATCAGGCAATGTTTGATTTTGACGGTTATCCGCTTGCATCTTTAAATGTATTTAAGTATTTAAGGTATGGCTCGACCGCACCTTTAGCGGTGGATTCCATTCCGAAGGTTTCAGTGGTCTGTGGTGTAGGGAGTGAATTGGAACTTCCCGATAAGGTAGATGTGATCTATAACGATCGTTCGGCAAATACGCAGGTACCTGTTATATGGGATGAAACGCAGATTGCCGCGATCGATACGAACGTAGGCGGCGAATATACGGTGACAGGTTTGCTTGAGGACGGAACAGAGGTTACTTGCAATATTGAAATAAAAATGATCAATCATGTGAAGAATCCGAGTTTTGAAGATGCGGACACTTCCATGTGGAAGGTTTCCTATGAAGGAGAAAATAACCCTACTGATTTTCAGGTGAAGGCGGACGACGCTTATACCGGTGAATCTGCTTTTCACTTCTGGTCGGCGGATTCCGATATGGAGTTTTCCATCGAGCAGGAGTTTACGGATCTGGAACCGGGGACATATCAGCTTTTTGCTTATGCGCAGGGAGGCGACGTTACGGAAGGCGAGATGGAGTTATATGCCGTTGTCAATGGCGAGGAGTTGACAGAAAGTTTTATGGTGACGACATGGACGGATTGGAAAACGCCTACGATTCCGGAGATTAAAGTTACCGACGGAACGCTTACGATCGGTGTACGGATGAAGTGTAACGCTAAAAGTTGGGGAACAGTGGATGAGTTTACGCTGAATAGAATTTCCGACTGACCGATAAACCATTCTATGGTGAGTGTAAGTCATCCGGGCGGATAAAATAAAAATCAAGTGAAAAAATAGCTGTCAGTTCATTGAATGAACAAGATGGCTATTTTTTATGCGCAGACCCATGCAGGGGAAAGCAATTTTCAAACACACTCTAAGGCGGAGCATTTTTGTAAATCAATATTGTTCAAGTATATGCGAATATAGTTAAAGAATAAAAGTAGATTTATCCATATAATATCAATATAGCAATCGGAAAAAATACCGGCAGATAAATGATGTAACCGGACGGAGGTATGAAAATATGAGGTTTTGGCAGGAAAAACAATCTTTGATGTGGCGGCATCAATATGAAACGGTAATGGTCACGCCGTGGGGGAAGAATGCATTGCGTATTCGTGCTACAAAGTATCCGGAATTTACGGAAAATGACTGGGCATTGGAAGAACCGGTGGAAACAAAGGCGGAAACCACCATTGAGATCAACGGAAAGGAGAATGCCTCCATTACAAACGGACGCTTGTGCATAAAAGTGGACGCTGCAGGGATCATGACTTTTTACCGCGACGGGGAAAAGATCTTAAAAGAGTATCACAGGGACTATGACCAGCCTTCCTGTAAGGAGAGCAGATGCCTGAGAATCCGTGGAAGGGAATACAAGGCGATCATTGGAGGCGATTATGCCTTAAAGATACGGTTTGAGAGCAATGACGGAGAAAAAATATACGGTATGGGCCAGTACCAGCAGCCATATCTTGATCTGAAAGGATGTACATTAGAGCTTGCACAGCGTAATTCCCAAGTATCGGTCCCTTTTGCGGTGTCCAGTATGGGATATGGATTTTTATGGAATCATCCGGGAGTAGGAAACGTTGTGTTTGGCAGAAATTTTACGGAGTGGGAGGCCAAAGCGGCAAAGCAGGCAGATTATTGGATCACGGTAGACGACGATCCGGCGAAGATCATTGAAAATTATACGGAGGTAACGGGCAGGACGCCAATGATCCCCGAAGGGCTTTTGGGGCTTTGGCAGTGTAAACTCCGGTACCGGACGCAGGAAGAAGTATTGAGCGTAGCAAGAAAATATCAGGAGCTGGGAATCCATATCGATGTCATTGTCATAGACTTTTTTCATTGGACAAGGCAGGGCGACTGGAAATTCGACAAAGAATACTGGCCTGACCCAAAAGCGATGTGCGACGAACTTCATGCAATGGGAACGAAGGTAGTAGTTTCCGTATGGCCGTCCGTGGATAAGAAAAGCGAGAATTTTGGGGAGCTGTCAGAACGCGGGCTTTTGATCCAGACGGAAAGAGGCAGTAATCAGACTTATGATTTTCAGGGGGATTGTCTGGAGATCGACGTCACTGACTCGGAGGCGCAAGCATACTTATGGGAGAAGTGTAAGCAGAATTATTATGATTACGGAATCGATATGTTCTGGCTGGATAATGCCGAGCCGGACTATGCGGCATATGATTTTGACAATTACAGATATAGGTTAGGAAACGCATTGGAGGTCAGCAATATTTATCCTAAACTTTATGCCAAGACGTTTTACGACGGTATCAAGGCGGAGGGAAGGGAGAAAGAAATCCTACACCTGATCCGCTGCGGATGGGCGGGAAGCCAAAAGTACGGGACGCTTTTGTGGTCGGGAGATGTGCCGAGTACGTTTGAGTCCCTGAGGGATCAGATAAGCGCAGGATTAAATATGGGACTTGCAGGGATTCCATGGTGGACGACGGATATCGGCGGATTTATGACGGATGATGTAGAAGATGAAGGATTCAGGGAACTGCTGCTCAGATGGTTTGAATTTGCCGTGTTCAGCCCGATTCTGCGTATGCATGGAGACCGTGGGCCTCACGATATCCCGCCGCTTTCCGATAAGGAATGGGGAGGGGGCAGCCTGTTTACGGGACGTTCCAACGAACTGTGGAGTTACGGGGAAGAAGCGTTTGGCATTATGAAGAAGCAGTGGGAGCTTCGTTTATCCTTAAAGCCTTATATTGAGAAGCTGATGAAAGAAGCATCGGAAACGGGCGCGCCGCTTTTGCGGACGATGTTTTATGAATTTCCGAAGGATAACCGTTGCTGGGAATTGGAAGATCAGTATATGTTCGGCGACCGGTATCTGGTTGCGCCGGTGCTTCAAATGGGACAGAGGGAGCGGGAGGTTTACCTGCCCGCCGGTAAATGGAAGGATTTGGCTGACGGCCAGACCTGCGACGGAGGACGGACGGTTCTGAGCAAGGCGCCGTTAGCGTATATTCCGGTATTTGAGAAAGTCGAAGAATAAAAACAAATCTAAAGATAAAACAGTGTGTGGAGGTTGACTATTATGAACAAGAAAAAAACGGCTGTTGAAGTTTACTTATCTACGGTATTTAAATGGGGTCTTATCATACTGGTAAGCGCTTGTATGTGCGCTACGGTTATGTTTAATACGGAAAAACTGCTCGGTTTCTATCCTACAGTACCATGGTTTGCGACAATCGGTCTGGGCATCATGGACGTAACATTTTTTGTGATAGCAATCATGATCATAAAATCATCGTTTGATGAGGACGGGTATTTAAAAGAAGGCAGATTAAAGGTTGGTAAGATCTTTTCGGCAGTGGTTTTGGTCATTCAATGGAATTATTTATTATATATGCTTCCGACAAGGACATTTTGGGGATTTTTATTCTTTTTTCTTATTTTGATGGCGTTCTTTTTAGACATTAAAATGCTGTTGGGAAGCGGTTTAGCCTGTATGATTTCTTTATTTATAGGCTGGTTTGTCAGAGGAACAGACCTTCTTCCCGTCAAAGATGAATTATTTCTGACAGATATTATTATGTGTTTGGTTGCATTAGTTTTATCATTGACCGGATTAATTATTTTCGTATTTTTTGTCGCACATTTTTTAGTAAATGCTAAGAAAGATGAATTGGAAAAGAATAATGAACATGTTACCAATATACTTTCCGCCGTTCAGGAACTATCAGAAAAATTATATACGGCCGGTTTGGCTCTTTCACAGATTTCCGGAAATGAAAGCGCTTCTGCTCAGGAACTTGCAGCCACAAGCGAGCAATTAGCGGTTGGAAGTAATCTGTTAAGCGCTAAAACGGATGAAAGTATGGATAATCTTAGCGAATTGAATAAATGGGAAGGCGTTGTTGCTGAAAATGTAGAAAAGGTGGAGGATACGTCTAAAGATCTTTTAGATAAGTCTAAGCAGAACGAGAAATTACTGAATGATTTATCTCTGATCAATAGTGAAGTATCTCAATCCATGAACGCTACAACGAGCATTACGGAAAAGTTATCGGAAGCTGTTCAGGAAATAGGAGTAACGTTAAACCTTATCAGCGATATTTCAACATCTACGAATTTGTTAGCATTGAATGCTTCCATTGAAGCTGCCCGGGCCGGAGAGGCGGGAAAAGGATTTGCCGTAGTTGCAACGGAAGTGGGTAATCTTGCCAATAACACGCAGGAATCCTTAAAAGACGTTCAGGCGGTTATTGAACGGGTACAGCAGAACGTGATCGACATAACTGCACAGGTGGATGAGAATTCCGAAAAATTAGGAAAGCAAAATGAATATTTTATTAATGTATTTAGCGGAATGCAGGATATGACTGACTTGTTAAATGTGTCCGTGGCTGCCATAAAAGCCATGGGAGTCGCGCATAGGGAGCAGGCGGAAGTCATTAAGAATACGGTATTAATTAATCAGAACATTGCGGAAAGCATTAGAAATGAAAATGAACAGTTTAGCGCAATCAGCGCGATGGCGGAAAGCAATGCCGGTGATACGGCGGAGATTGCCACACAGGCAAATACCATAAATAATATGGTTAACGAGATGACTCTGCTTCTTAAGAAAGATGAATAAGCGGTAACCGGAGAGGGGCGATTGTTTCGCCCCTTTTGCTTTTGCGACGGCAATAGGCAGACTGAACAGAAACAAAATTACAAAAGGCGGCATTTATGATACAATAAGAATGCTATAGTGAGTTAACGTATTAAAATATATTGGGAGGTTTGACAGATGGAATATTGTATGATTTGTGAGCGGATCGATTGGATCAAAAACGGGAAGAACCCATATTTTGTGAAAGAATTGAGTACGGGATATGTGGTAATAGGGGATCATCAGCGAATCAAAGGATATACCTTATTTCTTTGTAAACAACATACAACGGAATTGCATTTCTTGGATCCGGATTTCAGGGATAGATTTCTTCACGAAATGGCAATTGTAGCGGAGGCCGTTTACAATGCTTTTCAGCCCGATAAGCTGAATTATGAACTTTTGGGCGCGGGCAGCGGTCTTCATATGCATTGGCATATATTCCCAAGAAGAAAGGGTGATACTAAGGCCGCCGGACCTGTTTGGACGTTGGGTCAGGAGCTGGTAGCAGATGAATTTTTGCCGGCTCCGGAAGAATTAGCTGATCTAAAATCACGGTTATGTGGGGAATTAGACAAATTGTTGGAAAAAGAAAATAAGATGTGAAGGCAGAAACATATAGGAGTAAATCTATAATATGGAAAATGTGATATTAGAAAATGCATTGTTAAAAGCATCACAAGAAGGGTATGAAGCCGCCTATCAATATCTGGCGGATGAGCTGTTAAAATTACCGGAAGGGAAATATCCCCGCGTGGTTTATTTTTTGATGTGCCTTGCGGCAGGAAGTGGTAAAAGTGACACTGCATTAATACTTTTTGAAGAAGCTGTTTTGCAAAAAGGGTATTGGTTTCGAAAAGAAGAATTAGAGGATAAGGACCTAGAATCTTTATTTGAAAACACAAAGTTTATGGATTTGAAATGCCTTTGTGAACAGAGGCAAAGGATTGCAGCGGAAAATGCAAAGCCGTTTTGTACATATAGAGGTCAAACAGCATCAAAGTTATTGTTATGCGTACATGGTAATGGGCAGAATGCTTTGATCAGTAAGTCTGATTGGAATTTCTTGGAGAGCAAAGAACTTCAGGTTGAAGCGGTGCAGTCCGCTACAGTGGAATCTTATGATAGATTTAGTTGGAACTTTGACAATGAAAATTTCAGGCAGATTGAAAAATGCGTAAAAAACTTGCCATGGGAAAATTATGAAGAACATATTTTAGCGGGGTTTTCAGCAGGTTGTGATATGATTTTGCGGACAGTTGCCTTATCCGATATACAAATAGAAGCGTTATTGTTACAATCTCCATATATTCCTTATTTGCAGGAAAATGCAGAAAGAATTGCCGGAGTATGTCGTGAAAAGGGAATTAAAGTGGGTATTTATTGTGGAGAATTGGATGAAGTGTGCCGTGATATGGCAGCAGGATTATATCAGAATCTAGCCGGTGAAGGAGTTACGGTGAGCTTAGTGTGGCAGCCGGGAATGCGTCATAGGTTTCCTGATAAAATGCTCATGTATGGTAAAGCAAGTAACCGTTATTCTGATTTGCAATAATGCTGATGTAATTCGTATATTTTTTGCTGCATTAGCTTTATTAACTCCACTGGTTCTAACACAGTGGCATTATTTCCAAACGGCAATAGATAATCGGCAACCCATTCTAAAACAGCATGGTTTATTTCCATGTCGATTATCCCGCCGCCTGTTGAAAAAGTTTTCAATCCACTTGCAAGCAAACATTCACTTTCACAGCGTTTGACACCTATATCCGTCAGTTGGATTTTTATGTGATAATCGTTTTTAACTTCTGTTTTTTCTAGATATTCCTGAATTGACGCAGGAATAGGATATTTTTCTTTTGGATAGGGCTTTTCTTCCATGATTTCTTTGATACGGTCAACCCGGAACACTCTGATTTGATTTGCTGTTGTACAATAGGCGGGGCAATACCAAAGTCCATTCATAGCATATAAGCCGATAGGTATAATTGTGCGCGTGCTTTCAGAATATGTTGACGAATACCGTATTGTTGCGGCATGGCGGTTTATGGCAATAAGAAACATTGATTTAAGCAATGGCGAATCACAATGTCTGTCTGGAGTCCAAAATACAATCTTGTTTTGAATCTGCGTGATACTGTTTTGCAAATCTAATGGCAGGCAATTCAAAAATTTTTTCATGACGGATATGGTTTCCTGTTCAAACGGCAGGTCACGGTGATATTGCAAGGCTTGACAGGCAAAGAAAATAGCTTTTGCTTCGCTTTCTGAAAAAGCAATAGGCGGCAAAATGCGTTCTTTTAAGATATGATAGCCACCCGCCGCCCCGACTTCGGAGTAAAGAGGGAAACCCGCCTGTTCCAATTCCTGTAAGTCACGCAGTATGGTTCTTTTTGATACAGAAAATTCATTTGCCAATTCGCCTACTGTAAAATCCTTTTTTGCATTTATTGTTATCATCATTTCGATAAGCCGTTCTGCCTTTGACATTTTTAAACTCCTTTCCGAATGGTGACAGCTCTTGTCACTATTCTATGATAAACTATTTATGTTTCAAATTCAATATGGCATGAAAACGAAACCCTGCATGTCCCATGTGGAAGAAAGAGGGAATCCGAATCGCCGCCATTGAAAAGGGACAGGCTATATAATGGGAGGTGAGATTTGCCGGATAAATATAATAACTTCAGTGAACCCCATAGAATGTAAAGGAGAAAAGCGCATGGAAAAATTGATGTACATGATGATGATTGAGAAAAGCAAGACCTATAATAAAATGACAAAACAGGTAGTTATGGAACACGTTGAGAACATAAGAAAGCTGGACGATGAGGGAAAGCTGGAAATCTGCGGTGTCTTTAAAGGCTATCCGGGAATGGCAGGTATGTATATCCTAAAAACAGAGAGCCGTGAAGAAGCAGAAGAAATTTGCAAAGCAGAGCCGCTGGTTATGGGAGGATATGCAACCTACAAATTAGTCGGTTTACAGATTGCAAACCGGGAAAATAATTACTTGCTGTAATTGAAGCAAGGAACAACACTGGGGCAAATAGAATCCGGCTCACATAGAGGCTTTGTCGTCATACCAATACCGTCTGACCTGTTCTTCTGAAAGGGAATTTACAAACTCTTTTTTTAATAATAAAAAATATTCTAAGTCCATTAAAATAGAATAAAGAATAGCGCGGTTTTCAAACTCTTCTCTTGTAACGGGCAGAGAAGAGCCTTTCATCTCATCCAATAATTCCGAGAGGGAGTCTAACAGGTCCTTTACATTGTTAGATTCCCCAAAGGATACGCTGATATCAAAAATAAAGGAAGAAATCTGCTCAGCCTGTGTGGGGATCGAGCGGATATTCATGATTTTTTTATAAATATCTTTTAAAACGGTACATTGCTGTTCTCTCATATTCATATATTCAATAAAATATTTTGATTCCTGAATAAATGTATTGTTCATATAGGCAAAGGCCAGTTTTTTACCGTCGGAAAGATCTGAAGAAAGCTTATCAAAACAACTTCCGGTGTAGTCCGACCGGTCTTTTTTCTTGATATATTCTGACATACGAAAAAGAATTGCCTTTAGGTCCTCTTCCAAAATGTGCTGGGTAGTACGGATCTCCTTTACTTTTCCCGGCATATAGAGATTGAGCAGAGTACCGATACCGGCGCCAATTAATAAAAGAAGGGATTCGTTGCCTATTAATGCGGGAGGCATCTCTTTTGCCAAAAGGTAATGGGTCGCGAGCACAGCGTTGGTGGAAACGGCGGCGCTTAAGCCTAAGGGATTACAGCATAATATAAAAAGAAATAAAAAGACCCCGTAAGAAAAAGCGGAATAACCGATCATATGAAATACGGCATAAGAAAGCGCCGTTGCCAAAAGGAAAGCAAAAACCCGCTTAACGGAAATGGCAATGGTTTCTTTGGAAGTATCCTGTATGGTCAAAAGAGTAATGATGCCTGCAGAAGTTCCGTAATTCAGACCGAGTGCATCGGCTAAAAAAATGGAAAATGCGCTTCCGACAGCGATTTTTAATAATTTCAGCATAAAATTCCTTTCTTTGTGTTATTTTAGATAAAAATATTCACCGAAAAAATATTTCACAATGGGTTCTCTTTACTTAGCCCTATGTATTAGTATATCATGAAATATTAGACAGAAATTATTTATTTCAAAAGTTTACAGAAGATATGCACGGAAAGGAAATGCAGGCAGATTACGGTATTTCTCATCCTGATTTGAGTCGCGGCAGAGCCGTAGCATGGAGGATTATTATGGGAGAATATAATATGATCACAATTCGGAATCATGTAGAATGGATTGGCCAGGCATCCGAATGGTTTTGCCCCAAATGGGGGATTGCGGGAAAATTGCTGCAATTTATCTGTGAAGATATGAAAAAGCAGGGGATTCTTACACTTTATCTTGTGACCGACCATACTTCTTTTTATGAGCGGTACGGATGGGAATTTTTGTGTATGGTTCAGGGAGACGGTGAAGAAGAACTGACAAGGATGTATGTGCATCATGATAAGATATGAATTGATACAGATAGTTCTTGATGCGGTCAGGCAGTATGGGGTTGAAGTGTTTCCACAACCCACAGGGGCAGTCCTGATTGATATGGATGATCTGGTATTTTATGAAGTAGCGATGGAAAAGAGGGATGATGATGCCTGCTTAGTTACAGGCAATCAGAAACATTATCCATTTAGGAATTTTATTATTACCCCTGCGGAAATGGTGGCGATTATTGAAGCAACAGGAGAAAGCAGTATAGATGGGGCGCTTAGGGAAGTAAAAAAGTAGGAATGTGTAAACTTATCCCATCCGTTCTATAATATCATTCCATGCTTCATCGTCGATCTCTTCGTCACGGAACAGTTTCCTTTTATCATCATCCGTAATTTTCCGGATTACCCTGCATGGGTTTCCGGCGGCAACGCACCAGTCAGGAATATCTTTTGTTACTACGCTGCCGGCGCCGATCACAACATGATTACCGATATGTACGCCGGGGCAGACAACCGTGCTGCCGCCAAGCCATACATTATCGCCTATGGTCACTTCTTTTCCGTACTCATAAGCGGAGTTACGGCTGACCGGATGAACCGGATGCCCTGCGGTATAGATCGATACGTTAGGGGCCATCTGGCAATTGTCACCGATCTTTATTTTGGCTACGTCTAAAAGCGTACAGTTATAGTTGGCAAAGAAGTTTTTACCTACTTCAATATGCTTTCCGTAATCGCAGTAAAAGGGCGGATTGATAAAAGCGCCTTCTGATTTTCCTAAAAGTTCTTTTACCACTTCCTGAATTCCTGTAAAGTCAGAACGATCCATAAAATTTAATTTCTGCAGGATCTTTCTGCATATGGATTGCTCCTCAAAAATACTGTTATCCGAAATGTATGCTAATCCCGCGTCTCTCCGTTCTTGATTTGTCATTCTTAGAATCTCCGTTTCTGTTATTTCTTGCTTTAACCAGTTACTTTTTTCATTTTCCTGTGTAAATCACCGTTGGTTTCATTGTTCCTGCAGGTATCTTAACCGGCTCATGACTCTAAACATTTTTTTGATATCCACCGGCTTAGCCAGATGTTCATTCATTCCGGCGTCTTTTGCCATTGTGACGTCTTCTTCAAATGCGTTAGCGGACAGCGCTATGATGGGTACGACTCCCGCATCCGGCCGATCCAGACTGCGAATCACACGGGTTGCCTCATATCCGCTCATAACAGGCATCATCAAATCCATGAGTACGCAGTCAAAGGTTCCCGGATCGGATGCCATGAACGCATCCACGGCGGCTTTCCCGTCATTGGTAGTCACGACTTCCGCTCCCGCGTCTTTTAACATAAATTCCACGATTTCACAGTTGATTTCGTTGTCCTCTACTAAAAGGACGCGCATTCCGGCAATGTTGCTTCGTAAATTCCGTTCTTCATTTACAGGCTGTGTGTTCCATGCTGTATCGATCTGGATAGGCAATGTGATCCGTACTTCGCTTCCCTTGCCGATCTGGCTGTCTATTTCAATGGTTCCAGCCATTTCGTCAACCAGTTTCTTCACAATGGACATACCAAGCCCGGCGCCGTTGTAGTGAGTCCTTGCGCTCGGGTGCTCCTGAGTAAACGGTTCAAAAATATGCTTTTTGAAATCATCCCCTATGCCGATTCCGGTATCTTCAATCATAAATCGGTAGTTTGCGGTATCGCCCTGACAACCAACCTCGTTTACCTGAACAAATACGGAACCGTTGGGCCGGTTGTATTTGAGAGCATTGTCTAAGACATTCATAAGAATTTTCTTTAAGTGCAGCGGATTTCCAATCACTTTGCCATGCTGCAGATCCACCTCTTCCAAAATCAGCCGGATTCCCGCCTCTTCTGCCTGCACAGACGTGATTGTAATACAATCATCCAAAGTATCATGAATGTCAAAGGGTTCTACTACCGTCGTCGGTCTTTTGCTTTCCAGCCTGCTGACCTGAAGAACGTCGTTGACCAAAGACAGCAGATGTTCCGTCGATACACGGATCTTATTTTGACATTCTTGCTGTTTTGCCAAATCGTTTGGTTTTTTCTCCATAATGGCCAGCATTCCCAAGATCCCGTTGATAGGTGTACGCAGATCGTGGGACATATGGGAAAGAAATTCGCTTTTTGCTGAATTTGCCTGCCGGACCTTTTCTAACAGTTCCATAATGGCCTGTTCCTGTTTCTTTTTCGCTACCATGATCTCAGTAATGTCCTGATGGTATCCGTTCAGGCAGACCCCCGGTTTTTCAAATGTTTTGTCCTGTACGCCGCCGCAGCGTACAAAAATTTTCCCAAGCTTTGGATGATTCCAAGGGTAAATTACCTCGGAACGCCCGTTTTCCAATATCTCCCCCACACATTCCTGCACCATCTCTACATAGTCCGGTTCAATATTTTTGAACCAGTGCCGATAGCATTCTTCCGGTTCGATTTCATCTGATATTCCCAAAAGAATCCGCATGATCCGGTCGGCGTACATTTTTGGCGGACAGTCATCCTCCAGCTCGATTGTCCAAATACCGGTTCTGGCTCCTTCTAAGATGTTCTCCAGACTCTGCCTTGCCTCCAGCTTGTACTTTTTTTCCTGTTCCACTACGGCGTTAACGTCCCGTTGGGCAAAGATCACACAGTTCTTTGTCTCCGTCGCCTCTGTGGCGGAAAAATGCATTTCCAAATGTTTCAGCCCGTGAGCGCCGTCGTTTACCTGATACCGGACATAAAACTTTTTATTTTTTTTGAGCTGGGCCAGTACATAGTCTTTTTTTGTTACATCACGAAGCCGCTCCTGATCCAAAGGAATCACATACCGGGAAATATATCGTTCCATAGCGGTTTCATAACCGTCTTTAAAATTGGCGGCCCAATCTATATTCATCTGTTCACTGTCCCGGTATATCTCGCATTCACCTGTGTCGAAGTTTACCTGATAGATTCCCATATAGTCTACGCTAAGGGCATGGAGAACGTTGTAACTCCGTTTTTGAAGTTCACGGAACAAGTTACGCCGTTTCAGGGAAGAAACAATAAAATATGCCGCAGTTTGGAGCATATTCGATGCATATTCCAACGACTTCACAGGCGGATTATCCACACCGTAAAAACCGATAATTTTTTTGCCGTCATAAAGAGGAACAACCACGAGAGAATGTATATTCTGTCGTTTCAGATTTTCATACTGAAGGGGATCGGTCTCCTGAATATCCTCCAAATTTTCAATAACGATATGCTTACCAATGCTGAAATTCCGATACCAGCTCGCGCACACATCTGGAGGGAGGTTTTGAAGGTTTTCCTTCTCTGGCTCCACTCCGTCAGCTACCCACTCATAGGTATTATCATCGCCGCCGGATTTGTTTTGCTCAAATATATAGGTCCGTTCTCCGTCCAACGCTTTTCCCAAATGTTCCAGCAGTACTTCCAACGATTGATCCGGAGTTTCTTCCAACAGGGCGACGCGAAGACCCTCGTTGATGACAGTTTCCAGATTCTGAACGCTCTGTATACTGCTGTGATGTTCATAAACCCCATTGACCGGAGCGTTTTCGTCGGCCCGGTCAAAAAGTTTTCCTGAATAATCCATACGCCTGCCCTCCATATAGACCGTTTTCTGGTTTCTTTTTTATCCTTGTATTTTTATGTAATTTTGCCGTAAAAACTGACAGCATCTGTGTCATAATATCATATGCACCCAATCACGTCAATATAGTGGAAATCACGGGATTTGTAAACGACAATAGGGCAAATGTAAAGTAACGCTGCTTTCTTTTTTTATCCGTCTGTAAATATAATGAAGATACGGAAGAGAAATAGAAAATAGAATCAGGAAGGAGGATCAAACAATGAAGAAAATTCTCTGTCATAAAACAAATTTGTGCAATCGTCATTTTGTGTTATAATCAGTGTAGCAAATTTAGGAATTGGGGGAGGTATTTTATATGGCAGTTAAAATTTTAGAGGTGAAAAAAGAGAGTTTTCCCACCGTGCGGTTTATCGGGAAAAGGTATGAAAAAGGACCTGATTGGGACGAATGGTGGCAAAATGACTGGTTTTCAATTCTGGAGTCACAGGAACGCTTTACCTTAAATGGCGATGCTTATATTGGAGCGGTACATATTGTAAACGGTATGCCTGAATACTGGATCGGAATGTTTTTTCCAATTGACGCCGTTGTGCCGGATGGGTTTGAATATGTTGATATGGAACCTTTGGAATATGCTGTATGTTATTTGTATGATAAAGAAAACAGCGGTGATTTTTATACGATGGATACTCATAATATGTGTTTAGAAGAATTAAGGACACTTGGATTAAAACGTAAAGAAGACGATTGGTGCTTTGAAAGATATTGTTGTCCAAGATTTACGGTCCCTGACGAAAAAGGTAATGTAATTTTGGATTACGCTGTCTCTATAGAGCCTTAGAGCGTGTTTGCAAAATGCAAATTGAATACGGCCGGAAAGGAACTGGTACATGATCTATGAAATATTATAAAAAGATGACGGGAAAGCATATTTATCTATCGCCTATGTGCGAGGAGGATGCGGATATTTATACAAAATGGATGAACGACAGCGTGATCACGGACGGTCTGGGAAGTTCGACAATGGTTTTTTCAAAAGAAGGAGAACGGAACTGGATAGAAGATAATGCAGGTGAATATCAATTTGCCATTATCGAAAAGGAAAGCGATACGTTGATCGGGAACTGCGGGATCCAGGGAGTGAGCCATACCTTTCAAAGGGCGGAGATCGGCTTGTTCATCGGGGAGGAAGAAAACCGCAACAAAGGATATGGGAAAGAAGTGCTTTCCCTTCTTTTGGAATATTGCTTTGATACGCTGAACCTGCACAATGTCATGCTGAAGGTGTTTTCCTTTAACGAGCAGGCGATCCATACTTATAAACGGGTAGGGTTTCAGGAGATTGGCAGGAGGCGGGAGGCTTATTATGCCAAAGGAAGGTTTTGGGACGATATTTACATGGACATATTAAAAGATGAATTTACACGGGAATTTTTATAAAGTAATACTGTTTTTTCGAAAAAAAAATGTTATACTTATACTCAATAGTTAGAGCGCATTTGAAAATTCATTCCCCCAAACTGTGACGCACATCTCGGGGAAAGCAATTTTCAAACACACTCTAGAAGGGTAAGACAACGATAGTATGGAAGACATGGAAACTGACATCATGATGACGGATGAGAAAGAAGGGAAGAAAAAGACCGTAAAAAAGCGAAAGATAAGAAAAAAGATATTGTTTAGCGTTATTTTTATTTCTCTGTTACTGCTTGCTTACTTAAGCAGCGTCTATTATTTTTCCCGTCATTACTTCTACAAGACGCGTATCAACGGAGAAGACTGCAGCCTTTTGACCGACTCCGAGGTAAGGCGGCGCATCAATAGAAAGGTTTCTCTCTATAAGCTGGAGATCATTGGGAAAGATCAGGTAAGGGATACGATCAGCGCCGACGATATAGACTTAAAATTTGTGTATGACGAAAGTCTTGCGAAGGTGCGGGAGAAGGAGAATCCCTTTTTGTGGTTTACCGCATTTTTTATGGGTTATGATTTTGAATTACCGGATGCGGCCGATTATGATGCGGTTTTATTTGAGGAAAAAGTAAAAAGCCTTGCTTTTTATGATAAGTCGAATATAAAAAAGGCCCAAAATGCTTATATTGGAGATTATAATGAGGAAACGGGCGGTTTTACGATCATAGAGGAAGAAGACGGAAGCGAACCGGAAGACGCCAGAATGACGGAGGTGCTTTCTGAAAAGGTGAAAGGTCTTCAGGAAATTGTATACTTAGAAAGGGAAGGCTGTTATAAACAGGCGGAAATAACAAGAAACGATTCAGATTTAATTAAGGAATTAGACATATTAAATTCATATGTGACTGCTAAAATTACCTATGACTGGAACGGCAGTACGGAGACCGTAGACGGCAGCGTGATAAGCGGATGGCTTATCAGGAACGGGGAACAAGTATCTTTGGATACGGAAAAAGCTGCCGAATTTGTTGCACAGAAAGCAAAAGAGCACGATACTTACGGAAAGGACCGGAGTTTTACGACGACGGACGGAAGGGTGCTGGAGCTGAAGAGCGGCGGATACGGCTGGAAAACGGCAAGGGAGGAAACGACCGAAGAATTGCTTGCGGCGATACGGAATAAAGAAACGGTAAAAAAGGAACCGGTCTATAGCAGCATGGGTGCGCAAAAAGGGAAAGACGATGTGGGGAACTCTTATGTAGAGATTGATCTAGGCGCGCAGCATTTATATTTGTATATAGAAGGCGAGATCATTTTGGAGAGCGATCTGGTATCCGGCAACGTGCAGCGGGGATGGACGACGCCGCCCGGAGTATTCGGCCTTACATATAAGACAAAAAAAGCGGTGCTCCGCGGGGAAAATTACGAGACTCCGGTAGATTATTGGATGCCATTTAACGGAAACATTGGGATGCATGACGCTACATGGAGAGGGAGTTTTGGAGGAGACATTTACTTGGCAAACGGTTCTCATGGCTGTATTAATCTCCCTTATGATGCCGCAGCTCAAATATACGAGTATGTGGGCAAGGGATTTCCGGTCGTATGTTATTACTGATTACATATGTTACTATATAGCGGAGAGTACTACAATGAGTAAATTATCCAAAAAATTAAAACATTCCGAAAAATATAGAAAATTCTTTGAAAGGCAGAAAGAACTGTATAAATTGATTGAAGAAAACGGGAAGGACATTCTTCAATCCGGTAATTTTAAGAAAACAAAGGATTATACGCAGCACGGAACAGTATCCGTAAGCAAACATAGTATGAATGTCGCAAAATACAGCGTGGCGTGGAGCCAAAAGCTGGGGATTGCGTGCAGCCAAAGGGATCTGATCAGGGGAGCCCTGCTCCATGACTATTTCCTTTACGACTGGCATGATAAGGACAGAAAAGATTATCAGCCGCTGCATGGCTTCTATCATCCGGGCATTGCGCTGCGTAATGCGGACAGGGAATATAAATTGACGCCGAGGGAAAAAGATATTATCGGTAAGCATATGTGGCCGCTTACGGTAGTGCCGCCCATGTGCAGGGAGGCATGGATCGTAACGGCTGCGGATAAGTATTGCTCGTTTATGGAGACGGTAAGGCTGCATAAGGGGCATAACAGAAGACATCACGACAGAAGAGGTAATTGATGGGCAGGCTATACGATAAACTTGCAGAATATGGAGAATCGGATTACTACCCTTATCATATGCCGGGGCATAAGCGCAATATGAAAGGCTGTCCGTTAGCGGAGTATTATAAAACAGATATTACAGAGATAGACGGTTTTGATAATCTGCACCGGCCGGAGGGGATCTTATTGGATCTGGAAAAACGGATAAGCAGGATATACGGTGCGGAGGAAACGTTTCTTTTGATAAACGGCAGTACCGCAGGGATATTAAGCGCAGTATCCTGTGTGGCGGAACCGGGCGGAACAATATTGGTCGCCAGAAATTGTCATAAGTCCGTTTATCATGGGATTTACCTTAAAAATTATAGAGTCCGGTATTTGTATCCCAAAATATCGGAGCGGTTCGGGATCGCTATGGGGATTGATCCGCAGGAGATTTTACAGGCATTGGAATCGGAAAAGGGAATTGCGGCGGTAGTGGTCACAAGCCCGACTTATGAAGGGATCGTTTCCGATATAGAAAAGATTGGGCAGATCGTGCATGCTTTCCATATTCCGCTCATTGTGGACGAAGCTCATGGAGCCCATTTTAGCTTTTATAAAGGATTTCCGTCAGGCGCTGTGAAAGCGGGAGCGGATATCGTTGTACACAGTCTGCATAAAACGCTGCCTGCGCCGACGCAGACCGGGGTGCTTCATGTATCGGGAACGTTGATAGACAGGAGCAGGCTGAAGCGTTATTTAAGTATTTATCAAAGCAGCAGCCCTTCCTATCCGCTGATGGCGGGGATAGAATTATGCTTTGACATGATGGAAAAGGATGGGGGCAGGCTTTTTAACCGGATGTATGAGAACTGGGAAGACATGCTGGGGAAACTGGAGAAGTGTAACCATCTTCGCATATGGAAAAGACAGAATGTATTAGCGGAGGGTATGAAAGACTTTGATGTGGGAAAACTTGTAATATCCACAAGGGAAACCGAATGGACCGGAAAACGGCTATATGAGGCGCTTCTTAAGGAATATCATTTACAGCCCGAGATGGCGGGAGAAGATCATGTGCTTGCCATGTTTACGGTTATGGATACGGAGGAAGGATACGGCCGGATCACGGAGGCGCTGCTGGAGTTAGACGGGCAGATGTCCATGAAGCAGCCCGGAACAGGATCCGGAGTTTGGGAAACGGACGTCCGGCCGGAAACATCCTGCAGGATCGCGGAAGCAATAGATGCGAAGACAGAGTGGGTCGGGCTTTCGGATAGCGCGGGAAGGATAGCGGCGGATTTCGTAAACTTATATCCACCGGGAATCCCGGTTGTGGTACCGGGAGAAATCTATCATGAAAAGATGATTTTTCATATAGAAAGGTGGAAACGGGAAAACCTGACGGTTCAAGGGATCAATGAAAAAATGCAAGTATTGGTAAAATGTGAAGAATAGGAAAGGCAGCGGTTTTGTCCCGCGCCTCTTGGAAGCAGGCACAGGATGGACCGTTATCATATCAACGTGCGGGGCATTGAAAATGTCTTGTAGCATGTTAAGCGCTTGACAGAAAAGTGCAGAATGGAGGAAAAATGCGTAAAACAAAAATTATATGTACTTTAGGACCTGCTTGTGAAAGCGAGGATAAATTGGAGGGGCTGATGCTGGCGGGCATGAATGTGGCGCGGTTCAATTTTTCTCATGGAACGCATGAAGACCAGAAGAAAAGACTGGACAGCGTGTTGAAAGTAAGCCGTGGCCTGAAACTTCCGATTGCGACCATGCTCGATACAAAAGGGCCGGAAATCCGCCTGCGGGACATAGAAAACGGCAGAACGGAGTTAAAGACCGGACAGGCCTTTACATTAACGACAGAAGAGATACTAGGCACAAACGAAAGAGCATCCATTACTTATAAAAATCTGGCGGGCGATATCAAAGAGGGCGTGACCATTCTGATTGACGACGGATTGATTGAAATGGAAGTAGAAAAAATAGAAGGTACGGAGATTGTATGCAAGGTCATTAACGGCGGGCCGATCTCCAACCATAAAGGCGTTAACGTACCCGGCGCCGTTCTTTCCATGCCCTATATCAGCGAAGTTGACAGGAGCGATATTCTTTTCGGCATTGAGACGGGATATGATTATATTGCCTGTTCCTTTGCGAGAAGCAAAGAAGATATTTTGCAGATCCGTGAAATTTTGGACGCGCATAACAGTAAGATGAAGATCATCGCTAAAATCGAAAATATGCAGGGAATCGAAAATCTGGAAGAGATTTTAAGTGTTTCCGACGGAATCATGGTAGCGCGCGGGGATATGGGCGTGGAGATTCCGATGGAAGAAGTTCCGGTTTTGCAGAAACGCATGATCCATATGGCGGAGGCACAGGGGAAACATGTTATTACGGCGACACAGATGCTGGAGTCCATGATCAAAAACCCCAGACCTACCAGAGCGGAAGTAACGGATATTGCCAATGCGATCTATGACGGGACAACGGCGATCATGCTTTCGGGAGAAAGCGCGGCGGGCCAGTATCCGGTAGAGGCGGTTAAGACGATGGCAAGGATCGCGGAGCGGGCGGAACAGGACATCGATTACAAGGGACGGCTTAAAAAACGGACTTTGCCGGAAGATATAGATATTACCACGGGTATTTCTTATGCGACCTGTTCTACGGCAATGGAGTTAAAAGCGGCTGCGATTATTACGGTTACCATGTCAGGATTTACTGCGGAAATGGTATCCAGATATAAACCGGACTGTCCGGTGATCGGCTGCAGCGTAAATCCGCAGGTGTGCAGGCAGCTCAATCTAAGCTGGGGCATTGCGCCGCTTTTAATGGAAAAAGAGGAAACGGAAGAAGCGTTGTTTGAAGAAGCGATCCGCGTATGTAGAGAGGCGGGATATATAAAAGCAGGGGATCGCGTAGTGCTTACGGCAGGCGTACCCCTTGGTATGTCAGGCACTACCAATATGATCCGCGTGATTGAGGTAGCGTAACCTGTATTGATATTGGCAGCGTAATAAAAGAATACAGTCGTTTAAGGAATCACGAGGGATAAGGCGTACCGTAAGGATGGGCGCCGGTCAGCAGACAGGAATGGGAGATCACTATGGGGAAATATGTAATGGCATTTGATCAGGGGACTACAAGTTCCCGATGTATTCTTTTTGATAAGGCAGGAAAAATATGCTCTTCGGCGCAGAAGGAGTTTACGCAGATCTATCCGAATCCGGGCTGGGTGGAACACGATCCGTTGGAAATCTGGTCCTCCCAGCTTAGTGTGGCGGTAGAAGCGATGGGGAAGATCGGGGTGGACGCCTCCCAGATCGCTACGATCGGGATCACCAATCAAAGAGAAACTACGATCGTGTGGGATAAACAGACCGGAAAACCGGTCTATCACGCGATCGTGTGGCAGTGCAGAAGAACAGCGGACATGATCCGCGCCCTTACGGAAAAAGGGTTTGACAAAGTCATAAAAGAAAAAACGGGCCTGATTCCCGACGCTTATTTCAGCGGCACAAAGATCAAGTGGATTTTAGATCATGTAGAAGGCGCGAGAAAGCGGGCGGAGGCAGGAGAGCTTTTATTTGGTACGGTAGATACCTGGCTGATATGGAATCTTACAAAAGGAAAGGTTTTCGTTACCGATTATACAAACGCGTCGAGAACCATGCTGTTTGATATTCATAAAAGGCAGTGGGATGACGAAATATTAAATGAACTTTCCATTCCTAAATGTATGCTGCCTGAAGTAAAACCTTCAAGCTGTTTTTACGGGGTCACGGACGAAATGGTGATCGGAGGGGAAATACCGATCTGCGGTGCGGCCGGCGACCAGCAGGCGGCGCTGTTCGGCCAGTGCTGCTTTGAGGAGGGCGAGGCTAAAAATACATATGGAACAGGATGCTTTTTATTGATGAATACAGGAAAAAAGGCGATTACATCGGAAAACGGGCTTTTGACAACGATTGCGGCAAGTACGGACGAAGACGTGCATTATGCGCTGGAAGGCAGCGTGTTTGTCGCAGGCGCGGCGATACAATGGCTGCGGGATGAAATGCGTATGATCAAAACCTCCGCGCAATCGCAGGAATATGCCGAAGCAGTAGAGGATACGGACGGCGTTTATGTTGTTCCTGCATTTACGGGACTGGGTGCGCCTTATTGGAATCCTTATGCCAGAGGAATGATGGTCGGACTGACAAGGGGGACAAAAAAGGAACATGTGATCCGGGCTACGCTGGAATCCCTTGCATTCCAAACTTATGAAGTCATTGAGGCGATGCAGAAAGATTCGGGGATTTTATTAAAAAGCCTGAAAGTAGACGGCGGCGCCAGCGCCAATGATTTTCTGATGCAGTTTCAGGCAGATCTCTTATCGGAAAAAGTATTGCGTCCCGAATGTATAGAGACAACGGCATTGGGCGCCGCCTATCTTGCAGGGATCGCAGCAGGTTTTTGGAAAGATACAAAGGAGATCAAAGAAAACTGGGCGCTTTCCAAAACTTTTGAACCTGCCATGCCGAAAGAAAAAAGGGAAGAGAAAGTGAAAGGGTGGAAACGCGCCGTGCGCTGTGCGGTCTGCTACACCCAAGAGGAGGAATAGTTGGGAAAGATTGTGTACCTGATGGGAAAGAGCGGCGCAGGTAAAGATACCGTATATAAGCAGGTATTGGAGAATAAAGAGATCGAATTTCAAAAAATCATTCCTTATACGACGAGGCCGATCCGGGCAGGGGAAAAAAACGGCATGGAATATTTTTTTACGGATGAGGACAGGTTTTTGGAATTAAAAGAAGCGGGCCGGTTGATCGAGGACAGAGTGTATCATACCTGTATGGGGATATGGAGATATTTCACCGTGATGGACGATCAACTTGATCCGGAGCATAACAACTATCTTATGATAGGAACGCTGGAGTCTTTTATCAGAACAAGAGAATTTTTCGGGGACGATAAGATGATTCCGGTCATGCTTGAACTTGACGACGGCGTCAGGCTGCAACGGGCGCTGGATCGGGAAAAAATACAGGAACATCCAAGGTATAACGAGATGTGCCGTCGTTTCTTGGCGGATGAAGAAGACTTTAGCGAAGAAAAACTGAAAGCCGCAGGGATCACAAAAAAATTTGTTAACAATGATTTACAGGAATGTTTGCGGGAAATTATGTTATATTTAAAAGGAAACTTATAAAGGTATCCTGAAAGTTGCAGGCAAAGTGCAGATTTGCAGACATGGGAAAGGGGACATGGATCGAAATGGATATAAAAGTAAATCAATTACAGCAGACTGCACCGGTTCAGCAGACCAAGCAAGCGCAGCCCACGGACGGTACTTTTAAATTTACGCTGGTCAGCCATATAGAAGAGCAGGAGCTGCAGGCGAGGCTGACGAATCTGATGGAGGAGATCACTATGCAGGGTGAAAAGATCTCCAAGAAAAAGGACATCAAAGATATGAAAAAGTACAGGGGGCTGATCAAAGATTTTCTGAACGAGATCGTCAACCGTTCCCATTCCTTTTCAAGAGAAAACTTTCTGGATCGGAAAGGACGCCATAGAGTATATGGAATCATAAGGCTGATAGATGAAAATTTAGACGAATTGGCGCAGGAGCTTGTAAAAGAGGAACAGGACAACATAGCGATCCTGAATAAGATCGGTGAGATCAGGGGATTGCTCTTGGATATTTTCACTTAAAATTGAAGGACTGAGGGGAAGGGTAAAGGATATGGCAAAATTTTCGGATATCATAGGACAGGAACAGATCAAAGAGCATTTGCAGAATGCGATCGCCACAAACAAAGTTTCACACGCATATATCATTAACGGGGAAAGGTGCGCGGGCAAAGAATTTATCGCCCATGTATTTGCCATGGCGCTTCAATGTGAACGGCAGGAAGAAGAACCGTGTCAGGAATGCCATTCTTGTAAACAGGCGCTTTCCGGGAATCAGCCTGACATCATCAAAGTCATGCATGAGAAACCGAATACGATAGGTGTGGAGGATATCCGGACGCAGATCAACGGTACTATTGCAATCAAGCCATATAGCAGTCCGCGGAAGATCTATATTATGAACGAGGGCGAGAAGATGACCGTGCAGGCCCAGAACGCCCTTTTAAAAACATTGGAAGAGCCGCCGGAATATGCGGTCATCCTTATATTGACAACAAATGTGAATGCGCTTCTGCCTACGATTCTAAGCCGCTGCGTCGTACTGAATATGAAACCGGTAAGGGATGAGCTGATCAAGAAATTTTTGATGGAAACGGTTCAGATACCGGACTATAAATCGGATCTATGCGTTGCCTTTGCAAGAGGGAATGTAGGCAAGGCAAAACTTTTGGCCTCCAGCGAAGAATTTGACAATATAAAGGAAGAAGCGGTCACTCTTTTAAAATATATCAATGATATGGAGATTGGCGAGATCGTAGCCGCAATCAAAAAGATTAATGATTATAAATTCGATGTAAATGATTATTTGGATATTTTATCCATCTGGTACAGGGACGTGCTGCTGTTTAAAGCTACCAATGATGTAAATCACTTGATTTTCAGGGGGGAAATACAGTATATTAGAAAAGTGGCGGACAGATGCTCTTATCATGGGATCGAGAAGATTCTGAAAGCGCTTGATAAAGCTCAAAACCGTTTAAGTGCAAATGTGAATTTCGACTTGACGATGGAGCTTTTGCTGCTGACTATTAAAGAAAATTCATAAATTTTATATAGAATGCGTGTAAAGGCACGCAAGGGGGTATATAGATGATTAAAGTAATAGGAGTCAGATTTCGTACGGCGGGGAAGATTTATTTTTTCGATCCCCTTGCGCTGGATATAAAAAAGGGAGATAACGTTATTGTTGAAACGGCGAGAGGAATCGAATTCGGTACCGTCGTCAGCGTGCCTAAGGAAATAGAAGATGACAAAGTAATACAACCGCTGAAGCCGGTTTTGCGCGTTGCAACGCAGAAAGATCAGGAGCAGGAGGCGGCCAATAAGGTAAAAGAAAAGGATGCTTTTAAGATCTGCCTTGAAAAGATAAAAAAACATAATTTAGAAATGAAATTGATCGATGCGGAATATACTTTTGATAATAACAAGGTGTTATTTTACTTTACGGCGGACGGGAGAATTGATTTCCGGGAGCTGGTAAAAGACTTGGCGGCCGTATTTAAAACAAGGATCGAGCTGCGTCAGATCGGAGTCAGGGATGAAACGAAGATTTTAGGCGGAATCGGTATCTGCGGCAGGCCGCTCTGCTGTCATACCCATCTTTCTGAGTTTGTTCCGGTTTCGATCAAAATGGCGAAGGAGCAGAATCTTTCCTTGAATCCTACTAAAATTTCCGGAGTATGCGGCAGATTGATGTGCTGCCTAAAGCATGAAGAAGAAACTTACGAGGAATTGAACCGCAGGCTTCCTAATGTAGGTGATTTTGTGACTACGGACGATGGGTTAAAGGGAGAGGTACAGAGTGTAAACGTACTTAGGCAGTTAGTGAAAGTGATCGTAGAGATCAATGATGAAAAGGAGATCCATGAGTATAAGGTGAACCAGCTTAAGTTTAAACGCAGACATAATAAAAATCAAAAAGTAGACGTATCGGATGCGGAACTCAGGGAGCTGGAGAAATTAGAGAAGCAGGAAGGAAAATCCAAATTAGATGACAACTAGACCGGAAGACATGGCGGCCCGGGAAAAGGGTCTCTTAAAGGAAAAGGAAAGGCTGGATGAACTGCAGAGAAACGGGTATTGTATTATCCAAAACCCGGAAAAGTTTTGCTTCGGTATGGATGCAGTATTGCTTTCCGGTTTTGCAAAAGCAAAGCAGGGAGACAGGGTACTGGATCTGGGGACAGGGACGGGGATCATCCCTATCCTCATGGAGGCAAAAACACAGGCGGAACACCTTACCGGTTTAGAGATTCAGGAAGAAAGCGCCGATATGGCAAGGAGAAGCGTTGCTTTAAACGGATTGGAAAAAAAGATCAATATCATACAAGGGGATATAAAAGAGGCAGGACAGATATTTGGGGGAGCCTCTTTTGACGTTGTGACCTGTAATCCCCCTTATATGATCGGAAAGCACGGGCTCACCAATCCGGACGCGCCGAAAGCCATTGCCAGACACGAGATTTTATGTACACTGGAAGATGTGATAAGTCAAACGGCGAAAATATTAAGACCGGGCGGGAATTTTTATATGGTACACAGACCGTTCCGTTTGGCAGAGATCATCGTTTTATTGGTGAAATATAAAATGGAACCGAAGAGGATGCGTTTTGTTCATCCGTTTGCGGACAAAGAGCCTAACATGGTATTGATTGAAGCGAACCGGGGAGGAAGGGCAAGAATGACTGTGGAAAAACCGTTGATCGTATATAGGGAACAGGGAGTTTATACGGACGAGATCTATGAAGTATATGGTTATTAGCACTGCATCCGGTCAGAAATCAAATATATTTTTCAAGGAATCGCGGAGGCGGATGCATCATGCGCAGGTTACGATATTATTGCGGAACGGCATTGCTCGGGATGCTTATCCTTTTATGGAACGGCTGTGGGCAGAAAACAAAAGATGTGGATACTTTTTTGCAGTCGGATGTATCGGGAAATGATATGGAAACCGTAACGGAAGAACCGAAAGGGACGGATAGGAATGCCGACGAAGAAACAGATCCTCAGGAAAATGAGAGCAGGATCAGAGAACAGAGGGAAACGGCTGATGCAGAGGAAACTATTGCGGGAGAAGGGAATCGGAGTGAAACCGGGAAAGGGAACGGAGAGGAAAGCGAAAACGGAGCCGTAAAAAAGGAACCGGTGAAAGTAAGGGGGATCTATGTAAGCGGGCCGATTGCCGGACATGCGAGAATGGAGGAACTGATCTCGCTTGTAGAGGAGACCGAGTTAAACGCCATGGTGATCGATGTGAAAAACGACGACGGCAGAATCACTTATAAAATGCAGTCGGACACGGTGTTGGAGATCGGAGCAGGGATCGGATATATTCAGGATATCGATGCGCTTGTCAAAAAATGCAAAGAAAAGGATATTTATCTGATTGCCAGAATCGTTGCTTTCCGGGATCCGTATCTTGCGGAGCAGAAGCCTGAACTTGCGGTAAAAACATTAACAGGGGAGATTTTTCGGGACAAGAACGGCCTTGCATGGGTAAATCCGTATAAAAAAGAGGTCTGGGATTATTTGATGGAAGTTGCCGAAGGAGCGATAGAGTCCGGATTTGACGAGATACAATTTGACTACATCCGTTTTTCTACGGATATAAAGGCAGGAGAGACGACGTTCGGACCGGAGGCGGAAGGAATCAGTAAGATAGAGATCATTACACAATTTACAGAATATGCTTATGAAACCTTGTCGCCCCTCGGGGTTTTTGTGGCGGCGGATGTATTCGGCACAGTGATCGATAATGAGACGGATCAGGCCATCGTAGGTCAGGACTATGGGCAGATGGCACGGCATTTGGATTATATCTGTCCTATGGTGTATCCGTCCCACTATGTCAACGGAGCATACGGGATTTCCGTTCCCGATGCAGAACCGTATCAGACGATTTTTTCTGCCATGAGTTCTTCTGCCGAAACGCTTGCAGGTATAAAGGAAGAAAAGGCAAAGGTACGGGTATGGCTGCAGGGGTTTACGGCAAGCTGGGTACCCGGGCATATCAGTTACGGGCGGGCACAGATCAGAGAACAGATAAAGGGAGCTTATGACGCCGGATATGAAGAATGGATCTTGTGGAATGCGGCGGTCAGATATGAGAGGGATTCCCTGCTTACCGATGAAGAGGCGGAAACGGAGAGGGAAAACTGGAAAAAGGAAAAGGCAGGGAGGGAATGCGGATGACAGAGGAATTGGCCTCCGGCATATTGATATTATGTGCCACGCCGATCGGGAATTTAAAAGACATGACGCCGCGTGTGATCGAGGCTTTGCAGGGGGCGGATCTGATCGCAGCGGAAGATACGCGCAACAGCATAAAACTGTTGAACCATTTTGACATACATACGCCAATGACCAGTTATCATGAATATAATAAAGTAGATAAGGCGAAGGAGCTGGTTCTGCAAATGAAAGAGGGAAAACGGGTGGCGCTTATAACCGACGCGGGAACGCCGGCCATTTCCGATCCCGGGGAAGTACTGGTACAGATGTGTTACGAGGAAGGGATCAGAGTGACTTCCCTGCCGGGGCCGGCCGCGTGTATCACTGCGCTGACGCTTTCCGGACTGAGTACGAGAAGATTTTGCTTTGAAGGATTTCTTCCTGGGGATAAAAAGGAAAAGAAAGAAGTCTTACATGAGATTAAAGAAGAAAGCCGGACGATCATTTTATATGAAGCGCCCCATCACTTAAGAAAGACGTTGGAGGAATTGTATCAGACGGTTGGAGAACGGCGGATCACACTATGCAGGGAACTGACAAAGAAATTTGAGACGGTTCTGTCCACCACATTGGAATCTGCGATTCATTATTACGAAAAGGAAGAACCCAGAGGAGAATATGTGCTTGTGCTGGAAGGAAAGGGGCTTAAGGAAAAAAGGCGTGAAAAAGAGGCGGAATGGCAGGAAATGAGCATTGAAAGGCATATGGCATATTATGAGGATCAGGGAACGGAACGGAAAGAAGCCATGAAATTAGTGGCAAAAGACCGGGGAGTCAGCAAGAGGGATATTTATCAGTACTTGCTGGACAAGGGCGTTTGATAGAAATATTGGATATAAGCCCTTAGGGAATCCGGACGGATCCTGTCCGGAAATAAATGCGCCGGTATGATTGATTAAGAGTATAAAATATTTCAAGGACTATAACAGTATAGCCCTTGAAAATAATATCGTCATAGTGATACCGATTTCAATTGAGTGAGGAAATTTTTATAAAAACACATCCACCGCAGATCCTACCGAGGCCTCAACGGGAACGGCGCCGCTTACATATTCTGCCGGGGCGCTGATAGGGGACATATCGACGCTGTCAACCTGAGAAAGGATATCCGCAGATCCGCTGACGGCTGCGCCGGATCCGGTATTCACACTCGGAGCAGGGGAAACGTCAGAAGAGTTGCCGCCATAATTAGCGCCCATTCCCATTTTACTCTCTTCTATATCCTGCCGCTCACGGTTTTTCCGGATCTTTTTTTTCCGATCCAGTTCTCTTTGAAGTTCTTCCGCCATTTTCCGCCGTTTTTCCGCTTCCGCTATTTTTCTTTTCTTTTCGATCAGTTCTTCTTTCTGCAGTTTTTTGATCTTGCCTTTTGTTTTTCCGATGACTTTTCCTATTTTGCGGAGCGCGATCCGGATCTGATCATTGTCCGCGCCGCTTGTGCGTATCATTTTTGACTTAAACAAAAGTCTGGCGTATATGGAGCGCAATAAAGGTTCCTTTTCGGCGTTGGCGATCAGCGTCAGGTCCATGGTCGCGTCATAAAGATTGGTTTTGCCGGAACCGTTGCGGGTATTTTTAATAGAAGCCGTAGCTTCCCGCATCCGGCGGATAAACTCTTCCATTGTCTTGAGTTGGGAATCCTCTTCCTCTGTGGAAAAAGGCTTTTTTTCTTCTGCCTGTTTTTCTTGTTCCTGCAGGGTCAGGGAATCGTCTTCTTTTTCCGCTTCATCAGTTAAAAAAGAAATGGATCCGTCCTTTCCGGCATCGACGGTTTCTTTTTTCTTTTCCTTATATTTTGGGGATAAATCCATAGCGTTTTGATAGGCATTGATATATCCTGTCCTCATGACTGTATACATAAAATCACATCCTTGTGTTTTCCGAATATATGATTGGTTACTCATTTGCATTTGCCTGTTTTGAAAGCGAACAAATGAAGTTATATACAATATATCGGAAAAATAAAGGGAAAAATAAACGTAAAGTACCAAACGGTATAATTTTTGTCATTAGATATGAAAAATAACTGTTGACAAATAGGATAAGTCCACATATACTTTGAATATCAAACTATTTTAAATAAAACAACTATGAAATAAAGGAGAGAAAAGCAATGTTGGAAAGAGTAAAAGAAATCATTCAGGAGCAGTTAAACTTAGACGGAGTGGAAATTACGGAAAGTTCTTCCTTTAAAGACGATTTAGGAGCAGATTCACTTGACTTATTTGAGCTTGTTATGGCGTTTGAGGAAGAATACGGAATTGAAATTCCATCCGAGGATTTAGAGCAGATCACCACGGTCGGCGCTGTTATTGAATATATGAAAAACAAAGGTGTGGAAGCATAAATGAAAACAAGAGTGACCGATTTACTCGGAATAAAATATCCCATTATTCAAGGGGGCATGGCCTGGGTAGCCGATTACCATCTGGCTGCCGCTGTGGCAAACGCCGGAGGGCTTGGGCTGATCGGAGCGGCCAGCGCGCCGCCTGAAGTAGTGAGGGAGCAGATCCAGGAAACAAAAAAACTGACTGATAAACCTTTTGGCGTGAATGTCATGCTGTTAAATCCGAACGCGGATGACGTGGCAAAGATCGTTGTGGAAGAAGGCGTAAAAGTAGTTACTACAGGAGCCGGTAATCCGGGCAAATATATGGCAATGTGGAAAGAAGCCGGAGTAAAGGTCATTCCTGTGGTAGCGAGCGTGGCGCTTGCCAAAATGATGGAACGAGTAGGTGCGGACGCCGTAGTGGCGGAAGGCATGGAATCCGGCGGACATATCGGTGCGGCGACTACCATGACGTTAGTCCCGCAGGTAGTGGACGCAGTGGAGATCCCTGTTGTTGCGGCAGGGGGAATCGGCGACGGAAGGGGCTTTGCGGCAGCCATGATGCTCGGTGCGGAGGCAGTACAGATGGGAACCCGCTTTACCGTGGCCAAAGAGGCGATCACACATGCCAATTTTAAGGAACGTGTTTTAAAAGCCAAAGACATCGATTCGGAGATCACCGGTGCAAGTTCCGGACATCCGATCCGTCAGATCCGGAACAAAATGACGCGGGAATACCTGAAAATGGAAAAAGAGGGCGCGTCATTTGAAGAATTGGAATATTTGACCCTTGGTTCTTTGAGAAAAGCCGTTATGGACGGAGACGTGGTAAACGGAACCGTTATGGCAGGACAGATTGCCGGACTGATCAAGAAAGAGCAGACCTGTGAAGAAATGATACAGGAGATCATGAAAGAGGCTATGGAACTTTTACATATAAATGAAAAATAATTTTATGTTATCGGAACTTTGAAAAAAGATTGTGGGAAACCGGAGATCAAATCAAAGACTGAATCCAAATTAAGAGAAAGGCTGCTGCATAAGGTATGTGGCAGCAATTTCACGTCTTAATACTTTGAATATCAAACAAAAATAGAAAATAAAAAACAGGAAATATGCATTGTTTTATTATTTCAATTTCAGTATGCGGAAGGGAAGGTTATTTATATGGGTAAAACGGCGTTTATTTTTCCAGGGCAGGGTGCGCAGTATGTCGGAATGGGAAAAGATTTTTATGATGCGGTACCGGTATGCCGGGAAACCATCGATTTAGCGGGAGAGGTAAGCGGCCTTGACATGAAGGCGCTTATGTTCGAAGAAAATGAAAAGATCAATATTACGGAGTATACGCAGATCGCTATGTTAGTTGCAGAGGCGGCGATCTATCATGCCGTTATGGAAAAAGGGGTCAGGCCGGATATGGCGGCAGGGCTTAGCTTGGGAGAATACGGGGCGTTACTTGTTTCGGGAGTGATGGAAGAAGCAGATCTTTTCCGTGTCATAAGGAAAAGGGGAATTTTTATGCAGGAGGCATATCCGCAGGGCGGGGCCATGAGCGCAGTATTGGGGCTGGATACGGAAACGATAGAAAAAGTATGTGAAGAAACGCCGGGACAGGTCAGCGTAGCGAATTATAACTGCCCGGGACAGACCGTGATCACAGGAGAAGAAAAGGCCGTCGCACAGGCTGCGGAGGCGCTTACTAGTGCGGGGGCAAAAAGATGCGTGCCGTTAAAAGTAAGCGGACCCTTCCATTCTCCGCTGCTTGCAGGCGCAGGAGAACAGTTAGAAGAGGTGCTTGCCGGCATAACAGTAAGGGAAATAAAAGTACCGTATCTGGCAAATGTGACCGCCGACTATGTGACGGATAAGGAACAGGTAAAAGAATTGTTGGCCAGACAGGTGGCGTCTTCCGTGCGCTGGCAGCAGAGCGTGGAAAAGATGATAGAAGACGGCGCGACCACTTTCATTGAGATCGGGCCGGGAAAGACGCTTGCAGGATTTATGCGTAAGATCAATAAAGACGTAACAGTCATTAATATAGAAAAATTGGAAGATTTGAGTAAGCTGGATACGCTTTAAAGTATCTCTTTGGCTGTACTATGGATTAGATTGGGGTTTGGAACTGCCGGAAATTGATGTACCGGAGATTTATGCAATAAAACAGTGCGGAAATGGAGAGAAAGCTATGAATATGTTAAGCGGAAAAGTAGCGCTTGTTACAGGAGCGAGCCGGGGAATCGGCAGGGAGATCGCTCTTACACTGGCGGAATACGGCGCAGCCGTGATTGTGAACTATAACGGATCGAAAGAAAAGGCGGAAGAAGTCGTAAAAGAGATCGTACAAAAGGGCGGAACGGCGGAATGCGTCCAGTGTTCCGTAGCAGACGAAGCAGCCTGTAAGGAAATGATCAATTCCATGCTTGCTCAATTTGGGCACATTGATATTTTAGTGAACAATGCGGGTATTACGAAGGATAATCTTTTGATGAAGATCAGTGAAGAAGATTTTGACGCTGTGATCGATACGAATTTGAAAGGAACGTTCCATACAATAAAATGTATGTACCGCGCATTTTTAAAACAGAAAGGCGGAAGGATCATCAACCTGTCTTCCGTATCAGGAGTGCTGGGAAATGCAGGACAGGCGAATTATGCGGCGTCGAAAGCGGGCGTGATCGGTCTGACCAAAAGTGTGGCAAGGGAGCTGGCCGGCAGGAATGTAACGGTCAATGCAGTCGCTCCCGGTTTTATCGATACGGATATGACGCAGGCGATGAGCGAGAGCGCGAAAGAGGCAACGATTGGGCAGATACCCTTAAAACGCGTAGGGCAGCCAAGAGAGATTGCGGAAACCGTGGCGTTTCTTGCCAGCGATAAGGCAGCGTATATCACGGGACAGGTCATTTCCGTAGACGGCGGAATGGCAATATAAAAGGAAGAGTTTCCCATAGTGAGAAAACAGAAAGGTATGGTAGAAAATGAGCAGACGAGTAGTAGTAACCGGAATGGGAGCGATCACCCCGATCGGACTTGGGGTCGACGAGTTTTGGGACAGTGTAAAACAGGAAAAGACAGGATTTGGAACGATTACGAAATTTGACGCTTCTGAATATAAATGTCATTTGGCAGCGGAAGTGAAAGGCTTTGAAGGAAAAAATTACATGGATTTTAAGGCTGCAAAGAGAATGGAGCTTTTTTGCCAGTATGCGGTAGCCGCAACAAAAGAGGCCATGGAGGATGCGGGCCTTGATATGGAAAAAGAGGACGCCTATAAAGTGGGCGTTTCGGTAGGGTCCGGTATCGGTTCTTTGCAGGCAATGGAAAGGGAACACAGTAAACTGTTGGAGAAGGGGCCGAATAAAGTGAATCCCCTTTTGGTTCCGCTTATGATCTGCAATATGGCGGCGGGAAATGTATCCATTCAGTTCGGATTAAAAGGAAAAAACATTAATGTGGTGACTGCTTGCGCAACAGGAACAAATTCTATCGGAGAAGCCTTTCGGGCGATCCAGTATGGAGAAGCGGATGTGATGATCGCAGGCGGAACGGAAAGCAGCGTTACTCCTATCGGCGTAGCGGGATTTGCAGCTCTTACCGCCCTTACTTCTTCGGATGATCCGGCAAGGTGTTCCATTCCTTTTGATAAAGAGAGAAGCGGATTTGTTATGGGAGAAGGTTCCGGTATCGTAGTGCTGGAAGAATTAGAACATGCCAAAAGGCGTGGCGCTAAGATTTATGCGGAAGTAGCAGGGTACGGCTGTACCTCTGACGCATATCACATTACTTCGCCGGTAGAGGACGGTTCAGGGGCGGCTAAAGCGATGGAATTTGCGATGGAAGATGCGGGCGTATCCCCTCAGGAAATAATGTATATCAATGCTCACGGCACCAGTACGCACCATAACGATCTTTTCGAAACAAGGGCGATTAAGCTTGCTTTTGGCGAACAGGCGAAAAAGATAAAGATCAATTCCACGAAATCCATGATCGGGCATCTTTTGGGTGCGGCAGGCGCAGTGGAATTTGTTACTTGCGTAAAAGAATTGGAAGAAGGTTATATTCATCCTACCGTCGGATATCAGGTTCCGGATGAAGAGTGCGATCTGGATTATTGTAAAGAAGCGGCAACGGGAGAGTTTGAGTATGCAATGTCAAATTCACTCGGTTTTGGCGGGCATAACGCATGTATTTTGATAAAAAGATACAAAGAAGATTAAGGAAAAGAATAAAGATTTCCTGATTCGGATTTGTCTGCCTGCTGAAGCAGGCAGATGGGAGTTAGTGTGAAAGAAAGTAGAACTTTCATTACTATTTGTGCCGCCAGCCGAAGGCGGCGAAATGGAGATTAATATGAAATTTTGGAATTTAACAAGAAGGGAGGACGAATATGTCAATATTAAATACAAAGCAGATCATGGAAATTATTCCGCACAGACAGCCGTTTTTATTGATCGATACGATCGAAGAACTGGAGGCGGGAAAAAGAGCAGTAGGAAAAAAGTGTGTTTCTTATAACGAACCCTTTTTTGCCGGACATTTTCCGGCGGAACCGGTCATGCCGGGTGTCCTTATTGTAGAAGCATTGGCACAGGTGGGAGCGGTAGCGATTTTAAGCCAGCCTGAATTTAAAGGGCGGACCGCTTATTTCGGCGCGATCAATTCCGCGAAATTTAAAGGAAAAGTAGTTCCCGGAGACGTTCTTCGTCTGGAAACCGAAATTATTAAAATGAAAGGGCCTATCGGCGTAGGCAGCGCTAAGGCCTATGTGAACGATAAATTAGTGACGCAGGCAGAGCTTACCTTTGCCGTTGGAGAAGGCGAATGAAAACAAAACCGTTGGTAATAGGAGATTTGGTTGCAAAAATCCCGGTGATTCAGGGAGGCATGGGCGTTGGTGTGAGCCTTTCCGGGCTTGCGGGGGCCGTTGCCTTAGAAGGCGGAGTGGGAATCATATCCACTGCCCAGATCGGGTACAGAGAGCCGGATTTTGACGAGCATCCCATTGAGGCAAATTTAAGGGCGATCAAAGCGGAAATAGAAAAAGCGAAGAAAAAGGCAAAAGAAGGGATAGTAGGCGTTAATATTATGGTTGCCACCAGACGCTACGAGGATTATGTGAAAGCGGCCGTGCAGGCGGGAGCGGATCTGATCATCTCGGGAGCGGGACTTCCCATGACGCTGCCTGAATTGGTAAAAAGTGCGAAAACAAAGATAGCGCCCATTGTTTCCAGCGTAAAATCGGTAAAAGTCATTTGCCGGTATTGGCTGAAAAAATATGACAGACTTCCCGATCTGGTCGTCATTGAAGGACCAAAGGCAGGCGGTCATTTAGGATTTTCCAATGAACAGCTTGAAAATATAGAAGCGCTTTCCTATGATACGGAAATCCGGCATATTGTCGAAGAAGTGGATGGATTTGCAAAGGAACAGGGCAAGGGCGAGATCCCGGTAGTAGTGGCGGGAGGAATCTATACAAGGGAAGATTTGGAACATGCGCTTTCATTAGGGGCTAAGGGGGTACAAATGGCGACCCGCTTTGTAACGACGCCGGAGTGCGACGCCTCCGAGGCATATAAACAGGCATATCTGGATGCCGGAAAAGAAGATATTGTGATCGTGAAGAGTCCGGTAGGCATGCCGGGGCGGGCAATCAATAATCCGTTTATCAAACGTACAAAAGAGGGAAGGATTCCCCATGGAAGATGTCATCTTTGCGTGCAAACATGCCAACCGGAGGAAACGCCTTACTGCATCACGGACGCTTTGGTCAACGCGGTAAAAGGAGATTTGGATAACGGTCTGATTTTCTGCGGGGAAAATGCATGGAGAGCGGAGAAGATGGAAACGGTACATGATATTATGCAGGAATTTGCATAAAGAAATTTTCAAAAAGGAGAAACAAGGATATGTCCGTTAAAATATTAGGAACGGGAAGTTTCCTTCCGGAGAGCGTCGTAACCAACGACTTTTTATCAACTATCATGGATACTTCGGACGAATGGATCAGCAGCCGCACGGGAATAAAGGCAAGGCATCTGGTGAAGAAGGAAACGACAACACAAATGTCTGTAGAAGCGGCGAAAAATGCGCTTTTGGATGCCGGTATACAGGCAGCGGAACTGGATCTTATCATTGTAGGAACGATTACGGGAGACGATATTACTCCGTCTACCGCCTGTGAGGTACAGGCGGCAATCGGGGCCAAGGCGGCTGTGGCGTTCGACATCAATGCAGCCTGTTCGGGATTTATGTTTGCCATGCATTCGGCATATGCTTATTTACAAAGCGGGATCTATCAAAACGCATTGATCATAGGCGCCGAAACGTTGTCAAGGATCATGGACTGGAACGACAGGAGCACCTGCGTTTTGTTCGGCGACGGTGCAGGTGCCGCAGTGCTTGGCGCAGGACAGGGGGGCATACTCGGGTTTGAGCAAGGATCGGACGGCGTAAAGGGGAGCGTGCTTGCCTGCCGCGCAAGAGCAAACAGCAATCCGCTTGTACAGGAAAATCCTGAAACTGATTATGTACATATGGACGGGCAGGAAGTCTATAAGTTTGCGGTGACGACAGTGCCGGCCTCAATAGAAAGAGTTTTGGAAAAAGCGCAGGTAGGGACAGAAGAGATCAAATATTTCTTATTGCATCAGGCCAATATCCGTATTATACAATCCGTGGCAAAAAGGCTCCATGCCCCGATGGAAAAGTTTCCGATCAGCCTTGACCATTGCGGAAATATTTCCGCGGCAAGTATTCCCATCCTTTTGGACGAGGTAAATAAGAAAGGGATGCTTGAAGAGGGCGATAAGATAGTAATGTCAGGTTTTGGAGGAGGTTTGACCTGGGGAACCTGCATTTTAGAATGGTAAAAACATTTGATAGAAAGTAATGCCATATACTTTGGCAATATAAACTGCGAATATAAATTGCCGCTTTCACGATAAAAGACCGTGAAGCGGCAGTTTGTATATAGAGTTCGAATAGTCGCTACGAGTCTGGGAAGCCTTATAAACAGGGTGTTCCCGGGCTTTTCTTTTTGCTCTGCTACTATTTGGCTACTAAACGCAGCTACTCTGTTTCGCATCGTTTTATTATAAGCTTGCATTTTCCGAACAGTGTCTGGAAAATCAAATAACTTTTCTTTGGGGCATAGGGATAACTTTTCCCGGTGTTGTTTCCTTTGGCAGTGGCGCTGGTCCGTATGGAAGTCCTGCATTGGCATATGCTGCATCCGAAGTTGCTGAACTGTCAGCCGCGCCATCATCATAGGAAATTCCCATAGTTTCAAGTAAAGGGTTACTCGTTGGCGGCTCTGGCGTTGGTGTAACATCAACGGTTGCTGCAAGCTGCTCCAGATTGCTGACAAGTTCCTGCTGTTTGTGCGGAAACAGATGCGAGTAAGTATTCAGTGTTGTGGATACCTTTTCGTGTCCCAGTCTGTCAGCGAGGATAAGTGTATCACAGCCCTGATTGATAAGTAAACTGGCATGCGAGTGCTATTACGGTATAATAATGACAAACAGAAAAAGCCTTATTTGTCAAGGAGTTTCAGCATTTGTCATTGCCCATTCAATTCCTTTTCCAGATTTGAAAGACAACAAAAAATCATCGAATAAAAGAGAATGTTGAATTAACGACAAAAAATAAATATGGTTAGCAGTTCGGGAGATAAGGAATTCTTCTGCAAAGTCGCATAAATACAAAACGAAAGGGAAACTGTCAGTTGTGATTGTCCTTTTTATGAAAAACACTGATTTTATGCAGGTTTTAGAGGTGCAAAATTCAAAAATGGGGAAACTCAAAGCAATTATATATTGTAAATTAGAGGCTGTTCTATTATAATTTTAATATCTGATATGAACTATAAAAGCAATGGAGAAGTGATTTTTGATTATGGAAAATAAAATTGTCATACAAAATTTTGGACCAGTAAAAGAGGCACAGATAAATTTAAATAAAAATTTTCAGATATTTATAGGTGCTCAGGCTTCTGGTAAAAGTACAATTTGTAAGGTTGTATATTTTGTTCAAAAGATAAGAGATTATACCTTAGATTATCTGATGGATGCAGCACAGTTTACACAGAATCATAAAAATGAGTATTTCAATAATTATTTGAAATATTTGACAAAGCAGTTTATGGGGTGCTTTGGTAAAACTAAACATATGCAAAAATTTAATGTTTCCTATATGTTTGCCGGAAAACATATTAATATTTTCTTAAACCGTGATGGCTATGTACGATTTTCTCTTGATGCTAAATTAAAAGAAGAACTTTTGGGGTTGATAAATGAAGCTTCTGAAATGTTTTTAAATAATTTCAATACAAAGGGCCTTTTGGATAATATAACTGCTGTGGGGGTAATGAAACGCCATTTAAATGAACGGTTGTTTTTAGTATTTGAAAACAATGATGAAATTATTTACATTCCAGCCGGAAGAAGTTTGTTAGCAACCATGTCTGAGCAGTTACAAGATGTTTCTACTGATGAGATGGATTTGACTATGCAGGAATTTATTAAACTGATAAAAATAACAAAAAATAAATTTGGAACTAAAATTCCGGAAATGATTACAGATTATGTAAAAACGATTAAAGGTCAGATCAATAATGCAGCAGTAGATCAGGCGTATGAATTTGTTAAGAAAATTCTGAAAGCAGACTATATAAGCGAGAACGATGGTGAAAAAATTTATTTTGATGAGTATCATTGGGTTAAACTGATGTATGGTTCGTCTGGTCAGCAGGAAGTATTGTGGATATTGATGCTTGCCTTTGCAACAATTTTGGAAAAGAACAAATCATTTATTATAATTGAAGAACCAGAAGCACACTTATTTCCGATTGCACAAAAGGATGTTATGAGTCTCATTTCGTTAATGATAAATTCAACGAACAGTAAGGTTATTATAACAACACATAGTCCATATATACTTACTTCTACGAATATATTATTGTATTCGCAAAAAGTGGAGAATCAGCATACAAAGTTAAATAAGATTGTTATTCCCAAAAATTTAAGAGTGTCTTATGAAAACTTCGCTGCCTATAAAGTGGACGATTCTGAAAAGGTGTTGGAATCTTTGTTAGATGAGGAAAGTCATATGATCAATACAAATTATATTGATGAAGTATCGTCTATTACAAATAGTGAACTTGATGAGCTTATTACCATGGAGATAGATGAATGATTTGTAAAAAATTAGAAGAATGTATTAATGGAGAACTGCAAAATAATTCTTTAGAGAAATGTGATAATAAAAATAGGATGAACTGTATTGAGTCATCGGACAGACGCTCAGCAGTAAAGTGTGAAGAGAATAAAAAGAGATATGTGCTTGAAAACACGAAGAAAAACCATGTGATTTTATATAAAATGGATGGTGGGATAATAGCGGAAGATAAGTCTGTCCCATTAAATACGAGTAAATGCGATTATTTGTTTGTCATTGGTGATGCAACTCCAACTGTTGTTTTAACAGAACTCAAAGGTGTTAATGTGCCCAAAGCGTTGATTCAGCTTAAGGGAACTTTATTATTGTATAAAAATGTTTTCCGTAAATTTGTACATATATATGCAAGAGCAATAG
>CAJTWM010000028.1 GCA_910579805.1 uncultured Lachnospiraceae bacterium | reverse complement strand
GGGTAAAAGGTTCGGATTTCCCATTTTTGCTAAAATCTGTTTACCCAATGCAAAGCCTGTTTTACTGCAACATAAAAATTTTGCGACAAGTCCTGTTCGTCCTTAAATTACAGAGTTATTCCAATAAAAGATATAAGAATGAAAGGGATTCCATAATGCTTGTCTTTTGCTCTTTGGTTTCTTTGGTTCAGAATAGTGTGGTGCTGGCGGTCTATCTCTTGTTTTCGGTTGCTTGCTTTTTTACCGTACATGAGCATTAGGAAAGAGGAGAATACAACCCTTCCGCCTCTACGTTCCGGTATTCGTGTTTCTCATAATATCCAATTAGCGTTCCGTTCTCGTCCCGAAGGGCAATCATGTATACATCCTTATTTTCCTTTTCGTTGCGGAAGGTATAGATCCGGTTATGCTCCCGGCATGTCAAAAACCAATCTATAACTTCATGGATCCTTTTTACAGATTGTGGATTATGGCAATTCAAAAGACTTTTTCCTAAGAGATCTTTTCCGCCCCAATTTTCATATCTTGCAATAGCAGCGGGATTCATATAAACGATTTCATGCTGTAAATTACAGATTACAATGGGACACTGGTCCTGATCCAATACGCTTTTAAAGTATTTTAATAGGCTCATTTTATTACAGGCTCCTTTCTTTGCGTTAAAATGCTGGCATTCTTGTAAAAATAACTTTTTCCCCATCCGCTGCTCCGGCATAGAGCTCGTTGGTCTTATTTCCGGTCTGTAAGTAATGTGCAATCACAAACTCGGAAGTAAAGGGCATTTTCAATGCAGGCAATTCCGAATATTCAAACCATTTGCTTATCCCTTCATTTGATACAAGACAGTCGTTCACACCGGCTTTTAATTCTGCAAAAAAGTAATAATTTTGTCTGATTTCTTCTTCCGTGCGGCGTAGGGTAATATATCGCAAGGAAAGATTTTCAATATCATTGCCGGTTAACCCCAGTTCTTCTTCTAATTCACGAAGGACGCAGGCTTCTGCATCATTTAATTCAAAATCCTCAAAGTGTCCTCCCGCCGAGCCTACCCAGACGTCGTTAACGACTCTGCCGCCCTGCCGGAAAAGCAATAACATTTTATTGCCCTTTGTTAGATAAATGGATGTCATATTTCTTAATTTCCCGTTCATTTTCGTATACCGTTTGCTCCGTTAGTGATTGCAAGTATCGCATTATCATATATCAGTAGGTTATGTAACACAGCCGTCGTCTGTCAAACACAGTTTAATCTTAATTATGCCCGCTAAAACAGGCGGGGAAGCTAGCGTAAAATATTTGTGTTTTTCTCCGCTTCATGCTACAATTTTATGAAATAGCAGTCGTGTTGTATAAGATTAAAATATCGGTAGAAGTAGGAGAAACGACATGGAGAATTTAAAAAAAGCGGGGAAGAAAAAGAAAGAAGAACATAGCGCAAAGGTTCAGGACGCTTATATTCCGGCAGACGGGGGAGCAGGTTCCCGGCAGGATGATGAAGAAGCGGCGGCCGGAAGGATAAAGAAGGATTATCTTCTGCGTATTAACGAAACGCATACGGAGGCGCTGCTTACTTTATACCGCCGCGCCGAAAAATCTTTTTCTATAGAAGAGATACTTGCGTTGCTGCAAGAGAACGAAATCACCCATGGTATAAAAAAAGAGGTTTTAATAGAACTTGCGGAAGGAAAACATTATTACGAAGAAGTCCTGATTGCACAGGGCATGATGGCGGAGGACGGGAAAGACGGTTATTTTGAGTATCATTTTAATACGCAGCCGGAAACCAGACCGATCATTCTGCCGGACGGATCGGTAGATTATAATGTATTGGGAAAGATTGAGCTTGTCAAAGGCGACGATCTGCTTGTGACCTATCATCCGGCCATACCTGCCATAGTCGGTAAGGATATTCACGGGAACGTTATCGATGCCTATGAAGGAAAAAACCTGCCGCCCTTAAAATGTAAACGCTGCGGGATGAATGAAACGAACGAATATCACGCCAGCGTGGAAGGAAACGTAACGTTAGAGGGCAACAAATTAACGGTAACGCCTATCTACTACATAGATGGGGATCTGGATGCGGCGACAGGAAATGTAAATTTTTACGGAGACGTTTTGGTAGAGGGGAATGTTTCCGCCGGCGTTACGGTAAAGGCAACCGGAAATATCACAATAAACGGTCATGTGGAAACTGCGAATTTAATTGCGGGCAAGGATGTGATTTTAAAGAACGGAATGCAAGGTTCCGGTCTCGGTACTATTCGCGCGGGACACAACGTAATGGCTCGGTTCTTGGAACATATCAGAGTGGTTGCGGGAAATGAAGTCAATACGGGAGCATTGCTGAATTGTGAAATAGAATCGGGAAATACCGTTGTCGTTTCCGGTAAAAGAGGTACGATCATTGGCGGTTATGTTATGGCGGTGGAACAGATTTCGGCGGCTTCTATCGGTAACCGCGCCGGAGTAAATACATGTTTGACAATCGGGTTGGAGAACGATCTGAAAACAACGATTGCGGAGATCGAATGTCATTTGGAGGAATGCCGGATCGGCATGGAAGACGCCATGAACGCATTGGACCGGATCGCTTATCAGCTACAGACACAACCGCTCACACCTGAGCTGAGCCAGCAGAGAACGGAACAGACACGGAAGAAGATTCATTTTCAGTCGCAGATTAAGGAACTTTCCACTAAGAAGGTACAGTCGATCGAAATCAGCCAGCGTTCGGCAGAGGGAAAAGTAGTTGTCAGCGGGGACGCGCATGTGGGATGTATGATCACGATCAACGGAGCGCAGGAGAAACTGAAATCGAAATATAAGAATGTCATGTTTAAAAAGAGCAGAGAAGAGATCTGGATCGTATCAAATAATCTGTAGGTTGGGAGATATCTAAAAAAATCATATATTTACTATATTTTTGACCGTGTTCTTTACACGGTCTTTTTTCTATAATACTATATATTTATGGTCTGGCCGATCATTTACGGGTGGATAGGCAGATTGTAGATGATAAAGAGAAAAGGAAAACAAACGGTTAGAGAGCAAAGAGCAGAATGAAAACGGGAAGGTGAGGAAAAAAGATGGAAAAAAACTTTGAAAAGCAGATTGAAGATTTATTAGGACAACTTACATTGGATGAAAAAATAGGCATGGTGCATGGCGCGGGCTTGTTCCGTACCGAAGGTGTGGAACGGCTCGGCATCCCTCCGTTAAAATCTTCCGACGGACCGATGGGGGTCAGAAATGAATTTGACAATGCACACTGGATCACGGTAGGGACTACAGACGATTATGTCAGTTACCTGCCAAGCAACAGCGCCCTTGCAGCCACATGGAACAAGGAACGGGCAAAAGAAGCAGGACGGGTACTCGGAGAAGAGACGAGGGGAAGGGGGAAGGATGTGATCCTTGCTCCCGGTATCAATATTAAAAGAGATCCCTTGTGCGGACGGAATTTTGAATATATGAGCGAGGACCCTAAATTAGTTGAGGAGCTTGCCGTTCCGTTGATCGAAGGGATTCAGGAAAACGACGTAGCGGCCTGCGTCAAGCACTTTGCGGCCAATTCTCAGGAAACGGACCGTTTGTGGGTAGATACGGTCGTAGACGAGCGGACATTGCGGGAAATATACTTGCCGGGCTTTGAAGCTGCCGTAAAAAAAGCGGATACCTATTCTTTAATGGGCGCGTATAATCTTTTAAACGGCGCGCATTGCTGTGAAAATAAAGTATTGCTGGATCAGATCTTAAGGAAAGAGTGGGGGTATGACGGTACTGTGATCAGCGATTGGGGCGGCGTACACAAAACGAAGGAAGCGGCGGAATGTTCGCTGGATGTGGAAATGTCCATCACCGATAATTTTGACGAGTATGCTTTGGCGGATCCGCTGAGGGAGGCAGTTAAGAAAGGAGAAGTCTCGGAGAGCAGCATTGACGAAAAAGTACGGAATATTTTACGGATGATGTTCCGCCTGAAAATGATTGGTGAGCAGACTTTAGAAAGAAAAGCGGGCGCATATAATACGCCGGAACATAGACAGACAATATTGGAAACGGCAAGAGAATCGGTCGTTCTTTTGAAAAATAAGAACGGCAGGCTGCCGATAAAGAAAGAAGGGCTGAAGAAGATAGCCGTTATTGGCTGTAATGCGGAGCAGATCCATTCTAATGGAGGAGGAAGTGCGGAAATTAAAGCGCTTTATGAAATATCGCCGCTTATGGGAATGAAAATGACACTTGGAGGCAATACGGAAGTTGTCTTTGCAAGGGGGTATTATATTCCTGAAAGAGAGCCGGAGGGAGAAGCAAATTGGCAGGAGGCCAGTCTGGAGGATCAGAAGTCTGAAGAATATAAAGCCAAAATAAGGGAAAAAGAAGAGTGGGAAAAGCAGCGTGAGGCAGAAAATGCGCTGAAGCGTAAAGAACTTTTGGAGGAGGCCGTAAAATTAGCCGCGTCTTGCGAAGAAGTAATTTTCGTAGGGGGATTAGATCATGAATTTGATATAGAAGGGCGCGACAGGCCGGATATGAAACTGCCTTACGGTCAGGAGGAATTGATAGAGGCCCTGCTCAATGCAAACCCTAATACCGTCCTTGCTTTTGTAGCAGGTTCTCCGATAGAGATGAACCGCTTTCGGGATAAGGCAAAAGCCATTGTCTGGTGTTATTATGCGGGAATGGAAAGCGGAAAAGCTTTAGCGGAAGTACTTTTTGGAAAAATAAATCCGTCGGGAAAACTGCCGGAAACCTTTGCAATGAAATATGAGGATTGTGTGACCGCGAAGAACGGCGAATTTGGCAAAGAGGGCAGAGTGGAATTTAAAGAGGGCATTTATGTAGGCTACCGTTATTTTGAAAAGGAAAAGATTGAGCCCGCATTCTGCTTTGGACACGGCCTGTCTTATACGGAGTTTGCCTATAAGGACATGGAAGTTTCGGTTCAGGGAAAGACGGCGGAAGTAACCGTATCGGTGCAGAACACCGGAAAGCTGGCCGGCGCGGAAACGGTGCAGGTCTATGTTGCGGATAAAGAAGCTTCTGTGGACCGTCCCATAAAGGAACTGAAAGGTTTTTCCAAGGTATTTTTAGAGCCGGGAGAAAGCAGGAAGGTGACGGTTTCTTTGGCTGAGAGGGACTTTGCTTTTTATGATACGGATCAAAAAGAGTTTGTGGCGGAGGCCGGAGAATTTGAGATACTGGCGGGAGCGTCTGCGGCGGATATCCGGTTGAAGCAGACAATTGCGATTGGGTAACCAATTAAAAAAGGGGCTGTGGGAATTCAAGTATTTCCCGACAGCCTCCTTTTTGGGATGCGCCTTTCAGTTTTTCATTTATGCTCTTCCTTTTTCATGGAAATGATATGGTTTATTTATTCTGAATATTGTATTTTACTCTATTTTTGATTTCAGGTTCTTGTTGCTCATACTTATTAGTATATTATGTAGTTTTGGAATTGGATACAAAATAAGGAATTCTGCACGTCCCCAATTTTGGTTAATATGTGGAGTTTTTTTCGTTGATAATTTTTGCATTTTTTAGATATTTTAATTTCTTTGGCGATAGATTTAACGATTCATTCCGATTCATTATGTCCCTTGGCATTTCCTCAGATTTCTTACATCTTTCATATAAGGGGCGGATTGCATTTACGCAAAAATTGTCAGATCTTTTCTGACGGATTGAATTAGAAAAGATAAATAGGGACGTAATGGGGCGTTTTAGTAATCGGCCTTCTTGCGTTTCATTTGTTTTTGATTTATGATATTCTTGTTTTCATTTCTTAACAGGAAACTCTAGGAAACTTCTTTGTATATTTTTCACAAATATTTTTGGAATAGGGAAAATAAGCCATAAAACTATCTCTTTTGCACAAAAACAGCAGTGTTTAACTTGTGGAAATAGTGCAAAAAAATGGGAAACCGATTACCTAATTTGAAATTGTGGTATAAGAAACCCGATGTTATACTTTCCTTGTAAACAGGAAATGATCACAAAAGGGAGGTTTTTATTATGGTAAAATGTTTGAAAAAATTTGCAGCATTTATTTTTATGTTTGCAATAGCGTTTACATTTTTCTCACCGATATGTGTAAATGCTGAAGAAGAACGGACGGCGGTCTGCGTGCAGGTTCCCGCAGATTGGGACGCGCCCTGTGTATGGGCATGGGACGAGGACGGAAACAATGCGTTTGACGCATGGCCCGGAGGAGAAACGGAAAATATTCCTGATAATGACGGTTGGTATTATATTTGGGTTCCTTCATGGGCAGATCACATTATCGTCAACGCCAACGAAGGAAACGTGCAGACGAAAGAACTGGTTTTGGAAGGCGGCAATGCATGGATTACGGTAAAGGATGCGGAAAATGCGGAAGTTTCTTATGATAGTTTAACAAAGGGCGACCTTCCCGAATATGTGGAAAAATTTGTTATTCATGCAAATGTGCCTGAAAGCTGGAAAACACCTTGCCTTTGGGCATGGTCTGCGCCGGACGGAACGAATGCCTTTGAGGCATGGCCGGGGGCGGAATTAAAACAGGGAGAAGATAACTGGTATACGGGGAAAGCGCCCATATGGGTCAATTCCGTTATTATCAATGCCAACGAAGGTTCTATACAGACGGAAGATATTTCCGTAGATCCTGCCGAAATGTGGATCACAATTGAAGAGGATGGAAGTTATGATTTCAGTTATGACGATCCCAACGCCGTAAGTGCGCCGGATATTAACGTAAATGTGAAAGCGCCTGCAGATTGGTCTGCGCCCTGTCTTTGGGCATGGTCTGCGCCGGACGGGACAAACGCCTTTGCGGCATGGCCCGGAGAAACTTTGACAGAAGGGGAAGAGGGCTGGCTTACCTTATCAGTTCCCGGCTGGATCAATTCGGTGATTGTAAACGGTAACGAAGGAAGTGTGCAGACGACAGATATTTCGGTAGAGACAGGGAAGGACATCTGGCTGGTGATAACGGGAGCGGAAGAATATCAGGTATATTATGAAAAACCCGCGGATACCGCAGGATCAGATTCAGGAACAAATATAGAAGGAACGGATGCGATAGAAGCCGAAAGCAGTACGGAGAAAGTCTCGGATACGGCTGAGGAGACGCAGACCGCCGCTTCAGACACAAAGGACGAAGGAGCCAATATGGGCGTTGTCATAGTGATTGTAGTGGTCTGTGTTGGAATTGTGGCGGCAGCAGGATACTTTGTGATCAGAAAGAAAAAATCGTAGAGCATAATTTTTGAGCAGGGGATGTCGCATTAAGGCGGTCGGATACAAGATCGTTTAACACTGTGCTGATAATTATACTGTATCTTGTATACGCAAAGCTTATTGCGACAGCCACTGCTGTCAAAGTATGCCCGCTGAAGCGGGCGGATGGGAGTTAACGTGAAATTAAAAATTTCGCGATCCTGATTTGTATGCCTGCCAAAGCAGGCAGATGGGAGTTGGAATGAAAAAATTGACTGCATTATTATTATCGATCGTCATGCTTATCGGAATTCTTACCGGCTGCGGCGCAGGGGGGCAGTCTTTGACGGAAGAAGAAAAAAATACGATTGTCATTTGGCATGACAAAGAAGAAGCGGTGTCAAACGCATTGCTTGAAATGCTGCAAAAGCTGGTTCCCGAAGTTACCGTAAGTCTGGAATATAAAAGTAACCTTACGGAAGCTTTAAAAATGGTGGGGAACGATCCGAAAGCGGCGCCGGACATGTATTTTTTTGCACATGATAAGATTGGCGTCTATGCGGAAATGGGAATCCTTGCTCCGGTCACCGATCTGGTAGACCGGGGGACGCTCGACGATTCTTATGTGAAGATGACGCTTGATGCGGCCACATATAAAGGGGAGCTTTATCAGCTTCCGATATATTTTGAAACGTTGCTTTTTCTATATAACCGTCTCTATATGCCGGACGAGAAAGCGCCAAAAACAACGGAAGAATTATATTCCTATATGGAAGAAAAAACCCGCGGCGGACACTATGGGTTTGTGGAACAACACAGTACGGCATACTATAGCGCCGGATGGATCCACGGCTTTAACGGTTATATCATGGACGCCGATGGGAAGGTAGGATTAGGAAGTCAGGAGACAATAAGCGCATTAACATATCATAAGAAATTTGTGGAATTGATGCCCGGAGAGAGCGAGTATGCGACCGTCAATACCCTTTTTCAGGAGGGAAAAGCGCATGCTACGATCGGCGGCCCATGGCTGGTGTCGGCGGTCCGGGCAGCGGGGATGGATCTGGGGATCGCTCCCATGCCGGTGATCGACGAGACGCAGATTCCGATCTCGCCTTATATGGGCGTACAAGGGGTGCAGGTATTAAAGTATGCGGCAGAAAATAAGACGGAGGCCGTGAAAAAGGTTCTGACCGCGCTGATGCAGCCGGAAGTCGGTATTGCGCTCGCAAAAGTCAGCGGGTGTGCGCCAGCGGTAGAGGCTTGCTATGAGAAAGAAGAGGTAACTTCGGACGACGTCGTTATGGCGATGCGCGCCATGGCGGAAAATACGATTCCGATGCCGAACCGCCCTGAGATGGATATTATGTGGACAGTGGCGGCGGATATGTTGGTCAATATCAATATGAGCGGTCAGGATGTAAAAGAAAGCTGCGAGGCGGCACAGAAAAATGCGGAGGAACTGATAAAGAAGATGCAATAAAAGAGAAATGGAGACAGCAATGAAGAAATCGGATAAAAAACCGTACAATCAGAAAACTGGCAATACGATAGTCTCATATTTATGGTCGGCGCCGTCCCTGATTTTGATCTGTCTGATCGTAATATTCCCTATTCTTTATACAGGGTATATCTCACTTACGAATATGAATGTATATCATTGGTTTACTTATGATTTCATTGGGATCGAAAATTATAAAGAAGCGCTTTTGGTGTTTGACAGCGGGTTTCTTTCTGCGCTGGTCCTGACGGTTCTATGGACTGTGGTCAATATGATATTGCAGCTTATCATCGCGTACCTGCTTGCGGGGCTGCTGAATACAAACGGGCTGAAACTGCGGAACTTTTATAGGACGCTTTTGATCTTTCCGTGGGCGATGCCGGGATATGTATCTATTTTATTATGGAAAACGGGCATGTTTAATTCTCAGTTCGGCCTGTTGAACCAGTGGATGGAAAAGGCAGGGGTCTCGCCTGTAAAATGGCTGGCGAACGACGTGTCGGCGTTTATCTGCTGTACGGTCGTAAATTTATGGCTGGCGCTGCCGTTTATGATCACGATCATAGACGGCGCCCTGCAGAGCGTAGACAGAAGCTATTATGAGAGCGCTTTACTGGATGGTGCGAACTGGATGCAGAGAACGTGGTATATTACGATACCGGCAATCAGGCCGGTGATTGCGCCGTCGGTGGTGATCACTATATTTACAACGTTTAAACAGTTTGATGTGATCTATCTTTTGACACAGCAGGCAGGGGCCAAAACGGGCGCGCACATTCATACGATTTTGACCTATGCATATGAAAATGCGTTTATCACCAATAATTACGGATACAGTTCTGCGGTATCCATGATCATATTTCTTATTTTGATCGTTTTTTCCTATGTAATCAATATCAAACCGAAGGAGGAATCTTGATGAAGCACAGAAAAAGAAAACGGATCATAAAGCTTGTTTTTGTGAATCTGGTCCTCATTCTTGTATGCGTCCTGACCTTTGTGCCGATCCTGTATGCTTTTTCAGTGTCGGTCAACGAGCAGAACAGCCTGCTCAGTTCGGATTTTTCTTTTATTCCGAAGAAAATGACATTTGAAAATTATCGGAAAGTATTTACGGAAGAACCGGTGATCATGTGGTTTCAAAACAGTTTGTTTTTAGCTGTTTCCACAGTTGTGATTTCTCTTGGCACGGGGATTCCGGCGGCCTACATTTTTTCCAGAAGAAAGTTTCCGGGCAGGAACATGATCTTACAACTGCTGATCTTATTATATGCGTTTCCTTCGCTGCTTTCCATGACGGCGTTGTATAAGCTGTTAAGCCCGATGGGGCTGATCAATACGAAGATGGGACTGATCATTGTTTATACCGGAACGATGGCGGTATTTGCATTGTGGAACATGAAGGGATATTTTGATACGATCCCGGTTGAGATCGAAGAAGCCGCCATGATCGACGGGGCTTCTCCCATCCGGATCGTGCAAAAGATCGTATTGCCTTTGGCGAAACCGACGGTGGCGGTTACGGCGATGATGGTTTTGATCTATGTTTGGAATGAGTACATTTTTGCGATCAATTTTATGACAGGGGAACATACATATACGCTGGCGGCCGGTCTGTATTCCCTGCAGGCAAACGAAACGAGCGGGAGCTGGCCCGTATTTTCAGCGGCTTCGCTTATGGTATCTGTGCCGATACTGATCATTTTCTTTGCACTGCAGAAAAATATGGCGTCGGGGCTTACATCCGGAGGCGTGAAAGGATAAAAAGGCGTATGATATTTGATAGAAATAATAAAAGATAGGTAAAGGCGGATTTTTAACAATGCGGATTAAAAAGGGATAATAGAAGGATAAAAGACAAACAGCTTAGATAAAAACGGAGGGGCGATATGAACAGAGGGGCAGTTTTACATATTCCTATGTCGGAATATGCGTATGGGACAGACGAGGAGCATGTGACGATCAGGCTTCGGTGCGGCAGAGGAGATCTTTTACAGTGCATCCTGTATTTTGGGGACAGGGCTTGCAGGCAGACGCCGGTGATCTTTACAAAACAGGAGATGAAAGTAGCGGCTTCGGATCTGTATTTTGACTATTATGAGACGACGCTTTCCCATCCTTATAAAAGACTTAATTATTATTTTGAACTGTTGTCAGAGACAGAGAAGGTGCTGTACTACGGCGACTGTTTTACGGAGGAGTGCGTAGACGACAGATCGGAATATTATCAGTTTCCTTACAACCATAGGGCGGATCTGGTTGCTCCGCCGGCTTGGGCAAAAGACGCGGTGATCTACAATATTTTTCCCGATAGTTTTGCGACCGGAAAGGGGTATCTTTCGGGTGAGCCTGCGGAAAAGAAATTTGCAGGAGAGACGGTACGGAGCAAATTAGGCGGCACAATAAAAGGGATTGCGGAAAACGCGGCATATTTAAAGGAACTTGGTTTTACGGCGATTTATATCAATCCGGTCTTTGCCGCGGGGGAATATCACAAATATGACTTATTGGATTATTATCATATAGATCCCTGCTTTGGAACGGATGAAGAGTTTAAGGATATGGTGCGAATTTATCATGAAAAGGATATGAAAGTGATTATCGACGGCGTATTTAATCATTGCGGCTGGAAGTTTTTTGCTTTTGACGACGTGGTTAAAAACGGTGAAAAATCCCGGTATAAGGATTGGTTCTACCGGCTGGAATTTCCTGTAATCAGGCCGGAAAGCGGCGAGGACTATCCGGATTATGAATGTTTTGGATATGAGAGAATGATGCCTAAGTTAAATACTCAGAATCCGGAAGTCGTAGATTATTTTTGCGGCGTCTGTCAATATTGGCTGAAAGAATATGGTATCGACGGCTGGCGGCTGGATGTGGCAAGCGAGATCAACGATGCATTTTGGGAGCGTTTTTTTCTGGCGGCGAAGGAAGTAAATCCTGATGCGATTTTAATCGGAGAAGTATGGGAAACGGCGCGGCACTGGCTGGACGGCAAAAAGTTTGATTCCACTATGAATTATGATTTCAGAAAACACTGCCGCCGTTTTTTTGGGGACAGGAGCATTGATGCTTTGGAATTTGACAGCAGGGTAACGCATATGCGGATGCGGTATCGGGAGCAGACCGTTTATGCGCAGCTCAATCTGTTGGACAGCCATGATGTGAGCAGATTTTTATCATTATGCGACGGCGACGTGAGGCGGTATAAACTGGCAGTACTGTTCCAAATGACGTTTCCGGGTATCCCTTCCGTATTTTATGGGGACGAAAAAGGGATTAGCGGGATTTTGGAAGAGGAATACAGAGCGCCTATGAAATGGGAAGGGGGAAAAGAGGAGCTTTTTGATTTTTATCAAAAAGCAATCGGTCTTCGCAGAGAGCATACGGCGCTCAGACAGGGCGGATACCGGACGTTTCAGGCAGAGCAGGGCAGCAGGCTGTATGTCTATGCGAGAGAAACGGATTCCGATACGATAGTGATCGCGTTGAACGGAGACGATCATGCATGCAGCCTGCCATCTATATTTGGGACAGAGGACATCCTTTGGCAGGAAGGGCTTGACGGATCGGAACTTGCGGCAATGGGCTGGGCAGTGGCGAAGTGTGAGAAGGATTTTTAAGGCAGTATGTTGGGAAACGTATTGCGGGTGTGCAAATGTCAGAAGTGATTTTCAAATATGTTCCGGGAAAGAAAGGCAGGGGATCAGATGGCGGCTACGATTAAAGATGTTGCAAAATTAGCGGGTGTATCTACGGCAACTGTGTCTAAGGTAATGAACGGTTCTTATTCTATTTCTCAAAGTACTGTTGATAAGGTACATGACGCAATGCAGTCCTTGCATTATCATCCGAATCTGAGGGCGAGGAATTTTGCAAAACAGAGTACGAAGCAGGTTTTACTTCTTACCACGCTGGGGGAGAATGCAGGGTTTTCGAATCCGCATATGTTTGAGATCCTGTCGGGATTGGAACATGCGCTTGGAAATAAAGGATATCTGCTCAGCGTAAAAAACATTTCAGCCGCAGAGGCGCCGGAATTTGTCAAAGAAGTATTTGAAAGTAAGATGGTAGACGGCGTGGTGATCCATGCGTCCGTAATATCAAGACAGCTCAATGATCTGATCCAATATAAGGAGATTCCACATATTGTACTGGGGCAGCCGGATTTTTCCAGTCATTTTTGCTGGCTGGATATTGACAACAAGCTGGCCGGCGAGATGGCGGCAAATTATTTGCTGCGATGCGGTTATCAATCCCTTGCTTTTATTGGAGGGACGGATGAAGATAAAATATCGGCCCACCGTCTGGCCGGGGTCTTATCGGTGTTGAAAGAATATGACGTGATCGTGCCGGGCCATCATCTGCAACAGGGGGAATCGGATTGCGACAGCGGATTTTCAATGACGAATCAGCTTTTGCAGAATCCGAACCGGCCCGACGCCGTTATTTGCGCCAATAATTATATTGCCTACGGATGTGTCAATGCACTTAGGGAAAAGCAGATCAGGATCCCGGAAGATATGGGAGTACTGACTTTTGACGATTTTCCCTTTTCACGAATTTTAGAACCTAAGCTGACCGTAGTTGACATTGACGTATATGATATGGGGATTCAGGCCGGAAGGATGATCTTAAACAAGATCAAAAAACCCAATCTGCAGATGCAGTTTTACTGTACGCTGCCGTCCATCACTGTGCGCGGTTCTACGAAGGAATAGGGCGCGGGAGAAGCCGTTCCGGCATTGGCTATAAGTATTTTTCCATCAGATAAAACATGCCCTTTCTCCAATTTGCCGTTCCGGTCTGCGTATAGCCGCATTTTTTGTATAATTTCAGAGCAAACGGGTTTTGGGAAAACACATCCAGCCGGATCGCGTTTATGCCGAGCCGTTTTACCTGTGATTCTATATGGGCCATGGTTTTTCCGGCGATTCCGGTATTTTGGAATTTCGGATGCACACATAATCGATGCAGGATCATAAACGGTTCTTCCGGCGACTTCCATGTGCCCTGTTTATAATCTTCGTCGTACTGCTGGTTTAAAACATAGATAACCGCAATGCGGCTCCGGATCAAGCCGGTATATAACTGTTCTGCTGCAATGTCTGCGGTAAAATCTTCGGCGGCAGGATAAAGTTCGTCCCATTGCATGATGCCGAAGCGCTCCATTTGCGAGACGGCGGATGCAGTCAGATCTATAATTTCGGACAAATCATTTTCTTTCCCTTTTCTAAAATATAATTCCATTTTTATGATAAACTCTCTTTTCTAATCATTTTGCCATGGTTTGAAAACCGGCATACCATTCCTGTGTCATTTAAGGAACTTCCATCCGTTCCGTCCGGCATTTTTTCTTTGTATCCACAATAGTACTGGAAACTTTACGATTTGTCAAAAATCATTTTCTAAACACGCTCTGGAGAGAAGGCAGGGGACAAACAATGACAATAATATTAGATAAATATCTAACATTATACTTGACATAAGTAAATAATAGATGTATAAATAAAATATATATTAGATATATATCTAATATTGGTATTAGATCATCTGTCAATCGGTATGAATAACGCGAAAATAGCATATCGCAGTGCAAGGCATATAAAAATCAGTTCTATAAATATACGGAACATGACGGAATACACGGTCCTTGTAAAGGCGTAAATTTTTTAGATGTACGGAACCGGTAAAGGGAGCAACTGTCAGATCGGAAAGGAGAACAATTTAAAATGGGAAACAAGGAAAACGTAACGGAAAAAATCGGCTACAAAGATATTTTAAAGCAAAGGGAGTTTATGAAGATCGTATCGGCAAGTCTGATCAATCGGTTCGGCGATTCTATAGACGCCATCGCATTTACATGGATGGTATATATGATCACCAAAAGCGCGGCATGGTCCGCGTTGGTCTTTGCGGTGAACCAGCTCCCCTCTGTGCTGGTTCAGCCGTTTGCGGGAGCGATGGTAGAGAAAATGAACAAGAAGAGGCTGATGGTAACGACGGATGTGATCAGGGGGATTATTACGGCGGGACTTGCCGTATTCTATTTGGCCAATGCCTTAAACCCTTGGATCCTTCTCCTGTTTACGCTGATCAATTCTACGGTAGAAGCTTTCCGGCTGCCAGCGTCGCTGGCTGTTGTGCCTAATATTTTGGAGGAAAGATATTATGAATATGGGACTGCATTGAATTCTACGTTAAGCACGGTGGTACAGTTGATTGGTCTGGGAACCGCAGGAGTGGTCATCGGCGCGCTGGGGATTGGAACGGCTATTGCTATCGACGGCGTTTCTTTCTTCGGATCAGCTTTTATTTTAAGCCTTTTAAAGATCAAAGAAGAGAAACCGGCATCGGGGACTGTGGATCCGGGTTCCGTTAAAGCAGGAACGGGAGAACAAGCGGAAAAGGTAAGCAAAGATAAACAACAGATAAAAGAATACATATTTATTTTAAAAGACGGGTTTGTTTACCTGAAAAAGCAGCCGGTCATCCGGAATTTCTGTCTGCTGGCCGTTTTGATCAATGCCATTATCGTACCGATCAACTCGCTGCAGACTCCTTTGGTACAGGAAGTTTTAGGGCAGGGGAGCGGACTTTTGAGCGTATTTTCCCTCGCTTTAACCGTGGGGATGGGAATCGGCTCTTTCGTTTATCCTTTTTTAAGCGGTAAGTTTTCCGTGAGGACACAATTTGCCGGTTCGGGAGTTTTGCTTGGGATTTCCATGTACAGTTATACATGGGGAGAAAGATTTCAGACTTTTACGGTTGGAATTTATGCGCTGACCATTGCCGCCTCGTTCCTTCTTGGAGTATCCTGCAGCATATTGACGTCGGCGCTCAGTGTTCAGTTTATGAAAGCGGTGGATCGGGAATATCTGGCGCGGGTCGGAGCAATCTTTAATGCGGGGGCAAGCGCGGCGACTCCGGCGGCTTCTTTTGCCGGCGGCGTACTGGCGGCATTTTGCCCCGTTTCACAAATTTTTAGGCTTTGCGCCCTGCTTTGTGTTATAATATTCCTGATGATAGGATTAGCCAAAATCAGATTAGAGTAAGGTCAGGAAACTTGCGGCGTTAGATTTTCTAGTCGTAGCCACCGCTGCGCCGTCGAAAATCTGCCTTGCAGATGAACGAATATCCTGCGTAGTTTTGCTAAATATCAACAAGACACCAGTGCGTGTTTGAAAAATCTGGTTTGAAATTTTATGAAAGAACAGGAACAGTCATGCTGGAAACGATTGGAAGAGAAGTGAATTATATAACGGAGAGCGTCTCCTTATTGCGGCATTTGGGACAAGGTGGAAAATATGCCGAGTTGAAGGAATCTCTCAATAAAAAATATGCAAGTCCGTTTCAAGAGGGGATACGGAAGTTCGAACTGTTGGAACGGATCGAAGAGTGCGCAAAAAAGGCATTTGTAAAGGAGAAGGAGGAGATCAGGTATTATTTTGAAACGCAAGGGGACACCCGGTTAAGCTGTGCCGGAAATCTTGCAATCCTATGGGACGATTCCATGGATATGAGTTTTCAGGATACTGCGGAATACGGAAAATATCTGGATGGGCTTTCACAAAAAGAATATTGTGAAAAATTTTGGGGCTGTTTGCAGAATTTCACGGAACTGATACAGGATCGGGAAGAACGGAAAAAAGCGGAAGAGCCGTTTGAAGTTATTTCTTATTTGATGAAAATGGATATCAAAGAGGAAGAAAAATGGAAGATCCAAAAAGTGTTTGTCGACCGGAAGGAACATCAGGCCAAGGTGCTGGCGCTGGTGGAAAAGATGGTCTTAGTCCTAAAAAGTTTTGAAAAAGAGCTTTTGGAAATGGCGGAGCAGTTTTACCGTTATTGGACAAAAGAGCTGGGAGGGAAATCTCCTACCGCATATATACGGAAAAGGGCGGAAATCGATATGGGGGACAGTCCGTTCGGTTTCCACTTATATCCAAGTATATTTGCCCCTAATGTGATTTCACTGCACACCGAATTGGAAGAAGACGGAACTTATAAACAGCCGGATATCGTGAAATTCGGTATCCTTTTCGGCGATGATTTTGATATTCGGTCAAGCCGCACCCATGAGGATGCGGGATATGAAAATTATGTGATGCAGGTATTGAAATTATTAGGGGACAAGAGTAAATTTGAGATCCTTTCTTATATCAGGGATAAGGAGGCGTATGGCAGTGAACTTGCAAAGCATCTGAATCTGACTACAGCCACGGTTTCCCATCATATGAATGCGCTGTTGGCAGCGGGGCTTGTGGAATTAAAGCGGGCGGACAACCGTATTTATTATTCGGCCAATAAAAAAGCGTTGGAGGAAGTTTTTGCGTATAGCAGGAAGATATTGTTAGGTATATGATATTGGATGAAGGCAGCCGGGAGGGAATTAAAATATATGAAGGAATTTATTATGGAATTTAATAAAGAGTCAGAGCAGTTTGTACTTGAATATAATGGATTGGTTTTTGTTTGGGATGAAGAACCTGAGGAAGGCTATATGGAACAGGTAGAGCTAATATCCGGGAAATATGATACGCATCTTCATTCAATAATAGATTTCATGATGCCTGATATTACAAAAGTTTTTGGTAGTTTTAGCCGTGATGAAATAAAGGAGAAGCTGGGTAAGCCTGTTATTAACTATGAAAACGGGCAGGTAAACTATGTTGAACAATCATTTGACAATGCGCATATATTTACATTTGAATTTTTTGACGATGAATTTGAGGATTTACAATATTTTTCTATAGATGGCTAAAGCAGGCAAACGGGAGTTAGCGTATGAAATATTAATGAAACAATATCGAGGAAAAGCGGAAATTTAGGCTTGACAAGAGATAGGAATATGTTACACTTAATAACTGCAAATGAATTGCAATTGCAGTTATAGTAAGTACATTTCCGGCGGCTTACCCACAGCAGCAGACATGACCGGAAACGTGTGCGATGGCCTGTATGCAGTAAGAGTATGGAGACGGGAAGAAAATGAACCTATTTCTTGATATAGTAACGGACACTTTGATAGATTCTTTAAAGATTTTACCATTTTTATTTCTGGCTTATTTGGCAATGGAATATATGGAGCATAAAATGAGGGAGCGGTCAAAAAAGATCGTAAAGGCTTCAGGAAAATTTGGCCCGCTTTTGGGAGGCGTCCTTGGAATTTTCCCACAGTGCGGATTTTCAGCGGCGGCTGCAAATCTGTATGCGGGAAGAGTGATTACTTTAGGAACGCTGATCGCCATATTTTTATCGACGTCCGATGAAATGCTGCCCATTCTTATTTCAGAGAGGACAGATCCGGTCGTCGTCTTTAAAATTTTAGGGCTGAAACTGTTTATCGGCGTGTTGGCGGGATTACTGATCGACGCTTTCACAAGAAGCCGCAAAAAAGAGGCGGACGGACAGGAAGACGAAACACATATCGGGCATTTATGCGAGCAGGATCATTGTCATTGTGAAAAAGGTCTTTTTCAATCGGCGTGCTCCCACACTTTTCAAATCATTGCGTTTATTTTTACCATATCTTTGGTATTAAACGGGGCGGTAGAACTGATCGGGGAGGATAGGATTTCCGCGTTGATCCTGAACAGACCGTATGCAGGCCCGCTGCTTTCCGGACTGGCCGGCCTGATTCCGAACTGCGCGGCGTCGGTAGTCGTGACCCAGCTCTATTTAGAGGGATTAATGAGTACGGGCGCTATGCTTGCCGGACTTTTAGTGGGGGCGGGGGTCGGTATTTTGGTATTGTTTAAGGAAAACCTCCATCCAAAAGAAAATATAAAAATTGTCCTGCTGTTATATACAATCGGAACCGTTGCAGGTATAATAATAGAGTGCATCGGATTGCAGATCTAAACAAGAGTATCATTGGCCGGACAAAAGCGCGCCTTATAGGCGGCATGGCGGGAACTGCGGGAAGAGATTCCGCAGATGTAACGGGAAAGCGAAAGAAAGTCCGGCGGGGCAGATGGGTAGCATGATGAAAGATATGGAAAATATTTGGCCGGAAGGAATAAAAAAAACAAAACAGAGGGAGGACGTCTGCCGTATCCTGATGAGCGCGGAAAGACCGCTCAGTGCAATAGAGATTTATAACCGTATTGCCAAAGAAGACAGCCGGGCCAATTATGCCGTTTCTACGGTATATCGTTCGTTGGCGGTATTTGAGGAAAAAGGGTTTGTAAGTAAGTCCACGTTAATGGGAGAAGACACGGCCGTTTATGAATGGAATCACGGCAAACATAAGCATTATGCGATTTGCCTGAAATGCCATAAGCTGGTGCCGCTAAAAGTATGTCCCTTTGAGCATATAAAAGTTTCAACTTCGGATGAAAATTTTACGGTGACCAGTCATAAACTGGAGATATACGGATATTGTGACCGATGTAAAAATGAAGGAAACGGTTCGGAAGATTTTTCGCAGACGGAATAAAGGGAGGATATGAATATGAGACTTGGTGCATTGGAAGCAGGCGGAACGAAAATGGTATGTGCGATCGGGGACGAGAAGGGAAATATTTTTGAAAAAATATCGATTCCCACATTAACTCCAGCGGACAGTATGCCGGAGATGATAGAATATTTTAGTAAGAATAACATAGATGCGCTCGGCATAGGCAGCTTTGGCCCTATTGATCTGCATGAGTCGTCATCGACTTACGGATATATTACGTCTACGCCTAAAAAAGCGTGGACAAACTATAATCTGGTAGGGAATTTTGCAAAAAGATTATATTGCCCGATCAAATTTGATACGGATACCAATGCAGCGGCGCTTGGCGAGGCCAGCTTCGGCATTACCAAGGGATTGGACGCCAGTATGTATATCACGATAGGAACCGGCGTCGGAGTAGGGATCTTTGTGGAAAACAGACTTTTGCATGGTATGCTGCATCCGGAAGCGGGGCATATTCTTCTGGCAAAACATCCATCCGATACTTATGCAGGAAAATGCCCGTTTCATGACAATTGTTTTGAGGGGCTTGCCAGTGGTCCGGCAATAGAAGAACGTTATGGCGCCAAGGCAGATACGCTGGCAGATAGAGAAGACGTGTGGGAATTAGAGGCTTTTTATATTGCGCAGGCGTTGGTAAATTATACGCTTACGGTATCGCCGAAACGGATCGTGCTGGGCGGCGGAGTGATGCATCAGAAACAGTTATTTCCATTGATCCGCGCGCAGTTTGCGAAGATGATGAACGGTTATATTAAAACCAAGGAATTGAAAAATTTAGATTATTTCATCGTACCGTCAAGCCTGAGAGATAACCAAGGGATTTTAGGGTGCTTGAAACTGGCGGAATCGGCGCTGAAAAATTAGAGATCAGCTATATAAAAAATCATGCCGTTTTTATCCGGTGCGGAGTTTCACAGGATAAAAACGGCATAAATTTTGTGTATAAATAAAATTTTAGCAAAAAAAGAACCGTCCCCAAGAATGCAACGTTCTCAAAAACAGTCCTTTGATGCACCGCCAGGGGCTCGAACCCTGGACACCCTGATTAAGAGTCAGGTGCTCTACCAACTGAGCTAGCGGTGCGCATATTTACAACGCAAGAGTTATTATAGTATAATACTTATGAGTTTGCAATAGTTTTTTTAAAAAAATTTAATATAAAATTAATAACCGTTCTAAAAACACGAAAAAAGCCAAAAAATCAAGGAATTTTCTATGTACCATCTTTAATATTTTTATAGAAAGGACGAACTGAAAAATGATATTTGAAAGCCATGCCCATTATGATGACGTTAAATTTGATGAAGACAGGGAAACCTTACTTGCGGCGATGCCGGAAAGCGGGGTGGAATATATTATAAATGTGGGGGCGGATCTTGCTTCTACCCAAAAGACGCTTGCGCTGACGGAAAAATACGCTTTTATCTATGGGGCGGCAGGTGTACATCCCAGTGAAACAGGCGAATTGGATGAAGAAAAATTTGAATGGCTGGCGGAGCAGTGCAGCAGGCCTAAGATCATTGCCGTAGGGGAGATCGGCTTGGACTATTATTGGGATGAGCCGGAAAGGGATATACAGAAAAAATGGTTTCGCCGTCAGATCAACTTAGCAGAAGCAAAGAAACTCCCAGTGATCGTCCATTCCAGAGACGCTGCGCAAGATACGCTCCGGATCATGCAGGAAATGAACTGTGAAAAAATCGGCGGGGTGATCCATTGTTTTTCGTATGCGAAGGAAATGGCCAGAGAGTTTTTGGACATGGGATTCTATTTAGGGATCGGTGGCGTCGTAACCTTTCAAAATGCGAAAGCGATAAAGGAAGTCGTGGAGTTTGCCCCCTTAGACAGGATTCTTTTGGAAACGGACAGCCCATACCTTGCGCCTGTACCCCATAGGGGAGAACGCAATTCCTCTCTTTATATTCCGCTCATTGCAGAAGAAATTGCGAAAATAAAGAAGATAGACTATGATAGGGTCGTTGAAGAGACTAATCAAAATGCAAAGAGATTGTTTGGCATAAAGAAAAATAAATGATTCGGCGAAAAGCGGATCTATCAGAAAGGGACAGATTAATGGCGAATTTAGGAATACCGGCAAATACGATAGAAATATTACAAAAATATAACTTTAATTTCCAAAAAAAGTATGGTCAGAATTTCCTGATCGATACCCATGTATTGGATAAGATCATTGCTTCTGCAGGGGTAGGAAAAGACGACTGCGTACTGGAGATTGGACCCGGAATCGGGACTATGACTCAGTATTTGGCGGAAAATGCGAGAGAGGTCATTGCCGTGGAAATCGATAAGGCACTGATCCCGATTTTAGAAGATACCTTGTCCGGATATGATAATGTGACTATCATGAATGAAGATATATTAAAAGTGGATATCAATAAAATCGCGGAAGAAAAGAACCATGGACAACCAATCAAGGTAGTCGCGAATCTTCCCTATTATATTACTACGCCTATTATCATGGGACTCTTTGAAAATCATGTGCCGTTAGAAAGTATTACCGTTATGGTACAAAAAGAAGTGGCGGACCGCATGCAGGTGGGACCGGGGACGAAAGACTACGGGGCGCTGTCTCTTGCAGTTCAGTATTATGCCAAACCGGAAATTGTGGCAAATGTGCCGCCGAATTGTTTTATGCCTCGCCCGAGTGTGGGCAGCGCCGTGATCCGTCTGACCAAATATAAGAAACCGCCTGTGGAAACGACGGATGAGAGACATCTGTTTTCCCTGATCAGGGCGTCCTTTAACCAAAGGAGGAAAACATTGGTAAACGGATTGCTGAACGCGGGAAATTTAGGAGTTACGAAAGAAGAGATCCTTTTGGCGCTTGAGCGGATGGGATTGTCCGCTACTGTAAGGGGAGAAGCTTTGACCTTAGAACAGTTTGCCCGGCTAAGCAATTTGTTAATGAAATAACTCTGCTGGGATTGCTCTTTGCCCGATAAACCTGCTTAGAAAAACGATAAAGAAAAGATCATTGTACCGGCAGAGGATACCTGTAGTATAATGATCTTTTTCCGTTGCTCTTTTCTTTACATTTACTATAATTTGTATAGAAATCTTAAGGTTTTATTTTTTGACATTACTACTCGCCTATGTTAAACTTAGAAAAGTAAAAATAGGGATATTATGTAGAAAAACAGAAGATGTTCCGCAGCGGCGGATAGAGGTGATACCTTTGGATAAGTTTGAATATAGAATAAGGGCGGAAGAGATAAAAACATTGATCGCGCAGGGCGAATATGTGGAGGCTGTGAAGATCGCGGATACGATCGACTGGCGCCGGGTAAAAAGTATTATGATGCTATGCACGATCAGCGACCTATATAAGATCAACCGAAGATTTGAAGAGAGCAAAGAACTGCTGCTAATGGCATATGAAAGGCATCCGGGAGGACGTACCATCGTTTATTCCCTTTGCGAACTCTCCATAAAAATGGAAGAGTATGTGCAGGCGATCGAATACTATAAAGAATTTGTGCAGATAGCGCCGCGGGACAGCGGACGCTATATTTTGCAGTATAAGCTTTATGAGGCGCAGGATGTCAGTCTGGAAGAAAGAATTGCGGTTTTGGAAGAACTGAAGAAAAGGGATTACAGAGAAAAATGGGCATATGAATTGGCCTATCTTTATCATAGGATCGGGTTAAGTACGAAATGCGTGGAGGAATGCGACGAACTGGCGCTGTGGTTCGGCGAAGGAAAGTATGTCATAAAGGCAATGGAATTGAAAATGCTGCATCAGCCTCTTACGCCGGAACAGGAAAAGCGTTATGAAATGCAGATGCAGGGCATATCTATATATGAAAGGTACGAGGAGGACGAAGAGGGACCGGAAGAAGACGCAGTTTTAAATGCAATAACGACAAGGATCGATTCCGATGAACTGGATGATATACATGTAAAAACTTTGGACATGGGGCAGTATAATACGATCAATCTTCAAAAGGAACTTGCGGCGAGCATGAAAGAACTTTTAGATGATGGATCGGAAGTGGACGAGTCTTTGGAGAATAGCGGCGCAGATTCAATTACCAAGTCCATTATAGCGCCGTTGTTCGAAAATACGGAAGAAATAGAGGCGGCCTCACAGGCAGCCTTAAATACGGATGTAAAACGCCCGTCGCTTGTTCAGGAAGAAGTATTTTTTGGAGAAACGGGAGAAATCGGTGAAATGCCGGAGGAGGATCCGTATGGCGATTCAGAATATAGAGAGGCTGCCGGAGGAAATTTTTCGTATACAGAGGGGACGGAAGGCGTTGCTGATCTGGAAGAATCTGAGGACTTGGAAGAGAGGGATTACTTAGAAGAGTCTGAAGATCCGGAAGAGACAGGCTATGAAGAAGAACCCGAATACTTGGAAGAGACAGGCTATGAAGAAGAACCCGAATACTTGGAAGAGTCGGGCTATGAAGAAGAACCTGAAGATCTGGAAGAGACAGGTTATGAAGAAGAGCCTGAAGATCTGGAAGAGACAGGCTATGAAGAAGAGCCTGAAGATTTGGAAGAGACAGGTTATGAAGAAGAGCCTGAAGATTTGGAAGAGTCAGGTTATGAAGAGGAATCCGGAGACTTGGAGGAAAGGATTTATGAGGAAGGACCGGAGAACTTTGAAAAACGGATTTACGATGAGGGGTCTACAGACTTAGAAGAAATTATTTATGACGAGGATACTGATGATTTAAAAGAACCCGCTTATGAAGAAGAACCCGAGGATCTGGAAGAAGCCGACGACGGAGAAGGATTCGAAGACTTGCGGGATGTGGATGACGGAGAAGAATCCGAAGATTTAGGAGAGACTACAGCCAATACTTCCGCGGCCGTTATGCAGCAGATGCGTGAAGAAGCGGAGAAGACATCGGCGCAAAAAGAGATCAACAGCGCAACATATCAGATACTTCCGGAAGTACCGGCGCCTTTAGCGGGGATGCTTTCACAAGAATATGACGGACAGATCAGTCTTGTGGTGCCGGAGGGAGAAAAGGTTGAAAAGCAAATTACCGGACAGATGAGTATTCAGGATATTTTGGCCGAATGGGAACGCATGAAGAAAGACAACGAGGAAAAGCGGAAAGAGGATGTGCGCCGTCGGGTAAAAGAACAGACAGGGAATATGTTTGCGGAATTTGACGAATCTACAAGGAGCGGCATTCTTGCCCAGTTGGATGAGCTGGACGCCGCCGTGAAAGAAAAGGAGGCGCAGAAAGAACAAGTTACTTACAGTGAAGACGAGGCGGAGTATACGGGAGAAGATACGGAAGAATCTTTACAAACGGATGAAGGGGAAATACTTTCAGAGGACAGCGGCGAACTGCTTTTGGAAGAAAGTACAGAAGAAACGGCAGAGGAGAGTTCCGGTGAAACCGGCGAAACGGAAGAAAGTACTGGAGAGCCGGCGCCGCTTTCTGCAGAAGAGACGGAAACGTCCGCTGAAGAGGAGGTAACGAAGGAAGAAGGGGAAGAAACAAAAGCCGTAAAAGAGGAGAGTCAGGAAAGGCCTGCGGCAAAACCTGCAAAGAAAAAAACGGTTCCGGCCAGAGAGGAAGACTTGGAAGATATTGTAGACGAGCGTATGTCCTTAAGGCAGCTTACAGAAGAAGAAAAGGAATTGTTCGGTGCCTATATCCATACAAGGAAGGCGAAAGAGCAGTTCATTAAATCGATTGATTCCATAAGCATGGCGGCTTATACAGGCAATATCATTGTGACCGGAGACGACGAGAACGATACGAGGACTTTAGCTAAAAATCTGGTGCGTGAGGTACAGGCTTCGGATAATAATTTTTCGGGCAGGGTTGCAAAGATTTCCGGCGCTTCTTTGAACAAAAAAGATGTGGAGGCGACGGTCTCCCGCATGGAGAACGGCGCGCTCATTATTGAAGGCGCGGCTAAAATGTCCGCGGAGACGGTATCAAAACTTTATAAATATTTAGATCATGAAAATAAAGGGATCATTGTAGTGATTACGGGAACGAAAAAAGAGATCAATAAATTTCTGAAACAGAATGATACGTTAAAAAGCTGTTTTACGGCCCGTTTTGATATCGAGGCGTTGGATGACGACGCGCTTACGGCTTACGGAAGGAAATATGCGGAGCTTATGGAGTATTCCATTGACGAATTGGGAATGCTTGCCCTGCATACGAGGATTTCCGATATGCAGACGAGCACTCACATAGTAAACGTAGCGGAGGTGCAGGAAATCGTGGATGAAGCGATCGACCACGCCAACCGTAAAAATATAACGCATTTCTTTGATATCTTACTGGCAAAGCGTTATGATGATGAAGACATGATCATTTTAAGGGAAAGAGATTTTAATTAAAGATTGGAGGAATTTCTGTGGCAGCAGCCAAAGATAAAACACAAACAAAACATGAGACAGTATTTATTTCAGAAGCGGATCAGTACATATTCGGTCAGGGAACGCATTATGATATTTATAAAAAATTGGGTGCGCATTTATCCAATGAGGACGGCGTGGAGGGAATGTACTTCGGGGTTTGGGCGCCTAACGCGGCAAGGGTAAATGTAATTGGTTCCTTTAACGGGTGGGATGAAAACGCCCATGAATTAAAGCGCCTCGGACCCGGCGGAATACATGGTCTTTTTGTGCCGGGAGTAGGTACGGGAGAAATGTATAAATTCCTGATTACTACGCCGGACGGCCGTAAGCTGTATAAAGCGGATCCTTTTGCAAACTATGCGCAGCTCCGTCCCGAAACGGCATCGGTCACTACGGACCTTACGGATTTTACATGGTCTGATAAGTTATGGATGGACAAAAGGGACAAGCAGGATTGGAATAAAGAGCCGATGGCGATCTATGAATGCCATATCGGTTCATGGATGAAACATCCGGACGGGACAAAAGAAGGCTTTTACAATTACAGGGAATTTGCGGATCGTATTGTAGAATATCTGGCGGAAATGAAATATACCCATATCGAGCTGATGGGCATACTGGAGCATCCGTTTGACGGTTCATGGGGATATCAGGTTACGGGATATTATGCGCCGACATCGCGTTACGGTACGCCGCAGGATTTTATGTATCTGATCGACAAGCTGCATAAAAGTAAAGTAGGCGTTATTTTGGACTGGGTACCGGCCCATTTCGCAGTAGACGCCCATGGATTGGAATGTTTTGACGGTTCCTGTATTTACGAACATCCGGATAAACGCCTTGGGGAACATCCCGATTGGGGAACAAAGATCTTTAATTACGGCAAGAGCGAGGTAAAAAATTTCCTGATCGCCAATGTTCTGTTTTGGATGCGCGAGTTTCATGTGGACGGTATCCGTGTGGATGCGGTTGCCTCCATGCTGTATTTGGATTACGGCAAGAGCGCGGGACAATGGCTGCCAAACAAATACGGCGGAAATAAAAACCTTGAGGCCATTGAATTTTTTAAACATTTGAATTCCGTTGTAAGGGGGAGCGCTCCCGGCTTTATTACCATCGCGGAAGAATCTACCGCATGGCCGCAGGTTACGGATCAGGTAGAACAGGGCGGGCTGGGATTTTCCTTTAAGTGGAATATGGGATGGATGCACGATTTCTGCGAATACATGAAACTGGATCCGCTGTTCCGCAAAAATAATCATTATGCCATGACTTTTGCCATGTCTTACAATAGCAGTGAAAATTATATCCTGCCTCTATCGCATGATGAAGTAGTGCATTTAAAATGCTCCATGGTCAATAAAATGCCAGGGTATCAGATCGATAAATATGCGAATCTAAGAGTCGGGTATACTTATATGTTCGGCCATTCCGGTAAAAAACTGCTTTTCATGGGACAGGACTTTGGGCAGGAAAGAGAGTGGAGCGAAGAAAGAGAGTTAGACTGGTATTTGCTGGATGAAGACTTGAACAAAGGTATGCATGAATATATGAAGGAATTACTGGAGCTTTATAATAAGTATCCGAGTTTTTATGAAAGTGATAACAGTTGGGACGGATTCGAATGGCTGAACCCTGATGATGCGGAGAACAGCGTATACAGCTTTTTCAGAAAAAATGCAACCGGTAAGAATAACATTCTTTTCGTATTAAATATGACGCCGATACGTAGGGAAGGTTATCGGATAGGCGTTCCGAAACGGGGAAAATATAAATTGCTTTTGAACAGTGATGAGAAGCGGTTCGGAGGAAACGGAAATGAGATTCCGAAGTCGGTTACGGCGCAGGTAAAGCCCAGCGACTTTAGGAATTACTCGATCGCTTTTGACCTGCCTCCTTATACTGCGGCGGTATTTCTGTTTTAAAGGTTAAGAAATCAAGCGTAACAGCCGAAATAAAGTGTGAACCTAATCAGTTCATACTTTATTTTTTTGAGCATACGGATGTTTTTATATGCATCCCTTATTTCATCTACATTGGAGATTTGTTATATGAAGATTACATTTGAAAATTATGACAACAAACAGAATGTAGACAAAGCGAAAACTACATATAGTTCCCCCCGGACAGAAAAGAATGATTCAAAGCGGGGGTTTGCATTAGACATTTCTGGCACAGTTATGGATAACACTGCTTATGGGGTTCAGGGAAGGACCGCAGAAGATATTATGCAGCAGGCGGAGAACATCGATGTTACTACGCAGAGAAACTATATGACAGTTATGTCTAATTCTATGTCTTCCGAAGATTTTGCAAAATTACAGGAAGAAGGGTATCATCCCGGAGATATTACGATCGAAGAGACGGTTACCATTACGGATCACATTAAAGCGGAGCTGGCAAAAGCCGGAGTGGATGTGAAAGGGTATACCGACAATGTTTCTGAAGAGGCCATGGAAGAGGTTGCCGGAAGTCAGGTATCGGCGCAGCAGATCATTGATAAACTGGATGCGGCTGACGCAGCGGTAACGGAGGAAAATATCGGGCAGGTAAGAAAGGCCTATGAACAGGCATCTCATCTTTCCGAATTGTCGGATGGAGTAAAAAAATATATGGTCGAAAACGGAATGGAACCGACCATTGAAGATTTATATAAAGCTCAATTTTCAGGCAATACCGATGCGGAAAAGCAGGGCAGGGGATATTATGCCGACGGAACGGCAGGTTATTATTCCATGAAAGCGGAAGAATACGATTGGCAGCAGCTTGAGCCGCAGATGAAAAAGGTAATAGAAGAAGCGGGGCTGGAAGTAAACGAAGAAACGATCGGACAGGCAAAATGGATCATTGAGAAAGGAATCCCGCTGACTCAGGAAAGCATTGGCCGTTTAAATGAGTTGGAAAGTCTGGAACTTCCTATGACTGCGGATAAACTGTTAAGCGCTATCGCCGGTACGGTGGGTAGCGGAAAGCCCGCAAAAGAAACGAATCTTGCGGATACGGAAAGCAACATGGATAAAGCGGTCCGCTACATGGAGACAGTCGCTTCTATCAGCGACGAAGCGGTAGATTATGTTGCCGGTCAGGGAAAAGAGCTGAATCTGAAAAATCTGGAAGAAGCGCAGAGAAAGATCGACAGCAGGCAGGCAGTTTTTGCGGAAGTAAATATTACCGCAAGAAGGAAGATGGAAGAGATCCGGCTGCAGATGACGATAGAAGCGAACCTGAAACTTTTGGAAAGCGGATACCGGATCGATACTACCGAGTTAGAGCAGCTTGTAGAGGATTTAAAAGCCATCGAAAAAGAGCAGAATCAGGTGCTTTTCCATACTCAGGATACGCAAGAGGCACAGTCAAGGGCGGCGCTTTACGAAGAAACAAGAACAAAAACGGCGCAAATACCCGGACTTCCGGCGGCAACCGTAGGGAAAGCGGCTTTTAGTGAAAAACCTACGATGGATTTTATCCATCAGGCAGGAACGGAATTAAAAAGATCCTATGAAGCGGCAGGGGAATCTTATGAAACGATGATGACAACTCCCAGAGCCGATTTGGGAGATTCCATAAAAGAAGCTTTCCGCAATGTGGATGACATTTTGCAGGATATGGGATTAGAGCTTACCGAGCAGAACAGGCGGGCGGTCCGGATTTTAGGATATAACAGCATGGAGATTACACCGGAAAATATCCTTGCCGTCAAAGATGCGGATCTTGGTATCAAAAAGGCAGTGGAAAGGATGACGCCGGCTGCTACGATGGAAATGATCAGAGAGGGCGTCAATCCGCTTGAAATGACGATCGCCGAGTTAAACGAATACTTTGATAAGAAAGATAATGAGCCGGGAGAACAGGCATTAAAGTATAGTAAATATTTATATAAACTGGAAAAAAACCATGAGATTACCGAAAATGAGAGAGAGGCATATATCGGGATTTACCGTTTCTTCCGTCAAATGGAAAAAAGCGACGGGGCGGCGATTGGCGCTGTTGTAAATGCAGGCGGTGAATTATCTTTTAAAAATCTTATGACGGCGGTCCGGTCGGAAAAGAAATCCGGAATGGATTATACGGTAGACGATGATTTTGGAGGAATAATAGATCTTTCTTCCAAAACCAACTCCATTACCGAACAGATAGCAAAAGGGTTTGGAGCGCAGGCAAAGGATCAGGAGGCTCCCAAAGAACAAAAATATTATGAGAAAGTATCCAAACAGATTCTGGATCATTTAGAACCTGAGAAAGTACAGGATATTGAGATCTCCGGCGATACCACGCTGGAAGAGTTTGCGGAACAGTTAGAAGAAGCCGGACGGGCAGACGAACTGGAGGCTGCCTATAACGAAGAGCAGCTAAAGGAATTCATGGAAGCCCAGCATACGGATGACGAAACACTTCGGTTTTTATTGGATACGGGAGAAAGCGTTACCGTAAATAATCTGCTGGCGGCGGATCGGTGGCTGAAAAGACCGGGATCTGCTTTTGACAGGCTGAACCGTATGTCAGAAAAGTTTAAGCAGGCGTCGGAACAGGTAAAAGACGCTTTTGATGATGAAGTTTCTGCAAAAGAGGGATACGGCCGGTTTACCGAAGAAGTTTTCAGCGAGCTGGCTTCATCGGAAGAAGCGAAAGAGGTTACGGCAGTTGATTTAAAAGAGATCCATCTTTTATATAAGCAGATGAACCTTGCGAGGGAGAGCGCAAGGCAGGAGGATTATCAGATACCGGTACGGATCGGTGAAGAAATGACTTCCGTCAGATTGCGTGTGATCAGAGGCGCGGATGAAGCCGGCAAGGTCAAGGTTACGATGAATACGGCAAAATACGGTCTTGCAGAGGCGGAATTTAAAATAAACGGCAGCACGTTGGAAGGCTTTATTGCGGTAAACAAGGAAGAGGGCCTTTCGGATCTGAGGGGGATCGAAACAAAAATGAAAGAGGCATTATCGGATTCTGATTTGCATATTACCGATTTCCATTTTGTTCAGAGCGACCGAATCGATACGAATGCGTTTATGAGGGAAGAACAGGCAGAAACGACACATGTGTCGTCTGTACAATTGTACAGGACGGCAAAGGCATTTTTACAGGCGGTCGGGGAGTGACCTTACGGTCTGCAGCGCAGGCTGATCGCAGTTTTTCGGAAAAATAAAATGTTAACATAGATTTGCGGCCGCACGGTATCCGCAAATCTGACATACAAAAGCCGTGCAGAAATGAGGAAAAAATGAGAATCAATTATAATGTGTCCGCAATGACGGCAAATAACAGTTTAAAAAGAAGCGACAATGCGTTGGCAAAGTCTTTGCAAAGACTGTCTTCAGGTATAAAGATCAACCGTGCAAAGGATAATGCAGCGGGGCTTGCTATCGCAAAAAGAATGAACGCACAGTTGGAAGGACTTTCCGTGGCAGGCGATAATGCGAATGACGGTGTTTCCGTAGTGGAGACTGCGGACGGCGCATTGGGTGAGATCCATGATATGCTCCAGCGTATTAGTGAACTGGCTGTAAAAGGGGCGACAGGAACAATGTCAGATGAGGATCGTAAAGCGATTGAAGAAGAAGTGGCACAGTTGAAAGAGGGCATTGAACAAATCGTGGAAGTTACTGAATTTAACGGACAGAAACTTTTGGACGGAAGTTTTGACCTGAAGGGATATACGACTAATACACAGGTTAAAGTGGATTATTACAGTGATACCGTTACGGCGAAAAATTATACGATAACGGCGCTTACCGTGAACTTAGACGCGGACGGTAATATTGTGGAAGATGCGACGACGCTTGCGAATACGATCGGTTTAGGGTCTGAATTTCCGCCTAACTGTACGGTCAGCAAGGTAGATGGAAATGTAGTTACGATAGCGGATAAGACAGGATTCGAAATGAGGTTAACGATACAAGGCGCTCCGAACAGCAGTGTTACGGCAGCGACGCCGTTGGAGATCAACATTACAGGATATGGGGATATGAGCGTACAGATCGGTGCAAATGAAGGCCAGACATTGGATATGCGTATTCCCTACGTTTCCTTGAAAAATATCGGAATTGCCGATACGGATTTTACAACTCAGATCAACTGTCAGGACGCACTTGGAAAAATGGACGAAGCGGTTGCTTATATTTCCAGCGTAAGAAGCCGTCTCGGCGCATATCAGAACCGCTTGGAATCTACAGTGGATTCTTTGGATGTAACTTATGAAAGCATGACCGCGGCATATTCGAGGATCATGGATACGGATATGGCGAGGGAAATGACGGAATATACGAATCTTCAGGTGCTTACACAGGCGGGTACTTCCATGCTTGCGCAGGCAAATGAAAGACCGTCTCAAGTATTGCAGCTTTTACAATAATTTCAGCGAGGCTGACGGGAAAGGACGTAGATGAGAAATGACGGACGATCAAAAGCAGCAATTTACGCGTAAAATTTCAAATGCGAATAAAACGGGCCTGATTGTGGTATTATATGAAATGGTACTAGTTTATATCGGGGATGCGAAAAAGGCATTGGAAGTTCAGGAAACCGAAACGTTCCATCAAGAGATCAAAAAGGCGAAAGCCTGTATCAAAGAATTGCAGAATTCGTTAAATTTTGAAAACGATCTGGCTATGAATTATTTTGAGATTTACTTATATTTGCGCAGAGAGCTGTCAAAGGCGGACTTTTCCGGAAACAGAACGGCGCTTGATAATGTCTGCAGTATTGTGACTGATATGCATGACGCTTATTTGAAGATAAGCGAAGCAGACATATCAAAACCGATCATGGAAAACGCCCAGACAGTTTATGCAGGGCTTACATATGGGAAAAATTCCCTCAATGAAAGCCTAGCAGGTCAGGACCTTGACAGAGGTTTCCGCGTTTAAGTTCTCTTCAGGCAGCGAATTTAGTTTCGCTGCCTGTTCTAATAAGTACTTGTATCTTTTTAAGACAGCGTTTACTTCGTAAATATAACAGTCGATCAAGTCGGGATCGGTAACGTTATCGAAGCCGCAATATGCCATTTCCAGATCCAGCCGTGTGCGTTCCAGATCATCCAGTATATTTCTTCTTTCCACAGAGTCTAAGGTGCGGTTTTTTCCGTATGAACTTTGGCTAAAGTGCATTTTCATAGAGGTAAGACTCCTTTCTTTTTACTAAAATAAGTATTGGCAGATTATTACATAATATTCATGGACTAACCAAAAGGTTCCTTGCATAAAATAAAAAAAAGAAAACGAGGTATCTGCATGGAACAATTGGAAAGCAGTTTTATTATTGTCGGAATACTTATTGTAGTTATTTTTATCGGTACGATAAGAAGAAAGGCGGAGTGGATCATTAACTTTGTACTGAGGATGGTCATGGGGACGATATGCATCTATTTTTTCAATTACATACTGGCACGGTATCATATCGGGATCAGCGTCGCAATTAATCCGGTCAGTGTTTTGACAAGCGGATTCCTTGGAATTCCGGGGGTTGCAGTACTTTTTGGAATTAAATTTTATAAATTTTTGTGACGGTTTCACAAAAATGAAAAAAATGGTATTAATCTATGGACAAGGGAAAGAAATGTGTATATAATCAAATTTGTAATAAACAATTCAGTTACTTCTTTCAGTATTCTTTACTGTTCATTGTATTCTGTTTATTATCTGTAGCAGTTCATGAGTTATTCTTATTTTATCCGATTTTACTATATGATAAAAAGGAGTGTGATGTGTATTGTAATTTTATTTGTATTTTTGCTGACCGCAGTTTATTCGGATTGGCGTTTTGGGAAGATCTATAACTGGCAGATCCTTTTGGGAGGACTGGCAGGCATCGGGTTCCGGTACTATGAAAGCGGTCCGCCGGGAGTCTTGGAAGGAATACTTGCCGCCCTGATCCCGCTTTTTCTTATCTTTCCCCTTTTCAGCATAGGAACGTTTGGCGGCGGGGATATTAAGCTGCTGGCAGCGACGGCCGCGTTTTTAACACCTTCCCGGACATTCTTATTTTTGGGAGCTGCATTTCTTATAGGCGCGTTGGAAGCGCTTATCAAAATGATAAAAGAACGGAATTTTTTTGAAAGATTTCGTTATCTTATGTCATATGTTCATGACATATTCACAACAAATAAATGGAAATTATACGAAGAAGCAGAAAGACAGCCTACGACAGAGACCAAAAGACATAAAATCCATTTTGCATTTCCGATTTTTGTCAGCGCACTGCTTCACATAGGAGGATTGTATTGAAACGAAAAATATTAGCGGTGTGTGACTCGGAAGAAGAATATACCAGCCGTATGCAGGAGTTTCTGTGTACCAGAGAGGAACTGCCGTTTGAGATCCACGCATTTACCGATACGGAAAAATTAGAGATAAGCAGTAAAAGTGAAGAAATAGAAATTTTACTGATCTCGGAATCCGATTATAGTGAAAAGATCAAAGAGTTCCCTATAGAAAATATTTATCTTTTAAATGAGAGCGGGCAGATGGAGTATGACAACGTTGAGCAGGTCAGCAAATATCAGCCGTCGGAAAAAATATTGGGACAGGTTTTGGACTTCTATTCCAAAAGGCGTGATCTTCCAAGAAAAATAAAGACCCGGATGTCAGTCAACATAATAGGCGTATATTCTCCTGTGGGAAGATGCCTGCAAACGTCTTTTTCTTTAACAATGGGACAAATCTTAGCCAAAGCACATAAAGTACTGTATCTGAATTTTGAAAGTTTTTCGGGACTCGGACAAATATTACAGCACGATATGGAAACGGATTTAACGGATCTGCTTTATTATTACACAAATACGAGAGAACGATTCAGGTATAGGCTGGAAAATTCGCTTCAAACGCTGAACGGTCTGTATTTTATCCCACCGGCGGCTTCTTTTCTGGATCTGCAAAGTATTACTGCGGAAACATGGACGGAACTTTTAGCGGCTATAGAAGAAGAGGGAATGTTCGAATATATCATACTGGACTTATCCGACTGCATTCAGGGGCTGCTGGAGATGCTTAGAAAATGTGATATAGTGTATACCATTTTCAAAGACGATCATTTTGCAGCGGCTAAGATGCATCAATATGAAGAACTTTTGGAAGATATGGATTACGGAGATATTTTGGATAAGACAAAAAAACAAAAAATGCCTCATATTAGAAAGATAGCTCCTAAATTAGAGCAGATCACCTACGGAGAACTTGGAGAATATGTAAGGCAGGTACTGCGGGAGGATATGCAGTATGAGTGAATATAGCGCCGTATTGGAGAACATCCGAAAAGGGCTGCTGGATTCTTTGGATTTTACGGAAGAAATATCAGATGATAAAATGCTGGAAAAAATCGATGAATTTATTATTTCCAAAAATAAAAAGCTGCATCTTGGTTTAAAGGAAAAGGAGAAGATCAGAAAGGACTTATTTGCGTCCGTAAGAAAGCTGGATATCTTGCAGGAACTTGTAGACGATTGCGCGGTAACGGAAATTATGGTAAATGGTACGGACAATATTTTTGTGGAAAGAGAGGGGAGGATTTTTCAGTGGGAACGCAGGTTTCAATCAATGGAAAAGCTGCAGGATGTCATACAGCAGATTGTTTCAGGCTGCAATAGAGTAGTCAACGAGTCTTCGCCCATTGTAGACGCCAGACTTCCAAACGGCTCCAGAGTCAATATCGTTTTAAACCCAATCGCGTTAAACGGGCCCGCTATTACTATTAGGAGGTTTCCCGACAAGCCGGTCACGATGGAAAAATTGATCGGGATCGGTTCTGTCACGGAAGAAGTATCCGTATTTTTAAAGAGTCTTGTACAGGCAAAGTATAATATTTTTATCAGCGGCGGGACAGGATCCGGCAAGACTACATTTTTAAACGCACTATCCGCATATATCCCGAAAGACGAAAGAATCATTACGATAGAAGACAATGCGGAACTGCAGATTCAGGATATTCCCAATCTGATCAGGCTGGAAACAAGAAACGCTAATTTAGAAGGGTGCGCCGCCGTAGGAATCAGAGATCTTATTAAATCGTCTCTTAGAATGCGTCCTGACAGAATCATCGTAGGCGAGGTGAGAGGAGGAGAAGCCATCGATATGCTGCAGGCGTGCAACAGCGGCCATGACGGTTCTATGAGTACGGGGCATGCAAACGGGACGGAAGATATGCTGAACCGACTTGCAACAATGGTGTTAATGGGAATAGATCTGCCCCTTGCGGCGATCAAGCAGCAGATCGCTTCGGGAATCGATATTCTTATTCATTTGGGGCGGCTTCGGGATAAAACAAGAAAAGTTTTGGAGATTGCAGAAGTAGACGGAGTCAGGGAGGGAAATATCTGTCTCCACACATTGTATAAGTTTGAGGAAGGGGAAAGAAGTAAAAAAAACCATGTGATTGGAAAATTAGAAAAGAAAGGAGAATTGCGGAATGGAGAAAAACTTAAAAGCGCGGGTATTACTGTTTAGCCATGCAGACAACGGAAAGACCCTGATCGATTATGAACATTACCAATTCGGAGGAAAAGAATTTCTTTTATATGGAGCAGAAGCGGCCGGAATCGTTATATTTTTTGCTTACTTTTTTTACCGTTCTCTGTCGGCGGCCATACCGCTTATTCCAATAGGAATCTTTTTCTTTAAGAGAAAAGGGAAGGAACTTTCTAAAAAACAAAAGGAACTGTTAAAAGTTCAGTTTAAAGAAGCGATCCTTTGCATCAGCGCGGGAATGCGCGCAGGATATTCTGCAGAAAACGCGGTTCGGGAGAGTTATACGGATATGAGGAGGATGTATGGGGAGAAAGGTCTGATATGTCGGGAACTGCAATACATGATCGGCGGAATGAATAACAATATTCCGATTGAAGAACTGCTGCATGGGTTTGGAAACAGAAGCGGCGTAGACGAGATCAGAGAATTTGGAGATATCTTTGCTATTGCTAAAAAGAACGGCGGAAATATCGGACAGGTTATTGCGGAAACGGTAGAGATCATCAGCAGAAAATTAGAGGTAGACAGAGAAATTGCAACGCTTATCAGCGCTAAAAAATTAGAGCAAAATATTATGAACTTTGTACCCTTCTTCATTTTGGCCTATGTAAACGCCACGTCAAAAGGTTTTTTCCAAATGCTTTATCACAATCCTGCCGGAATCATAATTATGACGATCGGGGCGGCAGTATATGTAGGGGCGATTTTTTTAGAAGATAAAATCATGGATATACGGGTTTAAAGGGGGAAAAGGAGTGAGGCTGTTCTACTTTTTCGGAGAAAAGATTTACGGTCTGATAAAGAAAAAAAGAGGAGAATATTTTATAAAAAAACAGTCGGGGTCCGACATGAAAAGTCTTTATCCCGGAAGAAACACGGCGGAAAAATTAAAGGATTATTATGTTAAAAAAATAGCATATACGCTGTGCATACTTACGGCAGGAGGAATATTTTCCATATTGGCTTCGGTAAAAGCGTATACGGAACATGCAATAACGGGGGAAAGATATATCGCAAGAAATGATTACGGAAAAGGCGAAAAGGAGTTGGATGTTACCGCAGACTATGGGAATGGGATCGAAGAGCAGGTTTCGCTCCGTATTGGAGAGCGCCGCTATACGGATCAGGAACTGCAGACGCTATATGAAAAAGCAAAGGAAGAAGTTTTACGGAGCATATTTGCAGAGGGAGAAAGGGCAGATCATGTAAGGTCAGATTTGCATCTTCCGGATCTTATAGAGGGATTTCCGTTTGAGATCCGGTGGGAGAGCGGCGATTATGCCACGGTAGATTATGACGGTACCCTGCACAATGCAGAACTGTCCGAAGAGGGAAAAGTAGTGAACTTATGCGCCTCTTTTCAATATTTTGAGTTTAAAAGGGAGTATGTATTTCCGGTACATATATTACCGCCGGTTTTATCAGGGAAGGAAATACGGCGGCAGGAATTGGAGAGGAGTATGGCGGAAAATGAGGCAAAATCTATTTATGAAAAAGAGTATAAGCTGCCGGAACAGATTGGGGGAAAATCAGTTCAATGGAAAGAGAAAAAAGAAAATAACGCGGGAATCATTTTGATCATAGCTTCTACGGCGGCGGCTCTGATCTATTGCGTGAAAGATTACGATCTGCATAAGCAGGTTTTAGCAAAGCAGGAGGAAATGTTCGAATGCTATCCTGAAGTTATCAACAGGCTTGTGCTATATGTGGGAGCGGGGATGACGGTACGAAATGCATGGAGAAAAATAGCAAGAGAGCAGACAAAACAAAAAGGGAGTGGTGGGAAAAAGGGGTATATTTATCAAGAAATGCTGTTTACCTGTTACGAAATAGACAGCGGAACTTCCGAACAGGAGGCATACGAGCGTTTTGGAAGACGCTGCGGTATTCAGCAATATATCAAACTTGCTACCCTGCTTGTCCAAAATATGCAAAAGGGAAACAGCACTATGCTTCAGCAATTAAAGGAAGAAGCGGAGATCGCTTTCGCCCAAAGAATGGATCGGGCCAGAAAAAAGGGAGAGGAGGCCGGAACAAAATTATTGATGCCGATGATGATTTTGTTCGGAATGGTTTTGATCTTGATCATGATTCCCGCATTCGGGACATTTGGAGGGTGAAGCGTGAGAAGAATTTCTAAGGCGTCAAAGAACGCCGCCTAAGAAACATTAAATTTTACACGGAAAAACGCCAAGTGGGCCTGCTCATTTTGGACGCCAATAGGATTTAATAGACTAGCATACAAGAAAGGAAGAAAAATAATGTACGGATTAAAAGATTTATGGAAAGATGAAAGCGGAATGGGAACAGTGGAAGTGATTTTAATTATTGTAGTATTGATCGGGCTTGTCCTTATTTTTAAAAAGCAGATCACGCAAGTGGTAAACAATATTTTTGACAAGATCGTTAAGCAAAGTAATTCTGTATAGTGACAAAAGCATGCATTCTTCTCATTGTGTTAGCAGTTTGCGCCGCAGAGCGGCATGACAGAAAATTGGGAAGTAAACGTTCAACTGCTTATTAGTGGCAGTATTGCAAGCAAAGCTTGAATATACAGGGGTTTAATGATGAAAAAAGGATATTTGACAGTATACTTATCTCTTTCTTTAGGCATTATCTTGTCGCTCATTCTGGCATTAACAGAATGGGCGAGGATAAACGCTATGCGAATGCAGATCGAATGTACGGCGGATACGGCGGCGACTTCGGTTCTTGCCGAATATCATCGGCAGCTTTTGGAACAGTACGAATTATTTTATGTGGATACAAGTTATGGGGATGCAGCGCCTGCGTATAGTAATACAGAGGCACATTTAAGGGACTATATGGAATATAATTTTTCATTAAAAGGATTGGATACGATAAGAAATTATCGGGATATGCTAAAACTTTCGGTGGGAAAAGTCGCTTTATTGTCGGTGTCCGTAGCGACGGACGAAAACGGAATTGGTATAAAACGGCAGGCCGTTCTGTATGAAAAAGACCGGATCGGTTTATCTTTGGCAGATGAAATCATGAGAAATCTTCAAGAGATCACTGAGTATGAGACGGAAAGCGGGAGACTGCAAGAGCAGCGAAAGGAAATAGAGGAGGAATTAAATGAGCTGATCGATCAGGCGCAAGAAAATATGCCGTCGGAAACACAGACGGTAGAAACAGAAAACGGATTAGAAGAAATAGAAGTAAAACCGCAGATTACCAGAGATAATCCGGCAGACATCGTCAATGCAACAAGAGGGTTTTCCGTGCTGAAGCTAGTTGTAAAAGATATGGATAAGCTTTCCCGCCAAAAGATCACGCCGTCAAATTATGTGACGGGCAGAACCCTTCATACAGGAACCGGAAAGCAAGAGGGAGTCGATTATCCGCAAGGCCTGATAGACAATATATTATTTCATGAATATATACTTGATAAATGCAGCAGGTATACGGATGTGTTAGATAAGTCACTGTTAAAGTATCAAACGGAGTATATTATTGGCGGAAAGGATAATGATGAGGAGAATTTAAAAAGTATAGTGTATAGGCTGCTATTGATCCGAGAGGCTGCCAATGCCATTTATCTTTTATCTGACAGTGCCAAAATGGCTGAAATAGAAACCGTTTCCAGCATATTGTCTCTTGTATGTATGGTGCCGGAAATAGAACCATTGGTAAGATATTCGATTTTGTTTGCATGGGCTTATGTGGAAAGCGTTCAGGATGTAAGAAATTTGTTGGATAAAAAAAGAGTCCCTCTTATGAAAAACGAAAGTACATGGAACACAAAACTTTTTCATATGACAGAATATCAAAAATATTTGGCAGATGGGGATTCCGAGGGGGAGGGGATGTCTTATGAGGATTATTTAAGGGTATTTTTATGCATGACGGATGAAACGAAAGTAACGATGCGTCTGGCGGATGTTATGGAAATGGATATCCGGCGTACCGCAGGAAATGAAAATTTCCGTTTAGATGGATGTATAGAGAGCTTTGAGTTTATCGCATACATAAATAGCGGATACGGTTATGATTTTAATATACAAAGAAATTACAGCTATATATTTCATGATTAACGAAAGGAGGAACGGACAGGGATGCCCTCTTTGGGAAAGAAAATGACAGATAATGTAATAAAAAAACAAAATCAAAAATTTCAAAAAGGAAAAGCAATCAAAAAAACTCTCCGGGCAGATCAAAATGCCTATATAAATTCCATTTCTCTCAACTCATTTATAAAATCCATATTATCTAAATTCCCAAAGAGGGTGTCCCTGTCCGTTTCCTCTTTTGTCAAGACAAGAAAGGGCTGCCAAGGCAGTATGACGGTAGAAGCTTCTTTGGTGTTTCCTATCTTTTTATTTACAGTGCTAAATCTATTGTGCGTTTTAGATTTTGTATATCTGCAGAGCAGTATGACGGCGGCATTGCATCAAACGGGGAAACAATTATCAATATACGGGTATGCCTATGATAAAAGCGGGTTGGATTTGGAGGAATATCCTTTATCTCAGGCATTATTCAGTTATACATTTGTAAAAACGAATGTAGAAAACAGTATAGGAAAAGAATACTTGGAAAGTACAGTATTAAAATACGGTAGTATGGGGGTTTATTATGGTTCTTCTAAAATTATGGAGGAGGACAGGGTAGATCTCGTAGCGCTATATGATGTAACAGGTTTGTTTTCTATGAAAGGGTTAAAGGGGATTCCTATATACAGCAGGTTTTATGGTCATATATGGAACGGTTATGATGTGGAAAAAACATTATATACAAACGAAGATGATGTGTATGTTTTTATTACAAAAAGTGGGACCGTATATCATAGAAACCGTAATTGTACTTATCTGAATCCTTCCATAAAAGCGGTTTATTATGAAGACATTGAGAAAAAGAGGAATGAGGGAGGCGGCATTTTTTATGCGTGTGAACGTTGCGGGGGAGAGCCGGCGGTTGTGGTATACGTTACGGAGTATGGAAATAGATATCATACAACAATGGAATGCAGCGGGTTAAAAAGAACGGTTTATTCCGTGAGGCTGTCAGAAACAGGACGTCCTCCATGCAGTAAGTGTGGATATTGATAAGATATGGGCGGATGGGAATTAGCGTGAAATATGAAATTTCACGGTCCTGATTGGTATGCCCGCTGAAGCGGGCAGATGGGAGTTGATGTGAAATTTTTAATTTCACAATCCTGATTTGTATGCCTGCTGAAGCAGGCAGATGGGAGTTAAGGTGGAAATGGGAGTTCATATATTACTGGCAGCAGTCATGATCATTTGTGCAGCAGTAGATATAAAGAAAAAAGAAATTCCGATATGGGTGTTTTTATTGCTTGGAGCCATTGCATTGATCGGCAGTATGGTTTGCGAGGGCCATAAGTGGTATCATGTGGCGGCTGGAAGTGCGCCGGGAATTATACTTTTACTACTGGCCAAAATTACGGAACAGAGTATCGGCTACGGCGACGGCATAGTCTTAGCGGAAATAGGGTGTCTGACAGGTGCAGGAAACAGTGTGATCGTACTGGCAGGCGCGCTTGCACTGGCAGGAGTTTTTTCATTGGGAATGCTGGTCATTAAAAAGGTTGACAAACGATATAAAATACCGTTCATACCGTTTCTGACTGCGGTATACGTAGTTATGCTATGCGTACAAAATTGAATAGAGTAAAGGAAACCGAAGAAAAAATGGTTTGAAAGTCAACTTTTGTACAATAAAATTTAAAAGCAGGGTTTTGTTGTCAAGAATTCTGATTTGAATGCCTGCAAAAGCAGGCAGATGGGAGTTAGCGTGAAAAATAAGAAATTAGGCGGATATTTTACAATTGAGGCGGCATTTTTAATGCCTGTATTCATTTGCGTTATAGCGCTTTTGTGCTATTTGGGGTTATATATGTGCAACCGGGTATTACTTCTTCATGATGTATATACGGCCGGATTACGGGGCAGTTTAAGACAAGATTTGACAAACGAAGAGGTAGTGGATTATACATTACGGCAGAGTAGAGGAGGCATGCCGAAGTATTATGCCGTGTCTCAAATCGACAGACAGGCACGGGTAAAGGGAAATAAACTTTCCGTAGAATTTGAATGTGAAATGCAGATTCCCGTTTATGTTTTAACTTGGGGAAATGGAAAACTGATAAAGAAACAATGGATCATAAATGAGAAAAAAACTGTGGATCGGACAAATCCGATAACATTTATAAGAGTTTGCAGAAAGGTAGAAAAAGCAGTGGAGGCCAATAAAAGAAGATAAAGGGCAGTAGAAGGGGAACGAAAGAGGGTGTAGCTATTTATCATGGTGAAGCAGACTGAGTATATAAGCGACGGAAATTTTAATTATTTACGGATCAACTATGGAGAGGAAGGAAAAACGTCCTATTCTTACAGAATGATAATGGAAAATACAATAAAGGGACTGCTCCCATGCCGTATGAGGATGATCAACGGCGATACTTATTTATATTTTGAAGTACAATCTAAGCAGACATTGCAAAGCAGATATGAAATGAAGGAAATAAATTATGATGCATTGAAAAATTTATTTTTTCAGCTATGCGTATTAGGGAAGGAACTGGAAAAATATTTATTGGACTTAGAACATATTGTATTTAATGAAAAGTATATCTTTCAAAATGTTGAAACAGGGGAAACCGGTTTTATGTTTCTCCCCAATAAAGCTATAGAAGAAGATACTTACGCAAATTTTATGGAATATATTGTGAAAAGGATCGACCATAAGGATATAAAAGCAGTGCAGATATCGTATCGATTATACGATCTGTCTAGACACGGACATATTTCAACAAAGAAGATATGGGAGTTGTTTGAGGAGCAAGAGCATATAAAAAAGAAAACGGAAAAAAATGGGGAAGAGAACATGGTAAGCAGTTTCCCGTCAGAGCGGGAAGATTCAATATGGGAGGGCAATGAGGAAAAACAGAACGAGAAAAAGATTGTAAAAAATCAGGGCCAGACACAAATTGACGATGTTGTTGAATGGGAAGATTTTTCGAATGAGGACGATAAAACAGAAAAAACAAAATGGGGGGAGATTTTATTTTCCAGTCTTTTGGTAATCATTTTTACAATTTTGCTCTGCATAAAAATTTCAGTTCGTTTGACTTATGAAAAAGAAACGATGATATTGGCGGGAATGGCAGTAGATCTGGCAGCTTTTTTTCTACATACATGTTATAAGGTGTGGAATCGAAGAAAAAGGGATAAGGAAATACCGGATAAGGGAAACGACAAAAAAGAGGAGGGCTTTGACAGCGTCTTAAATGGAACGAAAGGGACGAAGAAAAAAGAGGAAGTCATAGAAAAGGAAGTTTTAGGATTTCCTAAAATAAGAGGGGAAAGGTATGAGATAAAGCAAGAAGAGGAAACAGAAAACTATGACGGCTATGAGGAAGGAAAAGATTTTTACGGGGAAACAGTTTTTTTGGAGCCGGAGACTGAAAATGTATTATATGGACAGGGGAAATATGGAAAGACAATCATTCAAATGAATAAATTTCCATTTACGATCGGGAAACTAAAAGAAGAGGCGGATTTTATTTTGAAGGATAATTCCATAAGCCGGATTCATGCAAGATTTTACCAAGAGAAAAAAGAGATTTATATTATGGATTTAAATTCTACAAACGGTACTTGTAAAAACGGGTTCCGCATTCCTGCAAACCAAAAAGTTTTAGTGGAAGAGGGAGATGAACTTACCTTTGGAAAAATTAGATTTCACTATCGTTGACATAGGATGGTATTAATGATACGCTTGATTCATTCGGAGGTTGCTGAATGGATCATAAAAAGATACGAAAAGAGATATCACAGTATTATTTTACAGTTTTATTCGTGATTCTTAATATTATAATATTTCTGATATGTACAATTACCGGAGAACTGTTATATAATATAGGTGCTTTTTTTGTTTGGGATGTTGTGACGAAAAAGGAATATTACAGACTGCTCAGCGCTGTTTTTTTACATTATGATATCGACCATCTTTTCAATAACATGATATTATTGTTTTTTATAGGCAGAATAGTGGAAAAGTATATAGGGCATGTAGGCTATTTTGTCGTCTATATTTTTTCGGGGATCGGGGGAAATATCATTTCCGCTTTATGGGAGTTAAAAATTGAGCGATATAGCTATTCTGTGGGGGCAAGCGGAGCTGTCTTTGGACTGACGGGAGCGCTGTTGGTTATTGTCCTTTTTCATAAAGGGAGGTTGGAACAGATCAAATGGCAAGGCGTTGTAGTTATGCTTTTATTATCTGTTTATAATGGATTGGTTGTAGATAATATTAATAATGCCGCGCACATAGGCGGATTGATTATAGGAATACTAATAGCGGTTATTGTATCAGCAAGGAGGAAACGTGAAGGGAATGCGAAAACCATACATTTTTCCGACACACTCTAGGGTTTAGGATTGTTTGCGCCGCAAAGCGGCATGATGGGAAAGCAAAAATCAGAAATCTGTAATCACAAGTTTGTGTCTGCGGGGCATCCGCAAACTTGTGGTCCATATATGGATCCGTACAATAAAGCCGCGTAGAAATGAGGAAACGCATGAAAATTAATATTTATTATGGTGGAAGGGGAATGCTTGATGATCCTACGCTTTATGTTATTAATAAAATGCAGGAGGTACTTGAAGAGCTGAATGTAACGGTGGAACGTTACAATTTATATGAGAAGAAGAATGAAATCACCACACTGCCCCTGACATTAAAAGACATCGACGGACTTGTCCTTGCAACAACCATAGAATGGTATGGGATTGGCGGATATATGCAGCAATTTTTAGACGCATGCTGGTTATACGCAGACAAGGAAAAAATTAGTAAACTTTATATGTGTCCTGTCGTTATGTCAACTACCTATGGTGAGCGTGAGGGAAAATTAAATCTTGCTACTGCATGGGAAATTCTTGGGGGATTGCCATGCAGCGGGATCTGCGGTTATATTGCGGATACGGTGACTTTAGAAATGAATGAGGATTATTCAAAACTCATTGAAAAAAAGGCCGAAAGTATGTATCGTACTATTCATCAAAAACTGCCGAATTTTCCAGCGAGCAATCAGGCGGTAAAACAAAAGATAGCCATAACAAAAAATATTGATTTAACGCCTCAGGAATCCGAGCAGTTGTCTCAATATGCGGCTGATGACAGATATGTAAAACGTCAAAAGGAAGATATTCAAGAATTAGCAAGTATATTTAAAGATTTGATGGAAACAAAAGAAACAGATGACGGATTAGAGTTTGTTCCGGATTTAGAAAGCCATTTCGTACCACAGTCAGGCTTAAAGGTTACTTATAAATTTGTGATCGAAGGTAAAAAAAAGCCGCTTATTGTTCAAGTAAATAATGGAGAACTTAAATGCTTTTATGGTACGGTAGAAAAACCGGAAGTTGAACTGCAGATTACAAAAGAGACTATGCAGGATATCATAGCTTCAAGAATGACATTTCAAAGAGCTTTTATGTCCGGTGAGATGAAATTAAAAGGTGATTTTAAAATATTAAGGGCGTTGGATCAAATCTTTGTGTTTTCGAAAGCGGGAGAATTAAATTTATAATCAGTTTTACTGGTTGTTTCCAACGTTTGATGCCAACACCATGGCCGATAAGATTGAGAAGTTGAAAGGGGTATAGTTGAGATGAAAGATAGCGATTGTATTTTTTGTAAAATAGCAAACGGAGAGATTCCTTCTAAAACGATTTATGAGGATGAAAATTTTCGGGTGATTTTGGATCTGGCGCCGGCAACCAAAGGGCATGCGTTAATACTTCCTAAGGAACATTATAAAGATTTATTTGAATTGCCTGAAAATATAGCGTCGGATGTAATAGTATTAGCGAAAAAACTTGCGACAGAGATGAAAGAAAAACTGGGATGCGACGGATTTAACATTATGCAGAATAGCGGGGAGACGGCTGGGCAGACAGTCTTTCATTTTCATATGCATTTAATCCCTAGATATAAAGGGGACCGTCAAAAGATCGAATGGGAGAAAAAAGAACCGAGTCAGGAAGAACTGGAGGCTGTCAGAAAACAGATCGTAGAACAATAAAGGTTAATATATAAGGAATCATTAGAAAAGAAATGTGAATATATCATTCCTGAATATTGAAAGGAACTTATTTTTGGCGGGAAAGAATTCATAAAAAGAAAGTTTTACTGTCAGGACTGCTGATCGGTGTGTCCCAAGATACGCAAGGGGGTATAGTATTGAGAACAATTCAAGTAGAAGAAATTATAAAAAGTATCAAAGAAATGTGTATTGAGGCAAATCATTTTCTTTCACCGGATATGGATACCGCAATGAAAAATGCGATGGAAACGGAAAAGGCAACGCTGGGAAGGCAGATTCTTGGTCAATTGCAGGATAATTTAAAAATTGCAGGAGAAAAAATGATACCGATTTGTCAGGATACTGGAATGACAGTTATTTTTATGGAGATCGGTCAAGAGGTCCATTTTGAAGGCGGAGATTTAGAAGCGGCAATAAATGAAGGAGTAAGGCAGGGATATGTGGAGGGCTATTTGCGTAAATCGGTAGTAAGTGACCCCCTTATTAGAGAAAATACAAAAGATAATACGCCTGCGGTCATACATTATCAGATAGTAAGCGGCGATCGGGTCAGCATAACGGTTGCTCCCAAAGGATTTGGCAGCGAGAACATGAGCCGTATATTTATGTTGAAGCCGTCAGACGGAATGGAAGGTGTAAAAGAAGCAATTTTGGCAGCGGTGAAAGAGGCCGGACCCAATGCCTGTCCACCGATGGTTATAGGCGTAGGCATAGGGGGAACTTTTGAAAAGTGCGCATTGATGGCTAAGCAGGCTTTAACCCGTCCTGTTGGTTTACATTCAGATATTTCGTATGTAGCTCAAATGGAAGAGGAAATGTTGAGCTTAATTAACAGTACAGGAATCGGTCCCGGCGGCCTTGGAGGGACAACAACGGCATTGGCTGTCAATATTAATACATATCCGACACACATTGCAGGATTGCCGGTCGCGGTTAATATATGCTGCCATGTGAACCGCCATGTTGTAAGAACGATTTAAGAATTTTTTAGTTACAGCCATCGTTACGCCGTAGAAATCCGCCTTACGGATGAAAGGATATATTATGTAGTTTTACTAAATATCAATAACACACTACGCTGGTTATAAAGAAGAATGGATGGAGAGTTGTTATGGAGAGACATATGGCAGCGCCTTTAAGCGCTCAGGATATAAATGAATTAAAAGCCGGAGACTATGTATATATTAGCGGAACGATATATACGGCAAGAGATGCCGCACATAAAAGGATGGATGAGGCGTTAAAACATGGAGAAAATCTTCCGTTAGATTTAGAAAATAATATCATATATTATATGGGGCCGTCTCCGGCGAGAGACGGGAGACCGATAGGATCTGCCGGGCCAACCACGGCAAGCCGAATGGATAAATATGCACCTGCATTATTGGATTTGGGACTAAAGGGAATGATTGGAAAGGGAAAACGCTCTGATTCTGTAAAAGAAGCTATTATAAGAAACGGTGCGGTGTATTTTGCGGCGGTAGGCGGTGCCGGAGCTTTGCTGGCACAGTCGATTAAGTCATCCGAAGTAATTGCATATGATGATTTAGGTACAGAGGCTATTAGAAAATTAGAGGTGGAAAACTTCCCCGTAATCGTTGTAATCGATGCGGAAGGAAGGGATCTTTATCAAAGTGCGATAAAAGAATTTTGTACTTTAAAATAAATGGATTGACAAAAGTGCTGACGTTATGTATAATAACACTTGCGTCAGGCAAAGGACGTCCAATAAAATATTGGTAGAGGATAAGTTCAGACGATGGAGAAATACTCAAGAGGCTGAAGAGGCGCCCCTGCTAAGGGTGTAGGTCGTTTACGCGGCGCGAGGGTTCAAATCCCTCTTTCTCCGCTCTATTCTAATCAAGCGTTGCGCTTAGGGAATCTCATCTATGCAGAGATTTTTTTGCCGCAAAAGATGTAGAAAAGAATAGAAAAAAGCTGTTGACAAATACGAATCCGGTGTGCTAATATAAAAGTCCACCGCGTAAACAGCGGCACGGCATTCCGAAGAAAAAATGGAAAAAGCCAA
>CAJTWM010000027.1 GCA_910579805.1 uncultured Lachnospiraceae bacterium | reverse complement strand
GGCTTATTGTGACGATTTTGGTCATGGCTCCAATCATGCAATTTTTCCTATTGGCAGAGGGGCGGTTTTAGACACAAAAAATAAAACACTATTATTTCAATAGAGCATATTTCTATCAGGTTTCCGGGAAACAATTTTCCGGCAGGAATTTTGTATTCTCTGCCGGAAAATTTACAACGGTTCACTCCATATAATCGCCGTACTCTTCAAAGATCTTTTTTACCACGTCATAAGCAAGTTTCCTACGACGGTATTCGTCCACGATCCCTTTATTATTCATCGTGCGGGGACGCGTCCCAAACCATTCCTCACTGATCCTGATATCACAAAACTGCCAGATATAAACACCGCAGCAGTCCTGATATTCCAATACCGATCTTACCTGATCCTCCAGCGTCCTGGCCTGATATTCCTCTGTCCATTTGGAATGATACGGATTGCGGTAGCCGTAAATCCCTCCCGCCCCGATCTCTGTGATCAAAAACGGTTTGCCCCTCCCCTCCGTTTCCTTCTGCACCCACTGATACAGATCGTCCAAATATTCCCCTACCGGAGTATCATGATACCATTTCGGATAAATATTGTAAGACACCACATCAGGCAGCCCGAAGCAGATATCCGTTTTAAACTTACAGCTCGCAAACGAATGGGGCCTTGTCTGATCCAGCTCTTTGATCAAGGACAATTGCTTTGTATAGCACTCCTTTCCATACTCGGTCTTGCTGGCGCACTCATTCAGGATACCCCATATATAAATAGACGGATGGTTGTAATGGGCCGGTATCATTTCGCGGATCACCTGCTCCGCCTGCACAAAAAACAGTCTTATAGACCGCTTCTCCCCGATAACCGCCAAAATCCGGATAGCTTTCAAAACAGCTTGGCGTTGCCACCATGTAGCTGCGTCCTGCGTATTCTTCCTGACAGGGGGGAAACTGCCAAAGCTTTCCCGTTAGTTCCTGCTGCTCTCTGATCTTATGCGCATCAAATGTCCGTATCATCCTTTTCTCCGTTTCCGTGCCTTTACCGCATAGCCCCCACGGTGGGCCGGATGGTTACGGTAAACGTCGCACCGTCTTATTCTCACTCCATTATATCCGTCAGGACAAGTTTTCACAAGCAGGTTTTCCGGTTAAAAGCAATAATAGCAACGACTCCCTGTATGAACATAAGCAAAATCGTAATGAAAACCGCCCACAGATAATCTCCTGTCGAATTTGCCCCCGTCAGCAGAGCGGCCGAGTCCAAAAGACAGGACGGCGAATACGGTTTGAAAGCCGGGAACATGCCAATCAGATAAGCCCCAAGATAGGCCGCCCCCGTTCCCAATATCACGGCAAAAGTCTGCCGGCAAAGAGCGGACGCCATGATCAGCGCCGCCAAAATCCATAATCCGAACAGGCAAAAAAATCCTGCCGCAGCTTCTATGTTTTGGACCGTATCATTTCCCCAAAAATAAGCGTTATAACCTAAAGTGATCCCAAAGCTTAAAAGGCATCCTGCTACCCAGAGAACCATGATCACCGCCGTTTTAGAGGCAATGATCTTCCAACGCTTCATTCCTTTTGTGATCATGTTCAGCAACGTTCCCTTCTGATACTCCGTGGTCAGACACCCACTGAACATAACGATAAAAATCATAAGTACCATCGGCATATTTTTGAAAAACTGCGTCCAGGAAGTCATATCGTTTACCCTGACTTCGGTAACGATCATTCCGCTCTCTGCAAGCTGTGACGATAATATTTCCATCATCCACGGCGTCAGCTTGGCAATGGCAGGATTCATGATCCCAAACAGACAAAAGATGATACCGAGCAGAAGCAGTTTCCCTGTCCTGATCTGCTCCAAAAACTCTTTTTTTGTAAATGCAGATAATTGTTTCATGTCAACTCCCATCTTCCTGCTTCAGCAGGCATACCAATTACAATCGTGTTCACGCTGACTCTTATCTGCCCGCTTTAGCGGGCATACAAATCAGGATCGTGAAATTTTCAATTTCAGGCTACGACCTCCATGAATAACTCCTCTAAAGTCGGTTCCAGCCTTTCCAGCCGCCTTACAGGAATTTTATTTTGTGCCAGTATGTTCAGGATCCCTACCATATCGCTTTCTTTTTTGTTTATGATACGGATCTTCACCGGATCCAAGCGCACACATCCTTCAAGAAGCGAAGCGAACCGTCCGGCATCCTGCGGAGTACAGAACTCCAGTTCTGTTCTGTCCCCTTTCCTGAGATCCTGCAATTTATCTATCCTTCCTTCCAGCGCTATCTTCCCTTTATGCAAAAAGGCGACCCTGTCGCAGATCCGTTCCACATCCGAAAGGATATGGGTGGAAAAGATCACCGTTGTATGTTCCCTTACCGAATGCAGGATTTCCAATATTTCCTTTCTCCCGACCGGATCAAGGGCCGACGTCGGTTCGTCGCAGATCAATAGTTTCGGACTATTTAGCAAAGCCTGCGCAATGCCAAGCCGCTGTTTCATTCCACGGGAAAACCCCTGAATACGCTTATCCGCATTTTTTAGCCCTACCAGTTTCAAAAGTTCCTCCGCCTTCTCCCTGCTCTCCTTCTTTCCCATGCCCGTAATCTGCCCGCACATGAGCAAGTACTCAGCCGGAGTCATAAAACCGTAAAATTCAGGCACATCAGGAAGATAACCGATAAAGCGGTTCGTATCGGTCTGCCCGAAAGACACCTTTTCTCCGTTTACGGAGATTTCCCCCGCATCCGTTTTTAACAGGCCCAGTACCATTTTCATCGTCGTAGTCTTACCTGCGCCGTTTTGCCCGATAAACCCAAATACCGAATGCTCCGGCACGGAAAAACTTAGCCGGTCGATCACCTTCACATTACCAAAAGATTTGGCTACATCAGAAATTTCTAAAATATCCATATCTATCCTCCTCTTCTCCGCCACGCAGATATTTCCCTTACTCTTCTTTTCCTAAAACAAAATATAAAACAGGTCCGATAAACTGCATTCCCACGATCACAATCACGATCCACGTCATACGGTTTCCCCGTTTGTAACTCTTATGCGTAAGTATATGCCACAGCGCATACCCTAATAGTGCAAACTGCGCAATGGCAAGCGGAATTAAAAACGGTAAGATTTCTCTAATATTCATATTCATGTTCACCTCTCCTTTAAGGTTTTCCCTTAAGATAAATTTTCCAGTTTCTTTTTTATTTTTTCAAATTCCGGAGTCCCTTCCAGTATGGCAAAGAGCGGATTAGAAAAAGAGCGCTTTACCTCTTCCAGCACCAATTCCCTGCTCCGGGGCGGATTGCCTCCGGTACCGGTTTCGTCAAACCATTCTTCAATCTGATCAAAATAATCGTCCCCCCTTAAAAGCAGCCGGCCGGATGCAAACAGTTCCTGCAGGCATTCCACATATTTCCCCGCATGTGCCAACGCCTCTTTCTTTTTCCCGTGACGGGCAAAACACGACGCTGCCTGATACTCAAATCCGGCAATCTGATTCGGATTCACTTTGGCCAGAGAATAGATCCGTTCCACTTCGCCGATCCGGTCTATCGTCGGCTCGCAGTCCGCCAAATTGTCCATCCGCAGAGAAATATAGATCGATGCCATCCCGATCAAAGACATGATTGCATTATACATGCTGATTTGCGCAAAACTTTCGGCTTTATCCTGCTTTCCCTCCAACCGATATGCCTGTACAAGCATGGCCCCGCTCTGTCCCCACAATCTGTATGGTTTCGATATTTCTTCCAACGCTTCAATCACCTCGGCGGTCTGCCCGGTCTGCAGCCAGACTATGGATTGTAAAACAACCGTATCGTCCGTAATCCTGACATCCCGGCATCCTTCCATGATATGTCCGCATAGTTCCAAAATAGAATGTAACGTCTCTGACCGGCTTTCTTCACTTTTTCCCAACGAATAATGATTGAGCCACAAAACGCAGATCTGAAACAGGAACGGATAACAGGAATAATATTTTTTTACATAGTTCTTCGTTTTCGCCATCACCTCTTCAAAAGGACAGCTTGCAAATTCCGCTGCAAATGTAAGATACAGGCTTTGGATCTGTTCCTTGGAAAGCTGCGGTACATAACCGATCAACTCGTCGACGGTCACATCAAAAAAAGCGGCCAGACGCGGCAGGATAATAATATCAGGCATACTCTGTCCCGTTTCCCATTTCGATACGGACGCTTTCGTAACCCCTGCAAACTCCGCCAACTGTTCCTGCGTCATCCTCTTTTCATGTCTTAAACGCACAATATTTTCCGCAATATTCAATCGGTCCATAAAAACCTTCCTTTCCGGGTCTCTCCATTGTTTGTCCCCTATCAATACTATATTCCGGCCTTTCTTTGAATACAATGGATTCGCACGATACTTTTCGAAATAAAATCAACTGTCAGGAAACTTTTCGAACACACTGCAGGGTATGCCCTGCTTACCTCGTAATTTTTTAACTTTTAGGCATATTTTCCTAAATTTTCTTGTAAAATATGCCGATAGTAATTATAATAAAACTAGAATATGTCTATATGGCATCGTTTCTATGACAGCCTCATATACGGCGGTAGCCATATATGGCAAACATCAATCGTTGCATACCAACTTGATGTATACTCGCAGGTGTAAAAGGAATCGGCAACATGCGGCACGGATGCCCAATAATCAAATTCAAAGGAGTGATTACATGAACATTAATTCAAGAAACAACTATTCAAACTTATTTTCAAGCATTTTTTCAAGTTCTTCCGGCGGCGGGATGAACAATTTCCTTGCCGACTACGCTTCTATTAAAAACGGCAGCTACGGCAAACTGATGAAAGCTTATTACGCAAAGAACAGTACCTCTACTGCAACTTCTGCAAGAAAAACGGCAAATTATAAACCCGATCCCGCTAAAAAGTCAAAAGACTCTGTGGAGACGCTTACAAAGATCAAACAAAATGCCGAAGATTTAAAGAAGTCTGCTGATACATTGCAAAAGACCGGCTCCGATTCTGTTTTTGAAAGCGGCGACAAAGACGCCCTTTTCAACGCAGTTTCTTCCTTTGTAAAAGATTACAACGCTACACTGGATTCTGCCGGTATGTCGGATACTCCTACCATTCAGCACAGAGCTTCCATGATGGTAAACGCTACGCAGGCAAATAAGAACCTTCTCGAAAAAGTCGGCATTACAATAGACGGTAACAGACTTTCCATAGATGAAGAAACTTTCCGCTCTGCAAATGTAAATACGGTGAAGTCCTTATTCAACGACAATTATTCTTACGGTAACAGAATATCCTCTTATGCTTCTTACATAAGTAACAAAGCAACGGCGGAGGGCGCTTCTGCTACGACAAATAAGACTAATACCAATACAAGCACAACCGGAAGCACCAGTACCAGCAAAGATAACGCCGATTCCCTTACCAACATCAAAGACAGTACCAGCAAATTAGAGAACGCGGCAGACGCTTTACTTAAAACGGGTTCCGGCTCCGTATTTGAAAGCGAAGAAGAAGACGCTCTTTTCAATGCGGTTTCCTCTTTTGTAAATAACTATAATTCAGTGGTGGATGCGGCCGGTAAATCAAACGTTTCCACTATTACGCAAAGACTTAACATGATGACTAACTTAACGCAGTCATATAAAAATATGCTTGAAAGAATCGGTATCACCGCTGGCAGCGACAACAAACTTTCCATTGATAAAACAGTTTTCCAGTCGGCCGGCAAAGACAGCGTAAAATCACTGTTCAATGAGAATTATTCCTACGGCGACCGGGTATCTTCATATGCTTCTTATATGAATGAGAAAGCAACCTCCGAAGCGGCAAAAGCAAATACTTATTCCGCAAAAGGAAGTTATACGAATAATTACAACTCCGGTTCTATTTATAATGATTATTTCTAAACGGATGCACAATTCTTCGTTCATTTATTAAAAAAACATAAAAAAGTACGCTGGGATTCTCCGGAATCCAGCGTACTTTTCTTATACCGCTCTTTTTGTTTTCAACTTTTTCTTATGATAAAATCCCCATAAGGCGCTTATAAAAACAATGACCAGAACAATGAGCGTCAAGTCCGAATACATGCCGACCGTTTCCACTACCCTTTCCCAATTTTCCCCTACAACGTTTCCGATCACTACCAGCACGGTATTCCAAATAACCGATCCTGCCGTCGTATAGAGCAAAAACGGAGACATCGGCATTCTGCTCATCCCAGCCGGAATAGAGATCAGGCTTCTGACGATTGGGATGAACCGGCAGAAAAATACCGTCGTACTTCCCCTCTTTTCAAACCAGCTTTCCGCGCTTTCAATATCTTCCGCTTTCAGCCGCAGCATCCTTCCCGTCTTTCCCGATACAAGCTTCATAAGACGTTCCTTATGAAAGATTCTTCCCACCCCGTATAGAACGAGCGCGCCTGCCAAAGATCCCAATGTGGAAAACAGGATAACGCCCCCGACGCTGAGCGACGTATAGGTAGTCAGAAATCCGCCGAAAGTCAGTATCACCTCCGACGGAATCGGCGGAAAAATATTTTCCACCGCGATCAGTAAAAGAATGCCGAAATAACCGAACTTATCCACTAAGGCTACAATAATTTCCTGCATAGATTCCTTTCTCTCATGTATATGGCCCGCCAAATACCATACACATTTTCTAATGCATCTGTTCCTTTCTATTCATTATATTTCGCCTTATGACATATCATGCTTTTTCTTATGAGATCCCTAAACACAGAAACTTGTCTTTCATGATTCGTCAACTCCCACACCATGGTCGTTTATACGCCAAGTCCTATTTTTAATAATACTGCGCCATGGGACGCTATTTCTGCCCGGATCTCCTTGTCTGCAGCCGGAATCGTCTCGTCACTCCATAATTCCTCTATCGTGCGGATCCCGCCAATTCCCAATTTTTCTGCCGTTATCGCCAGTTCCTTCTTTTCCTCCGTAAAATTGAACATAGCCAGATAGCAGGCGTTTTCTCTTATATCCTTACTGAACCATACCGCATGGCAAGCGTCTCTTTCGATCTGCCTTGCGCCTTCGCTGTCTTTCAAAAGCTTCAGGACCCTGTCGTTGGTGATCAGCTTTGCGGTCTTCTCATCCAACTTCGTAAGCTCACATCCCAACATAAGCGGGGAACGGAAAATGCACCAAAGCGTCATCATAGTCTTCTGTTCGTCTTCCGTAAAATTCGTATACCATTCATGGCCGAATCCTTTTCCAAGCCATCCCAGCGGCAGCATATCACAGTCCGGAAAACAGCCTTCAGACACATGCTTCTGCCAAAGTTCACAACGCTCGAACATATTGAGCAAAAGCTCCCACTTATCCCAAAAATCGTCCGTAATACGCCACATATTTGCATAAGTCTCATAATGCCATGCCTGCTCGATCAACGCCGGTCCCGGAGACAAGCTCAGTACGATAGGCCGTCCTGTTTTCATGATTGCTTTATGCAGCATTTCAATCTCTTCCCTTGCGGAATACGGATCATGGGGATACATATTCGTATTGCAGATATCATCGCATTTTACATAATCTACCCCCCATTCGGCGTACAAAGCAAAAATAGAGTCATAATACTCCTGCGCCCCCGCTTTGGACGGATCAACGCCGTACATATCGGGATTCCACCGGCTGATCGAATAAGGATTGGCAATTTCGTTCGCTGTCACGTTCGTTCCCAAGATTCCGGTATGCCTATGGGCAGCATTTCTTGGAATCCCTCTCATAATGTGAATGCCAAACTTTAAACCCAGATTATGTATATAATCTGCCAACGGTTTAAATCCTTTCCCGCCGGCAGAAGACGGAAACCGGGCCGGATCCGGTAAAAGTCTCGAATATTCATCCATTTCCACTTCTTCAAAAGGAATGTACTGATAAACCTCCCTTTTGCTTCCCGCCTTATGCGCATACCATTCAATATCCACTACAATGTATTCCCAGCCATGTCCTTTTAAATGTGCCGCCATATGATCCGCATTGGCCTTCACATCCTGTTCCGTAACCGTCGTATCATAATAATCATAACTGTTCCATCCCATTGGCGGCGTTACTGCAAATTCATTTTTGTTCATAAAACCTCCCTATTCCTTCAAAATTTTATTTTGCTCCTGCTTTAGCGGACTCTTCACTTTGGAGTGTGTTTATTATATCGCAAAATATTACTCCGGCATAGATAAAAAATTGCATATGATCTCTATACTCATTTACAGCTTTTGCAAATTTTGTAATTTTTTTAAATTTTTTTAATTTTTTTTCAATTTTCAATTGACAAATACTATAAAACTATATATTATATTACTTGTGTGCAGGAATGGCGGAATTGGCAGACGCGCACGGTTCAGGTCCGTGTGATAGCAATATCATGAGGGTTCAAGTCCCTTTTCCTGCATTTTATGGCGCGAATTCGAACCCCGTAGGTTCAGATTTCGCGCCGTTTTGTGCATTGAAGCAAAAACCTTAAAATGCTGATAAATTCAGTGTTTTAAGGTTTTTATTTTTCACAAAAGTCGTCTTCATATCAACATATCCTGCTACACAAACATTTTTTCCTGCTTTTTAATAGGAGATCCACAATTTGAGTGCAACAATACATCTTCCTCAACATCAACATAATCCCCTAACTTTCCCTTCTGCACGTTCCCACAAGAGCATTTCCATGCAATCGTTTCAGTCCCATCATCTAACGGTACACCACATTCTTTACATCTCAAAAGCGGCGCAGTATTGCCGGCCCCTTTCTTTTCTGCAAATCCCTGTATGTTCTTTAAAGATACCTTATATACTTTTTTACAGGAATTACATCTCCATACATATCGATCAGACTCTTTCGGTATAATACCACACTTGCTACATTTCATACTCTTGTTCTCCTCTCCCCCAATTTCCCTCATATTCTACCATAATATACCAATTCTGAAAATTTTTAAACTATGGCAAACAGCATATATAAGTACCCATACAAAAATACATCCCCTGCATTCAGGCATCAAAACAACCTTACTATACGCCTGTATCACCAAACGATAGCCTGACTTTTAAGCACAAAACAGGTACAGCAGTAACGTTACTAATAGTAATATTGGGAAGTAAACGATGGACAATATTATTCCGGGACTTTTACGTATGTGCAATAGAACAATATATCAACTATGAGGAAATGATTGATAATGGAAAATATAAAAAAGTTTATTGCATAACCGAAAGCGGAAGACAGCATTTTTTCGACTGGCTAAATGCCCCCATGGAAGAGCAAAGTCCTAAAATCCCGGAGTTAACAAAGATCTATTTTATGGGATTTTAGGACAGAGAGAACCGCAAAACAAGTATACAACAGCATTTAGTGTTTTTAAATAAACAATATCATATGTTAGCAGCAATATGCGAAGAAGCAGAAAATATCAGGATTTCAGAAGAAAATAAACACATCCTAAACTCATCTGGTCTGCAAAAAAATGTTTTCCCTCTTTGCCGCCTCCTCGTCAGGATAACTTTTTAAATAATTCTCCATCAGAACCGCCGCTTTCTTATACTCGCCTAAATATTCATATGCTATGATCTCATTAAACTGCAAAGTCTGCATCAATGTATTGTCCTTCACATTGATTCCGGCCTGAAAAGCCGTAAGCGCCTCTGCATAACTTCCCATCCGCATCCTGCACATCCCAAGCTGGTTATACATCTGCTCGCTGTCCGTATGCTCCCCTAAATAAGTGGAATAAACATTAGCCGCATAATTATACTCTCCAAGAGCTTCGTATGTTTTTCCAAGGTACAGGATCGTCTCTTCTTTTCCGTTCTCTCTGGCCCGTTCCAAATAAGTGCTTGCCGACGTATAATCTTCCAAATAATAGCTCATCTGCCCTTTTTCAGAGTCGCTCATAGATTTTTCTCCGTCAGCCATTGCCGTTTCTATGTATTCCTTCCCTACCTGCTTATAGCCGTTTTGCTCCAATACCTGATAAATATCTATGATCTGCGCGTAATCTTTCGGGTTCAAGCGGACCGCCTGATCAAAATCCGCAATCGCTTCTTCATATCTTCCCATTTCCAGTTTCACGGTTCCTCTTAAATAATAAGCGGTCTTCTGCGCCGAATCAAGGTCGAGGATAGCGTCATATACTGCGACCGCTTTTTCCCCTTCCTTATTTTTGTAATAAGCAGTCGCCAGATAGTAATTAATATCATAATCCATCGAATCGATCAGGATGTCGCCGCCGGACAACGCTTTTTCAAAAGCCTCTGCCGCTTCCGCGTACTGTGTCAGCCCCATATAAGCCAGTCCCATCCCTCTGTATGCAAGACGTTCGTTCTCTCCTTTTGCCTGCGCGCTCTGAAAGCATTCCAAAGCCGGTCCGTATTCCATCGCCGCTATTTTTTCCATGCCGGCGTCTATATTTTCCCTGCTGCTTTTCCCGCATCCTGTCAATAAGAGCAGCATTCCTACGGAAATAATGCGGCAAATCTTTTTCATCTTCCTGTTTTTCATCCTTTACTCCATTTCCGCGCTGCTTTTCTGTACAAATCCATAAATAGATCACAAGTTTGCGGCAAACAGCGCGCAGACGCAACTTTTGAGATTATAATCACTATCAGTATATCAAAGCCGCATTCCTTTTTCAATTCAAAATATACAGTTCATGTAAAGCTCTGGTCACCGCCACATATCTCAGTTTCGCCTCTTTTTCACTTTTCTGCGCTTTTTCCATCCCGGGTTTCCACAAAAGCACCGCGTCAAATTCCAACCCCTTTGTCAGTTTTACAGGCAGTGCCATCACTCCCGTTTGAAAGCCCGTTTTACCCCCATCCGTAACTTCCGTATATTTCCCCAGAAGATCTGCTACTGCCCCCGCGTCGTCCGCAAAGACGATGACGGCAATTGAAGCAAAACCTCTTTGTTTCATCTCTCCAATCAGTTCCGCCGCCTTCTTTGCACATTCCTCCTCCGTTTCGGTTTCTACCGTCCCGACCCGGGCTCCGTGGCGGATGACCGGCTCTATCTTGTAAGCTCCGGCTGAAGCAAGCTCCAAAATCCCTCCTGCATATTCCGAAATTTCGATAGTATTTCTGTAACTCTTACTCAAAAGCCGGAAACTGTCATTTTTTCCCGTAAGCATACACTTTTTTAGATCTTCCCAGTCATTCATGCCGCTTTCGTAATTGATATTTTGGGAAACGTCTCCCATGATCGTAAAATAACACTTCGGCAGTACCGTCCTTAAAACATAATAAGGAGCCGCCCCAAAGTCCTGCGCTTCGTCCATAAAAATCTGTCCAAATTCCTCGTCCTCTTTTTTCTGAAACAGCCGGTATTTGATCAGTACCATCGCCGCCAGATCGTATACGTCAAACTCGCCCTTTGCCAGCCTTTCCTCCGTTCTTTTAACATCGGTTTTCGTCCGCCTCTCATAATCCGCAAGAAATTCCTGATAGACGCTCAAAACGCTTTTCGTGATCTTCCGTTCCTGATAATATCTCTTATATTGAAGGGATTTCTCTTTCAATTTCTTTCTATACTCATCCTTGTCCAGATCGTCCACCAAAAACTTCAGTCTGTTCTTTAATCTTTCGTCCAAAAGCGCCAGCAGCCTATTTACCGAATAATCGGGAAAGGACTCCGCCATTTCACGGATACCGGTTGCGGACATGATCCTGCCGAGTTCTTCATCCATCAGGTTACGAAAAGGAATTCTCTCTTCCCGTATTCTCTGACAGAAACGCTCCAGCCCCTTCATAAAAGAATATTTACTCTTCCATCCGTCCGTTTCCTCCGCCGCCACGCACTTACTCTTTGCTTTCAGGTCCCGTCCCAGCAAATGGACAAACATCTCGTCCATCCTCTTTTGTTTCATATGGAATACATCCAGTTCAGGCAGACCGCTTGTAATATAGTTTAGCAGCATATCGTTACTGCCAATGATGCAAAATTCATTTGCTTCAAAGCGTTCTTTATAATTATACAGAATATAGGAGATCCGGTGCATGGCTACGGTAGTCTTTCCACTCCCCGCCACTCCCTGCACGATGATATTCGTAAACGGATTGGCTCTGATGATCTCGTTCTGTTCCTTTTGAATCGTAGCGATAATGTCCCCCAGAACCGCATCTTTATTTTTTGACAGATACTGCACCAAAAGTTCGTCGTTAGAAGCCACGTCACTGTCATAATATCCCTTCAGTATCCCTCCGTCCGCATCGTAAGTCCGCTTCAGAGACAGATCGATCTCATAATTTTTCCCGTCCGGAGCCGCATAACTGCCCTTCCCCAATTCATTTTCATAATAAACGGTAGATATAGGCGCCCTCCAGTCCGCGACCACTACTTCCGTCCTATTTCTAAAAACTCCGTTTTTCCCAATGTATACTTTTTCTTCTTTTTCAAGCCCTATATCTTTATAATCGATCCTTCCGAAATAAGGTTTCTCATACGCCGCTCTGTTTTTTCTGAGCTGATTATAAGCATGTTCTTCCAAACTGGCGCTCGTCATCAATTGATCATAAAGCTCCGCGTCCCCCGCCTGTACTGCTTTAAATAATTCCTGCGTCTCCTTGTGCCTGCCCTCCGCTTCCGTTTCATAAACTGCAATATTTTGAGCGATCAAAGCTCTGCATCTGTCAAAATGTTCCTGCTCCGTGTTCCATTCCTTGTCTTTCATAAATGCCCTCATTTCCGCGCTGATTTTTACGCACTGTAATCTATACAGATAATAGCAAAATATTAATATAGATACTAGACTTTTCTTTTACAGTGTGATAACATGGATAATGTAGTTTACTCCAAAATAGCTGTTGCGATATGATTAATTTTAATCTTACCGCAACAGCTATTTTAAGTTTTTTATCTTTTCCATGTTTTTAATGAAAACAGGATCAACATAGGAAACAGTTCCAGCCTTCCGGTCAGCATATCGAACATCAGGACAAATTTAGAAAAAACAGAATATCCCGCATAATTCCCGGTCGGCCCGATCTGCCCAAGACAAGGGCCAATATTATTTAAGTTTGCCGCAACCGCGGTAAAATCCGTTGCAAAATCAAATCGGTCTATCGCCAAAGCTAATACCGAAAATAAATAGACCGCCACATAAGTCATGACATAGACCTGCGTAGACTTAATCACCGTCTCCGGAACGGTACGGCCGTCCATATGCACTTTTTTGATACTCCGCGGATGCACTACATAGGACAATTCATTCCGTATGGACTTGACCGCGATCAACAGTCTTGAAACTTTAAATCCTCCTCCCGTACTGCCTGCGCATGCGCCCAAAAGCATTAAAAGAAACAAGATCGTCTTGGAAAATTCCGGCCACTTTCCGAAATCTACCGTCGTAAAACCAGTGGTCGTCATAATGGACGCCACCTGAAACAGCGCGTGATGAAAGGCCGCATAAAGGTTTTTAAAGTCGCCTCTGATATTCAAAGTGATCAGTACTGCGCTTACAAACAAAACCCCAAGATACAGTCTCAGTTCTTCGCTTTTAAACACCTCTTTCGGCTTACGGATCAAAAACAAATAATACAGATTAAAGTTGACGCCGCATAAAATCATAAACACCGTAAAAATACTCTGGGTCACCGTGGAATAATCCGCAATGCTGGAATTCAACACGCCAAATCCACCCGTCCCTACGGTAGAAAAGGTAAGCGTCGCCGATTCATAAAGCGGCAGTCCCGAAAGGCAGAGCGCTATAATGGCAGAGCATGTGATCACAATATAGATCCCGTATAGAATCATCGCCGTCGTCCTTACCTTCGGCACCAGCTTGCCGACGGAAGGGCCCGGACTTTCCGCCCTCATCAGATGCATATTGTAACTGCCTGACAGCGGGAGAATGGCCATGATCAGCACAAGCACTCCCATACCGCCTATCCAGTGCGTAAAGCACCGCCAGAACTGCGTTGTATAAGACAAGGTCTCCACATCGTTCAAGATCGTGCCTCCCGTTGTCGTCAGCCCGGAGACGGTCTCAAACAGCGCGTCCACATAGGAAGAAATCTCTCCCGTCAGAAAAAACGGCAGCGCGCCGATCATACTGATAACGATCCAGCTTAACGATACCGTCACAAAACCTTCCCTTGCATAAAACACCGTACTCTTTGGCTTCATCCGTTTTCCTATGTTTCCTGCCAAAAGACAGCAAAGAGCTACGAACAAAAAAACAAACCCCTGCTTTTCCCGGTAAAAAACCGAAACGAGTACCGGAAGGAGCAAAAGGACTCCCGTTAATTCAATCACCCTGCACAAAATATACCGAATAATAGAATGATTCATGCTTTCCATAAAACTTTCCCGATCCTTCCCCTATTTCAATATATCCTTTATATCATGCAGGCCTGTGTTAACCGTAACGATCACGACCGTATCGCCTACACTGATAACGCTCTGTCCCCTCGGGGTAATGATATTACCTTTATGGCTGATACAGCAGATTAATATATTTTTCTTCAGGTTCAGCTCCTGTAAAGGAATCCCTACCACCGGCGAATCTTCCTTTACTACAAACTCCAAAGCCTCTACCCGGTTGTTATTCAGCCGGTATAAAGTCTCAATATTGCTCCCGATGGAATTCTGCATCGCCCTTACATACTGGATAATGCTCTCAGCGGTAATATATTTAGGATAAATGATCGTTCCCAAATCCAGTTCGTCTATGATCTCGTCATAGGCGATACGGTGTACCTTAGTGATCAGCTTTGCATTGGAAAGACGTTTTGCAAACAAAGTTAACATAATATTCTCTTCATCAAAATTGGTCATGGAGACAAAAGCCTCCGTATGTACCATTCCCTCCTCCAGAAGCAAATCCCTATCCGTCCCGTCTCCATAGATGATAAGTGCCTGCGGCAAAAGTTCGCTTAGTTCTTCGCACCTCTTTTTATCATACTCGATAATCTTCACCCTGACTCCCATCGCAAGCAACTGTCTCGCCAGATAATAAGAAGTCTCGCCGCCTCCTACAATAATCACGTCCTTCGCCCTCGTAGTAGCGGCTCCCAGCTTTTTGAAAAACTGCGTCGCTTTCTGCGAAGACGCAACGATAGAAATCGTGTCCTTCTCCTGCAGTACAAAATCACCGCCGGGGATCACAATCTCTTCACCACGCTCTACCACGCATACCAAAACGTCGCAATGAAGCTTTAAAGAAATGTCCTTCAGCGGCATATCATGCAACACGCTGCCCTCCTTGATCCGGTAACGTATCAGTTCTACCCTTCCTTTGGCAAACGTATCTATTTCCACTGCCGACGGGAACTTAAGCACCCGGCCGATCTCCATTGCTGCCGCAAATTCCGGGTTTATGACCATAGAAAGCCCGAGTTCTTCTTTGATATACCCGATTTCCCTGCTGTATACCGGATTACGCACTCTGGCGATCGTATGGCAGCCGCCCGCCTTTTTCGCAATCAGACAACAGAGCAGGTTCAGTTCATCCGAATCCGTAATGGCAATCAAAAGGTCAGCCGACTCCACGCCGGCCTCCGCCTGCACGCTGAAGGACGCGCCGTTGCCAACGATCCCCATCACGTCAAAATTATTGGAAATATCCCTTACCGCCCTTTCTTTCGTATCCACGACGGTAATATTATGTCCCTCTTTACTTAGCTGCTCTGCCAGTGTTGCGCCCACATTTCCGCAGCCTACAATAATAATACGCATAACTGTATCTCTCCTCCGTACAGACACAAAATATCAAGAACATTCCTATTATATTCCCTTCTTTGACATTTATCAAGGATACGGTCAAAAAACAATGCGCAATGCCAAATTGATATAATACTTCCCGGCCTGCTCATAAACATTCCCCAAATTCTCCCGATTATTGTCTTCTATTCCGGTCACTTCGCAATTTTCGATCAGAAAATGGCCGAAAGCTTCTTTCTCGCTTCCCAAAAAACGGTAATACTGTCCATCCTTATCCAAAACGATACTTTTTACGATTTGGGCATAACCGCCGTCCCAGTCTTTTTCCGCGCTCATTCCGTAAGCCGTTTCCACTAACAGCCTTTTCAGCTTGTCTTCATAGATCCAGCTTTCATAAAATCCCATGATATTTTCATCCGTAAGCTGCACGATCAAATGTTCCAGACTATGCACCCTTTCTTCTTTTCTATAATACATATAGACCAGTCCCGCATAGATCAAAGGAAGATTAGAATCGATTTTTAGCAGGTTCCTATAAAATACCGAATTCAATATACCTGCCGGCCGGGCGCTCGCCACTTCTTTAAGCACCTCTGTTACAGACATATTTTTCGTATTTCTCCCTTCTATTCCCCCTAATTCAAATCTGACGCCCGTCATTTTGTGAGCTTTAATCAATACTGTACTTTCCATATGCATTCCCTGTTCTTTCTTTCTAAAAAACAATACCTATTCTTCCTTTTTGGTATTTGCCAGTGGACGGAATATCGTTTTTCTTCCGATGAAACCTATGATCCTTGTTACCGTGATCCCCAAAGCCACTCCTATGCTGTCGATCAGCACGTCTTTTTTAGAAGGGCTCCTGCCTGCCACGAAAGATTGGTGATACTCGTCCAGTCCTGCAAAACCTATACAAAAGGCTCCTGCTACAAGAACAAGCAGTACTCCTCTCAGTCCGTATACATACAAAGGCAGCGACACCGATACCGCCAGTATGAAATATTCCGTTACATGCGCCAATTTTCTGACATAATGTTCTATTCTTTCAGAAATCTCCTCCACCTGCTCCTCGCTGAATCCCAAATTCAGTTTTTCGTTTACCACCGCCACGATCCCGCCGCTGACCTGCCCGCTGATCTGGGAAGACGTCACGCCGTCCTGCGCCGAAAAAGAAGCGATCATATACATAACGACGAGCGCCGGTACAAAAGAAAGCGGTTTTAAAAGAAAACGGAAAAACTTTTTTAAAAACATCCCTATATAATGCATATCAGCCCTCTGCTCCATTTAGTATTTTCCGGGATAATCCGTTCCCGTCTCTCCCGACATCTGTCTTACATATTTCTCCGGATCTTTCTCCATATTTAAAAACGTATCAAAAGCCATCAGAACCATTTTACTGGGATTTCTCTTCATATCGTATTTCCCCCTGTCCAGTTCGGCCTTGAAATGATCTGTCTGCCATACCATGATATCCACCACAGTATATCCATGCAGTTTATATTTACATAAAAAATCCAGATTCCGGGCATAGTAAACCAGCTCATCATAGATTGCCGGAGATGCTTCAAGCTTATCCGTAAACCGCTCATAAAATCCCTCTTCTGCATTCGCCGCATCACAAAGCTGCCTGATCCAAATTTTTACCGTGTTCTCCATACCCGTTAACACCACGCTTTCCGTCCTCTTACGATTCTATCCTTGAGCCGTCTTACGACTGCTCAATAGCAGAAAAAGAGAATGCTATTTCCAAATAACATTCTCTCTAATGTCAAGGCTCTCAGACTTTCTGCAGTTCAAGAATCGGTTTTATTGCCTGTGCCATTTCTTTATCAGCAACCATCATATGATTAAATATCATATCCTGTAATGCGTCTTTTACCTTTTTCAGTTCCCTCTCCGGATGATCTCTCATTGCAGGACAGTCAATATGTTCCACATACTCGGCAAATTTTCTATGTTCTGCCTTCTGTTCCTCCAGCTTAGGATAGCGTGCCTGTTCCATCAGAGCTTCTTCTTCATAATAATGATACGCGGTATAATCCCGCAATTCGCATATAATATCCAAAAGCTGCTTCTCGGTGACGCCAATGCAGCGATATTGCAAAAGCTGTTCAATATCTCGTCCAATACGGAATAATACCTTATGCTGGTCGTCAATTTCTGCAATCCCTGTTTCGATCTGCGGGTCCCAGTTAAATTTAAAATCAAACATATGAATCTCCCGACTGCCGGTCCCTGCCCTTATTTATTAAAAGCGCCGGCATCCTTTTTAGTTGTTTAGGCTTCTGCTCGCCCTATTTGTTAAATTATATCATAAACATGTTTCTTTTGAAAGATTTTTTGCACGATTTGGCAATAATTTATGATATTTTTATCATTATGACAATATTTGTTAAAATATAATGAAAAAGGAATCGAGTCCTATCCCGATTCCCAAAGAAAAACAATATGACGGTCGTCAAAAATCCCGGATCAGTTTCAACGCGGGCAATGCGTTTCCGTCATAATCAAACAACGCCTGATTTGCCCACTCGTTCCCGCAAGGCCCTTTTTCTTTTATATATTCCAGCGCTTCCTCGGTAGCCCACCCGCTGCCTTCTACAGGAATCCAGGCTGGCTCCCAATAGAAAAATCCCCTGCCTTTCCCTTCCGGCACATTTTTGATCAGCGTCATCAGATCCTGCATAAAACCGCACTGACCTCCCGGCGTCATCGGATATCCTACTTTAGCCGCCAGTTCGGCCTTAGTTGCCATACCTTTTCTTTTTTCATCCGGCAGTTTTTCGTAAGTCTGATAATCTTCCATCGTAAAGCCCATAGAAACTTCCGCTATAATAAGTTCCTTTCCGTACCTTACCGCAATATCGTTCATATTCTTTGCAAGATCCTCCAACGATCCATGCCAAAACGGATAATACGATAAACCAATGATCTGAAAATCGCTGCCACGTTTCATAAATTCGTCAAACCAGGTACGGTAAAGCTCATTGTTGCCGCCATTGTCCAAATGTATCATGATCGGTACCTTCGGATCCACCGCCCGCACTCCACGGATACCTGCATTCACAAATTTAGCGATATTATCATATTCCGGTACCTTTCCGTAAGGCCATAAAAGTCCGTTGGTCAGTTCGTTTCCAACCTGAATCATCGTAGGGAAGGCATCTTTTTCTTTTAATGCAAGCAGAGTCGCCTTCGTATATTCATAGACTGCCTGTTCCAACTGCTCTACATTCTTTCCCTTCCATGCTTTCGGAACGGTCTGCTTACCCGGATCCGTCCAAAAATCACTGTAATGAAAGTCTAATAAAAATTCCATATGCTTGTCCAGTGCACGTTTTGCCAGTTCATACGTTGTTTCAAAATCATTTCCGCCCGCGCCATAAGGTCTGCCATCCTCTGTATAAGGATTATTCCATAATCTTAATCTTACGGCATTTACATTATAACTTTCCAAAATGGAAAGAAGCTCCATTTCCACGCCGTCATTATAAAATTTACCGCCTAAACGCTCTACTTCCAAAAGAGTAGAAATATCCATTCCTTTTACAAACTGCTCCATGATCTTTTCATACCTTTCTTCTTCATCATGCAAAAAACTTACACTAACTCCCATTTATCCGCTTCAGCGGCATACAAATCAGGATTGTGAAATTTCTAATTTCACGCTGACTCCCATCTGCCCGCTTCAGCGGGCATGCAAATCAGGATTGTGAAATTTCTAATTTCACGCTGACTCCCATCCGCCCGCTTCAGCAAATGAAAAACGGCCTGCATTCGATCCTTTATACAAAGTACGAATGCAGGCTGCCTCATACTTCCTTAATCAAACTCTGTGATCCTCTTTGCCATGGCACGATAACGAAACCTTGCCATCTCGTTTTTCTTTAAAACATCTTCTTCCGTGCCGGTATACTGGCAGCGGATACAGTAATACTCCTTTTTATCCTTGTCATAAAACATATCAATGTCCAAATCTCTCATAAAACAGGAAGGACACCTATAATTTAATTTGCCTTTTCCAGCTTGAGCCATGTTGCAAACGCCTCCTTATCCTTTAACTTTGCGGTATAACCTAAGGTAAACATCGGTGAGAATGCATAGCCTTCTTTCATATAACCGGCCGCGCCCTCTTTCTCGGCACGCAGGGATACCTTTGTCTCAATCTCAGGTATCACGGCGCTGACACTCGTCGCACCTTCCATTACTTCCTCTCTGCACTTATATGCATAATCGATCTTCCTCTCCTCGCTGCCGTTTGTGATATGCAGCTTCACATTCGTCATATCTTCCGCATATTCCGTTGTTCCGTAACATGCTACCATGTATTCGTTGATCTCTACTTCCGCATCCGGATCGCTCATTTCCAAAATCTTTCTTTCGATCTTAATATCGGAACTTCCCTCTTCAAAAGAAATCACAGACTGCAGTTTCAAAGTCAGATCTTCAAATTCGATCTCTACCGGATCCAGCACAAGGCTTCTTACCTTTTCTTCCTGCACAAATTTCGCTTTCGTGCGGCACAGGCACAGATCCACTTCCTCTCCCTTATAGGTAAGCTTTGCGCTCCTTACGGTTCCTTCCCCTGCATAATGGGTAAAATAGCCCGCACGGTATTTTTCCTGAATCAGGAACGGGTAGGACGCATCGGTAACATGCTTCGTTCCGATACCTACCGGCCAATTCAATTTAGCGGCATAAGGTCTTAAGTCAACGATAGCGCCGCCCTGATCCATATTGACACAGACACGCATAAAAGGATCGCAGAACCAGAACAACTGCTTATCGGAACCATAGAGAATATCTTTCCAAAGCGCGCATTCCGGCTCCGTATACGTTTTCTTTTCCCTATAGTAGTCTGCAAACTCCGCCATGGTCATATCATCCAGCTTTCCCTCTTTCTTAAGCTGTCCGTAATATGCCATGCCGTCTTCATAAGATTTCAACAGAAGCTCATAAGGCGCTTCCCATCTTCCCATCTTATTCATCCAGCCCGGCCCTACAAAGACCATGTTATAAGCATAACCATTGTTATATTTTTCCAAAGAACGGTACTGATCGATCAAATTGTATAAATACGGAAACTCCCATGTCTCGGTATCATAGATCATACCGCGGAGTACGTTCTGCGGATGGGTTCCAAAGTTACTTCCGTTGCCGTCATAACATGCCAGCAAATCTCTGGAAAGATGCGGGATCGCTACGATTCCCGAGTCTTCGCTTTCATCCGCTGCAGGTGCGTGTACGTTTTGTTTGGATGGAATCCAGGGAGCCCAGGGGCCGCCGTCCATAAAAGTATACCAAGAATTGTTACAGGTATGATATGCTTTAGGGCCTTCCTCCCAACAGGTTGCCACCGCACATTTCACGGTAGGGTAAGTTTCTTTAATATAGTTTACCAATTCCGCATCCATATAGTAAGAACCGGTAGACTCCGGATAAAACCCGAAAGCGTCATGGAATTTTTCAAACACATCGTTTACAATGGATTTTTTATCTTCCATGGAGAACATCCAAATACAAAAGTCCTTTGTCTTATATTTCTCACGAAATTCCGTACAAGGAAGTCCCAATAAAGAAAGCGCGATCTCATCTCCATATTTCTCATGATCCGCTTTGGCAAGTGCGATCGCTTCCTCATTAAACAAAGACGCATAGGTCATCTGAATGGTTGTCCTAAGCCCGTTTTTGTGTGCAATCTCCTGCTGTGTCTTAAAGATATCCAAGGATTCCGTCAAAAGCGCTTTTCTTCCGATATCCTCTTCTTTTCCGTGTCCGGTCACCTTCTCCGCATACTCCGGAACCATTTCCGGACGATGAATGATGTTTACTACAAATTTATCCATTTTTACCTCCGTTCTCGCTCAATCCGCGAATATAGCGCTGACAAAATATCAGTGCAATATTCACCAATCGAAATCCATCAAATAAAACGTCTTTAGGGGAAAAAAACGGTAGTCATAACGGCTACCGCTTTTATCCTGCCTAATTTCCATATTAAGGTATCGAAAACATTAACCCTTAACAGCGCCGCCTGTAACACCTTCAACATAGTACTTCTGCAAGCACATAAAGAGAATGGTTACCGGTATAGCTATCAAAATACCGCCGGCACAGAATCTTGTAAAATATCCCTGATAGTCGCCGGTCCATAACCAACGCTGCATTGCCACCGCTACGTTGTAGCTCTTGGAATGACCGAATGCAACATAGGATGCAAACACATAATCGCACCACGGATTCATGAAAGCTACCAACGCCGCATAAATGATAATCGGCTTTGACATTGGGATGATCATCGTAAAGAACACCCTTGCTCTGGAAGCGCCGTCAATCCGCGCCGCTTCATCAAGCGCTCTCGGAATCGTGTCAAAATAACCTTTCGTTACATAATATCCCATACCGGAACTTGCTACCGAGATCAAAATCAATCCGGGAATTGCGCCTTCCTGTGTCAGGCCAAACTGTTTTAACAGGAAGTACAGACAAATCATGGTAAGGAATCCGGGGAACATTCCCAAAATCAACCAAAATCTCATCAGGAATGTACGTCCTTTGAAACGCATACGGGACAGCGCATAGCTGACGCATAATACAACGATCGTCTGCAGAATGGATACAAAGATCGCAATGATCAACGTATTCATATACCAACGTACAAACTGCGATTCTCCGCTAAACAGCCACTTATAAGAGTCCAGCGAAAATGTCTTTGGCAGAAGATATTCTACCATTCCCCCTCCGTTTTCATTATAAGAACGGAAACTCTGCAAAAACAGACACACAAAGGGGAATAACCAAATAATACTAAGAACGATCAAAAAAACATAAGTAATTCCATTGCCTATAGCTCTTTTTGTTTTCATACTCTTCATTATTGGAATCCCTCCTCATCTTTTACGGATGGCAGCATATTGTATACTACCAGTGAAATTCCTGCAACCACAACGAATACCGCGATACCAAGGACAGCCGCCATTCGGTAGTTCGTATCGTTTACCGTCATCTTGTACAGCCAGGTAACCAACAGATCCGTGTAACCCGCTTTATTGGTCAGCGCCAACGACGTCGGCCCACCTTGATTCAACAGGTAAATGATGTTAAAGTTATTGATATTTCCCGTAAACTGTGTTAACAGGAAAGGACCTGTAACAAAGAACATATAAGGGAGCGTGATACTCTTGAACATCTGGAGGCCGTTTGCGCCGTCAATCCTTGCACTTTCGTACAGATCCTCTGGAATATTCATCAAAAGTCCCGTCATGATCAGCATGGTATAAGGAATACCAACCCAAAGGTTTACCACGATGATCGCTATCTTGGAAAGAACCGGATCCGACCAGAACGGAATTCTTTCGCTGATCCACCCCCATTTCATCAGATAAGAATTGATCAAACCATCGTTTGCAAACATCTTACCTACATACAACAGGGAAACGAACTGCGGAACGGCAATGGTCATAACCAAGATCGTTCTCCAAAGCTTCTTGAATTTAATTCCCTTTTTATTTATCATAATTGCAACACCCATACCACAGAAATAGGTTAAAAATGTTGCAAAGAATGCCCATATCAATGTCCACGAAAGTACAATTAAAAAAGTAGAACCAAAGGTCGACGCACCTGCGGTAGTAGAACCAAACGTAAACAGATTCTTAAAGTTCTCCAACCCTACCCACGAGAATAAGTTCGTAGGCGGCTGATGATTCTTATCATAATCGGTAAATGCAACGCAGATCATAAAGATAATCGGCAATACTGTAAAGATAAATATACCTAATACCGGTAGCGTCAATAATGTCTTATCAAAATTAGAATCCAAAAGCGAATGCAGATCCTGTTTCACTGTTGGGAACGGTTTCCCATCCTTTAAAAGTTTCTCTTCGTTTCTGTTTTCTCTCAGATTCATCCTCCATACCAGAATGAACGCCAAAATAACAATAATCGTTAAAATACTATACAATAGAATAAGGAAACTGTCGTCATTATAAGTATAAGTTCCGTTATCATTCAAAACTCTCGCTACAGTTCCTAATGTACCGACATCTTTCAAATAATGCCATCCGAACCCAACCATATAAAGTACAAACAATACTTCCATTGCCAAAAATGCAAAGCCGCGTAAAAACTGCTTACGCATGATCGGCCCAAACCCCATGATCAGATACGAGACGCGGGACTTCCAGTCCCCTTCCGTAAATGTCAGGACAATTTCTTTTAAATCATTTCCGAGCCAACTAAAAAATTTTCCGACTGAACTCTGTTCTTTTTTCTTTACGCCATCGGAGTTAGCATTTTTTCCCATATCCAAATCCCTCCCGATTGTGTTTGACATATTGATGCGGGAAACGTTTCCCCTTATAGAATAGCCGGACAGAGATTACTCTCTGCCGGCTAAAACTATCAAATCAAATTACTGTGCATAAGAAATGCAAGTCTGCTGGAAGTTCTCAAGCGCTGTCATTAAGTCTTCATCGCTGCTGGAAGTGCTTAATGTACCTGCGATTACGTCATCGCCAAGAGCTGTTGCCAATGTCCAGTAATCTCCAGGATAGTTGCCCTGAGGAATCGTGTTAGCAAGCTGCTCAGCAAGTGCGGATAAAGCTTCGTCTGCCTGAACTGCTGCATCCTGCTGTGCCGTTAAGTTAGAAGGACCCCAAGCTACTGCCTGATAACGAGCAAGCTGCGTATCTGTGTTTGTTAAGAACTGTGCAAGTGCGTGGCATACTGCTAATTTACCTTCATCTGTCTGCGGTTTGATACCTAATAATTTGAATCCGCCGAAGCCGCTCAACTGATAAGTATTTCCGTCAGAACCTTCGAAAGAAGGAAGTTTAGCACATGCATAATTGTCTCCGAATACGCCTTTTATTACGTCAGCATCCCAAGTTCCGCTTACGATAGCTGCAAAGTTGGTTGCATTCGAAGCGTTAGAACCGTTTTGGAACGCTGAAGAAGACTGAAATTCAGTAATCTCTTTCAGTGCAACTAAACCTTTGTCAGATGCATAGTCAATATTGCAAGCCGTAAAGTTACCGTTGTCATCCGTGTCATAAGTCAAAGTACAGCCTGTTGCAAAGAAGAATGCCGGCTGATACCATCCGGAATTGATTTCGAAATAAAAGCTCTTGCCTGCTGCTTCGCAGTCTGCAACGATCTTCTCTAAAGAAGTAGGATCCGTTACAACGCTCTTATCATAGTATAAGAAGTAACCGTTATCAGAAGTCATCGGATATGCATAAGTCATATCGCCAACTTTTGCTGCGCTGGCTGCACCAGCATCGTTCTGTGTATCAACAAAGCTTGCATTGTCGCCTACTACCGGGCAAAGAGCTCCTGAAGAAACAAGACGTGTGATCTGATCCTGTGCGAAACCGAAAATATCTGCTCCGCCTTCTACGTCAGTGATCATGTTACCTGCCGCATCACCTTCACCAACCGGCTCAACCGTAACGGTGTAACCTGCCATAGCCGGATTTGCCTCAAAGAACTCCGTACATTTTGTCTGTGTAAAATCTACTACGTTCTCAGCAACCCAGATTGTAATCGTGCCTGAGCCGTAATCGATGTCGGCAGGCGCTTCTGCATCTGCAGGAGCTTCCGCATCGTTGCTTTCAGCAGGTGCTTCTGCATCGTTGTTTTCAGCAGGTGCTTCCTGAGAAGCGGGTGTGTTGTTCGTGTTGTCGGCAGTTCCTTCGTCCTTGCCGCCGCAGGCAGTCAATGAAAATACCATTGCTGCTGCAAGAAGAGTTGATAATACTTTTTTCTTCATTTTGTTGTTTTCCTCCCTTTTTTTAGATGTGGGCAGTTTAAAAACCGCCTTACTCTTACTTTGGGACATTCGATTTAGTTGCGCAATCGTTTGTCCTTAGTATTGAGGATACCAATTTTACGTCTTATTGTCAATGTGTATTTTTTACGAGCGACAGTATACATTTTTGTGCATTTTTTATAATTCTCTTAATTCCATGATTTTTTTACTTTAAACCTGCGGTTTTTCCCACGTTTCAGCCCTTTTTCTGACATTTTCCGCGCTTTTTTTCGGGAAATAATTTTATTTACAATGAGGAAATCCTATGTTATAATACACCATGCGCAACCGTTTGTCCATATTATATTTACAGTAATTCAAGCATTGATTTCGTAATTTTTAGTAAAAACTGTTTGTGAATTTGCTTTAATTTAAGCATATTGGAGGATTTTTATGAAGTTTTTTCAACTTAAAAAGTATTTTTGCCTAATAGGCGTTTCTTTACTATCCTTTTCCTGCATTTCCTGCGGAACTGCCGATACTTCCAATACAGATACCGGCACCGTATCGGAGCCCCCTTCCTCTCCGGCATCTGAACAGGACTCCGAAGGGAACGGTGAAAACGCCGGAGAGGAAACGATCGTCCCTCAGGTAGAAACGATTGAAGCCATGCACTTCGATCTGCCTTCCCAGGCGGAAGAATCTGCCATATATGTAGAACCCATCCCCGACATTTCCGATGATTTTATCAGAGGAATGGATGCCTCCGCAGTACTTGCCAATGAAAACAGCGGCGTCAAATATTATAATGAAGCGGGCGAAGAACAGGATGTTTTCAAAACCCTTGCCGAAAGCGGCGTCAACTACATCCGCATCCGCGTATGGAACGATCCTTATGATGAAAACGGAAACGGTTACGGCGGCGGGAACAACGACGTAGAAACAGCGGTCGCCCTTGGAAAGCGCGCCACGCAATATGGTATGAAAGTCTGCATCGATTTCCATTATTCAGATTTTTGGGCCGACCCTGCAAAGCAAATGTGTCCGAAGGCATGGGAAGGAATGAGCGTTGAAGAAAAGGAAAACGCCCTCTATGAATTTACCAAAGAAAGTCTTGCCAGACTTTTAAATGCCGGCGTCGACGTCTCCATGGTGCAGGTCGGCAACGAGACCAATAACGGTATGTCCGGAGAAACTTCTTTCGAGAATATGGCTCTCCTTATGAACGGAGGCAGCCGCGCGATCAGAGAGATTTCAAATATTTACGAAAAAGACATCAAAGTCGCGCTCCACTTTACGGACGCCAGCGATTATGACGGTATTGACAGGATTCTGTCCCAAATGGAACAATACGGCGTAGATTATGACATTTTCGCTCTCTCCTATTATCCGTTTTGGCACGGTACATTTGAAAATCTGCAAAAAGTAATGGATAATATCAGAAACAATTATAAAAAAGAAACGCTGATCGCTGAAACTTCTTATTGCTATACTTTAGAAGAAGGAGACGGCATCGGCAACAGCGTAGGCGAAGCGGATCTGATCGAGGGTTATACCGCATCCGTCCAAAGTCAGGCAGCCGCCCTGCGCGATGTCTGCGCCATCGCCAACGATTCCAAGGCGCTAGGCGTATTTTATTGGGAAGGTACATGGATTCCCGTAGGCAGCCCGGACACTCTTTCGGAAAACCAAAAGCTTTGGGAAACTTACGGCAGCGGATGGGCAAGCAGTTACGCCTCCGCTTATGATCCGAAAGACGCAGGAAAATATTACGGCGGATCTTCTTGGGACAATCAGGCATTGTTCGACTTTACAGGCCATCCACTTGCTTCTCTGAACACATTTAAATATTTAAAATACGGCACCGTAACGGAACCTGCCATCGATTACATTCCGACGCCTTCCGTAAACTGTAACGTTGGCGCCGATCTCGTTTTACCTGAAAGTGTAAGCGTGATATATAACGACCGCTCTTTAAATAAAGACCTGCCCGTTACATGGGACGAGAACGAACTTGCAGCCATCGATACCTCTGTGGCCGGCGAATACGTCGTTAACGGTACTTTAGAAGACGGAACGGAACTGACCTGTGATCTTACGGTAGATCTTCTCAATTATGTGGTAAATCCAAGCTTTGAAGACAGTGATACTTCCATGTGGAACATCACTTATGAAGGAAGTTCTGATCCCACGGATTTTCAGGAAAAAGAAGCGGATGCCCACAGCGGCGCTTATGCTTTCCATTTCTGGTCAGAATCCGACATGGATTTTGCGATAGAGCAGACTATCACAGATCTTCCAAACGGTACCTATCAGCTTTCTACTTTTGCACAGGGCGGAGATATGGACGATACTGCTTCTTTAGAGCTTTATACTGTCGTAAACGGAGAAGAGTTGACCGCGTCCTTCAGGATGGACGGTTATGCCAACTGGCAGACGCCAAAAATCGACGGTATTTCGGTAACCGACGGTACTTTGACCATCGGCGTCCGAATGAAATGCAATGCGAAGAGTTGGGGAACGGTAGACGACTTTACATTGAATATTGTCCAGTAAATAAAGCTTTGTCTATCTGCTGCTTATCTGCTTATTGAAACCGGCTGATCCATGCATGACATCCGGCACATAAAAAGAGCCGCCGCACCGGAACCTGTCCACAAAACGGACCGGTTCCGGTGCGCAGCTCTCTTTTTTATTATCTTTTTCCCTTTTCAGAAAAGTGTTCCCTGTGCATAATTTAATATATAAAGCAATTCTATGAAAATCACATAATCTGCAGCCGCTTAACGATTCTATAAACAGAAACTTGTCTTATTCCATAATCAAATCAATCAAAAGACATATATGTATTTTCATGGTATCCAGACAAGGAATGGGACATACTTCATCATCGAGGCGCTTCTTTATATCTCAATCTTACGAACCGCATCTTACTTTAAATACTGGCCTAAAATACGCATAAGCTCTTTCACATCCAACGGTTTTGCTATATGGGCGTTCATTCCCACATCCAAAGAATGCTGTACGTCATCCGAAAAAGCGTCTGCAGTCATTGCGATAATAGGCAGACCCTTATCTGCACGCTCCAAAGCCCGGATTGCTTCCGTGGCGTCATAACCGTTCATGATAGGCATACGGATATCCATCAGGATAGCATCGTAATAACCCAGCTCAGACCGTTCAAACATCTCTACACAGATTTTTCCGTTCTCCGCATGTTCCAGCTCCATGCCGACGCTGGAAAGGATCTCGTTTGCGATCTCCCAATTGATCTCAATATCTTCCGCCAAAAGGATACGCTTACCTGTAAAATCGATCTCCTCCTCCTGCTCTACCTCCGACTGCAGTGCCCTGCTGTCGTCGCCGTCCACCTGTACATATCTCCGTAAACAGGAATACAGAGTAGATTTAAACAAAGGTTTCGAAATAAAACCTTCGATATTCGTTTCCGTTACTTCTTCCTCGATATCGCTCCAATCATAGGCAGAAATCAGGAAAATAGGAATATCCCCGCCCGTAAGTTTCCTGATCTCATGAATCGTTTGAAGTCCGTCCATATTCGGCATCTTCCAGTCTATCAAAACGAAATGGTAATCCTCGTTCCGTTCATGCCTCTCCTTGATCATAGAAATAGCTTCTCTGCTGTCTATCGTCCATTCCGTGTTCGTTCCCAGCTTATTTAAATTATAAGCGGCGCTCTCGCAAAGCATTGCGTTATCATCCACTACCAGTATATTCCATGGCGGCAGTTTCATTTCCTCTTCTTTGATCTCCGCCTTTTTCATATCCAGTATCACACTGAATGTACTTCCCTTATTCACTGCGCTCGTCAGCTCAATCGTCCCTTCCATCAAGTCCACGATCCGCTTCGTAATCGCCATTCCAAGGCCGGTACCCATGATTTTGGAAGTTCTTTCCGTATCTTCCCTCGTAAAGGTATCGAAAATCTTCCCTTGGAATTCTTCCGTCATTCCGATTCCGTTATCTTTTATGATAAAGTGGGTTCTAATATAGTCATTCCCCCGTGGAGAATCTTCCTGATACAAATGTACATGGATGGTTCCTCCGTCAGAAGTATACTTAACGGCATTGGAAAGAATATTGAGCAGCACCTGATTCAAACGGGTACTGTCGCAATATACCTCCTCCACTTTTATATCGTTGATAAAAATATCAAAATACTGCGCTTTAGACTTGATCTGCGGCTGGATAATATTGACGATATCATCCATCGTTTCACGCAAAGATACCTGATTGATATTCAACGTCATCTTACCGCTCTCGATCTTTGACATATCCAGAACATCATTGATCAGGCCAAGCAAATGCTTACTGGATAATTTAACCTTCCTCAGACAGTCTTCCACTCTCTCGGACTCCTGAATATTCTTTAACGCGATCTCCGTCATACCTACAATAGCGTTCATAGGCGTGCGGATATCGTGGCTCATACTGGACAGGAACTGGCTCTTCGCCTTATTTGCCTCCATAGCCTCCTGCCTTGCTTTTTCAATCGCAAGCATCTGCTCTCTGGACAAATGAAAATACCGCACGAAAATAAGAATCATAACGAACATAATTGTCCCTAAGCTGGCAAACATAGACGTAAGACGCATTTTATCCAGCCTTGTAACCAGATTGTCCATAACGTTCTGCGACATGATCGTGATCAGATACCAATTGGTATTTTCGCTAAGGGCGGAACAAAATACCTGCCTGTGTTCACCGTTGACCGGCAGTATCATGTAATAATCGCTGCCTTTATTCATGGCGTCCTGCAGTTCATGTACATACACTTCCGCATTTTTCCCTTGACTGACTCCGACTTCCTCTACGATACGTTCGAAATAACTCTCCCGGTATGCATCTGAGTTCCGTATCACAAATCTTCCTTCCGAGTCTATGATATGCGTATATACGATAGCATTCTGCTCATATAGAAAAAGCGCGTCATTCAGTTCTTCCATCTCAATTCCCGCTACAAGGGCAACGCTGTGTCCACCATCCGCCATCGGATATTCCGCCCTGCATCCGAGTAAGAGAATCTTTTCTCCAAACTCACCGACCCCCTGATCGACAATATTTCCGTCTTTTTGTAATGAGGCAAGGATATCGCCGCTGGCATCGCTGTCTACATTTTCGCCATAAATCTTCTCCAGTCTGCCGTCCTGCGTATAAAATCCTAAATAAACAAAATCTCTGACCTCCGCACTTGTCCTGAGCTCATTTAACATTTCTTCGTCAAAGTGCTGATCCTGAGGTACGGTACGCCTGATCACCCCCTTCACCTGAGACAGGCGCAGATCGATGATCGACGTAAATTTCTGCTGTAGCTGCACGTTGATCTCCGACATATATACCTTATTGATCTCTTCAACGGATTCGTTCGTCTTTGCGCTCATAAAAAAAGTCAACGCCGTAAACACCACAATACAAACAAAAATAAGGCATACTATACTGCGGAGCAAAAAATTATTTATTTTCTTACTATTCATCTTCGTATTTCCTTCACCAGACTCTTCCTATCCGAATAAACTCTTTCTTCATTTTCTTATCACTTTTCAGCGATCAATTTTTCACTTTGATCTTATCCATGCAAGATTCAAATACTTTCATGACCTTAGGATTAAAAGCGCCGCATTCACCGTTATAAATCATCTTTACCGCCGTATCATGATCGAAGGCTTTCTTATAGACTCTTTCCGAAGTAAGAGCGTCGTACACGTCCGCTACCGAAACTACCTGCGCCCATATGGAAATGTCGTCTCCTTTCAATCCGTCCGGATATCCCCTTCCGTCCCATCTTTCATGATGATGTCTGCATATATCATAACTGTAATTATATATGCCTTTATCCATGATCTCAGGAACATTTTTAAGGATTTCACAGCCTTTGGTCGTATGCTGCTTCATCACTTCAAATTCCTCTGTAGTAAGGCGTCCTGGCTTATTCAGTATGCTGTCCGGTATGGAAATCTTGCCGACGTCATGAAGGGTAGAGGACGTAACGATCTTATCGATCTCTTTTTTGGGCAGACGGTATTCCGGATAGGTATTGCTTACTTCCGTCATTAAAATTTCCGTCAGGCGTCCGATACGTCTTACATGCTCCCCCGATTCACCGTCCCTGAATTCGATCACGGTCGCAAGCGTCTCAACGATCGACCGGTTCAGTTTATTCAAACGGTCTACCTGTTTCGCTACAATATGCTCCAATTCATTTCTATGTCCGTAAAGTTCCACTACGTTATTGATTCTACATCTTAAGAAATACGGCATAAAGGGCTTTGCAATAATATCAATCGCACCAAGCTCATATCCTTCCGAAAGCATCTCTTCACTGTTAGCGGCCGTAATCAAAAAGACCGGAATATGTTTGATCTTCCCATTTCTATTCATTTCCCGCAGAACATCCAATCCGTTCATCTTCGGCATGATCAGATCCAACAGTACGGCGGCAATATCTCTGCCGCTGTCAAGTACTTTCAGCGCTTCTTCCCCGTCTCCCGCCTCAACGATCTCATAGTCGTCTTTAAAGTTTTCCGCCAATAAAGCACGGTTCACCTCAATATCATCCACGATCAATATTGTTTTTTCTTTTTCCATTTGCCTCTCCATCATCCCGTATTATCAATAATAAGTGTTATCTGTTTACCAAAATATCTCGATTTATTGTACCATCTATATGGTAAACTGTCAATGTTCGTACTCGCAAACCACACGAAGGTCCTCTCCTGCTGTCCGTCCCGTTTTCCCCTGCATACCGTCAGATTGTACCACCGGTCTTTGATAAAATTACACAAGATATTTATTTCTCTTCCCGTTTCCTGCCCATAAGACGCAGCAGCCAAAATACTGCAAAAAAAGAGTACGGATCATTGATATATCACCGCACTCTTTTCCTTATTTAACCTTTATTTAAATTGATAAACCGGAATCCTTTTATTAATATTTTCCGAATCCGTCGCCCAAAGAGATCAACTGCTCATTCATCGCTGCTCTTGATGCTGTGGAATTGGATGCACCTGACGGCTTGATCCCTGCGTTTGCGCCTAAGTTATAAATAGAAAGCAGTTCTTTCATTCTGGACGCCTGATTAGATAACTCTTCACTGGCAGCCGCACATTCCTCGCTGGTAGCGGAGTTCGTCTGTACAACCTGTGAAACCTGTGAAATTGCCTGCTCAATCTGTGCGATCGCCGTCGCCTGATAATTAGAAGATTCTGCAATACCGTTAATGATACCTTCACTCTGCTGCACCACGCCCGTGATCACTTCTAATGCCTTAGCCGTATCGTCTGCAAGTTTGGAGCCTACGCCCACTTTTTCGATGGAATCTTCGATCAGTTCCGCCGTTTCAGCCGCCGCTGCCGCACTCTTCGCTGCAAGACTTCTTACTTCTTCCGCAACCACTGCAAAACCTTTTCCTGCTTCCCCTGCCCTTGCTGCTTCTACCGCCGCATTGAGCGCAAGGATATTGGTCTGGAATGCAATATCGTCGATTACTTTAATGATCTTGGAAATGCTTTCGGAAGACTTATTGATCTCCTGCATAGCCGTCATCATTTCTTTCATCTGTGTATTACCGCGTTTCACATCTTCAATTGCATCGCTAACCAGATCTGCCGCTTCGTTAGCCTGATTTGCATTCTGTTTTGTCTTCTCGGAAATCTCATCGATGGAGGAAGTGATCTGCTGGATCGCACTTGCCTGCTCTGTCGTTCCCTGTGCCAGAGACTGGCTTGCGCTGGCTACCTGAGAAGATCCGATCGTTACCTGCTGCGCCGCGTCGCTGATACTGCTGAGCGCGCTATGATTGTCTTCTACCAGTTTCTTTAAGGAATTACCAAGAAGATCTTCTGTAGATTTCGGTTTCACGGTCATTGTCAGGTTTCCGTTTGAAACCTCTTCTGCAATGCGCGCCTGATATTTGATATTGTCAATAACCTTCATATATTCGTCTACCAAAATACCGAATTCGTCATTATTGTATTTCACCAATTCAATATCAACATGGCCCATTGCGATCTCTTTTGCAGCGTCCGATAACTGCGCTACGGACCGTTCGATCGTCTTGATCAGCATTATAGCAATGACCACTGTAGCCACGCCGGCAACCACTGCAACGGCAGCTGTAAAAATAGCCGAGTTCAGTATATAGCGTTCCTGTGCCGCAGGATCCGTTATGCTGGCGGCTTTTTTGGTTGTCGTATCACCCAGAATAATGTTTACAAGCATAAGTACGATAGGAATCATATAGCCAATAATCAATTTTGTCTTCATTTTCATATTTTTCATTTCATTATACCTCTCTCTCTTCCTCTGCGGCAACGTCACCCACCTGATCGATCACGGATAAATCTTCATCATTCAAAAGCTTATCCGGATCCAGCAGTAATTTAACGGAATCCCCGACTTTTCCGATTCCGTATACATATTTGTTCTGTACCTTGTCGGCACGCCCGATAGTCGGAGGCGGCAAAATATTTTCTTCCTGAATTTCAACTACCTCCGCAATTTTTTCTACAATCAATCCTACAACTGTAGATTTTACGTTGATCACGATAATACAGGTCCTGTCGTTGTATTCGAAAGGAGTCTGTTTAAATCGCAGACATACGTCGATGACCGGAATGATCTTTCCCCTCAGGTTGATAAGACCTTTTATGTAATCCTCCGTTTCCGGAATCACCGTGATTTCCTGAAATCCGATGATCTCGTTTACATATTGGATCTTCAGGCCGAAATATTCATTGCCGGACTTGAACGTCATGTATTTGCCTTTTTGCATATCATGCTCTTCAACGTTCTCGTTTTCCTCCAATTGTTTTTTCAATTCGTTCGTTGTATCCATATACCTTCCGTTCCTTTCTTAAAGTTTATTCGACTAATCCGACCGGATCCAAAATCAGGGCGATACTGCCGTCTCCCAATTGTGTACATCCGGAAAGCCCCTTTACCTTCTTGACATAGGATGGAATCGGTTTTACAACAATTTCCTGCTTTCCGATCAATTTGTCTACAAAAAGGCTTACTTTCTTCCCCTCTACTTCAAGAATCAACATCATTCCGTCTTCTACCGACTTCTGGTATTCTTTCAGGCCATACCATTCGCCGAGACGAAGAACCGGAAGACATTCTCCCCTAAGCATAATGTATTCATCCCCGTTAGGTTCATGGACCATCATATCTTCCCTGACGCTTACAAACTGCTTAATGACGCCGGTCTCCATTACAAAAGAAGAAGAACCGATCTCCATTACGATTCCGTCAATAATCGCAAGCGTCAAAGGTATTTTTAAGTTCATGGTACTGCCGAAGCCCGGCGTACTGTCGATCTCCAAAGTACCGCCGATCGCCTGAATATTCTGGGTAACTACATCCATGCCGACGCCTCGTCCGGAATATTCCGTAACCTGCTCGTTAGTAGAAAAGCCCGGCAATGTGATAAACTGGTAAACCTCTTTATCCGTATAAGCAGACTCCGGTTTACTGTCATCCAAAATTCCCTGTTTCTTTGCCTTTGCAAGGATCTTATCCCTCTCCAGCCCTTTGCCGTTATCGGAAACGCTGATCCATACTTTTCCCGCTTCCGTTTTAGCCGATAATGTCACTTTTCCTTTATCCGCTTTTCCGCTTTCCTTACGCTCTTCGTTTGTCTCTATACCATGATCTACCGCATTTCTTACCAAATGCATCAAAGGGTCGGAAATATGTTCGCTAATATTTTTATCTACTTCCGTATGCTCCCCGACCATTTCGAATTCTATATCTTTTCCCAACTTTCTGGACATATCGAACACGGTCCTGTTCATCTTTTGGAACAGATTGGTCAAAGGCACCATTCTCATGGACATAATAACGTTCTGCAGATCGGTAGAGATTTTAGACAACTGTGTGGCCGCCTTATTAAAGTTAGTAAGATTCAGTCCCGGCACTTTCAAATCGGGATTCTGGAGCACTACCGATTCGGAAATGACCAGCTCGCCGATCAGATCCATCAGTTGATCCATCTTACTTACGTTTACGCTGATAAAAGTCTCTTTATTTGCTTTCGCCTTATCTTTTGCCAGCTTCTTATGTTTTCCCGGTTCTTTCGATTTAATGACGAAATCGCCCGGCGCCATCTGCGGTTTCTCCGGCTTCTTTTCTTCTTTATCGCCGCCTTCCGCCTGCGCTTTCTTTTCTATGCTCTCTACGCTGGAAATCAGATCGATCTGGGCGTTCTGCTCGCCAAAATCAAAGCCCTGCAAAAATTCCGTAGCCGCGCATTCATATACGTCCACGCTTTCAATATCATAACCTACGCCGATAATGTTGCGGATCTCCTCTTCTGAAGCCTGCGCCTGCAGTAAGATCCGGAATCCCTCGTCCATGATCTTATCTGCCGCCGTTTCATCCGTAAGGATATCTTCCGGCGAATACAGAAGATCCTCTGCAATTTCTTTTAACGCATATACGACTTTATATGCATGTACATTTACCATCTCCGTTTTAGAAGAGAAAGAAATGTAGATCTTATAGAAGTGGCTGGCGCTGGTAGCAACCGGTGCAATATAGAAATGCTTCGGTTCCTCATGCACATTTTCCGGTACTTCCTTTGCCTCTTCTTCTCCCTCTGTTCCCCCATTCTTGATCATATCCAAGAATTTATCCAAATCTTTGATAATATCGCTGGAATCGCCGTCTGCGGAATTGCCGTCCCTGATCTTATCCATTTCATTGGAAATGAAATCTGCAACCCTGAGCACATGATCCACCAGATCCAAATGCGGTACGTTATCAGGATGCGCCTCCCTCAGATAATAGAAAATATCTTCCAATTTGTGCGACACAGCCGTTATATTATCAAACATCATAATACCGGAGGAGCCTTTAATTGTATGCATGGTTCTGAATATTTCATTGATGCTGTCCTCGTCAAAGCAATCCGCATCTTTCTGGCTGAGCACGCTTTCCTGAAGCTGCTCTAACAATTGCTCGTTCTCAAACAGATAAATATCCAACATGCCGTCTGTACTAAATTCTTCAGCCATATACTTCTCCTTTCCTGCTTTATTCTGACTCATATGTTTTTTATATCAAGTCAAGCTTCTTTAATGCCTGCTCGAATCTGTCCTGATCGATGGGTTTGCCTGAATATATGGTGCATCCAAGCTCAAACGCCATCTTAACGTTCCGTTCTTCGTTTAAAGCAGTCGTCATGATAACCTTCACGGCTTTGTCTTCCGGAATATTTCTTTGCTTTTCCAAATTGCGGATACCTACCAACGCCTGATAACCGTCCATGACCGGCATCATGATGTCAAGGCATGCCAGATCGTAAGGCTCGCCTTCTTCCAATGCCAGCATGAAAGCGTCAACCGCTTCCATTCCGTCTACAGTTACGTCGCATTCCCCGTACTTTGACAAAAAACTGGACATAAACTTTCTTGTTGCAAAATCATCTTCTGCCAATAGAATTTTCATACTCTCTCTCCTTCTACATTGTATTTAGTACTGCATAAGTTTTTGAGGCAATATGCTGGAGCTTTTCCTGATACTGCACCGCTCCTATATCATAAGCCACTTTAGGCATTCCATAGACCACGCAGGTGGATTCGTCCTGACCGATCGTCCTCGCCCCCGCCTGCCGCATGGCAAGCAGTCCTTTGGCGCCGTCTCCACCCATGCCCGTAAGAATGATTCCTAAAGCATTGGCACCTGCCGTCTTGGCAACGGAATCAAACAGTACGTCCACCGAAGGGCAATGCCCGTTCACCTTCGGCCCCTGCCTGCATTCCACCTGATAAACCCCGTTGACCTTCACAAGACGCATATGCCGGTCTCCTCCGGGTGCGATCAGCATATGTCCCGGCAAGACCTGATCGCCTGTCTCCGCTTCTTTTACCTGAAGCCTGCAGTCGTTATCCAACCTTTTGGCATACATTTCCGTAAACCCCGGCGGCATATGCTGCACCACCACGATTCCCGGAAGATCTGCCCCAAAGTCCTTGACTACCGAACAGATTGCCTCCGTTCCTCCCGTAGAAGCGCCGATCGCTATGATCAGGTTTTTTTTGTCCCTGCCGGAAAAAGCGGTACCCTGCGCCTGCATGACAGGCTTCTTGACATTCCCTATCTTCGCCGTAGCCGCGATCTTGATCTTTACAATCAGCTCGTTATGGATAAATTCCTCTAACTGGGCCCGATTAGATACGCTCGGCTTTGCCACAAAATCCACCGCGCCGGCGTTTAGCGCGTCAAATACTTTATCGCTTAAAGAACTGATCACTACCACCGGGAGCGGATACTGGGGCATCAGCTTTTTTAAAAATTCTATCCCGTTCATTCGGGGAAGTTCCACATCCAGCGTCATAACGTCAGGATGATATTCCAAGATGGCGTCTCTTGCTTCAAAAGGATCTTTCGCCGTGGCCACCACCTGTATATCAGGATCTTTGTTAAGATTCTGAACCAGTAATTCCCTAAATACCATGGAATCTTCCACTGTCAATACTTTAATCGGCTTCATACATCAACTGATTCCTCCCTCTTTTTTGAATATCGACGGTTGGATCATTCGGAACGGTACGGCATTTCTATCAAGGGACTCCGTCATTCCGATAAAAAGGTAGCCGCCCGGCTCCAACAGATCATATACCTTCCGCAATAATTCTATTTTTGTCTTCTCATCAAAATATATCATAACATTGCGCAAAAATATAGTATGCATTTTTCTTTTAAACGGAAAAGGATCCATCAGATTAAACTGTCTGAAGATCACTTCATTCTTTAACTCCGGTTTTACCTGATATATTTCCCCGTTAGGGCTTTTCATAAAAAATTTTTTCTTCCAATGCTCCGGAATGCTCTTCAGCTTATCGTCGCTATAACTGCCTGTCATAGCCTGCTGCAGTACCTGCACGGAAATATCGGTGGCCAGCACCTTGGTATCCCACGAAGCCGCCTCCAGTCCGAAAAAGTCCTGCAGTACCATGGCGATCATATAAGGCTCTTCCCCCGTAGACGCCGCGCCGCACCAGACGCGCACATCTTTCGTCCTGCCTTCTTTCTGTTTGATCCACGGCAGCACATTCTTTTTAAAAAATTCGAAATGTTCGAACTCCCGCATGAAGTAAGTATAGTTTGTCGTTAAAAGATTTAAAAGTTCCCTTTCCAGACTACCCGACGCGTCGTTCTCCACTGCGTTCATGTACTCATTATAGTTTCCCCAGCCGTTATGCCGTATATAATTTTCCAATCTTCCGTTGACGATCACCTTTTTCTGCGTCATGTTGATTCCGTAACGTTGCTTCAGATAGCTGGATATCCGTATAAATTCCTCATCTGTCATCAATTCCCTACACCTTCTTTTTTAAAAATATGATCAAGACAGTTTAGCACAACTGTCGTGATATCTTGCAGAATATTCTAAAAATCTCCGGATGAAATTTTCTGTCGGCTTCTTTTTGCATGATCTCAATGGCTTCCTCCCTGCTGAAAGCCTTTCGGTAGGTCCTCTTTTCCGTCAGGGAGCAGAACACGTCTACCATGGCGACGATCTGCGCCGCCAAAGGGATCTCATCTCCCTTCAGGCCTTCCGGATAACCGCTGCCGTCCCAGTTCTCATGGTGGTATCTGGCAATATCGATGGAAGTCTGTATAAAATCATTATAATCGTTTGTCGTATGGAGGTCACGCAAAAGTTTAGAACCAATATTTGTATGATTCTGCACCAGCTCCATTTCCTCTTCGGTAAGTTCCGACTCCTTTTGTAAGATCTCCTTGGGGATAGCGATATTGCCGATATCGCAAAGAGGCGCCGCAAGCTCAACGGTATCTATATATGTATCGGAAATCTTTTGGGAAAATACAGGGGAAAACTGCATACTTTGTGCCAATACACGGCAATTGCTGCGCAGCCTTTCCACAAATTCCTTCTCGTAAAAAGAATTTTCCGCAGCAACGTTAGCCAGCGCATACAGCATTCCTTTCTTTTCCTGCTCCATCTGTCTTAACTGTTCTTTTACGGAGACCCTGAGTTGCCTGTTCGCTGCAATGATCTCCTGATTTGCCTCATACAGGTGAAGGTGTACCCCTACCCTCGCCTGCACGACTTCGGGAATAAAAGGCTTCGTAATATAATCCTCGCCCCCCAGAGAAAATCCTTTGACGATCTCTTTCGGGTCGTCAAACGCGGAAATAAAAATAATCGGGATCTCCCTTGTCTTGGGATCCTTTTTTAAGATCCTGCATAATTCATATCCGTCCATTTCCGGCATGGAGATGTCGGACAGTATCAGCTTCGGACGGCATTCAGGGATGATCTCAAGCGCCTGAATGGCGCTGCCTGCCATGACCGGACAGCATCCCATCTTCAATATGATCTTTTCCAGTATTACTCTGTTCGTTTCCACATCATCTATGATCAAAATATTTGCTGCGTTCGTAACCTTCATGCTGCCGTCCATATGCCGCTCCCCTCTATTCTACTCTTCCACAAGCTTCTTCAATTCTTCAAAGCCTGCCGAAACCTTGTCGTAATTCTCCTTTTGAATCGCCATCTTCAGTTTTAATATCACCCTGCCTACTTCCCTGGGCGCTTCTTCCGTCAACTGCTTGATCGTCTCCATAAAGCTTTCCGCTTTCTCCCAGTTTTCCATCTCTACGCTCAAAATAAGTTTGGATAGGTTTTTCTGTAAAGCTTCTTTATTTTCCGGAGTCCCATATTTTTTGATACCGTCTTCCTCTTCATCCTCCTCTGGCCTGAAATAGACGAACGACATTTTATCCACGGCGATCATTTCTTCGCCCGTTCCGTCTTCGTCCGTACTGTCTACGCCCGCCCATATAGAAAAGGAAAAAGTGGTTCCCCTGTTCTTCCTGCTCTCTACCGCGATATTTCCGCCCATAAGCTCTACCAGCTGCTTACAGATGTTGAGTCCCAAGCCCGTTCCCCCATACTTTCTGGAAATAGAAGCATCCACCTGCGAAAAGCTTTTGAACAGCTTATCCTGATCCATCTTGTCTATGCCTATTCCCGTATCATGCACAAGGAAAAACAATTCCACCGTATCCTTCATGCGGGCCGTCATTAAGATCTCCACACTGATCTTCCCCACCGAAGTAAACTTTTGCGCATTGGAGATCAGATTGTTTAGAACCTGCACGATACGCAGTTCGTCGCCGATTATGTATTCCGGTACCTGCGGCGATACCGACATAAAAAATTCCAGTCCTTTTTCGGTGATCCTGTGAATATGGCTGGACTTTACATAATCGAGCATATTCCTGAAATTGAACCGGCGCGGCTCCAGTGTAAATTTCCCCGCCTCTAACTTGGAAAAATCCAAAATATTATTGATGATCTTGTTCATATCGTCGCAGCAGCGTTCTATCAGCCGCAGGATACGAAGTTTTTTGGCCTCCGTTTCGTCAGGCAGCAGTTCCCTTACGTTTCCCAGCACGCCGTTCACCGGCGTCCGCAGCTCATGCGTCACGTTGGCTACAAATTCCGATTTTACCTGCATTGCCTGCGCCGCATCCTGTTTCACCTGTTCGATCTCCCTTGTCAGGTGCTCTTTTTCCAAAATATCGTTTGCCATGCAGATATAAATGTTCTTTTCTTCATTCTTAACGATCCGTGCCTCCACGGGAAAACAGGTAAGATTTTTACGGTAAACCGTATGATTGTGTACTTTGCCGTCGGAAGAATATTCCGATTCAAATTCTTCTACCGTATCTTTAAAAGTATTCGAGAACACTTTACCGATATGCATACCGCATATGTCTTCCTCATACCCCATGTTTTTCTTCGCGGCAGCATTTGCATAAGTGATCAATCCTTCCTGATCAAACGCAAGAATCATTTCCAGTGCATCATCCATAGGAAAAATGCCAAAGTCACTCTGTCCCATAACAATACTCCATCCCACTTATTCCGGACTTTCCCGGTCAGAAACAATCACTAAAAGACAGCAAAACATACGCCCTGTTTTGCTGTCTTTACCTTTATTTTTTCATATCTTACGAAAAATCAAACATCTTGATTACTTCAACAATATTGAAGAAATCTTCTTTAGCAAGATCAAAACATTCCAGTACAGTAGGTGAAAACTGACCGCATTCACCGTTCATAATCATTGCGTATGCTGCATTATTGGCGTAAGCACCTTTATATACTCTTTCACTGACCAGTGCGTCATAAACATCTGCTATAGAAACGATCTGTGCGCTGATAGGAATCTCGTCTCCCACCAGATGATCCGGATAACCGTTTCCGTCCCACCGCTCATGATGATGACGGCAGATATCATAACAATACTGATAAAATTCTTCCGACTGATTTTTCTTGAAGGTTTCCAAGATTCCACATCCGACTACGGTGTGGGTCTTCATCACTTCAAATTCTTTCTCGGTCAATTTACCCGGCTTTAACAGGATCGCATCGGGAATGGCTATCTTTCCGATATCGTGCAATGCCGACGCCCTCGTGATCTCGGCGATCTGGGCGGGGGTAATATTGTATTCTGGGAAATACTTTGCAAGATATTTTAACAATATCCTGGTAAAATATTTAATACGTCTGATATGCTCTCCCGTCTCGGAATTTCTGAACTCTACGACAGAACTGAGCGCCTCTATCATGAAATCGTTATTTTCCTGAATTTTCTTTTCTTTTGCCGCAAGCTCCTGTTCCTGCTCGCGCAGACGGGTCTCCATATAATTTTTATGCTGGTACAGTTCTATGATATTGCTGGCTCTCCGCTTTACGATATCAGGGTAGAAAGGTTTATGCATAACGTCCGCGATACCGTAAGCATATGCGCGGTCTTCGCTGTCCCTGACCGTTTCACCGGTAATGAGGATAACCGGTACGGTTTCCAGCATCTTCTGTTCTTTCATGTACTCCAATACCCCGAATCCGTCCAATACAGGCATCACAACATCCAGACAGACTAATGCCAGATTCGGATTCTGTTTGATCTGTTCTATCGCTTCCTGACCGTTCGAGGCTTCTACGATCTCATATGTAGAACGAAAAATCACTCCAAGTATCGCTCTGTTTACTTCTTCATCATCAACAATCAATATACGCTGCTTTTCCATCCTGATCTCCATTCCCGCTCTGCCTGCAAATCAAGCCGCAGATACAAATTTACCGGTTTAAAAATCCTTGATTTTCCAATCCGTTTTCCGCTTTATCGTTTTCTTTTGTCTTTGCTCAATAATCTATTAATTGTATACCATTTTTCTGCTAAAATGTCAATATATTTTCCGGCTTTTCGTTTCCGGGGAAATCCCGTTTTCCCCCTGTTTCAGGATGGGAATATTTAGAAATAACGCCGTACTGCATATTGGCACGCATTCAGACTACAGGGCAGCGGGAAAATACCAAACTCCTTCCTGCTGCCCTGTATTGATTTTCTTATGATGTTTAAGCGTGTTCCTTTAAAAGCTGACGGAAAAAACTGCATTTTTCCCCCAGTTCGTCTTTCACTCTGTTCACTTCTTCCACGTCTACCTCTTCCGGCTGTTTTCCACGCAGAAGTTCTACCAGCCTCGACGCCCCTTCATAGATCGGGTTCAATCCCAGATTCGCGGATACGCCTTTCAATGTATGCGCATCGTTAAACGCGGCTTCATAATTGCCTTCCGCAATATGCTCCTGTATGCTTTCATAATTCTTATCATCCGGAAACTTCATAAGAAATTTTAAGTACAGGCCTTCATTTCCCATAAAACGTTTAATGGTAGTCTCTACGTCCGCGCCATTCTCTATCAACAGTTTTTTAAATTCTTCGTCCATAACCTTATCTCTCCTTTTTCATTATTCTGAATATAATAAGAACTTTTCTCATGTAACTCTTAAAACACTTTTTTGCATCAATTATAATAACACATTCCTACCGTCAGAGTCAACGACTCATAATTTTTATTAGACTATTTTTGTCAAAGGTATTATACTGTTAAGATAGATTTTAAGAATACACGCGATCTGTATTGGAATCGCGGCAAAACCGCGATATGAAGGTGAAATGGAGGTTAATAAGATGCAAAAAGAAAACCGGCTTTGTTTTCATCAGGGACTCCGGCACGGCATACCGATCTGTCTTGGTTATCTGGCCGTTTCTTTCACTTTGGGAATCGCCGCCAAAAACGCCGGAATGACCGCCTTTCAGGCAACCGTTACCAGCCTGCTTGTAAACGCTTCCGCCGGACAGGCCGCCGGTTTTACCGTGATCGCCGCACAGGGCAGCTATTTGGAAATGGCAGTTATGATATTGGTGGCAAATGCCCGTTACCTTTTGATGTCCTGTTCCCTTAGTCAGAAATTATCTCCCGACACCTCGCTTCTTCACAGGCTTTTAATCGGATTTGACGTTACCGACGAGATCTTTGGCGTGTCCATGGCGTTTCCCGGTACATTAAATCCTTTTTATACTTACGGCGTCATCCTTGTGGCCGCTCCCGGCTGGGCGCTTGGTACCTGTCTGGGCGTACTGTGCGGCAACGTCCTTCCTTCCAACGTTATGAGCGCACTCAGCGTAGGACTTTACGGAATGTTCCTTGCCATTATTATACCGCCCGCAAAGAAAAACAAGATCATTGCCGGGCTGGTAGTCTTGTCCATGCTCGCCAGCTATCTTTTTGCAAAACTGCCCGCATTTTCTTTTCTCTCCTCGGGTATGCGCATTATCATACTGACCGTAGTGATTTCAGGCGCCGCCGCGGTACTGTTTCCCCTGCCGGACAAGCCGGATACCAAAAATGGTAAAACGGCGGCCTGATTTTAAAATATTACAAAATCGTCTTGTACTTATATCCAATATTATGCCCATATATAGAAGGGCGGAAACGGAGGATTATTATGCCCCAGATTTATCTTTATATCTTCATTATGGCCGCGGTCAGCTATCTGATACGCGTGCTCCCCCTCACCCTGATCCGAAAGGAAATCAAAAACAAAAGCGTCCGTTCCTTTTTATTTTACGTTCCCTACGTCACTTTGTCCGTTATGACTTTTCCCGCCATACTGGAGGCCACAAACAGCGTATGGTCCGGCCTTTTGGCACTGGCTGTCGGCGTGGCGCTCGCATGGCGGGGGAAAAGTCTGTTTCAGGTAGCCGTTTTTTCCTGTCTGGCCGTTTTTATTATTGAGTTTTTCCTTTAAGAGGTTCTTCCCATGCCAGTTCTATCGTTTCCAGATCTTCTGGCACATACAAATTCCCGGAAAATTCTTTCCGTCCTTCCTCTGTATACAGCCGTTTTCTGTCCACAATATTTTTATCTTCCGTATGGTATAAAATCAAATTCTCCACGCCCAGTCTTCGTGCCGTCCTACATGCTTCCAATACCGTTGAATGATGTTTTTCATAGGGTTTGAAAATATCCGCCTGAGAGTAAAGGCAGAACGCCTCATGCATCAGCCATTTACTGCCCTTCACATACTTTTCCGCCGCTTCCTTATAAGGCTCGTCGCCGCAGCAGGTCAGCCTGACGCCGTCTGCCAGATTCATAGTGAACCCAAACTGCTTTGCCTTTGTGGAATGAATATCAAAAAAGACCGTCTTTTTTTGCAGAATTGTCTTTTCTTCTCCGTCTTCCACGCAGATCAAATGTACCCTCTTTCCGATCAGCTTTGTTTCTTTTTCACGGATCAGAGTATAAAGCATATTTTCCAAGATTTCCATCAATTCTTTGTGGGCGTATATATTCAGGTCTCCTTTATATTTCCCTTGGTTCATTTTCTGGCTGATGACGCGCACCACCCAGATCACGCCTAAAATATGATCGATATGCTTATGGGTCACAAAAATGTCATGTATATTTTTAAGATCTTCCCCCGCTTTTTTTAGCTGCGTCAGGATTCCGTTTCCTCCGCCTCCGTCCGCCAAAAAACTGCTTTCGCCTTCTTTTAATAAAAAGCAGGTGTTATAGCAGTCTGTTACCGTTGCACTGCCCGTTCCTAACATAATAAGTTTCATTCCTTACCTCCCCGTTTTATCAGCATCGTCAGAAAGACTCTGCTTTCTGTTCGCAAAACACTTAATTATTCCAATCCTTTTTAAATTCCATATTCAAAATATTCTTTTCCTGTTTTTCATTTTCTGCTATGATAGTAACAGGCAATACTGTAAATATATATTACACGATCACGAAAGGAAAAAGAATGTATCATTCAAAAAAAATCGGCATTTTTATCTCTCATATTTTCGGCAGTTTTCAGAGCAGTTTATGTCAGGGCATTATAGATAAAGCAGCCGAATTTGGCTATATTACAGAAATTTTTTCTTCTACGGACGGTGAAGACGTGGGAAACTACAGTCTTGGGGAATCCAGCATCCTGCGTATTCCTAATTATGACGAATTTTCCGGTATCTGCTTTGCTTCCGGCACTTATCTCCTCCCGTCATTAAAAGAACATATTGCAGAAACCTTACGTCAGAAATGCACTTGTCCCATTATAGAGATCACACAGTCGGACGCCGTTTTTCCCCATATTACATTAGATAATAACAAGGCTGCGGCCCAATTGACCGAACACATGATAACTACCCACCTTCATAAACGTATCTGTTATTTAGGAAACAGTCAGGAAAGTCAATTTTCCGATGAGCGCCTCCGGTACTATCGTGAAACTTTGCAGCTCCACCAATTTCCTATCAAAGATACGGATTATTATTGCTGCAACTATACTTCTGAAGCCATCGACGCCGCACTGGATTTCTTTTTACAGTCAGAACCAAAGCCGGATTCCATCATTTGTTACAATGACCGGATGGCAATGTCTTTAATGGAAGCTTTATATAAACGGGGACTGCGTATTCCGGAAGACATCGCGGTCGCCGGATTCGATCATTTAGAGATCGGGCAAAACATTACGCCTACGCTTACCACCGTTACTTTTCCCATTTATGAAATGGGGCAAAAAGCAATGGAACTGCTTTTAGACGCTATCAAAAAAATACCGTCCGCCACTCATACGACCGTTACCGCCGCTCCCGTATATCATGGTTCATGCGGCTGCAATAAAAAGAAAGCCGGAATGCCTTCCTTATACGAAACTCATTTAATGGAGCGCATCAATACTTTAGAAACCTCTATATTTAATGATATTAAAATGTCTTCCGCCTTGTACAGTATCCGTGAACTCGACGAAGGCATGGCGCTATTGGAAAAATTTCTTCCCCAAATAGACAACTGTCAGGAACTGTATATCTGCCTTTACCATAATTGGGATTCCGTTTCCTCACATATACGGGAAATCGCCTGGGCGCCAAAAGAAAAGGAAGATATGGATATCCTGCTTATGCCCTTTGCTTATAAAAACGGAAAGGTAATGCCCGGATGCAGTTTTACGAAAAAAAGCATCCTCCCCGATTATATTTATGCAGATTCCCATTCCTCCTATATCTATTCTCCTCTGTTTTTTGAAAACAGGGAATTTGGCTATATTGCTCTTTCCTACAAGGACAACGTTCTTTCTTACCAGTTTAATTTTCTTACCTGGATCATGAACGTGAGCAGAATGCTGCGGAATATATGCGAATCCAAACAAACCGACCTGTTAGTCAACCGTTTGGAAACCATTTATATGAAAGACGATCTGACCGGACTTTATAACCGTCAGGGCTTTCGGGTATCTGCAGAGCCGTTTTTACAGCACGCGAAAGAAACAGACGAATCCCTGCTCACTATGGTATTTGATCTGGACGGCCTAAAAACCATCAATGATACTTTCGGGCATTTGGAAGGCAATTTTGCCATTCAGGTATTAGGACATGCTTTAGAACATGCCTGCAAGGACGGGCTGATCCTCTCAAGAATGGGCGGCGATGAATTTTATGCCTTAGCTTCCGGATTTACCGAAACGGACGCAAAAGAGATCGTTTTGAACATAAACAAGTATTTGGAAAATTATAATAAACTCCACACCAAAAAATATTACATCAACGTCAGCAGCGGTTATGCCTTCGAAAAAGCCCGGAATATTACGGATCTCCAAACACTTTTTCATACTGCCGATCAGAAAATGTATGAAGAGAAAAAAGGAAAAAATAAAATCATTTTAAAATAAGCTTTACCGGAACTGCATATTTTTCCTGTATTCGGTAGGAGAAACCCCGCACTCCTTTTTAAAGGTTTTCATAAAATGTTTTTCATTTTCGTAGCCTACCTGCTGGCTTATCTCAATCACACGCAGATCCGTTTGGGCAAGAAGCCGTCTGGCTTCCCCCATCCGGATCTCTTTCAGATAATTTACGAAATTCTTCCCCGTATACTGTTTAAAGGCATAGGAAAACAAAGAATAATTCATAGACACATGATTGGATACCACGGCCATATTCAGATCCTTGTCATAGTTGCCCCGAATGTAGGAAATCGCTTCTTCCATTCGGGACTTATTCTTAAAATCATCGAACTCCAAATCCAGCCTTTCATGAAATCCGATCATCCAACCGGTCAGCTCTTCCATCAACTCTTCAATCTGCGTAAAGCGGTAAATATTATCAAACCGGGACAGTTCCTTGTCTTCCTGCATATTCTAACGCTTCGGAGCCACCGTTTTATCGCTTGAGAGCTACCTCGGATTTTAACACTTGGGAGCCATCACAAACACAAGATATAGTAATGGAGCCATGAGCATGAGCTCACAGCTCCAACTTTTTTTACAGGTCTTACAAGTGTCTATTTCTCAATCTCGGCCTTAAGATTAGCAAGCTTTTTGGAATCGTATATCTTCCTGAGATTCGTTTCGCTGCTCGGAATCTCATATGCGTTATGAACAATCCTGTCCATTATAGAATCAGCCTGTGTTCCGCCTCCCAGCCTGTCATGCCATTCTGACACAGGAAATTGTCCGACAAAGATGGTAGAATTATTTCCACTTCTCTGCTCAAACAATTCATAGAGCATCTTTGCATCTCTCTCGTTAAGCTTGTAGTTCAGCCACTCGTCGATTAT
>CAJTWM010000026.1 GCA_910579805.1 uncultured Lachnospiraceae bacterium | reverse complement strand
CAGGGTTGCATTACTGTTTATTTGTCAAGGTCCGTCAGGGCTTTCACCTGTAGGGGACCGGAGTCCTCCTGCTTTTTTTGCTGTTCCTGCTGTATCTTTTCTCTCGGACGCAACTCATTTATCATAGCATACATCTTTTTATTTGTCAACAGGTTTTTTTGGCTTTTTCCATTTTTTCTTCGGAATGCCGTGCCGCTGTTTACGCGGTGGACTTTTATATTAGCACACCGGATTCATATTTGTCAACAGCTTTTTTCTACATTTTTCCGTACATTTTTCTCATCCATTTTTCAGCATTTTTCCGCAGCTTTTCCTATTTTAATAAATACCTGTTTCACACCATATCACGTATGGCGGTGTAAGCAATCCACAGGAAGAAACGCCTCTTTAATGCTCGAGTAGTTTTCTAAAAAGATTATTAGTATATAGATATGTCAGAAAATTGCTGTCCTTTATGTATGCCGCCGCCATTTTTGCAAATATGCCCAAGTGAAAGTGATCCAGCATATCCAGCACAAGAAAAAATGCCCATGATACGGCGATGATTTCTATAGCTCCCATAACGATCCCCAATACTTTATCCGCCAAATGAATTACCGGAAGTCTGGCAATAGTCTCCGCGGAAAAAAATACCAATTTTAAAATTTTAAATCCGATCCCCAAAATAATCAGCAACAGAATGGATACAAACATAGACATTCCGTTTTCATTTAAATATGCACTTATGGTTTTACAAATAAGAACAATGGAAAATGCCGATACAAGAAAAGAAAGAAACGCTTTTAATTCTTTTACCATTCCATGCTTATATCCCACTGACATCCGCCATATAAAAGCCAGAATAATCAATATCAGTAAATAATTCATTTTTATACCCCATATCCGCTTGGGCGGACTCAAATTCAATAGTTGAAAGTGCATTTCTTTACACACTAACCTCCATGATTCCGCTCTGCGGAATCTCAAATCCGTGTGAAAAACGCCCGTTTTTGGCGTTTTTCGGCGTGAAACATAGTACTTCTAAGGCAGCCACGCTGCCTTTGCGAAATGCCCTCTGGCATGAGCGGCTAGAAGTACTTTTCACGCTACGCCCATTTGTCTGTAGACAATCGCTGCTCTGTTATCTTAATTCTATAGTCTGTAATGCATCCTGTGTAATAAGCACATAATGCGAGACGTCTTTCATCGGCACCAGTGTGTAAATCGTATCTTTAAAGCTCCCATTATATTTTTCAATGCCGTTCATATTACATACCAGACACTCTTGTTCATTATAAACTACAAAATAATCGCTGCAGAACACAATATCTTTATAATCAATGTCAAAGGTTTTGCTGAGTACCTTGTTTCCGCTTGTATTATAAATATCAATCCGATACCTGTCTTCCCCCTCTATGTCAAGAAAGACCAGTCCCACATAATTAGCATTATAATAAACGCCCTGTATTTCCTGTTCAAAAAAATTCTCTACCGCGCTGACCGGAATTTCGGAGCCCGAATAAAACATGATCCGGTTATCCGCTACCGCAAAGGCAGTAGAAGAATTCATAAAGCCTGCATAAGGTACGACGCTGTCGGCATAATCATAACCGCCGACAAAATTATCGCTCTTATTTTTACCTACTTGCCCAAAATTATAAAATGCTACTCTGGATTTGATTTCTCCGCTGTCAACATATAAATAGGATACTAACACAAGATGACCGTTTTCCGACATTGCGACTGTAAGCGGATATCCGCTGTTTTTCATTCTTGTTCTAAAACGCCCAAGCTCTTTTCCGTCCGACGCATCATAAAGGGAGATCCATGTGACTGCCGAATCATCCAAAACCGCAGTAACAACCCCATTGGCTGCTACAGCGATATTGCGTATAGGAAGATTGGTATTGATCTCACCCAAGAAACTTTGATTATTCATCACATAGATCGTCCGCCCGTTATAATCTGCAATTGCCGCCGCCTTTCCCTTTGTAGCAATGATAGGGTTCTGCATCTCGTAAGTCTGGTTCCATAGAACCGTTCCCTTCAGATCGGAGCAATTGACGCCGTCCTTACTGTATGTTAAAATTGCCCCGTCTAAATTTAGTACCGTGGTACCCGTTATCATCTCCCGGGAAACACTGTTTCTTATCTCATAATCAGTATAAATCCTGTTTTTTATCCGTACATAAAGTATAACGCTTACCGCCACTGTTAAAAGGATGACCGCTGCTGCCGCCCCAAAATACCGCATACGGTGTTCCCGTATTTTAACCTTGTAATCTTTATCTGCCGCTTTACTTTTCGCTTTACCCTCTTGACGCATAAGTTCGTTTTTTGTCCGCTGTTCTTTATATTTCATGTAGCTTCTTATATCAGACATTTATACCATCCATTCCTTCGCTGCCCGCCAAGCGCCGTTTTATGCCGTAGCTTTATTCAAAGCGATAAATTGTTGTTGATTCATAAGGTTTTTCCGGTCCGAATACTGCGCTGGGAAATGACGGTTCATTAGCGCTGTTAGGGAAAAACTGTGTTTCAAGGCAGAGTCCGCTCCGTTTTGTATAAACATGCCCGTTTTTACCCTGCTCATCGCCAATGCCGTTTCCCGCATAAAATTGAAATCCAGGCAGATCCGTATATACATACATTTTTCTGCCGCTTTCTTCTTCCTCTACCGTTGCGCAGAGCTGCTGCGACCCGTTCCAATTATCGATGACCCAATTGTGGTCGTATCCGTTCGTTAATGCCAACTGTTCAAAATCAGCTTCTATCTCTTTTCCTACTTTTTTTACCGTTCTGAAATCCATCGGCGTGCCTTCAACGTCCGCAAGCTCGCCGGTAGGAATTGCGCCTGCGACTACCGGTACATATTTTTGAGCCGTAAATTGCAGTTTATGGTTCAAAATATCGCCGTTCCCTTCTCCTCTTAAATTGAAATATGTATGATTGGTTGGATTTAAAATTGTCTTTTTATCCGATGTGATCGTATAATGGATCTTTAATTCATTGTCTTCTGTCAACGTATAGGTCACTGTATTCTTTTTATTTCCGGGAAATCCCATTACTCCGTCCTTCACATCCAGCAAAAAGATCACGCTGTCGTCCGTAGTTTCAACGTTCCATACCTGCTTATGATATCCAAGTTCGTCATGGCTGTGCAGATTATTGGGTCCGTCGTTCACTGCCAGCTTATAAGTAACCCCATCCAGTTCAAAGGCCGCATTCGAAATACGGTTTCCGTTGGGTCCGATCGTTGCCCCGAAAAAGCATCCGTTTCCAAAATATTGTTCTAATTTATCGTAACCTAATACTACATCCTCGGATTTACCGTTTTGATCCGGCACAAAAAGTCTGACCAAAATTGCGCCGTAATTCATAACTACGGCTTTCATTCCGTTTTTATTTTCCAATGTATACAAATATACTTCTTTTCCGTCCTTCGTTGTTCCGAATAATTGTTTTTCTCCTACCATATCTTTCCTCGTTTCTGCGCGGTTGTCTTCTCCTATAAGTTTGCGGATACCGCGCAGACGCAAACTTGTAAGTAAATTATCTGATTTTCTGTCTTCCCAGCGCCATTTATGGCGGCGCTGGCCGCCTGACCTGCGTCATAACTCTACCCGTCCCTCCAGTGCCCGCAGCAGAGTCACTTCATCAATGTATTCCAAATCTCCTCCCACTGGTACGCCGCTCGCGATCCTTGTTACTTTCACTCCGGTTGGTTTGATCAGTTTGCTGATATACATTGCCGTTGTTTCTCCTTCCAAACTGGAATTGGTGGCAATGATCACTTCCTCTATGTCTCCTTCTAACCTGTGCATCAGTTCTTTTAATTTAATATCGTTCGGTCCGATCCCCAGCATGGGCGAGATCGCACCATGAAGCACATGATACACTCCCTCATATTTTCCGGTTCTTTCATAAGCCGTCATGTCTCTTGTGTTTTCGACTACCATGATCAAACCGTGATTCCGTTTTTGGTTTGCACAGACCGGACATATTTCTTTGTCCGTCAGAGTATAGCATTCCTTACAGTTCTTTACATTCGCCTTTGCATCTACAATGGCCGCCGCAAGCTTATTGACCCGGTCCTGCGGCATATTGATAAGATGAAAGGCAAGCCTTTGCGCCGACTTGGAACCTATTCCCGGAAGCGCCGCCAATTCTTCTATCAACCGGTTTATATGCCCACTGTATAATTCCATTAGAACGGAAAGCCTCCTCCTAAACCTAATCCTCCTGCCATCTTATTCATGATCTCCGCATTTGCTTCCTCTGCTAAACGGAGCGCCTCATTTGTGGCCGCCATGATCAGATCCTCCAGCATCTCAACATCATCGGGATCTACGACCTCCTCCGCAAGTTTCACTTTCGTAACTTCTTTCTTACCGGTAACAGTCACCTCAACCGCGCCGCCTCCTGCTTTGGCAGAAAACTCCTTCTCTTCCAATTCTTTTTGGTTTTCTTCCATCTGGCGCTGCATCCTCTGTGCCTGTTTCATAAGATTGTTCATGTTCCCCGGCATTCCTCCGCCCGGAAATCCTCCGCGTTTTGCCATTGTTATCCTCCATTTCTGCTTTTATATTTTTCGCTATGGCTATTCTTCTTCCTCAATCTCCATATGGATGATCTGGGACAGATCGACATAATTTTCCTCAAACTCTTTCGTACCCCCCACGCTCTGCAGGGTTACCTCTACTTCTTTTTCAATGGACTGTGAAATAATCTGCTCTAATAATTGTTTGTTTTCCGGCTGCTTACTCAGATAGTCCATGGCTATCCCGTCCTCCAAAACAAGCATTAGCTTATTATCTCCGCCAAGGCTCAGGCGCGCCCCCTTTATATAGGTTTTTAAAGGCTGGGGACAGGCGGCTATGATCCCTCCCCATCGGTTCACGATCTGCTGGACCTCTTCCGGTACCGCCTTGGGAAGAGACGGCCGCTCCTTTTGCAGTACCGGTTCCTGCCCGACCGCGTCTCTGGGCGCCGGAACGGCAACGGCTATTCCTCTTTCTAATTTTTCTTCGATCCCACAGATGCGGTCTAAAAGAGAATCCTTCGTCGTTTCCATTTCCGGTTTACACAGTTTGATCAACGCTATCTCGGTAAGTATGCGTTTATTGGCGGAATATTTCAACTGCCCCGACAATTCCGAAAAAATCCGGATATAGCGCATAATGATCTCCATTTCCGTCATTTCGGCTTCTTCTTTTATTCTTTCCAGATTTTCACTGGACATATCTACCACATCTTCTATATGGTCCGACGTTTTGGTCAAAAGCAGATTTCTAAGATACCATGTGAAATCCGTAACAAACTGTGTCAGCTCGCGCCCTTGTATGATCACTTCCTCCAGTAATTCAATGCAGCCTTTTACGTCCCTGTCCAGAACGTTTCTAAGAAGGCGGCTGAATACGCCAACGTCTACCGCTCCCAACACTTCCAGCACTTTATCGTAAGTAAGCTGCTGGCCGAAATGAAAAGCAATACATTGATCGAGCAGGCTTAAGGCATCACGCAAAGAACCATCCGCCGCTTTTGCCACATAGCGGATGGCCTTTTCTTCAACTGAAACCTGCTCTGACTCCATCAGCTCTTTGAGCCGGTCTGCAATCGTATCTACCGTAATCCTTTTAAAATCATAGCGCTGACATCTGGATAATATCGTAATCGGTATCTTATGCGTCTCTGTCGTCGCCAATATAAATATAACATAAGAAGGCGGTTCTTCCAATGTTTTTAACAAAGCGTTAAAGGCGCCTATAGAAAGCATATGAACTTCATCAATGATATAAACTTTAAATTTACCTTCTGCCGGAGAATAGGAAACCTCATCCACAATCTCCCTTATATTATCCACACTGTTATTGGACGCCGCGTCGATCTCTATGACATTCATACTGGCGCCCGCCGCGATCGCCCTGCAGGTAGGGCATTCCCCACAGGGACTGCCCTCAGAAGGGTTTTCACAATTTACCGCTTTTGCAAAAATCTTTGCTATTGTCGTCTTTCCGGTACCCCTCGTACCGCAAAATAAATATGCATGTCCGATACGGTCAGCCTTTATTTGGTTTTTTAATGTTGTAACGATATGCTCCTGTCCTTTTACATCCTCAAAATGATCGGGACGAAATTTCCGGTAAAGGGCTGTATAAGACATAATCCTTCCTCATTTCCTTTAGTCGCCAAAACTGATGCCTAACATTTTTGCTTCTTTCACAATGGTGGCGTCCGGAGCAACCATTTTCAGTTTGCCCGCTACTTCTTCCAAAGGTACTTTTACGATCTCACGGTTGCGGTATCCGACCATAAATCCATATTCGCCTTTTAAGATCATCTTTCCTGCTTCCGAACCAAGCCTGCTTGCAAATACACGATCGTACGGACACGGACTGCCGCCCCTCTGGGTATGTCCCGGCACCGTTACCCTTACTTCCTGTCCGGTTTTTTTCTGGATCTGAGCCGCAATCTCATAGGAAACGGACGGATACGGCGTATTTTTTAACTTTTCTTTATATTCTTTCTTGGAAAGCTTTGCATCCTGCTTGGATATCGCACCTTCTGCAACTGCAAGGATCGTAAAGCGGCTGCCTCTCTTCTGTCTGGTCTCTATCGCCTCTACCACTTTATCTATGTCATATGGTATTTCAGGAATCAAAATAATGTCGGCTCCTCCGGCCATACCTGCATTCAACGTAAGCCATCCTACTTTATGCCCCATCACTTCTACAATAAACACACGTCCGTGGGAAGCTGCCGTGGTATGGATACAGTCGATCGCATCCGTAGCAATATCTATGGCGCTTTGGAAACCGAAGGTCATGTCCGTTCCCCACAAATCGTTATCAATCGTCTTAGGCAGGGTAACTACGTTCAAGCCTTCCTGACGGAGCAGATTCGCCGTCTTGTGCGTACCGTTTCCGCCAAGGATCACGAGACAATCCAGTTTCAGCTTATAGTAGTTCTGCTTCATGGCTTCTACTTTATCCAAACCGTTTTCATCCGGTTCCCTTATCAATTTAAACGGCGTCCTGCTTGTTCCGAGGATCGTTCCGCCTTTCGTAAGAATACCCGAAAAGTCCGCTCCGGTAAGCATACGGAAGTCACTGTAGATCAGACCTCTGTATCCGTCTAAAAATCCGTAAATCTCTACATCCTCCTTACTGTAAGAAAGACATTTTACCACCCCTCGCATCGCCGCATTCAAAGCCTGACAGTCTCCGCCGCTCGTCAGCATACCTATTCTCTTCATTTGATTCCCTCCTTAAACAATTCTTTCCCGATATGAATCTAAACTATATCAAATAAATTATAGTATAATTTCAAGATTATCACAAGATTTAGTTGACGAGAATCCTTTCACACATTATAATTATTTCTCGTAGCAGATCTTTTTACAGTTCTGTATACCTATGTTATTATTATATTGACAATAAGGAGTCGTATCGAAGCGGTCATAACGGGGCGCACTCGAAATGCGTTTGCCCTCCGGGGCACGAGGGTTCGAATCCCTCCGACTCCGCTGAAAAAGGCTGTGTACAAAATTGTACGCAGCCTTTTCCATTTATCCTTTTTGCATTCTTTCATTAATGCTCTACGTTCAATACTTCCGCAAGCCGTCCCACATCGGTCTGCACGTTCTCCATGAAGTTCAAAACAGTCTCCACTCCCGCTGCCTGCTCCTGTGTGGAAGCGCTGATATCCGTCGTGCTCTGTACGGATTGCTGTGAAATACTTTCTACTCTGTCCATTGCATTCAACAGACGATCCTTGATCTCGATGATATTGACCAATTCATTTTTCAAAGTATCGGTAACGGCAATGACCTCTTCTGAAGAGTGCAGCATTGTAGCAAAAATATCTACCGTATCGTCCAATTTTTCTTTTGACTCATTCACGATCACATTGTTATCGTCGATCACTCTGTTGACCTCTGTTACCGTAGCGATAATATCTTTTAAGATCGCATCGATCTTCTGTGTCGCCGTAGCCGATTCTCCGGACAGTTCATTGATCTCGTCCGCTACAACGGCAAAACCTTTTCCCGCTTCTCCCGCTCTGGCTGCTTCAATTGCCGCATTCAGGGCAAGCAGGTTGGTCTGCTTCGCAATCTGGCTGATACTTTCTATGATCTCGCCGATAGAGCTGGATTTCTGCGCCAAGGAACCGACGCCTTCCGACGCTACCTGCGTCGCTTTGATATTTTCGCTGAATTTCTTTGAAAGTTCCGTGATGGCCTTGATTCCTTCGTCATTCTTTTCTTTTAACTGCTTGATATTATCTACCGTCTCGTTGACCCGTTCCTCGGAATTTTCGATTTTCTCATTCAAATCATTAAAAATATCAATGCTTCCCCTAACCTGTTCAATCTGCTGATTTACACTGTCAGAGATTTCTTCTGTAGAAGCCGCAATTTCCGTGGTACTCTGTTCAAAATCATGCAGCGCGTCATAAATTTTCTCAGAAGACTGCTGAAGGCCTTCGAAAGCGCCCCTGACGTTGGAAAGAAGCCCTTCCATTTCCTGCTCTTTTTTCTCTACGTTCAAAAACAGCTCGCGGGCACGCATGACAATGATCACTGCAACAAGCACGGCCAATATGTATACCATCCATATAAAGATCCAGATGGAAATAGAATACATGGCAAGATACATATGAGGGAAAACAATCATAGCAGCCACATTGGGAATGATCGTAGCCGCCGCGCACACTTTGATCATGGACAAATCATAATACGGTACCGATAAGAACAATACTAAAAAATACGCCTCTGCCATCGCACCGAACACAGCCGGATTCCCCAATACAATGGTCACAGCCCCTAATACGGGCAGCACGGAAATGTACAGATATTTCGCATATTTCCCCAACGCTTTTTCAAAGATTTTGATCAGAACGCTGGCGCCTACCATAGTAAGGGCAATACTGTCCTTTATCGTTCCCCCGTTAAATAAAAGCACATAAATCACTGCGACAACCGGTATGACTGCCAAAAACACAAACATGATCAGATTCATCCGCTTCTCTTCGTTTTTCAAAATTTCCAATTCCATATAAAACCCCCTTACCTCATTTTGTTTCTTTTGTTTTTTATAAATTATGGTGCTGCTTTTTATTACCAATTACACAAGTCCGCCCCCGCTTTAACGGGCGTGCAAATCAAAATCAGAAACGTTGATCCGTATCGCTATTTTGATCCTTTAATATGAAACAGATCCATCAGGTTTTTCAGTAATCCCGCCTGCGCGCTAAGCTCCTCGCTGGTAGCGGCGCTTTCCTGCGCCGTAGCGGAATTGGTCTGCACTACTACGGAAATCTGGCTGATCTGCTCCCTCACCTGCGCGATCTCTTCTGCCTGCGACAGAGCCGCTTCGGCAATCTGATTGGTGGTTTTCATGACTTCATCGGCTCCCGCCACGACAGACGCCAACTGCTCCGCCGTTTCGTTTGCGATCCTTGTTCCCTGCTCCACAGCCTCAGCGGAACGTTCAATCAAAGCCGTTGTGGATTTAGACGCTTCTGCGCTCTTCCCCGCCAGTTCACGCACTTCTTCCGCTACCACTGCAAATCCCTTGCCCGCTTCGCCTGCCCGGGCCGCTTCAACCGTTGCGTTCAACGCAAGAATATTGGTCTGGGACGCAATATTTTCAATTGTTTTAATGATCTTCCCAATTTCGTTGGAACTACTGTTGATTGCCTCCATTGCCTCTATCATTTCCTGCATCTTTTGATTGCTTTCCGTGATCTGTCCGCCGACAGCGACAACCTTCTCGCTGGCCTGTTTTGCGTTCTGCGCAGTCTTGTCAACCTGACTGGAGATGCCATGCATATTTTCATCCAGTTGCTCTACGGCGCTGGCCTGCTCTACGGCTCCCTGACTCAATGCCTGCGCGCCTACCGCCATCTGGTTGGAACCGTTGGAAACGCAGTCCGTACTTTCCATGATCTGCGTCATGGTACCGTTCAGCTTCTTTAAAATGTCATCCAAAGAATTTTTGATGGAAATAAAGTCTCCCACATATTCCTGTTTGGTATCCAGCGTCAGATCGCCCGCCGCGATAGCCTCCAATATCGTGGAAATCTCTCCTATGTACCCCTTCAGACGGCGGATCGTACTTTCAAAGATCCTCGCCAGCACACCGACCTCATCATTGGAACGAATATCCAGCTTTATTTCTTTTCCCCGTTCGATCCCAAGATCTCCCTGTTCCATAGTAATGGCAACCTGAGTCAGTTTCGCAAGCGGCCTTGAAACAGCTGTCCCGATAAAAAGCGCTACCAATATCACGCCGATCAAAACAAAAACACCGCCCATCGCGCAGGATACCATGACCGCACGATTGATCTCTTCCGTCTCTTCCGCAAGAGATACGCCGGCAAAAATCAGTCCGTCTACTTTACCGTTCTCATCCTTCGTCGGAACATAAGAGCAGAGATGATCTACTCCTAAAATCTGAGCCTCTCCCACATAGGCTTCTCCTTTTTCGAGTACGATCGCCGCCAGATCGTCAGACAGCTTTGTTCCTACAACACGCTGACCGTCCTGCAGGATCGTTGTGTAAGCTCTCACATTTCCGTCAAAAATAGTGAGTTCACAGCCAAGTTCCGCTTTCAGGTCATCCAATAATTGTGTCTTGTCCTCCGGTCCCGAATAGTTCCGCAGTTCATATGCCAGTATATCCGTACCGTTCACACAATCCGCTTTCAGCATATTCATGGAAAGCTTGTAAAACATAGAAATACATTGTGCCACTACTACGGTCATGCTGACTATGAGCAGCACGACTACTAATAAACTTACCCTGCGTCCCAGATGTCCTGTTCTTTTTTTCTTCATTTCATTCACTCCTGTAATATTTAAGAAAATGCTAATATAATAATTTTATTTAATAACTATATAAATTGCAAGCATAAGTTACAAAAGATACCAAATTATTAACTGTTTATTCTCGAATAAGACAAAAAGGATCCGGGACATTCCGTCCCGGATCCTGAATTTTGGAAAACTGCTTAAAGCATTCCGTCTTTTAATACATTATGATCCCGCAATACCTTTTCTATCACGGTTCCTTTTACTACATGAAGTATCGGTTTTTTCAACGCGTTCAACGGTCCCGGCAGCTCGATCTCAAGAGGGGATTTCCCATCCATAAGTTTTACGCTGCTGTCTAACAATTCCCGGATATCATAGACGCTGCCCCAGACTTCCGGCACGCCTCTGTCCACGCCCAGCAGTCCGTATACCGCCTCCATGGCCGTCCTCACCGAATATTCGGTAGTAAATACCGTATCTCTCGGTGTTTCCGCAAATTGTCCCAGAAAAGCAAAATTTACGCAGCCGTCCGGAATCACGTCCGGGCGGTCGCCTTTGGTTCTCGGCATAAAGAAAGCGGTAATATAAGGCATCATGGTTGGAACGCAAACCGCGCTGTTCTCAGCGAGTTCAGGGATCTCCTCTACCGGAACTCCTAAATGATACAGCCATTCCTCCGTAATCTCTTTGCCGGTGCATTCTCTCATGGATTTCTTTACAAAGTCACCCGGAACATCCGTAAATAATCCGTATACCCAGACACATACTTTATCTTCATCCTGCTCTTTAAACTGTCCCTGTCTGTTGATCGTCCAGCTCATCAGCCAGCTTGAATCCTTGCAGCTTACAATGCCTCCCGTTACTACCTTGCCGCTCTTCGGGTCACGTTTACAAATATTTTTGATATAAGGCAGGATCTTGTCGTCTAGTGTGGTCACCGTAGCCGATTCCCAGTTTGTCTTTGTAATATCGGAGCAGAACTTCTCCGGATGTCCGAAAGAAGGATCCTGCTTTGCAATATTTCTCCACAGACTCCAGCATCCGCTGGTCCTTACCTCCGCGTCGCCGTTAGGAGCATGATTTTGATCCCCGTATACCGTCCCTTCCGTACAGCTTCCGTTGGTAACAAATACAAGGTCGTTTTCCGTGAGCATAATACCTTTTTCTACGCCTTTTACCTTACATTCGATGGCCTTTGCAATCTTTTTGCCATGATCGAACTCAAAAATGACATTGGTCACTTCCGTATTGAACTGGAAGTCGACGCCCGCCGCCTCTAAGTATTTCTGCATCGGCAGGATCAATGATTCATATTGATTGTACTTCGTAAATTTTAAGGCGCTGAAATCCGGCAGTCCTGCAATATGATGGATGAATCTTTGGAAATAAAGCTTCATTTCCAAGGCGCTGTGCCAGTTCTCAAAAGCGAACATGGTTCTCCAATACAGCCAGAAAGTAGAATCAAACACTTCCTCGTCAAACACATCCTCAATGGTCTTATCATATAGATCCTCATCTTTTGTCATGAACAGTTTCATGATCTCCATACAGCCTTTTTGGCTGAGGTTAAATTTGCCGTCCGTATGGGCGTCTTTTCCGCACTCAACCGTCGCGCGGCAAAGGGAATAATTGGGATCTTCTTTATTCAGCCAGTAGTATTCATCTAATACGGATACGCCGGGAGTTTCTATGGATGGAATACTGCGGAACAGATCCCACAGGCATTCAAAATGATTTTCCATCTCACGTCCGCCGCGCATCACATATCCTCTCGTCGCATCATAGATCCCGTCGCAGGCTCCGCCCGCAATATCCATCGCTTCTAAAATATGAATGTGGGATCCGGGCATCTGTCCGTCCCTCACCAAAAAACAGGCTGCTGCCAGAGAAGCAAGTCCGCTGCCTACGAGATAAGCGTTTTTCTCCTCTACCCCCTCCGGTTTTTTCGGTCTTGCAAAAGCTTCATAATTCCCGTTCGAGTAATAGATCCCTTTACTGTTTTTTTCGTTTTTACCAATTTCCGTATTACGGTACTCTTGTCTTTCATAGGCATTCTCCGCCGCTTTTTTTGCCTTTTGCTCCGCTTTCTTACGGTTTTTAACGGCAACTGCCGCCACTCCTGCCCCTGCCGCTATGGCCACTCCGATACCTACGCTTTTTTTCTTTGCCATGTTTATTTTCATTCCTTTCTCTTTGTCTGAATCGTTTACGTTCTTATCATAGCCTTCCCAAATTTTTGTTTCCATTTACAAAATAAGCGAAATGATAAAAAATTTATCATCCCGCTCATCTTGATAAAATCTCAATGTATCTTCACCCATTCAAAATTATGGATAGAATTTGTAATATTTCCATGAAGCGTAATGCTCATCCGCCTTACGATCTCTTTATAGTCCTCTTTCATGCCCCGGTCGATCCATCCCAATATGATCCCTACGAAACCATATTTATAAAATTCTGCAATAAACGCCTTGTCCGCCTCGGCTAATTCGACTTTGACGCACTTTTCCTCCACCACGTTAACGATCAGCTCATATGTAAGCTTATATAAATAATTTTCGATCTTTTCTCTGCTGATGGAACGATACACATTGAGTATAAAAGTTTTGTTTTCTAAAACCGCCTCAAAGATCTGCTGCATTCCTTCCTGCCATGTATCATACGTTTTTTTATCCTGAAGCGCTTTTTTTCCGTCCTCGATGCATACCCATTCGACCAGATCGTAAATATCTTTAAAATGGTAATAAAACGCCATCCGGCTGATCCCGCAGTCTGTCGTCAGATCGTTGATTGTAACTTTATCTACCGGCTTATGAAGCAGCAGCTTTTTCAGCGACTCTCCAAGCGCCTGTTTGGTTGTATTAGGCATAATACAACACGCCTCCTGTCTTAACTGGTTTCCTACGGTCTTAGTCCCATACCGCCTTCTAACGTAAGGGTTTCACCCGTCATATATTTAAAATCAGGAGATGCAAGCTGTACGCATACCCGTCCGATTTCTAACTCCGAGTCGCCGTAATGTCCTGCCGGCGGCATTTTCACGTTTGCCTTAAACGCATCGGGATATGCCTGTTCGAACTGCTCGAGCTGTGCCGTCCATGCCAGCGGACAGATAATGTTCACATTGATCCCATCCTTTGCCCACTCGGTAGCGGCTACACGGGTCAGCCCCCGGATTCCTTCCTTTGCCGCCGCATAAGCGCACTGTCCGAAATTACCGAAAAGCCCTGCGCCGGATGCAAAATTGATCACCGAGCCTTTGGATTTGGCCAAATGCGGATAACATGCTTTCATATAATAAAACGTGGCGTACAATCCGGAATATAACGCAAGGTCAAACTGCTCCGTCGTATGCTCCGCGAGAGGCACGCCCGATGCGGATGCCTGCGCATTATTGATCAAAACGTCGATCCCCCCAAAAGTATCCACTGTCTGTTTCACAACGTTGGCAACCACCGCTTCATTATCCGCTCCTGCATTTACGTCAGCCTGCATGATCAATACTTTAATGTTATACAGACGTTCCAGTTCTTCTTTTGCATCTTCCAATTTTTTAACATTTCGTCCCGTGATCACCAGATTCGCGCCTTCTTTCGCATATGCAGCCGCAATTCCGTAACCGATAGAGCCGCATCTTCCGTCGCTCAGTACCGCCCTTCCCGCGCCGGTGATAATCGCCGTTTTTCCTTCCAAAAATCCCATAACGGTAAACCTCCTTCTACCATACATAAGTTTTATTCCCCGCCGGTATTTTTCCGGCTAAAGAACAATTCTATTATACCCCAATATCTTCCGTTTGAGTAGTCATACCTTCAGAAACTTCCCGCCCTAATTTTAGCCGTCAATTTTAACGGCCGCCGCACCTCTAACTGTATGCAGACTGTAACTGTTACCGCCTTTCTTTCATAATGTAACAGTATCAGGTAAGATTCAAAGTGGATCCTGCTTTCAAAATAAAAAAGGAGAACTTGGATTTATGGCAATAGGATATTTGATAATGCAGGCACGCACGGCTCATGACGCCGTACCGTTAGCCGACGTATATGTCCAAATACTTGACGACATGGAAAATGTTATCTATGAATTAACAACAGACGAAAACGGAGAAACGCAGTCCGTCCCCTTAGAAACATTAGATAAAAGTTTTTCGAAAAATCAATATTTTTCCGGAACTCCTTATGTAAGCTATCATGTTACGGCGAAAAAGGCAGGTTTCCATTCCCTTTCCGTTCGGGATATTCCGATCTTCGACGGAGAAACCGCCATTTTACCGCTTTCCCTCGTCCCCCTGCAGGAAAGGCAGACTGCCCCGGTGCAGACGGAAATTTCTGTCGGAAAACCGGCCGTCGCCATGCAGGTTCCGCGTAATCAGGAAGGTACGCTTGCCGCTCCCTATGTGCTGCGTCAAGTCGTGATCCCTAATCCGATCACGGTACATCTGGGTTCTCCAAACGCATCCGCCTCTAATGTACAGGTATCTTTTCCCGATTATGTAAAAAATGTCGCCAGCAGCGAAATTTATCCCACATGGCCTGATACGGCTCTGCGGGCAAATATTTACGCCATCATCACTTTTGCGCTTAACAGGATCTACACCGAATGGTATCGAAGCCGGGGATATTATTTTGACATTACGAACAGCCCGGCATACGACCAGTACTTCGTATATGGCCGGCCTATCTATGACTCCATCAGCCGGATCGTCGACGAGGTCTTCAATGAATATGTAAGAAGACAGGGACAGGATGCTCCTTACTTTACTTCTTTCTGTAATGGCACTACGGTCACCTGCCAGGGAATGTCCCAGTGGGGAACCGTCACCCTGTCCAATCAGGGATTTACCCCTTTGCAGATTTTGCGTTCCTATTATCCCAACGACATAGAGATTGCGGAAACCAACATCATTACCGGCGTCATTTCCTCTTATCCGGGAACGGCGCTTAAAGCAGGCAGTACCGGACTGGATGTACAGACGATACAGACTTACTTGAACCGTATCCGCCGGAACTATCCCGCTATTCCTTCCATCACGGATCAATCCGGCGTCTTCGGGGATTCCACCAAAGCCGCGGTGACAAAATTTCAAAGCATCTTCAATCTGACACCCGACGGAATCGTAGGAAAGTCCACATGGTATAAAATTTCCAGCCTCTATACTGCCGTAACCAGACTGGCAGAGTTAGACAGCGAGGGAAATTCTCTTGGGATAGGAACGGTACCGCCTTCTTCCACGCTTAGGCAGGGTTCCCGCGGGCAGGATGTGATCACTCTGCAATACCTTTTGGATGTGATCTCCGAATATTATCCCGGCATCCCAAGCGTTACACAGGACGGTATTTTCGGTCCGGGCACGAAACAGGCGGTCATCGCTTTCCAGCAGGAAATGCAGCTTTCACCCGACGGCATTGTAGGCGCACGCACCTGGAACGCGCTGTACAATACTTATCAGGGTATCGGAGACAACATTCCTTCCGTGAAACCGGAAAACGGCGTGATCGAATATATTGTTCAGGCAGGAGACACGCTTTGGCTGCTCGCCCAAAGATACCGTACTACCGTAGACGCGATCAAAAATTTAAACGGACTGACGAGCAACCTTTTGAACATAGGGCAGATTTTGAAAATACCCGTTTCTCAGGTTTCTCCTTATTTTGAATATACTGTCAAAAGCGGAGATACCCTTTGGATACTGGCAAGACGCTTTGGCACTACCGTAGACGAAATTAGAAAATTAAACGGTCTGACGAGCGATCTGCTGAATATCGGGCAAGTACTCCGGATCCCGGGCTAACGCGCCGGCCGTTTATAAAAATATGTCTGGCGTGAAGGCATCCGTATTGAAGATTTCCTATATCGGTATTGCCAGCAGCGCCGAAAACCGGAAAAAATATACCGGGCAGGAACCACCCAGCCTGCCCGGTATAAGTATCCGGTTCTTTATCAAATACAGCCTCCACCCATAGATCAGATGCACTCTTTTTTCTTCTTATGAAAATGAACAAGTCCGGTCCTGTTTAAAGTCAGCATAAGGGCCGGTATGAATATGAGCTGGAAAATGATCCCCGGTACGGCGTTCAAAAACGCGCCGGCCATAAACATCTTCCATGTAAATGCATTTCTCATCAACCCCAGCATTGCCACACGGACAAGCCCCCAGATCAGCCGTCCCCCGATCATGGCAATGATCAAAGAACGATATAACGACACGATGCACTTCCACTTAGAGCGGTTATACAAAAAACCGATAATGGCCCCATAAGATGCAAGCTCAAAGGACATGGCGATCCCGTTGGGCATAGGCGGCATCCCAAAAAGCGCATAACGGAGCAGCGGCAGGATAAAGCCTATGATACCGCCGTACTGCCATCCACAGATCAGCCCGCAGACAAGTACCGGCAAATGCATCGGCAGCAGCATGTTTCCTATTTGAGGAATCTGCCCCGTAATAAATGGTAAAACAATGCCTACTGCCATAAGCATTGCTGATATTACAAGATTCTGAATGTATTTTTTTCCTGATGTCCGTTCCATATTTCCCTCATTTCTGTACGACATTGACTTTACTTTTATTGAAGCCATTTTTATTGAAGCTTTTCCTGCATTCTGTATGCAGCCTCAAAACATAGCGCTGGTATCCACTACAAAATGACTGTTCTTTTCGATGTCAAAACTTTGCAAATATTCTTCCTCCATGGGAATCCACTGCTCCTCAAACATCAAAAATCCGAATCCTTCCCTTATTTTCAGCCGCTCCCGCTGCTTTTCTTTTGAACAGGTAAGGAAGATCCTTCTGTCATAGTTTGGCGTTAATAACGGATGATGGGAATAACTCCCCTCCACAACCGTCAGTCTTTGACGATGCAGCTTCACGCCCTCTCCCATCCTGTTGGTTTTACAGTGAAACGGACGATACTCTGCCGTGCAGCCTGCTCTGACGGGAAGAAGCACTTCCGTAAGAAACCGTTCCAGATCCATATTGCCTCCCGGTACCTCTTTCCAGTCCTCCCGTCTTTTCTCAAAAGGCAGATAAAAATCATCCATATGGCAGATATTACACGGGAACAGCGTTCCGATCCAATCCGCCAGATATGTTTTACCGCTGCCGCATCTCCCGTCGATAGCGATGATCACCGGGGATTCCATCTCCATAAGCCCTTGCAGATCTGACAGGATACGGGAATAATCCCCGTATCCCGCTATTGTTTCTCCCGCCCTGTCTTTTATCCGGCTTCTTAGCTGATCCTGCATGAAAAGCACCTCGCTGCCAATGATACATTTTTGATTTCTTTGCCGATACGGCAATTCCCGGCCGATAAGCTACTCGCTGCCTGCGCTCTGCGGCAGCTTCAAAATTTCTTTTAAAAGTTCCAGTAGTTTCGGGACGTCGATCGGTTTTGCAATATGTCCGTTCATTCCTGCGTCCATCGCTGCTTTCTTATCCTCGTCAAATGCGTTCGCAGTCATGGCAATGATCGGGATTCCTGCAATTTCAATATTATCCAGCGCCCTGATCTGTCTGGTGGCCTCATACCCGTTCATAATTGGCATTTGTATGTCCATAAGGACCAGATCATACTGTCCTGCTTTCGCTGACTTTAACTTCTCTACCGCAACGGCGCCGTCATCGGCCACATCCACCAAAAATCCTGCCGCCTTCAGTATCTCCATGGCGATCTCCTGATTTAGTTCGTTATCCTCGACCAGAAAAATCTTTTTACCTTCAAAAGATATTTCTTCTGCGGCAGTATCCCCTGTGTCCTGTATCGTAAACGGCGACTCTAATATCTCCCTAAGCTCCGATAAAAAGATCGGTTTGGAACAAAACGCCGTAACGCCCGCCTCCCGTGCCTCCGCTTCAATGTCCGACCAGTCATAAGCCGTTAAGATAATGATTGGCTTCTCCTCTCCGATGATTCCTCTGATCCTTCTTACCACTTCAATGCCGTTCATGTCCGGCATAAGCCAGTCTATAATATATGCCGCGTATTCGTCGCTCTGCTCTACTGCAAGTTGGGCCCGGAGCACCGCCTCTTTACCGGAAGTAGTCCAGTCCGGCCTCATCCCGATGGTAGAAAGCATCTTGGTAACGCTGGAACAGGTGTTGAAATCATCGTCCGCCACAAGCGCCCTGAGTCCGCTCAGCTCCGGAATGACCTCCTGCCGTTCCGGTCCGGTACAAGTCCTGAACCGTAAGGACACGGTAAAAGTAGTCCCTTTCCCTTCTTCACTGACAACGGCGATCGTACCGCCCATCATATCTACGATATTTTTTGTAATCGCCATACCAAGCCCGGTTCCCTGAATACCGCTGACCGTACTTGTTCTCTCCCGTTCAAAAGGTTCAAATACATGCTCCAAAAATTCTTTGCTCATTCCGATTCCGGTATCTTTTATCTGGAATTCATAAGCTGCATATCCTTCCGGAGCATTCTCTTTCTGCATGATACGGACGCTGACGATACCGCCCGGCTTTGTGAATTTCATGGCGTTACTCAAAAGGTTCAGCAGCACCTGATTCAGTCTGAGTTTATCGCATAATACATGTTCGTTGATCACGTCTGCGGTATCGATAAAAAACTCCAATTGTTTCGAAGTAATATCCGCCTGCACGATCGTCTTCAGGTCATGCATGATTTCCGGCAGGGAAGTCTCCTTCTCTTCGATCTTTACCTTTCCGCTTTCAATGCGGCTCATATCCAAAACATCATTGATCAGACTGAGTAAATGATTACTGGAAGTCGTGATCTTTGCAAGATAATCCTGAACTTGTTCCCTATTATCAATATGCGCCGCGGCAAGAGACGTAAATCCTATGATGGCATTCATAGGGGTGCGGATATCATGGGACATATTGTTAAGGAAGGTGGTCTTAGCCCGGTTGGCATGCTGCGCCGCCGCCAAAGCGTCCTGAAGATCCATCTTCTGCCGCTCTAACTGTGCCGCCATCTTTTTCTCGTCGTCAATATCAACAAATAATCCTACAAAAGTGATCGGCGAACCGTCCTCCCGTCTGGAAAGCCTGCCTGCGGAATGGAACCATCTCCATCCGGCATGTTTCGTATAAAGGCGGTATTCCACATTAAACGTTTTTTCACCGGTGTAGTCTTTTACAGTATCCCAGTATTCATTAATAACATTTTCTTTATCTTCTTCATGCAAAAGATTGGTCCAGGATTCTAATCGATTGGGAAACTCTTCTTCCTCTCCATATCCCAGCATATTACGAAAGACATCCGTCCATGTACATGCGGTCATCTCCGCTTTCTCGTTGAACTCCATGCTCCAATGTCCGGAACCCATTGCCGCCTGAATATTTGCCATCGCTGTCTGTTCCCGCTCGATCTGGGCATAAGCCGCCCTGATCCGGTTTCCGTCCGCCTTTTCCTGCTCCAAAAGAATCCTTGCATTCTTTTTAGACTGGCTGATCAGCGCTACGAACACTACAAGCATGACCGCTACCGTAATGACGATCTGTATGATGCCCCGGCTCATCATGCCGCTGCTGATGGAGCTGATCTGATCGCTGATCACGTTATCCTGAATCAGGATCGTCAGCATCCAGTTAGTACCTTCCACCGGAATATAGCACAAATCTTCCCTGCTTCCCTGATAACGAAAAGAAATCTGTCCGGACCTGCCGTTTGCAAAATCATCCTCTAATTGCTCAAAAGTATACCCGTCCTTTATATCTGCGCTTTTCAACGCCGACAAAAGATTTCCGCCCGCGTTAAAACACCCGAACTCATCATTGGTCAGGCTCTCGCCGTTACGATGATATAGATTGCAATACGTTTCGTTATAGTTGGTCTGGAGTGTCAAAGAGCTTAGCATTTCATCAATATTGATCTGCATAAAGCATACTTTGATCTGGGATCCCTGAAAGAAAATATCTTCCACAGGAATCGCAAGCACCACTTGTTTTTTCGCACCGTAAAGGTTCAACGTGTTGATTACAGGCTGGGTCAGTTCTTCCGAAAGAAAAGCATATCGGCTCAACCCTGAGGACGTGCTGTGTTCCGTATAAACGATTCCCTGCTCGTCTACCAAGGCAAATCTATCCATCCCGTAAAGCTTTTTGATCTTACCGAGAAAACTGCGCAAAGCCTCTTGTGAAGCCAAATCGGAAGGTTCCAATATATCAAGGGCATTTTCCATATATACAAAATTGTTTTTCAGTTCTTCCGAAACCACCTGCGCCCTTCGCCCGGCCAATTCCTCCAGATAAAATTCGCTGACTCTGGCTACTGCCTGACTCGTACCGTTTCTTGCACTGCCGGATACCCAGATTGTGGTAAGAAGAAGAATAACCGCAATGACGATCCCTCCCCATATGCCCGAAGCGATCGTTTGTTTTCTCTGTTCTTGATTCATTCCGTTATTTTGCTGCTGTGATTGATCCATTTTCCGTTACCGTCAACGCTAATCGATTTCACCATACAGTGTGCGGAGCATCGCTGCGGCACCATCCTGATAAATGATTGTCGTTGTTTCCTCCGTTTTCTCCGGATAAGCCTCTCCCGGGAGCTGCCCGTCCGCAATCTTAATAGCCACCTGAACAGTATCAAAGCCGATGGAATAGCAGTCTTGAACCCCTAATGCGTAAATAATCCCGTCTCTTAAATACTGTAACGCCTCCTGATCATGATCCATCCCTACGATCACGACTTCTTCTTCCCTTCCCGCCTCAATGACAGCTCTTGCCGCCCCGACGGGATTGCTCATATTACAGCATATGATTCCGGAAAGATCCTGATGCCGGGCTAAAAAATCCTTTGTAAATTCATATGCCTTTTCAACAATATCTTCATCATATTCGATCTCAACGATCTCCATGTCCGGATACTTTGAAATCACATCCTGCGCGCCCTGCGCTCTGTCCTCATGACACGGCGCGCCCTGTGTTCCTACCAGAATAGCGACCTTTCCGGAAAATCCAAGCTTTTTACACAACGCTTCCGTAAGGTTAACGCCATCTTCATAATTATGGGTATTGCCTACATAAGCGATCCTGTTGCAGCCGTCCTCTTTCGCTGCATCAGAACTTGAAAAGGTCATGACCTTCTGTCCGTTTTCTATTAGCTCGTTGATCGCGGGCGTCACAACGCTTACGTCCGCCACGTCCACGCCGATAACGTCAAATCCGCGCAAAGCGGCGTCCGACAGGCGGCTGATCTGGTCTTTGGCAGAAGCGATGTTCGGCGCAAGATATTCATAATTTATGATAATCCCCATTTCTTCATACTGCTTTGCCGCATCCTCGATCCCCATAGCGACCGCATCCCACCAAGGATGAACCATCTTATATGTAAAGTAAAAATGATAAACTTTTTTAGCAGGTTTATAATCGTCCAATTTATGGTCGAAACGGATCACGACATCTTCATAGATCTCCTCATCCCGGTTGTCCGCTCCGGCCGCCCTGTCATCTGCCGATGAATTTCGGTCAGCCGCTTTGCGGCCGCATCCAACGCCCCATACGCATAGCCCTATCAGTAATACTGTGAAAGCAAGAACTCTGCCTTTCTTTTTCCCTGATCGATCTTCATACCCCTTCTTAAACACAACTGCCAGCCTCCCCTCATTGATCTTCTCATTTAATAGCAGCCGTTAAATCAGTCCTAAATACACAAAGTAATAGTAGCATAAAACACGCAAAATTTCTATTGTTTTTTCAATCCGTTTTTGATCCATTTTTGAAATTCATTCTCTGTCGTTACCCGTATTTATCCGCTTTAAAGCATGTCTGAAAATTCTTTCCGCATGAAATGTTCTTCCGTTTCATAAACTGTAAAAAAATAAAACCGGATCTTTCTATGAAATCGTTCCTTGCTAAAACAACAGATGCTGAATCCGCCCGTTCCACTTCGGCTCAAGCGAAAATCAATAAAAGATCTTTCTATTTCCTTATACCTGCGGCAGCGCTCTGCATCGTCCTCTTTCTTGCGCTTACACAGACCTCCCGCAGTTTTCACAGTTTTACGGAAGATCTGTTTCGTTTGGAACTTTCGGAAAATACATTGTCCATGCATTATACGATCGCCTATCCCGAAAATTTCGGGCTGGAGGACGCCGAGGTAACCCTGCCCGTATTTACGCCGGAAAATAAAGCCTCCCGACAAAAGCTTCTTTCTGATGTCTTAGGCTTTCTGCATTCTCTTAATCCCAAACTGTTAAATGCAAAAGACGCCTATACCTATGATCTCCTGCTTTCCTATTTTGAAAATGAATACGACGCTCTGGAATATTTTTATTATTCGGAACCTCTTTCACCCTCTTCGGGAATGCAGACACAATTTCCGATCCTGCTTGCGGAATATACCTTTCGTTCCCAAAAAGATGTGAAGGATTATTTGAAATTAATAGAAAAATCAGAGGACTATTTTAAAGGGCTTCTCCGCTTTGAACAGGAAAAATCCCTTGCCGGGCTTTTTATGTCGGACACCTCCGTAAAAAAAGTGATTGTCCAATGCGACACGATCATGGATCCGTCGCTTTTAAAAAACGGCTCCCACTTTTTACAGACTACATTCCGGGAACGTCTTTTAAAGCTGAAAGAGCAAGGCCTGCTTACCGATGAAGAAATAAAATATTACGAATCTCAGAATAACCGGCTGCTTACCACTGTCATGGCGCCGGCCTACGCCGCTCTCGGCGACGGCCTTTTTCTGCTTTCCGGTACGGGGAAAAATCCGGGCGGGCTTGCGGGATTTGAAAACGGGCAGGAATATTATCTTTATCTTTTGAAAAAAGACGTAGGATGCTATTCGGATATCAATAAAATCAAAACGATGCTTTGTGAAGATTTTGACAAAAATTTAGACGATCTGGCCGCTATTACAAAGAAGAACCCGAATCTGCTCTCCCTTGCCTCCGACGGACGTTTCACCGCGATATTGCCCTTTGACGAAGGCGAACCGATGCTGCGTTATCTGCAAAAACGAATGGAAAAAGACTTTCCTCCGCTTACGTCGGAAGTCTCCTATTCTTTAAAAGAGATCTCCGAGTCCCTTGCTTCCTACAGCAGCCCCGCTTTTTATCTGACGGCTCCTTTAGACGACTACAGTAATAACGTCATTTATTTAAATCCGAACAGCAGCTACGACAGGCTCGAGTTATTTACAACATTGGCGCACGAAGGATATCCGGGACATCTCTATCAATGTGTTTATAACAACGGTAAAAGCGCTAAAAAGAATCCGATTAGAAACCTGCTTGGTTACACCGGCTATGCGGAAGGTTATGCCCTCTATGTGGAGCTGCTTTCGTATGATTATGCCAGCGAACTGGCCCAAAATGCCGGCGAAAAAGAAGCGGCGGAATATTACAGACTTCTAAAAACAAACCGGAAAGTCCAGCTTTGCCTTTATTCTCTCATGGATGTCGCCATCCATTACGACAATGCGGATTATTCCAAAATAGAAACTTTTCTTTCCGCGATGGGAGTAAAAAGTTCCCAGGTCTGTCATAATATTTACGAATATATTGCTGAAGAACCCGCCAATTATTTAAAATATTATCTGGGATACCTTGAAATCCTTTCCTTAAAAGAAAAGGCCCGCGAGAAGTGGGGAAACTCCTATACGGACTATGACTTTCATAAATTTTATTTAGACGCCGGACCTTCAGACTTCCGGACCTTGGAACGTCATTTAGATTAATTCATTCTTTTTCTATACATTGCCGGAAATACTCGGAAAGACTGTTTAAGGCTTTTGCAAGCACTTCTTTTTCTTCCTCGCCGAGCTTCTGCAGTACCGTATCTACCATCTCTTTATGAAATTTCTGATGGTATTCATAGGCTTGTTTCCCGCTTTCCGAGAGGGAAACAAGCACGACCCGCCTGTCTTCTTCGCTTCGGACACGCTCTACAAGCCCCTTTTTTACCAGACTGTTTACGGAAATTGTCAAAGTTCCCGTCGTAACTGCCAAAGTCTTTGCTACTGCGGTCATGTTTTTGGGTTCTCCTATTCCGATCGCCTCAATAACATGCATATCGTTTACGGTTACATTTTTATATTCTCCACGCTTTAGCGAACGTTCTTCGATTACCGTTATATTACGGAAAAGCTTTACCAGTATTTCGTTCAAAGCCGCATTAATATCCACTGTCATTCCTCCATCATATGTTCCAAATATCCCGCCCCAAAGACAGTATAACACAAAACTTTTTCTTTCGTTAACAAATTTGACATAAAATCATTTCCGTCTTATACTCGATTATGCTATGGATTTATGGCCGCCCACAGGCCGGTAGAACAAGATACGGCCTCAGCATCCTGTTTTAGGGCGTGTTTGAAAAGGTCTGCCGCTTCAAAAGAATGGAGAAGTCATGGAAAATTTAGTTTTTAGTTTAAATGCAACCATACCTGTTTTTCTTGTTATGGTCATCGGCTATTTTTGCAGAACATGTAAAGTGGTCGACGACAATTTTGTAAAAACCCTCAATTCTTTTAATTATAAAGTTACGCTTCCCGTTTTATTATTTAAAGATATTTCCGAAGCTGACTTTTATAAAGTGTGGGATACCAAATATGTATTATTCTGCTTTTTCGTTACTTTATTCTGTATCTGCTCTATTTGGATCTTATCGGGATTTTTTTACAAAGATAAGGCTTTGATCGGAGAATTCGTGCAGGCGTCCTATCGCGGAAGCGCTGCCGTACTGGGCGTTGCTTTTATTCAGAATATTTACGGAACTTCCGGAATGGCTCCCCTTATGATCGTGGGAACCGTCCCGCTCTATAATATAGCCGCGGTGCTCGTTTTATCCTTTACAGGGCCGGAAAACCACGGCATGGACCGGGAAACACTCAAAAAATCCGTTCGGGGGATTTTGACTAATCCGATCATACTCGGAATCCTTCTCGGTATGGCCGCCTCTCTCTGCCGGATCTCTTTTCCTATCATTCTCACAAAAACGATTGGAAATATTTCCGTTCTCGCCACGCCCCTCGCCCTTCTTGGACTGGGAGCAGGATTCGAGGGAAAGAAAGCTCTTGCAAAGTTAAAGCCTACGTTTGTCTGCTCTTTGATCAAGCTTATGCTGCAGCCTGCCATTTTCCTTCCGCTTGCGGCTTATATGGGATTCCGCGCCGAAAAAATGGTGGCGCTTCTCATTATGTTAGGAGCGCCCACTACCGTAAGCTGTTATATCATGGCAAAAAATATGAACCACGAAGGCGTGCTCACCTCCAGCGTAGTTGTTACCACTACGTTTTTAAGCTCGATCTCCATTACCTTTTGGCTGTATCTGCTGAAATTATACGGACTGATATAGCGGACCGCAAAACCGCTGCGGTATATTGATTGACCGGCGGCAATGCGGCAGACGGAATCTGCTATAGTTCTTCCACAAAGTCCACGCCCTCGGCGCTCCCGATCATGTCGAGCATCTCTCCATGGGTGCGCTTTTCGTGGCTTTCAACCGTACATATGACGCAGATCATACTTTCTTTCCTATATTTGTTTTTGCTCATCTGGATGTTTGTAATATCCAATCCGTTTTCTCTCGCATAGGTAAGAAAACTGCTAAACGGCTTCTTCCCGCGAAACTCCATATACACTTCCATAACTGACGAATGCTTCTTTATGATCCCGTCCGTTTTTTCCAAAAATTCCATAATGAGAAAGATCACAATGCCGCCGACCACTGCCGCTTCATAAAACCCGATACCGATGGCAAGTCCACAGCAGGCAGACGTCCAAAGTCCCGCCGCCGTTGTGATCCCTTTGATCTGGTGACGGCCCGTAACCATAATCGTTCCCGCGCCTAAAAAACCGATGCCGCTGATCACCTGCGCTCCCATCCTTGCCGGATCCGAAACTCCAAAACATTGGTAAATGTACTGGTTCGTCATCATCACGAGAGCCGACCCGAAGCAGACTAAAATATAAGTACGAAAACCGGCCGGGCGATTTTTTCTCCCCCGTTCCATTCCTAAAATTCCGCCTATAATAAGCGATAAAAGGATCCTGATGCAAATGGATGTTATATCAAGTTCCCGCAATATCATCTGTGCCATGCATACTCCATTCTTTAAAATTATTAAAAATATTATAGAATAGAATACTTTATTATGCAAACTTTTATATTGGAATATCTTACATCATACCGCCCAATAGAATACTGGCTATCACTCCCGCAAACGTACTGAGGAGCGCCCCTTTCAAAGTCCATCTTGTCTTTGTGACCTTTGCCGCCATATAGTAGACGGACATGGTATAAAATACGGTTTCCGTACAGCTCATCATAATCGAGGTGATCATTCCGGTAAGGGAATCGGGGCCATGGGTTTTAAAAATATCCAGTACCAGCCCGGTGGCAGCAGAAGAGGAAAACATCTTGATGAAAATGACGGGAATCAGATCCGAACTGACGCCAAGTTTTTCCGTAAATCCCATTGTCAGTTTTCCCAAAAAGTCCAAAAACCCGGATGCCCTTAATATGCCTACGCCTACCATCAGTCCTACCAGTGTAGGCATGATCTGCACTACTGTTTTTAATCCGTCTTTTGCACCGTTCACAAAATCATCATACACCGATGTTTTTGCAGCGATACCGTAAATCACAATGTAAAAGATCACCAGCGGTATGATGATGTTGGAAATATTCGATAATACCTCTGCCATGAAATTCCGCCTTTTATACTTCTATATAGACAATGTATTCTTTTTTTCAAAATATAGAACCGGCGTCGTTTTCCTTACGTTTCCACGCTGATATTATTTTAAAACCAATCAAATTCCTCCTGCATCTTTCAAAAAGATACAGGAGGAATCATAATACTAATGCCCGAATCGGCATCAGGCATAATATTGGAATCTGCCGACCAGTTCTTTCAGCATATCTGCCTGACTTGACAATTCCTCCGAAGCTGCCGCGCTTTCTTCGGAAGTCGCAGAATTGGATTGTACCACGCTTGCGATTTGGTTAATACCCTCTGTGATCTGGGCCGCCGCTTCCGCCTGATTATCGGATGCCGCTGCGATCTGGGAGATGGATTCGCTTACAACTTTTGCATTATCAACAACAAGCAAGAGAGATTCGGCTGTGGAGTTTGCCAGCTTTGTTCCGTCCTCTACTGCCAAAATAGCGTTTTGTATCAGGTCTTTCGTATTCTTCGCCGCCTCGGTGCTCTGCTCGGAAAGGATCCCCACCTGCGTGGCAACGACTGCAAATCCCTTGCCTGCCTCTCCGGCTCTTGCCGCCTCGATAGACGCATTCAATGCAAGAAGATTGGTCTGGGAAGCAATTTCTTCAATGCTGCTGATGATCTCGGCAATTTTATTCGAAGCTTCCCTGATCCTCGACATAGCCTCCGTACTCAGTTTCATCTGCTCGTTGCTTTCAATTACCTGACCGTTCATACCTTCCACAATGCCCCTGACTTTTTCTGCATTCTCGGCATTAATATGGATCTTTTCCGATATATCCGTTATGGTCGCAGTCAACTCTTCAATAGCGCTTGCCTGATCCGTTGCGCCTTCCGCCAATACCTGCGCCGCTCCGGCCAGATCCGTCGCTCCTTTTCGAACGCTTTCCGCATTACTGTCAATATCTCTCATTGCGACGCTCAAGGAATCAATGATTCCACGGAAGGAATCGCTGATCTGTGAAAAATCTCCCTTATAATTTTCATCAATGGCAAGCATAAAGTTGCCCTCTGACAGCTCTGCCAAATGGCTGCTTATATCTGAAATAACCGTATTCAGATCGTGGATCGTTTCCGCCAGACAATTCATCAATATTGCGGTTTCATCATTTTCCGTAGGAACCGGGACATTGGAATGAAGGTCGCCTTCTGCCAGAAGTTTAAGCCTGTCAACAGACGTAACGATCGGCCCGGCAACCGCCTTGCCTAACTTAATACCATTTTGAATACCAAGCAGCGTAAATATAACTACGAATACAATGGTGAGGATCAGCGCAAGGTAAAATTTCCCTAAAAATTCGTTCCGCACTGCTGCAATACCGATACTCCAGCCATCCGTATCCGGAACCGGCGAATAAGCGACTACTTTTGTTTTGCCGTTATAACTATAAGTACCTGTGCCGTCTTCCCCTTTGATCATTTTTTTACAGATATTACTGTATTTCTTAAGTTTGGGGTTCGTATCCCCTAAAGCAACGCTGTCCTCGATCCCGACAAGTTCGGAATTTACGTCGGCAATCGTAATCCCGTTTGCATCCAGCATAAACGCCGTGCCGCCCTCCCCTATCTTTATGGACCTCATAATATCATTTAAAAATTCGCCGTTCGGAACATAAACTACAACGCCCACCGGTTTCGTATCGGGAATGCCCCCTTCCCATAAAGGCGCGGATACAACATAAGATACGGTATTCGTTACATTACTGTATGCCGGTGTTGATATGTATGTATTTCCTTTCATTCCTTCTTTAAAATATTCTCTGTCAGAAAGGTTCTCCCCTGTGATCATATCGACTCCGTTGCTGTCAAGGATATATCCGCCGTCAAAATCATGGTCGTTGATCCTCTGATTCAGGATTGCCGCTTTTTCTTCCGCCGTTCTTTCGGAATCCGCAAGCCGGGCAATACTTCCTGTCTCATAGGCAATGGCCACATACTGCCCCAAAGCTGCGGATACATAATCGGCAGCCACACTGGAAGTATTGTTGATCGTTTCTGATACGGCGCTGATAGACGAAATATAGCTCAAGACGGAAGTAACGACCCCCAAAATGATACAACAGAGCATAACTACCTGCCCAAACCGCCTTGAAATCTTTTTTTCAATCCCCATAAACTCTTTTTGCATAAAATAACCCCCATTCTTCGTATGCCCGATCAGATAAATTTGGACAAAAAAATAAATATATATAAAATGAGCAAATTAAACACCAGTTGCTAATGACACTTTATATATATTTATCTATATCTAAATTATCAAAAATCATGCAAATGCTTATTTATATTTATTTACATTATATCAATATAATATGAAATTTTCTACCTTTTTATTCAAAAAATATAAATTTCGTGAATTTTCGTAATATTCTATTTATTTAGCGGGCAGATCAGGCAGGAGAAATACCTTTTCCTTACCCACCGCGCGGCCCGTGCGCCGCTTAAACAGCACGTTTCCTCTGTACGGGCCTGCACATAAAAACAGAGAGCCGCAGCTCTCTCTGTTTCTATTTCTTTTATCCGATCATGATACGTTCTCTCCCATCGTTCCGCTGTGCAAATCCCCAGACCTATAGGAAAATGTCTCTCTTCTGAATCTTTCCTGCATGCAGCTTCTGCAGACATGCAAATCAATTATTGACCAATCCTTTACTCTCCAAAAATTGTCTTGCTACTTCTTTATCTTCTTTTCCGTCTACCTCTACTTCATAGTTCATCCGCTGCATTTCTTCTTCCGTAATCAGCCCGTTTAGTTTTTCCAATACTCCTTTCAGATCCGGATACTTTTCCAAAGCCTCTTTACTGACCACCGTTCCGGCATCAAAGGTTTCAAAAAATACACTGTCATCCGTAAGCAGTACCAGTTCGTTAGCGGCAAGCTGCGCATCCGTAGTAAATGCGTTGATCACGTCTACCTCGCCGTTTGTCAGCGCTTCATACTTCAACGCGATCTCCATTTGTTTGGTATCTTTAAACTGCATCTGATAGGCTTGGCAAAGTCTGGGGTAACCTGTTTCCAGCTCGATATAATCCGGATTGCCCCCGAAGATCAGCTCGCCGGATGCCGCAGCCAGATCCGAATAGGTCGAAAGTCCGTACTGTTCGGCCGTTTCCTGTCTGACTGCCAGTCCATAAGTATTAGAAAATCCATAAAGGCCCGTCCATGTAAGTCCGAGCGCATCATATTCCGTTAGAAGCATTTCATACAGCTTATCGTCGTCTTTTTCCATCTCTTCTTTTTTCAAGACATTTAACCATGCCGTTCTTGTGTATTCCGGATACAGATCAAATTCTCCTTTTACAAGGGCCGGATGGATATTGGTCGTACCGCCGCCTACTCCTTTGGTGATCTCGACGTCATAATCGGTTTCCGCCTCGATAAGCTGAGCGATGATCTCCGTTAAGATATACTGCTCCGTCATCGGTTTGGACGCGATCTTTATCGGTTCCTGTTTCCCGCATGCGCTCAATACCAATGTCATGCACGCCAGTAAAAAAATAGTAACTTTGTTTTTTAAATTTTTTCTCATGTTTACGCTCCTTTGTATGCTTCAGCACGCATACCAATCCATATTTTTATCCGTCCGCTCCAGTAGACACTCAAATTCAGAAGTTAAAGATGGTAATCGATCAACTGTCTCACAAACGAATCTTTCGGTTTCTGCAAAAGTTCTTCTTTTGTTCCCTCCTGCCATATAACGCCGTCCTTCATGATCAGGATGCGGCTTCCCAGTTTAAAAGCCTCTCCGATGTCATGGGTAATAAACACCACCGTGATCCGAGTCCGCTGCTGCAAAGCGGACAGTTCGTCCTGCAGCGCCCTTCTGGTGATCTCATCCACGGCTCCAAAAGGCTCGTCCATCAACAGGATATCGGGATCTGACGCCATCGCCCTCGCGATGCCTACACGCTGCTGCTGGCCGCCGGACAACTGTCTTGGAAAGCGCCCCGCCAGATCAAAAGGAAGTTCCACCGTTTCCAGCATTTTTTTAGCCAGCGCCGTCTTTTCCGTTTTGGACATTTTTTTCTTCAGGCAGGGAACATAACATATATTCTCCGTCACGGTCATATGGGGAAATAATTTTGCACCCTGCACGGCGTACCCGATCTGCCGGCGCATATCGGTCAGATCGCACTCTGTCAGCTTTTCCCCTTTTACCAACACTTCTCCCGTTTTAGGCGCTACAAGTCCGTTTATCATTTTTAACAGTGTGGTCTTTCCGCAGCCTGACGGGCCTATGATGACGACGAACTCTCCCTTTTCCACACTGAGCGACACTTGTTTTAATATTTCATTGTCTCCGTAAGAGGCCGTACAATTTCGTATCTCAATTACTTTACTCAATTCCATACCTCCTGTTTACCGCTTTTTCCGCCCGGGAAAGCAGCCAGTCGCTTAACAGGGCCAGCAAAGCGATCAGCAGGGAGCCCGCCGCCGTCAACGTCATATTGTAAGTAGTGATGCCTCTATAAATTGCCGCTCCCAGTCCTCCCGCCCCTATAAAAGAAGCAATACCGCCCATCGCAATGATCATCACCACCATATTTCTGAAACCGCTTATGATCACCGGAAGGGCAAGCGGAAACCTGATGCCCAAAAGCATCCTTTTCGGATCCGTACCAAGCCCCTCTGCTACCTCTAAAATAGCAGCGTCTACATTCGTCAGGCCTGTGTAAGTGTTCCTGACTATGGGGAGCAGTCCATAAACCGTTAAAGCAATGATGGCCGTCTTATTCCCGATGCCTGTAAAAGGGATGAGAAAACCTAAAAGAGAAATGGACGGCACCGTATAGATTACATTAATGATGCCTAAAACAATCCCCGCTATCTTTTTGTTGCGGCTGATCAGGATCCCTGTCAGAATCCCTAACAGGCCCGCACAGGTCACTGCCGTCAGCGAAATTCTTATGTGTTCCAGCAGACAGGTTAAGAAAAATTCCCGCCTTTCCCAAAGTATCTGCAAAATCTGCATCACTTTTACCTCTTTTGCATATTTTAAGAACAAGTGTTCTGACTATGCAATTATAAAATATTTATGCCTTAATGTCAACTATTACCAAATTAAAAAATTTGTTAATAATGACCCTCTTTTTCATTAGGTTTGGACTTTTCATTTTATTTTATTCTTCGGAAAATTTACTGAAAGTATTTTTAGCGCCGATCGCAATGATCAGCGACACGGCTCCTGAAAACAAAACGACGGCATATTCGTATCCCTTACAAATCTCAAACAAAATTCCGTATAACGCGTTCCCAAGCGGCTGCGTACACATAGAAACGGTAAAAATGACAGACAAAACCTTTCCGACCAAATTTTGCGGCGTTTCCGTTTGGATAAAAGACATCATCTGCACGGTCAGCATGGTTGAAAATACCATAACGGCAAAGCAACATGCGGTTATCACGATATAGTTTACGATCCCTGAAGAAAATAAAATCAGGGAAATACTAATGGGAAATACGCACAAAGCGCAAAATATCACCAGTTTCCCCGCTTTATGGACCGCCAGCTTATTTGCAAAGATTCCCGCCCCGATACCGCCGAAAATCCCTCCCGCCGCCAATGCTCCCTCCGCAAAGCCATAGAGCCGGTTTGCCTGCGCCGCTTCTAAGTCCAGTACTTCTGTCACCAAATATGGCAATGCAACAAGGATCATTGCAGCCAGAAACAAATTGATCCCGCAGATCACAAGAAGCGTTTTTCCAATCACCGGTTTTTCTTTCCGGATAAAGCGAACGCTTTCTGCAAAGTCGGTTTGGGCGGTCTTTAGGACACCGCCCTGTGAAGCTTGTTTCCGATATGGTATCTTAATGAAGAGTTCCATAACTCCCGACAGGAAAAAACAGAACATGCAAACCCATAATATGGGTTTTAATCCATATGTACTGTATAAAATGCCTCCAAGTACGGGACCGATCAGGGACGCAAAAGACTGAACGGTATTGATAATGGAATTTGCCGCCATATAATCGTCCCGCTCTACCAACGCAGGGATACTTGCCTGTACGGACGGCTGATACGCGCCCGCAATGCCGTACAAAAGCATCAGCGTAACCGTCAGAAGCAAAATAAGATCGGCTCCGTCCATCAGCAGGGCAAATACTAAGATAACTGCTCCGGTAAAGAAATCCAATACTACCATGATGTTCCTTTTATTCACTCTGTCCGCCACAATGCCCCCAACAGGCGACAGCAGAATCGCAGGAATAAAAGCGCAGGCTGTGACTGTACCGTAAATTGCCGACGAACCTGTCAGATTCAATAAATATAGCGGTAATGCAAATCTTATGGCGGCATTGCCAAATAACGAAATAATCTGGCCAATAACAACTAATATAAAATCTTTTGAAAATAATTTTTGCTTCATTTTTATACCTCCTGTGTGCTTCAGCGCACATATCAATCCATATTCCTGACAACAAAATCCGGAAACCGGATTTTATTGTCTGAAAATCTGCTTTTCACACTTCCAGACATGCCGGAGCGGCATGCCTCCCTGCATCGTCCATGCCTTCCTGCACAAACAATACATAAATCTTTTTCCCATTTTTTTACAAACTTCATCCGGCGGTCACTTATGTAACTCCATATCTTTTTCAGGAAATGATACATTTGCCATTCTGTTAACAATGCATAGTTTCATACCAAACGTTGGTATGTATTAGTTTTAAAATATAGAGCCTCCGCATATGCAATAAGCATTGTGATATGCATAGTCTGCTCATTAAACATGCGTCAGCCCTCTTTATTTGTTTTTTTGATAGATCGACGTCAGTTCCTGCAGTCTCTCTAATGTTTCCTTGTCTATAATATCCAGACCAAAACTTTGCATCATTTTACTGAACAACATAAATTTACGATAGGATTCTTCCTCGGAACTGTCAAATATCATAGGATTCATCCAAATATTTGCTATGAGCAAAATCAATTCCGACAATTGTTCCGGATAATCCGTTTCAATAGAACCGTCTGCAATTCCCTGCTTTATGATCGGCAGTATATAATCCGGCGCCGCATGATCTATGGTATCGTGTAAAAGACTGAAAAGAAGCTGCGGATTTTTATGGAATCCCGGCGCTACCGTAAAAATATCATTCTGCACAGGCCGGTTGATGGATTCTTTAAAAATCGTTTTCAGCTTTTCTTTGCCGTTTAAATCGGAACGGTCACGGATCATTGCAAGCGTCTGGTTCGATTCCTCCATCATTTGATCCGAAACGGCCATTAAAATGTCTTCCTTTGACTTAAAATGGTGATAGATAGCGCCTTTACTAAGTCCGCCCAGATGATCGATGATGTCTTGAATGGAAGTATGCTCATAGCCCTTCTCCATAAACAGACGAAAAGCGACAGATAAGATCAAATTGACGGTTTCTTCCGGATGTTTATTTCTCGCCATTCCTGTTTCATCTCCTTAACATACTATTAGTATGTATTTACGTTATCATACTGTAGGTATGTTTGTCAAGATACTCTTTACTAAGCAGTTTCCTGCTGCAATTTCCTGCTAAGTAATTTTCGCTAAGTAAGTTCCGTAAGCTGCTGCGTGAAGTTACAATGTTAATTATATATTGAAATGCCTCTATCGCCTTCAGTCCTCCCTTACATCAAGTTAAAGATACGGACTTTTTAAAAATTTTAATACTGCAAAAATTACATTTCAAATTTCTCTATTCTACATTGATGTTTCCTGCTTTTCTTCTCATAATTGATCCCGACAAGCAAAATATTTCCCTTGTATTCTTTAAGGGCTGACACATATCCTTTTCTTTTAATCTGGCTTATTGCTCCTTCAGCAGTTTTATCCCATTTTAGTTCCAAAACCAATGCCGGATTTAAAGATGTACGTTTAGGAAGGAAAACTATATCAGCAAATCCATTTCCTGTCGGTAATTCTCTTACAAGAGTATAGTCCCTGCACGCGCTATAATATGCTAATGTAATTATGCTGCTTAACGAAATCTCATTGTTATATATCAAACTGGAAGAATTTTGCATATGAACTTCCTGTATCATCTGTGCCACAGCTTTTTCGTCCATCTCCAAAGTTGCCTTAAGTAAAGTTTCCGATGCGTCAACCGCCTTTATTACTTCTTCCCACCCGTCATTTCTAGTTGCACGCAGAAAAACGCTCCTTACCTCATCATTTGGAATAAAAACTTTTTTCGTTTTACTATCATAAGCCATATATCCCATATGAATCAGCAACGTAATTACATCATCTGCAGAATTGAACGAAGTAATATCATTTTGAAAAGATTCCACATCAATACTACACCTCTGACCTCCCAGCATATCTACAATCAGTTGCCTTAACCCATCAAAATCCATTGCAATATATGTCATTAAAGATTCATATGTTTCTGTTCGGGACCAATAATTCCCAAATTCCCTGCTGTCAACTGCCTCAATTACGGAATTAGGACTATAGATATGTCCTATCTTTTCAAAATAATATCCATCATACCATCTTTGCATCTCTTTAAATGGCATATCATGTTCTTTGCAAATAGCCCTTACCTCTGTCTCTGTAAATCCAATATACTCGGCCATCTGTCTGGGACTAACCATTGTATGCTCTCGGAAATTGTTTAAAGCCGACTGTGTGCCGTACTTCTTAATCGGCAAAATCCCCGTAATGTATGCAAGCTTTAAAAACGCCCCCGATGGAGCGCCTTTAAACAAACCTCTTAAGAGATTAATATATTCTTTCTGAAGATTCTCGTTATTTTTATCTTCCCGAAACAGGCAGTCCCACTCATCTATAATAATGATAAACTGTTCCTTTGTCATAACATTGATTTTAGCCAGTACAGAAGGCAATGAAATATCATCATCTTGGACACATCCCGAATATTCCTCTCTTAACTCGGCTATCACCTGTTCCTGAATATAACTCACTACTTTAAGCGTTGAATTTCTCTTCATTTCCTCAAGCGCATTTCCGTACATCCACTGGATGTCCAAAAAAATTACATTATATTTATTTAGGTGCATTCTGAATAATTCATTTTGACTTATATTAAGTCCCGTAAATAATTTCTCAGAATGACACCCTTTACTATAATACGCCGACAGCATGGTTACCGCCATTGTTTTCCCAAACCTCCTCGGTCTGCTGGAGCAGATCAGTGGTCTGTCTTTACCAATACGGCTGTTCGTATATGATATCAGTTCTGTCTTATCCACATACAACTCGGAATTAACAGAAACTGCAAACTGTTCATTTCCCGGATTTAAGTATATTCCCATATCTGCGCTCTCCCCACTATCTAAAAGCCATTCTATACATAACAGTAATAATCATTTTGTGCGATACTTTTATTAATGCACTGATTCATATCCTTTTCATATTTCACATTCCAATCTTTGGGATAATATGTCGCCTCTATCATAGAAAGCGTAAGCCCGGCAATTTTGGATATAAACACGGGATTAATCATATTATCAACCATCATTTGTATTACCATATTTTTAATTGGCTCCACAGCCAAGGTTTTTTTATCTTTGCGTTCATTTCATTGTAAAAATGCCATTTCTCCATCCCGCTCATTACATTTTACTCTTCTTTTTGATTAATATCAAACTATGGTACACACCTAATAGGCTAAACCTATATAAAGAAGAAACTCATACCTTTCGCCTTATATCATACAAAAACCTCTTCCCATATCAATATGGGATTTCATAATTTCTACTAGATTTATTTATAAGTACCAGTTGTCCATTTTGTATCTGCGCCTCAATATTGGGATTGTACTTATTTACTCTCTTTATAACTTGATTTAGTGCTTCAGAAAGTAACGCAACTTGAGCAACATCAAAAAGCTCCACACCCTCCAAGCGCTGATTCCAGCTTTGAATTGTAAAGGTGCCGCCATACCCTATATAATCAGCTAAAGTTAAACATTCCCGTCCAAGATACCTAATGCTTTGATATGCATCCATCTTATACCATTTTGAATCCAGTTGAAAATATAAATAAAACCCTTTATCGCCCCCACTCCATACCAAATTCAATGACGGGTTCTGATATCTTTTCGAATAATAAAACTTAATCTGTTTGTCATCAACTGTCGTTTCTATACAATACCATTCATTATGTTCACTAAATCGAGGGCTTTCCGCCTTGCTACATACCACACTTTGATTGTTTTCTGCATATAACACCATACCTATTACTCTCTCCTCCTAAGTACTCCATCTAATCCCTGTCTAATTGCGTAATCTTTGTCCCAAATGTATCCAAACAAAGAAAAATTACTATAGAAAGTCCTTCAATAATATTCTGACTTGTAAATTCTCCCCCCAAATAGTTTTTATCTAAAAAGACCAATCCATCTTACGAAATTTTATTACTTGTAATTATTTCACTATATTGAAACTGATATTCTTCCCATTCAAACCCATATCACTATCAAAATGCAAAAAATGTCTAAACAGTTTATGAATTGTTAACTCCTCATATTTGTTTGATCCAAAAAAATCTTACTTAAACTCTTTTGGAATAATTTACTGTATAATTCTTTGAAAATAGAAAGATTTGACATAATGCACCCTATATTGACCTGTGGTTCATTATCATTATTAATGAGCAAAATTCTCATCTTTGCAAAAACCTTGAATTCAAAAAAGAAAAACTTTTCTTCAGTATATATTGCATATTCAATGCCTGCTACTGTTAATCTGTCCCATTTCTGTTAGTAATATTAATCATATTTTATCCCTATATAGACATTCTAAAACTTCACCGCTACCTATTTTAATCCCCATTGTAGTTGTCTTATATCTTTTTGTCAAAATATTTTATAATAAAAAGAGCGGAGAGCCTCACACTCTCCGTCTCCTATTCCTCACAATGTATCACCGCATCCAACGTACTGAAAAACGTCACCACAATCGCCGATGCAATAACTGCCGCTGGATTAACATTTCCGTGCTAGCTCCTGTAAGCTGGTGTCAAGTTAGGACTAAAAATATTTCAACTTTTTTCAAAAACCTACAATTTATGACCTTATATTGAATATAAACTAAAAATGCATAAGGGCTGCCCACGCAGCCCAATGGGAATTACAGGAATCGAACCTGTGGCTTCTTCATGTCATATTAGTCTTTACTTGCACATATACTCCTGCATACTTTTGTACAAATTCCCAGAAATGCCCGTACCCACCATAATGCTTTTTACAGTTGATATTATTGCCATAATCGTACCTCCTGATATTATGAATCTAAATTGCCATCCATTTTTAATTTTTTGAGAATACATGGCAGAGCAACATGTGAAAGCGCAAACTAATAATCCTAACCATGACTACATAATTTCTATATTTTAGCATCTAATTCTCAATTCATATAACGATGCATCTATACATCAAACTATAATTCTATTTATCCTCCAATAGCTTCATCAACATAGAAGGATATGGTATGTATCCACCCTGATTTTTATAACAATAAATGTTATACGGTGGTTTATCCCCTCTTACCTCTACTTTTTTACATTGAATATTTGGTCTTATATAGCAAAAAAGCATAAACATATCTTTCACACTTTTTCTTTTGATGCTAATCGCCATCAGCTTTTGACAAAGCGCTTTTATATCCCCATTATTCAATACCGGAAGTGTTTTATCTGGTGCTCCTGCAATGGCAGCAAATACATAGTCTCTATTATTAACATATTTGAATGCTTTCGGATATCCCACCTGATCTTGAAAATATTGTATACTACTTATAATCTGTTTTATAGAATGTTTTGCTTCTTTAGGATTTTTTGTCCCTTTTAACTCAATAATCCAAGTAATATTTAATTCCATATTACTATCTTTTATTGTATATACCAGATTATCACATACGACCTCTCCTTCAGGTAAGCCTGTAATTAAACCACCATCCACCTGTACAATTTCAACTGAATTTCCTATATCAATCTGTATAGGTACCAATGCTTTACTCTGATGCTCAATATCGTCAATCACATATTTTTGCCTCTCTGTCCAGTTAGTAATAAATGATTCCCTCTGTCCTTTATTTTTTGCCATATTTTAATCCCTACTCTTTATCCAATTCAATACCATATAATGCAGTGTATAACTCATTTACCTGCGAAGATACGTCATCAATTAAATTTGATTCTATTTCCTTTTCTTCTTCATCCAACAATTTAGTATAATGCTGTTTTTCAAAGGCACTATTTGTAAGCAACTTATAAGCTGAAAGCTCTCCTTTTTTAATTATATAATTTTTATTTAAGACTTTATAAACCTCTTTAGCCTGCCCGCCTTCTGCTAATACACCCGCATAATATAAATTATTAGCAACCGTAAGAATATAAGGACTATGTGTTGTGATAAATACACCACTATCCTGCATATTGGTAAATAAGGTAATAAATTCCATTACCTTTTTCTGAAGCAATGGATAAATATGTGCTTCTGGTTCTTCAATAATTAAAAATACATCTTCTTCCCGCAACATTAAAACATACATAAAATTCAAAAGCCACAAAATTTCCTGCTGCCCTGATGATGCAAAATTAATTGCCACTGGATGCTCAGTATCTTCTTCTATTTTTAGAAATTCTCTCCCTCCATTATAAAAATACTCTCCCTTTTCAATGTTTATAATAAAATCCGTAATACTTTTAACATCGAACTGCCTTTTTTCTACTGGATAAAAAAGATGTGCCTTTCGCACCCCATTTCCAAAACTATTACGAACACTGTCAATCAGCATCATAAACATTTCCGTTATCAGATCCAAATTGCCAGCATTATTCATTATAGCACGATTATTTGACATTACTGTCAGGAGACTTCTCCCTGCTGGAATATAATAAGTTTCTTTATTATCACAAAAAATCGCATTGACTTTATGAACTATCATTTCATGATTTCTTTTTCTTTCTTCATTTGTAAGCACAAGACTAGTTTTGATTACCCCTTCATTGCTATGATACATTTCTCGTATTTCTATTTGCAACTTTTTAATCGAATTTAACAACTCTGGCGAATAAGTTACACTTATATACTGCTTGTTTTTTTCTCCTCTTTTCAATTTCACCTGTATCCAAACGTCTTCTGCATAATCATATTTCATATAAAATTCAGGATTTAAATCCCAGCTATACCCAAACAACTTAATAAAAATATTTTTCAGTTCAGATTTAATAGCCTTATCAAACCAGACTTTCTCCTGTGATACACTATTATAGGAATTTGAATCATACACTTGTGTCAGATAATCAATAATTTTTGTTTTAATAGTTTTAAAATAATAAACGCTTTTAGCAATAGTACTTTTTCCTGTTGCCTGCTCTCCAATTAATAGATTGAATTTTTCAACCTCCATCTCAAAATTCTTTACTGGTCCATTATTTCTAATATATATTTTTTGCATTTTTATCACCCCATTACTAACAAGCTAATTGTTCTAATATTGTACCATGAAGTTTTAAAAGCATACAATAACTAATAGTAGCTAAATCAAAAAAGTTAGGGCAAAAATATTTTAACTTTTTTAAAACCTTGTGTTTTACAATTTCACATTAAACTTCCACTTAATCTCCACCCTGTTATCCCCATACACGTCAATCCTCAAGCTGCCTTGTAAGGGCCATAATTCTTATTGAAGTTGTTCGTCTTGGCATAAGCTTTGAACTGCATAATAATGCGATTTGCGTATTTTGGATTTTTCCAGTAACGAAAGCCTCAATACCAAAAGAATCAAAGATAGCCGTATCCGCTTTGGTGGAATGAATAGCCTGAAAGATGGGTTCTGCAACATCAACGAGGTTATCAAATACAAGTTGTAAATCATGTAAAAAATCCTGCTTGAAACGTACGATTTTGGAAACATCCGGGACTTTGGAAAAACCACAGAACTCACGAAGTGGTTTCGAGTAAGCAAGAAAGGTTAAGAGAAATTGGTCTGTAGGGATGAAGAAAATACGTCAGATCATCAAAGCCCACAGCAAAGTATGTAAAAGGTATTTGCGGATTCTGCCCGTTGATGCATAGAAATGGTTTCTGAAAGAAACCAAAATAAACTCATCCATATCGATATAAGTTTCCAGTAGAGAAAAAACGCAGGTTTGTCATTTTTAAATTTTTTTGGCAATCTGACAAAATATTTGTCAAAAAAAGCTGTTTATATGATATCATAAGTATCAGAATAACTCTTTTCTTGGGTGTATGGTTTTTAGTTTCTAGTCAACTCTATTATACCATATCCAGTGAGGGATTATTTCATTTTATCTAACAAAAATGCCATATTTATACGGCGTGTGTCGTTTTGTAAACGCCTGTTTAGGTTATTCAAGGGAGGTACAACCTTACGATCTATGTAGGCATTGATATTGCCAAACTCCATCACTTTGCATCAACCATATCTTCCGATGGCACTGAACTCATGAAGCCGTTCAAATTTACGAATGACGGTGATGATTTCCAACTATTGCAGTCTCGTTTTATTGAACTTCCTTACTCTGACGGCATCATCATCGTTCTTGAATCGACAGCACACTACGGCGACAACCTTGTAAAATACTTTTGACTGTAACTACAACGTATGTATTGATCCTCCATCAAAACTTGCAGAAAGTATACTGTTCGCCATGACAATGAACATAAACAAGCTCCATAATAAGATTCAAAGAGGCAGGACGGGAAAAACTTTCAAGCCATAGAAAATGGCTTATTAAAGTATACTTTTTATAAACCAACAGAATCATCCGGAACTTTTTCTTGAAATCACATATAAAAACAGTAAAAATACAGCTGTCGCTTCGCGGATTTTTATTTGTTAAAGCAACAGTCCCCTCTTGATTTTGCTTCTTTATTGATACTCCTTGAAATAGTTGATATAATTGAAAAAGAGGAGGCTTAAATATGTCTACACCTAATCTTTACTGGCCAGTATATATGAATTTAGAAAAAGATTTTTTGGAGCTTGCAGAATATATCCATTTTTCTGATGACCAACTAAATGTATACTCTATGCACATTGCGGATCTTATTATTCGTTGTGCTATTGAAATTGAAGCTATTTCAAAAGAATTATATGAATTGTTGGGCGGAAACATGTCTACAATTGATAGTAACGGAAATTCCAGAGATATATATTTTGATACGGACTGTCTCGATTTATTAGAGAAAAAATGGCTAATCAGTAAAAAGGAAATCACCGTTTCGGCCACTAATTTCTATTTCACCAATGCAAGCAATAGAATACTAACACCTTTAGTCAAATGTAACATACGCGGCAAAGGAAAATGGAAATGTGCATATCAAGCAATCAAACATAATCGTATAAAATCATTGAAAAAAGCAACGATTGAAAACTTGCTTTATGCTATGGGAGCATTATATATTCTGAATCTATACTATAAAAATGAACGAATTGATATTGGCCGAATTTACCTTTCGGATCATGACTTTGATAGCCGGGTAGGTTCTAATATTTTCTCCGCTGGCTATTGTAGTGCTACTATGCTTTCCATGTCACCACATATGGATGATAGTTGTATCGACTCCGAATTAGGAGACAAGTTGAACAAGTCGATTTATGTAATAAAGTACACTGATAAATCCTTTGAAGAAATGCACAAAGATTTTTGCTTAGATGCAGAAATTACAGAGCAAAGGTTTTTGGCATCGTCCAAAATCAAACAGTTCTTATCCGAACATCCAGAATGTACTGGAAAAACTATCAATGAAATCTGTATGGATGCTGGTGGAATAGATTTATTTAAACAAATAATATGTTTTCAAAATAGACAAAAAAGGAAAGATGTACGAAAAGAGGCAATGCTCAATAAACATTCCGGAATTTACCCCGAATTATTTCCTCTATCCAAAGAGTGAAGTAAATATAGAAACTTTAGGGAATATCGTACTAAAAGATTAGTGCATAGCTCCTTTTCTATGAAAAAATAACTGTCAGACCTCGAAAGAATCCGGCATTTGGTGTAAAATTAACGTATACCCAAACACATTAACTTATGGGAAAATTATAGTCTTAATCAGGACAAATATCAATTAAAACTTCCACTTAAGTTTAAATCACTGTATCAAAGCGAATAACTGCAAGACACCTTTGGAAGAAAGAACAAAGGTAAAATACAGACCAGAAGACTTGAAATAAATCTTCTCAGATGAAAGCATTCTTTCGAGAATAAACCGAAGTATTCAGGTATAAGGCTCTTTTAGGGCTTTAAAGCAGGGTATACAGAGTTCAGGAGATATGTGAGCAGAGGAACATCCAATATGCTTGCGGAAAGTATACTGCTTGCCATGGCCGTGAACATGAATAAGCTCTAAAAAGGCAGAACGAGAATGCATCTGTTTCCCGTGAAAAGTGTTTAGTCTTAAACACATTAAAACAAACTTTCAGGTCATGAGAAATTGCTCATTAAAATATGTTGCTTTATAGAATAGCAGGATAATACTAGGTTTTTTTATTTCCATTCGTTAAAGCAACAGCCCCGCCTATCCTTCTCCTTACAATATACCACCGCCAACGTACCCCTAACCGTCTCCACAATAATTCTCGTCGAATTTACGCTCCCGTACTACTGCCTGTTACTTTTGTTATTCCAACATACTTTGCAACTTTAATTAATACGCCATTTTCATCTGCAAGCAAATAACCAATATAATTATATTTTCCTTCAGACATAAGCAATTCAAGACTATTAGCAAATTTCCTATTTAACCCAAATCCTCTTTCCTAATAATATATCTTCAACTGGGTAAACGTAAGATCTTGTCTGAGAGACGGAATATTACGCAACGAAATTCTCTCCATTCACTATTAAACTGTGATTTTATTGTAATTTCCAAAACTGTTTCTGCCATATACTTGTATAAACATAGTACAAACGGAGAGCCCTCACGCTCTCCCCTTCCTGTTTTTCACTTTACAATACACCACCGCCACCACCGTACTCACAAATGTCGCCACAATCGCCGGCGCAATGATCCCCGCCGGATTCGCGCTCCCGTACTGCTGCCGATAAGCAATCATATTCACCGGAATAAGCTGTAACGATGAAATATTCAATATCAGAAACGTACACATTTCATTGCTTGCAGCACGCCCCCTCTTTCCGTCATTACCTCTTTTTCCATTTTCCGTCAGATATTCCGGATTCTCTCTCTCCGCCTCCAGCTTCGCCAGTGCCTCCATTGCTTTCAGCCCCGCAGGTGTACACGCCCAGCCCAATCCTAACACATTAGCAATCACATTAGCCGAAATATACTCTCTCGCCTCATGCTCTTTCGGAATCCTGGGAAACAAAAATGAAATAAAAGGCTGTATCCCTTTCGTCAGCCTTGCAATCAGGCCCGATTTCTGTGCAATCTCCATAAGCCCCATCCAAAGCGCCATAACACCCGAAGTAGTAATACATAACGAAACCGCTTCTCCCGCCGAGTCCATCGCCGCATTTGTCAGCGCCTCCATATTTCCTGTCAACGTACCGTACACGATTCCTAAAAGAATCATCCCCGCCCATATATAATTCAGCATATCGTCAGTCTCTTTCCTTTTATCTTTTCATTTATATGAATATGTTATCTCCAATATACAAATATCAGGGGAAATAAAATTTATAAATGTTTCATTTTATTCCCTTTCTGATTTCTTACAATTGTTAACTTTCTTTTTATTATATGGTTGACATTTGTTCTTTTCTATCATACACTCATAACAGAAATCATACAAAACGGAGGCGAATATGAAACATACGAAAACACAAACTCTTACTATCATTGCCCTTATGGCGGCTGTCACTTGCATTCTGGGACCTTTATCTATCACGATCCCGGTTTCTCCCGTCCCGATCTCTTTTACCAATCTTGCCATTTACCTGACTGTCATGATCCTCGGATGGAAAAAGGGCGTTGTCAGTTATCTCATCTATCTCCTGATTGGATTGGCAGGAGTGCCCGTCTTTTCCGCCTTTACTTCCGGTCCCGGAAAACTGCTCGGACCCACGGGCGGATACCTGATCGGCTTTGTTTTCCTTGCGCTGATCAGCGGTTTTTTTGTTGAAAAATTTAACGGAAAAATTTATATGTATGCTGCCGGTATGGTCGTCGGTACGGCAGTCACCTATGCTTTCGGAACGATCTGGCTGGCTTATCAGGCGCATATGGACTTTGCCGCCGCGCTTATGGCCGGCGTAATTCCCTATCTTCCGGGCGACATCGTAAAGATACTGATTGCAGTCTTCGCCGGAAATGAAATACGCAAGCGCCTTGCTAAAGCGGGATTCATTGAAATATCTGCCTAAATATTCGTAATGATCCGGAATAACCGGTACCCATGTTTGCAAAATATAAAACTTTCAATGATTGATTTTAGTCCGTTAATGCGGGCGGAACAGGAGTAAGATATGGATATTATAAAATTAGCGAAGGAAATAATAGAAGGAAAACGCTTAGGCAGAAATGATGATCTCCGCTTCTTTGCAACCGCTGACCTCATAGATCTATGCAAGGGCGCGGACAAAATACGGGCAGCCTTATGCGGCAATCATGTGGACTTATGCTCAATCATCAACGGCCGGAGCGGACATTGCAGCGAAAACTGTAAATTTTGCGCACAAAGCGCCCATCATCATACCGATATTACCGAATATCCCTTTTTAGACAAGGAAACATTAATTGAAGATTGTAAGAAACATGCTGAAAAGGGCGTCCACCGCTATTCCATTGTGACGGCAGGACGAACGCTTACCGGAAAAGATTTTGAATATGCCTGCGAGGCATACAAAGAAATGCATGAAAAATTTTCCATCATGCTCTGTGCTTCTCATGGCCTTTTGGATTTGGACGCCTTTCTTGCCTTAAAGAAAAGCGGTGTGGAAATGTATCATGAAAATATTGAAACTTCCAAACGGAACTTCCCCAATATCTGCACCACCCATCACTATGAAGATAAAATAAACGGCATCCGGCTTGCCCATGAAGCGGGGCTTTCGGTCTGCTCAGGCGGCATTATCGGAATGGGAGAAACTTTTGAAGACAGGCTGGATATGGCGGTGAGTCTTGCAGAGCTTTCTGTAGAATCCATCCCGCTGAATGCCTTGATCCCCATTAAGGGAACCGCCTTTGAAGATCTTCCTCCTTTAAGCGAAGATGAGATTCTCCGCACGATCGCTATGTTCCGCTATATAAATCCGACTGCCTACATACGCCTTGCCGCCGGACGCAGCCTTATGAAATCCTCCGGACGAAAAGCCTTTCTTTCCGGCGCAAATGCAACGATCACCGGGGACATGCTGACGACCTCCGGCAACCATATCGATCAGGATAAGGAAATGCTGACCTCTATGGGATTTTCCATTTAAAATCATCACAGATACAGCTCCTGACAGACCGTAAATGAATCAGCCAGTGTTCCATTTTCCAATTGGCTACACTTTTTGCAAAGTCCAGAATTTTCTTATACAAGGCGTTTGGGGGGGAAACAAACCGGGAAGATTGCAGTAAATCAGAACACGCACAATATAATCACTAAGACGCATACCCACACGCCCCTCAAAGCTGTGGACTTCGGCTTTCACACTAAAAGAAAGGACAAGCCTATTATGCCAGTATTCAGAGTAGAAAAAGTCAAAGATTATACGATTATGCCAAACACCCACTTACGCAACCGCCAGTTATCCCTACGGGCAAAAGGATTGCTCTGTCAAATGCTCTCATTGCCCCCGGAATGGAATTTTACCCTGCAAGAGTTAGCTTATATCAACAAAGAGGGTTTAGACGCTATTACAACGATTATACACAAACTGGAGCAGGCAGGATATATTACCCGCAACAGAATACGAGATGAAAAGGGATTGCTTCGGGAAATGGACTAAACTTAACATTTCTAAAAAACTATTGACAAACAAAAAAATTCCTTATAATATTTTTCTGTAAAATTTTGAGTGGACTTTTCCGGATTGATATGTCATCTTTTTGCCACACAGTTATCAGTTTGATAACTGTGTGGCTTTTTGTTGTTATAATTCGGAAAATGTTTATCAAATTTTGGAGGATATATGATGGCTGAAAATAAAATGGAAGTTATGCCAGTTGGAAAGCTGATTTTTGAAATGTCATTACCGCCACTATTTTCCATGTTTCTTCAATATTCATACAATTTGTCAGACAGTGCTTTTGTCGCCCGGTTAAGCGAGAACGCATTAACGGCTGTTTCTCTGTCTTTTCCAATCACAACATTAATGAACCGGGGATTTCAAGAGATTTGCGAAAGGGAACATCTATGCTGCATATCTGGGGCTGGTGCCGGGGGAGGATTCGGGCAGTGACAGTATTAACAGGCTTCCGATTACCAAAGCGGGGAACAGCCATTTGAGAAAACTTCTTACAGAAGCGTCAGGAGGGATATGCAAAGGGCAGATCGGGCATAAATCAAAAGATCTAAAAGCGAGACAGTATGGCAACCCGCCGGAGGTGACCGCCTATGCAGACAAAGCAAATGAGAGGCTGAGAAGAAAGTATTACAGGATGATAAGGCATGGAAAGAAAAGGAATATAGCGGTAACGGCGGTTGCAAGGGAACTTGCCTGCTTCATATGGGGCATGATGGCAGACAAGCGGATTAAGCAGGAAAAACTGCGTAATCCGCAGCAGCAAAAAATGACAACAACAAAGCAGCAGGGAAGATATCTTGAAGAAGCCTTTTTGGATTTCAAGGTTCGGGTTATCTGCGGTACCTCCATGTCGGCAGTGTAGAATACATTGATCCACGCAATTGGAAAGCAGAACCCACGGCGGACCATTGACCTGAGGTAACCAATCCACGAATAACGGAGTGGCCAAATGCCGGGAACTGTTAATCAGAGGGCTTCTCCAAGATATCTTCCGAAAACAAATGGGGGTTTTGTCAGAGAAAAAGTTTGTTGTATTTAATTTTACCTCTTGACAAAAGTCACTTCATAACGGAGGTAAATAAAAATGTACAGGAAAGATACATCTATTACAATTAAAATGGGGGTTGAAAATATGTCCCCAAAAGAGGTAGTAAATCTTTTAAGGCAAACTGTATGGGCGAAAGACCGAAAAAAGAGGCTATCATCAAATCATTAAATAATTCAATCTGCTACGGTGCATTTACAAAAAACGGACAACAAGTTGGATTTGCCAGAGTGATTACTGATTATGCAACGCATTTTTACATTTGTGATGTAGTTGTTAAAAAAGAATTTCGTAATAAAGGTATAAAAATCCTATTTGTTTTATGACAAACAAATAAGTACACATTTTTTATGTTAGCAAATTAAGGGAGGAATTAAAATGGACGAAAAATTTATGAAAGAAAAACCTGTATTGCCATTAATTTTATCAATGTCACTTCCTATGGTACTCTCAATGTTGGTAAATTCTTTATATAACATTGTAGACAGCTTTTTTGTAGCCCAAATTAGTGAGGACGCTATGACGGCATTGTCATTAGTCTTTCCTGTTCAGAATTTTATCAATGCTGTTGCTATTGGCTTTGCCATAGGAATTAACGCAGCAATAGCTTTTTATTTGGGTACAGAAGAATATTCAAGGGCAAATATGGCAGCTACACAAGGCATGGTATTTGCTGTTATACATAGTATAGTTATTACCGTTAGTGTAATTTCTATTATTCCAACTTTTTTAAGAGTATTTACATCATCAGAACCCGTTATTGATTTCGGTATTCGATATTCTGTTATAGCCTTTTCTTTTACTTTTATCATTATTTCAGGCGGAACATTTGAAAAAATATTCCAAGCCGTAGGTAATAT
>CAJTWM010000025.1 GCA_910579805.1 uncultured Lachnospiraceae bacterium | reverse complement strand
GCGGCTGTACAAAGTACATCACCATTCCCGATGATTTAAGACTCTCCATTGACAGAGACAGCAAATACTTCAAAAATAATTACTCCCTTCGTACAGAATGTGAGCGATACAATTCCCGTTTCAAAAATACCGGGCAGGAACGTATGTGGGTAAGAAATAAATCATCTGTTACAAACTTGAATACACTTGCCCATATCAGTCTGTTAGCGGTTGCCGTTGCTGCAATCACCAGTGACATCAGGCAATCCTACCGTAAGCTCAAATCTGTAAAACGAATCGCATAATAAAGAGCAGTTCATACCCCCTTATTTGCGTAGGTTTTGGACTTACGTTAGCTTTGCTATGCCATAAATTCTCAATCTTTTCAATTTACAGACACTAACTGCCAAATCCTATATTTAAATCAATGTGTTTTGCTCATCTCTAATCTTAAATCATATCTGACCTTCTATGAAAAATATTCAACAATATCCCGGTAAACCGCCTCAACTTCATCCGCTATAAAATACTTTGACTTTCCAAATCCTCTGTAATTATTTTCCACCCTAATGCAATATACATCCCTTTCTTGCGACATATCCCCCATCTCACATTCCCAAACAATAACAATATCCGGTCTATACATTGTCTTTAGGTAACACATCATTTTTTCTATCCCTATTTCGTCAGGGATATATTCAAATCCATACAAATAAGAATATCTATGCGTAGAAACAGCAATGCACTGATACCCCTGCTCTCCAAACTTTTTCTCCAATTTCCATGCCAGATCCCCGCCTGACCAATCTTTTGCTTTGACAAGAACGATTGGACAGTCTTGTTCCACTATTTCCGTCTGCTCCGGCTGTTTATAAATCCCACAATCCTGCTCGCACCATAAGATACAATCCTTTATTCGCTCTAAAAATTCTCGCCTTGCCCTGCCACAATATAAAATCCCTATAAATCTATTCTGCTCTTTCTCTAAAAAAGAAAGGATTTCCATGTTCTTTGTCTCATCCTGCCCCGGTAAAAATACGAAACATTTTTTTCTTCCGTCTCTTATTACAATGTCTGTCTCCATATCCTCTATCATAATTTCCATACCGGAAAAGAAAAAATGCTCTTTCTCCAACCGGGTCTTTGATAAATTCAGTACAACCGCATTTTCTATAAAATCCGGACGAAATGCGGAATATCTGATTTTCGGAAAAAGCGTCTGAAACACTTTTAAAAAACACCTTTCCTCTTCTCTTATATCCTTTAGGATACGGCATACTGCTGCCGTCAGCACTGGCGCGGCATAACTATTGGCCAGAGTCGTTATTTCAAAAGTTCCGTCCTTATTAATCAGTTTATGGATTGCCGATGCCTCTACCTGAATTCCCTTGCAAAATGCTTTGTAAGAAAATGCCTGCCCTGTCATAAATCTGTCAGCTGCCACGCCTAAGATTCCCCCCATTCCTGCCGGCATTGTATAGTCTCCGGCATTACTCCCGGCAGCTACCATGACCTGTCCATTCGCTATCATTCCTGCAATGATATTCCTCACCTGATCATAATCGTCAAACTTCCTTGTTCCCACGCTCATATGTATTAAAGGAATCTGCATCTGCTTACACCACGTTAAGGCCGTAACAAGCCGGCTGCAGTCCGTCGTCAAATCTTTTTGGTCAAAAATACACAAACTAATAAATTCTACCGATGGCTGATACAGTTCTATGATCCTTGCACAAGTGGTTCCATGCAAAGTTAAAAACGGATCATTGTGTTTTCTCTCCCTGACTATACTTTGACACCCATCTACTATAAAATCCTTTACAAGTCTATCAGGATGTAAAAGCTTTCCTGCATTAATCCCATCGTCAATCACTGCCACCTGCAACATGCCGCTTTCTACTCTTCTCCAGTCTTGAATTTTTTACTTTGGTATTGATATAACCGGGCATACTGCCCGTTCTTTTTTAATAATTCATCATGCGTTCCTTCCTCTGTCACCTGACCTCGTTCCAAAACAATAATTTTATCCGCCAGTGCCACATTAGAAAGTCTATGCGAGGTAAAAATCGTCATTTTTCCCTCCGTTACCTGCTTTAAATTTTCAAAGATATCATGCTCTGTTTTGGGATCTAAATTAGACGATGGCTCGTCAAGCACCAGTACCGTATGCCTTCTATAAAAACACCTTGCCAATGCTATTTTCTGAAACTGCCCGCCCGAAAGTTCCAATCCCTCTTTGTCAAATAAACGTGTAATCCCGGTGTTTAACCCCTGCACTGCCTTCTCCATAATATCCCCGCAACAACTTTGTTCCAAAGCCTGACGGACTGCTTCATTATCTTTTCTTTCCATATCGCTGATTTCAATATTTTCATAGATAGTCATACAATAATTTCCCATCTCCTGAAAATAAACACTGAAATTTTTCCTCAAATCATCGATCCGATATTCTTTAATATCGATACCGTTTATTTTGATGCATCCCGCCTCCGGTTCATATAACCGCAAAAGTAACTTGATAACCGTTGTCTTGCCTGACCCATTCATTCCTACAAATACTGTTTTTTCTTCTTTTTTCAAACAAAAACTGACATCTTTCAAAACCGGTCTATCTGTTTGGGGATAAGAAAAGCTAACATGGTCAAATATAATTTCATCCACATGTGATAGTTTTTTTGTTCCTAAATCTAAAATTTTATTTTTGATTGCCACTACCCATTTCAGATTTTCAATACGGAGCCTGTTATCATAAACATTAGTAAATGCGTATGCCATTACAAAAAAAGCTGATAGAAATTGCCCCATCATTCCCATATAAAGCGAATAATCACCTATAGACGCCTTTCCCTCCAAAATACGGACACCGATATCCAATCCCATCGATGCCATAACTATCTCCGGCAGACATGCAAACAATACTGTAAATGCCGTTTTTTTCCGTAAAACAGACTTTCTATTTTCAAATACCTCATGCCATATTACATGATATTTTTGCTGCAACATTCCGCCAATCCCAAAAAGTCTCACATCCTGCGCATAACGCCTATCTAAAGTAAGCCCTTGGAAATATGATTTTTTCCGTTCTGCATTCATTTGCTCCATACTCAAATCATACAAGGACTTTGTATATCTTGTAGAAAAAATGCTATACGGAACCGCCGTAATAACAAGCAATACTGCATATAAAGGCCTTGCTATCCACAATACGGCAAAAACTACCGCTAAAGAAATACACGTTCCCAAAAATGTCATCGCATTCCATAAAATCTGTGAAATAGAATGAAAATCACGAACGGCTGCCTGAAGTTTATCATAATACTCCGTACAATCAAAATATTCCATATCCACCGTAGACGAACGATGCATTAACATAAGGGATAATTTTTCATCAATTAATTCCGTATGCATGGTCTGAATATATTGTTTTATTTTTTCCGCTGCATTTTGAAAAATATTGATCAGCAAAATACATCCCGTCAAGATAAAAATTTCTCTCAGGCTCTTCTCTATTGCCGATTGCCCTGCAAATAAATCCAAAAGATACTTGCCTAGGAATGAACCTGCAATTCCCAATAATGGCGGAAAAACCTCACACAAAATTCTTATTATTGTATAATATCCGGATGCTTCCCACGAAAGCTGCAGACAATACCTTAAAGTCTGCACATACTGTAAAATACTTTTACTTACGGTTTTCTTCTTCATTTTTCAACAGCTAAAATATCGTCCTCCACTCATCCTGCACACTCCTATTCCCTACCGGTTCTCATTCATATAAATATTAGCCCGGCTCTGAATAACAGCAACCACCTCATCCACACTCTTTTGTCCGTTAAAATACGCTCCTGCCTCCTCGGAAATAATCGAAAGCACCGTTTCGTCAAACCGTTCCATTCTGTCTATTGATTCTATCAATCCCCGGATTGCTATTACCTCTTCTTCTTTAGCCGGGTACAAATCTACCCCAAAAACTTTTACTTCTCCTAAAGGTGTCGAAGTTGACATTGACACTATAATACTCTCTCCCCCGTTTACTCTTTCTCCATTTTCATTCGTCCGTATCGTTGACAACATTGCCGCATCTGCTAAATGGTCAAATGCAGAAACAAGTAACGGAAAAAAATCTGTATATTTATTCTGATAATCCTCCTCCAAAAAAGAACGAATAAATACCCACGCGCCCTCCTTGTTTTCACTTTCTGCATTCATTGCAACTGTTACCATCCCCCCTTTTGCAACAGACCCACTCTCAAATCTACTAGGATATCCCACAAAGGATATGTCAGCATCAAAAATATTGTGGTACAACTGATAGTCTGATATTCCCATGATCTTACTTTTCATCAGTAAAAGTTCTCCATTCCTTGCTCTTTCCCAATCAAGACTTGCATTCTCTACGGATGCTACACTCGGAAAACGATTGGCAAACTCCAATATCTCCCTAAACGCTTCATTATCAAACTCACAAAATCCGGAATTTAAATCAAAAAACTGTGCTATATTATAGCGCAGATAGATATTCAGAACTCCCGATTTTGTTTCATCGCTGAATAATCTCACTCCTTCTTCTCTAGCCTCTACTAAATTTTTCATATCCTCCATCGTCCAGTTATAACCTTCTCCAACTACTTCCGTTTTTCCGGCTATGGTATCAATGTAAAAATCCGGCGATAAGAAATACAGTTTTCCATTTGTCTCCATTGCGGATAAAATATTGTCAAAGTAATCCGCGCGCTGTATCCCTTCCTCTCCGTCGAGATAAGGTTTTAAATCTTCAAAAATTCCCTTGGCTGCATAAAACTCTTCTGTGCCGTCTGTGATATTAATGATATCCGGTATATTTCCCGCTATAATCTCATTATTAAGACGCATGACTCCCGCCTCATAACTCGTCCCTTCCGCATACTCTATAATCTCTATACGGTACTTCTCGCTCTTTTTATTGAAATTTGTAACGCATCCCCTCAAACCGTTCGACAATTTTACCGTACCCAGTGTGATAACCTGCTTTTCTCCAGCGATCCTTGCTTCCGTCTGTTTTAAAACGACCATTTCGTTTCCGCCTGTCCCCGCATCGTAATCACAGAGAATCATATACACTTCATCCTTCCGTACCGAAAGAGATACAATGTATTCTGGATTAACATCATTATAAAACCAATCAGCTACCACCTCAATCTTTTCTGTTACCGGATCATAAGAATAAAGTTCATTGTCATCATAAAAATATAACCCGCTTTCCCCCGGTTCAGTAAATGATAAAGAAAGACCAAACCGCTCATTTTGGTAGCTATCACCCCACTCTTTCTTTTCATCGTCTAACACCTTCACTACTGCACTGTTAGCTCCAACTACAAAAACACCTAATTTTCCATCAGGCAACGTACCAATTGCGTTCACAAACCCACCCGCATCTAAATGAAATTCCTCATTTCCTTTTCTGTCAAGTACCCATATCGTTTGATTACTTGCCAAATAAATACGTCCATTTTTTCCGGCTTTCAAATACTGCAGAAAGATTTCCTCCGAATTTAATAATAGCTCTGTGACCTCCTTGTCCATTACGACATTTCCATCAGCTCCGATTTCCATAAGCCAATAGCGATATGCCTGATTATCTGCAGCTTTTTCTCCATTAATCCTGAGTGCCAGCAAATGATTGTCACTGTTTACACAAAGCCCCTGTATACTATTATTCTCAGGTATAGCCGCCGATAAATCAGTTATCCGCTTATCATTTATATCAAATTTCATCAGTTTTTCTTTCAGGTTCTCTGACTTATCATGTTTCAAATAATAGACAGACATATCTGAAATGGCAACCAACTCCATAACATCTTCCTCTGGTATTATCTCATATTCTCCCTCATAGTAGTTTCCTTTTATCCCTGCTCCCTCCAGCGTATCCGTCTGTATCTCACTTTTTACCACATTCTTCTTTGACACATCGTTTTCCTCACTTTGCAGAACTGTTTTATCTTCTTTTCCGCAACTAATCAAAAAGAAAAGAATACCTGTCATACAAATTAAAGCAATACTGCTTTTATATAGAAATTCAAAAACTTTCTTTTTTTTTCCTAACATATTTCACCCCATTTCTATGCAACTTCTTCATCAACTATCCGGTTTAAAAAATTGTATAGGTGCAAATCAAAGATTGAGAATTTCTAATTTCTCAATTTTTGCCCCCTCTTTTAACACACAATAAAATCCAACAGTCATTTTAAAACATATTAATAAAATCCTATAATGTCTCTATAAATACCACTGATCAAACATCGACACAATTACTTTCCATAATGTAACCAAATTCATAGTCGAAATTATCTTAGTACTTATATAATTTAAATTTTTATATATAAAATGCAGTTTCACATAGTTTATTGATTCTACTTATGAAACCAATACATTATCTGCTGCATAATTTAAGTGATTATTTACTACCTGAGTAGCGCTGCCCACACTACTGCTCGATATACTCTGCCTTACCATATCCGGCTGTCCTGCACATGCGCATGTACAAACACAAGAACATACATAGGTAGCATAAATACAAGAACACATATATGCCTCCACCGATCCTTGACTATTGCTCCGATTATTCCTTTTACTTAATTTTATCATAGGCTTCTCCTTTCTCTAAGGAAACTGCATTTTATAACGATCCCCTATATTCTATGCCGTATTTCGTACTGCTTATAAATACACCTTTATAATTTCCACTATTTGATTCATTGTTGAAAATTTATAGTCTATAAGATATTGCTCCTCAATTTGAATTCTGTATTTTTTCTCTATCTCAAATAGTAAATATACCATATCAATTTCAGATAAGTAAAAAGGCGCACCTGTCAATGGAAGATCCATATTTTTTTCCATTCCTTCACAATGACATTGTATTTTATTCTGCAAAATTTTAATAACTTCTTCCGCTACTCCATCCACATATTCTCACTCCTATTCCATTATTTAATTAAAGTCTATTAATAAGTACATCATACAATGCATCAATTCCATCTTCTACTACATTAAAGATCGGTATTGATCCTTCATTTATCTGTTGCTTCATTTTTTGATGAACAAACTCCATATTCGTACGCAGTATTTTAATCTGTTTCCGTCGCATTGTATCCGCCGAATCCAACAACACATTAGCTACATGAACTGCATTGATTTCACATCCAAAACGATATAAAAAATCCTGTCCTATCGCTTTCATAAAATTCTTATCTGTTGCTTCAAATGGAATACAACAAATCAAATAATCGGGCGTTACAGCCTGACAAAGCATATAAGTCCGTATTCCATATCCATTTGGTATAAAAGCATTATATTTCATAAGTGCATCCGGAGCCTCAAGAAGTATTATATTGGCGCAGGTGCACTTTACGATATCATTAATATACAAATTAATCTGTCTGATTTTTTCCTCTTCTCTAAATACACTATTTTCCCAAATATGATCCAATCCATAAAAACCAAATGCCATTCCCAAAGGATGTTTAGAAAATACTGCCGCATTCCACCCTTCATTTCGCAATTTTTCTGCCATTTTCAAAAAAACTTCAAAGCAATCTGCCTGTTCCAGCAATCCTCCTACTAAGATAACTGGAATGCTTGGTATATAAATCTTCTCATCATACTCTGTTAGATTTCTCTCCCTAATAGTCCTAATCTCAATTTTATCTCTAACCTCACATTCCATTCTTTCAATCTCTTTTAGTAACTCCTGTTCTGCAGAAGCAAAAACAACAACTTGCTTTCCATAAAATATGGCCTTATGCAAAACCTCATTAAAAAAGAAATCTCCTTTTTTCATTATTGGTTCAAATAATAACAGAGTACTCCAGTCATCTTTATCAAATGGTATTTCATCCAATACTTTTATTCCTATTTGGGGATGATTACAGGCATACGCCGCGTCCTGCTCCACATATCCAAATCCTTTTGGCGATATTATATATTTTAATGAATATTCTTTTTGCAAATTTTCAAATAATTTTATTACAGGTAATATTTCTGCACAAAATGGGTATATTGCTGCTATTTGTTTCACTTTACTCCTCCTGCACTTCAAAACACTGTTTCCCATAATAATTCGGTACTTCCTTAAACAATAATTTTAGTTTAAAAATTATTTCCGCACTACTCCTAGATTCAGGACAATGTTTAAGTTTAATCTGTGGGTCCATTTTTCCGTGCCCATCGTCTGCTTTTTTTCCGCATAAAATACAATAACGGAAACTCCAACAATATTTACATTCCTCTCCTGCCACTTGTCCTACGTTCAGGAACTTCTTTACATTTTCCATATTAAACCCTTCATCAAGTGAACCAATGCAAGATATACTTGAAGTTTCGCTTACCCGCTCACAAGGAAATAATTTTTTATCTACATTACAAAAAAGCCGAAGCTGCCCCGGAATACATGGTCCCCCCGGTGCATCTATTTCCAAGAGTCTATGATATAAGTCCATATCATGGCAACGCTTTATATCTGCCATTACCGATAAATAAACAATAGGCGAAACATAATCCTTATCAATTCGTTTTAGATAAGATAACACACCCAAGAAACGATGGTATTTAGATTTCCATATATATGTTTCTGACATATCTATTTTATCATTATCATATTCTTTATCTACAACAGTTGCTGCTACAAACAAATGGTCAAAATCTTTTTCTTGTATATAAATAGAATTAAAACAATCAAAATCTTTTTGAGGATCTATCACCATGCTAATCTGCATTTTCTTTGCATAATCTGGTTCTACCTGCCTTACCATTGCAATCTTTTTCATTACAATGTCATATGTCCCTGTCCCATCTTGAAGAACCCTATTGCTATCATTTATTTCTTTATTTCCATCAAGACTTATCATTAATGATACATTGTGTTTCTTAAAATATTGAATATACTTTTCGTTAAGCAATGTACCATTAGTAGTAATATTAAAGCTCAATTCTTTTCCTAAAAACAACTTTTCACTGTAGGCGATTACTTGTTAAATAATCTCCATACAAAGCAAAGGTTCCCCTCCATAAAACCCTATATTGACATAATCCGTATCTATCGAATGTTTCCATAAAAAATCTACCGCTTTTTTAGCAGTTTCCCAACTCATATTTTTAGTAGAATGTGCTCTCTGCCCTTTATTTGAATTTTCTGAATAAACACAATACTTGCATCTAAAATTACAATTCTGTGTAACCTGCAACGTCAGTTTTAACAAACGTCTATCTAAATAATCACCTATATAGTCCGTCAAAGCATGTTTCACATACTTCACATTGCTTTCTGTTGCAAAATATCCCACATCCATCAGTTCTTTTACTTCTATTGGAATTCCGGCTGTCGGTGGTTGACCACATAAAAGCTGTTGTAAATATTGAAATGAGTCTATACTTAATTCCAATATTTCATTTTGATTCACATCAAAGCAATAGCAACTGTTCGGTGTCCTAAAAAGCTTAATAAACGGCTTTTTCCCCTGCATATTTCCCTCCTTTATCCTCTATATTTTTCTCAATATAATAATTATTTTTATTATATTTTGTCTTATTCTCTATTACCATGGAGTTTTCGGAAAATATTCGCCTCAAATGCCGCTTGTTACGCTAATCCGCATAAGTGTAACCTATCTTTTCTTGTATATTACTTCCGGAATTACAATAATAAGCCTAAAACTTCAAACAAGTCCAGTATTTCATCGGCTGGTTTCTATCCTTTACTTCTCCTTTCATTATGAACTATCAAATGAAAAAAGTATTGAGAAGACATTTGTACAATGTTATAACGTTGTCATATAATAAAATACAGGAATTAGTCTGAAAAGATTGTATAATATAGAACTTCACCCCTATTTATTCCCTACCGGTTCTCATTCATATAAATATTAGCCCGGCTCTGAATAACAGCAACCACCTCATCCACACTCTTTTGTCCGTTAAAATACGCTCCTGCCTCCTCGGAAATAATCGAAAGCACCGTTTCGTCAAACCGTTCCATTCTGTCTATTGATTCTATCAATCCCCGGATTGCCGTTACCTCTTCTTCTTTAGCCGGATACAAATATACACGGAAATCATGATTTTCACTTGTTCTTTGCCCCAACGCAATTGTGCTCCCTTCTCCTCCCTTCGTCTTATCACCGTTTTCCTCTGTCCAAGTCACGAACCGCATCGCTTCTCCTGCCATCTTATCAAACGCAGACCGAAGCAACGGAAAAAAATCGACATACTTATTTTGATAATCCCCTTCCAAAAGAGATCTGATAAAAGCCCATGCCCCCTCTTTTTTTTCGCTCTCTGCATTCATTGCAATTGTCACCATTCCTCCCTTTGCAACAGATCCGCTCGCAAACCTGCTCGGATACCCTACGAAAGAAATATCAGCGTCAAAAATAGTATGACATAATTGATATCCGGACACTCCCATTATTTTGCTCTGCACAAGTAAGAGTTTACCATCCCTTGCCATTTCCCACTCCGGCTCCTCTTCTTCTCCAACCGGCACATCCGAAAAGCGATTGGCAAATTCCAGTATGTCCCTAAACGCTTCGTTATCAAAATCGCATTCCCCCTCATTTAAGTCAAAAAACTGTGCCATATTGTACCGTAAATAAATGTCCAAAATTCCCAACTTCGTTTCATCAACAAACAGCTTTACCCCCTCGCCTCTTGTCTCCTCTAACGCTTTCATATCCTCCATCGTCCAGTTATAACCTTCTCCAACTACTTCCGTCTTTCCGGCTATAGTATCAATGTAAAAATCCGGCGATAGGAAATACAGTTTTCCATTTGTCTCCATTGCGGATAAAATATTGTCAAAATAATCCGCGCGCTGTATCCCTTCCTCTCCGTCGAGATAAGGTTTTAAATCTTCAAAAATTCCCTTGGCTGCATAAAACTCTTCTGTGCCGTCTGTGATATTAATGATATCCGGTATATTTCCCGCTATAATCTCATTATTAAGACGCATGACTCCCGCCTCATAACTCGTCCCTTCCGCATACTCTATAATCTCTATACGGTACTTCTCGCTCTTTTTATTGAAATTTGTAACGCATCCCCTCAAACCGTTCGATAATTTTATGGTACCTAATGTAACGACCTGTTTCTCCCCAACAGGTTTTGTTTCTGTCTGCTTTAAAACAGCCACCTCACTTTCACCGGTATCATGATCACAGGTAATCATATGCAGCCCGTCTTCCCTTACGGAAAGATACATGATAGATTCCGCATAAATATCATGATATAACCAATCCGCCACAACTTCCGTTTCGCCCGTTACCGGATCATAAGAATAAAGTTCCTCGGAGTTGTAAAAATATATGCCGTCCTTTCCCGGTTCGGTAAAGGATAAAGAAATTCCAAAGCGATCATTTGTATAAGTATTTTCCCACTGTTTTTCTTCACAATTTAATACTTTCACAAACGTACTGCCCACACCGATTACAAAAACCCCTAATTTTCCTTCCGGAAGAATCCCCATCTCCTGGATCCATGCTTCTGTCTGTAAGTGAAACTCCTCATTGCCTTCCTTGTCGAGTACCCATACCATTGTACCGCCACCCAAATAGATGCGGCCGTCCGGCCCTGCTTTCAAATATTGTAGGTAACCTTCCCCCTCCGTTTCCTCTAACAGTCCCGTAAGTTCTTTCTCCATGATCTGATTGCCATTCTCATCCATTTCTATAAGCCGGTAACAAATTGACTGATCTTCTCCCTCTTTTTTTCTGCCAATTGTGATCACCATAGGATGTCCTTCACTGTTTACGCATAGTTTTTGAATGCTGCTGCCCTCCGGTATGGCATCCGTCAGCTCCGTTATCTGTCCGCTTTCTGAATCGTATCTCATGAGCGTTTCTCTCATGTCATTCAACTGGTCATATTTAAGATAGTAAATTGCAGTATCTGATACGGCGGTCAATTCCATGGCATCCCTTTCCGGAATGGCTGCAAATTCACCCGCATAATAATTTCCTTCTGTATCCACATTTTCCAGCGTATCCGTTTGTATCCCACTTTTTACCACATTCTTCTTTGACGCATCGTTTTCCTCACTTTGCAGAACTGTTTTATCTTCTTTTCCGCAACTAATCAAAAAGAAAAAAATTCCTATCATACAGAGCAGTGTTATGTTCCTTTTATAATCAGATTTACAAATTCTTTTGTCCGGCATATTAAAATTTTTCCTTCTTTCTTTACATTCTAAATCAATACCTGAAATCAGCCTCGGATGTATTATTAAACTCCTATACCGTTTCTATATCTTATCATTAGCTAAGTGTTAAAACCATTTCTTACATCATATTTTATCTTACTTTACTTTTGGATTACATGAAGTTTCCGGAAAACACCTCCCCCAATCCCCCTTGCTACGCTAAGTAGCATAAATGTAAACGGCTCTTTCTTGTACTTTCCTTGCAAGATTGGTATGATGAGCCTGAAATTTCAAATAAAGAATGTTTGCGTCCGTGCGGCATCCGCAAACTTGGTCATACGCGGCCCAAATACCAACAAATGAATTTAAAAGCCACACAGAAATGGAGAAGACTATGAGTTTAGGAGAAAAGATCAGAGAACAGCGGAAAAAAGCAGGTCTTTCACAAGAACAGCTTGCTGAAAAGTTAAATGTATCGAGGCAGGCCATTACAAAATGGGAAACTGATAACGGTATTCCCGATATTTCAAATTTGATCGCTATCAGCGACGAATTTAATTTAAGCCTCGATGAACTGATAAAGGAAGACCAGATTGTAAAAAAGAAGATCCTTGCCGACAGTTCCTCTAAACAATGGCATTTATTAGTCATTGTTTATTTAATAGCAATTGTCGCATATATTGCTTTTTTTGCAATCGTTCATAACATCTTGATGATTGGATTTTTCATCGCCACGTTGTTTATGCTATTTTTTGAACTTCGAATTTTTATAAAAGAAAAAATCGGAAAACAGGACACAGAAAAGTAATGCAGAACCATGCGCTGCTAAGTATATAAAAAAATAGTACCGGTTCCGGCTGTCAGCCAGATAGAACCGGTACTATCAGATCCGTGTTATGCCATCGTTATTTTATACAGATTTCCGAAACCGTATCTTCCACACCGTTGATCTGAAGCCTCACATGGATTTTTCCGTTTTTAAATTCTTTCAGCGGATACTTAAGCGGTTCGGAAAGATCCGTAACATCAATAGACTGTACCAGATCTCCCTGCACCAGCCACAAAACAAGGGACGCCCCGTCCGGCGCGGCAGCGCAGGAAATATCCGCATGGAGTATTTGAGTATCTGCATCCTGAACCGTCATATCCTGTTCTTCTATAAATCCATCGCTGGCGCTTCTGAAATCCAAATGCCAAACGCCATTATTGTAACTGGTAAAATTCATGTTGATCATCCCGAGATTCCAAATCCGGTCGTTAGACGTAACGTCTGTGCTCACGCCGTTTCCTGTTACAGCTTTGGCGATAAAACCAGTCAGGCACAGCAACATAAACGCCATACTGATAATGCCGGCAGCAATCCATTGTAAGTGATGCGTTTTTTGTTTCATCATCATGCTATAATCCTCCCTATTTTCCATTCGTGCTCCGCATTCTTCACAATACTTTGCCCTTAATGAAATTCTATGGCCGCAGCCGGGACAATCCCTTTTTATTTCCGACCGGCGCAAAAAATAAATCAGTAATCCAATAATAGGGGTAGCGATAAATACCACCGCCACCCATAATATCGGGTCTTCTCCCCGCAATTTGCAATCCTGATACACCCACGCTGCAAAGAAAGCGGAAGCGCATAGAGCAAAAAGGATAAAGCAAAGAAGCAAAACCGGCAGTAATATAGAAAGTCCGCTAAAACCGTCGCTTTTGTAGAACGAAATACCGAAGCGCAGGAAAATCAGTAGTAAAACAACAAGTATTACAATAAAAAACGGGAATTTTTTGTTTTTTGAACGATTCATGTCAACACACCTCTTTTCTCGATCCGGATCGTAATATCTTCTTTCAAGTTCGCCCTTCTTACGCCGACAACGGTAAGGAGGACACCCGCCAGTCCGATATAAAAGCAAATTCCGGCAGCAAAATAAGATAAATAAACATTGCCGATTACCATAAGCGCAATGGCAGCCAGCATTATAAATGTTATCAGATTCAAAATCATAGGTAAATACCAAAGAGACAGGGTGCTCGTAGCAGGCTGTTTTCGCAAAGCATTTTCCTGCCGGTATAAAGCTGCTTTCAGTTCATCATTCAGTTCCGGAGCCAGTTCATCAGTCAGTTTCATAGAAGCCCTGATGATCTCGTCTATTTCCGTATCAAAACGGTTATCTTCCATATCCTGTTTCCTCCAATCTTTTTTTAATTAAGCTCCGCCCTTTAAACAATCGGCTTTTCACAGTTCCGGGCGGCTTTTTGATAATTCCTGCGATCTGCTCTATGGAACAATCGGAAAGATAAAACAATATCAGCGGTACCCTGATTTTTTCAGGGAGACTTTGAATGATCCGATCGACTTGTGCCATTAACTCTTTACGAAAAAAGTTTTCTTCAATACTTTCTCCGAAATGTAATATCGCTTCCCCCTCATCATCCAGATTTCCGCAAGGCGCAATCCTGTTCCGGCGCGCCTGTTTTCGCATGTTGCTCTTCCAAAGATTATGGGATAATGAAAAAAACAAAGCTCTCGGATTTTGCGTCCAGTCCAGTATCCAATCCGTCTCCAGCGCCTTTAAAAACGTCTGCTGATATAAGTCCTCAGCGTCCGTTCTGTCCATGCAGAGTTTCAGACAAAATCGATAAACATCTGTTCCGAACTCTTCTATACATCTTTCAATTTCTCTTGCATCCAATGTTTCACCTCCTCTATCATCCACACTTCCAAATATGCCGCCTGCAGCGTCAGTGCCATAAATGGCACAAACAATCCATAAAGAGCCTCTGCTGCGAGTGAAAACTACCGTAGGCAGTTAGAAATTCTTTTCACCCTAACTCCCGTCTGCCTGCTTTCGCGGGCATTCATATCAGGATCGTGAAATTTTATATTTCACACTATATTCGCTGCCTATTTTCAAACGGTTCATTTTTTATTTGAATCTTTTTAATTGCCATTCACAAAATCGTATAAAAGCCCTCACGGTAAAATCCTGTTTTCTCATATACTATCAGAATATCCGTTTCCATCATAGCTTCTAACTACAAGCCTTGCCCTCAACAACCATTTGTGCTATACTTTTATTGTTCTATATAGAAACGTTCTAATAGGAACGGAGGTGGCTGAATTGGAAACAAAAGGCGGATTTTACATCACACAGATCAAACAGCTTCAAGACCGGATCTTCGAAAAGCTGCTGCTTGATCACGGCATAGAAATAAGCGGCGGGCAAGGGCGGATCCTATTTATTTTATGGAAAACGGATCATCTTACGATCACTGAAATAAGCAAAAAGACTTCTCTCGCTAAAAACACCGTATCCGTCGTAATAGACGGTATGGTCCATAAAGGGATCGTAGAAAGAAACGTCAATCCCCAAAACCGCCGCCAGACCATTATATCGCTTACGGAATACGCCAAATCCATACAGGAAAAATACGCAAGCGTATCAGAACAAATGAACGTCTTGTTCTACGAGGGTTTTTCGGAAGACGAGCAAAAACAGTTCGAGCGCTATCTTGCCCGTATCCTCGAAACACTGACAAAGCGCCTGCACCCAGACAAATGAAACCGGTCAAAAAATAAAACTAACCAAAGGAGGATTCCCTATGAAAACCAAAGAACAAATAGTAACATTTATTCAAAAGCAAAGAGTAGCCTTTATCGCTTCCGTAGACGAAGACGGCTTTCCCAATATGAAAGCCATGTTCGTCCCCCGCAAAATAGAGGGCGATTGCTTTTATTTTTCAACTAATACCTCTTCCATGCGTTCCAGACAATTCATGGAAAATCCCAAAGCAAGTATTTATTTTTTTAACAAAGGCCGCTTTCGGTACGAGAGCATTATGCTGACGGGAACTATGGAAGTATTGCAGGATGCAGAAATAAAGAAAGAAATATGGCAGACAGGAGATACCATGTATTATAAGGAGGGCGTGACCGATCCCGATTACTGTGTGCTAAAATTTACGGCGGTCAAAGGAAGACACTACTGCGACCTAAAATCAGAAAGTTTTAATATAGCCGATCTTCTATAAAATACTTCTTGACTCCATCTGTCATTCCCTATTATAATCAAGTTATATAAATAGTTTATATAACTTGATTATTTATTTTACGGAGGATTATCAATGCCAACTCAACGCATCACCAAAGACATGGTTATAAACGCAGCTTTTGAAATCGCAAGAGCCGGCGGCATGGAACAAGTCATGGTAAAAACGATTGCCGGCAAGCTGGGCTGTTCCGTTCAGCCAATTTACAGTTATTGCAAAAACATGGATAGTCTGCGGCAGGATGTTGCCGCTCAAGTCGATCTCTTTTTGCAGGAATATATCTCGTCCCGTCTCGACAAAAACGATCTTTTTCGCAGCACGGGCAAAGCCTATATCCAATTGGCGGAGGAAGAGCCGCATTTATTCCGGATTTTTGTCCTGCACCAAAGAACCGGGATCTCTTCCTTGGACGACTTATATCAGGCGGAGACCAATCCCCGCGTAGCGGAATTTATTGCCGGCCAGCTAAATATCAGCATTTCACAGGCAAAGCAGCTCCACTTGCATATGCTCATTTACACGATTGGTATCGGAACCATCTTTTCGATAACAAAACCGGGAATTTCAACAAAAGAAATCTATGAAAAGCAAGAGGCTGCCTACGATGCGTTTTTAAAACAGGCACTGGATGCAGAAAAGACCGTATCTGATGCGCCGACACGCTCCGGTGTGCTCCCTCCAGTCAGAAAGGAATGACGAAAACATGAAAAATAAAATCATTATTATTTACAAAAGTTCTACCGGATTCACAAAAAAATACGCAGAAATGATAGCGGAAGAGATCGGCTGCACGCTTGCCGACTACAAAACGGCTGCCGTCGAAACCTTGTCCCACTATGATACCGTGGTTTTTGGAACCCGCGCACATGCCGGCATGATCGACGGATATAAGAAAATTAAAAAAATGTTTCAAAAAAGCGCCGCCGGCCACTTTGTCCTGTTTGTCACCGGAGCCTCTCCCGACACGTCGGAAGACACTTTGAACGCTTTCTGGTCCCAAAATCTTTCCGCTGAAGAACTGGAAAAGATTCCTCATTTTTATATGCCCGCCGGTTTATGTTATGAAAAAATGTCCTTTCCCGACAAACTCATGATGAAAACCGCGGCTGCATTTATGAAGCGTTCCGTCAAAAAGAAACAGGAAAAAACAGAGATGGATCTTGCAGTAGAGCGGATGATCTCTTCCTCATATGATATTTCGGACAAAACCTATATCAATCCCCTTGTTTCTTATTTGAAAACTACGGCTGCGGACCATACATAACCCCTCCGGAATCGCCCGTAATTCGTAAACTGCAAATTATAACAAATTTCAAACACGCTCTAGTGCTCTATCCGGTTAGAAATTGGAGTATGGGGCTGCATATTTCGTGTCAGTGCATTATATTATAAATTAGCGAAAATTAGTTGCGCACTTTTCTTGACAAGGATTTTACCGAATGCTATAGTAGTCATCAGTAATAATGTTTTTCAGTTTCAGATAGGAGGCTCCCCATGTAATACGATGTTCCGACAAATAGATACAGAAAAAGCCAAAGGTACTGAATGGGATCAGAACCAGACAGTGACTCTTATTTTGTTATCTGCAATCGGAATATAAAGCAGCGCGGAGTTTCTTTGAATATAAAGAAAAATCAGTACTCTAAACCGGTACTGTTGTTTGCGTATGCTGTGAGAGATATTCCTTCACGGCTTTTTTTGTTGCAATTGTAATCTCATGCGGCCGGAAATCCCGGTAAACTATTTGTCAAAACGCTCATGACGCTATATTTCAATTGTTTTTAAGTCAGAACGGAGGATTACTATGGAACAAATTTTTAAATATCCCAGAACCCGGCATCTTGAAGGTTCCCGGGAACAACTGGGCGATGAAGACCTGAAATGTGTAAAATCAGACGAGCTAAAAGGAAAGTATCTGGTTCTTGAAGAAAAAGTAGACGGCGCCAACTGCGGCGTCAGTTTCAGCAAAGACGGAAAAATGTTCCTGCAGAGCCGCGGCCATTTTCTAAACGGCGGATACGGAGAGCGGCAATTTGATCTTTTTAAGCTTTGGGCAGGCTGTTTTGAGGACCGGCTGCGCCGGCTGCTGGCTGACCGATATGTTATGTACGGCGAATGGCTGTATGCGAAGCATACTGTATTTTATGACAAACTGCCTCACTATTTTATGGAATTTGATATTTTTGACAAGAACGAATTATGCTTCTTTTCCACCCGGAAACGCAGGGAATTTTTAAGAGACGTCCCGTTTATCCGGTCTGTGCGCGTATTGGCGGAAGGCCGTTTCGAAACATTGGGAACAGTGGAAAAACAGATCGGACCAAGCCTCTTCATCTCCGAAAACAGGGAGCAAAACTTTCTTACGCAATGCCAAAAAGGCGGGGTGGATCCCGGGCTGGCTATCCGTCAGACAGATCTGAGCGGCATCATGGAAGGCGTCTATATCAAGGTAGAAGACGGCGATTATGTAACCGACCGCCTGAAATTTGTTCGAGGTTCCTTCCTCAATACAATCCTTGATTCGGAAAGCCATTGGGTAAACCGGCCTATCGTGGCAAACCGTTTGGCAGACGGCGTCGATTTGTTTGATACGCAGGAGGGAGGGGATGCCGATGAATAGGGAAATTCTTAAAGAGATCCGCAACGGCAATTTTTCTTTTTCCCTGCTTTGTAATGATTATCCGGAACTAGCCGCATTAAAACATATTCCCCAAAATCCGGAATATCATGGGGAAGGAGACGTATACCGGCATACGGAAATGGTATGTGAAAAACTGACGGAACTTCCCGAATGGAAAGAACTGGAGGCGGAAGAACAGGAACTTTTGTTTCTGTCCGCTGCTTTTCACGACATCGGGAAAGCCTATTGTACAAAAGAGGAAAACGGAAACTGGATCTCACCTAAGCACACCATGATCGGGGAAAAGGAATTCCGCCGTATCGCTTACAAAGAGGCGGCGCAGTTCGGCCTGACCTTCCGCCAGAGAGAAACGGCGGCGAAGCTGATCCGGTATCACGGGATGCCCGTATGGTTCTGGACAAAAGAACGAATCGAATTTGATTTGTTAAAAGCGGCGGAAAGCATTCCATTACGGCTATTGTATCTGCTTTCCAAAGCGGACGTCCAAGGACGGATCGTAAAAGAATCCGAAAAGTCAGAAACCCAAGTGGAATTGTTTGCCGATTATGCAAAAGAATTGGGGGTTTGGGACGAACCTTACTCTTTTGCCAACCCTTATACAAAATACCAATATTTTCACAAAGAAGGCTTATGGCATAAGGCTGAATTATATGACGATACAGAGTTTGACGTTATTTTAATGTCGGGGCTCCCTTTAGCGGGAAAAGACAGTTGGATCGAAAAGCATGGCGCCGGAATGCCCGTCGTTTCCCTTGACCAGATACGCGGGCAACTGGGAATACCGCCCACGAAAGGTTCCGGCAAAGTAGCGCAGGCCGCTGTGGAACAGGCAAAGACCCTGTTGCGGAAAAAAGAGCCTTTTATTTGGAATGCGACCAATATTATCCGGGAAACCAGACAGAAGCTGGTCGCCCTTTTTGCCGGATATGGAGCGCGGGTACATATTATGTATCTGGAAACGCCTTATCAGGAGCTTTTTGCCAGAAACCGTAAAAGACCCCGATATATTCCGGAGCATGTTTTAGAAGAAATGATCCGGAAATCGGAGCTGCCGGACACTTGGGAATCATACGAAGTACATAGGGTTATTTCCTAATCCCTCTTTAAATATTCCGGTATTTTTTCAACACATACAACGCATTCTCCACATCTTCCTCACAAGGAGACACGATTTCCGCTCTGTTTGACAGTCCGCATATCCGCCGCGGCTCATCGCCAAAGTAAACTTTCCTGTTGCTCTGGCAGCTACATAATCTCTCCGGAAATTGTTTCTTAAACCATTGAAATAAGTCTTCGTTTTCTTCTTGTAAAGCCGTTGCAAAGTCGGTGATATTTTGGAAATGATTGAAATGTATGCACAACATAAAATAATCTCTGTCCGCATAGAACCCGCATACATTTTTCTTTTTATAGATATACTCCACTTTCCATTTAAAATCCGATACAATACCCCGCAGCGGCTTTATCTTTGTCTTGATCTTCATCCCCGCTATGGCTTCTTCCAGTTTTTGCACGATCTGCGAACTTTCCTCCGGCAGCGTTTTACAAATATCTTCTACAGTCGGGGACTCCAAATAGGCGTTTTTATAATCCAAACGGTAAAAGTTCATCCTCCGGTACCGCCCGTAAGGCGCTTTAGCTAAATACAGCAGCCCTTCCATAGCACGTCGGCATTCCTTATGAACAATGTAAATCTTATTTTCCCGTTCTTCGTTTTGAATGCCCAGTTTAGCCAAAACTTCATATCTGCCTTCATTATATTTGGATTCATAAATATCCCTCATTTCCTCCAGCACATCCAAATACTTTTCTTTTTCTATCACTAGTGCGCCGGAACTTTCGTCGAGCCCTATACACTTCGAACCGAGACACAAAAAATAAGAGGTATAAAATTGTATTGCCTGCTGAAAAGCATTTCTTAACATACTTTCTTTTGGATCGCTCGTATGCTCTTTTTCTTTCGCTGCCCCTGCCTGCCGTTGCTCCCGCTTACTTATATATTCTTCGTAAGGCGCCGGAAATACCAGATATTCTTCCGGATTTTCGTACATTCCCTCATAGATCGAAACCATAAAACGGTAGAATTGTAACTGACCTTCTTCCTTTTGCCTTTCCGATGCTTCAAAAGGAGCGATCATCTCCAGACAGTGCCGTATCGAACGCTTTACATGTGTTTCCATATTGCTCCTCCATTCTTACCCAGTCGTATGCCATATACCGTTCCCCTGTGGTAATACCGTCATTCTATAAGCTTTTTAGTATTACAACATCATTTTCCTTATAATTTTAACACAACCTCCCATTGAAATCTATCACCTTGTCTAAAATAAAAAGATACAATAGAAAAATCTGCAGTTGCCGCCAAGACGGGACTTCTGCAGATTTTATAGATCACTATTCTAAATACCGCCGCTGATAAAGCTGTGGAAATGCAGGCAGATCCTTTGGCAAAGCAAAAATTTGCCCTTTATCATTGTGCAAGTTTCCACTGCTTACACTGCTCGATCCTTGCTCCATGAGGCTCATCCCCATGTTCCGGATCGCAGGAATACTGCATCAATAATTCGCACGGAATATCGGGACACTCCCCGCAGTGCGTCAGCCCCTTGTTTTGACAACAGACTGCCACGGGACATTCCCCATGAAAGGGATTCCCCTTCGTTTCAATACATCCTCCGCAGCCGCAGCTATCTTTATATTCACAGTCTGTACAATGAAGCCCGCATCGTGAATCGATCATAATAAAACCCCCTCTCTTTTTTATCCGTCATAGTTTCCATCTGTCTGCTTTAGCAGGCACGCCAATCAGGATCATGAAATTTTATACCTTATACTATCACACGAAACATGACACCTGTATGTCACGTTCCTTCTGAATTATTTATAACCTTGAAGGATCTTCTCAACCGTTTCCCTCATTTTTTCCACCGCTTCCGGCGGTTCTAAGATCTTTACTTTATTTCCGAATCCTAAGAACCATGCTATGGCCTCCTCCTTATCCGTAAAACCTAATTTTGTATACAGCTTTCCATCCTCCATTAGCGTGTAAGAAGAGGGTCCGTATTCTTCAACGATCTTATATTTTACCGAAGGTTCAAACACGGCCGTGACCAGATAATCATCCGTCATATGAGAGCCAAACTGAAGTTTTTCCTCCGGTATCCTGCGCGGTTCAAATTTCTCTTCCGTAACGTTCAATTCCCACAACCGCCGTAATTTGTACATGCGAAAATCCCTGCTCTTTTTACAGAACCCGAAGACATACCAATCCGACCATTTGAACACAATCACATACGGTTCAACGATTTTGTATTCTTCCCCTTTTTTATAATAATAGCGAAACAGGATACAGCTCGACTCCTTGATGGCTTTTTTGATCTTTTCAATCTTATCTGTCAAATCCTCTCTATAGAAAGAAGACAGATCGATCATCATATGATCCGACAGCGTGACCGCCGAATCTCCGCCAATCTTATTAGCAATCCGTAACGCGCCGGAAGTTTCCGAAACGCTGTCCAAAGTCTTCAGACCGGTAAAGATCGCCTCTATTTCCTGTTCGGTGAACACCGTCGTATCCAATGAGAATCCTTCCATGATAGAAATCCCGCCATGATTCCCCTGCATAGTGACAATAGGGATGCCCGCCCGGCAAATATCCTCGATATCCCGGTTGATCGTCCTGCGGGATACTTCAAATTTTTCTGCCAGATACGGCGCCGTTACCTTTTTATTCTGTTGAAGCGTCGTGATAATACCTAAAAGCCTATCCACCTTCATGAAAAACCGAACCTTTGCCTTTCCTTCTTCTGCCGGAGGAGCTTTTGTTCTTACACCCCGTTTTCCTCCTTCGCATCAGCCTGCAATGCCTCATCGGCAGACTATGCCGTTAATTACTATAATTATACAATTTTTTCCCATCGTTTACTAATTATTTAGTGCAGATCGGGGGAATGAATTTTCAAACACGCGCTAACCCGGTAATAAATATCTCCAGCCCGATCGAAATCAAAATTACCCCTCCGAGTATGACCGCCCTTTTGGAAAATCCCGTTCCGAATTTTTTCCCGATAAGAAGCCCCGTCATACAGATAACAAAGGTCACGATTGCTATGATCAGCGCGCAGGCCAGCGCCATAAAAAAGCCGTATTCCGATATGGTAAATCCCACTGACAGAGCGTCGATGGAAGTGGCAATGCCCTGCATCAAAAGCACTGCCATCCCAAGCTTTTTCTCTTTTACCTCTTCTTCCTGTTTTTTTATCCCTTCCGCCAGCATATTGCCGCCAATCAATGTAAGCAGCAGCAGGGCAATCCACGGTATAAACTTTTCAAATGCCCTGAAATATTGTACGATCGTATGTACGCATATCCATCCTACCATTGGCATTAACGCCTGAAAGAAAGCGAACACACCGGCAATCCCGTACATCTTTTTCCCCTTCATTTCCGGTTCGTTTAAACCGTTGGCAAGCGACACGGAAAATGCATCCATAGCAAGCCCTACCCCCAACATAATGCTGTTAAAGAAAAATAATACATTCCATTTCATCTTTATACCTATCCGCGCGTTGCGACGCGCACATATCCGCTAAAGCGGAATAAAATCAGTAGGCTGAATACGCATTTTTATTCAACCTTCCCGTCACGCCCCTACAGCGTCAGTGCCATAAATGGCATAACCAATCAACGAAGAACGTTGAATTCTATAATAAAAACCCAAGTACAGCCGCAAAACTATACTTGGGTAATACTAATCGTATGTTCCTATAACAGGACGCCTCATGCATAGCCTTGCAGTTATACATGAGTCTCGCAATTTAAAGCAAGCCAGGCTTGACGCCAGTATGTTGACTTGCTACGTTATATGCTTGCTACTCCCTCATGGGATTTTATGGATACTATTTTATCATTACAGATTTTATGTGTCAAATTAAATATAATCATAGCGTAAGCACTGCAATGACAGGATCAAATTCCACAGCCTTATCGATCTGAAATCCGCATTTTGCAAAGCCTGTGGAAAGCCCCCCGCATCCCGCAAACAAGTCAAGCGCCTTCATTCTGCTCCATGCCTCCGCTAGTTCTATACTTTAAAGCAAAGTTTTTTATGTATTGGCTTTCTTCAGCGGAAAGCCCGTATACTTCGTTAATATAATCGTCTATTGCCCAAATTTCTTCCATACAGTCTTTATGCTTATACTCATATTCGGTCTGTTTCGTTCCCACATAAACCTTGGTTTCTTCCAGTCTGTCGCTCAAATTCCCGGCCAATATGACTGCACGGTCATAATTTTCCAATATGGGTGTTTTAAATCCGTTCAAGGTCTTACTGACATGCCAGCAATCAGATACTGCGATCCAATACCACCAAAATAAAGAAGAATGAATCAGACAGTAACAGTAATCCGCTTCTGCTGCCGTTTGATAGGAAAACACCTTATATTCCGGATCCGGCACTGCCGCCCTGTATGCTTTCATCCAAAAAGTTTCCCTCCGGTTCAGATAGACCCGTTCCTCCCCCTGTCTGGACATTTCATATACGGACGCCCTATTGGCGGGGGTTAGGATTTTTCTATATATACTGCATTCCATCCGCGTACCGAGCTTCGGAATACCGTCGTTTGTCATAAATCTGTTTTTTATTACTTGTGGCTTTACAAACAGCCCGCTTCTTTCATCCTTATACCAATAGCGGTAATTCCCTGTATAAACCGCCTGTTCTTCTCCGCTCTTTTTCCCAAAAAAGATGCAAAGCTTTTGATGGACGGATTCGAACAGACTGTCCGGCCTGTCCGCATAACTAAGAATAAACTGCGTTGTCAGCGTCGTTCCCATTTCCTCCTTGATCTTCCGCATCCGGGGCGTGGAAATATAAGAAAGAGGTATGACGAATCCCATACTGCCTTGGTCAGAGAGCATGTCCATTGCATTCTTCAGCACATTGGCATAAATATTTCCGTACTGTACTTTTGGCTTGGAACTGCTTTTAGAATCCTCAACGTAAGGCGGGTTGCCGATGATCATATCGTACCGTCTATTCTTCCTTTCTATGTCCGCCACAAAATCATATGCCGTAAAATTTTTATTTAATACAGCGGCAAGTCCGGAACACTTGTTTATTCCATAACGCCTGACCGCACACAACAATAACCTTATTTTCGTAACTGCCGTCGATTCGCTGTTGATATCGTTCCCATGGATGGTTGACAGGATCGTTTCTATATCTTTCCCGCTTATGCATTTCCGGTTCTTTTCTAATAATTCAAATTTTATGGTAAGGCATTCAAGCAAAAATTCCCCGGTTCCGCAAGTAGGGTCAAAAACGCTCGTTTCAAAACAAAACTCGCTATACGGTATATGCCTAAGGGACTTTCTGCCAATGCTGCGCGGGGTCAATCGTTCAAAAGCGGCGTTTATCGTATTATTCAAAATAAATCTGACCACGTCCTTCGGAGTATAGTAGACCCCTTTATCTTTTCTGACCGTTTCTTTTTCATTGATCTTGGAAAGTCTTTCCTGAACGGCAGCATAAGAATTTTTTTGCCCGGTAACGGCTGAAAAAACATGGACGCTATCCGTAAGCAAAGTAAATTCTTTGCTAACCGCCTGCATATTATTCGTTCCTTTTTTACTGAAATAAGTGTATGCGATATTAAGCGCATCGTTTACTATCATTTTGTCCACCTTAAACTGCAAACTGTCGTACTTTATTATACTATATCATAACGGCTTTATTTGCAATTTTTTCTATGCGCCTTAAGCTTTTTTATTGCCCAGTTGTAATGGCTGCCGGTATTGCTGACAAAATAAGAACCCAATGTGCTGCTTCCCACCCATGGAAATACTCCTTTGGCAAACAATTCTTCGTCAGAAAACGTTTCCGCCAGTTCCATTACCTCCTGATGGGATTGCCGCAGCAGTTCTTTCGCCTCTTCCAAGTCCGTATCCTGATGCTTCTTCCAAAATACCACATTTAATTCTCCATAGTTTTTCCAATTATACGGTTTCGGAAGAAAGGATTGGTTTTTCCCTTCCTGATTGGAACGTACCCAGTGAAGCAAAAGCTGATGCCATTCGTAAAGATGCACCAAAATATCCCTAAGGTTTTTATCTCTTTGCCAATGAGCCTCCTTTTTTTCTTGTCCAAATTCAAAAGGCGTTGTCAGTTCCTTTTCTGTCAAGGATAAAATAAAAGCATTTAATTCCTGATAGTTTGTATTTGCCGTTTCGATCAAATCGGCCTTTGTGGTTGGTCTTCCCATATTGCGTCTCCTCTCCCTGTTTAGAAATACACTTTTAACCTCCCTGATCCGGATGTCCGTAGAAGCGGACAGGCGGGGCAAAAATGAATGTGTTATGCCGCTATATTTTTAATATAACATATTATTACTGACACCTTATGTCAGGGTTTGTAAATAAATCCTTTTCCGCAAGATGAGAAAGAGGCGCGCTACATCGTAATTTCCATACTCACACATTTGTTTCCCGTCAGTTCTTCGCTGATCCGATCCGGCTGGCAAGTACCTGCGTACAAAGTAAAGCGGTCCGAAAATACCTGTCTTTCTCCGTTTTCATTGACTGCGGTAAAACATCGGGACGACAGGGGAATCTCAAAAGTCCGTTTTTCTCCGGGATGCAGCGATATTCTTTTAAATCCGCACAGACTATGATTCGGTACGGCATTTTCACTATAGTCTTTTATATATAATTGAATCACGTCTTCCGTAAAACGCTCTCCCATATTTTCCGCCGTGACTTCCGCGATATGCTCTTTGCAGCTTAATCCGGTGCAGACAATTTTAGAATAAGTAAGCCCATATCCAAACGGATAAAGAATATTATCCTGCGCATACCGGTACGTCCTGCCTTTCATGGAATAATCAGTAAATGCAGGCAGTTTTTCGCTATCTTCATAAAAAGTGACAGGCAGTTTCCCGGAAGGGGAAATATCTCCAAAAAGAAGCCCGGCCAAAGCCTTCCCCCCTTCAGACCCCGGATACCATACATGGATCAGCGCGTCCGTCTCCGCCTCAATATTGACCGCGCTGCCCGCCGCGCAAACTACGATCACCGGCTTTCCCGTTTTTATAATCAGATCCATAAGTTTTCTCTGGCTTTCCGGCAGACGCAGGTTCTCTTTATCTCCGGAAGAATACTCGTTGCTGGCATCTCCTTCTTCCCCTTCGATCGTGGAATCCAGCCCGACGCATAAGATCACCGCATCCGCATTTTCCGCCGCGGCAAACGCTTCCGCATACCTGTCGCCTTCCGCTGCAAGTCCCGTCGTCCGGTCCTTATAAAGATGGCATCCCTGCGCATAAAGTACCCGCCCCGGGAACCGGTCCTGAATCCCTTCCAAAAAAGTGACATATCTGTCAGCCGTTCCGCAATAATTTCCTTCCAAAGCGACACGGTTGTCGCTATTCGGCCCGATTACTGCCAACGTTTTGATATTGTTTTCATCAAGCGGGAGGATTCCGTTATTTTTTAACAATACCATGGATTCCTCCGCGCATTTTAAAGCCGCTTTTTTATGTTCCTCACAAGCCACGATGGGGTACGGAATATCGTCAAATTCCGTTTTATCGTCAAACATCCCCAGACGGATCCTCGTCCTCATCAAATGGACGCAGGCTTTTCTGATATCCTCTTTCGTCACAAGCCCCTGTTCCAATGCCGCCAAAACATAGGCATAAGTACAGCCGCAGTTTACGTCGCATCCCGCTTTCAGCGCCATAGCCGCAGATTCCGTCGCATTGGAAGTGATCTTATGATGCTCGTGAAAATCATTGATGGCCCAGCAGTCGGACACAAAATAACCGTCGAATCCCCATTCCTTTAACTTTCCCATAAGAAACGGACTGGCGCAGGTAGGTTCTCCGTTCAGCCGGCTGTACGCTCCCATTACGCCTTCTACCTTCGCCTCTTTTACCAGATCCTCAAAAGCAGGCAGATAAGTTTCCTCCAGATCCTTCGGCGTCACTTCCGCGTTCATTTCATGGCGGAGCGGCTCGGGACCGCTGTGAGCGGCAAAGTGTTTGGCGCACGCCGCGCTCCTGAGTACTTCCCCGTCTCCCTGAAGCCCTCTTACATAGGCTTTTCCCATTTCCCCTGTCAAATAAGGGTCTTCCCCGTATGTTTCATGTCCTCTGCCCCAGCGGGGATCACGGAAAAGATTGATATTGGGAGACCAAAGGGTAAGCCCTTTATAAATATCCGTATCGCCGAACTTCCTATATGCGTTATATTTTGCCCTTGCTTCTATTGACGTGATCTCTCCCGCCCTTTCTATCAGTTCCGTATCAAACGAGGCTGCCATGCCGACCGCCTGAGGAAACATAGTCGCCGTTCCGGAACGGGCAAGCCCATGCAGCGCCTCGTTCCACCAGTTATAGGCCGGAATCCCCAAACGCTTCAGCGCCGGAGCGTCATATCTTAACTGTACTGCCTGTTCTTCCACCGTCATTTCATCCACCAGCGCCTCCGCACGTTCCTCTGCGCTTAACGTCTTATCTAAATATTTTTTCATGAATGCTCCTTTCCTATGCCATATCCTAAATACCATTTGAATGCGGTTTCTTCGCCCTTCTTATCGCCCTTTTCTTAACAACCCAATCTGCGCCGTTACCATTGTATCAAAACAATTCGTCCAACAAAGTATAATACCGGATCTTCCCCCAATCCGGCTCTATTCCCAATTCTTTAAACAAAAGCTGTCCGTCAAATCCCTCATAAGCTGCGCCGCAATATTTCCCGCCGGCATTATGTAACAGACTCCGGTAGCACAATGCAATATCGCACCATTTATCCGCAACGCCGGTTTTTCCTAAATCGATATATCCGACAGGCTCGGTTCCCTCTCCGAACAGATTCGGCAGACAATAATCCCCGTGGGACAATACAAGCTCTTCCTTGGGCCGGTGATCATACAGCCATTGCAGCAGCGCTTCAGGATCCCGAAACCCCTTTTCGCCAAAAGTCTCCGGCTCCACGTTGTCCATGTCTACCAAACCGCGTTCTATGATTTCCCTCGCCTGCTCCAGCTTTTTCTCTAACCGCCAGTCCGCAGGGCAATCCGCAACGGAAACGCTCCACAGCCTTTTCAGTCCGTTGGCAAGAAGTTTGACCAAAAGTTCCGGATCCCGCATATAAGTTTCATCGCATGCCATCCTGCCGCTGCATCTGCTCATGAGCAGATAAGATTTCTGCCCCGATATTTCATAGGCAAATGCTTGAGGGACCGGAAGTTTTCCTCTAAGCCAGAGCATCATACGGTACTCCGTTTCCGCCTCCCTGCCGCAGGGCTGTATTTTAAGCACCTTGTCACGAAAAAGTAACACGGAAGAATCCGACATCCCAATGTTATCTGCCTGATAGGTTTCCCCCGCTGTCAATTTTTGGATCTTTTCCGGTAACCACATCACTATTTCCCTTTCCTTCACTTCCGTTACTTTTCTTTTATATACATTCTGGCTTCGTAAGGACGCAAAACCAACTTTTGCTCCGTCTCTTTATAATTACTGATCAGTAGCCGCATATCCCCGTCAAGTTCTTTCAACGGGCAGTCTGTTTTCCGGTCATAGAAATTGCAGACGACAAGCAGCGCAGATTTTTCATCTTCCCTGATGTAAGCAAAGATCCTTTCATCCTCCTCAAGCAGCATCCGGAAATCGCCGTCAACCAATACCGGATATTGTTTACGCAGACGGATCAATTCTTTATAACACCAGAAAACAGAATCCCGATCCTGTACCTGCTTCTCGGCATTGATCTCCTTATAATTCGGATTTACCTTAATCCAAGGCGTTCCGTCCGTAAATCCTGCATTTTCCCTATCGTTCCATTGCATTGGCGTTCTCGCGTTATCCCTGCTCTTTGCATGGATGGACCGTAAGATCTCTTCTTCCTCATATCCTTTTTCCTTGCGTTCTTTATACACATTCAGCGTTTCGATGTCCCGGTATTCTTCCATTTTATATGCCGCATTGGTCATTCCAAGTTCTTCACCCTGATAGATATAAGGCGTTCCCTGCATTCCATGTAACAAGATCGCCAGCATTTTTGCAGATTCTACCCGATATGCACCGTCGTTTCCCCAGCGGGAAACAATTCTGGGCAGATCGTGATTATTCCAAAACAGACTGTTCCATCCCTTTCCACATAATTCCGTCTGCCATCGCCCGAACACCTCTTTTAATTTCAGAAACGGCAGCGGCGCCAGATCCCATTTTTCCTTTCCTTCCATCTGATCCAGACAGATATGCTCAAATTGGAATACCATGGATAACTCGCTATTATCAGGATTACTGTATAATTTAGCAAGTTCCGTTGTGGCTCCCCACGTTTCTCCTACGGTAACCAGATCGGCCTTTTGGAATGTCTCCCTGCTCAGCTCCCTTAGAAACTCATGAAGCCGCGGGCCGTTATTCGTAATCTTACGATCCGGTTCTTTGGCTATCTGATCGATCACGTCCAACCGGAATCCTCCTACGCCCCTTGCCGTCCACCAATTGATCATATCATAGATTTCCTGACGCAGTCTTGGGTTCTCCCAGTTCAGATCCGGCTGCTTTACGGCAAATTGGTGAAAATAATACTGCTCTATCTGCGGAACCCATTCCCAAGCCGACCCGCCAAAAGCCGCCCTCATATCGTTGGGCGGATTCCCTTCCTTACCGTCACGCCAGACATAGTAATCATGATAAGGATTCTGCCTGCTCTTTTTTGCTTCCTGAAACCAGTCATGTTCATCCGAAGAGTGATTCAATACCAAATCCATGATAATACGGATATTCCGTTTCCCTGCTTCTCTGATCAGCCCGTCCATATCTTCCAAAGTACCGAACATCGGGTCAATATCCTGATAATCGGAAATATCATAGCCGTTATCATCTTGCGGAGACTTACACACAGGTGAGAGCCAGACCGCGTCTATCCCCAAATCCTCCAAATAATCCAATTTTGAAATGATCCCCTGCAGGTCGCCTATTCCGTCCTTATTGCTGTCCGCAAAACTGCGGGGGTAAATCTGATAAATTACTGCGTTTTTCCACCATTTCTTATCGCTCATCTTTTACTCTCCTTCCAGACCGGCGGGCTGTACCGTAACATCCATACCTAAAATTTCTTTAAATATTCTTCCCAAATCCATTGCACGGATTCCTTAAGGGCAGCGGCTGTCTTGGTTTCTACTACACATCGGCAATGGCATTTTTCCGCCATATCCAGTCTCTGTTCCAAATCTATTTCACCGCTTCCCAATATCCTATGATCCTGTTTGCCAAGACTGTCATGTATATGAAAATGGCGCAGTTTATCCTGATGTTCCAAAATAAACGGTTCGTCTGCATTTCCCGCCGCATGGGAATGCCCGATATCCCAGGTCAGACAAAACACATCGCTTTGAAGCAGATATTCGACGGCGGATCTCTCATAGCGCCGGTAGCCGTCCGTATTCTCAATACAGATCTTTAGATCCGCGCCGTCGACCGTCCGCTCGCAAACCTCCCTGAATTCTTTCCATGTTTTCATATACTCTTCAAAATATTGTTCAAACAATTGTACTGTTTTATCCGGCAGTGTAAAATGCACTCCATGGTTCATATGCATATTCAAAATCGGAACCTCTAATGCCTTCGCCGTCCGGATTGCTCTGACGACAGTATCCATATAAGCTTTTGCCACCGCTTTATTAAAATCACACACATTCAGGTTTTCATCCAAATGTATGGTATACCCGATCCCGTACTTTTCCTGAAGCTGCCTTAAATACCCAACATCCTCTAAACGCTCTGCCTGATATTGAGGCAGGTTCATATTCAGCTCTACAAAATCCAATCCCAGTTCCTCGCAAAGCTGCATCGTAACTTCTAAACTGTCAATCTCAATCAACGTAGGCATTCCAAACTGTAACATAATTCCCCTTCTTTCTCCCGCTCTTTTTATAAAAAAGCTTCTTCCTCCGTCCCGCCGCCTTAACTTCCTTTTTTCCTTGATACCATCTTACAAAATGTCCTTTATGATTACAATCCCCAATATTGGAAAAATAAAAACAGTCTCATTGCATCCCCTCCTTAATAGTTTTATAATCCTGTTAAGGAGGTGGATACGGATGGCTAACGAAGAAAAAAAAGACTTTAACGCTATGTTAAATGATAAGAAAGATATGCCAAAGATCCAAAAGATCACAGACAAAAAAAGCATCGAAAAATATGGCGGGGACAGAATGTACTTTGCGCCGCCCATCGACTATGATAAAATAATGAAGCGGATTCCTTATGGAAACGTGATTACCATAGGGGAGATCCGGGCGTATCTGGCGAAATCAAATCACGCGGATTTTACGGAACCGATTACGGCAGGAATCTTTGTATCGATCGCAGCATGGGCGAGTTTCCAGCGCCCGGACAATGAAACGCCTTATTGGAGAACCTTAAAAGCAAACGGTGAACTGAATCCCAAATATCCGGGCGGTATCGAAGCGCAAAAGGAAAAATTGGAAAGCGAAGGGCATCTCATCATTCAAAAAGGCAGGACAAATATCAAATACTTTGTAAAAGACTATCAAAAAGTACTGTTTACATTAGAGCGTGTTAAGACAGACGGATAGAAACCGGACGTTACCGCCAAAACAGGAATAGGTATGCGGCCTTCGCAAAAAAACTGCTCTGGCATGGAGGTAAAATGAAAGAAACAAAATATGATATCAGACAATTGGACGAGGATTCCTTTAGCATGATAAAAGAATTGTTTTTCAGCGTATTTACGGAAGAACCATGGAATGACGATTGGTCCGATGAGGATCAATTGCAGCTATATATCCATGATCTGATCGGGCAAAATAATTCCCTGACTTTTGGATTGTACGAAGGAAACGAGTTGGCCGGCATCTCTATGGGCCGCATAAAACACTGGTATTCCGGCACGGAATATTGTATTGACGAATTCTGCGTTAAAACTTCAAAACAGGGAAACGGCATAGGTACCTTTTTTATGGCAAAAATAGAAACTGCCTGCAAAAATCTAGGCCTGACTCATATTTTTCTGTTGACGGAAAACAATGTGCCCGCATATGAATTTTATCAAAAGCAAAACTTTTATCAGTTGAAAAACAATGCGGCGTTTGTCAAAAAATTGTAGCATGCTTAGACGAAGCTTTCAAAGGTTTTGGAGAAATCACATATGTCTGTCGGTTTTTGAGGATAATCCGCAAGCCAGAAAATTTTACGAAAAACACCTTAAGCAGACTCCAACGCAGCCGATAACAACTGACAATCATTGGCTTTCTCCAAAAGTTTGATTGATGCAAAGGATTTACAGGTAACTGTTATATCTTATTAGTTCCTTTGCGAATCCATCAAAGAATACTTCCATACTCTCTAAACCAGAAATCACAAATGGCTGCTTTAAGGAAACATACTGTGGTAGTCTTGCCACTTCAACCCCCATCTTTCCATGCCTATTTGCTTTCATCATCAATTTTCTACCATAATTATCTGCAATTAAAACAATTGTTGCTTTCATTCTAGCTCATCTCTCTTTACCAAATTGACCACTTGTTCAAGACTTATTTCTCCCATATCCTGTTTATCAAGCTCTGCGTCTCTTTGTCTTACGGATACAGACATATTATTTTTCTCGTTTTCGCCTACGATAATCATATATGGCACCTTATCCATGCGTGCTTCACGAATTTTATATCCAAGTTTCTCACTTCTAACATCCACTTCTGTCCGGATATCATTTCCTTCCAAAAATCCCTCAACTTTCTTAGCATAATCATTATATTTATCTGAAACTGGAAGAACCTTAACCTGTACAGGTGCAATCCACGCAGGAAATTTTCCCGCATAATGTTCTAATAAAATGCCAATAAAACGTTCTATCGATCCAAATACAACTCTATGCAACATAATCGGGCGATGTTTCTCTCCATCTGCCCCAGTATAGTCAATATCAAATCTTTGCGGAAGCTGGAAATCAAGCTGTATTGTTCCGCATTGCCACGTTCTGCCTATGGAATCTTTTAGATGAAAATCAAGTTTCGGTCCATAGAATGCACCATCTCCTTCATTTACTACATAAGATTTACCCATTCCCTGCACTGCTTTTTCTAAAGCTTCCGTAGCAAGCTGCCAGTCTTCATCACTTCCTATGGAATGCTCTGGTCTCGTTGACAATTCAATTTCATATGAAAAACCAAACTTCTGGTAAACTTCATCAATAAGACGCATAACACCTTGTATCTCATCCATTACCTGATCTTCTCTCATAAGAATGTGGGCGTCATCCTGTGTAAATGAACGTACTCTCATGAGGCCATGTAAAGTTCCTGACTTTTCATTACGATGCACAAGCCCTAATTCTCCCATTCGCATAGGAAGCTCCTTATACGACCTTGGTTCCAGTTTATACACTAGCATTCCACCTGGACAACTCATTGGTTTGATTGCATAATCATCATCTTCAACCTTAAGAGAGTACATGGTATCTCTATAGTAATCCCAATGACCAGATATCTCCCAAAGACTTCTTTCCAACATAATAGGCGTAGAAATTTCAACATATCCTTCTCTGCGATGGATTTTCCTCCAATAATCAATCAGCAGGTTCTTCAATATCATTCCTTTTGGCAGGAATACTGGTAATCCCGGTCCCTCATCAAAAATTGTAAATATTCCGAGTTCCTTTCCCAATTTTCTGTGGTCTCTTGCTTTTGCTTCTTCAACCATATGCAGATATTCATCCAATTGTGCCGCTTTTGGAAAAGATATACCATAGATTCTCGTAAGCATTTGATTTTTTTCGTTGCCTCTCCAATAGGCTCCAGCCACTGACAATAGTTTGATTGCTTTAATCTGACACACATTAGAAATATGTGGTCCTGCACAAAACTCCTCATATTCTCCCTGCTTATAGAAGCTAATTTGCTCTGTATCATTCAATTCCTGAATCAGTTCAATTTTATACTTTTCATCTGCATTCTCCATAAAGCTAAGAGCTTCTTCTTTTGACTTCTCATAGACTTGCAAGGATAGAGACTCCCTTACGATCTTTCGCATTTCTGCTTCGATTGTCTTTAAATGATCTTCTGAAAATGAAAATTCAAACTGAAAATCATAATAAAATCCATTTTCGATTGCCGGACCAATGGCACACTTTGTTTCCGGATATAAACGTTTTACAGCCTGTGCAAGCACATGTGCACTCGTATGCCAAAATGCCTTTTTGCCCTCCTGTTCTTCAAAGTTTACTTCTACAATTTCTCCATTTTTTCGTAGAACCTTCATAATTTGTTGCTCCTTTCTCTTTTCAGCTTTAACTATTTGGCAACAACATAAGAAAAGCACCCATAAGACCATAATCACATAGTCTTAAGGGTGCACTTAGCACGGTTCCACCTTAACTTTTCACTTCAGATTCTATCAAATCCTATCCTTTAACGCAGGCATACGGTAACGCTTACTCATTTCAGCATTACAGCTCTGGAATGGTTTTCGTCTAATTTCCACATAAATAGCTTCCACCAAATACTATTCTCTCTGGATGTTTCCAACTAAACTACTTTTTTCCGTCTTCGCTTTTCTTATGTTATTGACCGTACTTTATCACAACTTCTTTCTTTTGTCAATGCTCATATTAACCCAAACGGTACGTGGCAAATCCCAAAACTTATCTCAATGCCCGGTTTGCCCCTAAAGAAATAAAGCAGCAGGTCATACGGGCTGACCAACTTATTACATATATTAAAAAGAAAGACAGCGAATGCAAAGACGAAATGAGTTCGGACATGATGCTTGGGCTTGCCGAATTCTATCTCGAAAAATATAATCCGGCAGGAGTGATTGTCAAATGTGCTATCTTATGAAGCACGGCGGTTTCCGCTGATTTTTACGAATATTGGGCGGATAATAATCTTTTTATGTCTTCGGCAAAATCAAGATATAGCAAGTCATAGTCCGCCATACGCCGTTTTTTATTCTTGGTTTTTCTGATGGCAGGCGCCGTTCATGGCGCAGCCGGCGCACCCGCAGCCGCAAGATGATTTCCCCTTTTTCTTACTGCGCACCATACCAATAATGACAGCCGCGACCATGATAATCAGGACTGTGCTGATGATGATTGTTGCCATATTTTCTATAATCCATGTAAACATCTGAACTCCCATCCGCCCGCTTCAGAGGGCAAACCCATAAAACCTACGATTTTTCTTATGGCGGACATTATCCTGCCATTTTTATCAAAGCCGTTTCTGCCGCTAACCGCAGTTTCATCATTCTAACCAATCTATTAGTTGTATCTAACCTCTTGTTTTGTATAATATGCCTACAAACCGGTGATTTGAATTTCCAGAATTCTCTTCCCTGCTAATTCAAATTTAAAATCTTCCGAAAAAACAGCAGTATTCCGTCTTCCACCGCAAACTGCTCCAATTCATCAGCCGGCAGATCATAATAGTATTTATTGGTTTTTATATCAATGGACATACTATCCAGTGGAAATCCCTTTTTCCTTATTGCACTGTGCGGCTTGTCTGTTAATATAAACTTCTCACTAGCCATAGAAAGATCCATGGATTCATAAATATGATTTTCATCCATTACAAAGCAAATTGCATTTCTGTACCTTGCAATAAGGTTTCCATACTGTCTTACCAAACCTGCATAATATTCTACCATTTCTTCATCTGATAAACATCTGCCATCTATATTGCGTACATGGACGCCCGGCTGGACTTCATCCGGGGCATTATCAAAATACAGTCCCGAATCGCAGGAAAAAACTGGTGTCTGAAAGGCTTCGTAATATGCCAATGCTTTCAGCTTTGCATTTTCAAGCAGCGTATTGCCGCTCTCTGTAACTTCCGGAATGCGCCTTCCTTCCGCTCTCAAATCATGTAATCCAATCAATTCTATTCCTATCTTCTCCAACCTGCTTTTCATGACAGATAATTTTGCCTGATTGCCTGTTCCATATAATAATTTCATCGTCAGATTCCTCTTTCCCGTCCACAGTCTTCCCATTATAATTTCTTTGGCTGATCATTTGGTTATACCATTTCCGCTCTCAATTTACTGCAAATAGTATAATACCATACTACGGCAAATAGTCAATTTGTTTGACGACTGTCTCATAATAAAATAAATTCGTAAAAGCGCCGATTGCAAAAACAGGCGGGATTCCCGTCCAAAAGATTTTTAAACTGCTAAATGAGGCGGTACAGCAAAACGGATCAGCCGGCTACTATATGGCTGATCCGTCTAATAAGATTTAATATGTAATCGGCCGCTTCTTCTCCTTCGCCGCCAGTTTCGGTTTTGTTTCCTCATCCTCTCCCGCTTTTTTATCCAATGTACTGGACAGCAGCTTTGACAGAGTATCGGAATAGCCGCCGTTTTTTGTATACGTTGTTCCCCTGACCCTTGCCACCGCATTAGCAGCGGCGTTGCTCAGGCTGGCCGCCTTTTGGGAAATCTTATCGGCAAAGGATCCCGATCCCAGAAACAGCGACTTCAAAGTCATTACATTGGTTTCCTTTAAGGCATCCTCATCCAGTTCCAGCTTGTTTCCCTTCCCTATAGTGATTCCTGCCTTTGAAAGCAGGTTCTTGACGCTATCCGTTATATCTGTCATCCACATTGCATTGCGAAGTACGTTTTTCGTATCGGAATCGCCTGCCTGCCCCACTACAGCATTATAATCCTCAATAAACGATTTTACCGCTTTTGTAATGGAATCCCAGTCATAGTCCTCCACTTCATTCACTTCCCCTGTCTCCTCGTCTTTTTTCTTAAGTTTCTTTTTCTCCCAAAGGGAAGAATCTTTCAGGGCATCCGCTGACTTTTTAAGGGAATCTGCGCTCGATCGCATGAATGTCAGCTTTTGTCTGCTGTCTCCTGACATGGATGCGCTTTCCGTATCCTGCTTTGTATAATAGGCTTTCAGCAGCTTTCCATAGCTTCCGTTTTTAATGGACGCATAGTCTGAAAGCAAGTTGCCGGAAGGGTTGGCAGTCCCGCCCGTAAGAGCAGAGAAATCATAACCCGTATCAACATTTGCAAAATTGGCATAATCATTAAAATGAACTGCTGTCATAAGCTTTCCCTCCTTATAAACGAATGTCCACCGGCACATAGTGAACCGGCTGCCGTGGGTTTGTTTCAGCTGCCTCCGCACGACCGGAATCGAAAACCTCCGATCGGGCATTTCCGCCGGACATATTTTCCTCTGCATCTTTTTCGTCCGGACCCGTCTTTCCTGCTTCATGATCCGCCTTTTCTTCCCTGCTGTCTGTCTGTGCAGCTTCCTCCATTGCCTTATTGGCGTCTGCCAGCGTAGAAAGCTGTGACGCTGTGGCTGCCTGCGCCTTCTGCTCCACTTCGGCAAGTTCTTCTTCCTTTTTCCGGGTATCATTGCCTCTGGCCTGATCCAGCTTGATTTCAGACTGCAGGACTCCGGACCTGCCTTCCATTTTTGCCGCCACGCTGCCTTGTACCTTTGCCTGCTTTATGGAACCCTCCGCAGAAATGATCGCTGTCATGCCTGCCTGAGAAAGTCCTGCGCCTTTACCTCCTGCCTTTGCATTTCCTGCGTTTCTTGCGCCGTCAGGCATAGTACCCGCAAAAGACTCCTTCGCCTGCTGTCTCTCAGCGTCTCTCATGGCTCTGCGCTGCTCCATCTGATGCTGCCTTAACTGCATTTTCAGGTCACTGATCTGCCGTTGTATCTCCTGCCGCTTCTTCATCTTTTCTTCCAATGTCATGTCCTCATTGGAAGAAAGCTCCTGCAGTTCTCTCTCTGCATTGGCAATCTTGTTCTGAATATTCCGGCTGTAAGAATCTCTGGCCTGATTCATTCCCATCTGTCCCATTTGTGCGTTAGTCCCATTAATACCATTGATTGTCATTTTCTTTTTCCTCCTTAAAATTTGAAATCTTCCATTTCCTATGGAACAAAAATATCTGCTATTTGTTTTATCGCCAGTCTTTGCAGATTTTTCATAGATTTGAAGTGAACAGCCCTTTTTCAGGTGTAAAATTCCCAGTATTTCAGGTTATGCGCCAAATTTGCTGCAGGCATAAAAATCCTCCTTTTCGATAAGAACCGACCTATACTGATCCTTACCAAAAAAGAGGTATATTTTCAAAGGCACCCTTTAAAACGGGTATCATAATACTGTTTTATTTCTTCTTGCAATTCCTATTTGGCTTTCTTTTAATGCCTAATAATTTAATCAAATCATGAAACATGGATGTATCAGTCGGTTCAAACATTATCCATTTGCCGTCATGATAGGTCTGCGCTTCATCATAGATTTTCTGAACTTGCTCAGAATAATGATTTCGTTCTGTTTCAAATTTTGCTCTCTCCTCTTTTCCAAAGATAATCATAAAACCTATGCCATTCTCTCTGGCATACAACGCGCAAAGTGTTTTACCACCCCGACGGTATTTATATTCATATGTCCATGCTTTACCGCCTTTATTCCACTGGCGTTCCATTTCATATTTTTCATCAATTAAAATGCACAGCTCGTTCCATACGTCATATAAAGATTGTCCGACTAAAGCAGTCATTTCTTCCGCGTCAGGTATTTTATCAAGCATAGTTGTCCCTCCTCTGCAATTTCCAATTTTATTTCATTCCTTATTCGAAATTATATATCAAGTATAAATTTTTCAATCTTATGCCATCCATATCCTATTCTGCTCTGGCTTGGCTGTATTTTCTGACGACGTTTGGGTGCAGCTTCGCTGCACGACCCTAATCAGTAAAGAGTTTCCCTGATTTTTCTCATTTCCCTCCAAACGTTATCTCCATAATTGCTCACCAGAACGGATAGAACCCCATTATTCGGATTGTACTCGGAAATAAAGCTTACTCCCGGATCACAGCCTTGAAAATACGCAAAATCTTTTCCATTGGGATTGTCAATGATCCACATACCGTAGCCATAATACCCTTCTTCCGCATCAGCCCCATCCCCGCTCTGTTTACTAAGCATATCTGAAACAAAAGATTTTGAGATTAGATTTCCTTCCAGTAAGTGAGTCCAAAAACTGACAATATCTTTTACCGTTATAAAAGCCCCTCCCGCTCCGGTGCCTTTTACGTCAACAGAAAATATATTTGTGCGATAGTCTTTTGTATCGTTACAATAAATATAGTTATTGGCACACTTTGCAGGCAGCTTGTCCAGCTCATAATAACCGGTTGATTTCATGCCGCATACATCAAAAACATTCTCTTTCAAGTATTGGTCAAAATACATTCCTGTAACTTTTTCTATCATCATCGCAAGCAGTACATATCCCGAATTATTATACTGGAATTTTTCTCCTTTCGGATACATCATAGGCTTATGAATGAACAAAGGGAGCAGGTCGCTGTTATGTCTGATCTTGTAATTGGGATAATCCGCCCATAGTTCTTCATATTCATCCATAATACTTTCATCAAAATAATCCGGAACGCCCGAAGTGTGATTCAATAGTTGTTCTACCGTAACATTGGGATCAATGTTCTGCAAATCCATATCGAGCAGTCGCCCCAAGGTATCGTCAAACTTTATTTTCCCCCGCTCAATTAACTGTAAGATTCCTACTGCGACAAATACTTTTCCCGCCGACGCGCTGGCAAATTTCGTATCCAATGTATTTGGAATTTCATTCGCTAAGTCCGCAAAACCTGTTTCTTTTTCATACAATACTTTATTGCCTTGAACAATATACACATTCCCTCTGAACTCTGATGCAAATAATTCTTTCACAATGATGTCCGCACACTCAGCGGAACTATGTACACTTGTATCTACCTTCACACTATACTTTATCTTTTTCGCCATTAACTCAAATTGTTCTTCCGATTGCGTTTCATACCTGTCTTCACGCATACGATTCCGCTTTCTGCAAATATCAATAGGGCAGTATACCTCTACTATATCAAGCGGATTATCTTTTAATATTTCCAATAACTGCTCATAATGAGGCCTTATTTCCTCCCGCTCCACTAAAATTCCATCAATCAGAACATTCTTTCCCATGTCAGAATACAACTTAGCCGTTTGATACATCATAATAATTGCTTCGCTTAAATATCTCCAGTAATCCTCGCGCAGATATTTATCTCCCACCATCTGTTCAAACAAATCATTTGCAACAACATAGAAAAATATGTCTTCACGTTCCTGTAGCGCTTCTACAATTGACGTTTTTCCAGAGCTGGTTACCCCATTCAAAAAAATAATTCTTCCTTTTTTCATTTCTTCACCTCTTTTAAAGTCTATCATAATCTTTTTTATCTGTCATTCTCAGTTTTTATTTGAAAATAAAACGGGAGAAACCGCATCACAGTCTCTCCCTCGCTCATCCTGCTTTTTCATTTGTCCTAAAATCCGATAAATACTCTTCTAAAAGATAACACATTTTAACTAATTCTGATACTTTATACTCTGACTACCGGCATATATGCATAGCCGGACTTGTGCTCGAACGTGTCAAATACTTCCAACTCCTGTGCGCCGTTTTCAGCCATTTTGAAACCGTGTGCGGGCATAAAAAAATCCCTGATATACGCGAAAAGCTCCCATATTTCACACTGCTCCCTGCTGATAAGCTGCGCCGTTCCTTTATCGGTGTATGCGCGTATAAAAAGCGAAGCGGGCATTTTGTAAGTCTCCACGCCGTCCGGCTGCTCCATCGTCATAACCTCTCTCACAAACCCATACGCGCGCGTTTTCTCGGCAAGCCAAAAATTCACACTTAGGTTTATGTCATATATCGGCAGCACCGGTTCCAACAATAAGTCAAACGCGGTTTGCTTTTCTTCTTCGGTAACCGAATCTACCGCAGAATGAAAGCTGTCCACATTTGTGAAATCTTTTGCGTATATGATTTTTCCTGCAAACACGGTTTCGGGCTTTTCGACAATATCGAAACGCGCCCCGCCAATCATTATCGTTTCCATTAACTTCTCGGGATTTTGCATCTCGGTATCCAGCAGATTGTCAACGGAGGTGCGTAGTATCTGTGCCAACAGCTTTAAATTATAAACGTCCGGAAGACACTCCCCGTTTTCCCACTTCGATACAGCCTGTTCAGAAATGCCTATTCTCAAAGCAATTTCTTTTTGCGAATAGCCTCTGCCCAGCCGAAACGACTTTACCCTTTTCCCAAAATCAATCTGATTAAACATATCATTCCTCCTTACATCCATATCTTGCCGGCAATTTATTTATAACATTTATTCCGGGTAAAAAAAACAACAAATATGATTATATATTCCTATTTAACTCCAACCTCAGGTTGGAAAGTTAAGGGTCAATTCTTCTCCCCCATTCACCATAAAAAGCAAGGGCATGGCAATCGCCATGCTCCACCTTCTTTATCGTTCAAACAACTTTTCTTTTTCCCACTTTTTCCTTTTAAATATCATCTGCTGCTTTCACTCCACCAGTGCCAGCAGCACTTTCTTTATATCTTCATCGATACAGATCGACTGTTTTTCTATCTCTTTTGGGCATGATGCCTCCCTGTCCCCATAGTTGATACACGCATAAACAGCTTTTTCATTCTGTGCAGTCGCTTTCCAAAAAGGAAATTTTATAATTACCGGCGTATTTGCGCCAACTCCCAATTCAAGATACAGAATAGGCAGCTTTTCGTGCCTGCAGACAAAGTCACTGTATCTTTGGCCTGCCTCGTACCATCCATTATCCTGCACGAAAGTATCATCACATCTCAAATTCATGCTCATGGGTCTGCCACAGACAGGGCAATGTGGAATCAGTTCCCTCGGCACTTTCATATCCTTTTGCTTTTCCAGCATTTGCTTTACTGTTTCCTTATTGTCATAAGTTTTCCGATGGCACGGCCCGCTGCATTGCCATAATCCATAATCGCCTTGTGTGTAAAACATTCTTTTTCTATCAAAACCAGCAAGCTGAAACTGGTGATCCACATTCGTAGTCAGCACAAAATAATCCTTTTCTTTTACCAAGTCATAGAGCATTCTATAAACTTCCGTGCCCTCCGGCTGATAGCGGTTATACCATATATGTCTGCTCCACCATGCCCAATATTCCTCCATGCTGTCAAAAGGATAAAAGCCTCCCGAGTACATATCCCGTATTCCGTATTTCGCCGCAAAATCAGAGAAATACTTCCTGAAACGCTCTCCCGAATAAGTCAGTCCTGCCGCTGTGGAAAGCCCCGCTCCCGCACCGATCAGAACTGCATCCGCAGCTTTAAGTTCCTTTTTCAGTCTGTCAATTTTGTGTGAGAAGTTCTCTGTAGATTTCGTAGTCAATATCTCTGAAAACATTAAATACCACCTCCAGCCTGCTCCTGTTTATTCTCTTAAACTCCCTGACCGTTTTCACTGCAATCTGCGCCGCTTTATCATTGGGAAAATGAAATTCCCCTGTCGATATACAGCAGAATGCCATGCTCTTAATCCCATTTTCCAAAGCTGTTTCAAGACAGGAACGGTAACACTCCGAAAGCTGTTCGCAGTCTTTTTTCTTAAGCCGTCCCGAAATAATCGGGCCGACTGTGTGTATCACATAGCTGCATGGCAGATTGTACCCCTTCGTAATCATTGCCCTGCCGGCCGGTTCTTCGTAATCCCTCCCGTATATTTTGCGATTTTCTTCCATAAGCGCGTTACATTCATTTCTAAGCTGAACCCCTGCATAGGTATGGATCGCATTATCTATGCAGCCATGGCAGGGACAGAAACACCCCAGCATCTGACTATTGGCGGCATTCACAATCGCATCCACCTTTAATGTGGTAATATCTCCCTGCCATAAATAAATATCCTGCTCTATCTGCGGCAGATCGGAAAGATCCGTTATCCCTTTGCCTTTTATTTCTGACTGTAAATATGCATCCTGTACCTTTATAAATTCCTCTCCGATTGCATCCGGCATACGGATATTGAACAGGGCGCGCAGCAGCTTCTTTTGTTCCCCCGCTTCATCCGGCATTTCCATATGCGCATATCGCGGCTGTTCCCTTAGCAGCCTGCTTATCAAAAATCTCCTTTTTTCTTCCTGTGTCATGTTATCCCCTGTCCTTTATCCTGTTTATAGAAATTCTTGCCCTTAGCCGTCAAAATATAACCTGTCTGCCAATCCGGAAAATGTCAAAGGCAACCTGTTCGCCCGCGCCTGCAAAGTTGTAAACTGTCTGGAGGAATACCTTGTCGCCGTCCTCAAACGCCCTTATGTTCTTTACCAGTGTCTTTACCGGTGCAGATGCAAGGTAAGAAACAGATCCTCCAAACGCTTCCCGGCCTGTACCGTATGCCAGATTGTGCTGGATATACCCCTCTGCTAAAAGGCTTGCCGCCTTCTCGGTATCTCCTGTTGCAAATGTACTGATCAGTTCCAATGCTTTCTGTGTGTTTGTCATAATAAAGACTTCCTTAAATTTTTTGCTTTTATTGTAACTATCGCTATTACAATCAGAACTTTACCATGCCTTTATTGTAATTTCAATAGTTACATCGAAAAAATTTTAAAAAATATAAGAGCCGTATTTTCATTCAAAAACGACTCTTAAACGTAATGTCTGCTCTATTATGTATCTGTCACTGAATTTCCCTTGCAATATACTTTTCTATATCATCTTTGACGTCCTTTATTGTAATGCTTTTCATTTCATGTTCCATAGCCGCCTGCACCTGTTCCAGTTTGTCATCTAAACCTTTATGAATATTCCTCCCGACAGGACAGAGCGTGGAAGGATTGTCATGGAAATGGAACAGTTTATTATCCTCGACACACTCGACAGCCAAGTATACATCATAAAATGTTATTTCATCCAATGGTCTGGCTATGGCTGTGCCTCCCGTTCCCCTAGCCACGGTAATCAGCCCCGCCGCTTTTAGCTGCGTCAGTAAACGCCTGATCACTACAGGATTCACATTGACGCTGCCTGCCAAAAAATCGCTGGTTATCTTGTAATCCTTTTCAAAAAAATCAATACAGGCAAAGATATGTATTGCTATGGTAAATCGGCTTGAAATCTGCATACCGGTCAACTCCTTTTCCATTGCTGATTATATTACCGTCAAATTGTAATGTCAATAGTTACATCTATCATTATCCGGTCAACGATACGGGGCTGGGAATGGTTTTCAACCCTTCTTACCTAAAAGAAGTATTGCGGCTATCCATTTCGCTTCGGGTATGCGCTCCCCCAACAGCAGGGCAATGATGAAACTTCCCATGCCGGAAAAACGATCTTTTATGACAACAATTTCCGTTGAACTCTTATTGCTAATCATTTTCGTGCAGTTGTTTTCAAATCCCCAACAGATACAGGCTCCCAACACCCAAAACGCCCCCTCATTCAGTGCAAATGCGCCCGCACCTTCAAAGCTGAGGATTATACTGGCTATCGTAACCATTAAAATCGCAAGCCATAGCTTTTTGGATATTACTTCTTTGAAAACCACAAGAGCGATAATGGAAGTAGCCACGATTTCAAAATTGTTCAGTAGTGGCACATTGGCTGATCAAGCGTGGAACCCCTCTTTTTTTTCAGCATTTTCAAACGTTCTTCTTCCGTGGAACTGCCCTCCAAAAACAGGCGCATATAATCTTCCACTTCTTCATTGCCGAATCCTATATCGTGGCGGGTCATAATCATGCTTAGCCGCTGCAAATCCGTATCGTCATACTGCCATGTGCCCATGACCTTTTTCACCTCGCCGCATAACCCCCAGCTTTCATATTCCTTTAACACTTCAATGGGAATGTTATACCGCTCACTTGCTTCATCAATCGTCATTTTGATTTCTTCGCCTCTTTGCCGAAAATAAGATAAGAGTGTCCCGCTTTCCGGAACACCCTTATTGTAGTGCTGCATTCATCCAATGTCTAATGCCTATAATTTATCATTAGATATTACTTTTTCGTATTGTCTTGCAAATGCAAGAAAAGCGCTTGTGGCAGGCGTAAAGACCTGTTCCTTTTTCCATGCCAGAGCGGTGCTTGTTTCCAGTGTCGGATAAAGAGGAACAAACCGCAGACCCTCAAATGCGTAATCCAGTTCAATTCCCAGCACCATTTTTGCGAGCATCATTTCATTATATAAAAGATTCCCTTCCGCAATAATGTCCGCTTGCTCCATGCAATTCCCCATCCATTGTCCGATACGGCTTTTCGCAAAATCTCCGGTAGCGACAATCAGCCGCTTTTCCGTCAAATCCTCTGGTTGAATCCACTCCCTTTCTGCTAAAACAGAATCCGTGCATATTCAGGCGCCCCATTTTTCTTTTATCGGCATAGGTATGAAATCATATTTGCGGATGTCAATCGGTTCCGCCATTAAATCAGCTCATATCCCCATACCGAAGGCTTTATATCCCCCTCGGAAATTAACTTGTGAATTGTTTGTTGTTCTTCACATCGCCTTTTGAAACTATCTTTGCCCACACAGTACAATTCAATATGAATATTCTGATTAACACGAACCAAATACAGTTTTCCGTTTTTTTGCTCAATATGTATCTTTCCGGGAAGATATGTTCCTGTATATTTTTCAAGTTCTTCTGGCGACAGAAAAATTTCCTCCGGTCTGTATGAAACAGATGCTTGCTTATTATGTAGGATTGCAGCAATACCGTTCCCAAAACGATATTGATCTAATGACTCCGTGTTCGATATAACGATAATGCAAATATCTTCATCAAAATAGTACTGGGTATAGGCAGATATACCAAGCATATCTCCGCCATGTGCATACTTAATCGTTCCATCTTCCTCATATCGCTCTAACCCATAGCAATAGTTGTTTTTGTTTTCCGACAGATAAACCTCATAGGCATATTCCGATAAAATTTTTCTGTTTTTAAGGCACTCATACCAGTTTTGAAGGTCATCGCAATTCGTAACCAACGCACCTGCGCCAATACTATATAAATTATTTGTATAAGGTACTCTGACCAGTTTTCCGTAATCATGCATATAATTGTTTGCTTTATTTGGAATAATACTTTGACCATTATCAAACATAGTATTGTTCATTCCTATTTTTGAAAAAATGTTTTCCTGCAAAAATTCATTGTAAGTCTGCCCTGAAACATATTCAATAATCCATGCAAGCAAATTATAATTAGAATTATTATATTCGAATTCTCTCCCCGGCTTCTTTATCGGCTCTCTAATAATCCAGTTTCTAAAAAATTGTTCCTTATCATAAGGTTTTCTGTCCTCGCCCACATAAAAATCATCTTCAAAATTATAATTATTATGCAGTCCCGATGTGTGTGATAAAAGATGATGAACTGTTATTTCCGAAGGAATCTGCATGTTTGGGGGCAGATACCAATTTGCTTTTTCTTCAAGTTGCAACAGACCTCTGTCATGTAAAATCATAATTGCAAACGCTGTAAACTGTTTGGCAACAGAGGCAATCGTAAATTTTGTTTCCATTGTATTTTTAATGCCAAATTCAATATTTGAATATCCGCGGCAAGTTTCAAATAAAATTCTTCCATTCTGTATAATTCTTACAACGCCTGAAAAATCCCAATAGTCCATTTCTGCGGTAATATAACTTTTCAAGCTTTTTTGAACCTCTGTCATAAATAATCTCCCTTGCATTTTTTAAATTGTTGTTGCAAAAGCATTGTACCACTTTCACATTTCATTTTCTATTTAAAAATACAGGGCATAGCAACCGCTACGCCCCACATTTATAATCATTCTAACGATTTCTCTATTTTCCGCCTTTCCACACATTCCCTAACCAGCAAATAGAAACTATTTGGCGTCTTGAATTAACCGATAGGCTTCTCTTGCATAATCGGCATTTTCGAGAAATAAGTTAGGCAGTTCATCTATTCTGTCAACATCATTACAGCAATACTGCACAACGTATGTAACAATCGTTTCGATATTTTTCCCGCATTTATCAAACAATTCCGCAGCCTTTATCCAGTTATCCTGCTTATATTCCTGCCCTAATTCATGGATAATCTTTGCAAGCCTGTCATAATTTGCACAGTATGGTATATCGGCTTCTTTCACTCCCATAATCTGATTTGGCACTTTAGGTACTTTCCCCATATATTCAGTAATAGAAATAAGGGCGTTTCTGTACTCTTCTTCTGAAAATTTCTTTTTCCATTTCGGAAGTTCTTTTGCAATTTTTTCGTAGGCAGAAATTCCAAGAATATACGGTTTTTCTCTAAACTGTCTTTCCGCTTTTTTCAACAAGCAATTACGACTGAGTGTATATTTATCTGGCAGATTTTCATTTAATCGGATTTTAATAAATCCATTTTTGTCGCCCACCCCGTTTTTCTCAATATTCCAAGCCAGCTCTAAATCACTAACGGCAAGTTCTATCATATCTTCCCGATCGCAATCATATATCAAAACACAATTCTTTTCTTCATCATATCCTATCATCATAACATAATGTATAGGTATATGTTCCGTATGGTACATTTTCAGATAGGGCAAATAAAACATGTCCAATGGACCTAAGACAACAGGATAGCCTTCATCAATTTCTTTTTTAATAGACTTTTTGGCATATTCTACAGTTGTTCCCCCAATAATTTTATAATCTAACCCTAATTCATCTTTTAAATTTTCGTATACTGTTTTGGGTCTTGCGTCATTTGCGCTAAACATATATGGCCTTTCACTATGATTCATTTTAATGAAAACGGTTTCACCAAAACTTCCCAATGCAAGAAGAAACCCCTCTGGAATAGATTGATTTGTTCTTGCTGCGTATAAATCCTCAATTCCACTACACATACAGCATCCACTTGAAAGATGATGTTTTATCTCTATAATTTTTCTTGACATTCTTCCCTCCAACCACCGTTTTTACGCTCCCTGCAACTTCCCGACAAATTTGGAATTTTTCTATTTCATTTTTTCCTGACACTCACTACATTCTCTATCGTGAACGGAAATAATACCACCACATTTAGGACAAGTATATTTTTCTTTCTGTTGTTCCATGAAACAATCCAAACCATATTTTTGAACAAAACAACTATTTTCTATCAGGCTTGCCTGATACCGCTCGTTATAGCTTTTTTCTAGATTTTTAATCAACTGGCATGGGTGTTCAGAACATTCAAAGCAATAGGTCAGGGCTTTTTCTTTGATACAGTCTTTGATTTTACATTTGCGGCAAGGTTCGGGCTTTCCTTCATCACTGTTCAAACAACCAGCGCAAGGTTTTCTGTGGCAACAATGCTTATAGCAAACTTTACAATTCATACCGCAAGGAGCAAACATACTTATATCCGTATCTTCTTTTGGCATTTTCATAAGTTCCAGCCCCTTTCTGTCAATTCCGGTTTTTCACTCTGCTCGCACCGGTAAACGTGAAATTGTTATTTTCTGTTTCGATAAAAGGCGATACCAGCAAGAGCAAAAACTAATGGAATCATGGCGTACCCTGCATTTACCTGTCCCCGGCGTGTTCTTTGTTGTTAACTATTTATGTTTAAGTCTATGCAAATACACGCCCATTTTATATCAATTACATCATTTATTAGGGCTTGCTGATTTTCTGTTGCCAAAATGTTTCCGCGCATTTATTATAGCAACTCCCGGCAATTTAACAACCTGTTTTTAAAATATCACGCAGTAAAATCCGCTTTTGAAGATACAGGCATAAAATACCGTTTACATCAATTTTGCTCTAAAAATACTTACTAAACAAGGCATTCACAAAGACTAAAGTGTAACAATCCATTAGCCAAATACTGATTTTTTCTTAATCCCCTTATTACATGGTGCTGGCACAATGTCTTTTATATCTCAAAATGAAATCTGATAATCATCCAATTACTGTTTGATATTTCTTATTTTTTGATAATTGACACCCACATACGGAATCCATCTGGAACTCCGCCATTTTGAAACCATCTTTCCGAGAAAATATGTTCTTCATAAAAGATGCCCGCCGGACAATCAAATTCATATCCTACAGTATTTTTCATAAATTCAACAAAAGACTCCGAAGCTTTCATTAGGCTAAGTGCTATATCCATATTTTCATTTTCGTCAAACTGATTAAGTATGACATCACTTACAAGAAACAAACCTGACGGAGCATCCTCAACTTTCAGCCCACAGAATTCTTCCCGGCTGCACTCATCACCTACGAGATACATCATTGCTTTGTAAGGATGCTTTACATGTTCAGATGCATTTTGATGTTCCACGCCTTGAGGATGATGACCAGATGATGCCACCCCGACATACCTCCTGGCAGTACGGTCAGGCACATTCTCTTTACACCATTCCGACATTGTTATCCAGCACCCTAGGTGCTCCAGATCCTTCTTATATCAGTCAAATTAGATGAAGGTACTGACTCAGATATT
>CAJTWM010000024.1 GCA_910579805.1 uncultured Lachnospiraceae bacterium | reverse complement strand
AAAAATTGAAAAGGACAATAGATTTGAAAGGGCAGTAGAATTTACTCCTGCACTGGAATTTACTTTTGCAATTAAGCATATTTTGGGCAATGTTTCCTCTTCCCCTTTTTATGGACATTCTCCCCCTGCCCATGTATAATATATTTATCAAAAAATAACTTGCACTTCTTTCAGAATTAAGCATGTTAAAAATATAATAAAAGGAGAACGGCTATGGAAATTGAAAGAAAATTCACGATAAGAGAACTGCCTGACGATCTGGATTCCTATCCCTGCCATCTGATTGAGCAGGCATATCTGAATACCGATCCGGTCATCCGTGTCAGAAAGGAAGACGACGTTTATTATCTGACCTATAAAGGCAGCGGAATGCTGGCAAGGGAAGAATACAACCTTCCCCTGAATCAGGATGCCTATCGCCACCTTTTAGATAAGGCGGACGGGCGTATCATTACCAAAAAACGATATGTGATTCCATTAAAACGGTTCCGTCCAAATGACCAGGAGGGGCTTTCCGTGGAACTGGACATTTTTGAAGGAGAACTTGCGCCTCTCATTATAGCCGAAATTGAATTTCCGTCAAAAGAAGCGGCGGAAACTTTTGTCCCTCCGGAAATCTTTTCCGAAGACGTGACTTTTGATCCCCGCTACCATAATTCTAACTTAAGTAAGAAACCCTAGGAAATCAGCAGATTTCATGCCCCTCTTTAAAGGGTTCTGCCTGACGGGGAGGTCAGGTTTTCCGCTTTGGCTTAGCCGTAGACTCCCTCGCCAGCAGTTCTCCCGGAAATACAAGATGTTTATGTTCTTCTTTCCCTGCAATAATATGAAAAAGCAGCTTGATCGTCTCCCTTGCCATCTCTTCTACCGGCTGCCTGATCGTAGTCAGCCTCGGCGCATAATAATCCCCAAGCTCGATGCCGTCGTATCCCGCAACCGATACTTCCTCCGGAATCTTTATGCCTGCATCCAATAACGCCCGCATTGCTCCGATGGCAAGGCTGTCCGCCGTTCCGTAAATGGCGCTGAAACGTTCTCCGCTCTCGATCAGTTCCTTCGTTTTCCGATAGCCGTTTTCCATCGAATACGATTCCGTCCCTTCTTCCATTTTACGGATCAGGTTCTCGTTTACCGGCAGCCCGTGTTCTTTTAGCGCCGCTTTGTACCCCTCCAGACGCAGTTTACCGATACTGATATCCCCCGGCTCCGCCGTCAGGATCGCAATGTCCCTATGTCCGATCTCTATCAGATATTCCGTCATTTTTTTGCTTTCCTTAAAATCGTCCACCGCCACATTGGAATACAACGCTTTATTGATATTCTCCGGCGTAGCGCCCACCGTACCGAAAACAAACGGGACTTTCAGCATTCCCAGCTTTTCCTCTGAATGGGAAAAATAACCTCCCAAAAAGATAATGCCCCGCAGTCTCTTTTCTTTTACAAGCTCTAACGCTACGTCTACCTCGTCTTCATAAGATTCCACATGCCTAAGTTCCATGGAATAACCTTTTTTCTGCGTCTCTTCTTCAATGATCTTGATCATGCCTGCAAAAAACGGATTCGTGATACCCTTGATCAGCACCGCAATGCTCTTAGCGTCGGCGCGTTTCAGATTTCTTGCGCTGTTATTGGGAATGTAACCGCTCTCCTGTATCACATCCATGATCATCTTTTTCGTTTCGGGATTGATGTCCGGATGATTATTGATCGCCCGCGATACGGTGCTCACACCCACACCGCATCTTCTGGCAACATCTTTTATTGTAATTTCCGCCATAAAGAACCTTGCCTTTCTCTAAAATTCGGCCCTGCATGTTTCCCGTCGTGCCGCCGGCGTCGTCGGCGCCATAGATGGCACAAGCAAGGAGCAGGAAGGTGCAAAGCCGTAGATGGTAAAAAAGTGACTCCGTCGCTTTCTGATTCCAGATCCGTCCTGCGACGGACTTTCCTATAAGATAAATCAAATCCCCCGCAGCAGGCTGTGGGGGATCCTAACCTTTGCAGCAGCCAAAACCGGATCTGCCCGGTCTTAGCCCGCTGCCTGCAGATATCATTCCGGATCCGTATCCGGCTCCGTCTTTTCGATGACCCTTCCATATAATTTACAGATCTTATAAATCCTGTCCGCAAGTTTCTTTGTACAGTCTTTCGCACCCATACGCCACTTCCAGTTGATCCCAAGAGTAGAAGGAATGTTGATCCTCGCCTCGGCGCCAAGCCCTAAATAATCCTGCATCGGTATAATGGCCGTATCCGCCACGCTCGCGAGCGCCGCACGGATAAATTCCCATTCTATCTCTTCCTCGGATGTGATATGTAAATACTTTTTGGCAAACGCTTTATCCTCTTTATTAAAGGACTTATACCAGCCAAGCGTCGTATCGTTATCATGGGTTCCCGTATATACGACGCAATTACGCTTGTAATTATGGGGAAGATAATCGCTCTCTTCTCTGGAATCAAAAGCGAACTGCAGAATCTTCATGCCCGGATATCCGCACTTTTCCACCAGTTCAATGACCGTATCAGTCAAAAATCCCAAATCTTCGGCGATCACCTTCTTTTCACCCAGTTCTTTTTTCATCGCTTCAAAGATGCTATATCCCGGACCCTTTTCCCAATGCCCGAACTCCGCCGTATCGTCTCCGTAGGGTATAAAATAGTATTCGTCAAATCCACGGAAATGATCGATACGCACGATATCATACAGCTCGTAGCAGTATGCGATCCGCTTCATCCACCATTCGTAATTTGTTTTCTTATGATAAGTCCATTTATAGAGCGGATTCCCCCAAAGCTGCCCCGTTGCCGAAAAGGAATCCGGCGGGCATCCCGCGACTCCGATCGGCATTCCGTCCTTATCAAACTGGAAAAGTTCAGGATTCGCCCATGTGTCGGCGCTGTCAAGCGCAACATAGATCGGGATATCGCCGATGATCTCGATCCCTTTTTCATTAGCGTACTTCTTAAGCCCTTCCCATTGTTTCGCAAATTCATACTGTTGGAATTTGAAAAAGAGGATCTCGTCTGCATACTGCTTCTTCGCCTCTTCCATTGCTTCCGGTTTCCTGCGTTTTATGTCCTCATCCCACTCCAAAAAACTTTTCCCGTCATAAGAATTTTTTAACGCCATGAAAAGCGCGTAATCTTCTAACCAGTATGCGTTCTTCTCCGCAAATTTTTTAAACTTCCCGTCTTTTTCGATCTCGCTGTTCTCATATGCTTTTCTCAGCACTTTAAAGCGGGAATTGTAGATCTTCTCATAATCCACATAGTTTGCATTGTCCCCAAAATCATATTTGCTGCAGTCCGACCTTTTTAAAAGCCCCTCTTCTATCAGCGTTTCCAGATCGATATAATACGGATTCCCCGCAAAAGTAGAAAACGACTGATAGGGGGAGTCCCCATACCCCGTAGGTCCAAGCGGCAGTATCTGCCACAACGTCTGCCCTGCCCTCTCTAAAAAATCCACAAATGCATAAGCCTGTTTCGAAAAAGTTCCGATCCCATATTTTGACGGAATGCTGGATATTGGTAAAAGAATACCGCTTTTTCTCATATTTTCTCCTCCATTTCCGTTGTCCGGGGCAGCGGAGATATTTAACCTTTTACTGCACCTGCAACAACACCTTCAATAATATATTTCTGACATGTCAGATAAAAAATAATAATCGGGACTATGGATAATACAAGCATCGCCATAAGTGCGCCCATATCCTTGTTACCGTTAGATCCTACTAACATCTGTATGACTACCGGTATCGTCTTATACTTCGTACTGACGCCGATCACAAGATAAGGGAGCAGGAAGTCATTCCATATCCACATTGCATTTAAAATGGCAACGGTGATCGCCGTCGGCTTTAAAATGGGAAACACCACGCCGAAATATGTCTGCAGCGGATTACATCCGTCGATCATAGCCGCTTCTTCGATCTCAAGCGGAATAGACTTCACAAAACCCGAAAACATAAATACCGACAGTCCTGCACCAAACCCTAAGTATAGAATACACATACCGAGCGGATTTTTCAATTGAAATTTATCAGCAAGTGAAGACATTGTGAACATTACCATCTGAAAAGGCACGATCATTGAAAAAACAAACATATAATATAACATGGAGGTGACCTTTGATTTTACCCTTGTTATATAGTACGCCGTCATGGACGTAAACAGGATGATCAGCGCAACGGAAATGATCGTAATAAAGAAAGACCAGCCCGCGGCGCTCAAAAGTCCCGTTTTCGTAAGCCCGTTCACATAGTTTTTCAATCCTGAAAAAGTTTCCGCGCTGGGGAAAGAAAAAGGATCGGAGCTGATAAAAAATTTTCCTTTAAAGGAGTTATTTAAAATAAAGAACAACGGATATAATACGACCAGTGCGAAGACGATCAAACATACAAATATAATGGCGTCCGCCGTTTTTTTCTTTCTACTTGTCATTATTGTTCTACCTCCCTACTTCTCGTAAATGATAACTGGAGTAATGCAATGACCGCAACGGCGATAAAGAACATGACCGCCTTGGCCTGACCGACTCCTTCAAAGCCTGTTTTTCCGTAAAAAGTCTCGTAAATGTTCAACGCCAGCATCTGGGTTTTATTCATCGGCGCGCCGTTGGTGAGCGCCTTGTTCTGATCGAAAAGTTTAAAACTGTTGGACAAAGTCAGGAATACGCAGATCGTGATGGAAGACATAACCATCGGCAGTTTGACCTTGATCAACGTCTGCCAGCTCGTCGCTCCGTCAATGTGCGCCGCCTCTAAAAGATCCGTCGGTACGTTCTGTAATCCTGCAATATAAATGATCATCATATATCCGACCATCTGCCAGTTCATCAAAAGCACTAAACCGATAAAACCGAATTTAGCGTCCGATACGATCGTCTTGCCATAAGAATAAAGAATGGCGTTGATCATCTGCTGCCATGTATAACCAAGTACGATACCGCCGATCAGGTTCGGCATAAAAAATACGGTTCTGAAAAGATTTGTCCCCTTTATCTTTCTTGTTAAAAGCAGCGCAAGCGAAAATGCGATCACATTGATCGTTATGATGCTGATCACCGTAAATCCCGCCGTAAATCCAAAGGCATTCATAAAGCCCTGACTGCTGCCAAACGCCTTTTTATAGTTTTCCAAACCTACCCATTTTGCATTGGATACCGTTGTAAAATTACAAAAAGATAAATAAATTCCCTGTGCAAACGGTATGATGAATGCAAATGCGAACGCTACCAGAGTCGGTAATGTAAAAACAAGAAAATATTTTTTTAATGTTTTTTCCATGATGGTTTTCCCTCCTACTTCAATCTGCGCCTCTGGCGCAGCATTAGATCCGCCGCCGTCTCCTGATGCACTGCCTCTGTTGATATCCGCCGGATGTCCCTCCGTTCCGTCTGCCATTGGGGTACGCAGCCGGAAAAGAAACGTACCTCTGACGGATATCAACGAAGCAGTACGGCAGCATCCTGCGGCGTTTCTTTTTACTTCGCTTCAAAGATTTAAAAAGGCGCTTCGCAGGCTAAGCTGCGAAGTGCCCCACTTTCTTTTATGACAACTCTATTCTGTTTTCCCTCAAGGCTTTTACTGTGCAACTGCCGCCTTTTCTTCTGCCCATCTGGATACTACAAGAGCCGTAACGTCTTCCCATGTCATGTTTCCGTTGCAGTACTCTAACAATGCCGCGCCGAAATCATCTTTGAAATCCTGGCTCGGGAATACGGTAAATGCCCACGGCACTGCCGTCTTTCCGCTTTCCATAGAAGCTAACATGGATTTTGCCAAAGGATCGGAAGGTTTTTCGCTGTCGCCGAATGTGGTAAAGGGCGCTGCGTTTCCTAATCTGTTAACCATGTAATCTTTTCCTGCGTCAGAATTGATCATCCATTTTACAAACTCTAAAGTTGCCTGCTGGTCTTCTGCCGGAACCTGACTGTTGATACACCAGTAGTTTTCCGTACCGATGCATAAGCCCTGATTTTCTTCTCCGCTCACGCCCGTGTAGATCGGTAAGAAATGTATGTCTCCTTCCACTACTACGTTGCCGTCTACTTCTGCGATCTGGCTCCATGCCCAGTTACCGTTCTGTACCATCGCACATTTTCCTAAGGCAAATTCCGCCATGGAAGAAGCTACGTCTTTGCTGCCGAGTAATCCCGGTGCGCAGGTTGAATTGTTAATGTACAGGTCAAAGATGTTTTTGAAATTCTCTCCGTATGAGAAAGTGATCTCATCCGCATCGCTGACGCCTTTTTCTTCAAATTCATAATAAATCGGAAGGTTTGCCGTATGTGTCTGCCATCTCCAGTCCTCGCCGGGCATCAAAGAGGTAGATGCGAATACGCCGTCGATCCCTAAGTCTGCCGCTTTAGCCTGCATATCCTCTACTACTGATTTTAAAGTATCGAAATTATTGATCTCGTCTACGCTTGTTACAACCGCGCCGTCCATTGCAAAATACTTCTGCATGATAGCGTCGTTGTAAATAATTCCGTATGCTTCTACCGTATAAGGAATGCCGTATGCTTTACCGTCGTCTCCCGTCACCGCAAGACTCTGGTCGGAAAGGGACGCATACAGATCCGTATCTGTCAGATCCATGCAGTAATCTTTCCAGTTTGCATATCCTACCGATCCGTTGATCTGGAATAAAGTAGGCGCATTGCTGCCTGCGATCTCGGATTTTAATACTTCTTCGTAAGTACCGCTTGCCGCCGTAACTACTTTAACTTCCACACCGGTCTCTGCCGTATAAGCCGCTGCGATCTCCTGCCAGACCTCGTCTACTTCCGGTTTGAAGTTCAGATAATATACGCTGCCGCCTGCATTTGCCTGTGCGTCATTGTCTGCCGGTGCTTCCGCATCATTTTCCGCCGGCGCTTCTGCATCGTTTTCTGCCGGTGCCTTTGTTTCCGGTGTCTTACTGTCGGCATTTCCTTCGCCGCCGCAGCCCACAAGCATAGCAGCGATCATGGATACGCTCAAAAGTGCGCTTAAAAGTTTCTTTTTCATAAAATATACCTCTCCTTTTCTTTTTGTTTCCTGTATTAGGAAATGAATGAAACCGTTATCGGTATCGTTTTCGGTAACGTTCCCGATAACGATTTTATAATACCATTATCGAACCCGTTTGACAAGTCTGTTTTTATAACTTTGTAACTTATACGAAAAGAATACTTTCGAAATTTGTGCATATTTTACAATGATTTTTATTTTTTATAAGCTTAATTTATTTTAGAATTTAAGATACGATCCTGAAAAATGTTTCGTTGCGGACACAGGTCAGAATTATGGAAAATGCCACTAGGCAATTTTTCCTATTTGTGATAACATAAAAATCAATGTGATAGAGAATGAGGTACACGCAGTAAAGGAGTTTTACCATGAAGAATTACCATGATTTAAAACACAAAATTATCTTTTATGTAATGTCCGCAGCTATACTGACTACGGCGCTGATCACCACAATCATGTTCAAAGGCAGCGTCCGCTCTACCGACGCCATGCAGTTGGACAGTATGCAGATCGCGGCCCGGATCGCCGCGCAAAACGTCAGTTCCAATCTGCATCTTCTCACGGAACGGATGCTCAACTTTTCGACGGAAGAAGTTTTTCTCCACGAAAACATTTCCCCTGAAGAAAAACAGGCGCGTTTGGATACGATCAAACTGCAGATAGAATTTGTCTGGCTGGCATCCTATGATACCGCAGGAAAGAAACTTTACGGAGACGCTATGGCGCCGGATTCTATTGCCGAAACGAAATACTATTCCATGATGACCCGGACCGGCAATATCACCATCGGCGAACCCTATTATGACGAGGGCACTCTCCAGCTCTGCGTAGGAGCGCCCTTAAAACTGGAAGATCAAGTCACAGGATATCTGATCGGCAGTTATAAATACGATCTGTTAAGCGACGTTTTAAACCCGCTTGTATTGGGCGACACCGGCAGCGCCTGCATCATCAATGAAAACGGAGATATCATTGGCGACAGGAACGTGCAAAATATCATCGACGGGCTCAATGTTTACGAATTATATCCTTCCGCCGGCAATGTGGATCAATTCCATAAGATCACTGCTTTCCAAACCGGCTCCCAAAAAATGGAACTGGGAAACCGGATCGGTTATCAGATATTTTATACGGGATATTCGCCGATCGCGGGAACAAACTGGGCTTTATTTTTATATGCGCCAAGGATCGAGTTTATGAAGACCACCTATATGTCCGCGGGGATCTCCCTGTTGCTCGCCTTCCTCCTTTTACTTGCTGCCGCCGTCGTTATGGTGCCTGTTTCCCAGCGCATCTCCGGCCCGCTGTCCTCTGCGACCTCAAGGCTGGAGGCGCTATCGGCAGGCAATCTTTCCGACGAAGTCATATTGTCCCACACCAATGACGAGACAAGTATCCTGACGGAAGCGCTTTCCAGCACCGTCTCCAGCTTAAGACGCTACATACAGAATATTCAGGTGTCTTTGAGCACGCTTGCCGAGGGCAATTATGCGAACGATATTCCCGACGATTTTAAGGGCGATTTTTCTTCCATACGGGATTCACTCTGCAACATCACGGACGCCCTCAACCAGACGATGGTAAAAATGAACCGCTCCTCGCTGGAAGTAGCCGACAACGCCAGGCAGCTTCTGAGCGGTTCCAAAGAACAGACCGACGTTTTAAGCGACATGGAACGCAATATGGCTGCAATCAGTTCTTCCATCGATAAAAACAGGGATAACGTCCTTATGATTGAACAATGTGCGGAAATGGCAACCGAGAAAACAAATCTGGGACGGGACTATATGCAGGATATGCTGGATTCTATGTCCCAGATCCATGAGTCCGTAAACGAAATATCGAAGGTCAGCCTGATGATCGATAATATCTCCCGTCAGACCAACCTCCTGTCCCTGAACGCTTCCGTAGAAGCCGCAAGAGCGGGAGAAGCCGGAAAAGGCTTTTCCGTCGTGGCGGAAGAGATCCGGGAACTTTCCACCCAGACCGCCCAGGCGCTGAAGGAAACAAGCAGTCTGATCGAAAGATCCGCAGAAACCATTCAGGCCGGCCTCGATACGGCAAATCAGACGGCCAGAACCTTTCAGGAGATTTCCGATCTTACCGGCCAGTACCGGGATATTTCCTGCCGCCTTGCCGACACAGTGAAAGAACAGACTGACGCGGTCAACAACGCCGGCGGCAGTCTTCTCGCCCTTCGCAACATCGCCGACAGAAATGACGAAATGGCGGCACAGTCCTTAGCGCAGGCCGAAGATTTAAAAAATTACGTCTCACAGGTTAAGATCAGGGAATAAGCGGACGGAAGTTCATTAGACGATTGGAGGTTCATGATGAAGAAAAAACTGTTATTAGGATTATTGATATTGACTTTTGGCTTGTCCGGCTGCGGGTCCGCCCCAAAGATGCAGGACGGCTTTTACAGCGCCGAAATGTCCGATTATTCCCACGGCTGGAAGGAATATATCTGTATTATGGTAAAAAACAATAAGATCGTTTACACGGAATTTAACGCCAAAGATCCGGGCGGCTATATCAAGGCGTGGGACAATGCCTATATGCAAAATATGGAGTCTGTTACCGGTACCTATCCCAACGAATATACCCGCTATTACGCCGCCGAACTGCTTGAGAGGCAAAATGCCTCCGATCTGGACGCCTTAACGGGCGCAACTTCTTCCGGAAGCAATTTTAAGCGCCTCACGGCGGCAGTAATCGGGCAGGCCATTGCCGGCAGCTCCGATACCAAAATCGTGGAGAGTGCCGAATAGCCGGACGGCGGAAATGGAGAATGCTATGATAACTAAAAAAACAGGAACTCTTTTTTTCTGCATATTGTCCGCTTTCTTATTATATGGCTGCGGGGCCGGCAGTCCAAGCGCTCCATCCCTTCCCGATAATCCGCCTGCCGCCTCCGTGCAGGAATCGGAAAGCGTAAATACGCCTGCCATAGATAAGAACAAATATTCCGGTCTGCATATCGCCCAAAAGACGCTTGTCATTCCGGGGATCGAAAAAAACTACGATCTATTATTTCTTTCCGATACCCATATGATCGTTTTAGACGGCACGGAAGATACGCAGGTAACGGAGAACGCCCTGCCGCGTACCGGACTTTTTAAAGACGCCGACGGCAAAGACTCTTATGAAAATTTTCCGAAATGGATGGAATATGCCAATGAGACGGAAACAGATATGCTGCTTTTAGGCGGCGATATCATTGATTTTCCTTCCGAAGCAAATTTAAACTTTTTAGCGCAAAATCTGGACGCCTTAAAGATACCTTACTGTTATACTTTAGGAAATCACGACTGGACTTATCCTTGGGAATATATGACGGAAACGGGCAGACAGCAATACCGCCCTCTGTTCGCTCCTTTTATGAAAGAAAATCCCGCTGCTTCCATTACGGAATACGAAGAACTGGTCATCCTTTGCGTAGATAACAGTTCCAATCAGGTAGAAGCGGAGGCGCTTCCCGTTATGGAAGAAGCGCTTGCCATGGGAAAACCCGTTATCGTCCTGCTGCATGTGCCCTTTTCCACGGAAACGCTGCTTGAACAGGCCTCTACGGTATGGAGCAGTCCCGTTTCCGTCGGCATGGCGGACCGGGGCGGCATCTTTCCCGACGCCAATACAATAGCCTTTCAGGATAAGATATTAGGCGAAGATTCCCCTGTCGTATGCGTCCTTGCCGGCCATGTGCATTTTCCGGATGAAGCCATGCTGACGGACTCCGTCGTACAGTTTGTGGCCGGCCCGGGATACGGGAATGAAGGGATCGCACTGCATATACAGGGCGGGGCCGATACTCCGTAACAGTCTGACAGAATCTTATTACAATCCTCCGGCCGCCCTCTATTTTTTCATATTCAGTACCACGCTCACAATCCCGTAGAGGATCCCGAATACCGGAAAAATAATCACGGTAGGCATTCCCCATTGATGGAAGGCTAATGCGCAAATCAGATAAAGGATGAATGCGGCCATCATAATACAGCCGCAGGCCGCTCCCAGCAGCCGGTTTCTTTTATATTCTTCCGTTTCTTTATTGTGTATCGCATTGTATTCTTTAATATCGAACTTTCCTTTTTGTATCCCCGCATACACCAAAATAGGAACCGCCACGGATATAAACAGAAAAAAGAGCGAATCGGCAAATTCTTTTTCTGCCTGCAGGCCGCCTTCACCTAACGAACTGACGATCATGCCCACCAAAATCAACACTACGCCCGTTACGACCATGACGGGGAATTTACGGTTGAAACGGTCTATTTCTTCTTCCGTGTAAAACTCTTCTATATACGGATTTTTCCGTTCAAACTCGCTGTGCTGCATCCCCGCAACAATAAAGATCGCCACCGCTATGATCAAAAAGATAAGAAACACCGCGGTCATCAGTTTCTCTTCCGGCGGCATCCCTATTTGTAAAAATTGGGAAACACAGATTCCAAACAGGATCAGTCCTACCCCGAGTGCGATCCTTTTACTGAACCGGTTCATATGGGCGTCATATTGCGCTTTGTCCTCCACATAAATGACACTAATGTCTTTTCTTACAAGATCGTCCATACTGCAGCGGAAGATCTCGCAGATCTGCAACAGTTTATCCATTTCCGGATAGGTAGTATCCGATTCCCATTTCGATACGGATTGTCTGGACACCTCCAGCTTCTCCGCCAGTTGTTCCTGCGTAATGTTTTCTTTCTTCCTTAAAAATTGTAAGTTTTCTCCTAAACTCATAGTAAAGTATTTCCTTTCGGTTTTATTTCATTTATAACGGTATGGCAAAGATTATGTACCGGCACATTCGTTTTTCTGTCCGGCTGGTCCGCGCGGATGCCTCTTACATTTATTATAAATGATAGAACCATGATAGAAAATACAGGATGTAAACTCTATCCATTTTGTGTTGCTTTTTAGTTTTTTCATGTTAACTACAGGTTGCATCGGCGTAAAATGGCGGTAAATCCTCCATTCCTTCCAATTTTCTTATGCAGTTACTCACTCCGGTTCTCTCCTGAAAAACGGCCGCATCCGCTCTTGATCGACAATATTTTTTCAAACAACGGCATATTGCCGATCACTAAAATGCACAGCTTTTCTCTTGGCCTTGACACTCCCTGATATAACAATTTATAAAAAATATAGTCCGGATTGGGATGCTTTTTCCCTTGTAACCTTCCGTTATCATGGTATCTGAAATTCCCGTCCATCATAATCATAACATTATCAAATTCCTGACCGACCGCTTCATGCGTATTTATTTCTCCCGGAAAATGATCGATGGAATTTTTATAATATCTGGACTGTGTATATCCGATAAACTTATAGTTTCTTTCTTTAGAATAATAGGTTATAATGTCGTCCGCCTCTTCTTCGTTATTCGCATATACTACCTCAATATCCTCGTATTTGTACGGGATTCGTGATTTATCGTTTAGATCGATCAGATTCCTGATAAAAGAAGCGATCTCTTTATTTGACCGGATCTTGTCAGTCAGTTTTCTTTCCTGAAACCCCGGTACGCTCCTTAACTTTTCCGGTATGTTTCTCCTTTGTTCCTTATGGGACAGCACTTGAAAATAATCGTAGGAAAAGACGCAGGGCATACCTTTGTCTTTCGCCGCCTCCAAAATTATATTTAAATTTTTATTGTAGATGCGCTGCGCCTCATCCACGAAAATAAAATCATACCGAATCAGCAAATTATAGACGGCCGATTTCGGTTCATAGACATCGACATGGCCGAACTCATCATTTAAATATCTATGACCATCGCACAGCATCCCGCTATGTACGATGCAGCATTTCCCATATTGCCGGAGGGCTTTTGCCAGATCATATAATAAGAGCGTTTTCCCTGTTCCCGCCGAACCTGTGATTCCCCACAGTCTGAACGTCCCGTTTTTTTCTATATCTTTTATTATCTCTTTTTTGATTTCTTCCTGCTGCTGCGTCAAAAAGTACTGGCCGTTTAAAAATTTATCCGGCGTGTTCAACGGCGAAATCAAAAAATCCCTTACCCTGAACAGCCGGCTGATATCTCTCTCTTCAAAGCTCTTCATCTTTTTTATTTCATGGATCACTTCTTTTACGGTACTTTTTCGCAGTCTTCCGGCTTCTAATTTATAAAAGGCATTGGTTTCCTGAATATAAGTAAACAGCTTGACTTCAGGAGCCAGATAGTTCAGATAATGCTTGTTTTTTACTAATTGCTTTTCGATGTCCTTTTCCGGAATCAGACGGCTCTTCAGTTCCAGATTCAATACCGTCTCATGATGCGCTATCTTTAACAGGTCAAATTCTTTTCCGATTTGTTCTATCGTAAAGGAATAATAAAAACCATCCAAATTTCTGACGGATAAACCGTTTTCCATCAATTCACCCACTAGCGCATTCAGGCACTGAAACTCCTCCTGCCTTACCTTCCGGCATTCTGCACGGCCCGCCAATATATTTTCATATTCCCCGTATAATTGAGGATTCGTATTTCTGGTCAGAATATATAAATTTACTGCTTTCATCTGTACTCTCCTTCCCTGACAGGCTGCTATCCTACCGTAAACCCAAAGAAGAGGATATCCGGACCCCCGGATACCCTCCCTGTCTGTCTCATTTATTTTGCAAGCAGCATCATAATGTCGTTGCTTCTCGCTACGAATTTACTCATTGCCTCCGGCTCTAACGGCGCATGCTGAATCTTGGCAAGGTCGTAAAGCTGTTCCGCGATCAGTTTCGTATTGTCCCCGTCTTTATGTTCCACCACATACTGTACGAGAGGATGGTTCGCGTTTAAGACAAGCGTCTCGCCTTCTCCTTCCGCGCCGAACATTCCCGCGCCGCCCATGGAATACATTTTCATCATATCCTGCATCCGCCTGCTTTCCTCGGATAAGGTGATCATGGAAGAAATCTTCTTATTTTTCAGTTTCTCTACCTTCACGGTAAGATGATCTTTTTTCAAAGCCTTTTTCATGATCTTTGCGATCTCTTCCGCCTGTTCTTCCATTTCTTTTTCCGCTTTCTTGGAGGTTTTCGCTTTTAACGTATCTTCTAAGTCCGCGTCGATACGTTTGAACTTAATGCCTTCGTTCTTTGCCTCCAACTGGGAAATAAAGGGCTGGTCGATATTATGCGTCAGCACTACCGCATCCATTTTGGCTGCCTTGAACATATTGATATACTGGCTCTGCTGCACTTCATCCGTAACATAATATACGGTCTTTTCCTTTTTATCTTCTTCGCCGTCGGCATCTTCGTCCCCGCTGTCTGCCGCATCGCCGTCGTTTTCGTCCACTACTTCCGCTTCGACCTGATTACCGTCCTCGTCTACCGCCGTCCCGCTTTCTTCTGCCTTGTCCGCGTTTTCGTCTACCGTCTCCGCTTCGACTTTATTTCCGTTTTCATCTACTGCAGAAGCTTCGTTCCCTTCTCCATTCCCGTCCGCTTCATCGGGATCGGTCTTATTCACCTCAAGGCATTCGGGCAGAGTCATATACTGGCCGTCCAGATTCTTGAATAAAATGTAATCCGTCATCTTCTCGCAGAATTTATCATCCTTTAAGCAGCCGAATTTAATAAACGGGCTGATGTCATCCCAATACTTTTCATACTCTTCTTTTTCCGTCTTGCACATACCGGAAAGCTTATCCGCCACTTTCTTGGAGATATATTCGGAAATCTTCTTTACAAATCCGTCGTTCTGCAATGCGCTCCTCGATACGTTGAGCGGCAGGTCCGGACAATCGATCACGCCCTTTAACAACAGCAGATATTCGGGAATGACTTCTTTGATGTTATCCGCAATAAATACCTGATTGTTATACAGCTTGATCGTTCCCTCGATAGATTCGTACTCCATGTTGATCTTCGGGAAATATAAAATTCCTTTCAGGTTAAAAGGATAGTCCATATTTAAATGAATCCAGAATAAGGGTTCCTTATAATCGTTAAATACTTTGCGGTAAAATTCCAGATATTCCTCTTTGGTACACTCGTTAGGATGTTTCGCCCAAAGAGGCGTCGTTTCGTTCAAAAGCTCGGGACGCCTTTTGATCTTTAATTTTTCTTCTTCGTCCTCTTTTTCCGGTTTGATCGTTTCGATCACCGTATCGGTATCTAGCTTTTCTTCCGGCTTGATCGTTTCCGTCGCGGTATCGTTCGCTTTGGATAGATAAATCTCCGTAGGCATGAACGAACAGTATTTTTTGATCACGCTCCGCGCTTCATATTCGTTACAGAACTTCAGACAGTCCTCGTTTAAAAACAAGGTGATCTCCGTTCCCACCTCGTTCTTGGAACCTTCCTCCATGTCGTATTCCGTACCGCCGTCGCATTCCCAATGAACCGGTTTTGCCCCTTCTTTATAAGAAAGCGTATCGATGTGTACTTCGTCCGCCACCATAAAAGCGGAATAAAAACCAAGTCCGAAATGACCGATAATCTGGTCTTCATTGGTCTTGTCCTTATATTTCTCGATAAAATCCGTAGCGCCGGAAAAAGCGATCTGATTGATATATTCTTCCACTTCCTCTTCCGTCATGCCCAGACCGTTGTCGATGAATTTCAAAGTCTTTTCTTCCGGATTTACAATGACCTGGATCTTCGCCTTATAACCGTCCGGAAGAGCATACTCTCCCATCATATCCAGTTTCTTTAATTTTGTGATCGCATCGCACCCGTTAGAGATCAGTTCCCTGTAAAAAATATCGTGGTCGGAATACAGCCACTTTTTGATGATCGGGAAAATATTGTCGCTGTTAATTGATAAACTGCCGCGTTTTGCCGCCATTTCTACACACTTCCTTTTCTTTTTTCTTCACTTGCTTTTAACGATTGCCTGCTACCGCCAAAACTGCCGAAACAAAACCATTTTCCGATATGACGATAGAACGAAGCGAACCGTTACTTTTTTTACTATTGCTATTGTAGTGCGTAATAGAAATTAAGTCAATAGAATTTTAGCACTCATTTCGCAAGAGTGCTAATAATCGCAAAAAAGTCCCGATTTCTCGGGACTTTCCGAATTATAAAATTTTTGTAAATTACCGTTTTCATACACTAATTAAAATATTCGTCATACACATCGAAGAAATTTTCAGTACTGACATTCGTGTCGTTTATGAAGCTGACTTCTTCCCAAAGCGATTCGTTCAACTTTCGTGTCAAAGAACTGACAAACTTGTCATATTCTTCCCCGAATACTTCTTCCCTTCTCTTTTCCACGATCTTCACTTTATTGGCGTCCGTCTCTTCTCTGTTAAAGGTACTGATACATTTAATGATGTGATAACCGAACTCCGTCTCCACTATGCCGCTGATCTCTCCCTTACCAAGATTAAACGCGGCGTCTTCAAAAGCAGGTTCCATCGCCCCCTTACCGAAGGAATAAGTGGCGGTCTGATCTTCACTGTATTTTTTGAGCAGCGCCTCAAAGTCTTCTTCTCCCGCCTGTACCAACGCCAAAACTTCTTTCGCTTTTTCATATGCTGCCGCCTTTGCCTGATCCGTATAAGGAACTTTTTTCCCGGCTCCGTCCAGCGTATATGTCTTGATCAGAATATGCTCTACCGTGATTGTCCTCGCTTCGTCGTCGCTGATCTCCGGATTGATATCTTTGATGATATATTCATAGACCTTATCCGCAAGCGCGTACTCGGCATACAGTTTTTCAATAGTCTCTTCCGAAATATCCATTTTCCTGATCTCGGTTTCGTTCAGGCCGGCGTAATATGCGTGGGCCGCCTCCTTTACTTTTTCCTCTTCTTTTTCATCCAGCGTTACTTCATGCTGTTTTGCCAAAAGATTCATCGTCTTTACCTGCGCCATTTTGGCAAGCACCGTCTCCTTCACGTTCTCTTCCAACGTGATCCCGTTTAGGTCCGCCTCCCATATCTTAGGCCCGTAGACGCTTTCATACTGGTTCTGGGTCGTGGTCAGATAGACCATGATCTCAGGCAGGGTACAGGAAATGCCTTCTATCCGGAAGATCTCGTCTTTTCCGAATCCGGTAGTTAAAACCACCTTGGTATCCGCATCCCCTTTCGAGCCGCAGGCGGTCAAAAGCATACCGGCCGCCAGACCGACCGCTGCCGCCGCTTTTTTTATATAAAATTTTCTTTCTTTTAACATACCGACTCCCATCTGCCCGCTTTAGCGCGTGTTTTCGGATACTTCCCGGTGTAAGGCTTAAGGCTAAAGCCAATCAGTACCATGGACTTTCTGATTTCACGCCGGACTTAAGATTTCATTGCACCTAAAATACTTCTTGCCACGCTGATTCCGTTGGCGGACGCCTGCTGGAGCCCCCGGGTAACTCCGGCGCCGTCGCCGATGGCGCGCAGACCTTTTATGCTTGTTTCAAAATCACTGTTTACCACCACCCGGTTGGAATAAAATTTTACTTCTACTCCGTACAGCAGGGTTTCCTCCGCCGCGATCCCCGGTGTCACCTTATCCAGCGCCATGATCATCTCTTCAATATCCACCATGATCCTGTGGGGAAATACCAGAGAAAGATCTCCCGGTACGGCGTCTTTCAGCGTAGGCATCAGGTTATTCCTGCAAAGCCGTTCCTCCGTCGTCCTCCTGCCTCTTTTAAAATCGCCGAAAGTCTGCACTAAAATCTTTCCGCCGCAGAGCATATTCGAAAGCTGGGCGATCTGTTTTCCGTACTCGATCGGGGTTTTGAAAGGTTTTGTAAAATTTTTAGATACCAGAATCGCAAAGTTTGTATTGCTCGTTTTATATTCTTGGGATTTATAAGCATGGCCGTTTACAACGGCAAGCCCCCCTTCATAATATTCCGTCGCCACTTCCCCCGAAGGATTGGTGCAAAACGTCCGTACTTTATCGTCAAAGGTCGGCGTATGATAGATCAGTTTTGCTTCGTAAAGATTGTCGTTCAAAAACTGCATGACCTCATCCCGTACTTCTACTCTCACTCCTACGTCCACCGTTCCCGGCGTTGTCTCAATCCCAATCTCGCCGCATTTTTGACTGAACCAGTCAGCCCCTTCCCTTCCTACGGCGCATACGATCTCTTTGGCGAAAAAGGTGTCGCCCTTTTCCGTTTCAATGCCGACAGCTCTGTCGTTTTCTATCAGGATCCGCTCCACCATCGTATGGAATAAAAGGGTAACGCCTTCGCTCTCCAAATGTTTTTGAAGCTTATGATAGATTTTATAACCTTCTTCCGTTCCCAAATGACGGATCGGGCATTCTACCAGTTTTAAATTGGCATTGATCGCCTTTTTGCGGATCTCGCGGATCTCCTCTTCCTTATCGATCCCGTATATTTTCTTATCGGCACCGAATTTTAAATAAATATCGTCTGATTCTTTGATCAGCTCCATCGTCTTTTCATATCCTAAAATAGCGGGCAGGTTACCGCCTACGTCCGGCGACAGCGACAGTTTTCCGTCTGAAAATGCGCCTGCCCCCGCAAATCCCGTAGTAATGGAACAAGGATTGCATCCCACGCACTGTTTTGTCACCCGTTTCGGGCAATTCCTTTCTTCGATCGAACGCCCTTTTTCTACCAATAATACCTTCAAATCTTTGTTTTTATTCATCAGCTCATACGCACAGAAAATCCCTCCCGGCCCTGCGCCGATAATGATTACGTCAAACTCTGCCATACCCATACCATCCTTTCATATTTACCGCCATGTTATTTGCCATATACCTGTCTTGCCTGCTCCCTATTGACGATAGATCCCCTGTCCATTTTAATGGACAGGGGATCTATCGTCAATAGGACATATTTTTGTATGATGGATCAGTCCATCGGTTGACCGGTACAGTCATACCATTTTTCTCCGTCCGTCAGCGCATAACCTTGTCCGGAACGAATTCTTTTTATGTAATCCGCTATACTTTCCAAACGGGTCTTAAATGCCACTCCCCCTCCCAACAGCTCGGTAGAATGCATATCGGAGCCTGCGGTAACGGGTTTTCGATATTTCCCCGCATAAGCGACGGCCTTTCGATTAAATTCCGGATCGTTATGGAAAGCGCTCTTAGAATTGGAATGGGCGGCGTTGATCCCTTCCACGCCGTCTATATACTCAGGATAAAGTAAAATTTCAGGAATATACCACTCTTCCCTATAAGGATGGGCATGAATGACCATGCCGCCGTCTTCTTGGATCAAACGGTACTGTTCCTCAACCGACGCGTCCCGGATTTCAGGATGGGCCAGCATCCATGCCTGATCCGGCCCGTAAATGAGAAATTCTGTCCCGTTATATCCTGCCTCATAACCGAAAAAGACGTCCAGACCTATTTTATCTCCCTCTTCTTTTGCGGCCTCGTAACCTTTAAAGAACTCTTTCACCCATTCTCTCCACGAAAGTTTCCTGTCTACCCTTGTGTTCCCGCCCCAATTATGATCCGTAATGATGATCCCGGCGTATCCGGCTTCTTTATAAGCTCTCGCCATTTCCTTTCCGCCCGCTATGGAACAGGCGCTTGCTTCGCTTGTATGCATATGTGTTTCATATAAAAACGGAAAATCTTTTTGCATCTTTTACTCCATTTCCGCGCTGTTTTTCTGCGCAAATCCATAAATGAACCACTAGTTTGCTGCCAACCGTTTATCGCTTTGCGGCGCACAGGCATAAATCCTGCAATTAAAAATCTTTACCCGTTCAACTTTTTATGGAAATCAGCCATCGCTTCGGATATCTTGATCTGCTGCGGGCAGACGGCTTCACAACTTCTGCATCCGACGCAGGCTCCCGGCTTTTTATCCTCCGCCATCTTTTCCAGCGCCTCCCATTCCTCCTCCGACAACGGTTTTTCCGTTTCAAAAGTTGCAATATTTTCACTTAGCTGCTCCATATCCGACATACCGGAAAGCGTCACCGTAACCTCCGGAACCGTCTGCAAAAAGCGGAATGCCCACGCCGGAACACTTTCTTCCGGCCGGAGCGCTTTTAACGTTTTCTCTTCCTCTCCGGACAGTTTTGCCAGTCTTCCGCCCCTGAGAGGCTCCATTACCCATATCGGGATCCGGTACTCCTTTAACAACTCTGCCTTTTTCTCCGCATCCTGAAACAACCAGTCCAGCCAATTGATCTGAAGCCGGCCAAACTCCATATGTTCTCCATAAGCCTCTAAGAAACGTTTCACGGTCTCATAACCGCCGTGCGCCGAAAATCCGAGATGTTTGATGCGCCCTTTTTCTTTTTGCTTCATCAGATAGCTAAAAATACCGTATTTTTCATCCAAATAAGCGTCGATATTCATCTCGCAGACATTGTGGAACAAGTAAAAATCAAAATAATCGACCCGGCATTTTTCAAGCTGTTTCTCAAAGATCGTTTCCACTTTATCCATATTGGAAAGGTCATATCCTTTTCCTCCTTCTCGTTTTCCTCTCATTTCCTTTTCACTAAGCACAATGACAGGTTTTTTGCACGATGACTTTCCCCCGCGCTTCTTCCTCGTCCTGAATGATCTCCTCTACCCCGGGTACATAAATATGGCCTGACGCAGGATTTTTAATGCTAATGACCGGTGTAGTTAACGTTGCTTCTACCTCTGACCGCTCAAAACAAAGATCCGTCCCTTCCATTTCACAGTTTATCAGTTTTAAACCTTTGCAATAACAAAGCGGCTGCGTTCCGATGATCTTGCAGTTTTCGAAAGTAACGTTTTCACAATACCAGGCAAGATACTCGCCTTTCACCACACTGTTTTTCACAGTCACATTTTTTGCATGCCAAAAAGCGTCTTTCGTATCAAAAACACAATTTTCAAACACGGAATCTTCAATATACTGAAAAGAGTATTTCCCTTTTAACTGCACATGGTCAAAGTGCAGCTTGCGGGAACGCATCATGAAATATTCGCTCTCCGCTTTGGAATCCGTCATCTTCATATCTTGTACGGACCAGCCAAATTCCGGCGATATAATATCGCATCCCTGCAGATTTACCTGACTGCACTCCCGAAGAGCCTTGATCCCATGAAGCTTTGTATTTACAATTTCTATTTTCTCCGAATACCAAAGCGCCGCCCGGCATAGATCCGTCATTTCCGAATCGGCGATCGACAGCCCCCTATCGTGCCAAAACGGATACCGCAGATTAAAAAAACAATGAAAGGCTGAAATGTCCCGGCTTTCCTTCAGTGCGCTTTCCCCGTCCGCCGGCCCGTCAAAGTTACAGTTTTTCAGCACGACTCCTTTACTTCCGTACAGCGCCCGTTCCGTATCAAACGTTTTGTTCTCTATTACCATGTTTTCTGTTGTTTTATTTTTTATTGTTTTATTTTCTGTTGTTCCATTTTCTATTGTTTTATCTTCCATTATTTTATCTTCTATCGTTTCCATAATAAAGATCTCCTTTCTCCCATCATTATAAACCGTTTACCGCCGTATGACAAATACTTCCAAATGATAAAATATTATAACTATACCAATAAAATACACCGCAAAAAACGGCTGCAGAACTTTCCTACTCCACAACCGTTTCTTTTATTTTATATTTCATTGATCCGGACCGGTTCCAAAGGATTCCGGCATCGGTCAATCAAGATATTTTATGTAAACTTTTATTCTCCGAATACTGCCTTATAGTCCGCTTGGAACTTCTCAATTCCTGCATCGGTAAGGGGATGCTTCGTCATCTGAGCAATTACTCCGTAAGGTACTGTCGCAATATCCGCACCCGCCAATGCACAGTCCGTTACATGGATCGGATTTCTCACGCTGGCAGCAATGATCTCGGTATCCAAATCATAAATTGCAAAGATCTCGGAAATGGTACGGATCAGATCCACACCCGTCTGTGAAATATCGTCCAGACGTCCAAGGAACGGAGAAACATAAGTCGCGCCTGCCCTTGCCGCCAAAAGCGCCTGATTTGCCGTAAAGATAAGCGTCACATTTGTCTTGATTCCTTCTGCGGATAACACCTTGACCGCTTTTAATCCTTCTACCGTCATCGGGATCTTTACTACCATATTCGGATGGATCTTAGCGATCTCACGCCCTTCTTTGATCATTCCTTCCGCATCTACCGTCGTCGCTTTTACTTCTCCGCTGATCGGTCCGTCTACGATAGATGTAATCTCTTTGATAACCTCGTTAAAATCCCTTCCTTCTTTTGCAATCAGGGACGGATTCGTAGTAACGCCGCAAATAACCCCCATGTCATTTGCTTTTCTGATATCATCTACATTAGCTGTGTCGATAAAAAATTTCATGATAACCCTCCAATTTAATATAATTTTTTGTTTCCTTTGATGTCTCTATTGTACCATAAAAACCGCAAAAGTCCATCCTTTATTTTATATATTTTCGTAAAATATTCTATGTTTTTCTAAAATATTTTCCGCGGGATCATGTTATCTAAATACTCACCTGACAAAGTATGTTTGAAAAATGCAGGCCTTTCTGCAATCTTGCTTTCAGGAGGCGGAAGCGGAAGGCTTCTGTTATAGCATATAGGCAACGACTATACAGGACAAGGGAAAAATGGTAAAACTTTATCTGAATATACTTTGGAGATTTTATCCCAATGTAAAAAATGTGGATGCCTGATCGGTATTTCAACATCAAGGAGCAAGCAAAACTGTTTAGGCTTTTTAAAAGAAATGAAGCCGGACAGATCCTTTTTCTTTATCCAGCGCATCTGCCCTTCTTCTGACGAAACGATCCCGTCCTCAAACTGGTCCGTCTGAAATAGAAATACAAGATACCGCCCGTTCTCTATTGGAAACTGCTTTATCCCGCAAAGTTTGGGATTTATGACCGTCAGACCTGTTTCCTCTTTCATTTCGCGGATCACGGCGTCCACGATGGATTCTCCCGGCTCTACATGACCTCCCGGCGGATATAAGCCTTTCCTGTCTTCTTTGACCCGATCCTGAAGCAGGTAAGAGTCTTTATCGTGTACTAAGCATAGTACTGCCAGTTCTACGTTTTCTGTGCGCGGCATGGGCGGTGTTCTCCCTTGTATCATAAAATAGATTCAAAATAAAATTCTTATGATTACTATACTATAAAGATTTGATGTTGTATATATGGCAATCGCTTAATCTCAATGTCCCCCAAAAAATACATTTCAGGTTTCATGGCAGAAATCCAAACACAGCTCTGGCCATCTAAGCTATGGTGAAATATAGCGGACTCAGCCAAAAATAGAAAAAGGGCTGAACCTCAACATCCCGTTCAACCCTTTTCCTGTTTTTTTATTATGCCTCTAAACTAGCATTTTATCGAACTATTACTAAAATATTCCGTCACTTCCCACGACCCGGTTCCTTATTTCAGTTTCCAAATATCTCTGTTGTACTCTTCGATCGTCCTGTCTGATGAGAAGAAACCTGCCTTTGCAATGTTCACAAGCATCATCTTCTTCCACTTCTGCGCATCTTCATAATCCTTGAACATCTTATCCTTCGTAGCGATATAATCTTCTAAGTCAAGCAGCGTCATGAACCAGTCTTTGTTCAGAAGTTCGTTATACAATCTTTCCAAGTTCTCCTTATGTCCGACTTTCAGCGCTTCTTTGCTTACGATGAAGTCCACCGCCTCTTTGATCACTTTGCTCTTCTTGTAGTAATCTTTGGAAACATAATCCGCTTTTTCATAATGCTCAATAATCTGCTCGGATTTCTCACCGAAGATATAGATATTGTCGTCGCCTACAAGCTCATGGATCTCCACGTTTGCTCCGTCGGAAGTACCAAGGGTCACCGCGCCGTTTAACATGAATTTCATGTTACCCGTTCCGGAAGCTTCTTTGGATGCCAAAGAGATCTGCTCGGAAATATCACATGCCGGAATCAGTTTTTCCGCATAGCTTACATTGTAGTTTTCTACCATCAAAAGATGCATATAAGGGCTTACCTCAGGATCTTTGTTGATGATCTCCTGCATTACAAGCAGTAAATGGATAATATCCTGCGCAATCACATATGCCGGCGCCGCCTTTGCACCGAAGATGAAAGTAAGCGGTGTGGTCGGCTTCTTGCCTGCCTTGATCTCCAAATATTTGTGGATAATGTAAAGCGCGTTCATCTGCTGACGTTTGTACTCGTGAAGCCTCTTCACCTGAATGTCAAAGATGGAATCCGGATTTAATTCCACGCCTTCCGCTTCTTTTACATAATCTACCAGCTCTTGTTTCTTATTTTTCTTGATTGCGGCAATAGCGTCCAATACTGCCTGATCGTCTTTATGCTCTAATAACTTCTCAAGCTGGGCAGCATCTTTCTTAAATCCGTCGCCAATCGTCTTGGAAAGGAAAGCCGCAAGCTCTCTGTTACAGGAAAGCAGCCATCTTCTGAAAGTGATTCCGTTTGTTTTGTTGTTGAATTTCTCAGGATAGATCTTGTAGAAATTATTTAACTCGGAATCCTTTAAAATCTCCGTGTGGATCGCCGCAACGCCGTTTACGGAATAACCGTAGTGGATGTCGATATGCGCCATATGCACTCTGTCGTCCTCGTCGATGATCTGCACGGTCTTATCTTTATATTTCTTTGCCACCCTCTTATCCAATTCTTTGATGATCGGCACTAATGCAGGCACAACCTTTTCCAAATACTTAAGAGGCCATTTTTCCAATGCTTCTGCAAGGATCGTGTGGTTGGTATAAGCGCAGGTACGGCTTACCACGTCGATCGCTTCGTCCATAGAAAATCCTTCTTCTTCCGTTAAAATACGGATCAACTCAGGAATGACCATGGTCGGATGGGTGTCGTTGATCTGGATCGCCGCATGATCATATAATTTATGCAGATCATGTCCGTTTGCTTTCATTTCCTGCAAAATAAGCTGCGCGCCGTTGGAAACCATAAAATACTGCTGATAAATACGAAGGAGATTTCCCGCTTCGTCGGAATCATCCGGATATAAGAACAGCGTAAGGTTCTTTTCAATTTCCTCTTTATCAAAATCGATCCCCTTCTTTACAAGGCTCTCGTCGATCGTTTCGATATCGAACAAATGCAGTTTGTTCACACCCTGCTCATAGCCGATCACATCGATGTCAAACAGTCTGGATGTAACGGTCCTGTCGCCAAATTTTACTTTAAAGGAAACGTCCGTCTTATTTAACCATGACTGGGCCTCGATCCAGTCGTTCTTTTCCGCACACTGCAATTTATCTTCAAATACCTGTTTGAACAGGCCGAAATGATAATTCAAGCCGATACCGTCGCCCGGAAGTCCAAGGGTTGCGATAGAATCCAGAAAACATGCTGCAAGCCTTCCAAGACCGCCGTTTCCTAAAGACGGTTCGGGCTCGATCTCCTCGATCCTGCTTAAGGATTTGCCGTTTGCTTTCAAAAGCTCATCCAATTCGTCATATACCCCTAAATTGATCAGATTATTGGATAACAGCTTCCCGATCAAAAACTCTGCGGAAATATAATAAACTTTCTTGTCGCCGCTGATAACGGGTTTCTGTCCGATCAGTTCCTTGGATAAGTTAAGAATGCTGTAATATAATTCTTTGTCGTCGCATCCCTTTACGTCTTTACCGTAGTTTTTCTGTGTGATTGCCTGTAACTGCTGTTCTAAGTTCATTTTTTCCTCCATTTCTGCGGGTAATCAATACTCCGCCTGCGGGTTTTCCCATCCGCGGTTCAGTCTGCCATGGCTTTATCCGCCTGCGGCTCTGTCCGCATGTCCATGATATCGTTTACTATTCCAAAAAAATAATTTTCTTATGTCTCATGGTCACTATGACTTACTGATCATTATGCCCTATGACCCTTATGCCCCTATTGACGGCAGACTTCAATCTGCCGAAATTTTTGATCTTATTTTCACTCCTGTTTTGTCAACATATAATGTCTAAATACTGCAGCCGTTCTATACTGTAAGGTAAAACGATTTCCTGCCCATCCGAACCGTTCATCAGACGATATACTTCTTTTACCGCCTCCGAAGCGATACTTCCGAAATTCTGTCTGATGGTGTTCATCTGCTTTCCTACATATCCCATCAGTGTAATGCCGTCAAATCCGCAAACCGGACGGAAAATATCCATCTCCGTCAGCGCCTTCATTGCGCCGATCGCCATCAGATCCGACGCACAGATGACCACGTCTTTATTCTTGGCATACCGGAACGTAATGTTTCTTGCCATAAGCTCCGAAAATTCGCCGTTCCTGATCAGAAGCTGCAGTTTTTCTTCCTCCGCGAGCTGTCTGATGCCCTCCAGACGCTTTTCTGTCACATACCCGTTTTTCTTTCCGGCAATATAAAGGATACGCTTGCAATTGTTCTCTTCAATTGTCTTTTTCGCCACATCGATCTGCGCTTTCTTTTGATCGATCCATACGCAGGAAGTATTTTCATTTACTAACGGTGCGTCGACTAATACGATCTTAAATATTTTAGCCTCAATCAGCTCATGTAATACCGTATCTTCCTTGGACATACCGAAGATCACAATACCCTCGATATTCTGTGACTGAAAGTAACGTATGACCTCCTCCACATTTTTATCCTCCAGCATGGAAAAGAAAAGCGTGATCACATCAATGTGCATTTCCATCGCCTGTTCGATCGCCCCGGAAAGATATTGCATATCGATCTCGTCGATTGCCTGTGTCTGCGTGATCATATTGATCAGCAATGCTACCCTGCCGGACTGTTTGGAGGAGAGCGCCGCCGCAATGGAATTGGGAACAAAATTGAGTTCCTCGATTGCCGCGTTTACTTTCTTTTTCGTTTCTTCACTGATGTTCGGATAATGATTCAGCACCTTTGATACCGTCGATATTGCTACGCCTGCATGTTTTGCAACATCTTTGATTGATACCATTCAATTATCTCCTTCTTGTACGACCTGCGAAAAAATATTCTTAATTTACTCGGAAAACGTTTTCTGAAATTATCTTACAATATTTTCCGGCGCTTGTCAATTAGTAAAAATAATTTTTTATAATAGATAGTATCATTTCAGCCATGCCATTCATAAGTTGCCGGAATATGCATTTTTACCAACAATTAATATAACTGCCTTTTTCTCTCCCTGCTCCTGCGTTTTGTCTCTATTCCTTGAGCCTTTCTTACTTTTTCCCTGCACTTTGGACAAAACTTCGATACTCCAGAGCCAGACACGTATTCAACGCCGCACACCGTACAGTGTTTAGCAGGTAATGCCGTCCGCCGCTTTGTTGGTGTGATATGTAATTCACCGAAAAAGCCGATGAATTTATAGTAAATCTTGATTTCCTGCTTTACTGTTCCGTCTGCTGACTTCTCACGCTCCGAAACAAGTATCTTGTCTATCAGTGCATTTACAACCGTTGCGTCCAGTTCCTTTAAACCTTGATAGTTGCGGATAAGGGAGAGGAAGTCACGGATTCCCTGCGATTTCTCGTAGCTTTCGTTGAGCGTTTCCGTTACTTCCCTCAACCGTGCTTCGATTTCAAGCTGTTCTTTCTGGTATTTCCCCGACATCATCTCAAAATTTCGCTCGGTGATACGCTCCATGACCTTATCTGTATCTTCCCTTATTTTCATGCGTGTCTTATTTTCGCATATAGGGCAAAATATCCAATGATACCGTTCCATATCTTTCTACACTCCAAAACTATTTTACAATTACTGTTCCGCTGTTGCTCATGATAGATAAACTGTTTTCTCCCTTTCCGATGCTCCCATCCCTGCATCCGTCCGTATCGGTACTGAATTCCGCATTTTTAAGCTGTACGGTTACATCGTCCGGGCCACTGGATATATGGCAGGATAAATTATCCGGCATCGCTCCATGGGTCAATGATATATCTCCCGAACCATTGTTAATGGCTAATGATTACTTAACTGCATTTTTTCAGCTAAAACATACGCCGCATCCGAAAGCCCAAGCATTTGAAGTGCTTCCTCCACACTGCCTTTGTTGTAATACCCCATATACTCACAATGAAGCTGTAAGTTGTCCTTTCCGCTCATATGGTCATAAAATGTAGGAAATTCAATGATGCTTCCCATACGCTTCAGCACATCGTAAGAGGTTTTTTCCAATGCTTTCCCAAACAGCCAGGCCGTGCCGCTTGTCGGTTTCCAAAGATTTGTAAGCATTTTCATCACCGTGGTTTTTCCTGCCCCGTTCGGGGCAAGTATTTATAGACAACCACCGCAACACCGCATAAAACAAGGCTTTTAAGAAACACGAAAACTAAACACGAAGCCCTATAATCACATGGTAAACGCCTTTTCCACATGGAACGGGCGTTTTTCATTGTCCGGGCAGACGAAAGGAGCTGATAACGTGGCAGTATTCCGGGTGGAGAAAAACAGGGGCTACACGGTTATGTCAAACCACCACCTACGCAACCCCGACTTTCTCGTCACTTCCAGTTTCTAAAATTTCCTCCAATTTTTTATTGATCCGTCTTATCTTTGCTTGTATTCCCCTGCCAAAAACAAAACGCTGGTATAAAACCACAAGGAATAATAGGCAAGAGGCAACTGCCAAAAAGAATACGATTGTTTTATCGCTCATCCTTTCACTCCCCCAATTTGTATCCGATTCCCCATACCGTAATCACATACTGCGGTTCACGGGGATTATCCTCTATTTTATTCCTCAATCGGCTGATATGGACATTGACGGCATTTTCATCACCATAATAGGTATCATTCCAGACAAGGGAGTAAATCTGTTCTTTCGTATATACTTTCTTTGGATTCTGCAATAGCAGCTTTAAAATTTCAAATTCTTTTGATGTAAGCTCTATTTTACAGCCGTTTTTTGTTACAGAATACTCATTCAGCTTCATGATAAGGTTTCCCGTTTGAAGTATTGGCTGCTGCTCTGTTGTGCTCGCAGCATACTGTGTAGTTCTTCGGATATTTGCTTTTATCCTTGCCAATACTTCTGTGACAGAAAACGGTTTCGTTATATAATCATCTGCTCCCAAACCTAAACCAAGCGTTTTATCAGAATCGGTATGCTTTGATGCAGTCTTTGGAATCAGCCACACATTGCTGATTCGCATTACATCGGGGATTCGCTTTGTAGCGCATAATACCTGTATCCTCCGTTCGGACAATCCCCATTTTTCAGCCGCTTCCTTTACATTCATATAATCAAACATGCTTAATTCCTCCTGTCATGGATATTATAAATCGTTAAAACGAATAATATAATCAAGAAAATGATTCCATGAACAAGAATCGTTCCTCATTAAAAAACGGCAGGATTTTTGATATTGATATCCTACCGTTTCTTCACTAATTATAAATGATTTCCTCGTTCACAATCTCCCCTGCACAAGCCCTTATGTTATTCATTCTTCCTGTCCATTCTAAGGCGTTTTCTGCCTTTTCGGCGGGTATAGTTAAGCACGGGATTAAATAATCTCCTTGCCGCTCGTATCTGCCGCCCAGTTCCTTAAAAATCGTCTTTGCCATTGTCTGTTACCTCCACATTCTTTTTTATTTTGAATGTCCGCAAAATCCGTCCTACATCCCATGGGCAATTTGCACAATCATTTCTGCATGGCTGAACTGTTACAACAGATACGCAAAATATCCCGCGTATGCGGCAAGCATGACCGCACCGCCGAAACGTTTCAGTTTGCGCTCCTTATTGAGCACGCAGAGAAGCAGCAGCGCCGAGGCTGCAATACAGACGATACTGTCCACAAAGAAATCCGCCTGATAAGCCACCGGCGTGATCGCCGCCGACGTACCGATCACAAAAAGAATATTAAAAATATTGCTGCCCACAATATTTCCTACCGCAATGTCCGCTTTTTTCTTGATTCCCGCTGCAATGCTCGTCACCAGCTCGGGCAGGGAGGTGCCGAAGGCCACGACGGTCAATCCAATGATACGTTCGTCTATTTTAAAAATGCGGGCCAGAGCCGTCGCAGCATCCACGGTGATATTACTGCCTGCAACGATCAAGATGCATCCGGTCACGATCAGTCCCAGCATTTTAAAAAGACTTTCCTTCTCTCCCTCTGCCTTTTCCTCCGCCGGGCCTCCCTGCCCTTTTTTAGCCATAACGAACAGGTATGCTAAATATAGGATGAACAGTCCCCATAAAAGGGCTCCGTCTATTCCGCCCACAACATGATCCCAAAGACCGACAGCCGCAAAAATCACGGTTATGATAATAAGAAAGGGGATTTCGTACCTGACGGTCGATGGTTGGACCATGAGCGGCGTAATCAGGGCCGTCATCCCCAAAATCAGCAATACGTTCATAATATTACTTCCCACTACGTTTCCTACCGCAATATCCGCGCTCCCCTTTAAAGCCGCCGAAATACTGATGGCAGCCTCCGGCGCGCTGGTACCCATCGCCACGATCGTAAGCCCGATCACAAGCTGGGGGATTCCCAGTCTGTCCGCCACCTTTGAAGCGCCCTCCACAAACCAGTCTGCGCCTTTGATCAGCAGTGTAAACCCCACCGCCAGTAAAAAAAGCTGTAATACCATTTCCATGTCTTTCCCTTATCTCCTCTCTCAATCTTTATTCAAGCGCCTGTATTTTTTACAATGAAAAAAGACTCTTAACACATCTTCCGATATGCTAAAAGTCTCGTACTCTCAATCTCTGAAAGATGCACAACCACGGTCTGTACCGGGGTATGTTGATTGTGCATGACAACTACTCCCTTTTAGAACTTCTACCATATAATTACCATATTGCGGCTTATCTGTCAAGAAATAATATCTTAAATCCGGCATCAAATCCGGCATTAAATTCATCCCTGATTCTATCTTATTTTTCGATTTCTGCTTTCCGCTATATGTTTCCCGATATGTCCAGCCGCCTACTTCGACATATTCCTCTTAATCACCTTCAGTCTCGTAAATTCCTCCCGCTCCTTCTCTTCCAGCGCATTGGAAATGTCCTGCACCCTCTTCGTATAAAGTGGGATCGTGATATTCTTCAGCGCATTCGCCCTTTTTTGTGTCTTGCGGATATTGATAGCAAGGCGGTAGGCCGAATTTTCCACTACGGACAGCTTGATCGTCAGTTCCTTCACTCTCTCAAAACTTTCCTTCGCCTGATCCAGACTTTCTTTCGTAGAAAAAAAAGAATAAGTAGGTCGATCCATACTCGGCTCATACTCTACCAGCGGAATTTCCGTTCCCATAATGCTCCTTGTCTTGATGCGGATAGAATTTTCCACCGGAACCGCGTGGGAGATCTCGTCCACATAGTTGATTCCAAGTTCAATATTTGCTTTCTGCAGCGCCCGATACGCCCGCGTAAAAGTCACATCTATCTCCGTCTGGATGCTTTTTGCCTCTTCGATCAGATCCATCAGCTCTTTCACCAGAATATTTCTCTTTTTATCCATCAGCTCATGCCCCTGTTTCGCAAGGCCGAGCGAATTTTTTGCCAGCATCAGATTTCCTTTTGTGGGAAATTCATTGGGATCCATACCTCCACCTCCTTTTCAGGCACGCTCCGGCATCAGTTCAACGTCGACGCTCCATAATATTCGTCCAAAATCTTCGTATTGATACGATCCAGTTCTTCTCTCGGCAGAAGCCTCAAAAGGGACCAGCCAATCTCCAGCGTATCGTTTATCGTTCGGTTTTCATTGGCTCCCTGCCCGACAAATTCACCTTCGAAAGCATTTCCGAAAGCCAGATATTTTTTATCCAGCGGCGATAACTCGTCCTCGCCGATAACGGACGCAAGCGCTCTCGCTTCTCCTACCTTCGCGTAAGAAGAAAATAACTGATTTGCCACGTCCTGATGATCCTTTCTCGTATACCCTTCTCCGATGCCGTCCTTCATCAGACGGGAAAGGGACGGCAATACGTTGATCGGCGGATAAATAGACTGTCCGTGCATGGTACGGTCCAAAACGATCTGTCCCTCCGTGATATATCCGGTCAGATCCGGGATCGGATGGGTAATATCGTCGTTGGGCATCGTCAGGATCGGAATCTGCGTCACCGAACCGTTCACCCCTTCCACGATACCGGCTCTTTCATAGATCGTAGCAAATTCACTATAAAGATAGCCGGGGTATCCCTTTCTGGACGGGATTTCTCCCTTACTGGAAGATACCTCCCGCATTGCCTCCGCAAAAGAAGTCATATCCGTTAAGATTACCAAAATATGCATACTCTTTTCAAAAGCAAGATATTCCGCTACCGTAAGGGCCACCTTAGGGGTGATCAGACGCTCCACCACGGGATCATTGGCCAGATTCAAAAACATGACCACATGATCGGATACGCCGCTTTCTTCAAAAGTATGCCTGAAATATTCCGCAACGTCATATTTCACGCCCATTGCAGCAAATACGATCGCAAACTTTTCATCCGATTCCTCCCCCAAAGAGGCCTGCCTTACGATCTGTGCCGCAAGCTGGTCGTGAGGCAGACCGTTCCCTGAGAAAATAGGCAGCTTCTGCCCGCGGATCAAAGTAGTCAGGCCGTCGATTGCCGAAATACCGGTCCGAATATAATTACGGGGATATTCCCTCGTTACCGGATTTAACGGCTTTCCGTTCACGTCCCGCCTGACCTCTGCCGGAATCTCTCCTAAACCGTCGATCGGCTGGCCGATCCCGTTTAAGGTCCGCCCCAATATATCCGTGGAAAGACCGATCTCCATAGGATGGCCGGTCAGTCTTGTATGGGTATTCTGTAAAGAAATATTTTCCGTAGGCTCAAACACCTGTACTACAGCTCTGTCATCGTAAATTTCTACAATACGCCCCAGTTTCTTTTCTTTTCCTTCTACGGTGATCTCCACGATCTCATCAAACGCCGCGCCCCTTACGCCCTCAAGAACAACAAAAGGCCCGTTTACTTTACTTAATCCCAAATATTCAATAGCCATTTATCCTCTCTCCTTTCTAGTGTATTGTCTCGTTGATATTTGGCAGAACTACGCATTATATTCGTTCACCTGCAAGGCAGATTTTCGGCGGCGCAGCGGTGGCTGCGACCAGAAAATCTAACGCCGCAGATGGGCGAATAGACAAGTAGTCCTGACTAATTATCAATGATACACTAGGCGTTTTTCGCAATCACATCGTCGTAAAACCGGTCGATCGCTTTTTTATAATCGTCGAACTTGTGCAAGGCGTTGTTTTCCACATCATATTTAATGGAAATGATCCTGTCAAAGATCGTATCTTCTTTCAAAATAGACATGGGCATTCCCATGGAAATAAGCGACCTTGCTTTCATATTCAGATAGAGGATAATCTCCATCATCTTCATCTGCTTTTCCAAAGGTACGCAGGTATCCTCTTTATGAAAGGCGTTCTGCTGTAAAAAGCCAAGACGGATCACCCTTGCAATCTCCAGCGTCAGCTTTTGGTCGTCCGGCAGCACGTCGCTGCCGATCAATTTTACGATTTCCATCAGACTGCTCTCCTGATTCAGGATCGCCACAAGCTGGTTTCTGTAATCCACAAAATCCGAACCTACCTCTTTCGCATACCACGCCGACAGATCCGGAAGATACTCGCTGTAGCTGGTCAGCCAGTGGATTGCCGGAAAATGCCTTGCATAGGCGAGGGATTTATCCAGACCCCAAAAGCATCTGACAAAACGCTTTGTGTTCTGTGTGACCGGTTCGGAAAAGTCGCCGCCCTGAGGCGATACCGCGCCGATGATCGTTACGCTTCCTTCCGTTCCGTTTAAATTCTCCATCATGCCCGCCCGCTCATAAAAAGCCGATAGCTTAGACGCCAGATACGCCGGGAATCCTTCCTCTGCGGGCATTTCTTCCAAACGTCCCGACAATTCACGCAGCGCCTCCGCCCAACGGGAAGTGGAATCGGCCATGATCGCCACATGATACCCCATATCCCTGTAGTATTCCGCAAGTGTAATACCCGTATAAATACTTGCTTCACGGGCCGCCACAGGCATATTGGAAGTGTTGGCGATCAATACCGTCCTGTCCATCAAGGGATTCCCCGATTTCGGATCGACCAGCTTGGAGAAATCTTCCAAAACCTGCGTCATTTCGTTTCCCCGCTCCCCGCAGCCGATATATACAATGATATCCGCATCGGACCATTTTGCGACCTGATGCTGGGTCATCGTCTTTCCCGTTCCGAAACCGCCGGGAATCGCCGCCGTACCGCCTTTGGCGACGGGAAACAGCGTATCCAGAATACGCTGCCCCGTCACAAGAGGCTTGGACGCCGGAAACCGTTTTGCAGTCGGTCTGGGAACACGGATCGGCCAATGCTGGGTCATGGTAAGTTCCTTTTCTTCCCCGTTTAAGCATGTAACTTTCACGATGCCTTCGTCGATCGTATAGGCGCCGTCTTCTTTTACTTGTGTGACCGTTCCTTCTATGTCAGGCGGGACCATTACTTTATGGACGATGGCCGTAGTCTCTCTTACTTCGGCAATGATCGTACCGCCGCTCACATAGTCTCCCTCTTGTACGACCATATGCGCGTCCCAAAGCTTTTCCGTGTCCAAAGCGCTCACGCTGATTCCTCTGTTGATATACGCTCCCGAATTTTCGGCAAGCACTCCCAAAGGACGCTCGATACCGTCAAAAATATTCGTTATGATCCCCGGCGCCAGCGTAACGGACAGCGTTGCGCCCGTTCCCATGACTTCTTCTCCCGGCTTCAGTCCCGAGGTTTCCTCAAATACCTGTATTGTCGTCATATCCGTCGTCAGGGAAATTACTTCGCCTACCAGCTTTTCCTTCCCCACATAGACCATTTCCGACATTTTAAATCCGGTATTTCCCTTGAGGTAAATAACAGGACCGTTGATTCCATATATATTTCCCTTCTTCTCCATCGGAAAACCCTCGCTCTCTATTGAATATTAAATGAAAAATCTTGTTTGATCTCGTTCAGTTTTGTTTCGAAAGACTGATCGATCAAAATATTTTTGGAACGGATGACCGCGCGCATCCCGCCTTGAAAACCGTATTCGCTGATCGTCAGCTTCGCACCCGTTTTCCCTTCAAGGCCCGCAAGCTTATCCTGATCCGCAGGATCGATATAGATCTGGATCTCCTCTTTGCCTGCAAACTCTTTCGCGCGCCTGATCCACTCCGCCAAATACACATCATAAGCTTCGGTTTTTTTGTATTTCTCCAGCTTTTCTTCTACTTCGCCAAAAAGCCTGCTCTTTAACTCTTCCTGTTTCTCGCCTACGGCGCGCCTGATCTCCATTTGTCTTTTGGACAATTCCGTATTCTTTTCTTTTCTCAGGTTTTCCTCGCTGAGCTTGATCTGAAGCGCCTGTTTACGGAGTACGTCCGTTTTATAAGCGTCAAATACGGAGTCCAATCCCTTTTGATACTCTTCTATCGTTTTCACACTTCTTGCATTCGCCGTTTCTACCGAAGCGTCCAAAAAATGTTTCAACTTTTCTTCGATCGTCATAGCTGCTCCCATCTGCCCGCTATAGCGGGCGCACAAATCAACCTTACTATAATTTGATACCGATTGCTTCGTTCACATAAGAAGTAATGAAATCCGGCGCTCTTCCCGTACCATGCCTGTCCGGCACCTCTACGACCAACGGGAGCCTGTGGTTCAATTTTACTTCGTCAATCACATCCGGAAAATCTCTTCCGAACTTTTCCGTCAGCAAAAGAATCCCTATCTCTTTATCCGAAAGCACCTGTTCTATCTGCTCCTTCAATTCCTGTTTTTCGTGGACAACGGCGCCCTCCACGCCTGCAAGACGCATACCTGTGTATGTATCCACGTTGTCGCTGATCAGATACATTTTCATGTTTGCTCCCATCCGTCCGCTTTTGCGGACATTCCAATCCGGGAGGTTGAAAGTGCATTTCTTTCAACCGTATCCCCCTTTACGCGCTTTGGCACGCATAACAATCAACATTTGAAAGGTTTACTTTCAAATAATATGACCGGAAAAATGCATGCTTCTGGCATTCTTCGCACTACTCTGACAGTTTGTGTAACTTAGATTTTCTTAGCCGGCGTATTTTGACAGCTTCAAAAAGCTTTACACACTTATAGCTGACCTAAGATCATGAAAGAAATGATCAGACCATACAGGCACACACCTTCGGCAAGACCTACGAAAATAAGGGATTTACCAAGGATAGAAGAATCTTCGCTGATTGCGCCTAACGCTGCACTGGCCGCGCTGGCCACGGCAATACCGCCGCCGATACAGGAAAGTCCCGTAACAAGGGCCGCCGCCAGATACCCCATGCCCGTTGCCGATGCCGCTACTGCTGTTTCTGCTTCCGATGCCGCGCTGGCACTCGTTCCAAATAAAAATAAACTTGCCGACAAGAGGATACCGAAGAATGCAACCGTATTAAAGGCCAAAGACGCTTTATATCTGGATCTGTTTCGTTCTCCTTTAAAATACATCCTGAACGGAACCAAAATACTGAATACCAACGCACTGAATAAAATGATTTTCCCTACTGTCATAATAAGGACCTCCTAATCTGTTTTTCATTATTGTTTTTAAAATCCAATCGTTCTTTACTGCTTTCTTTTATGATAAGCATATTTTACTCGTTCTTTACTGCCCTTACTTTACGATATGGCTTAAATTCCCTGCCGCCGCCTTTATAGAACCGGCTGAAAAATTCATAATACTGCAAACGTAAAACCTGAATCCCGACGATCAGGCCTTCCATACCGCACACGAACAGATTGCCTAAAACGATCACCACCCAGTTGGGCGAAGCGCCGTTTTCCGCTCCTGCAAGCATAAGCACCACTTCCATCATCGCCGCATGGCTGACTGCAAAAGCGCCGATACGCACGAAAGAAAGCGTATTGGAGAAATAGCTTAAAAGTACTTCAAACAATTCAAAAAATGCCTGTACGAAGAACATGACCTTGCTCTTTGGCATGACTTCGCCCTCTTTTGTGATCAACGCTGTCAAAGGCTCCTTGAGCGCCATGATAAGAAGCGGTATCACAAACATGACTACCAGTACGATTCCCGCGGGAAGGGTATGGCCTGTCATAAAAAGCAGGATCACAGCTACCGCTGCCGCATAAAATACAAAGCCTGCGATCCCGTTTGTATCAAACAGCGCCGCTTCCATATCCTTCGCTTTAAAGCCGTTGATAATATGGAATATCATCGTAAGCAGCACCAGCCCCATGCCCAGCGTGATCGCCACCACAAAGACCGTATTCAGCTTTCCTACGAAAGGCAGCGTGGACATCGCCGTAACCGGACGCAGCCAGACCGGTTCTATCACATCCTCAAACCCGAACACGCTTCCGAACATAAATCCAAAGAATATAGAAAAAATACCGCATCTTGAAACAATCGCCGCCAGATCCATTTTTTTTAACCGATACAGCAGCAGGCCGCCGATGAAAAGCAGAAATCCCTGTCCTACGTCGCCAAACATGGCTCCAAATATAAACGAATAGGTGACCGCCACAAAAATCGTAGGATCAAATTCATTATAATCGGGCAGCCCATACATCCTGATAAACATCTCAAAAGGCTTGAACAATTTGGGATTTTTCAGTTTTGTAGGCGGTTTAGCGATCCGGCTCTCATGCCCCTCTTCAATCGTACAGTACACATGCGGATCGTCGTTCACTTCTCTTTCGAATTTCTCCGCATCTTCCTTCGTCATCCAGCCGCACAGGATAAAGAAAGTCTTGTCATTCGTATGGGTATACGCCGCCAGTTTTCTCACTTCGAAGTTATCGCAGAGCGTTTCCAGCTCGTCTTTTGCGGCATAAATATCTTCCACGTTGCTTGCCAGCTCTTCTCCCATCTTGGCCTCCAAAGCCAGCAAGGCGCTTTCCGTCTTTTTCAGCCGCCGTATCAGCGTCTCATAAGCTTCTTCCAACGTCCCTTCATATCCCTTCGGCATACGGAATCTTTCAAAATGCAGGGACGCATAGACCGCGTCTACCTTTTCCGCCTCTGAGACAGGCACGAAATAAACTCCCCAAATGTACTCCTTATCACTCTGGCATTTATAAAAAATAGTGGAAAGTTCTTCATATACATACTTTTCCAATTTTTCATAGAATTCCACCGGAATTTTGCCGAACCTGAATTTAACATAATGAAAATCCAGAATCTCCCGGATATCATGGTTGATATTGCGGTAAGGCACTACGTCCTGCAACGCCTGCCCGATCTCCTGCTTCTTTGCTTCTAACGCTTCTTTTTCCTGACGGTAAGTTTCCCTCTTCCCTTCAAAACTCTCTATAATGGAAACTGCCTGCTTTCTGTCAAACGTTTTTTTAAGCGGATCCTCCCTTTTGGTCATAGCAGCCAACTCTTCCGCTTTGGCAAGCAGCTCTTTATAAGGATTGCTCTCCACACAGGGCGTTACGTTCGCAAGCTCCTTTAGGGCCACCATCGTATTTTCAAGCTGGATCTCATATTTCCCCAGATATTTTTCTACGACCATGTCCAAGTCCTCTTTAGGGCCTACCATATTTATGAATTTCATCTTCGCTATCACGCCCACTCACCTCCTATGCAATATATTTTTTGGTTTCCTCGAATCCAAGTCCGTATCTGACGCATTCAATCAAAGTGGTCAGCCTGTCCACCTCTTTTGTCTTTTTATAGAGATAGTTTTCTATACAGACGATAGAATACGGATATTTCCTGCCGCTGGTATCGTGTATCTTTTTTATCAGCTCCTCATACATGGTCTCTATCGAAGAGGTATCCAGCCCTTCCCTGAACCTCGCATAATAGCAGGTTTTTACAAGCTCTTCCATCTCCTCTATCGTCTCCGACTCCACGATCTTTTTAAACAGCTCTTTGGGGATCTTTACATGAATCGGTACGATAAACGCGTAAATATCTGCCGGCGTCATATGATAGTACTTTTTGGCGCGGTAGATCCACTGCAGGTTCAAAAGCTCGATCTCGCTTCCGTACACTTCGCTGATGATCTGCCAGTCTCTTTTCTTCATTACTTTTTCAAAAGCCTTCCACATTCTTCTCATGTAGAAAAGATTCAGCGCGTTCTCATAATCAAACAAAGTAGCATCCGGTGTCCGTTCCAGTCGTTTCAGCGCGGAATAAAAGATAGAACCTTTGAGATTTTCCACAAACTCGGGAATCGTTTTGGAACTCCCCAGTCTGGCTACGTCCAGCTCCGACCGTTTCTCAAAAAATGCCTGAAATTCCGCCAGATCAAGAGACGCTTCATATTGGTTGAACAGCATACGCAGGCAGTTCTTTAAGACTGCAATTTCATATTTGATATAGTAAATATCTAAAAATTTTCTCTGTTCGATACCGGAAAATGCATAAATTTTCGTAAAATCCGCGTAAATAACTCTTTGGAACAGCGCTTCGACTTTTCCCCTGTGAATGTCGAACTCTTCTTCGGAAAAAAGTTTCCGGTAAGACGGATATCTTTTCAGGTATTCCACCACCTCCGTCACACTTCCCATAGCTGCCATCTCTTCATATTCCTGCTTTTTTATCAGCTTGCCTTCCATTGCCCGCAGCTTAGTAGTGACTGCACTGTATGCAAATAATCCCCGCACAAGATCACATCCTTACTATGGACTGCACGATCTCATCCGACCATGCTCCATGTTCATTTTCATATTTTGTCTGCATATCCACAAGCATGGCGTCCGTTTCCTCTTTCAAACGCCTTAACTCGTTTTCCTTTTCCCTATTCAGCTTTTCCTTCAACTGCTCTATGGATGCGCCCGTTTTTTTAATCATTTCCTCGTCAAACCGCTTCATTTTCTGATCGTTCTCTTCGGATAGCCGCTTCTTTTCCATATCCGCGGCATTCATGATCCTCACCGCGGCAGCTTCTATTTCGGATAACTCGCCGATCACGTCTTCTACCGATTGCCCCATAAGAATCCCTGCCTTTCTTTTTTATTCTGATCCGTTATAAAATCTTAAACGGATTTTAAATTATTTTTTATAAAATTAACAGGATTTTTATAATATTCCACCTTTATTATAATAGGAGTTTTGTTTTCATCTTTCAATAGTCATTTAGACGATAAATTGACATTTTTTTCTACAATTTTATCAATTTTTCCATACCTGCTTTTTCCTTTCCCCTCTCCTGTAACGACCGTTTTACGGCCTTGGTCTTCAGCCTGCCGAAAGCCGGGCATCCTATTCCTATCATTCCCATAATGGGAATTAAAATCCTCTGCATGAATATTTTTACTCCGGCCAGCCTCCTAAACATAGACTTATCCGAAAAATATAAGCGTCCCGACAAAAAAACTGCATACCCTTCCGGATATGCAGTCTTCGTATTTCTATCTTATTCCATTGTAATGCTTGCAAGGCTTGCTTCAAAAGCGTCAGTCCATGCACCGCCTTTCTGCTGTGTGAAAGCGGCAAGGCCGATCTTTCCATCTGCAAATACCATGCATTGTGTCTGAACGCATTCCATATCCTGCATTACATAGCTTGCAGTAAAACGAAGGGCGTCATAATCGCCGACTTTCGTAACTTCGTATTCATCGACCGTAATCTCCGCCTCATCGCCAAGCGTCGTCTTAAGCTGCTCTACGACCGCGTCTTCGGAAGGAATATCTCCCGTTGCGTCAGTCGTTACGACAATAATGTTCGCTCCGTCTTCCGCCATGTACATACCGTCCGAAACTTCCGAAAACCCGTCCGGTATCTCAACTTTAATTTCTACGTCTGCCGCAGACGCTTCCCCACCGTCTTCTGCCGGCGTAGTCTCTGCCGCCGCGCTTTCTTCTTCCCCGTTTGTTTCTGCTTCTGCATTTTCTGCAGGTGCAGAAACGTCATCCGAAGGCTCCAAAATCGATTCCTCTGCTACAATAGACTCTTCCACAGACGTGGTCTCTTCCGGTTTCGTGCTGGTTTCTTTGTCCCCGCAGGCCGTAACTGCAAAACACATAACAACTGATAAAACGAATGCTAACACTTTCTTTTTCATTTTCCCTTACTCCTCTTTTTACCTTTCCTGTTACCGTGAACCGTAACAGGAGAATCATATGATATTCATTACTTACGAACTGTATTTTGTCACAAGTCAGGGAATTTGTCAATTACATTTATATAAATTTTATACAATTACTTCTACCAATTTTTAGTCAATTGTTACAATTTTCGTTTTATTTTGTTTTATTATTCCACTCTCATGGACAGGGCGCTCGCTTCGAACTCGTCTTCCCAATCCGCGCTGCCCACCTGCGTATAAGCGATCGTAGTCGTAATATTGGTATTGACCGTATACTCTGTCCGCCTGAATTTCATACCGTCATAGCTGTAACTGTATACCGCTCTCGACGCTTCAAAACCGTCCACCGTTGTTTTTTCATATTCTTCCATTTTTACGGATACTACCACTCCCGCCTGCGCGCTAAGGCTTTCGTTGATCTTTCTTGTATATTCGCTCTCTTCCGGCAGCGTACCGTATAACGGCGATGCAACGATATAAATATTGGAGCCGTCTTCGGGATATTTCTTAGTCACATAGATTCCCGAGGGACTTAAATATTCGTAAAAATCCTCCGGTATATCAACGACTACCCTTCCCTGCAGCAAAGGTTCCGGTTCAGGCTCCGGTTCCGGTTCCGTCTCCTCCGGCGTCCATAAAGGAGTATCAGGATCTATTTCCACACTGCCCGTTTCCGGCTGCGCGCCCGTCTCCGCCGCGCTCTCCTGCGTCGTCGTCTCTTCCTTATCCGCTTTCTTTGATCCGCATCCCCACATGGCTGCCGTCATGAACAATACGGCCGATAATAAAAATAACTTCTTTTTCATCTTGCGTCCATCCCCTGTTTTCATTCAATGCAATATGGGAAATCCATATTTATAGCTATTATACCACTAAACGCCGTATTTTGAATATACTTTTTCATGAAACGGCAAAAGGGCAAACGTAAAAAGTAACATACACAAAAACGGCACGAAATACGAACCTGCACGATTCGGCTCCGCGCCGTAAGATGCGGATGACAGGACTTGAACCTGCACGTCGTGGACACTAGAACCTAAATCTAGCGCGTCTGCCAATTCCGCCACATCCGCCGACTACAGCCGCCAGACAAGCGACTGTAACTTTTGTATTGTACCGTAAATTCATTTCCCTGTCAATAAAATTTCCGGCGTTTCGTTTTTTCCTGTTGCGTTTTGCCGTTTCGTTTTCCGGCATTTTCTTCCCCCATTGCTTTTCCACCGGTTCCTACTCCCCGATATGTTTTATCACTTTATGGTAGACACGGATCAAAAATGTCACCGATAAAACCAGCGCGGCGATCTCTGCAATAGGAAAAGCCCACCATACATAGCCTACCTTGCCAAGCTTTGACAAAAAATAAGCCGCGGGCAAAAGTATGCCAAGCTGTCTGGCGATCGATACGATCATACTATACACTCCGTTTCCAAGCGCCTGAAACACACTTCCGCACACGATACCGAAACCGGCGAACAAAAAACTCAAACTGATGGTGCGCAGCGCCGGAACGCCGATCTCAATCATCATGTCCGAAGCGTCAAACAATAAAAGAAACTGTTTAGGCATCACCTGCATCAGCAAAAGCCCCACCGCCATAATACCAACCGCATACATGATGCTTAGCTTCATTATCTTGACCACCCTGTCCTTTTTCCTCGCGCCGTAATTGTAGGCAATGATCGGAACCATGCCGTTATTCAACCCGAACACCGGCATGAAAATAAAACTCTGCAGCTTGAAATAAACGCCGAATACAGCCGTCGCGGTCGAAGTAAACGCGATCAGGATCAGGTTCATCCCATAAGTCATAACGGAACCGATGGCCTGCACCACAATGGAAGGAGCCCCGACCGCATAGATCTGGCCGATAATCGCCGCTTTCGGACGGATCTCCTTTACATGGACCGTAATATATTCATTATATTTTTTGTTGAAAATAATCGCCAGCACACCTGCCACAAGCTGGCCGATGATCGTAGCCGCCGCCGCGCCTGCGACCTTCATTTCCGGAAAAGGGCCGAGTCCGAATATCAGGATTGGGTCTAAAATGATATTGACGACTGCGCCCGTTCCCTGTGTGATCATCGTATAAAATGTTTTTCCGGTTGACTGTAACAGCCTTTCAAACATCGTCTGCATAAAGATGCCCGCACTTCCCACACAGACAATCGTCAGATACTGTATCCCGAATCCTACGATCTCCGCATCCTTGGTCTGGCTGATATAAAACGGACGTACTACAAAGATACCGATCAGACAGAACAGGACATAGCATACCGCCGCAAGAAATACGGCGTTATTAGCTACCTCCTGGGCTTTTTTATAATCTTTCTCTCCAAGGGTTTTGGAAAGCAGGGCGTTGACGCCTACGGCCGTGCCAACCGATACCGCGATCATAAGACTCTGCACCGGAAACGCTAATGACACGGCTGTCAGTGCATTCTCATTGATACGGGATACGAAAACACTGTCAACTATATTATATAATGCCTGTACCAGCATGGACGCCATCATCGGCAGAGACATCGTCATCAGAAGTTTGTTTTCGGGCATAATGCCCATCTTATTTTCCTTTTGTATCTGTTCCATTTTACTTCATTCCTTCTCGTCTGTAATTCCGTTCTTTTTAATCTCTATACTTACCCGGTCCTGAACTTCGGACTTAGCCGTTTGAATCTTCCGGACCGTTCCGTTTCCTCACAGCTGTAAAAACTGCTATAACTTAAAGATTCCCATATTATGATCCAGTTCGTCCGCAACGTTCTTCATCTTTCCTGTATTTTCGGAAATATTGGCCATGATACTGCTTTTCTTCCTTCATTTTTTTCCTGCATCTTTTCTCCTAACCCTGATTTTAGGTTTTTTAAATTTTGATCAACCTGCTGTATATAGTATAGGTAGATTTTCTATCGTTTTGAGGCAAACCAATATAAACAACGTATCATTTTTGAAACAATTTGTCAACTTAAGCGGATTCTTCTGATATCTCTTGATTCTTTCTTACAAGCATTTCAGCTTTTTCCGTTATACTCCAGCACTCCTTTTATTTCTTCCTCTTCCGGCATCACCCGAAGCGCGCCTCTTCTAGTGGTAATAATAGAAGCTGCTGCATTCGCAAATGCAAGCATTTCTTCCATCTCCTGCCTGCTCAGGCCTTGATATCCCTTGCTCAAAACCTGATGCAGCATACAGCCCATAAAAGTATCTCCTGCGCCGGTGGTTTCAATTGTATTCTCATTTAAAAAGGACGCCATTTCCGCCGTTTGCCCTCCGCAATAAGCCCGGCTGCCCTCCTTTCCCATAGATAAAAGAATCAAAGGAACCGGAAATTCTGCCCGAAGCTGTTCTACTGCTTTATCATGATCCCGTTCCCCTGTCAGCCATACCAACTCATCATCGGATATTTTTAAAATATGGCAGTGCTTCAAACCATAGCGAATCTGCTCCTTTGCCAGTGCTTCGCTCTCCCACAAAGGCTTTCTTAAATTTGGATCAAAAGAAAGCCAGATACCTGCATTCTTTGCCGCTTGAACCGCTCTTTGCGTTGCTTTCCTTATCGGTTCGTCCGTAAGAGACAGCGAACCAAAATGGAAGATTTTCGCATTTTGGATCAAATCTTCCCTCACTTCTTCCATGCGGAGCATAACGTCTGCCCCGGGTTTCCTGTAAAAAGAAAAATCCCTGTCTCCATCTTCTTTTTTTTGCACAACTGCTAACGTTGTATGCACCTCTTTATCAAAGCGCAATCCCTCTGTTGCAATCCCGGTTTCCTTTAACGCTTTCTCCAACTGATATCCAAAACCGTCCTGCCCTACTTTGCCGATAAACGCCGTCTTTCGTCCCAACTTTTGCAGCATGGCGAGCACATTACAAGGCGCTCCTCCCGGATTCGCTTCAAAAACCGGATTTCCCCGATCACTATACCCGTTTTGTGTAAAATCAATGAGCAACTCCCCCATTGCTACCACGTCATATTTTTCCATTATTCTACCTCCTGCATACCGCAAACTTTGCTTGCGGTACTGCCAATAAGCGGTTCCAAAACGTACTTCTAAACTTCTACTTCAATCTCATACTTCGTTACATCCATATAAGCCTTCCCATTACTTGTAAAATAGATTTTAGAAGCGCCCGCCGGCGTATAAATCAAAGAAGTCATCGCCTGCTCCCCTTCATTTGCAAAAATCTCTACAGAATATCTGTCCACTAAAATCCTGAGGCTTAACTCGTTATTTTTACTCTCTACCCGCATACTTCGCGTACTGATAGTATCTTTTTTAAAGCCTGAATGGGTACGGTCGAAGGTAAGCGTTTTGTCTTCTCTGTCATAAATAATCTCCGAATACCGCATTTCATCTGCCGCAAGTTTCATTTTAAATTTTCCGTATTCGTTACCCTTTAATATAAGTTCTAAGTCAACACTTCTTCCCTCAATGCCTTCCAGTCCCGTTTCCTTTTCAATACAGACTTCTTTGTAAGTAAGTGGATTTTTACGATAACGGTCAAGCTCACGCACCGGCCTCTGGCAAATTCTTCCATTCCTTAGGGACAATTCTCTTGGAATTGTCATCATACCCGACCACCGCTGGGTATCGGAATACATCGGATTATCCCATGACTGCATCCAACCGATCATAATCCTTCTGCCATCCTCAGACTGCATAGTCTGCGGTGCATAGAAATCAAGACCGTAGTCTACACTCTGAATCTCTTCTCTCGTAAACTGCAGTTTTTCTTTATCATAAGTTCCAATCAAAAATGCAGTATTGTTGCCATTATGAAATTCCAGTCCTTCCGCCTCCATTTCCTGCGGAGAGATCATCAGGATCTGCTTTCCGTCTACAGGATAAAAGTCCGGGCATTCCCACATCTTACCGTATCTATTCTCACTGCGGTCTAAAATTCCTGCAAATTCCCATACATCTAACCGATCGGCATAAAACAATGCGATTTGACCGCTGCCATCGCTGCTTCGGCTTCCGGCAACCATATAATATCTGCCGTCTTCTTTCCATATTTTGGGATCTCTGAAATCCTCCATACTGCTTCCTTTTGGCAGCATGGCAGCAGTCACAACAGGATTTTTCTCAAACTTTTCATAATCAACTCCATCCCCAACCGCAATGCACTGATTCTGACGAACACATTTTTCGCCGGAATCCAGTGTTTTCTCTTCTACGCCAGTATAGATCAAGATCTGTTTCCCGTTGTCTTCCACGGCGCTTCCGGAAAATGCGCCAAAGTTATCAAAGTCGCAGTCCGGAGCTAACGCTGCCGGAAGATACTCCCATTTGATAAAATCCGTACTTTTTGCATGCCCCCAATGCATGGAATCCCAATGAGTTGCATAAGGGTAATATTGAAAGAACAAATGATGCTCTCCCTGGTATTCAGAAAAACCGTTTGGATCATTCATCCAGCCTACCGGATTAGAAAAATGAAATACCGGTCTATTCTCTTTTTCTATTTTTGCGCTTTCTTCCCTTTCATATTTTCTAGCTTTTTCTAACATTTCGCTCATATTTTTTCCACTCCTGCCATACACTAATTTTCTTCTGATAAGGATGTCAGATAAGCGTCGAAATACCTTTGTTTGATTTCCAGATACTCTGACAGTCCATAAGCTTCCATCTTCTGCAGATAGCCGCTCCATTCTTCTTCAATTCCGCCGTTTAAAATCCAGCTTGCTTTCATTTGTTCCGCATATTTTTTAATATCAGTATCAAGCTGCGAGACTCTGTTGGTATCCTCCATGCTCATAAAAACATTCGGAAACACATACTTGCTGTTCATACTGGCAAGATACGTTGCATGCATATTGTCCAGACGCCATTTTGCATCATCCGGCTCTGTTACATACACACCGTAATACTCATTTAAAATGGCAAGCGGTCCGTTGACCGACTGATTTTCACGAATTTCCACAGGCGAGTTATCCCCAAGATCCATATGTTTTAGCATTGGCCCGCCATTTGCATTGGTACTCATCTCAAAAATATTAGCGCTGCCTTCCTCATCATAAGTCCCCCAGTTATTCTGTGCCGATTGAATCGGGTCGTACATCTGGTCAATCCATGCCGCCGCAAGCGCTGTATCCCTGCAATTTGACGTAAGTACACAACGTCCTCTGTCAAATCCGCTTGTTTCACTGCCGTTTTGTCTTGTAACATTGACAAGTCCCTCTGGTCCCGCAAGCGCCGGAAGCATCACATAATCTTCGTAGTTATCAATATTGGCGATGTCCCAGGTAAAGCATAATCCGTATCTGTGATTCTTTCCTTTCGCCACATAAGTAGACCAGTCCTGTGTAAAGGCTTCCGGGTCCACCAGATTCTCCTCTACCAGATGATGCAGCCAAATAATCCCTTCCTTGTAGCCTTCCTGCACTGAAGTATAAATTACTTTTCCTTCATCTGTTACGGCAAAATGATCGCCGGTATCTCCGTAGCCTTCTCCAAAGCCGTTAATTAAAATAGCCGGATCCTGATCTCCATTGTTAATAATAAAGGACAACGGTATTACATCACCTGTAATATCAAATTCCTGCTGCAGCTCTGCCGCATGGTCACGAAAAGCGATCAATACTTCTTCCAATTCATCCGTTGTCTTTGGCATTTCCAGCCCAAGATAATCCATCCACTTCTTATTAATGTATGGAATGTCCCCAATTGCCTGTATCGCCTCCTTTCCTGCTCCAAGCTGTTCAATCCACGGGAAAGAATAAATATGGCCATCCGGTGCGGTACACATTACTCTGTATTCGGGATATTTTTCAAAAACAGCCTGTAAATTTGGCATATATTTATCAATTAAATGTTCTAAAGGAATAATGATCCCTTGTTTCGCGTAACGAAGCAGATCATAATCGCTCATCCCGGCCACAAACAACCCGTCAGGCAATGCCCCGAACTGAACCAGTGCAAGATTCTTCTTATCTCCAAACTGATCCGCTACGAAACAGGTCCAGTCAATATGTACATTCGTCTGTTCTTCCAGTCTCATAAATATAGTTCTTTTATTTGGATCCTGCTCTGTTCTGGCAGGCGCGTTTGTAATAAACGACAGTTCTTTAGTCTCTGCCAGCGGAAACGCTACCTCCGCTGCCGGTGTCTCCGGATTGATATCCGCCCGTCCTACCGACGCCCCGCCACATCCTGAAAGCGATATGCCGCTAATAGCAGCCAGTAATATGCAAATCGATTTTTTTATCCTTTTTTTCATCTGATTTCTTCTCCTTCCTACCAGACTCTGCTAACCTTTAATAGAACCTACCATAACGCCCTTATCAAAATATTTTTGGAAGAACGGATACATAACAAGAAGAGGAATACTGGAAACAACAATGGTTGAATATTTCAACAGCTCCGCCATCTTTGACAGTTCCGCCGTACTTTGGATATCTGCGATCATACCTGACTGCGGCGTATTCTGAACCAATATAGAACGAAGCACCAACTGCAGCGGCTGCAAATTTGCATCGTTCAGGTAAATCATCGCGTCGAAATAGCTGTTCCACATTCCTACAAATCCCCACAATGCAAGAACTGCAATGATCGGTTTACACAGCGGGATCAATATTTGGAAGAAATACTGTATCTCATTTGCTCCGTCAATCTGCGCCGCCTCCCACAGTTCTTTAGAAATCGACTGATAATAGGTCCTCGCCAGTATCATATTCCATACGTTAAACGCTCCCGGCAGGAGAATTGCCCAAACCGTATTTACCAGACGGAGCTGATTCATTAAAATAAACGTAGGAATCAGACCGCCTCCGAAAAACATGGTGATTACGAACAACGCATTAAAAAACTTTCTGCCTACCAGTTCCTTCTTGGACATCGGATAAGCGGCAAGCAAAGTAATAAAAACGGATATGGCGGTTGCCGTAATCGAGTAAAAGAAAGAATTGCCAAAACCGCGCCAAATCATTTCATCCTCAAGTACTCTTCTATATGCTTCCAAAGACCAGTCGCTCATACGAAAGCTGATCCCCTGATTGTTTAACACATTAGGATCCATAAAAGAAGCAATGACAACATAAGCAAGGGGAACAATAATCGCTATCGTAAATAAAGCCAAAAAGCTGTATCCGGCAAAAAGAAGGACTCTGTCGACCGCGCTTCTTTTGATTCCTTTTGATCTGTTTTTTTGTTTTCTCATTGTGCGCCTCCTTCCTATAACCCTTCACCGTCATTTAATTTTGACACAATCCGGTTGACAAAAAGCAATAAAATCACATTGATAACGGAATTAAAAATACCTACTGCCGTTGAATACCCATAATCACCATTTAACAAACCAATCTTATATACATAAGTTGCAATGATTTCTGACGTGGGAAGATTCATACCGGTCTGAAGCGCATATGCCTTTTCAAAACCTACGCTCATAATATTACCGACAGATAAAATAAACTGGATCACGATAATATTTTTGATAGCCGGAAGCTGTACATACCATATCTGCTGTAAAATATTCGCGCCGTCTATTGTAGCCGCTTCTTCCAGCTCCTTACTTACATTGGACAACGCTGCCGTATACATAATGGAGGCCCATCCTGCCCCCTGCCAAATTCCACTGGCAATATAAATGGTTCGGAATGTTTCCGGCATCGTCATCCAGTTCGTTGTCGTTCCTAAAAATTGATTAAGCGGCCCTACCGGGGACAAGAACATTCTCACCATACCACATAAAACGATAACGGAAATAAAATTCGGCGCATAAATCAAGAGCTGAATTTTTTTCTTGATTCCGATACTCCGTATCTGATTGAGCAAGAGCGCCAGAATAATCGGAACCGGAAATCCCCATAGCAGTCCATACAGACTCAGCTTTAAAGTGTTCATCAAATAGGACATAAAATCCGGAGAAGATAAAAACCGTTTAAAATAATCCAGCCCTACCCATTCGCTGCCTAAAAGCCCAAGGCGCACATTATAATCCTCAAATGCCATCAGGATCCCTCCCATTGGCAGATATTTAAATATCACAGTGATGACAAGCGCCGGCATCAAAAAGAACACATAGAGCTGCCAATTTCTTCTGACATATAACAGTTTCTGCTTTATTGTTCTTTTTTCATAAGTCAAAGATTTCTTTGTTTTCACTTTCACTACTCCTTTCGTAATATGTCGCTTTCTTAATTTGTAACCGGTAAAGTAACCGGTTACTTTCTTTCTATACTCATCATATATCCTGTTTTTGCTATCGTCAAGATGTTTCTTTCTTTTCATGATATCTTATAAATCGCTTTATAATTTTTTGTATAAAATGTATATAACCGGTAATGTAACCGGTTATTGCCATGCTGCTGACGATTTGATATAATAGACGTTGAAAGGAGCGTTATGCCATGAGCAGCAAAAAAGTAACTTTTGATGATATTGCCAAATACACAAATTTTTCCAAAACTACTATATCCCGCTATTTTAATAATCCGGATTCCCTGACGTTGGAAAATCAGGAAATTATTGCGCAGGCATTGATAGATTTAGACTATAAAGAAAATAAAGTCGCTAAAATATTGGCAAGCGGCAAAACGGAGTTTGTCGGTATCATTGTTCCTAATCTATATCTCCACTATTATGCGGAAATGCTAAATCAAATCCTTTCCTCTTATGAAAAGTTCGGCTATAAATTTCTGGTATTTGCCGGAAATTCCAATGAAACCATCGAGCGACGCTATATTCAGGAATTACTGGCTTATAATATTGAAGGAATGATTGTGTTAAGCCATACCATTCCTTCCAAAGAATTGGCATGCTACAATATTCCGATCGTAACGATTGAACGCGAGGATGAATATACCAACAGTGTAAATACAGATAATTATATGGGCGGCATACAGGCTACCAGCTTATTATATAAGTGTAATTGTGATATACTGATCCACATCAATGTAGGTGTCCCCAAAAATGTACCGGCTTATGGACGTATTCAGGGATTTATCGACATCTGTAAAGAACATGATCTTCCTCATGAATTACTTCTAAAGGATTTAGGGGATACTTATGAGGATAATCAAAAAGCCCTTCAGGAAATCGCAATTTATCTGGATAAAAAATATGAAGGGAAACGGAAAGGGATCTTTTTGGCAAATGACACTTATGCCAATATGTTTTTGAATTCATTGATCCGGTCGCACGGCTCTCTGCCAGAAGACTACCGAATTATTGGCTTTGATAATTCTCCCATTTCGAGTGAGGCCGTCATTCCCACCAGTACTATCGGCCAGCAAATTGATAAGATTGCAGAAACCGCTATGGAAATACTTGTTGAACAGATGAATGAACGGAAAAAAAGAAAACCGGCTATTCCTAAGAATCCCGTGCATAAAGTAATAACGCCAATCTTATTTAACCGCGTCACCACAAACTTAAACAAATAGCCATAATTATTTTCCCCTTTCACGAACAAACGACAAAACAGCGGAAACCCTCTATTTTACTAGGTTTCCGCTGTTTTACTCTGCTGAGACATCGGGGATTCGAACCCCGGACAACTTGATTAAAAGTCAAGTGCTCTACCGACTGAGCTAATATCCCATATATTTAATTCAAACTGGGCTAGCTGGATTCGAACCAGCGAATGCAGGAGTCAAAGTCCTGTGCCTTACCGCTTGGCGATAGCCCATTATCTTTCATGGACACCAGGCTATAACGTGGCGCTAAGTGCCAGGGTGGATAAAGGGATTCGAAC
>CAJTWM010000023.1 GCA_910579805.1 uncultured Lachnospiraceae bacterium | reverse complement strand
CTGGTAGTTAAAAGCCGGAGAATGCCTGATATTACGGTGTTTTTTGGATAAATAACGGTTTGAACCGTGCAAAATTAAAAAGGTTTTGTATGTTATTTTGTAGTCTTAAAACCGGAGCCTGTGTTATAAAAGCAATTATTTATCTGATCAAACATCATATATACTTTTCCGGAATTAGCATTGTTTCCGTATATCATTTTTCCGGTGCTATCAAAAACGGTGTTTCCACAAAAGAAACCGTTATCAAAGGAAGTATCCGGCACAAGGGCATATCCGTTGGCGGGCAGAGCGCTTGTATTTTTAGCCAGTTCTTTGGTAAGTCCCTGTAAGGTATAGAAATGGTAAGTATTATTTGATTTTTTGACTCTTATGATAGCGGCAAGAGAATCAAAAGCGATACCGGAAGAAGACCATGCTACGTTAGTTCCATAAAAATGGTAATCGGAAGTGCTGCCAAGACTGACGTTTACGGCATTACCGTTTGTATCGGTGGTCTTTTTCACAGCCAGCTTATTGGTTGCGGAATCGATAAAAAGTGTAAAATAAGAATAACTTGTCAGCTCTGACGATACGGTATGCTTTTTAATCAGTATGAAAGCGGCATATTTGGAAAACAAACTGCGCATGATTGTTACGGCATAGTGGGTGGAGGCTGATTCGGCGGCACAAAGCGTAACGGCGTCGCCGACCTTCAGGGAAATTGCATCTGGAGCTATGGAAACTTTCCGAACATATTTGGTTCCGTGTAATCCGGTACTTGTTGTAACTAAATAATAAAATACTAAATAGGAATTATCCGTTACTCTGGTTACGTCGATATGAAAGGATTGTGTTGCCGGTTTGATCGGGACTAAATTGTATTCGGTATTATGATAGCGGATACAAAGATAGGTTTTTGCCGAATTTAACTGAATCGATGCTGATTCAGCTGTTCCGTTTATGCCATAACCATGGATGAGAGACCCGTTGGTACCTACGCCGTGCCCCCAATAAAGCCTATGGTAAAAGGGAGCGTAATAATAATAGTTATTGGTTTCCGAAAAACCTGTTCCCTGTTTTCCGACAATGGATTCTCCCCATGCTATTTTATTGCCGTCGATTTCAGAAGAGGCGATGGCAGAGCCGGTTACTCCAAATATTTTCTTGCCCCTTACTATGTTGGCGGGAATGAGATTTGCGTCTCCTTTTATTGTCTGCTGTCCTGATAAGTATTGTCCGGCGGCAATGGATTGATTTGCTGCCGACGGGGTATAGGTAGCGGCGGCTTTGGAAAGAATGTTTTGTGTGATTTTACCGCTGCCGTTATGATACCCTGCTGGGATCGTAAAACTGCCGTTGATCGGTAAAGAGTGGTTGACAGTCCCCCGGTTAGGCATGGTTCCCGTTACTTTCTTGTTATCTATATAAGCTGTTTTGCCGTATTGTATATCGGCGGCAGCGGCGGTGGCATCCCCCGAGTCCACGCCGCTGTTGATTTTGGAGATCAGTTCCGCATACCGGTCGAGAGTAGTCCCGTCGGGAACGGGGATGCCTTTGGCAGTAATAGCCTGTTTAATAGCTTCTTTATCCGTATAAATCCGTTTTACATTTTCGATCAATGAAGCCAAAATACCACCTCCTTTATTTCCTGATTCCGCATATATGCATATTGTTCAGACTTCCGTAGGGCATTTTTACCCATACTTTTGAGCCGGTTGTCAGGTTTAAAGACGGGATGGAAGAGTAAACGGTTCTTTGCGAGCCGTCCTCGCCTAAAATGACATAAGTGTGATTGGCGTTTGTCTTGATGATGACGGAATCAAAGGTTTTGTCCGTTTTGTAGTTACTGATTTTTCTATCCAGCATGATACGGATAGATTTGATGATTTCATTTCCTAAATCCATTTGAAAAATCTCCTTTTCTGATATTTTTTCTAAATGCCGGATCCGTTTCCATATGGAGAAAACGGCGTCCTTAACGTCTCATGGATTCCTGCAATGCCCGCAGGCTCAGGTCTCCAAGCTGCTTTTGTATGTATTCGATGCCGGAATGGTTGGTCACATTTGGACAGTTTAAAGTGATGTTTTGAGTAACGGTCTGCTGCAGGGAGGAGCTGGTATTTATATTGTTGTAATTAGCTTTCCCATTGAACCCCGTAAACTGGCCGGCCGGATTGATCTTCGGCGCAGCTGCCAGAAAATCCGTCATTTTGCCGGAGTCTTCTATTGCCGCACGGAAAGTCCGGTACATTTCCGCAGATCTGGAGTGGTCGTTTTCCGGTGGGTAGGGGATGTACTGCGGCGGGAGGGGGCGGACCGTGTCCGGGAAACCTGCGGCTTTTGATTCCGGTGCAGGTTCTGCGTCCGCAGTAAATGAGCCGCCCCGGCCATCGTGATTGCCGCCGCCATGTCTGCTTCTGTTACCGCTGCTCCCGGAAACAGCGGCAGGGCTGCCGGTAAGGGGCCGCCCGCTCTGGTTCTGCGTGCTGTAGCTCCCGAGGACCGTATCCACCAGCGCGCCGCCGTCCCCAAGGGTATGGATGGTGACGGTGTATTCCCGCCCGTCCATGTCTTCCAGCGCTTCTTGTAATGCAGTGACTGCAGCGGCGGCTTTCTCCAGCGGTCCGTTCAATGACTCCCATGCCTGTTCCTGTGCAGGGATGCCGTGTTCTTCGTCCAAAGCCTCTCTGGCCTGCTCCTTCTGGACCGCCATCAGGCTGTCCGGCTCCGCGTTCTCCGGGTCGGCGTTCCCCAGCTTGTCCGTGACTTTCTGGATGGCCCCGGTGACGCTGGCGCCTTCCCCGTCTTCCCCGGCAAAGGCGCCGGAGATCTTTGCGATGCCTTCCACGCTCTGGGTGGAAAGGTCGCGGATCGCGGCCTTTAAGGAAACCTTCCCTTTCGGGACGGTCTTTGTGCCCGCCGTCTGGCCTGCCCCTCCATCCGCCTGTGCCGGTTCCCCGGGTGTCCCGGTCACGCCGTCCCCGGAGATGGCGGCAGCGGCGTCGCCGGCGGAAGAGGCGACTGAGGAGAGGTTTTTCCCGATGTCCTGCAGCCCCCCTGCGAGTGCGGACGTGTCCGTCTGTGCCAGGCCCTCCATGGCCTGCCTTGTCCCTTCCAAAAAGCCGGGGATATGGCCCAGATCCTGTCCAGCAAGCCGGGACAGGCTGTCGAGGAAATCCGGATTCCGGGCGTTTAAGTCTTTCAGGATGCCGAGGTAGGTGAGCTTCAGGTGTTCCAGTGCGCCGGAGCTTTCGTTTATCAGGTCTTCTCCGCTGTATCCGAGCTCTTTTGCCAGTGCGGCCATCCGGGCCTGTTCCTGCAGGCCGGCCAGTTCTTCCCAGCGGCTTTTGTATTCTTCCATGCGGCCGATCAGGGCGTCGTAGTACTCTTCGGTCTGTTCTTTCTGTGTATCCCAGTATTCACTGGCGGCGTCCGCCATTTCCTTCAGGGAATCGATCTGGCTGTCCAGTGCGTCCTGCTGTTTTTCCAGCGCGCGTATTTCGGCGTCCGCCCGGGCGTCATCCAGTTCTTTTCTGGCCTCCTGTATGGCCTCTGTGTCGGTGTCGTAATAAAAGCCCCGGTCTTCGGAGTACCGGAGCAGGGTGCGCTGGGCTTCGGCCCTGGCAAGGGCCTGTTCCTTTTCCTGCAGGCTGAGGGCTTCTTTCCTGTCTTCGTTGGCTTCCCGTATCCTGTCGATCTCGTCCTGTATGGCTGCTTTTTTGTCTTCGAGGAGGCGGATCTGTGTTTCGTAGGATTCTTCCGCGGCTTTCTTCTGTGCCTCAAGGGCTTCTATGGCAGCGTCTTTTTCCTCCTGTAAGAGGGAGATCCTGCCGCCCACAAGGGAGGAGGCATGGGAGAAGAGGGATTCGTAGAGGGACTTGTAGCCGTTCAGGTATTTGCGTTCATACTGTGCGTACTGTTCCGCATACTGTGCTTTGTCTTTGAAGTAGTGTTCGTAGAGTATTCTTAAGCGGTCTAAGTATTCTTTTTCGGAGAGGATGCCGTTATCTTTCAGGTTCTGAAGGTCTTTTAATTCTTTTTCGAAGGCATCCAGATAGGCGTCGGCGGCTGCCGAACCTGCATTTCCTGCCGAGGAAGTGTTACTGAAATTTTTGAAATCGACCTGTATATTATTTATGGCGTTGTTGATATCCTTTTCCAATACGGCCAGTTCTTTATCATAGTCGATGGGAATATGTCCGTCCTGCGCTGCTTTTTCCATATTTGCGATACGGGCGGCAATAGTGGTCTGCCCATATGCAGTTGCCAGTTGTTTTAGTTCCGCCACTTTTTCTTGTGCGCTCAAGGTGTTGTTCCCGAATATTTTTTCCGCCGCGGTCAATTGGAAGAGGCTTGTCTTTGCGGCTTCGGATGCGCCTGATTCTTTTAAAAATTCAGCAGTACTGAAAGCTGTTTCCTTTGCGGCGGCTTCTGTTTCGGCAGCTAAGAGCTGTTCCTGCAGTGTGAGTGCCTCCAGTTTTGCAGCCAGTGCATGGGATACCAGTTCGTCTGCATTTGCCACACCCATAGCCTCAAGCTGTTTCCTGATGGCATCGGCAGTTTTTTCATTTAAATGGTTCAGTGTTTCCGTGCCGTATAAATAGGAGGCAGCAAGGCGGTTAAATGCTTTCTGCACTTCATCAGAGGTTGAGCCTGCATCGGTGAGTACGGCAAGAAAGTCTTCCAGTTTGGACGCGTCAAAGTCTACGCCTGTCATGCCGCCGGATTCCGTAAAGGATTTGCGGAGTTCTTCCAACATGGAATTGTTCAGGGCGGATGGTGTAAAGCCATTTTCGGTAAAAATCGCCCGGTAAGCCTCCCCTAGTTTCGAAAACTGGGGTTGGAGCTGCGCGGCGATCTGACTGATGGAAGAAGAAATGGAAAAGGGATCCGTATTCAGGTCAGGATTGTTTTTCAGGGCCTCCTGATATTTTTCGATTGCCTCTTTGGCATTATTGCATCCGAGGGTTACGCTGTTCCAGAGCTCAATCTGTTCCGTGTCAAAATCGCTTGTATATTCCTTCAGTTCGTTGAGATCTTTTGCATTGACCCGGCTGCCGGAGGCCGTATAGTAATCAAATCCCTGCGCGATATTTTCGATGGAATTTGTCAGCCTTGCTTTTGCCTCTTTTTCATTGGCTATGAGGGGGGAGAGGTCGATTGGCACATCCATGCCGTTCAATTCTGCCTGAAGGATTTCCGCAAAGGGAAGGATGTCCAGATCGCCTTCTTCGAAAGACAGCAGTTCTTTCATCATCCCGCTTATCTTTTCCCTGTCTTCCTTTGGGACGTTCATCAGCGGGGTGAGGATGTTTTGTTCGATATAATCCTGATAGGCCCTGCCGGTTGAAAAGATCCCGTCAGTCTGGCTCCAGTCCGTTTCGGGAACCAGCGCGTCTGCAAGGGCAGCCATCCCGTCGGGCAGGTACTGGTACAGGTAATTGTCTTTCATCCATGCCTGAAGGCTGGGAGTCATTTGGGAATAGGCGGATCTGATGATGTTTTCCTGTTTTATCAGGTCTTCTTTCAGCCCGTTTTCCTTTGCTCTGGTAAATTCGTTTTCCATTTCCATCCTTGCATCATAAAATTCCTGAGCCTGTTTCAATTGGCCGGCAGTGGCGGAGGGGTCTATTTCGATTGCGGTACTGCGCTCCCCGGTCAGGTTGCGCTGTGTAAACCCGATACCGGCCAGGGTAAGGGCTTCTTCCATGGCCTTTCCGTATTTTTCGTAGTCTTCATCCGGAATGGAGACGGAATAATGTGTATTTTTCAGGTCAATGTTCAGGTTCTTTTTTTGGGACTGGAGGCTTTCCAGATCCTTTTCAAGGGAGGAGATGGCGCTTTTGGCTTCTTCCACGTCATAATAGGTGCCTTCGGCCACACTGTCCATGTTTTTGATTAGTGTCTGCCGGGCGCTGTCCTGCTGCGCTTTTAAGAGGGTCTGCAGTTTTTGTCTGGTGTCGTCTGCATCTTCGCCGAGCCGGATGAGGGCGTTCCCCTGTTCATCATAACCGGCGACCAGAGAAGGGAAAAGCTCTGCAAACTGGTTGGAGAGGGACAGGTATTCGGCATAGTCTTCTTCGGAGAGGCGCAGGTTTTTGGAAAACCTGCTGACGCCTTCGCTCAGTTCGAGGAATCTGTCTCTGTTTTCGGCAAGGGTGGAGGCGGCCTTCTTTAAGCTGCTTTGGGAGCTGTCAATCGCCTGCTGAGCCTGTTCGGCGGCTTCTCTGGCCCTTTCCGCCCGGTGGATGTAGTGATCCAGCCCGCTGACGACGGCCTGTATTACAAGAGAGACTGCGGCTATACTGACTGCGTTGATCGCAGTGTTTAAAAGCGTTGCCTTGACTGCCGCGAAAGAGTAGCTTTGCCCGGTTCTCTGTAAATGTTGTGACAGGCCGTTTAGGGATGCGGACTGGGCGTTGATGGTGCCGTTTCCGTCATCCAGACTCCTGAAGTAGGAGAGGACGCGTGCATCGCAGTTTTCTATGGAGTCGGCTATGGCGTCCCAGTTGAAGTTATTTCCTTCCCAGTAAATAGAAAAGTCATTAATTGATTTAAAAGTATCAATGACATTTTTATAAGAGTTTACATCAACTTTTAACCCATTAAATAACCCACCTAATGCTAATTTTCCATTGGATATTTGTGCAAGCGACAATGAAAAAGGCGTATAATAAACTTCCAATTTATTATGCGCTATGATAGTATGATATAAAAAAGGCAGGTAAATACAAATGGGGGATATAGTCAAAAAATGTAATAAGTGTGGGCGTTTTTGCGTTTGTAGTGATGTAAATTATTTAGTAGATGGTTACAAGGGTTGCGATGGTACCATGGTTGATACGGGAATAAAATTTAATGAGTATTTAGTTATATCAAAAATTTCTGATGATAAGGATTTTATACAGGCCATGATCGACCTCAAAGAAAAAGATATTATTGAATATAACGTAAAATTGTCTCAGTTTCGTACTCAGATAGAGCAACAAAAAGCAAATAAAGTGCAACACGATACAACTCCTAAATGCCCGCACTGCAATTCCACAAATATCAAGCCCATATCAGGTTTAGGCCGCGGCGCATCCATTGCCATGTGGGGCGTGTTCAGCAAGAAGATCAATAAGAGCTTTGAATGCAAAAACTGTGGCTATACATGGTAACTTTGGAAAGGCGCTGATTTCTATCCACTTTTAGAATGATTTTCAAATGCATACTGAATCCCATTCACCCACTTTAGTGGGCATACAAATCAGGATCGTGAAATTATCTCCGATTTTTCCCCCAGCGTTTTTGGAAGCCGCCTGAGGGAGGGCATGGATGCCCGCTGTTCTTTACATACCGCACAGCTGCGGGGGACTTTTTCACTGCCACGCTCAATGGCAGGGGTCTGACTATGCCTTCATGGGTATCCTTACCCACGTCCTCTTGGTAGTCGATGGGAGCGGCACTTGCCCTTTGGGGCAGTACGCCTCTCTGCAGGTTGAGTCATCATGCTACATCATGAGTCACATGAGCTGTCCCTGTCCTTGTCCGGGCCTTGCGGCGTCCGGAGGCTGCGCAGTCCACGCACAGTCATATCAGAGGTCTGCGGTGTAGCGGCCGCAGTTGATTTTGCCAATATACCCTCCCATAGTCTCTTACTCCCTTCCCGCCTGTCTTCCGTGCAGGACTGGCTGGCGTGGTTCTATGGTTCTTTGTGTTTTGCCCGGGGATTCCCACCCCGGCACGGGGTATATATTGGGCCCCGCACAGAAAAATACTGTCTGCTAACCCAAGTTTTTTGCGCCCAGCAGTCCGCCGCCCAAAAAGGAGAGGACGTTCAGGCTGCCAAGGTGTCCGGCTGCCGCGGCCAGCTTGTCCAGAACTGTAAGCAGCTCGTTCAGATGGTCTATGAGGGAAACCATGTCTTTGGAAGAGATCAGGTTTCCCATTGTTTCGGTCCATGTATTGGAAAGGCGGTTCAGGGAGGATTCCCATGTGGATGCTGCCTTGGCCGTTTCCTTGGAAAGGGTGCCGGTACCGTCCGCATAGTCCTGCAGCATTTCCTCATAGAGCCCGTAGTTTTTCAAAAAGGCGTCCATGGCTTCGGTCTGGAAAGGGCCGAAGCCGGTGGCATCCAGAAGGGCGGCGCGTTCCGTGCCTGATGTGTCCTGCGCGTGATAGGCCTCAGACAGTTCTTTTAGGATCTGCATCGGTTCTTTTAACTGGAGAGTCCCGTTTCTTACTTCGGACAGGGAAACGCCCAAGGATCTGCAGGCTTTTTCAAAACCGGAAAAAGTATTGGCATTCAGGCCTGTCCTGTCTGTTTCTTCTGCCGCCTGCCGGAGGGACAGGAGAAGTCCTGACAGCGCATTTGCGGCTTCTGTGCCGTTTAGTCTGGTTGTTGTGAGGAGCGTGGCCAGTGCGGCGGTGGTTTCCCGGATATCCATGCCTGAAGCGGCGGCCTGCGTGCTGACGGCAGCAAGGCCCTCCGTCAGTTCTGCCATGCTGAGGGAATGTCGGTCTGCCAGCTTGCAGGCCCCGTCCAGTGTCCGGGTCAGTTCCCCGACGGATCCGTTCATGGCAAAAGCCCCGTCGGCGGCCAGTAAGTATTTGGCGGCCAGATCCGCGCTGATGCCGCAGGCGCTCTGGAGCGCGGCAGACAATCCGGCGAAGGCCTCTGCGTTTTTACTTCCCATCCGTGCCGCTTCAAGGATGGAGGAGAGATAGTCGGTGACGGTCTGGCCGTATTTACCGGCATTGTCAAAGGCGCTGTTCAGGATGCGTTCCAAATCGGCGCCGGAGAGGGAATGGTCTGCCTTCTGCAGTTCGGTCAGAAGCCTGTTCACTTCCTTTAACTCTCCGGCAGCCTGTCTGGCTTTGGACTGGATACGGGAGAGTACCGCATCCAGAGAAAAAGTGTTGTTGTCGTTCATGTGTGTTGTTACCTCCTTGGAATAAAATAGGGTATCTATAAAAGTTGTTTTCGGCAATTTTTTAACGTCCTGCCTGCGGCGGGGCGGCAGCATGAAAGCCGCCCGCCGGTACAGGGACGGGATTCCGGCTTTTCCGCCGGAATTGTTTTATGCATTAGTACACGATAAAATCCCACAGGTTTGAAGAACCGCCGCAGCCTCCCGCAAGGGCCTCCGCCTGAATGGCATGGGCCGTGGGCTCGCTGCCGACGGCAAGCTCGAACTCGCCGCTGAAGTCCGCCCTGCGGATCAGGAACTGCCCGTGGTAGAGATTGTCACAGTTATCCTGCGCCGTCACGTCGATATACATTTTCAGGGTCTTGCTGTAAGTCCCGGAATCGTTGGATATTTTCGCAGCTTCGGTCTCCACGTCATAGAATGCGGCAAGCTCCGTGCCGTTTTCTAAGTCGCCGGCAGAAAAAGCAAGCTTCTTTGTGGCAGGGTCATAGGTAAACTCGCCCGCCGCGGGTGCAGAGGCAACCTGGACCAGCTTTTCTCCCAGAGAACCGTTTTGGTTCTTTTTATAGAGGACGCCGATTTCCGCGCCGGCGGTCCCCGATGCTGTGCGGGAAGTTTCGGCAGCGTCCGCGTTTACGGTGACAATGTCTGTGACCCTGACCGTGAAAGAGCCCTGCTCCACCTCGGAGCCTGTCTGTGCGGCCAGCGCGCCGCCTACGAGAAGGCCGTTGGTGGCGCTGACGGTGACGGATTTGTTTTTCTTTAAGGAGCCGATCTTGCGGCCGCCTTTCCCGGTGATGTCGGTCTTTTCCTGTGTGCTGCTGATGGATCCTTCCTTGATCTCATCCATGATGAATTCCAGTTCGTCCGCGTTGTTGAAGCAGGTGATCCTGTCGATCTGTGTGATGCTCAATTTGTTAACGTCGATCATAGTTGTTTCCTCCTTTGGAATGAAAAATAGTAGTTAAGGGAGTGTTTTCCCTCCCTGTGGGGCTGGTAGTTAAAAGCCGGAGAATGCCTGATATTACGGTGTTTTTTGGATAAATAACGGTTTGAACCGTGCAAAATTACAAAAAGTTCTTTAAAAATCTTTCTTTATCCATTTTGTATAGGCAGTTTAAGGTTTTTCGAGTATATTTTGTTTCATATCCCTTATAAAATTTTTGGTTTCTATTGGTTTCCAAACTAAGGGCAGTTTCGATCAGCCTGTTTATGGTAACGGGGTTTCCAATTTTGATTCTGGATAATTCGGTGAAGACATGGGAGGAGTATTCTTCTAATTTCTCTATGTATTCTTCTTTGGGCAGCCCTGAAGAGCATTTCAAAGATCTGATCTTGTGATCGTATTCCATGATCAGGGATTGGACCTTGGATACTTGGCGTCTGTTTGCACTGCCTTCCATTTTAATAAAGAAATGGGCGGTAGGTATAGCGGCTCTTGTAGAAGCGCCGGGAATCAGATCCAGACATTCTTCTAACCAGTTCATGGGACATTGCAGGGCAGGATCGATCCGGTTATAGAATCGGGCAGTTTCTTTTTTGACGATGTCGGAAGAAAGCGGTTTGCCGTTTGAAGAATATTTTATTTCCTTAATGTATTTCATAAATAGCGGAAGATCGCATTTTGTAAATTTAGCAGAACCGTTTTTGCACGGCATTTCCGATTGTTTCATCGGAGTCATGCAGGGAAGTTTGCTGATGCGTTTGATCTCGGCTTCGCCGTCGATTTCGTATTCCCGTTTACAGCCGTCGATCAGGATCTGTGCGATGACAGAAAGAATGACAAAAATGTCATATAATTCTTTCATCTTTGCTTTATCCGGATTGTCCTTTGTTTTTTCTGTCCAGTAGTAAGTCATCGCAAGCTGGGCAAGGTTGCTGGACCAGCCAATTCCCATCTGGGAGCCGGAAAGCTTATGATCTATTTTGGCATAGTCGGAGCTTATGTTACGATAAGCGATTGGGTTTTCCTGTAAAGCGTTGACGATCGTAGGATACTCTATAGAGCATTTTTTTGCACATTCCACGACGGTGGGATGGTCGGTGAAGAGCATGAAATCGGAATCTTCGTCCATGCCGTTTGCGCGTGCCTGAATGTCGGTTCCGATACAATTGATAGCGACGATATTCGGACTGAATTCAAAATAGGTTTCCAGTTCTTTACTGTATACGTTATGCATATAGCAGACGTTATTGGGCGAATTATGAGGGTTTCGGAACGCTGCAAGATATTGATCGTTCCCAAAACGGGTTGTAAAACACTGGATGCAGTTTTTTTCGGGTTTTAAGGTATGGTCTTTTTGCCAATCCCCACCTACGGAATAGAGGAGGAGTGCGTAAGGATTTCCAAATACGGTAAGATTATCGCCGCTTATAACGATTTTTCCTTTTCTGAGCCGTTTTATATAAGTTTTTAAAACGTCGCTTTTTTCATTCCGGAACCATCGGCAGTTTCCAAATTCATGATTTTGGGCATACAGATCGGCAAGCATTTCGTAATGGTTATATTCGTTGGCATTTTTTCTTAAAAATTGTTCAAAAGCATCATTATTGTTTTTTAAGAGATGTACATAATCGACGCTTGTCTGCGCTATTTTTTTCATATCTTCTTTTGTGCATGGAAGGGAATTGACCATCTGATAGCTGAGCTGTTGGAATGTTCCGAGTTTACTTGGATGGTCCGTTTTTACGACGCCCCATAGATCGCCGTCCGCATGGATACGGTTCAGCCAATAGGTGTAGGCGGATCGCGGAGTACCGCCCATCAGATCCGTGAATTTCATCCATTTTATGGAATGATCGGTAGTGATGACTTTAATGTCCTTTACATAGTGCCATTCTCCAAACATATCCTGTACCTGATAGGTTTCATAATCCAATCCGTTTTCACGGCACCAATCCTGAAAAAAACGCGTTATGTGTCCGCGCATGCCGCACATTTTAAAAAAATGATTTCGAAGCAGCGCCATACCGTTAATATAGCCGGGAAGCAGGCTGGATTCGATGATTCCCATTCCGTCCCACACGTTGTTTTCCACATCCGTTTCTGTTTGGACGACTACGCATTTTTTAGTCTTTTTTCCGTTTTTATCTGTATAGCCGGTTGCTTTTACGATATTGGCGGTTGTTCTGAAAACGGAAAGCCGGTCTTTTAGAATCAGGATATCGTTAGCGGGAATAGGTATCGTATCAATGATCGTGCTTGTCGTCAAAGGCGCATAGGCCGACAGTTCTACGATCTTTGCGTTGTTGTGCGGCATTTTCTTTCCAAGTCCCATGGTGAGCCAATCGTAAGCCTGATCGTATAACCGGCTGTTTATGAAGACCGCTTTGCCCAGCTTTGCCTTCGCACTTGTTCGAAAAAGCATTTTGTAGTGGATATTTCCTATATCTACGCCTTCATTATAAAACTGATCCCGGATTTCATTTCGCTTTTTGGGGACGTACAGATCTTTTTGGGAATGTACTTTCTGTAAAATTTCTTCAAGACGCTTTTCCGCTTCTTCTGACAGGTCAGTATTTAACAGATCGGTCAGCTTTTTTACTTCCGTTTCATAGGAAGGGCTTCCGAAATCGAAGTCAAGGCAGACGATATCAAGCGTACTTTCTTTCTGGGAAGACCGATTGCCGGAATCCGCTTTTTTGTGTACCTGTAATCCGTTATTTTTAAGAAAAAAATAAAACAGGCTGTTGTCCAAAGTCGCTTCTTTGGAGATAAAGAAGTCCCGAATGCCCAGATTGGTTTCATAAAGTGATCCTGCGCTGATATTTCTTATTTTTATTCCGTGTTTGCTGATAGTATCGACCTCCATTGTGCGGTTTTTAAATTTTTTAGGCTGCTAAATCCTTTTGCCGTTTTCCTGACCGTTTTGAATGTTCTCTATTTTTTTTCTGCATTGTTCGTCGAAACAATGGTCCGCAATGATGCGTCTCGCAATAATGGAGCCGTTAGGGGTCGGTTTTTTCTTGCGGCTTGTATCAAAATCCGAAAGTGAGATCAGTCCTCCGAAAGTCGTGTAGCCGTTATTGGGTTTTGTAAAATTTGCATGATAAATCATAAGTTCCTCCTTTGATAACTGAAAGATGTGTCAAAAGCTGTAATATCTATTTCTCTTTTTTATTTTCATAGCATCTAAAAAAGGGCAAACAGATGTTCTAAAAAACTATTGACAGAAATGAACGTGTGTTCTATACTTGTCATTACAAACAAAGGAGTGGAAATCTTTGGAAGGGAAACAAGTTGATTAGGAGGAAGTTGAAATGGACGAGATTTTGAATGCTTATTATGCGGATAACGCAAGAAAACTGCGTATGTTGGTGGACAAAATGCTGTCTCGGTTCGGCGGATGGTCGGATCAGGATAAAGATGATTTTTATTCGCTGGCCAATGAAGTATTTGTAAGCGTCATAAGGAAATATGATAACGGGCAGCCGTTTGAAAGTTTCTTATATACCTGCCTGCTAAGGCGGATCAAAGCGGAAATGACAAGGCGGAACCGCTATAAGCGGAAGACGGACAGGCTTTCGGTCTCCATTTATATGCCAATCGGGGAAGAAGAGGAAATGGTCGTTGCAGACCTTCTTGTTTCTGATTTTGATATGGACAGAGAAATATTTGATGAGGAAGAAAATCCTAAGCTGGAAAAATATTTGACGCAACTGACAAAGCGTCAAAGGAAAGTGGCGGAATTATTGATGGAATCCTATGATGCGGATGAGATACGGCAGATGCTTTGCATGACGAAAAAAGAATACGCGGACGCTATGATGGGCATCCACGCTTACGAAAATATATCGGTGCTGTTTTGAGAATAAAACGTCCTATATCTTAACTGTTAAATCTTAGTTTGCGCGCCGCTTGCCGCAAATGCGTAATCCGTTTATGGATTTGTGCAGAAAAGCAGCGCAGAAATGGAGTAAAAATGGAACTGGTGAGAGATAAGAGAGTGAAAGATGCTTATATGAATTCTACGTTGCAGAATATGTTTGACAGAGGCGAGTTAAGAAAAGACCATCCGCTCCAAAGGAAACCGGATCAGTGGAATAAAAGCGATAAAGACGGACTGATCGTGACGGTGATCAAACAGGAGGACGTGGATTCTATCAAATTATGCGAGCAGCTTGAAGCAAACGGCGTCGTGCTATGGGTGATCGACGGATTACAGCGGCTGACAGTATTGAGCAGTTATAGAAACGGCGCTTTTAAGATAGGGAATTATGTGGAAATGCCGGTCACTTCTTATCAGAAAGTGAAGAGAGACGAAAAAGGAAAGGTTATTAAGGATGAGTACGGCAGTTATGTTTATGAAACGGTAGAGTACGATCTGCGCGGAAAAGGCTATCAGGATCTGCCGGTTGAACTGAAAGAAAAATTTGATAATTATAAAATCGACGTGGTAAAGCATTTAGACTGTACGGACGAAGAAATCGGTTATCATATCAGACGCTACAATAAACAGAAGTCTATGAACGCGTCACAGAACGCAGTCACTTATATGGATAACATAGCCAGGGAAGTAAAACGTATTTCTCTGAATAACCGCTTTTTGAAAGATTGCGGGACTTATACGGAAAAAGAAAGAAATAACGGAACTATAGAGCGTATTGTTATGGAAGCAGTCATGTGTATGTTCCACATGGAAAGGTGGAGAAAACAGAGTAAAAAAATGGGAGCTTTCCTCAATGAGAATTCTTCAAAAACGGAGTTTGAAAAGTTAAATCAAAATCTGCAAAGGTTGGAGAAAATTTATCGTGAAGAATGGAACGGTATTTTTACAAGTAAGGATTCGTTCATTTGGTTTACGTTATTTGACAGATTTACGGCGCTTGGTCTGGAAGACCAAAGGTTTGCAGATTTCTTAACTGCATTTAAAGCGGGGCTATACGAGAAAAAGATAGGAGGAGAAACTTTTTATGAAATTGACAAGAGCGGTTCAACGAAGGACAAGTCTGTGATCATCAAAAAGCTGGCGTTTCTTGAGGCATTGATGCTTGCATTTTTTAAAATAAATAGACCGCAAAACGTAACGGTCCCCAAAAGCGGATCCAGACCGGCGGGGTGAACCGGATAGATAAATTGCGAAGAAAAGCAGGAATGGAGGATGAATATGGAGATGAGAACAGGAGAAGCAGGATTACATATTATTAAGAGTTTTGAAGGATGCAGGCTGACGGCATATAAATGTCCTGCGGGTGTATGGACGATCGGTTACGGACATACGCTGGGAGTCAAAGAAGGGCAGAGGATCACGCAGGCCCAAGCGGACGGACTGCTTGTGGAGGATATAAGGAAATATGAAAAAAAAGTCAATAAGTACTATGACCGGTATGCATGGAGGCAAAATGAATTTGACGCGCTGGTTTCCTTCGCGTTTAACGTCGGCAGTATCGATCAGTTATCCGCTAACGGAACGAGGAGCAAGAAAGCCATCGGCGAGAAAATAATATTGTATAATAAGGCAGGGGGAAAAGAGCTTGCAGGGCTTACAAAGCGTAGGAAAGAAGAGCAGAAGTTGTTTTTGGCTTCCGCGTCGGGCGGCAATACCGCGCAGAATAAGATACCAGCGTCTTCCAACAAAAAACGTCCTGTACTAAAAAAGGGGAGCGTCGGCGCGGCAGTAAAGGAATTGCAGCAAAGATTAAACGGAAAAGGATATGCGCTGGAAACAGACGGAGTTTTTGGAAATCGGACTTTGCGATGCGTTAAAGAATTTCAGGCGGCAAAGAAATTGGCGGCAGACGGCATTGTAGGCGAAAAAACGTGGAACATGCTTGTGTGACTGGTAACGGCCGGAAATGACCGGCGCCATAAGCAGAGGCAAGTTGACATTTGATCATCAAAGCAGACGTTATATTTTACATATAAAAACCGCAGGGACAGACGGAGACGCTATGAAGATAACCGGACAGAAAAAGAAAAGACGGTTATTTGCGTCTGTCCCTGCAGTCTGGATCATGCAAAAGAAACATAGAATTTTTGTTGTGCTGCCTGCTCTTCCTGAGGCGTATTTAAACCACTGATATAAAAAGTAGTTTCAGTTTCAGCCTGTACGCTGCCCTTTGCGGATACGTCCGCTTTTGCGGCTGATTTCATTGCATTATTTGCTTCGCTCAATATGGAGGATTGGAATGCCGCAGCCTGTTGTTCCCGCCGCTCCATCTTTGCAAGCTCAGCCTGCTTTCTTTCCGTATCTACGCTGCGATTCTTATCCTGATTTATTTCTCCCTTTAAAATAGCGATGCCGTCTCTGGTTTTGGCGATGATCGTTCCCAAACGGCCTGCCCGTTCCAAAGAAGAGTCTGCGGATACCATTGCATGCATTTCTTTAACGGATAAATTGACATCCCCGGCTGTATCGTTGTCTCCCGTTTTTGTTTCTTTTATGTCAAGGACTTCTTCATCGGTTTCATCAGCCTGCTTATTTTCTGTATCCGTATCCAGTTTGCTGCTCTGGCTTACCGTTTCCTTTAAAATAACGGTGCCGTCGTTGTTTTGGGTTATAACGGTACCTGACTGCGCGGATTGCTGCTCGTCAGTTGGCGGATTTTTTTTATCCGCCGTCTCGGAGGAAGTTTCCGCGGGGCGTATTTTATCTTCCGGCGTTTCTTCTTTTACAGTTTTTTTATCTTCCAAAAGTTCCGCCATCATGATTTCTCTTTTTTGTGACCGGCGGAGTTCTTCCTGATGCTGTTTCAATTTTGTATTGAGACCGGATATTTCTTTTTGAAGTTTTTTGCGTTCATTAGCTATTTCGTTAGCAGACAGATCGTCTTTCGAAGATAACTTCTGCATTTGCTGCTGCGCGGTGGTAATATCGCTTTGAATATTTTTACTTTTTTGATCCTTTACATCTGCCGCAGTCATTTGTGTGACCGACATAGTGTTCGTTGACGTTATACTGCTAATTCCCATAGAATCATCTCCTTCCTCCTGCTAAAGGGTGATTTCAGATAACGTATCGTATTTTATTATATGCATTTTCACCGTGTTGCTTTAATTATCTTTATTTTACTATTTTTTATGGGTAAGAAGCAAGGCTTTTTTCGAATTCAGAGATTTTTATAGTTGGCAATTCTTACTTATAATGCGAAACGTTTGTACATATAAGCGTGATCGTCAATACATCCCCATTTACTGGAGGCGTTGGCAGTAACGCAGATATATGTTTTCCCGGTTGGATCCGAACCAAAGCTGGCAGCGCAGCTTCCTGACTCTTCTACATACCCGGTCTTGCCGCCGACCGCCAGACCGCCGGTATCTTTATCTTCAATACGCCTTATAAACCAGTTGGAGAGCGGTATCCCTTCAGGATGTTGTTCCGTTTTGGACGTAACATAAGTGCGGGCAGAAAGAACGTCCAGACAGGTCTCATTTTGAAGCGCCGCATCTAAGATCATTGCCATATCGTACATGGTACAGTAATGATCCGCTTCATAGATACCGACGCAATTGGTAAAATGCGCCGTCTCCGATAAGCCCAGTTCCTCCAGTTTGGCGTTCATCAGTTCCACGAATGCCTCTTGTGATCCTGACACATAAACTGCAAGTCCCAGCGCCGCATCCGCCCCTGATGGCAATACCGTCGCATATAGCATATCTTTTATGGTCACTTTTTCTTCTTTTTCATATCCTGCAACGCTGCAGTCATTTACAAAACAATAATCCGTAATATCCTGCGTGATCGTAAAAGTGTCGTTCAGGTTTTCGATATGTTCCACTGCTACAAGAAGCGTCAGCACTTTTGTCATGGAGGCAGGGACGATCCTGCTTGTCGCATCTTTACAGGCAAGTACCGTTCCTTTTTCCAAATCTAAAAAAATGGCGTGACTGCTGCCGACCTCGCTTGACAGCCGGACGGTATCTTCCGTCATTGCATAATGGTAAGGTTGCTCTTTTGTGCTGCCGTCTATTTCCGTTTTGTTATCCGTTTCTTTTAAAGTGTCAGGACTTTCTTTTTTTATTTTTGCAGCCAGCAAGAATTGGGATCCCTCCTGAACGGCAATGCCTTTCTGAAAGTTTCCCGCCTGTCGTTTCTTACCTGCAAAATTTATGAAAACGGAGGCGGCGGCAACGATAACGATGCCAACTACCGCAATCCCTAACTTGGTCAGATTCCGCCGCAGTTCTTTTTCCCGTTCTTTTCTTTTTCTTTCCTGTCTTTCCCGCATATGCTGCAAGCGGCGTCTATCCTCTTCGTCAAAATATTCTTCCATTCCTATCTGCTCCCTGCCGTCTGTAAAAGTGATCTTGGGATACCGGATCCCATCTGCATGCTTTAAGGCGTACAAATTTGCTGCTACTCTTATGCTTGCTATATCATAACATAGGGGGTTCAAAATGAAAAGTGTGTTATAGGGGAAACCGTGAGCGGCAAAATCGAGCGTATGCTGATATAGGAATGCTGGAACAGGAACTTTTGGAGCTGAATAGGAATGTGAAAAGCTCTTGATTTTTAATTCCTATCATGCTATAGTAATCCACATAAACAAAATAACGAAATCTTCAGGGCAGGGTGCGATTCCCTACCGGTGGTACAGCCCACGAGCTTACCGTCAGCGCTGCTGGCGGGGCATGATTCGGTGAAACTCCGAAGCCGACAGTAAAGTCTGGATGAAAGAAGATGATAAAGCGCAGAATTTCGCATATTGCTTTTGTATTGCGATTTTCGTGCCGATACTATGCATAGTATGATAGCTCTGGATTGTTTTACACTCCAGAGCTTTTTTGTGCAGATGTAAAGGATATTTGCGCGTGGGAGGGCTGTGGCTGCGATCCCGTTTGTTTCTGCCTTGAACGATTTTGTTCAGGGCCTTTTTTATGCGCAGAGGAAATAGGCCGCGAAGGCGGCGGAAAGGATCGTTATGGAGGATGAACGGTTTATGAATTTGGCGCTGCAGCTTGCAAAGAAAGGCTGCGGCTGGACGTCTCCCAATCCTATGGTGGGAGCGGTCATTGTAAAACAAGGGAGGATCATCGGTCAGGGATGGCATGAAAGATGCGGGGAACCCCATGCCGAGCGCAATGCGCTGGCGTCCTGCACGGAAACGCCGGAGGGAGCCGACATGTATGTTACGTTGGAACCATGCTGTCATCAGGGAAGGCAGCCGCCTTGTACGGAGGCTATTTTAGCGGCCGGGATCAAACGGGTGGCCGTAGGCTCCACAGATCCCAATCCCCTTGTGAGCGGTAAGGGAATCCGCCTGCTAAGGGAGCATGGCATAGAAGTGACGGAACATGTTCTGCAAAAGGAATGCGACCGTTTAAACGAGGTGTTTTTCCACTATATACGGACGGGGCGTCCCTTTGTAGTAATGAAATACGCTATGACAATGGACGGGAAAATTGCGGCTTATACGGGCGCTTCGAAATGGGTCACGGGAAAAGAAGCGAGAAACCATGTGCAGGAACAACGTCACAGGTATACCGGGATCATGGTCGGATCCGGAACGGTACTGGCGGACGACCCGTTACTGACCTGCCGTATGGAAAACGGAAAAAATCCGGTACGCATCCTTTGCGATACAAGGCTGCGCATCCCGCTTTCGTCACAGGTAGTCGTAACCGCAAAGCAGGTACCGACCGTGATTGCCACTTGCAGTACGGATAGGCAAAAGAGGATCCCTTATGAAGAAGCGGGATGCCGCATTCTTACGATGGGGGAGAAAGAAGGACATGTGGATCTGGCAGAGCTGATGCAGCGATTGGGTCAGGAGCAGATCGACAGTATTTTACTGGAGGGCGGAGGCACGTTGAACTGGGCCGCATTAAAAAGCGGTATCGTACAAAAGCTGCAGGCATATCTTGCACCGAAGCTGTTTGGAGGACAGGATGCAAAGACTCCGGTGGAAGGGAAAGGCGTCCCTTCTCCTGCCGAAGCTTTTCCTTTAAAGAACAGTACGGTGACCCGTCTGGGAGAAGATTTTTTGATAGAAAGCGAGGTGGCGGGATATGTTTACGGGAATCGTTGAAGAGGTCGGAACGGTAAAGCAGATCATAAAGGGAAAGCATTCCGCAGTACTGGTCATTTGTGCAAAAAAGGTAACGGAGGATGCAAAGACCGGAGACAGCATTGCGGTGAACGGAATCTGCCTGACCGTTACGGAATTGTTTGCGGACGGATTTGCCGCGGATGTGATGCATGAAACCTTAAACCGTTCTTCTTTGGCAGGACTTACGTCCGGCCGGCATGTCAATCTGGAACGCGCCATGCCGGCGAACGGGCGGTTCGGAGGCCATATCGTTACCGGACATGTGGACGGCGTGGGAACGGTCAGCCGTATCAGACGCGACGATACGGCGGTTTGGTACACCGTGCAGGCAGAGCCGGAACTTTTGCGGTATATCGTGAAAAAAGGGTCTGTTACGGTAGACGGCGTCAGCCTGACCGTGGCGGCGCTTACACAGACGGATTTCTCCATTTCAGCGATTCCGCATACGGTAAGCGAAACGGTTCTGAAAGAACGCCGGGAAGGGGATTCTGTTAATCTGGAGACGGATATCATTGCAAAATATTTAGAAAAATTGGTTTGCAAAACGGCGGAACAGGCGCCGGATAAAGGGCGGCGGAAAGAAAGCGGGATCACGCAGGAGTTTCTTTCCCAATACGGATTTTAAGGAGGAAAACCATGTTACAGTTTCATACGATAGAAGAGGCGCTTAACGAATTGAAAAACGGAAAGATCATTTTGGTGATTGATGATCCGGATCGGGAAAACGAAGGAGACTTTATCTGTGCGGCGGAGTTTGCCACGACGGAAAATATTAATTTTATGGCGACGCATGGAAAAGGGCTGATCTGTATGCCTATGTCGGCGGAATATATTGAAAGACTGCAGATCCCCCAAATGGTGAGCAGCAATACCGACAATCATGAAACGGCTTTTACCATATCCATCGATCATGTGTCAACGGTTACGGGCATTTCCGCAGCGGAGCGTTCCGTTACGGCGATGGCCTGTGTGGCGGAGGATGCCAGACCGGAAGATTTTCGCAGGCCGGGGCATATGTTCCCCCTTCTGGCGAAAAAAAACGGCGTACTAGAGCGGAACGGTCATACCGAAGCGACGGTAGATCTTTGCCGTCTGGCAGGGCTTAAGGAGTGCGGCTTATGCTGTGAGATTATGAGGGAAGACGGAACGATGATGCGTACTTCGGAGTTAACGGAGTTTGCAAAAAAGCGAAATATCAAATGCATTACGATAAAAGACCTGCAGAATTACCGTAAATGCCATGAAAAACTGACGGATCAGGTAACCGTCGTAAAGCTGCCGACGAAATACGGAGATTTTACGGCTTACGGTTTTGTGAACAGGCTGAACGGAGAGCATCATGTGGCTTTGGTGAAGGGAGAGATCGGAGACGGGAAAGAGGTGCTCTGCCGGGTACATTCCGAGTGTATGACGGGGGATGTTTTCGGTTCTCTGCGCTGCGATTGCGGCGCACAATTAGCCGCCGCCATGACCCGGATCGAACAAGAGGGGCGGGGAATCATGCTTTACATGCGTCAGGAAGGACGGGGGATCGGACTGATCAATAAGCTGCGCGCATATGAGCTGCAGGAACAGGGGTTGGACACGTTGGAAGCCAATCTGGCATTGGGATTTGCAGGGGACGAGAGAGAATATTACATCGGTGCGCAGATCTTAAAAGAACTGGGGGTAAAAAGTTTACGGCTGCTGACCAATAATCCTGACAAAGTGTATCAGCTTTCCGAATTTGGAATTGAGATCAGCGAGCGCATTCCCATTCAAATGGACGCCACGGCCCACGACCTGTTTTATCTGAAAACGAAAAAAGAACGTATGGGCCATATTTTGAAAATTTGAAAAACAGATAGTGAGATGGAAAAAGGAGAGAAGAAATTTTATGAAAACATTAGAAGGAAAATTGGTATCGGAAAAAGTCAGAATAGGAATCGTGGCGGCGCGTTTTAATGATTTTATCGTGTCAAAACTGGTTGACGGAGCGCTGGACGGGCTGCTTCGGCATGGCGTGGAAGAAGACGACATTTCTGTTGCGAAAGTCCCGGGGGCGTTTGAGATCCCGCTGATCGCGTCTAAAATGGCGAAGTCCGGAAAGTATGACGCCGTGATCTGTCTGGGGGCGGTCATCAGGGGATCTACCAGCCACTATGATTATGTATGCAGCGAGGTATCCAAAGGAATTGCCGCCGTTTCACTGGAAAGCGGCATTCCGGTCATGTTTGGCGTCCTGACCACCGAGAATATCGAGCAGGCGATCGAAAGGGCGGGTACAAAGGCAGGAAACAAAGGCTATGACTGTGCTTTGGGCGCCATAGAAATGATCAGCCTGATCCGTGAAATAGAACGGCAAACACTATATTAAGAAAGGGATTTTTTATATTTTAGAGGAGAAGCGCCGTAAGCGTCCTTAAAGGTACGGATAAAAAAGCTGACGTTAGGAAAACCGGAACGCAGCGAGATCTCCGTTACGGAAAGTTCCGTCGTTTCCAGCAGCTTTTTGGCGCAGGTCAGCCGCAGGTGGGTTAAGTAGCTGGAAAAAGTCAGATAAAAGTGTTCTTTGAAATAACGTGAAATATATTTTTCCGACAGATGGAACTGTTCCGACAATGTCTGCAGAGTGATCTTTTCCGTAAAGTGCTCCCGGATGTAGAGGAGCAGTTCTTTCTGCATTCCGGTGCGGCTGCCGGAGATCCGGGGAGTAAAAAATAAGTCGTATTCCATCATCTTGTTTAGAAATTCGAGGAGCAGGATACGGGTCTTTAATTGATACCGCGGCGTCCGGTTTTCATTGAGGGAGATCATTTCATCGAACAGATCCCGTAACTGCTGTAACAGCCTTTTTTCCGTAATATGGTTTGTCAGTAAAAGCTGTCCGTCTCTGAGAGGCTGCAGCAGCGTCTTTTCCAGTTCGTCTTCCGACTGAAAAGAGATAGAGGTTAACGGGAACAGCACCGTGTAATAGGCGACGGAAAGGTCGGCGGAACCCATGAAATGCATCTCCCTTGGATTAACGAGAAAAATGGAGCCCGCTTCTCCGGTATATTCCTGTTCTTCAATGTAGATCTGAAGCGTTCCCTGTTTGATATAAATGATTTCAAATTCATCGTGCCAGTGGACGGGAAACTGGAAATGCCGTCTGATATTGTGGATAAAATATTGTCCGTAAGGATATTCCTTCGTACCGTGAGGGATATTTTCTTTTAATTCTAAGATCATGTACGGATTCCTTTCTTTTGCTTCGTGCCTGATTCCGATCCTTTATCTTTACCATATATCTTTTTAGTGCTTTTACCCGTATATTCAATACCGCTTTCTTTGTAGGTTCTGCATCTGTAATGTCAGGCCGGCTTTCTGCAAATGTGCATATCCATAAAACCGATCATACCGTTTGTATGGATGTTTTGCAAGAGACGGATGCATATTTTTTAGTAAATCCCATGCTGACCTCATCGGAAAAGTAGAAATAATGCAATTTTGTGCCGAAAAAATGCAAGTATAAAAAACAAAAACAGGTTAAAATGATAAAAATGGAGGTTGGTTATGGAAGAAAACAGAAAAAGCCTGACGCAGCTATTCGTGCCGATCTGTCTGGAGATCTTCGGTTTTATGCTTGCCGGAATGGCGGATACCCTGATGCTTTCTACGGTGGGGGATGAAGCGGTCGGCGCGGTCGGAACCGCCAATACATATATCGGGATTTTTATCATTATGTTTTCGATCATCTCTTCGGGGATGATTGCGGTTATGACACAGTATATCGGCGCAAACAGAATAGGGGTGGCATATCAGGCAAGACAGCTTGGTTTGATTTTTAACGGGATCGTGGGTGTGCTTTTGGCGGTATTGCTGTTCTTTTGCGCAGAGCCGATCTTAAGTCTGGTAGGTGTTGCGCCGCTATTGATGGAACATGCAGCCGTTTATTTGAAGATCGTAGGAGGGGGATGCATTCTGAATGCGCTGATGCCCATCTTTTCCAGCTATCTTCGCGCATTTGGGTTTACGAAGCAGACTTTGACCGCTACAATCACAGCCAATATATGTAATCTTATCCTGAACGGAATTTTTATCTTCGGGTTTCATATGGGTGTGGCGGGAGCGGCGATAGCCACGGTGGTGTCCCGTCTGTTGAATCTGCTTATGCTGGTCTATTCGGCGAAACGTCTTGTCCATGCCGGTGAGGATGAAGAAAGGCTGCCGAACAAAGAGATTTTTGGGCAGATCGTCAAAATAGGGCTGCCCTCGGCAGCGGAGACGGCGCTTTATAATGTGGCAATGACGATGATCATTCGTTTCTTAAATCAGATGGATGCGGAAGGGATGAATGTTACGGCGCGTTCCTATGCTGCCCAGATCACTAATTTTTCTTATTGCGTGGGGGCGGCGCTGGCACAGGCAAACGCGATCCTGACCGGATGGCGGCTTGGGGCGAAAGAATATGAGGAATGTGATAAAGGGACAAAAAAAGCGGCGTTGATCGGAATCTTTGCGGCGACGATAGTGGAAACGCTGATTGCCCTTTCTTCCGGACTGTTTATGGGATTGTTTACGGAGGACGCGGCAATGGCGTCGCTGGTTTCCAGACTTTTAGCCATCGATATTGTATTGGAGATAGGGCGTGTGAGTAATCTGATATTCGGGAACGCCTTAAAGACCAGTGGGGATGCCTTATTTACAACGATCATTGCGGCGGCTTTCATGTATTTGTGCGCGGTGGGCGGCACTTATTTTTTCGGAGTACGGTTAGGAATGCTTGTGACAGGAGCTTATATCGGGATGGCTCTTGACGAATGCGTCCGGGCAGTCGCTATGTTCCTTCGCTGGCAGAGCGGAAAGTGGAGGGAAAAAAGGCTGATACGGGAAGACGATACACAGTAATATAAAAATTTTATAATTGATGAAACAATTTTTATTTAAGCAGTGTCTAATATTTCAAAGGGAGATGCGAAAGCGTGACAAAGGGCGGCGGTCTATAAGAAGTGCGCTTTCGCAGGTCCGGTAAGGAGGTGAAATATTTTGCACTTTTTTTTCGCGAAAAAAGAGGAAAATAATCAGGATCTGATAGAACGGATCATTTTGGAAAAGTATAACCAATATTATCGTTTGGCATACGGTTATGTGCATAACGAAGCGGACGCCTGCGATATCGTGCAAAACGGAGCATATAAGGCGCTGAAAGGCAGCCATACGTTAAAGCAGCCGGAGTATGCGGAAAGCTGGGTATATCGCATTATGCTGAACGAGTGCTTTCGATATGTAAAGCAGCCCCGGTTCCTTTCTTATGAGGCCATGCAGGAGGAAAATGGGATAGATCCGGGATACACGGAAGATCGCTACGAGAACGTGGATCTTCAAAAAGCCATAGACGCTCTTCCCGCGCAGGATAAAGCGATCGTGATATTAAAGTTTTTCGAGGATAAGAAATTAGAGGAAATAGCGGATATTCTTGAGGAAAACGTCAATACCGTCACGAGCAGGTTATACCGCAGCATGAAAAAGCTCCGGAATATCCTTACGGTAGAATCCGAAGAAAACGTATATCATTTCCACACAGGAAGGGAGGAGCAGTATGACTTATAATTTTTCGGAGGCAAAAAAGCAGAGCGCTTTATTGGAAAAAGAACTTCAGGCATTAAAGAGCGAATATCAAAGGCAGGAGATGCCGGCGGAACAGGCAGACCGGCTTCGCAAAAAGATGAAGGAGGTAAAGAATATGGAAAAAAATAAAAAGAATCAGAGAAGGTTGATAAAAATAGCGGCGGCAGCAGCCGTTTTGGCGGGTACTTTTGTGATTTTGCCGAATACGTCGGCGACGGTGGCCCACGCAATGGAACAGATCCCTATTATCGGGCCGCTTGTGGAAGTGGTAACGTTCCGGGATTATGAATACGAGACGGAGAGAAACAAAGCGGATATAGAAGTTCCTGAAATAAAGCCGGTAGAAATAGAGAGTAATGGGGCAGAGGACAGGGAAGTGCAGGAAAAACTGGATAAGACTGCCGAAGAGATCAATGCCGAGATCCAAAAGATCACTGATGATTTGATTCAGGAGTTTGAAGCGAATCTGGACGAGGAGATGGGGCATCAGGATCTTCTTGTGAAAAGCGAAATACTGACGACGACGCCGGAATATTTCACATTGAAGCTGATCTGCTATCAGGGCGCAGGCAGCGGATATGAGTGGAATTATTTCTATACCATTGATCTGAATACCGGAGAACGTCTGAAACTGAAGGATATTTTTGTGGAAGGAGCGGATTATATCACGCCGATCAGTGAAAATATCAAGGAGCAGATGAGAGCGCAGATGGAGGCGGACGAAAATGTCTATTACTGGCTGGACGATGAAATCGAAGAATGGAATTTTAAAGCGATCACAGAAGAAACTTCTTTCTATCTGAATGAAAAAGGCAATGTGGTCATCGGATTTAACGAAGGAGACGTGGCGCCTATGTATATGGGAACGGTGGAATTTGAGATCCCGGGAGAAGCGCTGGAGGGAATCCGGAAATAATTTCTGATATTTTTTAGTAGTTTTTCAAACATGCATAAGGTAGCTCAAAGCAGAGATCCGTGTTATAATATTATTATCAATATTATCAGGAAAACACATGTTCCATCAGGCGTTTTCCTGATAAGCGCGCTTTAAAGTAGCAGAAAAGGAGTACCAATGAGACAAAAACTTCTGATTACAGGCTTTGAACCCTTTGGAAAAGACAGGATCAATCCGTCGTGGGAGGCGGTAAAAAGACTGCCGGATGTAATCGGCGGGTTTGAATTGCTAAAGCTGCAGACGCCTACCGTATTCGGAGTGGCGGCGGAAACGGTGCTGGAAGCGGCAAGGGACTTTTGTCCGGATGTTATTTTAAGTATCGGACAAGCGGGGAAGAGGGATTCGGTTACGCCGGAGATCGTGGCCATCAATCTTCGGGACGCATCCATGGCCGACAATGCAGGAAACGAGCCGCAGGATGAACCGGTGATCGCCGACGGGCAGAACGCATATTTTTCATCCGTGCCGTGCCGTGCGATCGTACAGGCAGTAAAGAAAGCGGGAGTACCTTGCGCTCTTTCTTATTCCGCCGGGGCTTATGTGTGTAACGACCTGTTTTATACACTGCTGCATCATTATTACGAAACGGCAACCCGCGTCGGTTTTATCCACGTTCCGTCCCTGCCGCAGCAGGCGGAGAAAAACCGTTCAGGTATGCCTCTTGATGTGATCGTGCAGGCGCTTGAGATCGCCATCAGGGCAATAGAAGAATAGCACGGCCAATAGCATAACCGCAGTGTACCAGAGCATATAGAGGATGTCTATATGCTCTGTTTTGTTATGCTGTTTTGCAAAATATGTCTGAAAAAACGCAAATTATGTCAAACCACCCTAAATAAGAATAATTCTTGCTATAATACAAGCATTGTTACTTGTTACTATTGATAGAAAAATATAAAAGTATATTGCATTTCAGCTTTTATTAAAATATTTAAGGGGGATATAGAATTATGAAAACCAGAAAGATTAGTATTGCCGCACAGCTCTTTGGTTTTATTTTGGGAGCCGCCATTATGGTGTCCCTGATCGTGGGAGGTGTTTCCTATTCTACAATGGGAAGTTTCTTAAGGCAGAAAAGCATGGGGGACGTTAGGGAGATCGCAGTGATCGCAGCCGAAAATGTGGACGGGGAGACGTTTGCGAAAGCGATGGAAGGCGACAAAGAAGCGCTTTTAACAATAAAAGATTCCCTGAGTTTTTTCCTGTCGGGAGATTCCGTAACTTATGTTTACACACTCATGCCCAAAGATAAAGAATATTTTCAGTTCGTTGTAGATACGGATCCGGAAGATCCGGGAGAATATGCAGAAGATTATGAAGCGCAGGAGGCTATGTTCGAAGCGATGGAGGGAAAGGCGTCCGTGACCAAAGAATCTTTTACGGACGAATGGGGAACTTTTTACAGTGGTTATGCGCCTGTTTTTCATGAGGGGAAAGTGCTTGGGATCGTAGCGATAGACTACGAGGCATCGTCGATCCGGACTTCCCTAAATAGTTTGATCCGGAATATCCTGATCGCGGTAGCAGGGGGGATATTAGCTGCGGTGGCGGCGGCTATGCTGGTGGCGTCCCGGATGAAAAGAAATTTTAATAAAGTGAATAATAAGCTGCTTGAGGTGATCTCTTCGGAAGGGGATCTGACAAAGGTATTAGATATTTCTTCCGGAGACGAATTGGAGGCGATTGGAGGCAGTCTGAACCAGCTTTTACAAAAAACGGGGAATACGGTGAAAGAGGTCAAGAACGGAACCGGCAGTATTGAAGCGAAAATGCAGAATATCAATAGCCATGTCTCGTCGTCGGCGTCCCGTATTACCCATATCAGCGATACGATACAGTCTATGGTGGCGTCTTCCGAGGAGATAGCGGCGTCTGTTGGCATTGCAGGAGAACAGGTGGAACTTGTTTATAATAACATTCAGAATATTGCAGACATTGTTACGGAAAATACGGTGCATTTGCGGGATATCAATCTCTCTTCACAACAACTAAACGATACCGCAAAGCGTTCAGCGTCCCTGATTGAAAAAGATGTAGACGAGATGTCCCGGAATTTAAGGAGGGAAAAGGAAAAAGCGAATGCGGTCCTTAAAATTAAGGAACTGTCGGATGCGATTCTGGATATTTCGGAGCAGACTAATCTTTTGGCATTGAACGCTTCTATCGAAGCGGCAAGGGCAGGAGAAGCGGGAAAAGGGTTTGCCGTTGTGGCCGGTGAAATAGGAACGCTGGCAGGCCATACAAACGATGCGGCAAACGAGATCCAGACAATGAGTAAAGACGTGGTAGAAGCCATCGGAGGATTGGACGGTCTGGCGGAAAAGATGCTTTCTCTTCTACAGGAAAAGATCATTGCGGATTATGAAGAATTTGGCAGCGCTTCCCAAAACTTTACGGATATGTCCGACAGCATCAAAGTTTCCATGGAACAGCTTCAAACGATAACGCAGCAGTATGTCCGGTCGTTGGAAAGTATAAAAGGGGCCATGGCGTCGGCGGGCGCCGCGTCCGAAGAGAACAGTGCGGAGATCGTGAAAACGTCAGAGCTGTTATCTTCTATCGATACGGATATGCGGAAAATAGAAACCGTGACAAAAGAGACGCTTTCTACGGTTTCGGTCATGAATCATGATCTGGAAAATTACCGGACGTGACGGGAATAAAGAACATACTGTCAAATAAGCCGGATCTGCGGATTACAGGAATGTTTTTTTAACACGTCTCGGGAAAGAAAAAGGAGATTTGAAATGTTAGGTGGTTCTGCAGCAATCGCAGTGCTTCGGTATATCATAAGTCTGGGAGGAACGGTTCTGCTATTTTCCCTTATGAGTGAGCCGAGGCTTGAAAGAAAAAAAGCGGCGGTTTGTTATGCCTGTTTTAGCGTGGTCCTAATTGCTGCTGCAGGCTTTTGGTATGTGGTTAACTGGGAAAGCTGTGTGAAGGTTTCGGCTTTTGCAATGTATGTATGTTTTTGTTGTTTTGCTTTCTATATGAGCAAGGATTCCGTTTTTTTGACTATATATAAATTGACGCTGAATTTTTATTTGTTAGCGGTATTTTTGATCGTAGGAATCGAAGTCGCCATTATTTTCTTTGACAGAAACCTGTGGGCGGATATTGTTACGCGCGTTATACTTATTTTCCTGATCGCGCTTTTCATTGAGAAAAAAATAAAAAGCGTAATCAGGGGATTCGGATATTATGTGGAAAACGAACTGGACAGGTTCAGCGTAGCGGTGATGTTGGTCAGCATTCTATTCGGGATCGGATTTATTCTAAATCCCAATGTTCATGATCAGACGCCATACCGGCTGTTTCAGATTATAATGAATTTTTTTCTTACCGGGGTTTTGCAGCTTTTGATCTTCCGGCTCTATCTGCATATCGGAAAAGAAAAGGAATATGAGAAAGAGAATCAGTTGATGAAGATGAACCAAAGGCTGCTGGAAAGAAATATGGAACTGTTGGAGGAATCCGTGCAGTTTGGAAAAAGGATCAAACATGACGCCAGACATCATAACGCCGTCATAGCGGAATATGCGCGAAGAGGGCAGAAAGAAGAATTGCTGCAGTACTTGGAAGAATATGAAAAAGAAACGGATAAAAGTGCGGGAGAAACCATATGTCAAAATACGGCGGTCAATAATATTCTTTCGGCATATACGCGGAAAGCACGAAGAGAACAGATCAAGGTTACGCTCGATGTGGAACTTGACGGAAATCTGACGATTCCTAATATCGATCTGATCACGATACTGGCGAACGCTTATGAAAATGCGATCTACGGCTGTATAGAGGTAAGGAAGCAGACAAAAGAAAGAGAATGCCTGATTCATCTTATGCTGAAAAGAAAAAAGAATAAGCTGGTCATCTATTGCAGCAATACATGCAGGATCGAAACGGAACTTAAGAAAGGGCAGCCGAAGCCGGAATTTACAGGCGGTATCGGCGTATTGAGCATTATTAAGACCGCCGAAAATTATGACGGGGAATATGATTTTAAAAACGATCACGGTATCTTTGTCTTTCGTCTGATCATGAATATTCCTATGGCAGAGGCAGAAAATAAAAAGTCGGAAAAATAAAGTCTGACCACGAAAAATGAAAGGTGTGCAGTATATGTATTTGATAGCGCTCTGCGACGACGAGATAAAAGAGTTGGAGAAAGGGAAGCAAATGCTGCTTCGCTTTGAAGAGACGCGGACGGAAGGAAAGTTCAGGATAGAATGCTTTGAAGCGGCGGAGAAATTATTGGAACGGGTCAAAAAAGAAAACTATGAGCCGGACCTGATCTTAATGGACATTTATATGCCAAACAGGCAGGGGACCGAAGTAGTGAGAGAACTGAGGGATATGGGAAATCGGAGCAGGATCATTTTTCTTACGTTTTCAAAAGAGCATGCGCTGGAGGCTTTCCGGGTGGATGCAATACAATATTTGGTGAAGCCGGTATCCGAAGAAGAACTGTTTCCTATTTTAGAAAAGGTATTGGATAAAGTAGAATCGGAGCGCAGGAAATATGTTTTACTGCGGATCGACGGCAGACTGCAGCGGGTGGAATTGAACGATATTATATACTGTGAAGCACAGGGGAAAGTGCAGTGTCTGTATCTTGCAGGGGGAGGATACCGTCTGCTGCGTATCACAATGACGGAGCTTTTCGGCATACTCTCCTGCTATCAGGAATTTGTGAGGGTCGGCGTTGCCTATATCGTCAATCTGGTACATGTGGAAAGCTTAAGCAGACAGGAAGTGGAGATGGACAACGGAAAGAAGATCTATCCACCAAGGGGCGCTTACCAGCCGCTTCGGGAAAAGTATTTTTCGTATTATTGCTCGGAAGAGAACCTATGAGAAAAGGATGTTGGGGATCTACGGAATGATTGGCGGTATTGTTGACAAAAGCGGTAAAAATGTTAGAATGAAAGAAAGAATATTTTATGGTTTTGTAGTGCTGCATCAGGGTAGGAATGTGTAGTACTTACATTGAGAAAGGATTCTATCATGAGATTAAATGCCAAGTCTTCCAATATCGCCATCAGATCGATATCCCAGCTTATCGATATGCAGTATGAACCGGTCAACGGGGAATTAAATAATATCCACAAACGTCTGATGAAAGGGAGAAAAGAATTTGAGCAGGCCGTAACAAAAACGATGGACGCAGTGATCCGTATGAGTGCGATGGATCTGACGCTGGAAACAAATATAGAGAAGGTGGAAAAGATCAATACTTCGATCATTTCCCAATCAGGGCGTATCAGCGAGACGGCACAAACTACGGCGGATATAGCGTCCAAAGTGTCAAAGGCCCATGAGAGCCTGACTTCGACTATCATTGAAGTTTCCGACGGATCGGCAAGGATCATGGAAGATATACATAATTGCGAAAATGAACTTACTTCGATTACGGGATTATCGTCTTCCGCGATTTCTACGGCGACGGAGATGAAAGAGGATATCTATGGGCTGCTGGATGTTATTAAAAATATGAATGAAGTCGTTGAGGCGATCAATTCCATTTCCGCACAGACAAACCTGCTGGCGTTAAACGCGTCTATTGAAGCAGCGCGTGCGGGAGAAGCCGGAAAAGGGTTTGCCGTGGTTGCAGACGAGATCAGGAGTCTGGCAGACGAAACGAAATCTTTGACGGGACGGATGGGAATTTTTATCGATAATATTCAAAACGCCTCTAAAAAAAGTTCTGACAGCGTAGATACGACCGTAGCCAAACTGGAAAGTATAAACGATAATATTCAAAACGTATGGAAACTGACCGGCAATAACCGTACGGGAATCGATCAGATTGCAGATTCCGTTTCCTCTCTTGCCACTGTCAGCAAGGAGATCAGCGGTTCTATGAACGAGCTGGACGGACAGATGCAGTATGTAAACGAAGAATGCCAGAATTTAAAAGAAAATACGGATTTCCTTGCGCTCTCCAGCCGTGCCATTGCAGAGCTTGTGGAACCTTCCAAAATCATCGAAAAGCAGTTGGATGAGTCCACGAAGATCATGGGAAATATGGCGGCGGACGCTTTCTATATGTTGGATAATCAGGTAGTTCTTAACTGCTTAAACAGCGCAATCAACGCGCACCATAATTGGCTGGATACTTTAAAAAACATAGCCCGGACAGGGAAATTAATGGCGTTGCAGACAGATTATACGAAATGCGGACTGGGACATTTTTATTATGCTTTTAAACCTTTAAATTCCAAGGTAGCGGAAATTTGGAATGGTCTTGGAGAAAAGCATAAAAGGTTTCATTCTTACGGAACAGAAATGATTTCTGCCGTCCGCGCCGGACGTAAGGAAGAACTGCAAAAGATTTATGAGCGGGCGGAGAGCAGCGCAAAAGATCTTGACGGTGACTTCCAAAAATTGATCCGGATCATCGGAATATTGACAAATGAGAATATCCGGATTTTTGACATATAAGGTGGCAGACCACCCGGCATGAAACACCGGGTGGTTTTTTGATAGGATTTCAGATCATTTCGTGATATAGTAGAATAACGGACAGGAGGTTAGGATTATGTTATGTATAAAAAACGGTATGGTACACGATGCCATAAGAAAAGAGCCTTTTAAGGCGGATATTTTAGTGGAAAACGGGAAGATCGGGGCAATTGGAAGAGATCTGGATGTTTCCGGAGACGTCAGGATCTTGGATGCGGAAGGGCTTTTTGTCTATCCGGGCTTTGTAGAAGCTCACGGGCATATCGGACTGGACGGTTACGGGATCGGCTATGAGGGCAGGGATTATAATGAGGGCAACGATATTATCAGCCCCCAGATGAGAGGGATCGACGGCGTCAAACCTTTTGATCCGGCATTCAAAATGGCAGCAGACGCGGGGGTTACCTGCGTCTGTGTGGGACCGGGCAGCGCCAATGTGCTGGGAGGCACGTTTACCACGATAAAAACAACGGGAAAACGAGTGGACGACATGATCGTGAGGGACGGTGTGGCAATGAAATGCGCTTTCGGGGAAAATCCCAAAAGAGTATATCGGGATAAGAAAGATTCCAGCCGTATGACGACGGCGGCCCTTCTTAGGGAAACCCTGTTTAAGGCCAAGGAATATATGGAGAAAAAAGAAGCGGCGGGAGAGGATCTTTCCAAAAGACCTGCTTTTGACATCAAGTTGGAGGCGCTGATACCGGTGTTAAAAAGGGAGATTCCGCTGAAGGCCCACGCCCATGCGACGGAAGATATTTTTACCGCATTGCGGATCGCCAAGGAATTTGACCTGAAGATCACGTTGGAACATGTGACGGAGGGGCATCTGATCGTGGAGGAACTTGCGAAAGAAAACGTACCTTTAGCGATAGGCCCCTCTCTTACAAGCGCGTCGAAATTTGAACTGCGCAATAAAAGCTGGACTACGCCCGGGCTTTTGGCGGCGGCGGGCTGTCAGGTATCCATTATTACAGATTCTTCTGTGATCCCGCAGGAATATCTGCCTCTTTGCGCGGGGTTGGCCGTACAGGCGGGGATGGATCCGTTTGCAGCCCTGCAGGCCATCACCATTAATCCTGCGAAACATGCAGGGATCGCAGACAGGGTAGGATCTTTGGAAGTGGGAAAGGATGCGGATATCGTAATCACGGACGGCAGTCCATTTGAAGTATCTACGAAGGTAAACTATGTATTGATCAACGGTGCATTTGTAAAAGGAGACTAGAGTGTGCTTGTGTTATGTAAGAAGGAGGAGGAATATGGAACCGGTAAACGTACAGGCAACGCCGGGTGCAAGGAGATTATTGCAGTACTTAAGCGGGATCGGCGGACAAAAAATCATCACGGGGCAGCACACGCAGACAGTGGCAATGGAAGAAATCGGAAAGATCAGGGAGATTACGGGAAAAGAACCGGCGCTCCGGGGATTTGAACTGTTGGCCTATTCGCCCAATATCCGCTATGAGACAGGGGACGAGCATTGCAGAAAAGAGATCGACGAGAATAAAGATACGCTGGAACATGCGCTTGCGTTTGGGCGCAGCGGCGGCATCGTGACGCTGACATGGCACTGGTTTTCGCCCCTTGGCGGGGAAGATAAAAGTTTTTATACGATAAAAACCGACTTCGATCCCGAGAAGGTGCTTATGGAAGGGACCGAAGAACGGCAGGCGTTTTATCATGATCTGGATGTGATGGCGGGCTGTCTGAAACCTTTTTACGAGGAAGATATTCCGGTGCTTTGGAGGCCTTTCCATGAGTCGGAGGGCGACTGGTTCTGGTGGGGCAGGAAAGGGCCTGCCGTAGCGGCAGAATTGTACCGTCTGCAGTTCGAGTATTTTGTAAATATCCGTCATTTGGATAATCTGCTGTGGGTGTGGAACTGTCCATTAAAAGAAGGCTATCCGGGAGATGATGTGGTAGACATTCTATCCCGCGACCTATATGAGGAAAAAGGGACAAAGACGGATTACCGTAAAGAATATGAAGAGCTTATTTCCGTTACGGAGGCGAAAAAGCCTGTGGCGCTGGCGGAGATCGGGATACTTCCGGATATAGAAATGTTATCTGAAAGCCGCGTACCATGGTGCTATTTTATGGTGTGGAGCAAAGGATTTGTCATGACGGAGGAATTTAACAGCTATAATGCATTGAGGAATATTTATAACAGCGGGTACGCGGTCACTTATCCGATAGGGGAAGAGCGGATTGGGGGCTTTGTGAAGCGGGATGAAGGAGATTGTAATGTTACAGGTAGAGAAAGCAGTAGATAAAATAAAGGCGGATATTGAGGGCAGGAAGGTGTTGGAAGCTGCCTGCGGAAGGGCGGAGTTTTCCGTATGTGCGTGTAAACTTGCGAAAGAAGTCTGTTGTATCGATTTGGTGGAGTTTCGTTTGAAGGAGGATGTGAAGGAATGCGAAAATCTTACGTTTGAGCGTATGGATGTGACCGCTATGAAATACGGGGAACAGACTTTTGATACCGTAGTGATGTATAATGCCATTGCCCATCTTGATACGGTCATTCCCGAGGCCCTTACAGAGTGCAGGAGAGTATTGAAAACCGGAGGCCGTATCCATATTATCAGCTCTTTTAAGATAGATAAGATGGTGATAGAGGAGAAACTGATTCCGTATTTGAAGGAAACGGGGGAAGGGTATACGGTAGAAACGGACAAGATCTACACTTATGTGCAAATAGAAAACGGCAAAAAATCAAAAATAGATTTTTCAAATTGATAAGTCCGGGAAATCATTGTATAATGTCAGCATATGCCAAGGGGATCAAGAGGTCCGGCGGCATCGGAAACGCTGTTTTCCCGACCGTACTGGAGTCAGGGAAAGCAGGCAGAGAAATATTTAGCGGTTTATTACGCGGATAGGAGCAGATATGGATAAAAAAATACCTTATAAAATTTATCTTGAAGAACAGGAGATGCCGAGGCAGTGGTATAATGTGCGGGCGGATATGAAAAAGAAACCGGCGCCGATCCTGAATCCCGGTACACTGCAGCCGGTTACGGAGGACGAGCTTTCCGGTATTTTCTGCAGGGAGCTGGCAAAGCAGGAATTGGATGATACCACGGCATATTTTGATATTCCGCAGGAAATCCGGGATTTTTATAAGATGTACCGCCCGTCGCCGCTGGTGCGGGCGTATTGTCTGGAAGAAAAGTTAAAAACGCCGGCGCATATATATTATAAATTTGAAGGAAACAACACGTCGGGCAGCCATAAATTAAATTCCGCGATCGCACAGGCGTATTATGCCAAGAAACAGGGATTGAAAGGCGTAACGACGGAAACAGGGGCAGGACAGTGGGGAACGGCGCTTTCCATGGCGTGTTCTTACTTTGATCTGGATTGTCAGGTATATATGGTAAAGTGTTCTTATGAACAAAAACCTTTCAGGCGCGAAGTGATGCGTACATACGGCGCGAAGGTAACGCCGTCTCCGTCTATGGACACGAATGTTGGCCGCAGGATCAATGAAGAATTTCCGGGAACGACAGGAAGCCTTGGATGTGCGATCTCGGAGGCCGTGGAAACAGCGACCAGTAAAGAAGGATACCGTTACGTTTTAGGGTCGGTGCTTTCACAGGTATTATTGCATCAGTCTATTATCGGTCTGGAAACCAAAGCGGCTTTGGATAAATACGGGATCAGGGCGGATATGATCATTGGCTGTGCAGGCGGCGGTTCTAATTTAGGAGGTCTGGTTTCGCCGTTTGCAGGAGAGATTTTGCGGGGAGAAGCGGAGTATGAGATGATCGCTGTCGAACCGGCCTCCTGCCCGAGTCTGACGAGAGGCGTTTATGCATATGATTATTGCGACACAGGAAAGGTGTGTCCGCTTTCGAAAATGTATACGTTGGGCAGCGGGTTTATGCCTTCTGCCAACCATGCGGGAGGACTGCGGTATCATGGCATGAGTTCCACGGTTTCCGAATTATACGATCAGGGCTTATTAAAGGCGAGAAGCGTAGAGCAGACCGAAGTATTTAAGGCAGCAGAGACTTTTGCGAGAGTTGAAGGTATTCTTCCTGCACCGGAAAGCAGTCATGCGATCAAAGTTGCTATCGATGAGGCGGAAAAATGCAAAGAAACCGGAGAAGAGAAAAATATCGTATTCGGCCTGACCGGTACGGGGTACTTTGATATGGTTGCTTATCAGAAGTATAACGACGGAAATATGAGCGATTATATTCCTACAGATGAGGAATTGGCAGAGGCAATCGCAAAACTGCCGAAAGTAGAGCTGTAAGAGAGGATTTCCATTCTTTAAATCAATCTGGGAAATCAATAAAAGGGGCTGCAGGGAAATACTGCCGGCAAACAATATACGCCCGCGGCCGATCAGGATAAATTGGAAGGGAAAAAGGGAGACAGAACAGATGCGCAGTGAATCGCAGATGTACAAATTGATCCTTGATATCGCAAATCAGGATGAACGGATCTATGCAGTGTATATGAATGGTTCCAGAACCAATAAAAATGTCCCGGAGGATATGTTTCAGGACTTTGATATTGTATATGTGGTAGAGGAAACAGGAAGTTTTAGGAAAGATAAAAAGTGGATAGAAAAATTTGGGACGATACTTTATATGCAGTATCCGGAAGAATCGCCCTATTATCCGAGCGATAAGGAGAACTGCTACGGATGGCTGATGCAGTTTAACGACGGGAACAGGATCGATCTGCATGTGGAAACGGTATCGTATGCGCTCGATCATATAACGGAAGATAAACTTTGTAAAATATTGCTTGATAAGAAGGGGATCCTGCCCCGGCTGCCAGAGGCAGGGGATGAAGATTATCATGTTAAAAAGCCCTCCAAGGAACAATTTCAGGCAGTCTGTAACGATTTTTGGTGGTGTACGAATAATATTGCCAAAGGGCTGTGGAGAAAAGAGATTTTATATGTTCAGGATATGGCGAACTTTGTAGTCAGAAAGCAGCTGGAAACGATGCTGTCATGGAAGATCGGCATTCATACGGATTTTAGCGTGAGTGTGGGAAAATCGGCAAAATATATGGGTAAGTGGCTTGAAAAGGCGGAGTGGGAAGAATATCTCTCTACCTATTTCCGATGCCGCACGGAGGAGGCATGGGAGGCCGTTATGAGAATGTGCACGCTGTTTGAAAGGACGGCCAGATTTGTAGGAGAAAAATTTTCCTATCCATATAACGAAACGGAAGGGAAGAATGCCCGGATGTATTTGGAACATGTGAGGATGCTGCCGGAGGATGCAAAAGAGATATACTGACCGTATTTCGGGAATGCTGCTTAGCAGGTGAAAAGGAATAGAAGAGGGAAGGGAGCGGCGGTGATAGAAGGGGTTTTGCAGCCTGTGATTTTATTGGTCGATGATAAGATCAGGCTGAGAAAATTTGACGGAAAGTACGATTTTGCTTATGAATGGTATCAGGACGAAGAGACGGTCTATTTTGTGGACGGTGTGAGAAAACCCTACGATCATGATACCTTGACGCGTATGTATCGATATTTGGAGCGGTGCGGGGAACTGTACTTTATTGAGATCAAGGAAAAAAACGGATATATTCCGATTGGGGACGTTACTTTTTGGAAAGAGGATATGCCCATTGTGATAGGAACGAAAGCATACCGCCGGCAGGGGATCGCTAAAAAAGTGATCGCCAGATTGATTGAGAGAGGCAGAACTCTTGGATACGATCGTCTCTATATCCGTGAAATATACGAGTTTAACAAAGCGTCAAGAAAATGTTTTGAAAGTTTAGGATTTTACGCGTATGAAAAGACGGATAAAGGAAATCGTTTTGTGCTTTTTTTAAAATCAGATGCCGCCTTATTATCCGAAAACGAAAAAGTCGATTCGTTTTCGGAATAACTTCTGCTTGGTCATGCGGCCGTATCTTTTTCTTTTATCTTGTATAATCGACTTTCCCTACGGGGATCGGGTCTGTATTTAAAGAGACCCACTTGACGGCCAGTTCGCTCATCCGGTCAAGCTCCGCTTCATCCGCCCGTCTGATCGAACGGCAGATACGTTCCAGTTCCTTATATTCCGTCGGGGCAAGGGGATTTCCCATATGAAGATATTGGAGGAAAGCGTTTGCCAGCATCTTGTATTCTTTATCCCAGTTGATCCCGCCGTTGTCGAGCAGTTCGTAGCTTATTTTTCCGGAAATGCGGATCGCTTCACCTTGTACGGTATTGGCATGGCCGGAGCCGGGGACTAAAAGGCTCCACAGTTCGCCGTGCTGCTTCTGCCATGTTTTTTCTTTGATGACGATAGGCGACCTGCCGTCGTATTCCATTCTTCTTTCTACAGGGGTAACATGAAGCAGATCGTATAAACGCTTCATTGCCCCGTCCAATTCATCTATGTAATCAGGATTGAGGGAACAACGCCGGAATTCAATGTCTTTTGCAACGTCGTGCATATATTTCTGCATTTTGCCGGACACGGGGATTCCTTGAGACAACAGATATTCGGTTACGGGAGCCAGTCTGACCAGATCAAAAGTCCGTGCCTGATAGAACGCGGCTTCTAAAGGGGTATTGTCATGCCAATCTAAAGCGTTCGGATCCACGCCCGCTTCAAAAAGACACTGTACCAATTTCAGATTTCCGGCTTCTATCGCATAATGCAGGGCATTTTCGTTGTAAAGTCCGGTGACGGCATGTACGTTTGCACCAAGCTCCACTAAATGAAGCGCCTGCTGTTCCGCAAAGGAATGTCCTGCATGGTAAAGAAGCGGGGTATAGCCATAGGCATCCGTATAATTGATATCCGCGCCCTGTTCGAGCAGCCATTTCATCAAATCTTCCGAAATAAGAAAGGAGAATGCATTTCCTTTGTTGTATCCGCCGTAAGCATTGATATCACATTTATCAAATACTTTTTTTATCGTTTCCGTATCGTCGCCCGTTACCAATTGTTCAAAATTTTTAGGAAGAGTCTTCCGCTTTGCCATATTTTTCTCCATTTCCGGGCTGCTTTTGCACCCTTGCAGTATGGTGCGCTGACACGTTTCATTCTGCGCCGTTGATAGCTGGAAGTAAACGTAGAACGTGTTCAAAAATGATCATGATAGAAACGGTTTGTTTGTACCGCTATGGATTTATTTTATCATATATCAGGCAGTTTCGTCAAAAGAATTAGTGCGGGGAGAGATGAACTGTAGTATTATGGTAAGGAAGGGGATAAAGGGAAAAACGGAGTCATACATAAAAATCAGTAAAAAGGAAAAGAAAAATGGCAAAGATACTTATTGTAGAGGATGATAAAGAAATAGGCCGTCTGCTCTTTGCTTATCTCCGGCAGCAGGGATACGACGCGATCATTGCGGAAAACGGTTTGAGCGCGCTGGCGGTGCTGCATGACAGACAGGATATCGATCTGGTTCTTTTAGATCTGATGCTGCCGCTTAGGAGCGGGGATGTGGTGCTGACAAAGTTAAGGGAATTTTCGGATACGCCGGTCATTGTTCTGTCGGCAAAGGATACCGTACAGACAAAGATAGATGTGATCCGTATGGGAGCCGACGATTATATCACGAAACCCTTTGATCTGGACGAGGTTGCGGTCAGGATAGAGGCGGTGTTAAGAAGAACCGAAAAAGGGCCGGAGGCCGGCAGTCAGGAAAAACTCCGGTACAAAGATATGCTGATGGACTGTAATGCAAAGACGGTGACAATAAAGGGAGATACGCTGGTTTTGACAAGCAAAGAATATGGGATTTTGGAATTGATGCTGCGCAATCCCACGAAACTGTTTTCCAAGGCCAATTTATTCGAAAGTGTATGGAACGAGCCGTATTTTAACGAGGACAGTACGTTGAAGGTTCATATGAGCAATTTGAGAAATAAAATAAAGCGGTATGCGGAAGAAGAGGAATACATTGAAACAGTCTGGCGTATGGGGTATCGGTTGAAACAATAGCCCATGCGCCGTTGTTTTGCCTGCATTTCCGTCATGTCATTTTATAACGGCGTTTTACCTTTTCTTAACCTTTTACTTAACCGTTTCTTTAGGATAGGCCGGTATACTCTATTAAGACGTGACGGCCGGCGCAGCTGCCGGTAAGATCATGAAAGGCAGCCGTAGGTAAGATAACGGAAGATGGCAGAATATAATCAGGTATCCGTTATCGGGGAAACGTCTGGCAGTTCTTTGAAAAGATACCGGTATGCAGCAATTTTGAGAAAGGGAAAGGTTATGGAGGATATTTTACAATTGGAACGGTTGACGAAAGTATATGGAAAAGGAAAACGTGCCGCTGCGGACAATTTTACGCTTACGGTAAAAAAAGGACGTATTTACGGACTGATTGGCCCCAACGGCGCGGGGAAAACGACGATCATGAAGATGATAGCGGGATTGACGGCATCTACAAGCGGTGAGATCTCGATCTTCGGGAGCAGCGGACATTTAGAAGAAAGCAGGAGCCGTATGAGCTTTATGCTGGAGGCGCCGTATTTGGACGGCAGCATGACTGCATTTGAAAATATGGAATATGTCCGGTATGTCAGAGGCGTGGCCCGAAAAGAAAGGATCAAAGAAGTGCTTTCGGTTGTGGGACTTGCCGATACCGGTGAAAAAAAAGTCAGGCAGTTTTCTCTCGGCATGAAGCAGCGCCTTGGCATCGGAATGGCGCTTCTTCCAAGCCCGGAGATCATGATTCTGGACGAACCGGTGAACGGGCTTGATCCGGAGGGGATCGTAGATGTCCGCAATATGCTGAGAAAACTTTGTCTGGAGGAGGGGATCACGATTCTGATCTCGAGTCATCTTTTGTCCGAATTATCGGAGCTATGTACGGATTTTGCGATCATGAATCATGGAAGACTGGTAGAATGCTTTTCCGATGAGGAACTGGCGGAGCGGTGCAGAAATTTTTTAACGATCAAAACAAACGATATTGACCGGACGGCGGCGGTCATAGAAAAAGAACTGCATACGACGGCATATAAAGTCATGGAAAAAGAGGAGATACGCCTTTTTACTCACTTAGACGAAGTGGAAAAAGTGTCAAAAACGATTACGGACAACGGGCTTATCCTGACAAAACTGATATTGGAGGGCGAAAAGCTGGAGGAATATTATTTATCCAAAGTATCACAGGGATAAGAGAAGAGAGATAGGAGAAAAGAGGAAACAATGAATCGATTAATGAGAGCGGAATGGCATAGGATCATGCATTCGTCTAAGCTTAAAAAATGGCTTGCGGCTTTATGTGTGATCTGCACGGTATTACCAATACTTGTGGATGTGGAAGTATTGAAAGGCAATTTGACGGAAAACCTGATGGCGGCACAGTTAGCGATGTCAGTTTTTATTCCTGGTTTTTTGTCGGTATTTGCGGCAATTACCGTAGGAATTGGTTATATGAATAAAACGGTTTATTATGAGGTGATGGCAGGAAATAAGATCTATCAGATCGCGTTCAGTAAGGTATTGGTAGATGCTGTCATCATCGCCGGATCGGTTTTCGCATCTATGGGGATCTACTGGATCATCATAGGTTATTGTAACGGAGTCGGGGAGATTGGGCAATTGCCTCTTCGTCTTATACTTTTATTTTTGCTGTTTTTGCATGTCTGCACCAGCGGGGTGCTGATCATGACTTCGTTCAGACAGATCCTGGGAGCCGTATTTGTATATGTAAGGTTTGCCGTAGCGGAAACGAGCATCATGTTTGTGGTGCAGTTGTTTGAGGAACAATTATCGGAAACGATGATGTCAAAAATTGCAGATTGGTTCACGATGTTAAAACTGACCAAGTTATTGAGCGCCGGATACGAGGTTACCGGACACTTGATTTTTGCGGTGATTGCAGGTATGCTGATAGAGAACGGTATTTGGTTTGGAATTTCCTATATAGGGATGAAAAAGAGAATTTATAAATAAGTGTCGAAAAAAGAGGCATAAGGTATGGGCGCGTACATTCTAAGCGGGATACTGGCATTGGCGGCAGTTATGTCAGTATTTCGTATTTATCAATACAAGAGACAGATCAGGAGTTTTACAAAGGCTGCGGATAAAAGGAAAAGCGCGGATTGGAACAAACCGGTGACAGTGGACTGTTTTGATAAGGATATCATAGCGCTTGCAGAGGTCTTAAATTCTTATACGGATATGCACAAGGAACTGGCAGAGCGGTACGAAGAGGACAGAAGACAGTTGAAGAATGTGATCGCCGGAATTTCCCACGATTTCCGAACGCCTCTTACCGCTGCAAAAGGCTATTTACAGCTTCTTAAAAAAAGCGGGAAACTGGAGGGGACAGAGAAGGAGTATTTAGAGACTGCAATGGATAAGGTAACTTATCTGAAATTGCTGTCGGACGATTTTTTTGAAATTTCTTCGTTGGAGGCAAAAGAGGAAACGGCGGGGAGGCTGTCTTTGAATATAGGGAACTTTTTGTCGGAATGCATATTACAGCAATTCGGGTGGATAGAAGAGCGGAGGCTTCGGACAGACTTCCGGTTACCTGAGGCGGATATCTTTGTGGAGACGAACGAGCATGATCTAAAGAGGATCTTTGAAAATCTGTTTTCTAATGTCCGTAAGTATGTAAAAAGTTATGTGGGAGTAAAGGTATATTTTGAAAAGGAGAAACTTGCAATCACGGTAGAGAATGATCTGGAAGAGCCCCAGACGCCGGACGTGGACAGGATATTCGAACCGTTTTACAGAGAACGCGCGAGGAGCAAAGAAGGGAGCGGGCTGGGGCTTTATATAGTGGCGTGTCTGTCAAAACGGCTTGGAATCAAAATAAGCGCAGAGTGTAAAGAGGGTATCTTCCGGATATGGATGCGGTTTTAGTCCATAAAAACGCAAGAGGATTTTTGCAGGATATTAAAAATTTCCCAATCCTGATTTGAATGCCCGCTGAAGCAGGCAGATGGGAGTTATGGTGAAAGATTTAGGTGTTTCTCCGGCTGTTATATTACCATATATGACATACTGCTGTCGTATATTTTGTGCTATACTGATATCAGACTTATGATACCGCCTGTGGCGAAAGAGGAGGATTTTTATGGACATTTATGAAAACTGCCCGGTACTGGAAAACGAAAATTATAAAATAAGGCTGATTGAGGAAAACGATGCGGAGGATCTATTGGGCGTATACGGTGATAAATCCGCCCTGCCGTTTTTTAACAGTGATAATTGTCATGGCAGCAATTTTTACTGCGCAGTAAAAAAGGACGTGGAGAATACGATCAAATACTGGCTGATCGAGTATCGTGAAAACAGAGGTTTTGTACGCTTTTCCATTGACGACAAAAAGACGGGAAAAACGGTAGGGACAATAGAAATGTTTAGAAGAGAAGCGGAGGATTATTTTACCGACTGCGGAATCCTGAGATTGGACTTAAGGAGCGATTATGAAAGAGCGGAGCCGGTCTATGACATTCTGTCATTGGTCATAAAACCGTTTTATATATGGTTTGGATGTTCCAAGATCGCAACGAAAGCCCCGGTCTATGCCATCGAGCGGATCGAAGCGTTAAAAAAGGCGGGTTTTATAAGATCCGAAGAACCGCTGATAGGGCATCAGAAAAATATTTCATACTATGATTATTGGGTGATAGAAGATGAAGGAAGAAAAACGCCATAGGCACAGACGGAAGGAGAAAAGCTTTTGAAAAGAAAGAAACAGCCGGTCTTTCCGGTATAAGAGGGACATATGATTGTTTATGCCTGAAATTTACAGGCGGAATAAGAATGGAGGATCTGTATGAAAGTATTATTAGTAAACGGAAGTTCAAGGCCGGAGGGCTGTACCAACGCCGCGCTCAGGGAGGTGGAGCGCGCACTGCACAAGGAAGGGATCGAAACGGAGACGGTCTTCATCGGCAACGAAGCCCTGCCGGATTGTATTGCCTGTGGGAAATGCAGGGAAACAGGGAGCTGTGTGTTTGGCGACGTGGTCAATGATTTCGTGGAAAAGGCAAAAACGGCGGACGGTTTTGTATTCGGATCACCCGTATATTATGCCCATCCCAGCGGACGGCTTTTGACCTTTATGGACAGAGCGTTTTATTCGGGCGGCAGCGCATTCGCTTTTAAACCGGCAGCGGCAGTGCTAAGCGCCAGACGTGCGGGAACGACGGCGTCTTTTGACGTGATCAATAAATATTTTACCATAGCATCCATGCCCGTAGTCTCTTCCACTTACTGGAATCATGTATACGGCACGCAGCCGGAGGAAGTGGCGGAAGATAAAGAAGGGCTGATGACCATGGCCAATATCGGTAAAAACATGGCGTGGATATTAAAATGTATCGAGCTTGGAAAACAAAACGGACTGGAACATCCGGTCAATGAAAAGCTGCGGACAAATTTTACCCGCTGATTGAGGCATAGAAAGAATATGCATATAGTGATCATAGAAGATGAAGCGCAGATCCGGCAGGAATTAAAACTGCTTTTGGAAAATGCGCTGTATGAAGTTACGGCGCTCTGCGAATTTGAGGAAGCCGCGTCGGCCGCATTAGCGGCCGATCCGGATCTGATCCTGTTAGATCTGAAACTGCCGGGAGAATCGGGGTTTGACATCTGCGCCGGAATCCGTGCCGTATCCGAAGTGCCGGTGATTTTTTTGACAAGCCGGACGGACGCGTCGGACGAACTGAACGGCATACTGAAAGGCGGGGACGATTATATTACCAAACCGTTTCATCCTCCGATCCTTTTAGCGCGTATTGCGGCGGTTTTAAAAAGAACAAAGAAAGCGGTGAAAAAAGAGCCGGACAGATTGGAGCATAAAGGTGTGGTACTGGATATTGCCCATGGCAGTATCCGGCTCCTTCAAGACCCGGAAGAACAAAGTGAGGAACTGACGAAAAACGAATTTAAGATCCTTTACTATCTTTTTTCCAACACGGGCAGGATCATACCACGCATGGAACTGATCGAGTATTTATGGGACAATCAGGTCTATATTGACGATAATACGCTGAGCGTAAATATGACGCGGATCAGAGGGAAACTGGAGCGTCTGGGCGCGCATGGTTTTGTGGAGACAAAACGGGGAATGGGGTATTGTTTATGAATTTGGTTTCTTTTCTGAAGGATAAGATCCTGTTGTTTTGCCTGCACCTGTCCTGCATGATGGCGCTTTTTCTTTTTTTGTGTGCCACCGGATATCCTAAAGATGCGGGGCTGCTTATATTGGTCTGCTGGTTTGGGATCCTTTTGAGCTGGAGCGTTTACGAGTACCGGAAAAGAAAGCGGTATTTTACACGGATGGAAGCAGTGCTTGCACAAGTGGACAAACGGTTCTTATTAGGGGAATTGATGCCGTCTTCCGAAAAGCTGGAGGACAAACTGTACAGGGAAATGATCCGCTCTTCCAATCGGTCGGTCATTGAAAAGATACATGCGGCCGAAGAGGGAAGAAAGGATTACCGCGAGTATATAGAAAGTCTGGTACATGAGATCAAAGCGCCGGTCACCAGCATTTCTTTAATGTGTGAAAACCATAAAGACGAAGTGACCAGAAGGATCGGAATCGAAAACGGGAAGATTGAAAATTTCGTGGACATGGCGCTTTACTATGCGCGTTCCGACGAAGTTTATAAAGATTATTTTATTCAGGAAACGGATCTGGATGAAGTGACGGCGGAGATCGTCGGACGGAACAAATATTATTTTATCCAGAATCAGATACAGGTACGGACCGATTGTAAAGATCATGTATATACGGATAAAAAGTGGATCGGTTTTATTTTAAACCAGATTTTGCAAAACAGCGTGAAGTACAGAAAGGAAACGGACGCCAGAGTCAGTATCTATACGAAACAGGAAGGGCGAAGCGTCTTACTTGTGGTAGAGGACAACGGAGTCGGGATCAAAGGGGAGGAACTTTCCCGCATTTTTGAAAAGAATTTTACAGGGACTAATGGAAGGGCGCATGAACGGTCTACCGGAATGGGCTTATATCTTTGCGGGAAACTTTGCGAAAAACTGGGGATCGGAATCCATGCAAATTCTAAGGAAAATGTTTTTACCGAAATCATACTGGAATTTCCTATCAGTACTTATCTTTCAAAATTGTAAGATAAGTGAAAGCGACATTGATACCAACGTTCTTTGTTTTTTGCTAGACTGGGAATTGCTTAAGAATGTTTCCGCCTAAGGAGAAGAAGTTTTCAGGCGGCAGGAACGGGAAAGGGATAACAAGAAATATGAAAGAGTATATCAATGTTTGTGAAGTGGAAAAGTATTACGGCAGCGAAGCCGGGATGACAAAAGCCGTGGACAGAGTAAGTTTTCAAGTAGCGGAAGGGGAGTTTATGGGCGTGATGGGCGCATCGGGTTCCGGTAAGACTACCCTGCTCAATATGTTGTCCACGATCGACCGTGTGACGGCGGGGCATATTTATTATCAGGATACGGATATTACGGAGCTGGATCCCGATAAACTTTCGGATTTCCGGAAAGAAAATCTTGGATTTGTATTTCAGGATTATAATTTATTGGATACGCTGACGATCGAAGAGAATATCGTGCTTGCCATGACGCTGCAAAATAAGAACAGGAAGAGGATCGAAGAGGACGGCGAAGAGATGATGAGGATGCTCGGTATTTGGGAGATACGGAATAAATTTCCTTATCAGGTATCGGGAGGGCAGAAACAAAGATGTGCCTGTGCCCGTGCGCTCATTAACCGTCCCAAGCTGCTTTTGGCGGACGAACCTACGGGAGCATTAGATTCCAAAGCGGCGGGGACGCTTTTGGAGACGTTTCAGAAATTGAACGAGACAAAGAAAGCGACTATATTTATGGTGACCCACGACGCCTTTTCCGCCAGTTATTGCAGCCGTATTTTATTTTTAAAAGACGGACGGATCTTTCATGAGCTGATCAGGGGGAACAAGAGCAGAAGAGAATTTTTGAACGCCATTTTGGACGTATTGTCCTTAACGGGAGGTGAATACGATGCTCGCTAAACTTGCACTGCGGAATGTGAAACGTTCGTCGAAAGATTATTTGGTGTATTTTTTTACTATGACGGTTGTGGTGGCGCTGATGTTTGCTTTCAACAGCCTTTTGTTTTCTAAGGATGTGCAGAGTATGTTTGAACAGGCGGCATTGATGCAGGTGATGCTGGGTCTGGCGACCTTTTTTATTATCATCATTGTGGCATGGCTGATCAATTATACGCTCCGCTTCATTATGGAAAAGAGAAGCCGGGAATTTGGCACTTATCTGCTTTTAGGCATGAAGAAAAAGCAGATCGCAAGGCTGTATATGCGGGAAAACGTGATTCTGGGTATGGGCGCTTTTTTCGCAGGGCTTGTCTGCGGGATTTTGGTGCAGCAGATCATCCTGTCCGTTCTTTACAGTATGTTTTCGCTGGATTATGTTTTCAATGTTGAAATGAATGGGGGCTGCCTGATCATGACGGCGTCCTGCTATGCCGGATGCTATTTGCTGGCTTTGCTGCGCTGTAAGAGAAAACTGAAAAAAATGAACATTTATAATCTGATGAATGCGGAAAAGTTAAACGAGGAGATCAAAGAGTCGCATGAAGAGGTCAAAAAATGGCTGCTGCCGGTTTCGGGATTGTTTTTACTGCTGTTTGGCTTATGGCTGTTTTTCGGGAAAAATTGGAGCGCGGAGATCATATTACTGTTTTTAACGGGACTGGTGCTTGTGATTTATCTTTTTTATACGGGACTCGCTTCTTTTATTGTCTGTTATGTGCGCCGTAAGGGGGCGCTGGTCTATAAAGGACAGAATTTATTTCTGCTCAGGCAGTTTTCTTCCAAAATAAAAACCATGCGGTTTACTATGGGAACGCTGACGGCGCTTTTTGTGCTTGCCTTTTTAGGGTGTTCGGTGGCCATGATGTTTAATTTTTATCAGGATCGGATGTTGGAGGAGAAGATGCCTTTCGACGTGCAGATCCACAGCGGATATACGGAAGAGGACTTTGCCGCGGAGCTTGCCGTGATCGAGAAAAGCGCGTCGATAAAAGAGGCCTATTCCTATCATATTTATGAAAACGGAACGGATCAGGTAAACGTTTTTTTGTATACGAATTTAAAGGTATTCGGAGACACTTATAAAAAGGAGGACGGAAGTCCCGACAGACAGGCAATTTCCCATATGCATGATTTTTTTTATTGTACCTATGATACTTTTATGGGATTAACGGATTATAACCGTCTCAGGAATATGCTCGGGTTGGAGGAGATTTCTTTGGAGGAGGATGAGTATGCGATCCATATCAAAGACAGGGTGTTTCGGGAAACGGGTGATTTTTCCGACAGGCTCGTCATAGAGGGCGGCAGGGGGACTCTTCAATTTGCCGGATATTATACGGAACCTTTCTCGCAGGACGGCCATAACGGCGGGGATTATGTGATCGTGGTACCGGATGCGGAGGCCGCCTTGATGCGGCCGTATTATTCGGAACTTGCAGTGGAGCTTTACGGGGAAACGCCAAGAGAGCTAAAACACGAGCTGGACGAAGCGGCAAAACGGTTGGATTTTAAACAGGCAATGGGAGATCCGGATGCGGACGGGACGTTATACGCAAACAGCTGCATCGGTTCGGATACGATTATGGTATATGCGGCGGATAATCTGGTCCGTGACAATATAGTGGTAGAAATGAAAGGGATACTGTTCACTCTTATTTTTCCGATGTTGTATATGGGCCTGGTATTTTTATGCGTTGCGCTGACCGTATTGTCTATACAACAGCTTAGCGATTCCGCAAAGTATAAGTTCCGGTACGGCGTATTGAAGCAGATCGGAATGGGGACAAAGCAGGTGGCGCGGCTCGTCTTAAAGCAGCTTGTTCTCTTTTATCTGTGTCCCGCGTTATTCGCAGTTTTGATCAGCGGGATCATTGCAGGCTATGTAGGCGGAAAATTTAATTTTTATTCCGGTGCGGCGACGCCCTCCGCTTTGTATTTCGGCATTTCTTTTTTGTTGTTTTTCGGAGTCTACAGTATTTACTTTGTAGCGACTTATGTGGGTTTTATGCGGAATTTGGAGAGCGGGGAAAAGTAGCCGATCTTCCACTTGACCGGATGCGGATTTCATTGTAGCATTATACTATAAAATAAATCGTTTTTCCCGGCAATTTCAGACAGACTTTCGACATAACAGGGGTAAAGGCGGAACGTCAAAGCGGATAATGTATGATAAAAAGCATGGGGTACAAGAGTAAAATGAGGGAACAGGGATTTTGGCATGAAAATGAAAGCTACATAGACTCCGTAATGAATACGGTGAATATGCTGGCGGAAGATACTTATATCTATATTCTGCATTTGAATCAGGAAAAGGCATGGTTTTCCGAGACGGCTAAAAAATATTTTGGCATGAAAGACACCTATGTTCAGGATCACTATAAGGTCATGAGGGAATTGATCCATCCGGAGGATCTATGGGAGTATGAGGAAGGGATTCCTCCAAGGATGAAAGGAAAGGATCTGGACAGGGAATTGTGCGTCCGGATCAAAGACATTTCAGGAGAGTACCATATGTTCAGTATCCATACGGATATTGTGAACGATGAAAAGAACGGGGAAGGCTACCTGATCGTCCTGATGCGTAACGAAAACGTCCTGCCAAGGATAGACGCCTTGACGGACCTGTATTCTCAGGCAAGGTTTACGGCTGATCTTGAGACGGCGATTGGAAAGCAGCAGCCGTTTGCCGTATTGATGATCAAATTGGAACGGTTTAATAATCTGAATATTATTTACGGGCATGATTTTACGAACCAACTCCTTAAGAAGACGGCGCTGCAGTTTATTTATATGATGGATGAGAACAGCGCCGTTTATCGTCTCGATGGTCCGAAATTTGGGTTTATCTTAAAAGGATGCGGAAGAAAGGGGCTGCTTGCATTTGAAAAGTTGATCAGGGACAGGCTGGCGCGGGGGATCCGTGTAAACGACAGGCAGATGGCGCTGAAAATATGCGCGGGGGCGATCCTGATCGAACAATACGACGGGAGAGCCGATTCTTTGAGTTCTAAGGCCGCATATGCTTTGGGCCATTCGGAAACGGACCATCAGGGAAACCTGATCATTTTTAATGATGAAGTGCGCACGTCCAATAACGTAGATCTGGAATTGATGAAAGTGATCCATCAGTCAGTCAGGGAAGGATGCGAGGGATTTTATGTAGAATACCAGCCTATAGTGGTTTCGGGGACGGGACGCATCGTAGGAGCGGAGGCATTGGTCAGATGGCGTAAAGAGCCTTATGGAACCGTACCTCCCGGCAGATTCATCGAGTGGATGGAAACAGATCCGGTGATGTATGAGCTGGGCAATTATGTCCTGCGGACGGCACTGCAGGAAACGGTGGAGCTGCTTGCGGTCTTGCCGGAGTTCGTACTGAACGTCAATGTGTCGGCAAGACAGATGGAAAGAGAAGTGTTCCGTGCAGAAGTTCTGCAGATTCTGGAACAGACGGCATTCCCGGCAAGCCACCTGTGTCTGGAACTGACCGAACGGTGTAAAGATATGCCGTTGGAAATGATAAAGAGAGAGGTGGAATTTTTTCAAGGATACGGTATCCGTATGGCAATGGATGATTACGGGACCGGCAGCGCGTCTTCGGGGATCGTGCTTCACGCTCCGATGGATGAGATCAAACTGGACATGAGTTTTATCAGAGGGATTACGGAAGACGTGAAAAAGCAGGCGATGGTCAGGTCGATCGTGGAGTTTGCCAATAGCTGCGGTATGAGTACCTGCTTAGAGGGCGTGGAAACACAGGAACTGCAGGATTACCTGCGAGTCTATCAGGCTACCTGGTTTCAGGGATATTATTACTCTAAACCGATCGGGATCGGAAAACTCAGGGAACTGGTGGAAACGGGCTCGGCAGGAAAATCATAAGAGAAACGGATTCTCTGGAAATACGGTTGGCAGTCAATTTGACAGATACTATAAAGGTAAACGCGTTAGTATCCGGAAAAATTGTCTGCCGGCTGTCGCGTTAGCGTGCTGATTTGCGGGAAAATATTTTTCAGGGAATGAAGCGATAAAGGGAATGCCATAGAATTTTTTAGGACAGGGCAGTACGGCAGGAAGCGTGAAAAAAGGCTAAAAATGTGTAATTTCAGTATAATTTAGGATAGGCAAACAAGCAGGATATGTGGTATAATGAGCGCTAGCGAGGCGAATATATTATTCTATTCGACAAGCAAAAAAAGGCGGTCACGGATGTTTGTCCTGTGATGTGAAACGCCGGAAAAGTCAATGAAAATGCTGTACTACAGCAAAGGAGGGGTACTGTGAATCAGATTGTGTGGAATGACAGATATAAAATTGGAGTTGACTTTATCGATAAAGAGCACAAACTGCTTTTATCAACCATGGATAGGCTTTTAAAACTCAGTGAAGACGAGGAAAAAAGCGAATGGGTATGTAGAGAAGGAGTGAAATATTTAAAAAATCACTCAGTGGAGCACTTCAAGCACGAAGAAGAGTACATGCGGTCGATTGACTATGGAGAATATGAAGTACACAAACGTTTGCACAGCGATTTCCGGGATAAGACGCTGCCTGCTCTTGAAAAGGAGATGGAAGAATCAAAGTATTCCACAGAGTCCATCAGGCATTTTTTGGGCGTCTGTATCGGATGGACGGTTGCGCATACGCTGACGGAAGATTTGGCGATTGTAGGAAAAAAGAATAGCAAGTGGGTGGATATTCCCCATGAAGAGGAGATCCACGCGTTGGAACAGACGATCATACAGCTCGTTCAGGATATGTTCCAGTTGAAAGCGAAAATGATCAGCAGTCATTATGCGGGAGAGAATTTCGGAAAAGTGATCTGCAACCGTTTGGCTTATCGCGGGGAGAATAAAGAAAAATGGGAGATCACCTTTGTTTTTGAAGAGCAGCTTTTATTAAAAATAGTCGGAACGATACTCAATACCGAGTATAAAAGGGTGGACGACATGGTGATCAATGTCAACCGCTATATTTCGAGACAGTTTTTGGAGCGTGTCAGGGAAAGCTTTCCGGCAATGGATCTATTGGAATTAGAGAAAGAAAGCCTGCTGACCCATGAGCAGCTTGTGGATTCCTTTGACCGTGTGACTCCATCCTGCAGTCTCCTGTTTGATACGGGCGAAGGCTATTTTGCATTTTGTGCAGTGGCCGACAATTCGATCCACGGTAAGATCACACCGGATATCAACCATCAGAATGCGATGGATACGATCAAACAGTATTTGGTCAATGAACGTGCGGAGTGGAAAGGACAGAAGAAAAAGATCCTCGTAGTAGACGATTCGGATTTTATGCGCGGCAAGATGACATCGCTGTTTGGCAGCGATTATAGTGTAATAGAAGCCAATTCCAGTTTATCCGCTATCCAGAGTATTACAGTGAACAGGCCGGATCTGGTATTATTGGATTATGAAATGCCTGTCTGTGACGGACGGCAGACTTTGGAAATGATCCGTTCGGAAAAGGCAACGGCAAATATTCCGGTTATCTTCCTGACCGGAAGGGGGGACAGGGAAAGCGTTAAGAAAGTGATGGCGCTGAAGCCGGAAGGCTATCTGTTAAAGACGATGCCGGAAGAGGAGATCAAGAAGATCATAGATGATTTTTTTGCAAAAAGAAAATAATATATAGCATATAGCAGGCGGCGTCCGGACAGAGAATCCGGGCGCCGCTTATTTTATGCCGTTAAAAAAATGATACCAAAACAAAAAAAAGGACACTGCTATTCCTTCCTGTGAGACTTAAAATTAAGTTGCAGTAATTCATTTTATTCATAGAGAAGGGAGAAATGGACGGAAAGCCTGGCAAATGGGACGCAGCAGGACAGCCAGACAAATGAATCGGAAGGAAGTGCGGAGGAACCGGCGCCGGGGGCAGATGATGAC
>CAJTWM010000022.1 GCA_910579805.1 uncultured Lachnospiraceae bacterium | reverse complement strand
ATAGAAGGGGTCCTATCCATGATCTGTTCAAAATCTCCGGAATTCTCATAAGCAGATAGGATAGCAGCCTGCTCCTGTAAGGATACCTGGGAATAAGGCACAAGCTGGGAAGGAAGCAGGGCATGGGTTTTACCACAGTGAGAGCATTTAACCCTACAAATAGATAGAGTGATTTCAGAATCATCTTCCTTGAGAGAACGGGTATAGTAGCCATGAATGGTTAAACATCCTGAATGGCCGCAGGTACACTGTAACTGATGGAACTGTAAGGTATTGATGAGATTTTCATAAGTTTTCTGATTTAACGGATTGTCAAAAGGAACTGTAATTGTTATCATAGCGTTGGTGCAGCATTGCCCTGCCTAAGGATGTAGTGGTGCATTGGATTGTTATGATAGCAGGTGTCAAACTTTGGTCGGGGAGATACCTGCTATTGTCATAACTTGGATATGATAACACAAGAAGGTACTGGTTCAAACACTCTGCTGTAAAATACATCAGAATATCTGAGTCAGTACCTTCATCTAATTTGACTGATATAAGAAGGATCTGGAGCACCTAGGGTGCTGGATAACAATATATCAGGTTCAACAAATAAATTCAGATGTACAGGAATTTATTAATGGATTATTAAACAAAGGGATAATAGAGTATGGTAAAACAGTCTGAAATAAAGTCTATTAAAGATATAGAAAGTTATACATATAAAAAGAGGATACCTTATATAGTTAATATAGAATTATTAGCGGGGTGTAATTTAGATTGTATACATTGTTATATATCGAAGCATGATGAACAAAAACTTTCATATGAAGATGTAGACAATATATTTAAGCAATTAAAAGAATTGGGAACGTTTATTATTGTTTTAACAGGAGGCGAAATTTTTGTTAGAAGTGACATATTTAATATTATCGAACGTGCCAGATTCTATGGATTTAGAATAATTCTTTTTACAAATGCTACATTGCTTGATTCAGAAAAAATTAAAAAGTTAAAAGAATTATATGTGTTTGAGGTTTCTACAAGTATATATTCTATGAAGAGTGAAATTCATGATTTAATAACTACTGTGAAAGGTTCTTTAGAGAGAACATTAAATAATATAAAGCTGATAAAAAATTATGGTATAAATGTAGAAGTGAAAACTCCTTTTATGATATATAATAAGGATAGTTTTGATGAAATAGCAAACTACTGCCAAGAGAATGGGTATGCGTTTAATTCAAGCACAATAATATTTGGAACAATGGATGGAAACAGGAGTAATAGTGAACTTCAAATTAATGGAAAAGATTTAAGCGTTTTGTTAGAAAAAAGAGATAACTATAGACGAAATACGAATGGTAGTGGAAATACGAATGAATTTGATGAAAATGATTTTATTTGTAATGATTTACGGACAACGCTAGGAATTAGTTCAAATGGGGATGTATACCCATGTAGTTCATTTCCGCTAAAAATTGGCAATATACGGGAAAACACATTAAGGGATATTTGGAATAGTGAAGAAGAGAAAAGAATTCAATCTATGAAAAAAGGAGATTTAAAGAAGTGCGCCAATTGTGAAAATGTAAATTATTGTGATATATGTCCGGGATTAGCTTATATGGAAACAAGAGATTATTTAGGATGCTCAGATGCGTCAAACAAAGTTGCAGCTTTAAGGTATAAAAGTGCATCAGAAAGGAAAAAAGAATATGGAAAATTTGAAAGAAACAAAAAACAAAACGGATAACATTAAAATTGAGAAGATGTATGTGAGTCCATCTATAAATGAGATGGGGAAAATTACATATATTATCACTATGTGTAGTGGAAATACATGTAATGGAAAAAGTCGTAGCAGTTCTTTGAATTAAGAAAAAGCGATAGAAGTATAACTTATGTATAAATTTCTCTGTGATATATTTATATTCACAGGGAAATTTATTGTGCTATATTATTTTGAAGTGCTGGAATTAAATTATACTTTACAGATGTTTTACTCGAAGATGATAGCATACGATCATTATTAAATAAATTAGAATAATTTCATCTGAAACTATAAAAGAAACCCGCCAGAAAGGACACCGACATGCAAAAGCCAAAATACCATTTTAAAGGCTATTTCCTGATTCCCTGCAGGTATGCCTTCCCGCATACTGTGGGGATCTTATTATGCTATCTTATAGGTGCAGTTTATCCGGGGCTGTTTATCCTTATATCCGGCAATTTTATTGACAAAGTGATTGCTTTTTTTGGAGAAAGGGAAGGGCGTTCCGGTCTGGCGCAGGCGGTCTTATTACTGATCTTGTTACTTGCCATAAAATATCTGGCCCAGTCGGCAGGCGTCTTTTTGAAAAACGGACTTGCGTTAAAGTTAAGTGAGGAAATCGACATCCGGGTATTGGAGCGGCAGGCTGAGATTCCTTATGAAGAGTTAGAAAAACCGAATATGCAGCTTCTTATAAAAAAGATTGGGGAAACCCCGTCGGAGCGGATCAGAGAAGGATTTTCCGATCTGCTTCACGGGGCGGATTTTTTGATCAGGCTGGGTTCTATTTTGGCTGTTTTAATGGCAAAAGTGCCGCTTGCGGCCGTCCTGATCATGGTCATGGCGATTCCCATTATCAGGATTTCCTTAAAATGCGGGGAAATGGACTATGAAGCGGACGAAGAGGCGGACGACGCCCTGCGCGTGGCGGATTATTTTGCGGAAGTGCTGACGGATAGAAGAAATATGGAAGAGCGGGAAGTCTTTCAATATACGGAAATGTTAAACAGGCAGTGGGAGCAGAAAGAGGAAAGCGCGATCGTAAGTACCAGAAAGGCAGTGATTTACGGCGTGTTACATAGTAATCTCAGCGTGATTCTGGCTTTGACGGTTCAAACGGCAGTCATGACCATATTGCTGTTTCCTGTTTTTTCGGGGATGCTGACGATAGGGACTTATATCAGTACCGTTAAGTCGGTCAATGACCTGATACAGAAGATTTCTTTAGAACTTATGCAGACCTTGAGAGGATTAAAGAAAAGCGCTCTTTATATGAAGGATTTTGACAGACTGTTTCAAAGCGGACGGGAATGCAGGGCAGGCGGATCGTATCATTTTCAAACGCACGCTAAGGAGCGGGAAGGGGAATGTAGGGAGGCTTCACGGATAAAAGACGTGAAAGAGATCCGTATAAAAAATCTTTCGTTTTCTTATAGCGGGGACGGCCCGAAAGTATTGGACAATGTGAGTCTTACATTGGAAAAGGGAAAGAAATATGCCATCGTAGGGGAAAACGGAGCGGGGAAAAGTACCTTGATAAAAATTCTGACAGGGCTTTACGGCAGATATGAAGGGGAAATTGAAATAGACGGCATTCCGCTTTCACAGCTTAGTGAAGAAAGCCGTTTTTCCTGTTTCAGCATATTGTATCAGGATTTTGCGAAGTACCAGCTTACGGCAGCGGAAAATGTCAGGATCGGGAACATTGGAAACGATAGGGAAACAGAAAACAGTAAGGAAAAAGAGGGCGACAGAAAAAAAGGGATCGATACGGAAAACGGCAGTGTAAAAGAAGCGCTGCAAAAGAGCGGGATTGCCGAAAAAATAGCGGAGCTGCCAAAGAAGGAAAACACATTCCTTGGAAAATTAGAGAAAGAAGGGAGCGATCTTTCAGGCGGACAGTGGCAGAAACTTGCCATTGCAAGGTGTATCTACAAGCAGGCGCCGGTTTATATTATGGACGAGCCGACTTCAGCGGCGGATGCCGTCAGTGAAAAGGCGTTTGCGGATATGTTTGAAAGGATGGAAGGCATCGTGGTTGCCATTACGCACCGTCTTGGCATTGCAGGAAATGCGGACTGTATTTTTGTAATGGGACAGGGACAGGTCAAAGAGAGCGGGACTCATGAAGAGTTAATGCAAAAAAACGGAATCTATGCAAAGATGTATCGGACGGAAAGGGGATGGTACGATGGAAAGTAAGAAAAGAACGGGATTGTTTTCATTGTTTTTTCGTATGTTCAGGCAAGTTTTGGCAATTCATCCCGTTTTGTTTGGCCTCAATTATGTCGTCGCGGCAGCGGCAGGTATCTTATCTTCCCAAGGGATCATATGGCTGCAGAAAATTTATGATACGTTGTTCGAAGCGGTCAGGGATGGAAAAATAAAAGATGTTATTTTTATGCTTTTCATCTGGTTCGGAATCAAAGCGGCAGGAGAACTGATGACGGGACTGTATAATATTATGGGAGAGGAACATGCCATGCAGACCGAAAAAGGTCTGGGGAAAAATATTAACGGCAAGGTCGGGCGGCTAGAACCGATCATGTTTGAATCGGAGGAAACTTTGAACAGCATACAGCGTTCCTATCGCGGAGCCGGAGTCGGACGGAACTTTGTGAATGAGTTTCTGACCGGATTCTTTTTGTATCTTCCCTATTTCGGAACGTTATTTTTGTATTTATACAGGCAGGAGAAGAAGCTGGGACTGATTATTTTAGTGATCTTTGCCGTGACTTTATTAAGTCAGGCTGTAAAATCCAAATTTTATGTAGAGCTGGAAGAAGAGACGGCGGGCTGTCAAAGAAAGATCAAGTATTATTCCGGCTGCATAAACGGGCGGGATATGGGAAAAGAGAGCAGAAGTCTTTCGATTTGTCCTTTCCTGACAAAGAAAGTAAAAGATGCCCTTTCGGAATGGAACGGATACAGGAAAAAGCAATGGAAAAAAGGAGCGGCGACGGATCTGATCTTAGCGGTCATGACATTTTTTAGCTTTGTAGGGATTGTCTTGTTAATGTTTTACGATCTGACAAAAGGAGTGATTACGGTAGGTCTGTTTGCCGGTATTTTCTGTTCGGTGGACAGTATTTTTGAAATGACGGAAGGGTTCGTGAGCGACTGTTTAGAGTACGGCGCTGCGCTGCGGGGAAGGATAGAAGGTTATCTTGACTTTTGCAGAATGCCGGAGAAGCCGGCATCAGGAATCCGGCTGACAAAACACGGAACGGTCGCGGCAAAAAACGTAAGTTTTAGGTATCCCGGCAGCGGCCGGAAGGCTGTGGACGGGGTGGATCTTACGATAAAAGAGGGCGAGACGGTTGCCGTCGTGGGAGAAAACGGCTCAGGTAAGACTACTTTAGTAAGGCTCTTAGCGGGAATTTTCCTGCCGATGGAAGGGGAAGTGGTCCACAACGGAAAGAGTACGGTGGAATATGAGAGATTTTCTTTTTATCAAGGCATGACGGGGGTGTTCCAGAATTTCGGAAAGTATAAAATCTCCCTTTTGGACAATATCAGGATCAGCGATTTTAGGGAAAAGATTGAAAAAGAGACGGAGCGGAAGGAACTGGCCCGTTTGGGACTGACGGTAAAGGAGGAAATTTTTCCGCAGGATTTTGAGACGGTGTTGGCGCCGGAATACGGCGGCGCGGATCTTTCGGGCGGACAGTGGAACCGTATTGCGATCCGCCGGGGACTTTTCAGAAAGCATGAGATGATCCTGTTAGACGAACCTACCGCAGCGATCGATGTGATGGAAGAAAAGAGGATCTATGAGCAGTTTATAAAGATGTGCAAGGGAAAGACCGCGCTGATCGTTACCCACCGCCTTGCGTCTACCAGACTGGCGGACCAGATTATCGTGATGGATCAAGGCAGGATTGTCGGATTTGGGAAACATGAAGAGCTGCTTTCGACCTGCCGGAAATATCAGGAAATGTGGGAAATACAGAAAGAAGTATTTTTTTGTACTTGAAATTCCTATCTAACCTATATATAATAGATTTTGTAGTACAGGCAAGGATAGAATGGCATATATTGTATATGCGTCCGTTGCAGGATCAAGAAAGGCTTGGGATAGGATTATGGCTGCAAAAACAGATACGGAAGTGATCATTGGAGGAAAAGTATTTACATTAAGCGGATATGAGAGTGAAGAATATTTGCAGAAGGTGGCTTCTTACATTAATAATAAGATTATGGAATACAGTAAGATCGAAAGCTATAAAAGACAGCCTATCGATATGCAGAATGTATTGATGCAGCTCAACATTGCAGACGATTATTTCAAGGCAAAGAAGCAGATCAGTATGCTGGAGGAGGAGATACAGGCTAAGGAGAAAGAACTGTATGACCTGAAGCATGAACTGATCTCTACGCAGATCAAACTGGAGAATACGGAAAATACCGTCAAAGATATGCAGCGGGAAATGAACGAGGATGCCAAAAAGATCATAAGGATGGAAACGGAATTAAAGGATTCGAAAAGAAATAAGTAAATAACAGGCGGCTGTCTTTCGGGGCAGCCGTTTTCCGCAGTATTTTGAAGGCTGCTTTAGAGTGTGTTTGAAAAAGCAATTTTTCAAACACGCTCTGGCGAATGGGTGCAAGGATGGAAAATTTTAGGAAAGAGTGTAAAAGAGTGGAGCTGCTGGCGCCGGCAGGAAATTATGAAAGTTTTCTCGGGGCGGTCCATGCAGGTGCGGATGCGGTATATCTGGGCGGAGAAAAATTCGGAGCCCGGGCATATGCGGATAACTTTACAACAGAACAATTGTGCGATGCAATACATTATGCGCATCTTTATGGAAAAAAAGTATATTTGACCTTAAATACGCTGGTAAAGGAAAAAGAAATGCCGCAGTTGTCTGACTATCTTTTTCCGTTTTACGAAGCGGGACTGGACGGAGCCATCATTCAGGATATGGGGGTGTTTTTTTATGTAAAAAAACATTTTCCCGGCCTTGCTCTTCATGTGAGTACTCAGATGACGATTACGGGAACAGAAGGCGCGCGTATGCTAAAGGAGCTTGGTGCAGAAAGAATTGTGCCTGCAAGGGAACTTTCTTTAGCAGAAGTCAGGCAGATCAAAGAAGAGGCTGATATAGAAATAGAAACGTTTATCCATGGCGCAATGTGTTACTGCTACTCGGGCCAATGTCTTTTCAGCAGCATTTTGGGCGGCAGGAGCGGAAACCGGGGAAAATGCGCCCAGCCCTGCAGGCTTCCTTACCGGATCAAAGGGGATAAAAAAGAAGCCGCGTACTATCTGAGCCTGAAGGACATGTGTACGGTCGATCTGATCCCCGAGCTGATAGAAGCCGGGATCGATTCTTTTAAAATAGAAGGAAGAATGAAAAAACCGGAATATGCAGCAGGTGTGACGGCGGTATACCGTAAATATATAGACGCGTATTATGAGCGGAAAACGTTGAAAAATTTTGACGACGCCCAGTCCGGGACGGAGACGGAGGTTACGAAAGAAGATAGGAAAAAATTAAGCTCCCTTTATATCAGAAGTGAACTTCAGAACGGATATTATACCAGACACAACGGCGTTTCTATGATCACGCAGGGAAAACCCGGGTATAATGAGGGCGATGAAAAGCTTATCAGAGAGATCCGGAAGGAGTATATAGAAATACAGCCGCGTATCGCCGTGAGCGGCAAGGCATATTTGTGTCCGGGAAAACCGGCGGCGTTTGCCGTATCGGCAGAAGGCGCGCAGGCCAGCGTAAGAGGAGCGGAGGTACAAAGCGCCGTCAACAGGCCGATGGCAAAAGAGGATATCAAAAAACAGCTTGAAAAATGCGGGCAGACGCCGTTCGTTATGAAAGAACTTTCCATAGAGATGACAGGAGACGTTTTCCTGCCTTTAAAAGAACTGAACGAACTCAGACGGCGGGCATTGGAAAGTTTGGAGAAAGAAATAATAAGCAGAAACGGGTTTGCGTATAAGGAAAGACATGCGTTAAAAGAAAAATCGGTTCAGGCGCAGGACGCAGGGAAAGAAACCGTCCCTAAAGCCGGAGGGCAGGAAACAAAGCGGAGACGGTTGGAAGACGGCATTTATATTGCGGTTCAGACAAAAGCACAGTTGAACGCAGTCCTACGGCTGCTTGAAGAATGGGAAAGGGCAGGAGAACAGGGGGATGGGCGGAATCCGGAGCGGAAGACAGAGCAGGAAACAAAGCAGAATATAGGGCAGGATCCGGAACGGAATGAAGTAAGGGATACAAGGAGAAAAAACGGCATACAGGCTGTATTTGTGTCAACGGATCTGTTTCGCAGCAGCAGGGAAGGGCAGGATCTGATCGTTGAAAAGGAGGAAAGAAGCATTTTAGAAAAGATTTGCGGATATGTCAACGGAAATGTATTCGCCGCCTATCCATATGTGATGAGAAATAAAGACTTATGGCTCCATACCAGTCTGATGAAAGAAAAGCTTTTTTCCGGAGTGTTAGTCCGGAATATGGAAGAACTTGCGCTTTTAGAGAAAGATCATTATCATGGTACGGTCGTTACGGATGCAGGACTGTATGTATGGAATAAAGAAGCGGCGGAATTTTATAAAAAGAAAGCGTCGCTATATACGCTGCCCTTTGAGCTAAACGCAGGAGAGCAGAAAAACATAGAGGGAGAAGAGGCCATGCAGGTCGTGTATGGAAGACTGCCTATGATGGTGACGGCAAATTGTGTCCGCAAGACGGACGGAGGCTGTATTGCGGGAAAAAAGGGAGAATCAAAACCATTGATATTGACAGACCGGTACGGAAAAGAATTTCCGGTAGCTGTAAACTGCAGGCAGTGTTACAATACGATTTATAACAGCCTTCCTCTTTCTTTGCACAAACTGGCAGAGAAAAGAAAAGGGAAATACCGTTTGGATTTTACGATAGAGGACGAAAAAGAAACGGAAAGGATCATAACGTTTTTTTGCCGCTGCTATAAGCAGGACGGAGGCGAGCCGCCCTATGAAGAATATACTACCGGTCACAGTAAGCGGGGCGCGGATTAAGACACAGTCTTTCGGGCAGTGAAAAAACCGGAAGAAATATAGTCAGAGAGGAAAATTGGAATAAAGACCGGGTGGGAGAAACTTATGGAACAATATATTACGGAATTTGCCAAGTATTTTATAGCCGTTTTTATGGCGCTGTATACTTATGAGTGCTTTGCCGTGTTTCGATACAATACGGAGGAGAGAAGGAACGGGATATACATACGTCAAAATCTCCTCATGTTTTTGATACATTTTGCCTGCTTTTTAGTGATCTGTACAGAGACGGAAGAGATAGACTATCTTTTTTTCTATGCTTTTCAGGAGATCATATTGTTTGCGGCAATTTCTCTTTTTCATATGATATATCCTAAAATAAACAGGCTGATCGTCAACAATATCGGTCTGCTTTTAGGGATCGGTTTTGTTATTTTAACGAGGCTGTCTTATGATAAGGCAAGAAAACAGCTTATTATCGTAACGATATCGCTTATCATTGCGCTGGCGATCCCCTTTTTTATGGAACAGTTTGTATTTTTAAAGGATTTGAAATGGCTCTATGCGGCCGTAGGGATTACGGCATTATCGGCCGTGCTTATTTTAGGTTCTGTCACAAAAGGAGCGAAATTATCGTTTTCGGTATGGGGAGTATCTTTTCAGCCGTCGGAGTTTGTGAAGATCCTTTTTGTATTTTTTGTGGCCAGCATGCTTTATAAATCGTCGGGTATCTTAGAAGTGGGAATCAGCGCGTTGGTTGCGGGCGCCCATGTGGTCATACTGGTACTTTCCAAAGATCTGGGAAGTGCGCTTATTTTTTTTATCGTTTATGTAATGATGGTATTTGTGGCTACGAAAAACTGGTTGTATCTATTGCTTGGAACGGCGGGAGGGGCGGCGGCGGCAGTCGTTGCCTATCAGCTTTTTTCCCATGTCAGGATCCGTGTTACGGCATGGCGGGATCCGTGGAGTGTGATCAATGACGAGGGATTTCAGATTGCGCAGTCTTTATTTGCAATCGGGAGCGGCGGATGGTTCGGGTTGGGGCTGTTTAAAGGAACGCCCCAGTCCATTCCCTTTGTGGAGGCGGATTTTATCTTTTCAGCCGTGACGGAGGAATTGGGGCTGATTTTTGCCATGTGCCTTATATTAGTATGTATCAGTTGTTTTATTATGTGCATGAACATATCGGTAAGATTGTACGATAAATTTTATCAGTTGGTAGCGTTCGGCTTGGGAGTAACTTATATTTTTCAGATTTTCTTAACGATCGGAGGCGGGACGAAATTTATCCCGTTGACGGGAGTGACGCTGCCTTTTATCAGTTACGGAGGCAGCTCGGTGTTGACGACGTTGATGATGTTTTCTATTATTGAAGGGCTTTATATTATAAAACAGCGAGAGGTAAGTAAGAGTGGAAAAGGAAAACGGAAAGGTGCTTCGGGAAAGAAATCAGACGGGCGGGGCAGGGCATACGCAAAAGAAGAGCAGGAGGAAGAATATTACGGGAAAACATACTACGGGGAAGAGTACGAAGACGAATCCTGACACGGAAACAAGCCTAAAAAAGGGTGCGAAGTACGGTTCTGCCCATAAAAAAGAGTCCGGGAATAAAAAGGAACCGGAAAAGAACAGGGAGATCATGATCGTCACTTATCTGTTTGTATTTCTCTTTCTGGGCATGATGGGGTATATCTGCCATTTTGCGGTCACGAACAAGCAGGAACTGATCAATAACAGTTATAATGCGAGACAGGGAATGCTGCTTGCAAAGAACCGGCGCGGGACGATCTACTCGAAAGACGGGGAGATCCTTGCCCGGACAAAGACGGCGGAGGACGGAACGGAGATCAGGGAATACCCTTTTGCCAATGTGTTCGCTCATGCAGTGGGATATTCTACGAACGGAAGAATGGGAGTGGAGGCCCTTGGAAATTATTATCTGATCAATTCCAACGAGCCGCTTTCTATGAAGATATCCGATGATATGACGGGTACAAAGTATACCGGAGACAGTATCTATACCACTTTCGACGTGGATCTGCAGCAGGTGGCCTATCAGGCGCTGGGGATCTATAAGGGAGCGATTGTCGTCACGGAGCCGTCTACGGGAAGGATCCTTGCCATGGTGTCCAAGCCGGATTTTGACCCGAACATGATCGACAGTATTTGGGAGGAATTGATCGCAGACGAGGACAGCAGCGTATTGCTCAACCGTGTAACGCAGGGGATGTATCCTCCGGGATCCACCTTTAAGATTGTGACGGCGTTGGAGTATATCAAAGAAAATCCCGATACTTATCGTAATTACGGCTACAATTGTGTGGGCAGTTTTGCTAAGGGGGCGGATAAGATCAATTGTTATCATGGGACAAGCCACGGGAGCGTAAACTTTGCCTCGTCTTTTGCAAAATCCTGCAATTCTTCTTTTGCCAATATTGGACTGTCTTTAGATAAGACGTCTTTTGACGGGACGCTTTCCAAACTTCTTTTTAACAGCGAGCTGCCTTTGAAATCAACTTACAGTAAGAGCAAGATCATTGTAGAAGAAAATATGACGGATGCGGATATGATGCAGGTGTCGATCGGACAGGGTAAGACCCAGATCTCGCCCATGCATTTAAATATGATTACCTGCGCCATTGCAAACGGAGGAAAATTGATGAAGCCGTATGCGGTAGACCGGGTAGAAAACAGCGAGGGCAGTCTGGTCAGGCAGTTTAACCAGTCGGATTACGGAAACCTTATGACAAAAGAAGAAGCCCGGATATTGACGGAACTGATGGAAGAGGTGGTGAAGACGGGAACCGGAAGAAAGCTTTCGGGGCTTTCCTATACTGCAGCCGGAAAAACGGGTTCGGCGGAATATAATACGGTAAAAGGGGACAGCCATGCATGGTTTACCGGTTTTGCGCCGGTGGAAGAACCTCAGATATGCGTGACGATCATCGTAGAAGGCGCAGGCTCGGGAGGGGACTTTGCAGTACCTATTGCAAAGAGGATCTTTGACGCTTATTTTGAAGGCATGGAAAACGGCGAAAACAGTTAAAAGTGCTTGCTTTCATATTCCAAATAGACTATACTAAATATCAGTATTGTTCTATTATGGTAAACGGAGTTATTTTTGATCCGCTTACAGACACACCGCGCTGGTTTGATCGGCGCCGTACAGGAGGGATTGCAGTGATAGAAGCAACAAGCTGTGGCGGTGTGGTTATATTTCGCGGTAAGATCCTTCTTTTATACAAAAATTATAAAAATAAGTACGAAGGATGGGTATTGCCAAAAGGGACTGTAGAAAAAGGGGAAGAATATAAGGAGACTGCCCTTAGGGAGGTTCTGGAGGAATCGGGAGCGAAAGCGTCAATTATTAAATATGTGGGCAAAAGCGAATACACATTTAATGTACCGGATGATACGGTTGAAAAGGAAGTACACTGGTATCTTATGATGGCGGACAGCTACTACAGTAAACCACAACGTGAAGAGTATTTTGTAGACTCCGGCTTTTACAAATATCATGAAGCATATCATTTGTTAAAATTCGCAAATGAAAAACAGATATTGGAAAAGGCGTATGCAGAGTATTTGGAAATGAAAAAAAATAATTTGTGGGGAAATAGAAAATATTTCTGACAAATGTGGAAGAAAGTAAGAGAAAAGGACGATGGGGAAAATGCTGCATCGTCCTTTTTATGTAAAATATAACGAATGGACATCTTACGGCGCGGCCGGTGAAAAAATTTGTGCGACGGATCGGATGTTAAATGATCGCCTGAATAGTAAGTTCTCTTTTTTTACTGAGGTCTACAATCTCGTCTTCATAACGAAGCCGCGGTCTGGAAAGGGCGGCAGTGTTGATCTCTTCTACAAGACATTTCCGGCCGTCGCTTAAGAGTACGGTATAACCGATCTGCGACTGGGCCACTTTTGCGAGGATCGGAACGATAAATTCCAGATCATATTTTGCAAATCCCTTTTTTTCAAAGTTTTCGATCACGAGAAAGGGATTCAGCGACTGCCGGTAGGTTCTGGCGGAAGTCATTGCTTCATAAGAATCGATGATGGCGATATATTTTGCAAAGCGGTCGATCTGCTTGCCTACCAGTTTGGATGGATAGCCGGTGCCGTCGTTTCTTTCATGATGCATCAGGGCAGCGTTTAAGATGTGCTGATCCATATTCAGATCTTTTAACAGGTTGAAGCCGATCATGGTGTGGGTTTTGATCTGTTCAAATTCCAGATCGGTCAGCTTGTCCGGTTTCCAGATCAGGTTATAAGGCAGTTTTAACTTACCAATGTCATAGAGAAAAGCGCATTGGATCAGAATTTCAAGATCTTCTTGTGAAAGTCCGGACCATTTTCCGAATACGCCCGCGATCAGAGCGGAATTCAGACAATGGGCGTGGGTAAGGTTGTCCTCGCTTGGCAGCATATTGTAGAGGAAATCCAACAGCATTTCCTCCGAAGCGGCAGCAGTGGAAATCGCATGATAGATTCCCATGAGACTGTGCGTGCCAAAAGGTTTTCCTTTTTCTACAAAGTCTACCATGATATTCTTAAATACGGGCATATATTTATTATAAATTTTTTCGAAATCATGAAATTCCTGAGAAACCCGTACTTTTTCAAAATGGGTTGTGGCAAGATCCACAGCCTCTTTTATTGTAACGCACATAATAGAATAGCGCGAAAGTTTTGCGATATCGCTGTCGGTGATAACGGTACCTTCAGAGAGAAGGAGATCGTTTTTGTAGCTATAGATATCCTCTCCTATGACCATGCCCGGCGTAAGCGACATTCTGGCAATTGACTTCATGGCAAATCCCCCTTAAAATGGAATACATTTATATAATTATATCACAAGATATGATAAATAGTAGTCATAATATTGAGTATTTCAAACAATTTTCATAATATTTTCATAAGATAGAAACTTTTACTTGCGGAAAAAACGTGTTATACTATGGAAAGAAATGCGCAGGCAGGTAAACGGCTCATGAAATTTTACAGAAATTTATATGTTGGGGATACAGTTTCGGATGTTCATAAGGTAAAAAGAAAGTTGAAGACCAATGCGGGACAATTGGGGATCTATGTGATCACGCTGTGCAGAGGCCGGGACCAGCTTGAGATCTATCACTGCGCCTTATTGCAACAAAGGTATTATAGAAAGAACCCGCCCTATATCGTCGGGATCGCGGGAGGATATGAGGAAGCCGTGGAGATCGTAAAACAGATCGCTGAAGAAGCTTACAGGCAGAACGGGGAATGCGATTTGAAAAAATATCTGCTTGACCAAAAATGAGGGATATATGCTGCATATAATTTTAATGATATTAAAGATCATAGGGATATTATTGCTTGTGCTATTGCTGCTTGTTCTGGCGGTGACCGGAGCGGTGTTGTTTGTACCCGTCAGATACCGTGTGAACGGAAAGAAGGACGGGGACGGGCTTTTGATCAGGGCGGAAGCGTTTTGGTTCCTGCATCTGCTCCGTATAAAAGCGGTCTATCCCGAACCGGGCAGAACGGTGATAAAGCTCTTATGTTTTACGCTGTATGATTCGGACGCGGAAAAGCCGCCTGAAAAGGAACCGGGTAAAAAGGAAAAAGGAAAAAGAAAGAAGAAAGAACAGACAAAGAAAATAAAATCCAAGAGGGACAAGACGGCCAGAAAAGAGCCGGAAGGAACGGTTTTTGAAGGCGGACCCTTTGAAACGATCCCCGATAAAGGAAGAGGGACAGAAAGGAGCGATACGGGAAAAACGTCTGCAGACAGAGACAAAGAAACAGAAAAGGAAAGAAAAACGGACAGCGCTGAAAGCGGACAGGCTTTAGAAGAATGGAAAGAGCAGGAAGAAACGGAGGAAAACGAAGGGATCTTTTATAGGATTTTGCGGGCAGCCTCCGGCTTGTGGGAAAAAACAAAGGATATTTTACGGAAAATTAAGAAAGCGGCAGCAAATATATGGTACACAATTAAGCGGCTGTGTGATAGAATAGTAAAGATGCGGGAAAATATCGGCTATTATATAGAAGTATTCGAAGAAGAAGAGACAAAGCGGGCATTTTCAATATGCAGGAAAGAATTAAATAAGATCTGGAAAAATATCCGCCCGACGAAATGCAGGGCAGAGCTTTTGCTGGGAACAGGAGAACCGGATACGACAGGATATATTTTAGCTGTGTATGGAATTTTGTACCCCATTATTGGAAATGATATTATAATAGAACCGGATTTTGAAAATCAGGTTCTGGAAGGGAAACTTTTTTTAAAAGGACGGATCACGGTATATGTTTTACTGTATGCAGTAATAAAAATATATTTTGATAAGAATATCAGATACTTTTTAAAACGGTTTAAAAGGGAGGAAATTTAAATGGCGGATAATAATTTTACAGGTGTTGTGGATGCGCTGCTCAAGGGAATGGAAAGCGTACTGTCTACAAAAACGGTAGTCGGAGAAGCGACAAAGATCGGCGATACCATCATATTACCGTTGGTTGACGTCAGTTTTGCCGTAGGCGCAGGCGCCAGCGTAAATGAAAAAAAGAACGGCGGTGCAGGCGGTATTGGAGGAAAAATGACCCCAAGCGCAGTGCTGGTGATCAAAAACGATTCCACAAAGCTTGTAAATATTAAGAATCAGGATACGGTTACAAAAGTGCTTGACATGATTCCGGATCTTGTGGACAAGTTTACCAAACCGAAAGAGGATATGCCGGAAGACGGGGAAGTGATTGACGCCGCATTTCCGGATAAAAAAGAAGTAGAGTAACTTTTCCCGGAAAGAAAGCATACTATAATGTAAGAAGTATATGCCAAAGGCGGCAGCGTCATGAGAAAATTAATAGGGATTGCAGCGTTTTTAATAGCGGTGGGTATGCTTCTTATGCTTTTGATTTCGAATAGATTACTGGGAATTATAATCATTGGTCTGTTGATATTTATTGGGTATGGTTGTTATGGAGATTGTTAATAGAGAATCAGAGTTAGAAGAGTTTTCGGAGAATGAACTGAAGGAATATAAGCGTTGGCTTTTTAAGGAAAGCGTAAGGCTCAATACGGAGCGTAAGGAATTAAAAAGCCAAAAAGAGCGGCTTTCAAGAGAAAATATGCTTTTTGATAAGCGTCTGCAGATTTTGCAGGACGGTTTCAGGGAGTTGGATCAGGATAGGAAAAAACTGGAAAGGGAGTGGACACGCTTAAGGCGGGAAAAAGAAATGCTGGAAGAAGATATGGCGTTTGGCCTGATCGACGGTCAGGGGCTGGTGCATCAGCTTTTCTGCGGAGTCAATAATTCCCTTACCCTAAAAAAACGGTATAAGGATCTGATCAAAATCTATCATCCGGACAACCTTGCGGGAAATCATGAAATGGTCTTACTGATCAATAAGGAATATGAAACACTGAAAGACGAGATGAACATCCGGTAAAAGAAAAAACAGGTGCGTACCTTTTAAAGTCAGTGAATAAAAGGAAACGCACCTTATTTTTGGATCAATCTCATATCATTTTCAGAAAATTTCATTTTCAAGACAATATCAAGATATTAAGCTCTTTCTACTCTTCCGGATTTCATGCAATTTGTGCATACATGTATCCTTTTAGCAGCACCATTCACTTTGCATTTGATCTTCTTAATGTTGGAATTCCAAATTCTGTTCGATCTTCTATGAGAATGGCTTACGTTGTTCCCGAAATGAACGCCTTTTCCACAAATATCACATTTAGCCATCTTTACACCTCCTAAATGACGCGTAGTCACATATAATAATATTCTTTTCTGCGCGGCTTTCCATGCCGGTTGTAAAAGCAGGAAAACGCCGTACTTTAAAAGTCTCTTCAGACTCACAACATTTGTATAATAACAGAATCTAAACCATAATGCAAGTAAAAAAAGTAGGAAAATGGTAATTTTCTTGTTTCTTTTTCTTTGTAAAACGGTTATAATACATCATATATATCGGCCCGAAGGAAAGCAAGAGTACGGGCCAAAGATCAGTGACATTCTTTAAGGAGGTTCAGATATGAAAGGTTCTTCGATGAATACACATATGGGAAGTATTGTAATTGAGAATGAAGTGATCGCGCAGTATGCGGGCTCTGTTGCGATGGAATGCTTTGGTATCGTAGGAATGGCGGGCGTAAACGTGAAAGACGGCCTTGTACGTTTATTAAAAATGGACAGTATGACGAGAGGTATCGCAGTTTCATTGAACAGTAATCATAAACTGACGCTGGATTTCCATGTGATCGTGTCTTACGGAATAAGTATCCGCGCAGTTGCAGATAATTTAATCAGTAGTGTGAAATATAAGGTAGAAGCTTTTACCGGCATAGAAATCGAAACGATCAACATCTATGTAGAAGGTGTTAGAGTGATTGATTAATTAAGGAGGAGTTATTGTGGCTTTGAATACGATCGACGCTAAGATGCTTTCTAAGATGTTCTTAGCTGGTGCGAAGAATTTGGAAAATAAAAAAGAGTGGATCAACGAACTGAATGTTTTTCCGGTTCCGGACGGCGATACGGGAACCAATATGACTATGACGATCATGGCGGCGGCAAGAGAGGTATCCGCCTTGCCTGACGACGCGGATATGATGGCCATCTGTAAGGCGATCTCATCAGGATCCCTGCGCGGAGCAAGGGGAAATTCAGGAGTGATCCTTTCCCAGTTATTTCGCGGTTTTACCAAGGGGATCAGGGAAGAAAAAGAAATTACGGTACCGGTTCTTGCTACGGCATTTGACAGAGCGGTAGAAACGGCATACAAAGCAGTCATGAAGCCAAAGGAAGGAACGATCCTTACCGTTGCGAAAGGCGGCGCGTCAAAGGCGAAGGAACTTGCGGAGGAAGGAGTAACGGATCTGGAAGTTTTCTTTGACGGCGTAATCAAGCATGCGGAATATGTGTTGGATCAGACGCCGGAGATGCTGCCGGTATTGAAGCAGGCGGGCGTCGTGGATTCCGGCGGACAGGGACTTGTTCAGGTTTTAAAGGGCGCGTATGACGCTTTTCTTGGTAAAGAGCTGGATCTGACGATCGAGAAGCAGGAAACGGTTTCGGCCAAAGCGGCGTCTCCTGACAGGGAAGCAACGGAACAGGCAGAGATCAAATTCGGTTATTGTACGGAATTTATCATCCTTTTATCGAGGAATTTTAATATTAGAACGGAGATGGACTTTAAGGCATATTTGGAATCTATCGGCGATTCCATTGTAGTGGTGGCGGATGACGATGTGGTAAAGGTACATGTACATACCAATGATCCCGGACTTGCGATCCAGAAGGCATTGAAGTATGGTGCATTATCTAACATGAAGATAGACAATATGCGTTTGGAACATCAGGAAAAATTGTTTAAGATGTCGGAAAAGGAACAAAAAGAAGCGGACGGAGCGGAAACGGTCCGTAAAGAAACCGGATTTATTGCGGTTTCCGTCGGGGACGGCATCAACGGGATCTTTAAGGGGCTTGGTGTGGATCATATCATTGAAGGCGGCCAGACGATGAATCCCAGTACGGAAGATATGTTGAACGCTATTGAGGCTGTTCATGCGGATACGATTTATATTCTGCCGAATAATAAAAATATCATTCTTGCAGCAAATCAGGCACAGTCTTTGGTGAAGGACAAAAATATCATTGTGATCCCAACAAAGACCGTTCCGCAGGGGATTACGGCAGTGATCAATTATGTGCCGGATCTGAGTCCGGAAGAGAATGCCCAGTCTATGCAGGATGAGATACACAATGTAAAGACCGGTCAGGTCACTTATGCCGTAAGAGATACCATGATCGACGACAAAGAGATCAAGCAAGGCGATTATATGGGCATCGGCGATAAGGGCATCCTTGCTGTGGGAGCGGAAATGGAAGAGGTCACGCTTAAGATGACGGAGGAAATGGTGGATGAAGACACGGAGCTGATCAGCATTTATTACGGAGCAGAGGTGGAAGAAGCTTCGGCGGAGCAGCTAAAAGAAGATATTTCCAAGAAATATCCTAAATGCGATATAGAGCTTCAATATGGCGGACAGCCGATCTATTATTATATCGTATCAGTGGAATAAATCGGTTTTGTCAAAAAGGATGGTTTTTACCGTCCTTTTTAAAATACAGGCGGGGAACAGTTGGAATATCGGTTTGAAAAGCCGGGTGGAAAAGGGCTGCGATGCCGGTTTGAAAAGACGGATGGGAACAGGTGGATTTATGATGGAATATACGACGCCGGTCATACAATTAAAAGGAGTCGGAGAAAAAACGGCAAAAATTTTCGAAAAAATGGGTATCCTGACTGTCGGGGATCTGATCCGGTTCTACCCAAGAGATTATGAAAAATTTGAAGAGGCGCTTCCGGTCCGGGAGATCAAAAAAGGAGAGATCTGTGCGGTAAGAGCGCGCGTCGCGGGGAATATTAATATCAAGAAGGTAAGAAATCTTACGATACTGAGCGTTGTGGCAGCCGACGGAACAGGAAAGATCAAACTTACTTTTTTTAATATGCCTTTTTTGAAAAACATATTGAAACCCGGCGTCGTCTATCTGTTTCGTGGGATGGTGCAGGAAAAAGACGGTATTCCGGTCATGGAACAGCCTAAAATGTATAAAGACGAAGAATACCGAAACCTGATGGAGCGTGTACAGCCCAGATATTCTTTGAGCGCGGGCATGACGAACAATATGGTGACGAAAGCGGTAAAACAGGCATTGTCTTTCTGTCCGCCCCAAAAAGAGTTCCTGCCGGAGGCGGTGAGGCTGTCGGAGAATCTCATGGACAGGGAAGAAGCGGTATGTAATCTGCATTTTCCGAAAGACTTTGAGACTTTGATAGAAGCAAGGGAAAGAATGGTCTTTGAAGAATTTTTCCTTTTTATTTTGGGGCTTCGGGGGCAGAAAGAGACAAACGAGGCGCTCGAAAGTTCTTTTTCTTATATAGAAACGGCGCAGGTGGAGCGCTTTTTAGAAAAGATTCCCTTTTCGCTGACAAACGCCCAACAGAGGGTGTGGGAGGAGATCAAGGCCGATCTGCAGGGAAAACGGCTGATGAACCGTTTGGTGCAGGGAGACGTGGGATCGGGAAAAACGATAATAGCCATTCTGGCGCTGCTTATGACAGTGACAAACGGGTATCAGGGGGCGATGATGGCGCCCACGGAGGTTTTGGCGAAGCAGCATTTTGATTCCGTTACAGAAATGAACGATAAGTATAAGCTGGGAATGAAGCCGGTGCTTTTGATCGGAGCAATGACGGCGAAGGAAAAAAGAGAAGCCTATGCGATGATCGCGGACGGCAGTGCGGACGTGATCATAGGCACCCATGCATTGATACAGGAAAAAGCAGTATATCATAATCTTGCTATAGTTGTAACGGACGAACAGCACCGCTTCGGTGTGAAACAAAGGGAAAGTCTGGCGGCGAAGGGGAATCTGCCCCATGTGCTGGTTATGAGTGCGACGCCGATTCCCAGAACCCTTGCCATCATACTTTATGGGGATCTGAAAGTATCCGTGATTGATGAACTGCCGGCGGACAGGCAGCCTATTAAAAACTGTGTCGTAGATACGTCCTATAGGGAAAAAGCATATCGTTTTATCGAAAAAGAAGTTTCGGCCGGACGGCAGGTCTATGTGATCTGTCCGATGGTGGAAGAAGGAGAGGCGGATCAGGACAGCCTTTCTATGGAAAATGTAGAAAATGTAGTGGGATATACGGAAAAATTAAGAGGATTTCTGTCCCCGTCCATAAGAGTATCCTATCTTCACGGAAAAATGAAATCTTCTGTGAAAAACGAGGTCATGGAGGAATTTAAAAACCAAAATATCGATGTACTCGTTTCCACTACCGTCATAGAAGTAGGGATCAATGTACCTAACGCCACGGTTATGATGGTGGAAAATGCAGAACGGTTCGGACTCGCGCAGCTCCATCAGCTAAGGGGGCGGGTAGGAAGGGGAGAGTATCAGTCCTACTGTATTTTTGTCAGCGGTTCGGATAAAAAAGAAACAATGGAACGGCTTGGGATCTTAAACAGATCCAACGACGGTTTTAAGATTGCGGAAGAAGATTTAAGGCTCAGGGGACCGGGGGATCTGTTCGGCATACGCCAGAGCGGCGAGTTTGCATTTAAACTCGGGGATATTTATAATGACGCCAGAATCTTAAAGCAGGCGGGCATGTGGGTAGACAGGCTGCTTTCGGAGGACGCGGAGTTTATAAAAACAGAAAATGAAGGCTTACGGATCTATTTGGAAAATGAAAAATGGAATCCGATTGACTTTAGAACTATCTGACAGTAAAATAATAGTATTAGTATTTGCGGTAATAGGGAACGGTTTCAGGATAGCGGATATAAGTGCCTTTAACGGTTCCTGAGATTGGAGGAGTTAGCGTGGCTAAAATAGCGATAGTGACGGACAGTAACAGCGGTATCACACAGAAGCAGGCAAAGGAATTGGGGATCTTTGTATTGCCGATGCCGTTTTTGATCAATGAAGAGACATTCTTTGAGGATATATCTTTAACGCAGGAAGAATTTTATAAACGTCTTTCCGAGGGAGCCAATATCAGCACGAGCCAGCCGTCTCCCGAATCGGTGATGAGCCAGTGGGATGAACTTTTAAAGATTTACGACGAGGTTGTGCATATTCCTATGAGCAGCGGGCTCAGCGGTTCCTGCCAGAGCGCGCTTATGCTTGCGGAAGACTACGACGGCAAAGTGCAGGTGGTGAATAATCAAAGGATATCGGTTACCCAGAGACAGTCGGTATTGGATGCGGTAGAACTTACAAAGACGGGACGAAACGCAGCGCAGATCAAAGAATTTTTGGAAAATGACAAATTTAACTCCAGTATTTATATTATGCTGGATACGCTGCACTATTTAAAAAAAGGAGGGCGGATCACGCCGGCGGCAGCAGCACTCGGTACGATTTTAAGATTAAAACCGGTACTGCAGATACAGGGAGAAAAACTGGACGCTTTTGCGAAAGCAAGAACCACGGCGCAGGGAAAGAGCATTATGATGAATGCCATCAGCAACGATATTGAGAACCGCTTTGGAGGCTTGGCAAACGGAGCCGGAAATATCTGGATTGAGGTTGCGCATTCTGCAAACGAAGAAGCCGCGCTTCAATTAAAAGCGGAGCTGGAAGAGCAGTTCAAGGGTTATCTTCCGATCTATGTGGATCATCTTTCATTGAGCGTATCCTGTCATATCGGCCCGGGATCTTTGGCGATTGCATGCTGTAAAAAGATCAATCCTGCATGACAACATGGAAACGGGCAGAGCGGCAGCAGGATAGCGCTGAAACAGGGTGAAAGCTGAAAGAAATGCACTTTCAGCCTCCCTGATTTGAGTATCCGTGAAAACGGACAGATGGGAGCAAAGATAAATGTCAGGGCTTGTGGTAAAAGTACCGCTGCAAAATACCGTTGGCGGATATTACGGTTGATATAACGCTACATTTTTTTCATAAACATTTTCCGGAAACATGGCGTGGTAGATTAGATCGATTTCTTGATAAAAATCGATTTTGTCGGCCGCGCTTGTTTTGTCTGATGCTTCTTTATTATGAGGGGAATTGCAGCAATCCTGCCGGTCGCTTCCTCCTGTGTTCTTTCCCTCTTGGAGCAGGGGAAGGTATAAAATCCGGTATGGTACTTGAAAAAGCGTGCTTAAAACATTAGTGGAAACAGCACCGTTCCGATGATAAAAGGCGATCCTTTTTTCCCGGATTATCTGTTCTACTTTATCCTTTGCATAATCGGGATTTTCGGATTCAATGTAGATTCCGTCGGCGCAGGAAAGCGTATTTTTTAGCGACTGCAAAAAGGCGGAACCGATGCCGTCGTTTCGGTATTCCGGCAGTACGGCGTAATAGTCCAACAGTAATTTACGCTCTTTTCGTAAAATTAAAAAGAAAGCGTAGGCCAGAAACCGGCCGTTTTCAAAGAAGCCATATCCTGCATAGAGGCCCTTTTCTAAATATTTTTTCACGTTTTCTATAGGTTTCAGCTCCGCTTTTGGAAAGTGCAGCACGACGGTATTGGAATAAATGTCGATTATTTCTTCGGCGGACAGTTCTTTGCAGGTATATATATGTTCCATCAATTCATTACCTTTCTTTTTTATGGAAGACTATTTTTGTTATAGATTTATGGGTTCGATTCCGAAAACGGTTGGATCCCTGAAATATCCGAATCAATGATCATGGAATAATTCGTATAGTACACGACAAATCCCGGTTTGGCACCGTTCGGTTTTTTCACGTTTTTCTTTTCCGTATAGTCGATCTCTACTTTTTCCTGATCCCGTCCCTTAGAGTAATGGGCGGCCAGTCTTGCCGCTTCTTCAAAAGTGGTATCGGGAAGTTCTTCTCCGTTTGTTTTTACGATAACATGGGAACCGGGATAGGTTTTAGAATGAAACCACCAGTCGTTCCCGGCGGCGAACTTAAATGTCAGTTCGTCGTTTTGAAAATTATTTTTTCCTACATACATATGATAACCGTCGCTGCTGATATAATGGAAGGGCCTGCTTGTTATTTTTTGTTTTTTGGCATTGCCTTTCCTTCGTATATATCCGGTTTCGGTCAATTCTTCTTTGATCTGTACCAGATCTTCTTCTAAAAGTGCGATATCTAACGCTGTCAGGATGGATTCCAAGTGCTCGATTTCCTGTTTCACTTCAACGGTCAGTTCGGAAAGCGCTTCGTAGGTACGTTTCAGTTTACCATATTTATCAAAATATTTTTTTGCGTTTTCCGATGGCGTTAGAAGGGGATCCAGGGGCACGGTGATCATTTCATTGGTATAATAGTTCATGGCCTCCATGGATTTTGCGCCTTCTTCCACGCCGTAGCCGTAAGTATTGAGCAATTCTCCATATACTTTATATTTATTCCGTTTTTCGGTATCTTTCATCTGTCTAAGCTGTAAGTCGTATTTTTTCACGTTACGTTCCAGTGCGGTCTGTACGATCCTTCTTAGATCCACGGACTTCTGCCGGATCCTTGTCACGGCGTTTTTCTGCGCGTAGTACTGTTCCAAAAGGGCGCAGACCGATTGGTAAGAAACCGAAGCGTCCGCGGCATACATAGTAAGCTTTACGGATGCAAATTCAACGGGAGACTTATTTTCGTAAACGATATTGGGAGAAAAGTTTTTGCTTTTTATGTCCGTTATAAGAGCAGAGAAAGCATGGTAAAGGCTTTCCCTGTCGGCCTGTTCAAAACTGGCAGCCGGCCTGTCCGCGTCTAAACCGGCACGGTAGCAGATTTCCTGTGCAATGACCGGAGAAAAGCCTGTAAAAGTGGAATAAAGCGCTTTATATAAAGGTGCCGCCTTTTCAAAAGTACAGGCAAGGAAGGTTTCTTTACCTATGGTCAGCGGATCTTGTTTATTTTGTGTTTCCGGAATGAAATAATCCCGGCCCGGCAGTACCTCTCTGACCGAACTGACCATGCCTGAAATATGTTTGATGCTGTCAATGATCTTATTGTCTTCATTACAGAAGATAATATTACTGTGCTTTCCCATGATTTCTACGACCAGTGTTTTTTTGCACAAGTCGTTCAGATCGTCCAAATGTTCAATATCGATGCGGATCACACGCTCCAGACCGGGCTGTGAAATACCGGTGATACGTCCGTTTTGTATATGTTTCCTTAGGAGCATACAGAAATTCGGAGCCGTCATGGGACTGGGCTTATTATTCTCCGTAAGATAAATAAGGGGAAGGGAAGCGCCGGCGGAGATAAGCAGGCGCTTTTGCCCCTGCTCGGTTTTCAGGGTGAGCAAAAGCTCGTCAGCCTCCGGCTGCGCGATCTTATAAATGCGGCTGCCGATAAGACAGTCGTTGCATTCTTTTACAATATTGGAAACGGTAATGCCGTCAAATGCCATAAGTGTACACCTCGCTTAAAATTCAAAACTTTGATAAAAAGTAAAATGAAAAGCAAACGTAAAATATAGATCTGCCAATTGGGAACGTTGCTTTAAATATGCTTTAGTATAGCAGAAAAGGAAGGAAAAGACAAAGGGGAGTTTCGGCAGTGAGAAGAGCAGCGATATTTGCCAAAGGTTTGAAATAAAGAGATCCTATGATTATGCGGAAAATGTCAGGAAACGGTTGACAATTTCAGTTTTCTTATATAAGATACAGTCTTGTACAGGGGTTGTACGGTTAAAGGAGGAAGAAAAATGAAAAAGCATTCAAAGAAAATGTCACTGATCGCAATGATTATGCTGCTTGCAGTAGTTATGACAGGCTGCGGTGGGAAAGAAGTCGTAATGAAGGAGTTTAAATCTCCCGACGAAACGGTTACGATCAAATTAAACGAAGAGTGGAACGCAGAAGATATGGGAGCTGACGGCTGGATCGGCGCTTCTAATAAGAGCGGGACCGACGCAGTGATCGTAATGCAGTTTGACAAGTTATCTACGGGGATTTCCGAAATAGGGGAAGTGAAAGAATTAGTAGAGAGCAACTATGTGTTTACCGATCAGGCAGAAGCGGAAAAACCGGCAATGGAGGGAGTTACGGGGATCGAAGCTTATACCTGTAAGATGGATTTAGACGGCACAAAAGGGGACGGCTATATCGTATACGGTGAAACGGATTATGCATACTATGCTATTATTTATGCTGCCAACAGATTGAATGACAGTAAGAAGAGCAATTTTATGACCTCCTGCGAATCTTTTAAGGAAAATGCGCCTGAGGTTGAGAATAATTCTACAGTTGAAGCGACAGATACCATCCAGTGGTTCAATGCATCTTATGCGGTACTTACCCATGCAAACGGATGGGATTATACAATGTATGGCGGTATGCCTGCCAATGAAGTGAGTCAGGAGTTACAGGTATCTCTTTTGGATGAATGGTGGGGCGTGACCGACAGGGCGTCAGCCGACGAGACATTGGAGTGGCTTATAACGGAAGGGCACAATGCAGATTTTCTTTTAAATATGAATGATCTTATCGATGCAGGCATCGGTGAAGTGGCGGCAGAGAACAGAGTGGATTTCATGTTGGAAAATTATGAAGTGACGGAAGAAGAAGCACAGAATTATGTAAACTGCTATGCCGCTTATGAGGCAAATCCCGGGCAGGGAATCCTTGGATGGGATTACAGCCGTGCAATGTCCGTACTTGCAAACTGTTATCTTGCAGGTTTTTATACGGAAACGGAAGCGCTTGATCAGGCCATGACAGTAGCGGGATTGATTCAGGAGACTTTCGATTCATGGGATTCCTTTATGGAGAATTATTTGGTAGGATATGAATATTGGGCGGAGGAGAGCAGCGATGAGAGACGCGCGATTTATGAAGAGTTAAACGCAGCTTCCGACAATCCTTATGCGGTTGATTTTAATCTTACGTTAGAAAAGACCTGGTAATCAAAAAAATAAAAAAACTTCGGGAAGGCGGATGTTTCCCGGAGTTTTTTATTTTTTCCGATACTTGACGTAACTTTATGATTATCATATAATAAAATGAAGTACGCAAACAGGGCGTTCAATAAGAAAAAAAGGAAGAGAAGCGACTTATGATTAAGAGTATGACCGGTTTTGGTCGATGCGAAGTAAGCGAAGGCAGCCGTAAATTTACGGTAGAGATGAAATCCGTAAACCACAGATATCTTGACGTAAATATGAAGATGCCTAAAAAGCTTAATTTCTTTGAATCATCCATCAGAGGTGAATTAAAGAATTATATTCAAAGAGGAAAAGTCGATCTGTTTATTTCTTATGAAGATTTTTCCGAAAGTAATGTCTGTGTGAAGTACAATAAAGAAATTGCAGGCGAATATATGAAGTATTTAAACCAGATGGCCGAAGAGTTTTCGCTGGATAACGATGTGCGGGTTTCTTCTCTTTCCAGATATCCCGAAGTGTTTACGATGGAAGAACAGGTAGTGGACGAAACCGAGCTTTGGAAGGAACTGCAGAAAGCCCTGCAGGGCGCGGCGGAAAGTTTTGTAGAAACAAGGATTCGTGAAGGCGAGAACTTAAAGGAAGACCTGATCAGCAAGTTAAACGGAATGCTTAAGCATGTGGATTTCATTTTAGAACGTTCTCCCCAGATCGTTACGGAGTACAGGCAGAAGCTGACGGAAAAAGTAAAGGAACTTTTGGAAGATACGAAGATCGATGAGAGCAGGCTTTTGATGGAGGTGACTCTTTTTGCGGACAAGGTTTGCGTGGATGAAGAGATCGTCAGGCTGCGGAGCCATATAACGACGATGAAAGAAACGCTGCTTGAGGGCGGCAGTATCGGACGGAAACTGGATTTTATCGCGCAGGAAATGAACAGGGAGGCAAATACGATTCTTTCGAAAGCTAACGATCTGGAAATTTCCAATAGGGCGATCGAATTGAAAACGGAAATAGAAAAAGTAAGAGAGCAGATCCAAAATATAGAATAGGATACTGTTTGCTATGGTACGACGGATGATCGGTTTTCGTACTGCCGGAAATGGGAGGGACATTATGAGCAGGCTGATCCATATCGGTTTTGGAAACATCGTAAATACGGAAAAGATCATTGCGGTTGTCAGTCCCGATTCTGCACCGATCAAACGGCTTGTGCAGAACGCAAAAGAGAAAGGAACGGCGATCGACGCGACACAGGGGCGAAAGACGAAAGCGGTTCTTGTAATGGAAAACAATCAGGTGGTCTTATCGGCCCTTCTTCCTGAAACCATTGCAAACAGGGCGCAGATAGGAAATGGAGAGAATGATGAAACGTAAGGGAATTTTAATCGTAGTATCAGGGTTTTCCGGTGCGGGAAAAGGAACGTTAATGAAAAAGCTTATGGAAACATATGATAATTATGCATTATCGATTTCCATGACTACAAGGCAGCCAAGACAAGGAGAGACGGACGGAAAAGAGTATTTTTTTGTTACGGAGGAGGCTTTTTTGCAGAAAGTTTCACAGGAGGGGCTGATTGAGTATGCGCAGTACTGCGGCAATTACTACGGAACGCCCAGAGCCTATGTAGAAAAGCAGTTAGAGGCGGGAAAAGACGTGATTCTTGAAATAGAGATTCAGGGCGCGCTAAAAGTAAAAGAAAGATTTCCGGATACGCTGCTTTTGTTCGTTATGCCGCCAAGCGCAGCGGAGCTGGAAAAGCGTCTGCGGGGCAGGGGAACGGAAACGGAGGAGAATATTTCCAAAAGACTGCAACGGGCAAAGGAAGAGGCGGAAGGAATTGAGAACTATGATTTTATTGTGATCAACGATAACCTCGAAAGCTGCACGGAGCAGATGCATTCCATTATCTGCGCAGCGCATTATACGCCTGACAGAAACGCGGAATTTATATGCGATATCCGCAAAGAATTAGAAGAAGGAATGAAACGGTCCGGAATGTAAAGCGTCAGGCATTATAGAGGCGTTTTGGAGTCGCGTTAAATTATGTGACTACCTGTTTCGCACCATTGCGTCTAGCACTGGCACGAAACATGCAGCCCCGTACTCCGATTTCTAACTGGATAGAGCACTAGTGTATATCGGATTTTCTGAAATATATCATAAAAGGAGAAAAAGTATGTTACATCCATCTTATACAGATTTAATGAAAGTAGTGAACAGCGAGGTAGAGCAGGGGGAGGCGAAGGTCGTAAACAGCAGATATTCGATCGTTATGGCGACTTCCAAGCGTGCCAGACAGATCATTGGCGGCGACGAGACTTATGTAGCCGGAGATATTAACAAACCGTTGTCCCTTGCGGTAGAAGAGCTGAATCAGGGGAAGATCAAGATACTGGGCGATGAAGATTAAGAAACGATAAGGTTTTTACATTTATGAAAGTATATTTTATTTCGCTGGGCTGTGATAAGAATTTAGTGGATTCCGAGATGATGCTTGGAATGCTTGCAGAAAAAGGATATTGCTTTACGGATGATGAACTGCAGGCGGATATCGTCGTTGTGAATACCTGTTGCTTTATCGGGGATGCAAAAGAAGAGAGCGTCAACACTATTTTAGAAATGGCCGGACTGCGGGAAAGCGGGCAGATCAAGGCCTTGCTTGTGACGGGCTGCCTTGCCCAGCGTTACAAAGAAGAAATACAGAAAGAGATTCCGGAAGTAGATGCCATCCTTGGAACCATGGATATTGACGCGATTGCGGACGCGATCGACGAAGTGCTTTCCGGAAATGCGGTAAACCGTATTTCCGATTGCAATAGTGCCGTTATTTACGGTAAGAAAAGAGAGGTTTCCACGGGAGGGCATTTTGCATATCTGAAAATAGCGGAAGGCTGTGATAAACATTGCAGCTATTGTATTATCCCCAAGGTACGCGGCAGCTTTAGGAGCGTGCCGATGGAGGCTCTGGTGGAGGAGGCGCAGACGCTTGCCGGAGCCGGTGTACGCGAGCTGATCTTAGTGGCGCAGGAAACGACTCTTTATGGGAAAGATCTTTACGGGGAAAAAAGTTTGGCAAAGCTTCTGCATGAGTTGTCAAAGATTCCGGGAATCTATTGGATCAGGATCTTGTATTGTTATCCTGAAGAGATAGACGATGCTTTGATAGAAGCGATAAAGAAGGAAGAAAAGGTTTGTCATTATCTGGATCTGCCGATACAGCACGCTTCGGACAGGGTCTTGAAAAGAATGGGGCGTAAGACCGATAAGGCGACGCTGCGGGCCGTTATCGGAAAGCTTCGTGAGGAGATACCGGATATCTGTCTTCGGACGACGCTGATCACAGGGTTTCCGGGAGAGTCCGAGGAAGAACATGAGGAAGTGATGGAATTTATCAACGAGATGGAATTTGACCGTCTCGGCGTTTTTACTTATTCGCCGGAAGAAGATACTCCGGCGGCGCAGATGGAGGGACAGATTCCGGAGGATGTAAAAAACGCGCGCAGGGATGAGATCATGGAGCTGCAGCAGGAGATCGCTTTCGAACTGGCTGAAAGAATGACGGGGAAAGTGGTTACGGCCATGGTAGAGGGGAAGGTCGCCGATGAGGATGCTTATGTGGGCAGAACCTACAAAGATGCTCCAGATGTAGACGGTTATATTTTTATCCATACCGAAGAGACGTTAATGACGGGAGATTTTGTCAAAGTGCGTGTGACCGGGTCTTATGAATATGATTTGATTGGAGAGATATATCATGAATTTACCGAATAAATTAACGATTTTCAGAGTGGTTATGATTCCGTTTTTTGTTTTTTTCCTGTTGACGGATTATGCGGGAGAAACTTCTAAGTGGATCGCGCTTGCCATTTTTATCATAGCCAGTTTAACGGATCTTTTAGACGGGAAGATTGCCAGAAAGTATAATTTAGTTACAAATTTTGGAAAATTTATGGATCCTTTGGCGGATAAACTTTTAGTCTGCGCGGCGCTGATCTGTCTGGTAGATATGGGAAAGCTTGCTTCATGGATGGTCATCGTGATCATCAGCCGTGAATTTATCATCAGCGGTTTCCGACTGATCGCTTCGGATAACGGAGTCGTTATTGCAGCAAGCTATTGGGGGAAATTTAAGACCACGTTCCAAATGGTGATGATTTGTCTGATGATTGCGGACATTGAGACGATTTCATTGTTGACGGCGGCCGTTATGTGGGCCGCGCTGATTCTTACAGTGGTGTCTTTGATCGACTATCTTGTGAAAAATAAGGACGTTATGAAAGAAACGAAATAAACGCTGAAAGAAAGGCGGGCAAAAGAGTATGGTTGTGGAATTGATTTCGGTGGGGACGGAGCTGCTGCTTGGAAATATCGTAAATACGAATGCGGCATATCTTGCGGAAAAATGTGCCGGACTTGGTTTGTCCTGTTATTACCAAAGCGTGGTAGGGGATAACGAAGAGAGACTGTCTGCGGCGATCAGGGCAGCGGCGGACAGAGCGGATATTGTGATCCTTTCGGGCGGATTGGGTCCTACAGAGGACGATCTGACGAAGGAAACGGCGGCAAAAGTATGGGAAAGGCATTTGTTTCTGGATCTTGCCGTCAAGATGCAGATACAGGGATTTTTTACTAAAAGAGGTATGAATCCGACGGAAAATAACTGGAAACAGTCTATGGTGCCGGAGGGAGCGGTGGTTGTAAACAATCCTAACGGAACGGCGCCGGGGCTTATCATGGAAAAAGATCAAAAATGTATGATCCTTCTTCCGGGACCGCCGGGGGAATTAGTGCCGATGTTTGAAGAAAGCATTGTTCCGTATTTGAAAGCGTTGCAGCCGGGAGTGATTTTTTCGAAAACGGTGAAAGTATGCGGGATAGGAGAAAGTCAGGCGGAAACGATGGCCAAGGACCTGATTGGCGCCCAGACGAATCCGACCATCGCTACTTATGCAAAAACCGGAGAGGTGCATTTTCGGGTCACCGCTTTGGCAGATGCGAAGGAAGAGGCAAAGCGGATGACGAAACCGGTCGTGGAGGAATTAAAAAAGCGCTTTGGCAGCCATGTCTATACATCAAAAGAGAAAGTTACTTTGGAAAGAGCGGTGGTAAAACTGCTTCAAAAAGAAAAACTTACCGTTGCCACGGCTGAGTCTTGTACGGGAGGTATGCTTGCCGCAAGGCTGATCAACGTGTCCGGAGTATCCGAAAGCCTTAAAGTGAGTTATATTACTTATTCCGATAAAGCCAAACGTAATATTTTAGGAGTAAAGAAAGGAACGCTGGAAGAGTTTGGCGCCGTCAGCAGTGAAGCAGCGGAAGAGATGGCGAAGGGGGCGGCTATTTCCGCAAATGCGGACGTAGCGGTAGCTACCACAGGGATCGCGGGACCTAAAGGCGGCAGCGGGCAAAAGCCGGTAGGTCTGGTATATATCGCCTGTAATGTAAAGGGAAAGATACGGGTGGAGAAATATCAATTTTCAGGCAGCCGGATGAAGGTCAGGGAAAATGCGGTGGCGAGCGCATTGACTTTGATGCGGAAATGCATTTTGGAATATAGGGAAACGGCGAAGGACGAATAAAGACAGATCCGGCTGACTGTTATTACATGGTGGGATTCTGCAGAGCGGAATCATGGGGATAAGTTTGGTCGGCATATGCGCTGAAGCATATAAGGCTGAAAGAAATGTACTTTCAACTATTAAATTTAAGTCCGCCAAAGCGGACATGGGGTATAAAGATGAATAATAATTATGATCCGAGGGTACCGAAAAGAAACGATAACGGCTGGGTGATCGGCGTTGTAAGCGCAATAGCCGTAGTGGGGGTTATCATGGCCCTATCAGTCTGCTGGCTGGGATACAGGATAGTGGATAAATCTTTGCAGACGGAAAAAACCGTTGCCAATATGAAGGACAGGAACAACAAAAACAAGGACGATTTTGACTTTGATTTTGATTATCACTATAGGTATGCGGAAGGCGATACAGAGCCGGAAACGGAATCAGAGCCGGAATCCGAGTACGGTTACGACTATGACTTTGGCTATGATTATGATTTTCCGGATGATTTTTATAGAGATTATTATGACGACGACTATGGCTATGACGGTTATCATAAGGAGACCGATCCCTATAAGGATACGAATAAGGAGTATTATGAGGGGTTGGAGGATGCGGTAAGGACGGATCTTGATTATTCGGTGTCGTGGAAGTCTTACGAATACGATACGGATTATGAATATGTTGATATTTATGCGATGTATCCCCAGCTCGAAGGGGAAAATATTCCGAATTTGGAGCAGATTAACGAATCCATATTTAAAGAGATACAGTTCTGGGTCGAAAGTTTTGAAGAATATGACGAAGAAGGATATTTTTATGAGGACGATTCCTTTGAAATGGATGCCTACGGCTATGTGACTTATATGGATGAAGAGAAAATAAGCGTGGTTTTTTCCGAGCGCGGTTTTGCAAACGGGTCCGGTATCGCATACCTGTATTCTATCAACATAGATATAGAGAACGGCGTTATATTGGACAATTCCAGCATCATCAATATGGACGACGAATTTGCAGTGGAATTTAGAAGGAGGAATCAGGAGCAGAATGATGCGGACGGGTATGTGGATATTTTGTCCGATCAGGAAGTCGTAGAGTACTTAAACTCAGATACCATGGGAATCGTATTTTTTACGCCTCTCGGCCTTGAAGTAGGCATCAATATTGACGGCGGCTGGTATACGGTCACTTATAAGGATTATGAAAAATATCTGAAAAAATTATAGGGAAAGTCGGGGAGTTGCCTTTATGGCGGGCTCCCCGACAGCGGTTTATGTATCTGCTAAATAATCTTTTTCAGACATTTGGAGGAAAAACTGTTTTTTGATTTAGGCGGAACATTGATGCAGTATGTGGGAATGCCTCATTCATCCTTTGTATTTTAAATATAGTTAAAAACATTATTAGAGAATAATTACCGGTAATTCCGGTATAAATCCCAAATTAAATAAATCATTTAATTTTTTACCCTTTTTAAATGGTATCTTTATTTTGGAAAGAATCAATAAATTTTATTCACATTTTGGGAATAGGATTGGAAATGTTTCCGGAATATTCCGGAAATAAAAAATTGTGGTTGTTTTTATCCGCGTAACATGGTAGAGTAAGGCTATCTGATTCATATCTGCTTTGCATTTCCGGCGCATCAGCCAACATTTCAAAGCAAATCGGAAAGAAGAAAGAAGAAAAAAGAAAGAGGTGATGGTATTGAGGGCGGTTTATTGGACACTAAATGTTGTATAATGGAAAAGCAATGTCAGAGAAGTTAATATTACCGTTCTTACCGTTTTTGAGCTTAAAATGGTAACTTTGGGGCAAGTGTGAAGAGAATTTCTAAGTCTGCTTTGCAGACTTTCATCACACCGAGAAATGTCTAAACGAACTTGTTCGCTTTCATATGGCATTTCTTATTCTGATCCATGATTCTGCAAAGCGGAATCATGGATCAGGAGGGAGTGTAAAAAAGTAAGGTTTTGGCATGACGGTAGGATAGGAAATAAAACGGGAAACAGACTTGACAAAGACGAACAGATGTTTTAATATCATATCATAAAGAACAAATGTTCAAGAGAATATGTTCTTACATAAAAATTCAGGACGACAGTCCTTTATATAGACCGGGAACGGCGAAGGAAACGAGTCAGTCTGGGAATATACCTGACAGAGAGTGTACTTTGAGAACATGACTCTTAGGCATAAGTTCTTACTAAAAGGAGACAAAAATATGGAAAAAGATGAAAAGTTGAAAGCATTGGATGCGGCATTGGTGCAGATAGAAAAGCAGTATGGTAAAGGCGCTGTTATGAAGTTGGGAGATCCTTCGGCACAAATGAATGTTGAAACGATACCAACGGGATCCTTAAGTCTTGATATTGCTCTTGGGCTTGGCGGGATTCCTAAAGGAAGGATCATAGAGATATATGGACCCGAGTCCAGCGGTAAGACTACGGTAACGCTCCATATGGTAGCGGAAGTACAAAAAAGAGGGGGGATCGCCGGTTTTATAGATGCGGAACATGCGTTGGATCCTGCTTATGCGAAAAATATAGGAGTAGATGTGGATAATCTCTATATATCCCAGCCGGATAACGGGGAACAGGCTTTAGAGATTACGGAAACTATGGTTCGTTCGGGGGCGATAGACATCGTAGTCGTGGATTCTGTGGCAGCGCTTGTCCCTAAGGCGGAGATAGACGGGGATATGGGAGACTCCCATGTGGGACTTCAAGCGCGTCTGATGTCGCAGGCGCTCCGTAAACTGACGGCGGTGATCAGCAAATCAAACTGTACGGTTGTATTTATCAACCAGCTTAGGGAAAAAGTAGGCGTTATGTTTGGGAATCCTGAGACAACGACGGGCGGCCGGGCATTAAAATTTTATTCTTCCGTGCGTTTGGATGTACGCCGGATAGAATCTTTAAAGCAAAGCGGGGACGTGGTCGGCAACAGAACGAGAGTGAAAGTAGTAAAGAATAAGATAGCGCCTCCTTTTAAAGAAGCCGAGTTTGATATTATGTTCGGAGAGGGAATTTCTAAAGTCGGGGATATTTTAGATCTGGCTGCGGATAACGGAATTGTTAATAAAAGCGGCGCATGGTATGCGTACGAAGGAAATAAGATAGGTCAGGGACGTGAGAACGCCAAAAACTATTTAAAAGAAAATACGGCGGTCTGTGATGAGATCGAACAAAAAGTAAGGGCGCAGTTTGGCTTAGTTGAGGATAAAGAGGAAAGCACAGCCAAGTCGGAAACCAAAGCAGGATCGGAGACAAAAACATCCAAATCGGCAAAAAAGGGTGAAGAGGCATGATCGTAACGGATATTGTGGAACTGACAAAGTCACGGTGCAGAGTTTTTATAGATGGCAGTTTTGCCTTTGTTCTTTACAAAGGCGAACTGCGTAAATATTCTGTGGAAAAAGATAAGGAGATCACCGCTGAAGTATATAGCGAACTGACAGCTTTGGTCCTTCCTAAAAGAGCTAAAATGCGCAGTATGAAACTTTTAGAAAATAAAGATTATACGGAAAAGCAATTGAGGGATAAATTAAAGCAGGGAGAATATCCAAAAGAGGCGATAGAAGAAGCAGTTTCCTATGTAAAGTCATATCATTACATAGATGACGACAGATATGCGGCGGCTTATATAGAATATCATATGGAAAATAAAAGCAGGCAGCGTATTTTTCAAGACTTGTTAAAAAAAGGCATAGACAAGGCGCGCATAGAAAAACAATGGGAAAAATTAGAGCTTATGGGCTTACAAGGAAATGAAGAAGAGATGATCCGTGCCCTTTTGGAAAAAAAACATTATTTTGAAAAAACTGCCGATATTAAGGAACAGCGCAGAGTCTATGCATTCTTGATGCGCAGGGGTTTTTCCGGCGATCTGGTCAGAAAGGTCATGAATACGGAAATTTGTTAAACTGTTGTTTTTTCAAATTCCTTTTCCTGCTTTCGTTAAACTACTTGACATAACTCCTTTTTCAGTTTAAAATTTAAGTGTTGTAAAATCGCTAGTTAGAATGTCTTACATAGGTGTTCTATTATAGATATTGAACAATGAAAACTAAATAAGGAGGTGCTCCTGTACATGCACATATGGCAGATTTTATTAGCAGTAGCCATAACTCTTCTCGTTGCTGTTCCTGTGTCTGCGCTGATTGCGATCAATTACCGTAAAAAGGTAGTAGAGTCCAAGATCGGAAACGCGGAGGATAAGGCAAGAGAGATTATTGATGAAGCTCTTAAAACTGCGGAGACGAAGAAACGTGAGTCCCTGCTCGAGGTGAAGGAAGAATCCATTCGTACAAAGAACGAATTGGATAAAGAGATCAAAGAACGGAGAGCGGAGGCGCAGCGTTACGAAAGACGTGTCCAGCAGAAAGAAGAGAACATTGATAAGAAAGCAGAGGCTATTGAAAAGAAGGAAGCAGGTTTGGCTGCAAGAGAGGATGCTTTAAATAAGCAGAAAGACGAAGTAGCCAAGTTAAATGAGCAAAGATTACAGGAACTTGAAAGAATCTCAGGACTGACCTCCGAACAAGCAAAAGATTATTTATTGAAAATTGTTGAAGATGAAGTGAAACATGAAGCTGCCGTTATGATCAAGGAAGTTGAGAGTAGGGCAAAAGAAGAAGCAGACAAAAAGGCAAAGGAATATGTAGTGACTGCGATCCAAAAATGCGCGGCCGATCATGTATCGGAGACTACCATTTCCGTAGTACAACTGCCAAACGACGAAATGAAAGGACGAATCATCGGTAGAGAAGGACGTAATATCCGCACTCTCGAAACGATGACAGGTGTCGATCTGATTATAGACGATACGCCGGAAGCGGTGATTCTTTCAGGATTTGATCCGATCCGCCGTGAGGTTGCCAGAATTGCGCTTGAAAAATTGATTGTTGACGGACGTATCCATCCGGCAAGAATTGAAGAAATGGTAGAAAAGGCGCAGAAGGAAGTCGAAGTAATGATTAAAGAAGAAGGGGAATCCGCAGCATTGGAAGTTGGCGTGCATGGTATTCATCCTGAGCTTATTCGTTTACTCGGCAAGATGAAATTCAGAACCAGCTATGGTCAAAATGCATTAAAGCATTCCATTGAAGTGGCGCAGTTATCTGGTCTGCTGGCGGCTGAGATGGGCTTGGATGTCAGAATTTCCAAGCGGGCGGGCTTATTACATGATATTGGTAAAGCTGTAGATCATGAGATGGAAGGTTCCCATATCCAGCTTGGTGTAGAGCTTTGTAGAAAATATAAAGAATCGGCTGTCGTTATCAACGCAGTGGAATCTCACCATGGGGACGTAGAACCGCAGTCACTCATCGCATGTATTGTACAAGCAGCAGATACGATATCTGCGGCAAGACCGGGCGCTAGAAGGGAAACTTTAGAAACATATACTAGCAGATTAAAACAATTAGAAGATATTACAAACAATTTCAAAGGTGTAGATAAATCTTTTGCTATTCAGGCAGGTAGAGAGATTCGCGTTATGGTAGTTCCGGAACAGATTTCCGATGCTGATATGGTGCTGTTAGCTCGTGACATTTCCAAACAGATCGAAGCAGAGCTAGAGTATCCGGGTCAGATAAAGGTTAATGTTATAAGGGAGTCTCGCGTTATTGATTATGCAAAATAAGCGTAGTGATAACGTTGCTTATATAACAGACTGTAAATAGCGTATGAGTGGAGAGTTTGAAATCATTTCAGGCTCTCCACTATTTTATTTTATATATCGGTAACTTTTAAACAGATAGATCTGCAAAAGATCTTATCTTTGTAATTTGCATACGATGGAGGAGAAGGATGGTACTGATGTTAGCAAGACAGGCGATCAATATCAAATGTAAGAATAAAACCAATTTAATACTCGGGAATTATGAGTGCGGCTATGGATTAGGCCTGATCGTAAATCTTTCAGGTATTATTTTTCCGGCGGATTATACAAATATTGAGGAGCTGCGTATAAAAGTGTTAGATCTTTTAAGCGATTATCATCCGAAGGACGAAAGAGAAGAAAATCTGATCCATATGCTGAAAGCTTACAAAGCGGACGATAATCTGGATAGTCAGGTAGGAGAACTGATCAATATAGGACTTGGTGAAAAAAATCCGTGGAAGTGATTCTGGAGCAGGGAGATAGATCCGAAACGCAGTCAAAAAATAATGAAAAAATTTTTTTAAAATTGGTAAAAAATCTTGTGCTGGGATAGTTCTTGTAGTAGAATGAACAAAGTGTGTATGATTGTATACGATTATGCAAGACAGATCGGAATGAAAAATATATCTGTTATTCACAGAAAAGATAATGGAGGAGTTCCATATGGCATTAACGTTATCAAAAAAAGCACAGGCTGTTAAGCCTTCATCAACATTGGCAATTACGGCGAAAGCAAAAGAGCTTAGGGGCAAGGGAATCGACGTAGTGGGATTTGGAGCGGGAGAACCGGATTTTAATACGCCTGACAATGTATGCGATGTTGCGATTGAAGCAATCAAGGACGGTTTTACCAAATATACGCCCGCATCGGGCACAAATGAGTTAAAAGAAGCTATTTGTAAGAAGTTTAAAGAGTTTAACGGTCTTATTTATAAACCGGAACAAATTGTGATCAGTAACGGAGGGAAACATGCATTATCCAACGTTTTTGACGTGATTCTGAATCCTGGCGATGAAGTGATCATTCCGGCTCCCTATTGGCTGAGTTATCCGGAAATGGTGAAATTATCAGACGGTGTACCGGTATTTATTATAGGTGAAAAAGAAAACGGATATAAAGTGACGGCGGCGCAGATCGAAAGCGCGATCACGGATAAAACGAAAGCGCTTATTATCAATACGCCAAGCAATCCGACAGGAATGATTTATCATGAAGAGGAACTTAGGGCCATTGCAGACGTTGTCGTAAAGCATGATATTTATGTAGTAGCGGATGAAATGTACGAATATCTGATCTATGGAGACGAGAAGCATATCAGCATCGCGTCATTTAACGATGAGATCTATAAAAGAACGATTACATGCAGCGGTCTGTCCAAAAGCTATGCCATGACAGGCTGGAGGGTAGGGTATACCGGATCTTCCAGAGAAATTGCAAAGCTGATGGGTTCTATCCAGTCCCATGCAACCTCTAATCCGAATTCTATTGCGCAGAAAGCGGCGGTAGAAGCGCTGGATGGTCCGCAGGAAACGGTAGATATTATGAGAGATGAATTTGATAAGCGCCGCAGATATATGTATGAACATATCTCTCAAATGCCTTATGTAAGCACATTAGAGCCTAAGGGAGCATTTTACGTCTTCGTAGATACAAAGCAGGCGCTGGAAAGAGAGTATAAGGGAGAAAAAATCGGTACGACGGCGAGGCTTGCGGAAATTCTTCTGGAAGACTATTCTGTTGCGGTAGTGCCGTGTAATGATTTTGGATTTCCTGAACATATTCGTCTTTCTTATGCAATCAGCATGGAACAGATAGAAAAAGGTTTGGACAGAATGGAGAATTTTTTAAAGACGCTATAAAACCGTTATCCATAAACTTGATTTGTACGTCCGCTAAAGCGGACAGATGGGAGCAAGGTTGGAAAATCACACCGATGTGCTGATTTTTCAACTACGAGTTTGTGCCGGAGCCACAAGCTCGAAATTGCAGAGCCGAATTTGAAATTTGGCTCGCGGCTTCGCAAAAACGGCTCCGGCATGGAGGTAAATATGGAAGAGTTCAAAAGGCTAGGCAGAAGGCTCGTTTATCAGGGCAGTATTATTGATTTTTATAAAGACACCGTACAGGTACCGAATGGCAATGTGGTGGAGTGGGATTTTATCGGGCATAAGGGCGCAGCGGCAGTAGTGCCGGTCATGGAGGACGGAAAGATACTTATGGTCCGCCAGTTCCGGAACGCCCTCGACAGATATACTCTTGAAATACCGGCAGGAGGCTTAAATTCCGTATCCGAGCCTACAAAGGATGCTGCGGCGAGAGAATTGAAGGAAGAAACGGGCTATGATTCCGATCATTTGGAACTTCTTATCTCCATACGGACGACGGTGGCGTTCTGCAATGAAAAAATAGATATTTATGTGGCGGACCGGTTACAACCCGGCAGCCAGAAGCTGGACGAAGATGAATTTATCCATGTAGAGGCGTATGAAGTAGAGGAACTGTGCCAGATGATCTATGAAGGAAAGATTGAAGATTCCAAAACTATTTCGGCGATCATGAGTTATAAAAATAAATTTTGTACACCGTAACGATGCTGCAAAGACAGGGCGACTATTAACGGGGCATCGGATTTATTTTACTTTTTCCCAAATAAAGGGCATTGCAAAATCATCAAAATGGGATGATTGAGCGATGCTCTTTTTGTATTTTTTGGAAAATAAGGCATATAATTAAGAAGCCGGAAAAGCATTTTCGGATCGGGCGGGTGTGGTATTGCCGCAGAAGGGAGGGACATGAAAGAGAATAATAAAGAAAATATACCCAAATTATGGATATTTCTTTTTGCGGGCTGTTTTCTTTTAGGGATATTCGGCACTAATTTTTGGAAAACGGAGCTGATAGACAAAAGCGGATTTTTAGGAGATTATATGCTGATGTGTATGAAGCAGGTACAGATCAACTACGGAGAATATTTTTGGTTTTTATGCAGACGGAGGATTGGGGAAGCAGTCTTTCTTGCGGTCATTTCTTCAACTTATCTGGGACTTTTGGGAATTTATCTTTACATTAGCTGGATTGGTTTTGCGGCCGGGATTTTTATGGCGGGTGCAGGGATACGATATGGGACGAAAGGGATCTTACTTTTTTTGGGAAGTATGCTGCCCCATCAACTGTTGCTGATACCATGCGGGGTATTCCTGATCTACTGGTGTTATAGAATGTGCATGATACTGTATTATCCGGATCGCTGCAAAGAAGTTTATTATGGCAGCAAAAAGCAATTTTTACTGCGTAAATTCATACAATTTCAAGTTATTTTGGGAGTTGTCATAATTGGATGTCTTATGGAATGTTATGTAAACCCATATATTGTTACGAAGTTGTTAAATTTTTTTTAAACGCTAAATTCTATATGTAGTAGCCCGTAAAGCAGAGAAACCGGATATGTTGTATTTGTCTTGAAAAATCCCGTAAATCTGCTGAATTGGGGGAAAATATCCATTGCTTTTATTACGGATTCTTATTATAATGAAGATTGTCAGCATTAATTAACATAAATACCTTATGAGGAAGGGCACTGGTTAGATGGAGAAGGCGATAGATGCGTTTATAGCATATATGCATGATGTAAAGAAAACATCCAACAATACAGAAATGTCATACAAAAGAGACTTGAATAAAGTCAGGAAGTACTTAGGAGAAAAACAGATTTGCGAAGTGAATGAGATCACGGTTGATGATTTGAACGCATATATTCTCTATTTGAAGGAAAATCAGTTTGCAGCAGCTACTATTTCAAGAAATATTGCTTCTATCAAAGCGTTTTTTGGTTTTTTAAGGAAGGAAGGGATGGTACGGGAAGATATTTCCGTATCGCTGAAAGCTCCAAAAATCGAAAAGAAGATGCCGGAGATCATGGCGATGGAAGATGTGGTGCGCCTTTTAGAGCAGCCCAAAGGAAACAGTCCGAAGGAAGTGCGCGATAAGGCCATGCTAGAACTTTTGTACGCTACAGGGATCAGGGTTACCGAGATCATTAATTTAAAGGTTACGGATGTGAATCTGCAGATGGGTTTTATCATCTGCAGAGACGAAAATAAAGAGAGGATCATTCCTTTTGGGAAAGAAGCAAAACATGCGCTTTTATGTTATTTTGACGGCGCAAGAGATGCGATGGTGGAAAATAAAGAATCGGACGCTTTATTTGTAAACTGCTCCGGGCAGGCTATGAGCAGGCAGGGGTTTTGGAAACTGATCAAGTTTTATGCAAAAAAAGCGGGGATTACGGAGGACATTACCCCGCATACACTGCGGCATTCCTTTGCGGCGCATTTGGTGGAAAACGGGGCGGATCTGAGAAGCGTGCAGGAGATGCTGGGGCATTCGGATATTTCCACAACCCAGATTTATGCGAATATGAGCCATAACAGGATAAGGGAAGTCTATGCCAAGGCCCATCCTAGAAGCTAGTGTCTTGTTGATAATTGGTCAAACCTGCTTGTCTATTCGCCCATCTGCGGCGTTAGATTTTCTAGTCGCAGCCACCGCTGCGCCGACGAAAATCTGCCTTGCAGGTGAACGAATATCCTGCGGAGCTTTACCAAATATCAACGAGACAAGACACTAATGCACTGACCTGATTACATTCTGCTAAATGTACCGGCACAGTTATGTATTGATAATTCATAAATAAAAAGAAAGTGCGTTTTAGATTGGAAAAATCGGAAACGTACTTTCTTTTTATTTTGAAAGACGGCAATACCGGCCGTTACTATTATTCTATTCGTAATCCGCAATATCATAGATAAGGCGTTCACTGTCTTCCCAGCCAAGGCAGGGGTCGGTGATGGATTTTCCGTATACGCCTCCGCCCACTTTCTGACAGCCTTCTTCCAGATAACTTTCAATCATTACGCCTTTGACGAGACTATGGATATCCGCATTCAGCTTACGGGAATGCATTACTTCTTTTACGATGCGGATCTGCTGTTCAAACTGCTTGTTAGAGTTGTTGTGATTGGCATCGATGATACAGGCAGGATTTTTTAAATCCCTTTCGTTATAAAGGGTAAGGAGCGTATTTAAGTCTTCGTAATGGTAATTGGGAAGGCTTCTGCCGTATTTATTTACCGAACCACGCAGTACCGTATGGGCAAGTTCGTTTCCCGTCGTATTGACCTCCCAGCCCCGATAGATAAAAGAGTGGGGATGCTGCGCGGCATAGACAGAATTTAACATAATGGAGAAGTCGCCGCTGGTAGGGTTTTTCATGCCTGCCGGTACGTCAAAGCCGCTGACAGTCAAACGGTGCTGCTGGTCTTCCACAGAACGGGCGCCTATAGCGACGTAGGATAAAATGTCATAAACGTAGCGGTAATTTTCAGGATAGAGCATTTCATCCGCGGCGGTAAGCCCCGATTCTTCAATAGCGCGGATATGCATTTTCCGCATGGCAATCAGACCGCCGAGAAAATCTTCGCCTTTTTCGGGATTAGGCTGATGGATAATGCCTTTATAGCCGTCTCCCGTAGTGCGGGGCTTATTGGTATAAATTCTCGGAATCAGGATCAGCTTGTCTTTTACCTTTTCATTTAATCTGCCTAGGCGGGACACATAATCGCATACGGAATCCGCGTTGTCGGCGGAACAGGGACCGATGATAACGAGAAATTTACTGCTTTCTCCGGTGATCACTTTACGTATTTCTTTATCCCGTTCTTCTTTTAACGCTGCCAGTTTTTCAGGAACAGGATATTCGTTTCGAATCTCGTCCGGTGTGGGCAGTTTTTTTATAAATTCAAATGACATTTTAGAAACTCCTTTGTACTATGATTCGTTTTTGAAATATGGAGCTTTGCCAAAAACAATTTTATTATAATATAAATAAAAAGAAAGCGCAAGAAAAGCGATTGTGAACAATTTTTGAAAAATGTAAAACAATTCCCCATGACTGAAAACATGGAGAATGTTTTCTAATGTCTGCGGGCGTAATATTTTACGGCAGCGATCTCAAAGAAGGTCATGGTGAGCTGACTGACTAAAAGCCCCCACATGTAGCCTTTGATCCCAAAGCGGGGAATAAAGAAAAAGACAAAGAACAAGCGGACAACGAGTCCTAATACGTTACACAAAAAGGTGATTCCGGCTTTTCCCAGACCATGGAGGATGCTGGACATGGTAGAGGAAATATATAAAAACGGGCAGATAAAGCTGAGCGTTAAAATAAACGAACCTGCAGCCGCACTGTTAAAGAGCAGGTTTCCGAGAGGGCGGCCGAAGAATAAAAATGAAACGGTACAAAAGGCGCCGAATACAGAGCAGTAGAGGATGGATTTATCTACCGCTTTTTTTATTTTAAGATAGTTACCGCTCATTTCCGCTTCAGAAATAATCGGGAGCAAAAGGACGGCAATGGAGTTTGTCAGCGCGCTGGGAAACAGAATGAGAGGGAGAGCCATTCCGCTTAAAATACCGTATATGCTCAGCGCACCGGAATTGGTCAGGCCATATACTTGAAGCATAGAAGGGATATAGATCGTTTCTATGCTCTGCAGGATATTTACAACAATCCGGTTGGCGCTCAAAGGAACAGACAAAGAAAGGATATCTTTGGCAGTAGAGAACACTTTTTTGGAAGGGGACAGAAGATAAACGGAGGCGGTTTTGGCCAGACAAGTCCCCAGATATTTTGCAGAAAACCGCATAAATACCATGACTGCGGAGATCAGAAAAGAAACGGCCTCTCCAATCAAAAGCCCCACAAGGGCGAGCGCAATGGCAGGCGTCTGGTTTCTCATGCGGAAAATATGATAAATGCCGTATACGGATATGACCCGTGCAAGCTGTTCTGCAAGCTGTGTGATGGCCGGGACGGAGGTTTTCTGGATTCCGTAATAATAACCGTTGATGCAGGAATGCAGTGCGCCGAAAGGCAGGGAAAGCGCGAAGATCCGTAAGAGCGGCGCGCAGCGGATCTCCAAAAGTATATTTGCGGCTAAGAAATCAGAATACCGGTAGATAAATATCGCGCACGGAAAAGCGAGGGCGCAGGACAATAGGATCCCCGTATATAAAACACGGAGAGAAGTTTTATAGTCTTTTGTGGTAGGTTCGCTTGCCACAAATTTGGAGATCGCGGTCTGGATACCGGAACAGCTTATGGAATAGGATAATACCATAACGGGAGAAATGAGCTGATAAATACCCATTCCTTCTTCTCCAAATACATGGCTTAAAAAAATACGATAAAAAAAGCCGATCAGGCGGCTGACAAGTCCGGTAAGGGTTAGGACAAGAGTACCTTTGATAAGAGAATTTCGTATGCGCATAGGTTCACCTTGGCTGTCTGGGTAAAGCAGACAGTTGATGGAATTATTGATAATTATATGCGGGGCGGATTGTTGACAGAACAGTACAAGGATGATATATTGAAACTGTGCAATCCTTACTAACATACTAGGAATTAAAGAGGAGACAAACCAATATGGAAAAGGTCATTTATTTAGATAATGCGGCGACCACAAAGACGGCGCCGGAAGTAGTGGAGGCGATGACGCCCTATTTTACGGAGTATTATGGGAACGCCAGCAGCATTTATTCGTTAGGAACGCAGGCAAAAAAAGCGGTTAGTCAGGCAAGAGAGACGATTGCGGAAAGCTTACGGGCGGAACCTAACGAAATTTATTTTACAGCAGGCGGTTCGGAGGCGGACAACTGGGCGGTCAAAGCGACGGCAGAGGCTTACGCTTCTAAAGGCAGGCATATTATCACGTCTGCGATCGAACATCATGCGGTACTGCATACTTGTAAATATTTGGAGCAAAAGGGATTTGAGGTCACTTATATTGGGGTGGACGAGAACGGGATCCTCAAAATAGAGGAGTTAAAAGCGGCGGTTCGTCCCGATACCATACTGATCACGGTCATGTTTGCCAATAACGAGATCGGAACCATACAGCCGGTGAAAGAGATTGGGGAAATTGCAAAAGAAAAAGGGATTCTTTTTCACACGGATGCGGTGCAGGCGTACGGGCAGATCCCGATCGATGTGGACGAATACCATATCGATATGCTTTCCGCCAGCGGACATAAGTTAAACGGACCGAAGGGGACAGGCTTTTTATATATCAGGAAAGGAATCAAAACCCGTTCCTTTATACACGGAGGCCAGCAGGAGAGAGGAAGACGTGCGGGAACGGAAAACGTCCCGGGGATCGTAGGGCTTGCAGCGGCGGTAAAGAGAGCGTTTGCCATAATGGAGGAAAAGACAAAAAAAGAAATTGCGCTTAGGGACCGTCTGATAGAAAGGATAAAAAAAGAAATTCCTTACTGCCGGTTGAACGGCGACGAAAAGAAAAGGCTGCCTAATAACGTGAATTTCAGCTTTCAGTTTATAGAAGGAGAATCCCTGCTGATCATGCTGGACATGAAGGGAATCTGTGCGTCCAGCGGTTCGGCGTGTACTTCCGGATCTTTGGATCCTTCTCATGTACTTCTTGCGATCGGGCTTGCCCATGAAACGGCGCACGGCTCTTTACGGCTTACCGTATCGGAGGAAAATACAATGGAAGAAATGGACAGGACGGTAGACTGTATAAAGGAGATCATAGAAAGACTCCGCGCCATGTCGCCGCTTTATGAGGACTTTTGTAAGAAAAAGGAAGGTTTGTTGTAAAGATAAAAAGGAAGAACGGAACCAAAAGACAGAAGGAAATGGCGGAATAGAGGTATAAAAGTCCTAAAAGGTGTGAGAAACAGGTTTGCGTCTGTACGGCGACTGCAAATCTGCGCTTGACGGATTCGTATAAAAAGCCGTGCAGAAATGAGGACGAATATGTATAGTGAAAAGGTAATGGACCATTTTTCCAATCCAAGGAATATGGGAGAAATAGAGGAAGCGAGCGGCGTGGGGACGGTCGGAAATGCCAAATGCGGCGATATTATGAGAATGTATCTGGATATTGATGAAAATGGGGTGATACAGGACTGCAAATTTAAGACCTTTGGATGCGGCGCGGCGATCGCTACCAGCAGTATGGCGACGGAACTGGTAAAAGGAAAGACAGTGGAGCAGGCGCTTGCAGTGACCAATAAGGCTGTAATGGAGGCATTGGACGGATTACCGCCTGTGAAGGTTCATTGTTCTCTCCTTGCGGAAGAAGCAATTCATGCAGCGCTTTGGGATTATGCCCAAAAAAACCATATTGAAATAGAAGGGCTACAAAAACCAAAGTCTGATATCCATGAAGGAGAAGAAGAGCCGGAGGAAGAGTATTAAATTGGGATTGTTTGTGCCGTAGAGCGGCATGACCGGAAGTTTGAAGTATGCTTTCAAATGTGGACCGGTGTCTTGTTTCGTTGATAATTAGAAACCTACTTGTCTATTCGTCCATCTGCGGCGTTAGATTTTCTGGTCGTAGCCACCGCTGCGCCGTTGAAAATCTGCCTTGCAGGTGAACGAATATCCGGCGTAGTTTTGCCAAATAGCAACGGGACAATACACTAAGGTGTGCTGAAGCATGCAGAGAGGATAAAAATGAAGAAAAGCAAGGTAGTAGTAGGAATGTCGGGAGGGGTGGATTCTTCCGTAGCGGCTCTGCTTTTAAAAGAACAGGGATATGATGTGATCGGAGTGACCATGCAGGTCTGGCAGGATGAAGATTTTTGTGATATTTCGGAGAATGGGGGATGCTGCGGACTCTCTGCCGTAGAGGATGCAAGAAAGGTAGCGGAAAAACTGGATATTCCTTATTATGTCATGAATTTTAAAAAGGAATTTAAAGAAAAGGTTATGGATTACTTTGTGGAGGAGTATTTAAAAGGAAGGACGCCAAACCCTTGTATTGCCTGTAACCGTTATGTAAAATGGGAATCTTTATTAAAACGCAGCTTAGAGATCGGCGCGGACTTTATTGCCACCGGACATTATGCCAGAATAGAAAAGTTTCCAAACGGAAGATTTGCACTGCGCAGTTCCGTAACGGCGGCGAAGGATCAGACTTACGCGCTCTACAACCTGACCCAGTATCAGCTTTCCCATACGCTGATGCCTTTAGGGGAATATGAAAAGGAGAAAGTCAGAAAGATGGCGGCGGCGGCAGGACTGCCCATTGCCGATAAACCGGACAGTCAGGAAATCTGTTTTATACCGGATCATGACTATGCGGCTTTTATTGAAAGAGAAGCAGGAGCCAGAGTACCGGGCCCCGGAAACTTTGTGACAAAATCCGGCGAGATTTTGGGAGAGCATAAAGGCATTACCCATTATACGATCGGGCAGAGGAAAGGCTTAAATCTTGCCATGGGCCATCCTGTGTTTGTCACTAAGATCTGCCCCGATACGAATGAAGTGGTGATTGGCGGACCGGAGGAGGTATTTTCCAAAGAGCTGTTTTGTGAAAAATTGAATTTTATGTCGGTGGACGGATTGGAACGTCCCCGCAGGGTACTTGCCAAAATCCGCTATGCCCATAAAGGCGCGGCAGGTATCATAGAAAAAACGGGAGAAGACAGGGTACGCTGCATTTTTGACGAACCTGTGCGCGCCGTTACCAAAGGACAGGCCGTTGTTTTTTATGACGGGGAATATGTGCTGGGCGGCGGTACGATCGTATAGAATGAAGAACGGCGCTTTTTCAAACACGCTCTAAAGTTTGCGAAATTCCGGCATCCGTTTTTCAAAGACGGTATAATATTTGAAGCCGCATTCCGTAAGCGTTTCGCTGACGCGGCCAAAAGCATCTGCGATGCGTGCTGTATTGTGGGCGTCGCTGCCGACGGTAACGATCTCCCCGCCTAACAGACGGTAGCGTTTTATGATTTCTTTACAGGGATGAAGGTCAGAAAGCCCGCGGTTTAAGCCTCCGGTATTGATCTCGATCCCTTTTTCCTTTTCCAAAAGCGTTTCCAGGATCCGGTCGATCAGGTCTTTATATTTTTCGTAAGTATAGTTGTTATCTTTATCAGGGCCGTAGCGGACCACATAATCCAGATGTCCGTAAACATCGAAATTTGAAAAGGATTTTAAATTATCCAAGATAGAAGAAAAGTATTCCCTGTATGCTTCTTCTTCGCTCCGGCCTTCATAAAAAGAAGGAAGATAAGGATCTGTACCGTTGCAGACATGGGAAGAAGCGATGACAAAATCAAAATCGTGCTCTCTGACATAGCGTGCGTTTTCTTTGGAAAGATGGGGTTGAAGGCCAAGTTCTACGCCAAAGAGGACCCGGATCTTATCCGCATATTTTTCTTTGAAGCGGATCAGGTCAAACAGATAGGAATCCGTATTTAAAAGAAATTCCCCCTCCGGAGCGTCTTTTTCGGAAGGATAATCCATATCCATATGTTCTGTGAAACAGATCTGGTCAAGACCAAGGTCTATCGCTTTTAAGATCATTTTTTCCATCGGTTCGTCGGAATCGGTGGAGTGTGACGTATGTAAATGATAGTCAGCTAAAATTGCCATAAAGAGCCTCCGTTTTCTATTCATATTTGATGATTTGTAGAATCAGCCAGCCGGATAAAAAGCCGGCAGGTTACCGGATTCTGAACAAAGCTTGAAGTTTATTATAGCATAATATGGACGAGGTTTCATGATTTTTGGTAGAAATTGTAAAAGATTTGAAAAATATTGGTCCACTTCGCAAAAATATTGATTATTTTTCTTTTACATCTTGAATTTTTGGCATAAATTAGGTAAAATGATTTTGCTGACAAAATTTTGTCAATCCTGTTTTTGGCGATACCGGTCTTTGACGTACGGAATCCCATATGGTCGGAGCGGATCGCTGCGTTGATGCATAGAAGAGGACAAGACTGACAAAATAATATAAGATTATTCAATATCAGGAGGATACGAAAATGGCAGTAAGAGTAGCAATTAATGGTTTTGGCCGTATTGGTCGTCTTGCATTCAGACAGATGTTCAATGCAGAAGGATACGAAGTGGTAGCAATCAATGATTTAACAAGTCCTAAGATGTTGGCTCATTTGTTAAAATATGATTCTTCACAGGGTAAATACGCATTGGCTGATACAGTAGAAGCAGGCGAAGATTCTATCACCGTTGACGGCAAAAAGATTACAATTTACAAAGAAGCAGACGCTTCTAAACTTCCTTGGGGAGAGTTAAAGGTAGACGTAGTTCTTGAGTGTACAGGTTTCTATACATCCAAAGACAAAGCTTCCGCTCACATTACAGCCGGCGCTCGTAAAGTTGTTATTTCCGCTCCGGCAGGAAATGACCTTCCTACTATCGTTTTCAACGTAAACCATACAACATTAAAACCGGAAGATACCGTTATTTCCGCAGCTTCCTGTACGACAAACTGTCTGGCTCCTATGGCTAAGGCATTAAATGACTGCGCACCGATCATGAGCGGTATCATGACGACGGTACACGCTTACACAGGCGATCAGATGATCCTTGACGGACCTCAGAGAAAAGGCGATTTAAGAAGATCCCGCGCAGGCGCATGCAATATTGTTCCTAACTCAACAGGCGCTGCTAAGGCAATCGGTTTGGTAATTCCTGAACTGAACGGTAAATTGATTGGTTCTGCACAGCGTGTTCCTACTCCTACAGGTTCTACTACGATCTTGGTAGCGGTAGTAAAAGGAAACGTAACGAAAGAGCAGATCAATGACGCTATGAAAGCAGCTTCTACGGAATCTTTCGCATATAACACGGATGAGATCGTATCCAGCGATATCGTTGGCAGCACTTATGGTTCCATCTTCGACGCAACACAGACAATGGTTGCTCCGATGGAAGACGGAAATACACAGGTTCAGGTTGTTTCATGGTATGACAATGAGAACAGCTATACAAGCCAGATGGTTCGTACGATCAAATACTTCAGTGAATTAGCATAATTGTTTGAAGACAGTGTATCTCGTATCTGATATACTGATATGATTACAGTAAGACTTTTGTGGTCCGGCCGTAGGGCCGGGCCATTTTTAATGCGCAGGACTGTTTCACGCAGGAATATAAAAATATGGAGGATGATAGCAAATGTCATTAAACAAAAAATCGGTAGACGATATTAATGTAGCAGGAAAAAGAGTATTGGTAAGATGTGATTTTAACGTACCTTTAAAGGGCGGAGAGATTACAGACGAGACGCGTATCGTAGCGGCTCTTCCGACGATCAACAAGCTGATCGAAGACGGCGGTAAGGTAATCCTTTGCTCCCATCTTGGAAAAGTAAAGAACGGACCGAACGAGGGCGAATCCCTTGCGCCGGTAGCGAAGAGGCTTTCCGAAAAGCTTGGAAAAGAAGTAAACTTTGTTTCTGATTACAATGTAACAGGCGAAGCCGCTACGAAAGCAGTGGAAGAAATGAAAGAAGGCGACGTTGTTTTATTGCAGAATACACGTTTCCGCGGTTCTGAGGAGACAAAGAACGGCGAGCAGTTCAGCAAGGAATTAGCGGATCTTGCAGACGTGTATGTATGCGACGCATTCGGTTCTTCCCACAGAGCGCATGCATCCGTAGAAGGCGTTACCAAATGTATTACGGCTAAGGGCGGCGAAAACGCAGTGGGCTATTTAATGCAGAAAGAAATCGAATTCCTCGGCAATGCCGTAGAGAATCCGGTAAGGCCTTTTGTCGCGATCCTTGGTGGTGCAAAGGTAGCGGATAAATTAAACGTTATTTCCAACCTGCTTGAAAAATGCGATACCCTTATCATCGGCGGCGGTATGGCATATACTTTCTTAAAAGCGAAAGGACATGAGATCGGAAACTCTTTGGTAGACGACAGTAAATTGGATTATTGTAAAGAAATGATGGAAAAGGCAGAAAAACTTGGAAAGAAATTACTTCTTCCGGTTGATTCCGTAACCATTTCCGAGTTCCCGAATCCGATTGATGCGCCGGTAGAAGTAGAAACATACGGCGTAGAAGATATGCCTGCGGATAGGGAAGGATGCGATATCGGGCCGAAAACAGCAGAATTATATGCAGATGCAGTGAAATCCGCTAAAACCGTTGTTTGGAACGGACCGATGGGCGTATTTGAAAATCCGACGCTGGCAGAAGGTACGATTGCAGTAGCAAAGGCTTTGGCTGAGACGGATGCGACAACGATCATCGGCGGCGGTGATTCCGCGGCGGCAGTAAACCAGCTGGGCTTTGCGGATAAGATGAGCCATATTTCAACAGGCGGCGGCGCTTCTCTGGAATTTTTGGAAGGAAAAGAGCTCCCGGGCGTTGTGGCGGCAGATGACAAATAAAATTGGAAATCGGCTGGAAAATATAGAAATAGATTTTAAAAAAGCAGATTTTAAAAGATAAGCTTTAGCAGGCAGATTATAAAGGGCAGGTTTGCGGCTGCACGGCGTCCGCAAACTTACGCTTATGTAGGAATCCGTAAACAGACCGTGCAGAAACGAGGATAAAGATGGCAAGAAAGAAAATTGTAGCCGGAAACTGGAAAATGAATATGACACCCAGTCAGGCAGTAGCATTGGTGGAAGAATTAAAGCCGCTTGTAGCAAGCGACGACGTAGAAGTGGTATATTGTGTTCCGGCGATTGACATTGTTCCCGTAGTAGAGGCGGTAAAGGGAACGAATGTAGTTGTCGGCGCAGAAAATATGTACTATGAGGAAAAAGGCGCATATACGGGCGAAATTTCTCCTGAAATGTTAGTAGACGCAGGGGTGAAATATGTAATCATCGGACATTCCGAGAGACGTGATTATTTTAACGAATGCGACTGCATGTTGAATAAGAAAGTGAAAAGAGCGTTGGAGTATAATTTAACTCCTATCCTTTGCTGTGGAGAGTCTTTAGAGCAGAGAGAAATGGGAATTACTCTTGACTGGATCCGTATGCAGATTAAGTCTGACTTAAAGGATGTTACGGCGGCGCAGGTTGCTTCTATTGTGATTGCTTATGAACCGATCTGGGCGATCGGAACGGGAAAGACCGCTACGACGCAGCAGGCGCAGGAAGTCTGCAAAGCAATCCGCGACTGTATTGCGGAAGTATACGATGCAGATACGGCAGAAAAAGTCCGTATCCAGTATGGCGGCTCTGTAAATGCGGCTAATGCGGCGGAACTGTTTGCACAGCCGGATATTGACGGCGGCTTGGTTGGCGGCGCTTCTTTAAAGGCAGATTTTGGAAAGATCGTGAATTACAAGTAAGGAAGAGTAGACAGTACTATATAAAAAGGGAAAAGCATGATGAAGCAGAACTCACTTCAGGTTATGAAAATTATAACGGGAGTGAGTTTTGTTATCGTATTGATAATGCAGGCTGTTTCAGCCGATAGCCGGGCCGCTTTTTTGAAGAATGCCGGAATCGCGCAGGAGGGTAGTTAGGAATGATTTTTTAATGTGAATTAAGACGGCGTTACACAGCGGAAGGACAAGCTGAAGACAGGAAGTAACCGATCGGGAGGGAAAGGTATGATGGATAAGACAGATAGGGCGGAAATGGCGGTGGAATATAAGCATAGTGGTTTTAACTGCTGTCAGGCCGTTGTAAAAGCGTTGGCGGATTTGCTGGAAACGGAGGAGGAAACCTTACAGATGCTTGCATCCGGATTTGCAGTAGGCATGGGATGTATGGAGGCGACTTGCGGGGCGCTGATCGGAGCCGTTATGACGGCAGGATTGCTAAAAGAAGGGAAAGGAAGCGTTATGACAGCCCGTGGGCTTTTAAGCCGGTTTCAGGAGTATTGCGGCGCCACCTTATGTAAGGAGCTGAAAGGGAAAGACACAGGAGCCGTACTTTGTGAATGCGACGATTGCGTGAGAAATGCGGTACGCGCATTCTATGATGTAGCGATACCTGATGAGAAGGGGACGTGAGACAGAGAACAAAAGAAGGATAGATCGGTGGGAAAATGTGGCGGCGTTAGAAAGTGAAGGCGGGATCATAGCTAATACGGAACTTTTGAAAATTTGCCCAAAATCGCAAAAAAAGCAGCAAATCTTTTTCGGATTTACTGCTTCGTGTGCCGCTGCGGGGCGGCGGGATATTCAGTTGTAAATAAAAGAGGGCGGTAGCACTTCGGGCTATCGTCCTCTTGGTTGCACATTTGCAAAGATAGGCGGGGCTGTCAACGGTGGGCGAAGCCCATTCACTTGCCGTTGACTGGCTCGGCTGGATTTGCTATTTTCCAATCATTAAAACTCAAAAATGACTTTTCCTGCTTTTTTCAAGGAATAACGATAAAGCACATATTGATAAATACATACTGCCAAACAGGTTAGCACATTGACCGCTATCATCGGATATTCATTTAGAGTAATTGTTCCGTCATTTTGCCATAAAGTTAATGTATAATAGACAAACATCAATACAACGGCTACGATTGTTGGAAGCACATATACTTTCTTCACTTGTTCTTTTAATACTCGATTTAAATATGTTCTATCGGCTCCAAGCTTTTTAACATCCATTAAGACGCTCTTGCTTTTTATAGCTACGGTAATACTTCTTGTATAACCAATGACTCCGGCTGAAACAAGACAAACAATCGCCACAAAAATAAAAATCAAAAGCAATGTTGCATAGGATTGCACAAAACTCTTTTCTTGGATTGGAACAAAGACAGGTGCATATTTCCAGTCTATCTCCATTCCCAAACGCTCCGGTTCAATTTCCACCAGTTCTGAATAGCTGTATTCGCTGTCAGTTGCTTCTCTATATTCATCATAAGCCGACATCTTTTTCATGCTGTCTGAAACAGAATTACAATACCTTGCATACAAGTCTTTTGAAAAACCGTAAGTATCTCCAGTATCACTTAAATCAAACAGAATGTGCGTCATGTGCATTTCATCAGATAGCCCTTTTTCCAGCTCGGCATAGTCCTCGTCATTCAAGATATAATTTGCATTTCCGTCCTGTCCATAGTGGTAAAAAAAGCTGCTATATTCTACGGTTCCAGCATAAGATAATGGCTTTTGCAAACCGCTGTCCGGGTTTTGTACTAAATCCAAATCGTCCGGCAAAAACCAATAGTTTTCATTATTTCCCTCACGACTGATATATTGATACATTCCCGGTTGTACATTGACTGCAATGCCTGTCACTCTTTCAAATTCGTCTGCACTGATAAAGTTTTTGATATAGTCCTGTTTTCTATATTCCTCAATCAGTTTTCCACTCTTGTCATAATTTTCTCGACTAACTCCACTTCCTAAAAGACGCAAAAATTCTGCTTCACGATAATTGTCAATTCCTACTTGATAATCCTCTGCCAATTTCTCCACTTGCTCTTGCGTCAATTTCTCTGCATCGCCCAGATAACGGTAAGAAATATCGTTTGCTTCACTGGCAGCACTTCCTAAGCCCTGGATCAGATTTGTAGCAGAGAAAAATATCGCAAATAATGAACCTGCTATTAGCAATGTGACAATCAACATATTTCTTACAACAGAAATTCCTTGAAATTTCATCATGCCAAAAGAAATCAGATTCTTATAGTATTTTTGTGGGTGTCGTCCTTTTTTATGAACAGCGATTGAATATACCATAACACGATACAATCCGATAAACACAAGAACATAAAAAATATAAGGAAAACCACTCAATGACCTTTTCAACATTGTGCTTACAATGTAGGGAATAATCAAGCCACCTAAAAGTCCTACGGCAATCAAAATGATACCCCAAACAAGATATTTGGTATCTACATTTTTCTTAATCGGCTCTGTCCTGCGTTCTTCATTTAATATTTCAATTAAATTTGCACGCTTCAAGAAGCGTACAGCCATTCCCATGACAATACAAACCGTTATAGTAACAAACAGAAATGAACCAATGAACCCTGTAAGCGGCAGGGAAAAACTATCTCCTGTTGCACTCTGCACAAAGCCCTCATATACCTTTCCAAATACAAAAGCAATCACACCGCCAATAATAATTCCTGCAATTCCAAGTTTGAGAATGAGCAGAACGATTTCTTTGGTTAATGTTTTTGCAAGTACACGCTTTGGTGTTCCAAGTGCCATGAAAATTCCAACTTCCCGGCTCTTAAAGCGTAAAAAAAGTCCTGTCGCATAAATGATAAACAGTACACATCCAAGAACTGCCACTGCATATACCATATACAACATTTTTCGAGAATCGCCGCCTATGGGTAATCTGCTTTGCACGAAAGGACTTAACATAAACAGTGTAAGAGTTGATACGAGAATCACAGAAAGTGCATAGCAAAAGGAAAACTGTCTATAATTTCCCTTATTGTATTTCTTGAGCTTGGTGAAAAGATTAAGCATTGTCATTGTCATCACCACCGTTCAACTTTTTAAGTACAATAAGAATATCTTCCAAAAATGCTTTTCTATCTCCCTTATTTATCAGTTCACAGTCAACAGCTCCGTCTTTCATCATAATGACACGGTCGCAGTAGCTTGCTGAAAAGGTATCATGGGTTACCATTAAAATAGTTGCTCCCAACTTCTTCTTGGCTTCGATAAAAGCCTGAATTACAGCTTCACTAGAGCGACTGTCCAAATTTCCAGTGGGTTCATCTGCCAAAATAACCAATGGGTCATTCATCAAAGAACGAGCCACCGCTACACGCTGCTTCTGTCCACCGGAAATCTCTGCCGGATATTTGTCTGCAATGTGGTCTATTCCAAACATTTTTAACAATGTAGCCGCTTTCTGTTCCATAGGTTGATAATCCTCATTTCGGATTACCTTTGGCACACACACATTCTCAAATACAGTAAGACCGTCAAGAAGCATAAAATCTTGAAAAACAAATCCCAACTGCTCATTTCTTACCTTAGCAATCTCTGTTTCGTCCAGTTTTGAAAGATTGCAACCATTCAAAGTAATTTCTCCTTTATCATAGCTATGAAAACAGGAAATGCAGTTCAACATGGTTGTTTTCCCCGAACCGGAAGCACCCATTACTGCAACAAATTCTCCCTTTTCAACTTCAAAACATACATCTTTTAAGACTTCATAAGTAATTTTTCCAGTCTGATAGCTCTTAAACAAATGATTTACTTTTAGCATAACACTTTTTCCTCCGTCATATTTTCTCAAAAATATATTTTACAGAGAATTGGAGTGCATTTCAAGATGTACACTTGAAAAATACAATGACATTGGTACAGAATACGATTATATTTGAGGAACGGAATAGTAGGGGCTACTGTCTATCAAACTTTTTTGTGTGTTACTTTACCGCACATGAGCATTTATCAATGTCATCAAACTGCAGGAGTGTATTTTCCTCCATACGGTTGAAAAATCTTGACAATGTCGGCTGTGAAGCCAGACTGTTCTTTTCAAGAATGGCATTGAAAACAGGATCAAGGGTCAGTTCATCCGCACAGTCATCCTCGAAATAGGCTGAGATAATCTGGTAGACCATCTGCATCAGGTTTTCATCATCTTTGTGGAAACGGACTGACGTATCATTGGTTTTAAATTTCCTTTTAATCAGCTTGATAAAGCCGATCTTTGCGGCGAATTCTTTTATCAAAAGAAGACCTGCATCGGAGGACAAATCACCTCCGTCAAAATTTATTTTAATCTGTCTATTGCTTTTAAATGAAAAGGTGTTTAAAATATCCATAGAGAGACCTTTCTTTCGTGGATTTTGAGACTTTAGACACCTCAATTTTACCACAGGATAGGTCTCTTTTTCTATTCACTTAACAGATGAAATGCAATAAACAGCTTAAATACAGTAACCACGTGGCTTTCAGCCACTTTCACGGCGCAGCCGTGAATAATTCAGGTTAAA
>CAJTWM010000021.1 GCA_910579805.1 uncultured Lachnospiraceae bacterium | reverse complement strand
AGGCTCTATCCAGCTGAGCTACGAACACATATCAGACAGACCCAAATGTCTGTATGCAGAACGAACCAAAACAGACGGCCCGTCCGCCAAGCGGGTGATGGGAATCGAACCCACGTATCTAGCTTGGAAGGCTAGTGTTCTACCATTGAACTACACCCGCATATGTTATTGATCATTTATAAAAATCACGTCGGGGTGACAGGATTCGAACCTGCGGCCTCCTGGTCCCAAACCAGGCGCTCTAGCCAAGCTGAGCCACACCCCGTTTTCAGATCCATCCCTTTACTCTCGGTGACGCAAGTCATATTATATGATATTGAATAAATAAAGTCAACACCTTTTTTGGTTTTTCTTGACTGTTTTTCAGCAATATTTTCATTTTTTCTCATTTCTGCGCCTTTGATTCCATTTATCAGGGAACTTCTTACAGATAGCGGATCGTAAAATGCGCCTCCCCTTTCTTGTCCAGCTCCATGATCATATAGGACGGTCTGTGGCCTTCCTGACGCGGATAAGATAAGCTGCCCGGGTTGACTGCAATAAGGTCGGACTCAATATCGATAACCGGCCTGTGGGTGTGGCCGTACATAACAATATCGGCTCCCCGCCCCCTCGCCTCTTTCTTCAGCGTCTCACTCCCCGCGGAAATATAATAGTTATGCCCGTGCAAAAGCCAGATTTTGTAATCGCCTATGTAAAATTCCCTTTCCCGCGGCAGGTTAGAAAAAAAATCGTTATTTCCCATGACGATCTCTATCGGGCATCCGGCAGTCTCATAGATTTCAAATTCGCTTCCCTCTGCGTCCCCGCAATGGATCACCATATCCACCGGCGTTACCCGTTCCCATACCTTAAAAAAATTCTCGTTACGGCGGTGCGTATCACTGATAATCAGTATTTTCATAGTCCAAACTCCATTTCGCCGGGATAAACGCCTCTTTATGCGTCCATCCGCATCTTCGGCAATAGTTTTTCCTTCATTGCCCGAAGTGCATTTCCCCTATGGCTTATCTTATTTTTTTCCTCGTCCGAAAGTTCCGCCGTTGTACAGCCAAACTCCGGAACAAAAAAAATGGGATCATAGCCAAACCCGTTTTCCCCTTTTTCCTCATAAGCGATCCTTCCCTCGATCGTCCCGACCGTTGTGACCGCCTCTCCGTCCGGAAAAGCAGCCGCTATCGCGCACACAAATCTTGCCGTACGCTTTTCCTCTTCCACTCCTTCCAAACGGGAGATCAGATTCCGGTTCTTAACATGGTACGAGGTATCCTCGCCCATATATCTTGCCGAATAGATTCCCGGCTCCTTATTCAGCGCGTCGATCTCCAGCCCCGAATCGTCGGCCAGTACGATCTCCTTTGTTATTTCGGCAATTGCCCTCGCTTTAATAAGTGCATTTTCTTCAAAAGTAGTTCCGTCTTCCACTATATCCGCCGAGACCCCCGCCTGCTTCATGGATAAGATCTCTACCGGCATATCTCCCATGATCTGCCGGATCTCCCGCATTTTATTTTCATTTCCCGTTGCAAAAATGATCTTTTTCACTTTACGCTCTCCCTTTTTTCATAAAACTCCTTCACTGCGCTGCAGATGCCCTCTGCAAGCCCGTCTCTGTAAACGTCCGTTTCTAAGAGCGAGCTTTCTTTTTCATTGGATAAATATCCTACCTTTAACACTGCGGACGGTATGCATATCTTTTGTACAATCATATCCTCTTCTTCCGCCTGCGTCAAGCCGTTTGCCCGGCCCGATACCGCCTCCGCCCCATTACGGGCCAGCATATCCGCAAGCTCTATGCTCCCGGCCTTCGGAATAAAATAAGTGCCGTTATAAACGGCCTCCAATCCGTATACGGAAACATCATCCGTCCGGTTTACCGCAATACCAATATAAAAATCCGCTGCGGTCTCTTTTAAGATCTCCATTCTTGCCTCGAGGGAAGGCATTCCCTCTCCCATACTGGTATAATAAAGTTTAACGGCGTCCTCGGAACGCATTTTATCTTCCATCCGCTTGGCAATATCAAGGGTGATCTGTTCCGCCTTTGTTCCCTGCGCCTTTCCTCCTGCCGGATCTGCGCCGTACCACGGATCGATCACAACGATATGCTCGTACATTTCCGTCGGCTTAGCCATTTCCACGCATAAGTGCCGCTCTTCCAATACGCTTTTAAATTCATAAATACCGTCCAGCTTGAATTTCATCCGAAAAGTCCCGCCGTCGCGCTCATAAAGCGCTCCCTCCACCATGGAAAGATTCCCGCCGATTTCATTCTTTGTATAAAAATATTTTTCCATTCCCTCTATTTCGATCCAGATCTCTTTATCCATGTAATGATTTTCAATCGTTACATTTTCCGCCTTGATATCCTGCTCAAGCGGGATAACGATGTCTTCTTTGCTTTCCGGTTCCGCTTTCAGCAGCAGATCCCTCCATGCGCTCTCCTCGTCCGTTTTTTCCATACCGCCCCCGGAAAGCATTTCCTGCTGCCCGCCGTCTTCAATAACTACGATACGGCTCATAGCCGCCATAAGCATAACGTACATGGCGGCCGCTGCATATATGATCCCTGCCAATAATGTGATCTTCATTTGTTTCTGACGCATAACTGCACTTAACTCCCATTGTAATCCCGTTTGCCCGCTTCGGCAGACGCCCGGTTCAAATTATCCCTGTTTGTCCGCGCCCGTTCTTTTGGGCGGTTTCGGCCCCAAAAACTGATAATAATAAGTTTTCATCATTCCGTTGTAAATCTTACGGTTCTTATCCGCTTTCCTGCCAATATCCCGCTCCGCCTGTTCATAAGAAGTGATCAAAAACATACTCCATGCATCCAGCCCGTTAAATCTCTCCCCGATCGTCCGGTACAGAGCCGCCAGATTTTCTTTTTCTTCCAGCCTTTCTCCATAAGGCGGGTTGGTAATGATAAAACCGTATTTTTTTGAATGGCTGAGCTGGCTGGCCGGCCTTTGCTGAAAATGAATCAGATGGTCCACGCCTGCAAGCCGTGCGTTCTCTCTGGCTATCGTTACCATATCATGATCTATATCATACCCCTGAATATCCGTTTCCATTCCGGTATCCACCATTTCACGGGCCTCGTCGATCGTATCATACCAGTTTTTCCGCCCGACGATATGCTCCCAGTTCTCCGCGCTGAATCCCCTGTTCATCCCCGGAGCCATATTGGCCGCCATCATCGCCGCTTCAATCGGGATCGTACCGCTCCCGCAGAAGGGATCTACCAGTATACGGCTCTTATTCCACGGCGTCAGCATGATCAGCGCTGCCGCCAGATTTTCAGCAATCGGCGCTTTCGCCGTCAATTTTCTGTACCCTCTTTTATGGAGGGACTCTCCCGTAGTATCAAGCCCCACGGTCACCTCGTCTTTCATGAGAAATACCCTGACCGGAAACCGCTCCCCGCTTTCCTCAAACCAGCTCACATGATACTTTTCCTTCATCCGCTCCACCATCGCCTTTTTCATAATGGACTGGATATCGGAAGGGCTGAACAGCCTGCTCTTCACGCTTGCCGCCTTAGCGACCCAGAATTTTCCGTCTTCCGGTATATATTCCTCCCACGGAAGTTTTTTCGTTTCCTGAAACAGCTCTTCAAAAGTGACCGCCCTGAAACTTCCTATCTTAATCAAAATCCTCTCCGCACTGCGCAGAAAAATGTTTGCACGGGCGACTGCCTCTTCGTCCCCGAAGAAAGTAATACGCCCGTCCTCGACAAGTGTAATATCATACCCCAGATCTATGATTTCTTTTTTTAATACCGCCTCAAGCCCAAAATGGCAGGGCGCGATCAATTCGTATTTACGCATTTTTCCTCTTTTCCCGGTCGCCTGACAATTCGATTGATTACCTGCCTGAATCTGGCGCCAATATAACTCGGGCAGGCAGGAACCGTCTCCCCCTGCACGCCGCGCGGCCCGTGCGCCGTCTTAGCGGCATATTTTATCTGCACAGGTCTGCGCATAAAAAGTATAAAGTATCGTTCCGGATACTGCAAGACCATTTTTCGATCTTTTCCGGATCTCTTCCGCCCCTGTTTTGGATCACCGGCGGACATCGTGTCTGCCGGCCATACTACCTGACTCTTTCCCCTACATAAATGGACGCTCTGCTCTGCATGACCGCGACGGCGTCTTCCAAAGATTTATCACCTGAAAAATAACTGCCGGCCTCTTCCAAAAACACATTGTAAATCTGATAATTTGTGGTGGTGCAGATTTCCGCAGACTCGATCAGATGTATCAGTTTGTCCGCCTGCTCTTCCGTAATACAGTATACTTCTACCGGTTCCTCTCCTTCAAAGATCACCTCTGCCTTTACGATTTCTTTCCTGTTGCCTTCCGCGTCCATTTCATATTCCGGCTCTCTGTTTTCCAAAAGCTTTTCTTCCAATACGCTGCGCCTGACCGGAAATTCATACTTTACTTCCTCCTGATAGTCTTCTTCCAAAAACTGCCGGATAAACGACCACGCTGCCTCTTTATGTTTACTTCCTATGCTGATTGCCAGCATCGGATAGGACGGTCTGATCACGGTTCCGCACTTGCCTTCAACGGGAAAGCCCACATAAGTCACATCCTTTTCCCCAAAGATCAATTCCGCCTTGCAGATATCATAAATCCCTCCGAACCGTACTTGCAGTAAAAGCGCCTGTCCGTCAAGAAACGCCTGTTTTACGGAAAAATCTTCCGAAATATTTAAACTGCCGGGAAAGGTATTGGCAAAGGCCAGCACCTGCTTAAACGCTTCCCCGTCAAAACTGCATTCGCCGCTTTCCCAATCGATGTAAGTCTCCATGCTTCCGGTAAGGATCGTACCGAACACGTCTATCTTCGTCTCGCCCGGATACAACATTTTATCTTTCTTTCCCTGATAGCATTCTATCATTTCCTTTACGTTCCAGCTTTCCCTGCCGCCAAGTTCCGCTGTCTCTCCGGCAAAGGTTGCCAGCGTAAAACTGACCGGCATGGCGTACAGTCCTCCCCGATAGCACATGGCGTCCCATACATTGGTAAAGAAATCTTCTCCGCCCATTCCGGCGTTTTCCAAATAGGGCAGAAGATCTTCCGTATATTTTCCGGCTATGTCGCTGGTCGTATAGTCCATGCCAAAATCGATAAGATCCGGTCCTGCGCCCGACATGATCTCCCGCTGCAGCCGCACCACGCCGTCTTCCTCCGCACTGAGCGCGCGTTCATACAGCTTGATCTGTATCTCATATTCCGGATTGCTCTGATTAAACGCTTCAACCTGCTTCATCAGGCTTCTGTTTTCCTCAAAAGCCGCCAGCACCAGCACCGTTTTTTCTCCCGTTGCCTCTGTCCCTGCCGTTTTTCCGTCCGGATCTGTCCCCCCATTGGCAGACCCGTTCCCCTCTGCACCGGCAGCGTCTTCCGGATTTGCACCGCCGACAGCCGTATCCGCCTGTCCCGTGTTTTTTTCCGTTTCCCCCTGTCCGCCGCAGCCCGCCAGAATAAGCGCCGCAGCCAAATATAATAAAATTCCTTTTCTTATCCTTCCACACATATAAAGTCCTCCCTGCTTTCCTAACAGTTCCCGTCGCCGCCTGCAAGGCCGTTTCTCCGTCCTTTCCCGCCGCCGTCACGGCTCTTCATTGTACGGTCTTCCTGCCGGAATGTAATAAAATATCATTTTCCCGTCTTTCTGCCCCTGAAGACACAACCGTCCGTCTCCTACAAAGCCGTAGCCTCCCACTTCCTGATTGCTGACCGGCAGATCGCCGCTTTTGATCCGCTGCTGCGCCTCCTGTTCATCTGGTGAACAGGCGTATACGCCTCCGGATTTATTATAGATCAATACTTCCGTATCCGTGCCGCTATCTATTCTACTGTAAACCGCCTGATTTTTAGGCAGTTCGACGCCTCCGGAAGAAACGGAATCTTCCTCCACCCTGCACAGCCATTCCGTGCCGTCTTCCTTTGCATAAATGCAATACACCGCGCCCGATCTTCCGATGCCCAATGTCTCGATTTCTCCTTCGCAGGGAATAAGCTTCTCCGTCCCTCCATCCGGCCGCAGCTTTACGATCCCGCCTTTCCGGTTGTTTTCAAAATAATAATTTCCCTCTCTGTCGGCTGCAAAACCATAAAAATGAGTTTGATTTTCCCGGACCGCCTCCGAAACGTCCAAAGTATACTCCGTCCGGCCCTCTTTATCCGTTTTTACGATATACCCTCCTTCAAAAAGCATCCCGTTCACTTTCTGCCCTTCGATCTCGCTCTCTTCCACCTTCAGCCAGAACGTATGGCAACTTCCCTGTTCGTCCACGAACATATTTATGACCCGCATATCCTCAGGCATGGAAAGGGGAATCTCACAGAAAATATCTTCTTGCGCTTTCATGCCGCCGAGAAAAAAAGCGCCGTCGTCTTTTGCCCCATATACATAAAGCATCCCGCCGCCCGCGGAAAACACGGATTTGGTAAATTCCTCACCCGCATAAACGACCTCGGCTTCCTGATCGGATACTTCCGGTATAAAAACTCCGGCATTTTGATCCCCGCCGGAATCCTTTTGGGGGTATTCCGTTTTTACCTCCGCCTCATCTTCTGTCTGCGGCTCATTCTCTTTTTTTTCCGCGCTTTCCAAAGAAAAAGTTTCCTCCCGATATGTGGGATCCTCTCCCCCATTCTGGCCGGATTCTCCTTTCTTCGCCGTACAGGCCGTCAACGCAGCCGCCATACCCAATACCGTAATACTGTAAAAAAATATATTTTTCTTCTGTTTCAATTCCGCTCCTATCTGCCGCCTTTGCCGGCGTTCAAATCGCTCTAGTGCATTGACGTTCCGCTAGCTATGCCGTTATGTAAACATGGGTTCCGAAATGCTTTCTTCCAGATATGCGCCATACTTTGTGGAAGATTCGATCCCAATTCAGCCTACAACGATAAAAGATCTTCTTTAAATTCATCATAACGAAACTTCCCTTTAGATTTTATGCGTTTTACTGCCGTTAAGATCATTCCTTTGATCTGCTCCGCTTTTCCGGCGCTATCCGCGTTATAATAATTTTCAAAATCCATCCTGATTACTATGGATGCAACACTCTTGTTGCAAAGAAATTCTGCTTTTTCTTTCCATTTTCCGTTATCGTATAGTTCCTGCGGCGCCGCAACGGGCAGGATTCCGATAATATGCAAGGTATCGCTATATTCCTTATCCTTGAAAAACAAAGATGCTTTTTGGCAAAATTGATATACTTCGTCATCCACTCCATAATGTTCGGTGAAAAAAGCAGGCGAATTAATATTTAAATCCATGGCAGACCTCTAGTGTTGCTACACTATCTCTGATTTACTTGTATATGCTTAACTCTTTCAGCAGCCTGATGCATGAAACCATGGCCGGAAAGATTATGTCTCATTATAGCATCATAGGGAACAACTTACTACATGTTTTTCCCTATATTTACGGCCCGCTATTTGCCGCATATGCAAATTTGAATAAGGGATGCCGCAATATGCAGCATCCCTTAAGACAGTCCTTTATGTTCCATATAGGTTTTCTTTTTCCGGTCCATATCATGAGCCGCAGCAGAAATTTGCAAATCCGGACAAAACTTTATATATCCGGCATTTCCGGAGATAAAACCGCCCTGACTCAGTGCGGGCAAGTCACATACGTCGTTGAAGAATCCAATACCTGACTTTTTACCGTACCGCATTTTGTACAATATTCCGCCTTATAAATTTTAACCATGCAGCTGCCGTCCTTATAGGCAATATGATTGCGCAGATAGCCATTCGTATAGGTGTGGTTGCAAAGGATTCTCGCAGTTTCCGCCTGTTCCTGATATTCTTTTATGACAGCGTTCCCCTCTTCATCCAAATAGATGATTTCCTGCTCATTTCCTAAAAAATCAAACGGAACCGTTTTTCCGTCCAGTTCTACCTCTACCAAAATTTTCTGTTGATTTTCATATTCTTTTTCATCAATATACATCGTCGTTGTTTTCGCCTCAAAATTAACAGACTCCTCTTCTATCCATACATCCGGCTGATACGCGAACACCGTCAAAGACGATAAAAATACCATCCCCACTCCGATTCCTGCTGCCATTAACTTTGTATACCACTTATTGCTTCTCTTTTTCATAATGTTTTTAATCCTTTCTTTCATCAAACCGTTTTGCGAAAATCCAATTTGAAATCCGCCTATAAATATTCCTTTTACTGCCGATTCTATGATCAGGTCCCCATACCGCTTTTTCTTTTCTTCTCCCGCATATGCCAGCACCTTTTCGTCACAGACCATTTCCCTGACTCTGCACCACTCGCGGAACAAGTAATAGACAAACGGATTATAAAAGTGCAAAACTCCGATCGCCATGCACAGCATTGTCAAAAACACATCCTGTTTCTTTACATGGATCAGCTCATGCAGCAGCATAAGTTCCAGATCTTCCCTGCGTTCCTCTTCCTCCCCTTCTTCCGCCTTTGGAAAAACAATGACCGGCTTCAGCCATCCTACTGTGATCGGCGAACGGATGCCTCTCCACTCTTTGACCTCCACCGTGGAAGTAATATGCAGTCTGTTTTTCCATTTTTTACAGGCCGACATTAATTCTCCGTTTTCCGGTTCCGCAGAACAACAAACTTCTTTTTTGAACTTCCTGTCCTTATAGACCTGCCGCATCATCATTCCCGCCATACTGGCAAAACAGGCTGCCGTAAAAATATACCATCCCCATCCGGCTATATAAAACAGCCCCGCCTCTGCATGATAAGCAACATACCGGACGGGTACGCCGATCCGCACCTGAGGCGAAAAGATCCCGCCGCCCCACCTTTCGGCCGGAAATAAAAAACCGGCCAGATCCGCATACTGATATTTTACTTCCGGAAACGGTATGAGAAAGAACAGCATGACAATGAGCAGCAGCCTTTTATAAAATCCTGCACAAAACCGCCTTCCGAAAACCAGCTTGACCGTAATATAGCACATTACGGCTATTCCGCCCGATAGCGACATTGTCTGCAGCAGCTTCACAAACAATCCTCTCCTTTAATACCGTACTTTTACAGAAACTCCGCTTTATCTTTTCGTGATTTTATATGCACAGACTACTCTTTCAATAACGCTCTTAACTCCTGCGCCATCTTTTCATCTATTTTTTCTCCTCCTGAAAGTGCCATGATAAAATTGCTTACAGATCCGCCGTAAAAGACATCCAGTACTTTTTCCGCTTTCTTTGTTTCATATTCCGTTTCATTGTAGACCGCATGATATATTTTTTTGCCGTTTATCTTCTCATTGCTGATAAGTCCTTTGTCTTTAAGCCGCAGCAAAAACGTATTTAAGGTCTGTTTCTTCCAGTCCTTGCCTTTGTTCGTGTTAAAATACTCCAGCATGTCCCGGGATTTCATCCCCTGCGGATTCTCCCACAAATACTCCAGAATTTCTCTTTCTGAACCGGATACGTCAAAAGTCATTTTACATCCTCCTCTTCCTAAAATTTTACAATGATCTTCCACTTACGATCCTATATGGTATATAGTACGATATAATCGTAATATTGTCCATTCTTTCTCTAAAAAAACAGATAATAAATTCTCTAAAAAACAGATAATAAATTCTCTAAAAAACAGATAATTAAGAAAAAATTTAGGAATCATAAATGTAAAACGACTGCCTGACAGCTTTATCCCTCCAAATGCCCAACGACCCTCCCGTCCTTTAAATATACGATCCTCGAAGCCTGTTTCGCTATTTTCTCGTCATGGGTAACGATCACCACCGTCTTTCCCGACCGGTTAAGCTCCGTCAGCAGATCCATGATCTCCTGTCCGGTCTTACTGTCCAGCGCCCCTGTAGGCTCGTCCGCTAATATTACGGATGCCTCCGTGACCAACGCCCTTGCGATTGCGCAGCGCTGCTGCTGGCCGCCTGATAACTTTGCCGGGATCTGATCCGCATACCCTTCCATGCCGACCTTTTTCAGCATATCCGCTATCAGCTCATGTCTTTTCTTTTTCGGCATATTGACCGCCCTTAACGGCAATTCCACGTTTTCTTTTACGGTATAGTCCTTTAACAGCGCAAACTGCTGGAAAACAAACCCGAAATGCTGTCTCCTGAACCGGTCCAAACCGTTATTTTTTAAAATTCCCACCTCCGTTTCATCATAAAAATATTCCCCCCGGTCCCAACTGTCCATGCATCCTATGATATTCAGAAGCGTCGTCTTGCCCGAACCCGACGCCCCCATCACGGCAACCATTTCTCCGTCCCGGATCTCAAGGCTGACTTCCTGCAACGCCGGAGCGGCGTCTCCGCTTTTACGGTATGTCTTTGTAACGTTTTTTAATAAAATCATATTAGCTCCCATCTGCCTGCTTCAGCAGGCATACATATCAGGATCGTGAAATTTTTAATTTCACACTAACCTCTATGATTCCGCAGAGCGGAATCACAAGTCAATACGGAGAATGCCCGTATTCTGGGCATTCTCTTGTGTGAGACTTAGTACTTCTTGGCGAAATGCCCTCTGGCATGAGTCTTAGAAGTACTTCTCACACTAACTCCCTGTATTATGTCCGCGCCCTTTTGTCCTTACTCCGTACTCTTTAGTATCTGGGCCGGTTTCTGTCTCATAACAGGAATCATGGGAAACAGGCTTAACGCCACGCCGAACAGGATAAAGACCGCCACGATCTGCATAAATCCCAGACGGATATTGTGATACCAATCGGCCAGTGTCCCGCTTACCAGCCCATATCCGCATATAACAAGCAGGACCGCCCCCAGCGCAATCGCTTCAAATACGGCAAACTGCAGGATCACATCCGTAAACAGTTTCCGCTTTCCATATCCTACCGTGCGCTTCAGCATATATTCATAAATGTGCGTCTCTCCCCAAAAATATGCCAGAAAAGCGCAGTTGATAAAGCATAACAGCAGCATTCCCAGATAAGCTTTTTGGTAGAGGGACATGAATAGTGCAAAATCAAACCCATTTGTAGGCGACCACAGATCCGTTTCCAATACTTCAGGGCTATGAAGGCTTTCCTCTTTCAAGAAAGTTTGTACCCACTCCCAAACCGGCTCAACTTCATTTGAAAGATTACTTTTATAGACTACATTAACGCTGCCCGTATGAAACAAAATTTTATCCAACTCTTCCGATGTCATACTCTCTTTAAACACAAGACATCTCTCATCCTCCCCCTCAAAAACATCGGAGACATATTCTCCAACTACACAGCTTTCGATTCCAAGCACTTTAATATACCTGATCCCGTTGATTATATAGGTATCCTCTTCCCACGCGTCTCCGATAATACATCGGGGCGCAGAAATGACCGCATCGTTTGCATCATCGTCTTCATATTCCACGGTTTCTGAAAGTTTCTCATTCTGCACCCACAAAATCTCGATGGAATTCGTATTGATCACACCTTCTCCAACCGGTCCCGAACATTCGAAAATGACATTCCCACAGGATATCATTCCGTCCTCAATATCGGCTGCACGGACGACGTCTTTCATAAAATCGCCTCTGATCCTGTAAGCATACTTGTATGTTGCATCTTTCCTGACTTCTCCAACTTGAAAAACCTGCCGGTTCAGATCTAAACCATAATACATAATAAGAAAAGATACAAAAAAGGAAAGAAGAAATAACATCGTGGAAAACCGGTTATATTTAAATAGTCTGTTTAACATGATAATTCCTTTCTTATCTTAGTATCCGGTATCATTCTGATTTCACCAAATGAATGATACCGGACACTCGTTTACTCCCACGTTCCCCTGACGATATCCGGAATACTCTTTTTCTTAATATATGCTATCGGAACCGCCGAACATAAAAATGTCATGAAAACCACACTCAGCAATAGAAAGAGCGGGACTTTTCCCCAAAAGATATATCGCAGTCCATATATAGCGGAACTGGAAATGTTCAAAGAAACATTTCCCAAGTTATTGTATAAAAGGACTGAGCCAAAAGCAATCAGGGCTGCCGGAATCAGTTTGACCAGATTTTCACCCAAAAGGATCATAAAAATCTGTTTTCTTCCTATTCCGGATATGAGCCATACTCCAAGCTCCTCTTTTCTGAACAGGATCGTCAAAAGCTGCGTAGTCATTATCATAATAAATGCCGCAAAAAATATCAAAACCGAGAGCTTGGAAATGCCTTTTAGTAACCAATCCACGTCCGACAGTACCGTGTCTATCCTTTTTTCCAACGTTCCCACCTCCGTTGGGATCGCATATTCTTCAGAGATCTCCTTTATTTTTCCGGCGGCGTCTTCATAAGTATATCCGTCGGCGCACTTAAAGAAGAAAACCGATGAAAAATAGCTCTGGCTGCTGGGTGCAATGAGCAATATCATATTGTCCATCGCCACGGAACTGCTAAGCTTTAATCCTCCTAAATTCCATAAAAGCGCAGTTGAATCCACAATACTGGCATTCTTTTGGAGTATGCCTTCCACTACATAAAAAGTTCCGTACTTTTCGTCTTGGAATACCGTGCCTACCGGAATGTCTTTAAAATAATACCCTAAATACATCAAATAACCATCATTTTTCCCTATCTGTTCCGTATTTCCGCTGTACAATTCCAAATGATTAATAGGAAATGCCTGCCCCGGCATATACACAAGCTGCACATGGTTCGGATTTTCATCAAATTCCCTTACATGGCTGTTTTGTATTTCCAGAATCTTCTGCCAATAATCCGTCTCCCCTCCAACCGTAGTTTTCTTTTCAAAACCGCCGCAAGTCCATGTACCCACGCCGCTGATCTCAGGCGCATTATAAAGCGCAGAAATATAATCATGAACATACTCGTCAAAAATCAGATCCCCGCCGTTACGGACCACCCCGAACTTTGAAATATCATCCGCAAGCGCTTTCCTGATCATGGTTTCATCATGATGCAGGGTTAGCAATATGCTTACATTGATCCCTAAAACCGCCAGCGCCGCCGCAGATACCAAAACATTTAAATACATCATCCATCTTTTACCAGACAATCTTTTATTGATATAAAATAAGTAGTTTCTCCATGACATGGTCTTATCTCCCGTAGCATATTTTAGAACAAGTGTGCAAATTGCTTTCTTTAAAACCTGCGCCGCAATTTGCATAATACCTGCACCGGATCTGATGAATATATTATAATTTTATCGTATTTACATTTTTATCAACATGAAGTTTCCGGAAAAACGGATTCTGATTCCGGTTTAAAAACCCACCAGAATATCATTCCTTGAAGCGCTAAGGCAAACTTTAAAAATCCGCACAAAAAAGGAGCGTCGCTCCACAACTAAAATTTAGCTGCCCTGCGACGCTCCCCTTTCCCGAACACCACTTAGAAGTTGTTGTTCTGGTTGTTCTTCTGGTTGTTCTGGTTGTTTTTCTGGTTATTGTTCTGATTGTTTTTCTGATTATTGTTCTGGCTGCTGTTCGTGCTGTTGCTTGATTTGTTGTTATCGCTGCAATTCTGGTTAAAATCGTTCTTAGACATTTGAGATACCTCCTGAAAATTGTTGTTTGTTCCATAAAGCCGGTCTTACCTTCTTTATGATTACACAAATAGTATTTCTACTAACTGTGAAAAGTATACAAAAATTTTCTAGGACTATAGTACTATTTTTTGCTTGCTTTTTTTTCTTTCTTATATTACAATATAATTAGCAAATGGAAATAACCCTTCATCGATTTCTATTTGCAGACCCTTATATATTAATTATTTATACTCCCCTCGTTATAGGCCGTCAGCTCCCCTGACGGCCTATATACATGATAGGCAGCTACTTTTTCCGCAGCAGCACCGCCACGATCTGAACCGCCATAAGGAGCAAAAGGAGCGGCAATACGATGGGCAGCAGTACGCTGAGCATCACCCCGATCACGGCGACAACCGTCACGATTGCAAACAGCACCGCCAATACCATCCCCCAGACAGGCAGCCGGTACTGTTTTCCGTTGATCCGGATCCCTCTCTCTCCCTCCTCTTCCGAAAAATCCACCACGTCGTCAACGGCCTGAAAAGAATATGCGCTCTGTCCGGCGCGTCTGCCAGCCTCAATAATGGTCTTTGCCAAAAGTCTGGGATCGCCCAGCCCCGCAACTACCTCTTCTTCATCCTTTCCCTTCCTGATTTCCGTGTCCAGATACTCTTCATAATACCTTACATTCTCATTGATGACTGACTGCGTGGTCTTACCCGTAAGCGCTGCTCGCAATTTTTCAATAAATTCATAGCGGTTCATCTGTGTATTGTTTCCTTTCCGATCTGCTCCGTTACATGATCCTGTCCATTCCTGGGCCTTCTTTAAATTTCCGTACATACTCTTCCGGTTTAAACCGCATATCGACCATGGTGCGGAAGGCCTTTAAGACCATTCTTTCCTTATTGCACTGAAAACTGTTTTTCCCCTCATCATGAAAAAGATTAAATCGATTCATCTGCCATACATACACATCGCTCAGAGAATATCCTTCCCGCTTGAGCTCATCTAAAAAAGTATGGTTCTCCATATAGTACAAAAGCTCTTGGTACAATCCCGGATCCGTTACCACGTCTTCCCAAAGCGCATTGCAAAATTCCGTACCGAGCCTTGCAAATTCACATAAATACTTTAAATTTTCATATACTTTGATCTTTTCCGTATGAATGACTATCCCAGCCATTTTGCCACATCCTTTTAACCTGTGCCCGCGACGCCTTTCCCTTTTACCAACGGTCGTTCGGACACTTGTTTTTAGCCATCACTGCCCGCAGTTCCACATAGCAGCCGCAGCTTCTGCACATTCCTTCCAGTAAAAGCCCGCATTCCTTACAAACGGAAAGCCTTTTTTCGTATAGCGCTTTTTCTGCTTTTAATTCCTCATCAATGCCGGCTATGTATTCATGCAGATTTTTAAAATACTCGTCTGCGTCCATTTCCCTCGTCAGACATTTTTTGCATCTTCTCTGTTCCACTATCCGTTACCACTCTTTAAAACTGATATTCAGATCTACTTTTTTTTCGATCCCGTCTATTTTTCCCGAATCCGAATACTGCCATACGCTGAAATCATAAGGATAATAAAATTCTTCCTTGGAATAAAAGGCAAACCACTTCTCGTATTCCTCTAACTGTTCAATATCGAGCATCAGCAGGAAAGTCTTCAGATTACCATAGATCATCGGCGTGTATCCGGCCTCTTTGATACGGTTGCAAAACGCAATGACAAACCTCGTCCGCTCTTCTGCCGTCAGGTCTTTTGTCCTTGCGTTATCGGATTCCACATCTTCTATATCGATGACAACCGGGTAACGGACAGGATAATCCGCCAGATTTTCAATGACAAAATCCGCCTCTTCCAAAGCCTCTTCTTCCGTGACTGCCTGTGAGAAGAAATAAACTCCTACGTCAATTTCTTCCCCAAGAGCCTGCTCCACATTATATTCGAACGTCTCGTCCAGCACGATCTCCCCTGTGGTATATCCCCGTATACCAAGGCGCAGGAACGCGTACTCCACTCCCGCCTCTTTTACCTTGCTCCAGTCGATCGTTTCCTGAAACTTGGAAACGTCGATCCCCTTATGGGAAACGACTTCTTCCCCGTTCACATATGTGATCTCCCCGCTTTCTTCATCCGCCCGTATGTTTTCGGGTGAAAGCCCGTTGTGCTTCAAATTTTCCGATATTTCTTTAAAAACATACTTTCCTTTATCATAAAGTACGATGTTGTCGGGATACAGTTCCCGAAGCATGGCTACCGTACTGTCTCCGTTTTCCATTTTAGAACGTATATTTGTCAAAAAATCCTCGTTGTTCCGGTTCACTGCTTCTTCAACCGCAAGCGCTACCGCGCTTTCCACCATTTCGTCCACTTCTTCTTTCGTATATGTGACCGGCGCCATTGCAAGTGCCTGCGCTGCTTCTTCTTCGGCTTTCTTTTCCTTCATTTCATAATATCCGATCGTAAAAAAACAGGCCAGCATGGCGACTAACGCTACTACCGCAAATAAAGGAGTCAAAAGAATATACCAATCCGTTTTCTTTTTCTTCCTTCTTTTCTTTTCCATACTTCCTTCTTTCATCCTTACCGTTCCTTCCTATGTCGTTTCAAACATTGTCAGCTGGTTTTTAGTATATCATACCCGAAGCCGATACTAAATGGAAATTAAAATAATTTATGAATTATTAATTTTTATAAAAAATCCGACATACAAATTTTTCCGGACGGCCTGTGGTTTATCAGACCCCAAAAGCAGCCTGCCGGTTATGGAATCTCCGGCAGGCTGCTTTTGTTTGGCATTCATTCTATTCTACATTGATTTTGTATTGATTCGTTTGGCCTTACATAATTTGCGTTTAATAATTTTCCGCCTTTACTTGAAAATAACTTTGGGGATGATTGCATACCGGGCATACTTCCGGCGCTTTCTTTCCTACGCAGATATGCCCGCAGTTTGCGCACTGCCATACCACGTCCCCGTCCTTGGAAAATACCAGATCCCCTTTTATGTTTTCAAGCAGTTTACGGTATCTTTCTTCATGCTCCTTTTCGATTGCCGCAACTCCTTCAAACAGAGCGGCTATATCGTCGAAGCCTTCCTCTTTCGCTTCTTTGGCAAATCTTTCATACATATCCGTCCATTCAAAGTTTTCCCCTTCCGCCGCCGCTTTCAGGTTTTCTTCGGTAGAACCGATCCCGTCGTTTAACAGCTTGTACCAGATCTTCGCATGTTCTTTTTCATTTTCCGCCGTTTCTTCAAAGATCTTTGCTATCTGCACATAACCGTCCTTTTTCGCTTTAGAAGCAAAATAAGTATATTTGTTTCTTGCCTGTGATTCTCCTGCAAACGCCGCCATTAAGTTTGCCTCTGTCTTCGTTCCTTTTAAATCTGCCATAATCATCCTCCTCCGCTTTTTCCTTTATTATTTTATTGTCGTTTTGCCATAAGCCCGTTAGGTTATAGATTTATCATAAGCTCTACCGGACAATGGTCGGAACCGTACACTTCCGTATGGATCTTTGCATCCTCCAGCTTCTCCTCCAGACTCTTCGATGTCAGAAAATAGTCGATACGCCATCCTGCATTTTTGGCCCTCGCCTGAAAGCGGTAAGACCACCAGGAATAAGCCCCCTCCAGATCCGGATAAAAATACCGGAAAGTGTCAATAAAACCGGCCTCCAGAAGTTCTGTGAATTTCTGCCTCTCTTCGTCCGTAAAGCCCGCGTTTTTTCGGTTTGTCTTGGGATTTTTCAAGTCAATCTCTTTATGCGCCACATTCAGATCCCCGCAGAATACCACCGGTTTCTTCTCTTCCAGCTTTTTCAGATAAGCAAGAAAATCCGTCTCCCACTGCATCCGGTATGCCAGCCTCTTTAACCCGTCCTGAGAATTAGGGGTATAGACGGTTACAAAATAGAAATCTTCAAATTCTAAAGTAATGACCCTGCCTTCTTTGTCATGCTCCTCTATCCCGATACCCTTTACTACGTTGAGCGGTTCTTTTTTGGAAAATATAGCTGTACCGGAGTAGCCTTTTTTCTCCGCGCTGTTAAAATATTGAACATATCCGGGCGTCTCTAAGCTGATCTGCCCCTCCTGCAGTTTCGTTTCCTGTACGCAGAACAGGTCTGCGTCGATTTCCCGGAAGAAATCCATAAATCCCTTTTCTGCGCATGCCCGAAGCCCGTTTACGTTCCACGATATCATTTTCATAGCATACCTCCGTTTTTTCTATTTTCTCATAAAAATACAAAATCCGCAAGCTTGATCTTACCCTTTATCACGATTTCCAATGTCTGCGCTTTATCCGTTACCGCAAAACCGTCCGGAAGCGGATGACGGATCTGTCCAAACTCCTGCTCCCCGATCTTTTCTACCCTGATCCTGCATACCGGCCCCGATCTTTTCGCTCCTTCTTTCTCCGGTTCTTCCATGCAGGACACGCTGACCGTCCCGCTTTCCACAGCGCACAGATTCAGGCAGATCTCTTTCGGCTGTCTTGGAAATACAAAATCCCGATAGACCGCTCTCCCTTCCGTTTCCGCCCGGCTGCCGCCCGTTCCCGGAACCAACGCCGTTTTTCCCGTCGTCGTATGACCTTTCGTTCCTCTGTGTATATAGCAGTTCTCATAGTCATCGTATCTGCTCCCTTCCGTTCCGGTAAAGGGATCTCTTGCAGGCGCTTTTCCGGCAGGAATCCTTTCGCTGCCTTTCAGTTCCATACTCACCCTCTGTCGGATATCTTTGGAAGAGGCTCCTGCCATAAAAGTATAAACGCCTTCTTCTAAAAGCATGCTGCCGGAAATGACGTCATAATATCGCAGCTCTTCATATCCGATCGCAAATTCTACGATCCGGCTCTCTCCCGGCGCTATCCGCTTTACTCTTTCAAACCCTTTTAAGCTGACGATAGGCTGTGTTACACGGGAAGTTTCTTTATGCACATAAAGCTGTACCACCTCGTCCGCCGCGACCTTTCCCACATTTTTCACCGACAGCCTGATTCTGACGCCGTCTCCGGACTCCTCCGCCCCGATTCCTTCATAGATAAAATCGGTAAAAGAAAGCCCGTATCCGAAAGGATAGAGCACTTCTTTATCAAAATACTGATACGTCCTCTTCCCTTTTATAATGTCATAATCATTGATATCCGGCAGATCCTTTTCCGACAGATACCATGTCATAGGCAGCCTGCCCGCCGGTACCGCCCTGCCGCTTAATACTGCTCCGATCCCGTTTCCCATCTCCTGCGACCCTGAAGCGCTGCAAAGGATTGCCGGAACTTCCCGCTCTATCCCGCCGATCGCGTAAGGGTAATTGGCGATGAGCGCCACTACCGTATCAGGATTGACCTCCCGGATCTTCTTTACAAGGATCTCCTGCGCAGGTGAAAGCGCCAGCGTACTCCTGTCGATTTCTTCTTTACTGTTTATGACCGGATTACAGCCTACCGCTACCACCGTTTTCTGCGCTTTCCTTGCCAGCTTTTGCGCTTCTAAAATGCCGTCCTCTACTATTTCCATACCAAAACGCGCTTCTTGCCAGACCCCGGAATCCGCTTTCCCTTCTGCGGAAAGATAGCGATTGTTATTTATTCCAATTTCTTTTCCGTTCCAGCTTTCCAGTATAAACTCTCCCTGCCAGTACTCTAACCGGTCTTTTTCCCCTGTTTCTTCCGTTGTCTTAAAGTTCCATGCCTCCCTGACGAACCAGCCGAAAGCTTCTTCTTTCACCGTCCTGACGCTTTCTTCATTCTCTTCCAATGCGGCAAACTTACCCACACTTTCTGCAAATAAGGTAGTACTGCCGCATCCCCAGTCCGTAAATACAAAAATTTCCGCTTCTTCCGCTTTTCCCGGAGCTGACAGCTTTAAGCGTCCTCCCTCGTCCAGCATTACATAACATCCGTTACACAAAAGCCGGATCCGGGAAAGGCCGCTATGGTAAGTGATCTCCGTATTCGGGAAGGCTCTTTCCACTCCCTCAAGCACCGTTACCCGATAGGGAGGGATCCCACAATACCAGTCTTTATACCAGACGTTGGCAAGAGGGCCTATTACAGCCAGAGATCTCGTATTTTCTTTTCCAAAAGGCAGAAGGTTCTTTTCGTTTTTTAGCAATACCACCGATTCTTCCGCCATCTTTTCCGCTATTTGCCGATGCTCTTCACTGTTGATATATTCCTCCCCCATGCCGGTATAAGGGCATTCTCCGCGGGCGTCAAAAAATCCCAACCGGATTCTCGTGCGGAAAGAATTTCGTACCGACCTGTCAATATCTTCTTCTGTGATAAGCCCTCTTTGCAACGCTTCTTCCGCCGCCGCATACACAAGCTCGCCGTTGTCGGTAAAGCAGTCTATTCCCGCTTTTAATCCAAAAGCAAGCGTCTCTGCATGACTCTCAAAATATCGGTGGTCGTTCACTGTCTGGCTGAAGTCGCCGCCGTCACAGACTACATGTCCGGGCAGTCCCCAAGTATCCTTGGCCAGCCGCTGCACTTCTCCGTTCAGGATTGCGGGAACGCCGTTGATCTCATTATAAGCGGTCATGATCGCTTCGGCTCCGCCCTCCGTCACCGCTTTCCGGAAAGGTTCCAGATAATATTCCTGCTTATTTCTCTCATCCAGAGAAGAAGAAATCCGGATCCTGTCCTTTTCCACGTTATTGGCATAAAAATGTTTCAGGGTGGCGCCGCACTGCAGGTAAAAAGGATGGTTTCCTTTCATTCCCTGAATATAGGCTGACGCCATTTCCCCCGTAAGATAAGGATCTTCTCCATAGGCTTCTTCCGTCCTTCCCCATCTGGGATCCCTTTCCATATCGATCGTAGGCGCCCAGCGGCACAGTCCTCCGCCGCCGTTCCTTGTAAAAAGCGCTCTTGCTTCTTCCCCCGCCACTCTGCCGCATTCTTTGATCAGCTCCCTGTCAAAGCTGGCGCTCATACCGATAGGCTGGGTAAAAGAAGTGGTATATTCCGGCTCTCCCGCGTTAAACGCCTGATCGTGCCTTGCCTCTATCCCATGGGCGGCCTCGCCTCCCATATAAGAAGCTTTGATCCCAAGCCGTTCAATATCGGGGCAGCCTGTCGTAAGACATCTTATCTTCTCCTCCAAAGTCAGCTCTTTTAACAGATAATTCAGCCTTTTTTCCACGTCCAATCCGTTGTCCCAGAGCGGCGTCTCCTTATAATCCTGCTCTCCCATATATACTCCTGCCTCCTTTTTTCGCATTTGCGCTTCTGCCATATCATTGTTCTTTGTCCGTAACGGCTCCCGGTTCTTTCTCGATCTCCTGAAATACCCTCTTACTGAACGCGGCAACCGTAAAGATCATAAATCCCGGCCCGAAAATCAATCCGAAAAACAACATCGTAGTATTAAACTGGAACAAAAGAAACTCAAACGCTACCACGAACACCAAAAGCAGCGTTCTTCCAAAATATTTTCTGGAAATATCAATGGAATTTTGTATCGTATGGAGTAAGGTATTTTCATATCTGGCGATCAGCGGATAAGAATAGATCAGCGCTACGACGACTAAAACCGAAGATACGATCCCTATGATCAAAAATAGGATCGGATTCCCTTCCACCGCTTCAAAAAACTGAAAATCCAGATATACGGCGTAAACAGCCACCACTGTGATCAGCCACAGTAACGTTCCCTGTTTCCAGTTTTCTTTGAACGCTTTTACAAAGCTCTTTCCGATATATCCCTCCTCGTCGTCCGTCATCTTGAGCGCCACGGACATGGCCGCCACCGTAGACGCGCCCACCGTAAGGAGCGGCAGGCTGAATAAAATCCACAAAAAGTTTAATTTCAGTACATCCACCATCTTACTAAGGAATCGGTATAACGGACTATCCACACTAAAAAATTTCATAAGAGTTCCTCCATACTGTCCATATTTTGCTGCATTTCGGCACAACCGCTGTCAGGATACGATCCTTTTCTATTTTCCTCTGCACGGGCCTGCGCATAAAAGGGCTGTCATAAAGACAGCCCTCAAACCTTATTTCATTGTATTACTCTACTATTTTACAGCGTTTTCTGCTTCTGCTCTTAATTTTACTTCATTCTCTTGGAATTCCACGCACTGATCATAACCGTATTCGTCAGCCTGCGCGATCATGTCCGCCACGATCTGATCGAATTCTTCATCCGTCTTAGCATAGATCGCTTTCCAGGAATTTTCTTTGATGCAGGTAGCAACCTGATTCCAAACTACCTGAAGCTCATCCGACTTACTGCCTGCGGAGTACATCGTACCCGGTGCAAGTCTGTAATCCGTCTGTCCCATCCTCTCGTCAAAGAAATTACATCCCGTTACCGCTCTCCAGTCGGCTTCGATCTCGGAACCCGGCTCCGTAGCGTAGCTTTCCCATTTTCTGTAGTTATAAGTATCTCCGTTGGAATCAAGGTTTTCCGTATCAAGCGCCCATGTGGTATTGTTGATCTTGAAGCTGCCGTCGTCAAAAGTACCTGTATAACCGTTTGTCATTTCTGTCTGTATATCCAGTTTAGCAGTACGTCCTAAATCTGTAAAGCAGGTTTTTCCATTGTCGTCATAGTACCAGCATACGTCTTTCGGACCGTATTCGATGGTCATACGTCCTTCCGGCGTTGCAAGCCAGTTTAAGATTGCCATGCAAAGTTCCGGATATTCCGTCTTCGCGCCGATGGTCCAGGGTCTGTTGCCGCCGTATACGTTCTGTCCGTAAGCGATAGGCTGCGCTTCCGACGGAGGGCAGGGATACATTGCTTTTCCGTCTGCCGCATGGATCTCCGAATTATAGAATGTTGAACCAAGGAAGTTGAAGATATTGAGGAATGCGGTACCGTTCTGGTAATCTTCCATCATACCTTCGTATTTCTGGGTCTGGGAGTCCGGATCCAATAAGCCCTTCTGGAACAGGGTATTGTAGAATTTCAATGCTTCAAAATACGGCCCGCCTTCTTCCAGACAAGGGTAATACTTCTGATCTACGGAATCATAGAATCCGAAACCAAATTCGTCATATCCAAGGTAAGCGGATACGGTGGATTTTACGAACATTACCATATCTCCGTCCCAATCATTGAAAAGGGAGACGCCGTAAGTTGTTTTTCCGTTGTCGTCCGTAGGGCAGATTTCTTTCATCTGTCCCAAAACCTCTACCATGTCGTCCAGGTTCTTGATCTCGGGATAGCCCAGCTCTTTGTACAGATCCCAGCGAAGATCCCATGTATACATGATATCCTGACGCTCGTCAGGGTCTACCGCCACATCAAATCCGAAGCCGTAAAGCGTATCGCCGGAAATCTTTTTATTCTTTTCCAATGCATAAGTATAATGTTCTTCAATATAAGGGCCGTACTCGGAAAGGAGATCGTCCTCTTCCCAGTCATACAACATCCCTTTTTCAATTGCCTGTAAATACTCGTCACCGTCGTTGCCCCAAATAACTAAGTCGCCTAAATTGCCGGATTCCATACGGGTCTCATATACGCCGTCAGGATCGGGGATAATATTCAATTTTACGTTGAATTTATCTAACATGATCTGGCCGAACCATCCGATCTGTTCTCCGGAATAGTTAGCGAGCTGGCTGAATACATCCAATGTTACCGTCTCTTCAGGAATGATATCCTCCAGTAAGGCTTCATAATCGTCTCCGCCTGCATTTTCTTCTGCCGCCGGTGTTTCCGCGTCCGTATCCGTATCTGCGTCCGCATCATCATCTGCCGGTGTAGTCTGTGTTGTATCGTTGCCGGCCGTAGGCGTATCGTTACTGTTTCCGCCGCACGCTGTCATAGATACGATCATCGTAGCTGCCAACAACAACGCTGTGATTTTTTTAGCTTTCATAATTCTTCCTCCTTATTTTTCGTGCTATTTTATGGTAAACCGTACATATCTACGGAATAACACCAGTTCTAATGTTTTACACACTTCACGCTTAGCCCTTTACCGCGCCCAACATGATACCTTTTTCAAAGTATCTCTGCATAAACGGATAAACGAGCAGGATCGGGATCACCGTTACCATGGAGATCGTATATTTGATAACTTTTCCGCTCAGCGCCGATTTCAGTACCGCCTCGCTTACCTGTCCGCCCGATTCCATCAGGGCGCTCAGGTTCGACGCCTGATTCAGGTAAATATAAAGTCTGTGCTGCAAAGTATACAGCTTCGGCGCCGACGACATCAGCATCAGGGAATCCGTAAAAGAGTTCCAGTTTCCAACCGCGCCGAAAATGGCAATGGTCGCAAGAATCGGTTTACTTAACGGCCAAATGATCTTTCTGAATACCGTCATATGGGTCGCGCCGTCCATGCTTGCGCTCTCCTCCAGTTCTGCCGGAATGGACTCGATATAAGTCTTTACCAGAATGATATTGTAAGGCGCCACGATACCCGGAATGATATACGCCCAAAAAGTATTGGTCAGTCCCAGCATCTGCATATTCAAAAACCAAGGGATCAGGCCTGCGTTAAAATACATCGTAATAATCAAAAACCGGTAAAAGAACTTCCTGCCCCACATCTCCTGCTTCGTTACCAGATAACCCACAAGGCCGGACGCCATAACCATCAGCGCCGTTCCCAATACCGTTCTCGAAATGGAAACAATGAACGCGCTGGAAAGATCCCCTACATTTAACAGCGCCGTATAGTTGCCTATGTGCAGTCCTCTTGGTATAAAGTTGATCATACCTTTCGCAACCAGATCATTATCGCTGATCGTATTAATGAAGAGGTAATAAAACGGGAAAATGCATGCCAATGTAAACAGGGTAAAAATAGAGTAGTTCAAAATATTGAAAATGATATCTCCCGGCGTTGCTTTAAACTTCTTTCTATGCGTCTTTTCATATCGCTTTTCCGCTTTTAAATCCGCTTTTTCCTGCGCTGTCTTTGCCATATCTACACCCCCTTATACAATGCTTTCGCCACGGATCGCCTTGGAAACGCCGTTAGCCGCAAACAAAAGCGTTACGCTGATAATGGATTTGAGCATACTCACCACTGTAGTGAGCGGAATGGAACCCTGCCCGATACCAAGCTCATATACATACAAATCAAGCACTCTGATCACATCCGCATTGGTCGCATTTTTAAATACCAGATACTGATCCATACCATTGCTGAGTATATTTGCAATCGACATAAGAAGCAATACGCAGAAAGTCGGTATAAGACTTGGCACCGTAATATTCCACATTCTTTGGAAACGTCCTGCGCCGTCTACGGTAGCCGCCTCATAAAGCTGCTGGTCAATACCGGAGATCGCGGCGATATAAATGATGGCGCTCCAGCCTACGCCTTTCCAGGTTCCCCATGCCCACATCTTGATCCATGTGTGGGAACCGTTCATCAGAAGGTTCTGCCCTTCGCTCCACACCCCTAAGTTTACGAACAGACTGCTCAGGAAACCTTCGGTAGAGAAAATACAGAAAGCGATGGCATATACCAGAACCCAGCTTATAAAGTTCGGGATCGTGGTAAAGGTTTGGACAAAACGTTTAAATCTTACGCTCTTTACTTCCGAAAGGAAAATCGCAAACGCCATCGGCAGCCAGCTTGTGGCGATACCAATCATGCTCATTCCCAATGTATTTTTCAACACTTTCACAATATCCCTGACCGTCGCCGGATTTTTTACAAGCTCCATAAACCATTTGAAGCCTACGAACTTTTCCATGCTCAGGGTATCGCCCACCTTGTAATCAAAGAACGCATATCTCCATCCCAAAAGCGGCAGGTACGCAAATACCGTTACCAGACATAAGAACGGCATATACATAAGGAAAAGCCTGAACTTCGTCTGCATTTCAAATTTCGCTTCCGCCTTTGTTTTGGCAAGCAATACGATCTGAAGCAGGCTGAGTGCCAACACCAGCACCGCTATCGTCATGATCAGCCAGTACCCTTTGGAAAACATCGGTTCTACCTTATTGGCTTTCGTCGTCTGTGATATCTGACCGTACGCTATGTAAATCCCAACCATGCCGGCAATCTCCACCCCGCTTCCGATCACCGCGATCAGATTGCCCAGTTTTTTGAACTTCACGTTTCCCACCGACATACAGGCGCTTGCCGCCGTTGCGATCAATCCCAGGCAGGTTGCCAACGCCGATACATACAAGATCTGAAGAGTGGACGGGAAAACCCATTCTTTCTTGATCGCCCTGCCAAATCCGTCTGTTAAGGAAGAATAAGAAAGTCCGGATGTAAACAAGGACATATTCCTATTGATCAGTCCGCTGATCCGCGCCGGATTTAAATTCGGAATAAACAGAAAAATTACCGAAACAAGAATTGCGATCCTGATCGCGTAATAAACGATATCCGAAACCGACTTATTCGTTTTCTTTTGATTCATTACTCTTCATCCTCCTCCGTTGTCCAAGCAGAACTTTCTCCGCACGTTCCACCCGGTGATGTAATTATTATAAAATTAGTTTAAAAATAAAAATACCATAAAGATTAGCTAAAATATGTATTCACTTTTTGAACACGGGATTGTACTATTTTTTATGTTTACGATTTTATTTTCGTTTTTTTTCGTAAACATGCACAAAAAAAGACCCTGCAAATGTGAAATTTGCAAAGTCTTAAGCTTCTGAAAAGTATTTTGTTAGTTTATAAATGTACATAATGTATAAAATGGAAATATATGAAAAATTACATAAGCGGCAGACCGAAACACAAAAAAAATACAGGCATACCCGCTCTCAGGTATCCTGCATTCTTTCTACACCGACACGCCAGCGCAGCGCATATGCTTATAACATACCGGTACGCCTACGGAAACGTGCGTTAGAGGATTCGAACCCCCGACCTTTTGGTCCGTAGCCAAACGCTCTATCCAGCTGAGCTAAACGCACATAACAACCTTTTTGTTACATCATCCATGAAATCACTCATAAACTGCAACAGTCATATTCTACACATTAATAAGGATCTTGTCAATATCAAATTCATAATTTTTTCTTACTTTTTTACGATTCTCTTGACATTCAAAATACCCACTACTAGAATATATTTGGCACAAGCCTGACAGGCGCAAAAATCCGTACAGAAATGAGGAATATCATGGATACTACTTTAAAATGCAGGATAAAAAATACAATAACCGCCCTTTTGGCGCCGGTTTTTACTTTCTATTTATTTGAATTTTTAACGCACAATCCCTTTAAAACTATGCTGATGCCGGCACAGATCTTAAACATCATACTGTTTGAGATCTTAATGCTCGTACTGGCCGCCTTCTTTGGACGGATCCGTTTAGCCCTGATGTTTCTGACGGCATTCTTCCTCATTACGGGTGTGATCAATTACTTTGTCTTACAATTCCGTTCCGCGCCGATCATGCCCTGGGATATTTTCTCCGTTAAAACGGCGATCAGCGTAGCGGACAATTTCAAATATACGATGGAAAAGCAGACTGTTTTCGCTGTGATCGGGCTTTTTCTCATTTTAGCGTTGGAATTTTTCCTTACCAGCAATAAACCCCTCGCAAACTATAAATTCAGAATTGCAGGGGCGGCGCTTTCGCTTACCTTTTTATACGGCTTTACGGTTCTGATCCACGCGGATTCCTCCGTGATCCGGTTCCGGCTTTATGACAAGCTGTTCACACCCACTACCATGAGTTATAAAGACGGCACCGCCCTCGCTTTTTTAATGGAACTGGAATATCTGCTGGTGGAAAAACCGGAAGGCTATAAAGTTTCCGAAGCGGAGGAGCTTTTACTTGACTATGGAACGGCCTCTCCTTTAGAACCGGATATCCTCCCCAATATCATTGTGATCATGAACGAGGCCTTTTCCGATCCCGCCGTCCTTGCGGACTTTGAAACCAATCAGGATTATATGCCCTTTTTGCACGATATGATGGAAAGCGGCGCCAACACGGTATCCGGCTCTCTGCATGTTTCCGTTCTCGGCGGCAACACGGCAAATACGGAATTTGAATTTCTGACCGGAAACAGCATGGCGTTTCTGCCTCAAGGCAGCATCCCTTACCAGCAGTATGTCAAGCGCCCCGTTCCCTCTCTTGCTTCTTATTTAAAGGATTACGGTTATACTACGGTAGGTATACATCCTTACAACGCCTCCGGCTGGGACAGGGATAAGGTGTATCCCCTTTTAGGACTGGACAAAAATTACTTTAAGACGGATTTTGACCACCCTGAGATCGTGCGGAAATATGTGAGCGACAAAGCTGATTACGATAAGATCATCGAAATATTCGAAGAGAAGGAAGAAGGAAAACCGTTGTTTCTATTCAATGTCACCATGCAGAACCATTCTTCTTATTCCGATGCATACGATAATTTTACTCCCGATATTTCCGTCACGGGAGCAGATTCCGACGTACTGGACAATTATCTTTCCCTGCTCCATCTTTCGGATCAGGCGTTGGAATACCTGCTCTCTTATTTCGAACAGTCCACGGAACCCACCGTGGTAGTCTTCTTCGGCGACCACCAGCCCACCAATTCCGTCGTGAGGCCGATCTGGAAACTGAACGGTAAATCCGACCGCTCTCTTACGGAGGAGGAGAACGCAAGGCGTTATGAAGTTCCCTATATCATTTGGGCCAATTATCCGATCAAAACCGCAAGGGAAGAAGATACCAGCGCCAATTTCCTTTCCGTAAAACTGCTGGATACGATAGGGTTTCCCCTGTCCCCGTATATGACTTATCTGTCCGAACTAAGCGAGCAATATCCGGTGATCTCTTCCATTCAGGTTCTGGACGTGGAAGAAAAGTCCTATCTGCCCGAACTTCTTGAGGAAGACCTCTTGACCTACCGGAAATTACAGTATTATAATCTGTTTGACTATAAATCAAAATAAAATAACGTCCGCTATCCTTCGACTTACGGATAGCGGTCCGTTTGAAAGGCTGGGCTGTTATACAGAATGAAAACGAAAAACTTTTTCCAAAAAAATCTGATCTATGGGTTGTCCGCACTGATCCCTATCCTATTGATGCTGATCATCTTTATCGTAAGGGAGATCTACCCCTTTGGAGACGAATCCTTTCTCCATATTGATATGTATCATCAGTATTTTCCCTTTCTGACCGAATTTTACCACAAAGTGAAAAACGGCGAAAGTCTGTTTTACTCTTTTCATACGGGGATCGGTTCTAATTTTCTTGCCCTTTACGTTTATTATCTGGCAAGTCCCTTCAACTGGCTTTCCCTGCTTGTACCGGAAAACCTGCTGATCGAATTTATGACTTACTTTGTAGTACTCAAAATTGGAGCCTGCGGATTTACTTTCGCTTATTACTTAAGAAAGCATTTTCATTCCGACAGCTTCTGCATTGTGTTTTTTTCTATATTTTACGCTCTGTCCGGCTATATGGCCGCCTATAACTGGGATGTGATGTGGTTGGACTGCATCGTGCTGGCACCGCTTATCTTGTTAGGTCTGGAGCGGCTCGTTAACGAAGGCAGATGCAAATTATACTGTATCACGCTGGCATTGGCGATCCTCTCCAACTATTATATCTGCATTATGATCTGCATTTACCTTGTGCTGTATTTCTTCGTCCTGCTTATCGGCGCAAAGGAAAAAGGAAAATCCTGCCTGCGCTTCGCATGGTATTCCCTGCTGGCGGGAGGCATGGCGGCGGTGCTGCTCCTGCCGGAATTAAGCGCCCTTTTCTTTACGGAATTCAGCAATTCCACGTTCCCGAAGAAAATGACTTCCTACTTTTCCGTTTTGGATATGCTCGCAAGGCATGCTATGAATGTACCCGTAGAAACGGGGCTGGATCATTGGCCGAATCTTTACTGCGGCGTAGCGGTATTTTTCCTGCTGCCGCTTTATGTGCTGAAAAAAGAAGTTCCTTTAAAAGAAAAGCTGCCCAAACTCTTTCTGCTTTTCTTCTTACTGCTCAGTTTTTCGACCAATACGCTTAACTTTATCTGGCACGGCATGAATTATCCGGACTCCCTGCCCTGCAGGCAGTCTTTCCTGTATATCATCCTGCTTTTAACGGTCTGCTTTGAAGGCCTGTCCGGTATAGAAAAATACAGCAGACGTACTTTATGGTTCTGTTCCTTCGGCGTATTGAGTTTCCTTTTGCTCTGCCAAAAACTGATTGACACGGAAATGTTCACGCATTCCGTTTTCCTTGCCACGCTTTTTATGCTGCTGGCTTATATGCTTTTGATCTTTTATTATCATTACGGCATGAATCCGGAAAACGGCGTTTCGCCTTATCTGACCAGAAAACCGAAGATCCTCTGTCTGACGCTGATACTATGTATGTTAGAGGCGGGATTGAACACCTTTATCACCAGCGTGCCCACCGTAAACCGCACCAACTATCTGAAAAGCTATGACGACTACTATACTCTGATGGATAAAACGGCAAAATCCGACGGCGGCTTCTATCGTGTGGAAAAATTCCGCCGGGTCACCAAAAACGACGGTATGCTGCTTTCCTATCCGTCGGCCTCGCTGTTTTCCTCTACGTCCAACGCCCATGTAAAAGATTTTTACGGAAAATACGGCCTGCAGAACAGCAAAGTATACTACAACTACGAAGGTTCCACGCCTCTGACCGCCGCCCTGCTAAACGTAAAATATATGATTTCCAAAGAAGAGCTGGAGCCCGGTTCTCTCTATCATTTGGCGAACCGGGAAGGGGATCTGTACTTATACAGAAATTCCTACGCCCTGCCTTTCGGCTTTTTTATTGACACACAGACCGAAGGGAAATCCGAAAATACAATTCTGGCATTGGAAAAGTTATTCGGCAGTATCGAAGATCTGGAGGCGCAGATCAAAGACAAAAACGAAGACGCGATCGCGGAAGAATCTTTATCTCCTTTAACGATACAAAACCGCCTTGTGTCCGCGCTTTCCATTACGGAACCTTTATTTGAATCCCTTGCCACAGAAAAAATATCCGATAAAAAAATAACGGTCACGGCGGAAAAAGACGGCTATATCTACTGTTTTACGGATTCTTCCAAACTCAATGAAGTGACTGCTTCTTTTTATCGTGGAGAAGAAAAAGAAAGCTTGGAATTTACCAAGCTGAAAAACGAATATATCATGAATTTAGGCTATCATAAAGCGGGAGACATCGTTACATTGGAAACGGAAGATAACGCCTCCTTCTATGTATCCGCCTACACCATGAATGAAAAGGTCCTTGGGGAATGTATCCGAAAGCTTTCTACCCATACTCTGACATTGGACTCTTTTGATTCTTCCCATATCAGCGGACATATCAACGTATCCGGCCGGGGAAATCTGGTGCTTTCCATTCCCTATGAACCGGGATGGACCTTGAAGCTGGACGGCGCGGTTTCCGAAATGACCATTTTTGAGGATACTTTTATCAGCGTACCATTAAGTTCCGGTAAGCATACGATCGAATTATCCTATTATCCGGCCGGTTTCCATGCCGGAATCGCAGTTTCCGCCGTTTCTCTTCTGGCTTTTGTGGTCACGGTCTGCGTCAGACAGCAAAACGCCCGGCGCAGAGCTGAGCAATAGCCTTGATTACCAAAAGGGGGTGTCGCAAAATCATCAAATTAGATGATTGAGCGACACCCCCTTTTTCATCCTTATTTTCATGCAAACCATACTTTCTCTATTGCATTTCCTGTCTGCCTGACTTCCCTCAATAAACGCCGCCGGAAAGGTCAGAGCCGCTTTCCGTTCCGGAACCGATCCGTAACACACGGTTTCCGGTTTTATTTTCTTTTACCATGCTGACGATCATAGGAATCGCTCCGCCTAAAGTAAAGAGATATAAGAGTACCAGATTGCCCCAGTAACTTCCGCTTTCAATCACTCCATCCGCCAAAAACTCCGGCACATAACGGAATGCATCCACGAAGCCGATCCCCCAGTCCGAACCCACTTCCCTGACGATAAAGATCGTCCAGTCCAGCCTGTCTCCGATATAAACCATAAACAGAATGAGCAGGATACTGGCTAAAATACCTTTCTTAGTCAGTTTCCCTGCCAGCATCTCATATCCTTTTAAGGTACAGCATGCCATTACCACTCCCGATATGGCCGCTACCCTTCCCAACTGACTGAAGATCAGGATACATACCACGCCAAGGAGGGAGCCAAAGAACGCGCCCACCAAACCTGCAAGCAGGTTTTCTTTTCTGCCCTGTTTCTGTACTTCCGAAGCCGTCCTGTCCCGGAGCATTTTCTCCATACATTCGGGACATGCCTGCAAAAATCCGCTGCCTATCATATATCCCGCCGTTTCCACATGCTGCCCGCAAAACTGACAGCATGGCTCATAGCCGTTTTCTCCCAGAAAATCGATCAGAACCGTTAAACACTCTTCTACATTCTCAAGCAGTTTTCTTTGGTTTCCCGTGGCCTTGACGTCCAAAACAAAACGGTTTCCATCCTGATTGAACGCCAATACCGAAAGATACTTTTTCTTAAATTCCTTCATATCGCTTTGGCTGACCGGATCTCCCGTGGGTCTTGCCGTTACCGCTATACTGAACTGGTACGGATAACTGGAACTTGTGACATAAAGCAGGACCTCGTACTCTTCCCGCCGGCCATATAATACATAACGCTTGTCGTAGACGCCCAGTTTAAGATGGAGCCCGTCCGCCAGAGCTTTATAATTTTCTTCCACTTTCGCCATCTTTTTTATTCCCCCTCATTTGTATTTATGCCCGCCGGCCGGACAATATTCGCCTATTGTTTCAAACCGGCCGCTATTCCGCGCTGCTCTCTACACTATCCGTCTGTGCGTCCTCACCCGTTTCGTCTGCGTTCTCTGTTTCCGCCGTATCGCTTTCCGGCGGCTGCTCCGCTTCTTCCTTCGCCTGAATCACTAAGTAATCCAGTTCCCCTGCCACATCCGTCACTTCGTAGCTTTCCGTAAGCCCGCTTACATATTCTCCTGCCGCCTGACCGGAAAGGGTACTTGAAATGCTTTCATTTACCGTCTCTTCGTCTTTCTCTCTTCCTTCGAAACGCAGCACATAACATCTTCCGTTCGTCTCGTCGGTTATCACCGTCGTCTCCCCGGCTGTCCTTGCCTCGTCAAAAAGCCAGTCGGAATAAACGTAATTAGCGCTGGAATAATTCACGCCTGAGGAAAGGCTATTGTCGTTCTCCGCATCCTCATATTCCGCTTTTGCTTCTGCATCCGCCGCATATTCTATGCAAAGAGCGTTAAAATCCTCTCCCTCATTTACTCTTTCCTCAAACTCCTCCGCGCTCTTTTTAAACTCCTCTACGGCCGCAGTACGGTCCGCTTCTTCCGATTCTTCCGTTATATCGGCGCTGGAGAACGTAAAGCTCCTGTAATCTACCGTATCATAATCGTTTTTATTTTCCGCATAATATGCGTCAATCTCTTCCTGAGAAGGTTTATTGTCTTCCCTGATCTTTTCATAATAAGCGGAGGCAAGCAATGTGTCCTTAATAAAAGCTTCTACGTTTTTCTCCGTTGCATATTCGCCGTACAGATTTTTATAATACTGTGCCTTTGACACTCCGGCTCCGTCCGCCGCCTGCACTAAGTTCTCCTGAAAAGTCTGATACTCCGCCGCTTCGTCAAAAGTAAATCCTGTTTTGGCAGCGTCGTCCTTTAACGCTTTTACCTCTTGGATCTGGGAAACCGCCAGTTCGTCAAAAAAATCTTTCCACGTCATCTCTCCGGAATAGATCTGCTCGTCATAATCCTTGGTTGTATCCAGCCCCATATAAGATAACAGATAAGAATAATTGGATATATAACTATTGGCCGCGCTGTTAAAATAATAATCATATTCTAACTGCGTCAGGTCGTGATTACCGATCTTTACATAAGTACCGTGAAACATCTTTTGTTTTCTATATATACTCGTACCGATACTTCCGACGATCAGCGCTGCGATACATACCAATACCGCAATACTGCCGATCTTCATCCGCTTTCTGGCTTTCTCTTCCTTCTCCCTCTCCTTACGTCTTCTTTCCATCTTAAGGTCGTATTTGGTCACGGCCTTTCCGGTATTTTCCGGTCCCTTCTTTGTCTTAGACACAGTTGTATCCTCCTTTATATATTCTCACATCAGGCAAATCCATTATAAATAGAAATTGTGTCGTTTTCGTGAATTTACCCACATAAAGGATATTATACCAGTTTTTCCTGATTTTTCAATTCTTCTGCATAATCGTTTAAATTTTGCACGATACCGAATACTTCTACCGCCAGTTTTCCGTTTTCTTCACATGCGTTGTACGTTTCCGACGCATATCCCGAAATCTCCTGCGTTGCCGCGGAAACGTTGCTGATACTTGCCACAATACTTTCGTTTGCCGCCGCCAGTTTGTTTACCGCCTCTTCCATTTGCTTTGCCTGACCGTCGATGTCCCTTGTCGTTTCGGCAATCTTTTCAAAACTGCCTGTTACCTCTTTTGTCGTCTCCGCGTGGGATCTGTTGCTCTCCGTCACGATTTCCACCGCATTTTCCACTTCTTTCAATTCGCCCGAAATATCGCGGATCAGGGCCGTGATATCCACGGTAGCCCCTTTTGTCTGGTTGGCAAGGCTTGTAATCTCCTGCGCAACAACGGCAAAGCCTTTTCCTGCTTCGCCTGCCCGCGCCGATTCTATGCTGGCATTCAAAGCAAGCATCCCTGTACGGTTTGCAATGCTGCTTATCATTCCCACGATATCGTTCATTCTGGTCATATTTTCCACAAGCTGTTCCATACGGGATACTACCAGATCATTGGATTTTACGGATTCCGCTGCCTGTGCGGCAAGTTTATTTACTTTGCCGATTCCGCCGGAAACTTCCTCTCCCGCCTCATGCAGTCTGGTATTGATCTCGATCGCCGCCTCTTTTACCTTTTCAATCTGGCTCTGTATCTGCCCCGTCCTCTCCAACTGGTTCTGCACGGATTCTGCCGTCTCGTTGTTTCCGTCCGAAACTTCCTGCATGGAAATACGCATACCGTCCATCGATTTCTCCAAACGGCTCATTTTATCCGCCGCCTGCTCAATATCCGCTACCATACTGCCCGAAGTTTTCATAACGCTTGATAAGAGATGGGCCGTCTTATCCTTCTCGTCATGGATCTCGTCTAACTTGACCCGGTTCACTTTCTGGATCGCCTCCGCAACGATCACCACGAATAATCCTACGATCAGCATGACTGCCAGCCTGATCTCTACGTCCGGTATCTGCTCCTTCGTATACCCCACTGCCATCCCCGTGTAAACCACCGATATGATATTGGCGATAAAACCGCCCGATACAATAGCAATACAATATTTAATATCCGAAAACATAGTAATGACCACATACATCGGTATTGAGTAAACAAATGTTGTAATACTGTGCGTGGTAAGAATAGCAAAAACATACAAAATACTATATCCAAAGCCCATGAAATGACGGATCAGATTGCTTTCTTTGTTCCTCTGATATTCTACGATCTCCAGTATTCCCGGAATCAGGTCCAAAGCCGCAAAAATCAAAAAATAGCCGATCGTCCTGCTGCCCTTTATCACTTCGACTAAATACGCCAAAAACAAAATAGTGCAGATCACAAGATGGCAAATGATGGCCGCCTTGTTGATATACTGCTTCTCCGATACAAATTTCGAACTCTTTTCTTTTCCCATAGTAATCCTCCATTCTTGCTCAGCCCGGAATTTTGTGCCTCTGCTGTTTTTCACTTTTCCTGTTTTTCTTTCGTGATATTTTCTTTTAAAAAATAAGCTTTTATATTATACCATCCGCAGGCAGGGATTTCTACCTCCCTATGCCTCTACCAACTGCAAATCATACAGTTTTTTATACATTCCATTCCTTTTTAATAATTCCTGATGAGAACCGCTCTCTCTGATCTCCCCTTTGTGCATGACGATGATCTTATCCGCATGTTGTATCGTGGACAGCCTGTGGGCTACCATAATCGTCGTCCTGCCCTCCATCAGCTTTTCCAATGCCTGCGTGATCAGGCTTTCCGTCTCCGTATCAATATTGGCGGTAGCTTCGTCCAGTACAAGGATGACCGGTTTGTAAGCAAGAGTCCTTGCGAAAGAAAGTAATTGTCTCTGTCCCGCGGACAGAGTGCTCCCTCTTTCCGTTACCGGCTCGTCAAAACCGCCGGGCAGCTTACGGATAAAAGAATCTGCATTGACGATCTCCGCCGCCTTCTCTATTTCTTCTTCCGTGATCTCTTCATTGCCCAGAGAAATATTTCCTTTGATATCCCCCGTAAAGATAAAAACGTCCTGCTGCACCTGTCCGATGGCGCTTCGCAGTACATCCGTATCCATCTGTCTGATATCCGTGCCGTCGATCAGGATCTCCCCCTTTTGAATGTCAAAGTAACGCCCGATCAGATTTAAGATCGAAGACTTGCCCGCGCCGGTAGCCCCTACGAACGCTACCTTTTCTCCCGGTTCGATCACAAAGCTCACGTCTTTTAAAATATAATCGTCCTTCTCATAGGCAAACCAGACGTGCTTAAATTCGATCCTTCCTTTTATCACGGTCCTCCGGGGATGTTCAGGATTTACCACCTCCGGGCTTTCATCCAGTATGGAAAAGATTTTTTCCGCCGAAGCAAGAGAAGACTGCAGCGTCCCAAACTGTTCGGCCAGCTCCTGGATCGGCTCGAAAAACGAACCGATATAGTTAATAAAAATGAATAAGGTTCCCAAAGAAACCGTATCGTTTAACACCGACGCGCTGCCTTGCCCAATCACGATCACCATAGCGAAGACCGACATCATATAAATGGAAGGACGGAAAACGGCAAAGGTCATGACCTCCCTCCAGTTTGCTTTAAAAAGCTCGTTGCTCCTATACTCAAATTCCGCATACTTTTCTTTTTCCCTTGCAAAGATCTGGATCAGCCTCATGCCGGAAATATGTTCGGACAAAAAGGTATTTAACTCCGTGATCCTGTTCCTTGTGATCCGGTACGCCTTTCTCGACATATGACGGAAGAAAAAGGTGAGCGCCGTAACAAAAGGCAGGAGCAAAAAAGAATACAGCGCCATTTTTACATCGATGGAAAGCATCACTACCGCAAACCCGATGATCTTGACAAAATCCTTAAAAAGCTTCGCCAAAATCTGGGAAAACAGTTCGTTGACTGCCTCGGTATCATTGGATACCCTTGTAACCAGCTTTCCTACCGGCTCTTTGTTAAAAAAACTGACGGAAAGGCTGTGGATATGGGTAAAGACTTCTTCCCTCATCTTATAGATAATGGCCTGCCCCACATTTTGTAAATTCCAGATATTGGAGGCGTTCAGGATAAAGCCTGAAAGCAGCATGAGCGCATACAATCCTCCCGCCCTCAGGATCCCCTGATAGGCCAGTGTGGGATCCGTCCCGCCGTAGCCGTTGATATGATCGTCGATGGCATTTCCGATAATGATCGGCTTATACAGTTCCACCCCTATGATCAGGACGACAAGGACCGACGAAAGGAACATCTTCCATTTATGCGGTTTTAAATAAGCGATCAATCTTTTCACCGTTCTGTCTCCTCCTTTCCTGTCCGTTCCGGATCCTGCACAAAGTCGTCTGCCTCAAAAGCCGCCCGTTTCTCCCCAATCGCCGCTTCTAACTGTTGTTTCTCAAACATTTCTTTGTAAATGCCTCCAAGCTCCATCAGCTCTTTGTGGTCGCCCCACTCTTTCGCTTCGCCGTCCTCCAGAACAAGGATCACGTCCGCATTCTGTATGGTGGAGATCCGGTGGGCAATCAGGATCGTCGTCTTTCCTTTGCGGTTTTCTTTCAGATTATGCAGAATCTTTTCCTCGGTATCCGTATCCACCGCAGACAACGCGTCGTCCAATATCAGGATCGGCGCGTCTTTCTTCAAAGCCCTCGCAATCGAACTCCTCTGCTTCTGCCCGCCCGACAGCGTAACGCCCCTTTCTCCCACGACGGTCTCATAACCGTCGGGAAAAGCGATAATATTATCATGGATACACGCCGTTTTCGTAGCTCTTACAATCTCCTCCATCTCTGCGTTATCCGTGCCGAAAGCAATATTGGACCGTAACGTATCCGAAAACAGGAAATTGTCCTGCGGGACATAAGCAATATTCTCCCGCAGCGTTTTCAGCGGAATGGTGTTGATGTCCCGTCCGTCAATCAGGATCATACCGGGTTTGGTATTATAAAGATGTAACAGCAGGTTGACCAAAGTGGATTTCCCGTTTCCGGTCCTGCCGATCACGGCAAGCGTGGTTCCCGCTTCTATTTTTAGATTGATATCTTTTAAAGTAGGTTCGCTGTGCCCCCTATGAATAAAAGTCAGATGCTGAAAGCAGATATCCCCTTTGATCCGGTCGATCTCCTTTACTTCTTCCCGGTCGGCTATTTCCGGCTTTTCTTCAAATACTTCCCGGATTCTTTTTAAGCTTGCGCCGCCTTGGGAAAACATATTGATCGCCTCCCCGCAGGCGATCATAGGCCAGACCAGCATGGTGATATATTGATTGAAAGCAACGAAACGCCCTACCGTGATCTCTCCCGAAAGCGCCAGATAACCGCCGTAGATCAGGGTAAGCAGGCTGCTGATGCCGATGACTACGTCTAAAAGCGGCATTACCACCGCCTCCATTTTAACAATATTTAAATTTTTCGCTCTCGCTTTCGCATTGGCTTTTGCAAATTCCCGGATCTGCGCCCGCTCTCTTACAAACGCTTTTACCACCCGGACGCCGGAAAAGCTTTCCTGTACAAAATCCGTAAGTTCGGATACCGCCTCCTGCCGCTCCAGATAACGTTTCTGCATGATCTTGCCGTAATAAAGTTCCCCCACCGCTATGAACAGCATAGGAATGACCGCCGCCAGCGTCAGTTTGATATTTACATAGACCATCATCTGCCCGATGACCATAACGGTCATGACCACTGCGTCAAAAGCCGCAATGACGGCCGGTCCGATAGACATCCGCACCGCGTTCAGATCACTGGTAAAGCGGGTCATCAGGTCTCCTGTTTTATGCTCGTTATAATACTCCACGTCCAAAGTTTCCAAATGGGCAAACATACCGTCCCTGATTTCATGCTCGATCCCTCTGGACGCCCCAAAAATAAAATACCGCCACAAAAAACGCCCTACCGCAAGCGTAAATCCGATGGCAAGGATGACGCCGATATTCTTCAGCACTCCCTGCATATCCATCGTATGCGCCGCAAGGCCGTCCGTGATCACTCCCGTTACTTTGGGAATATACAGGTTGGCAAAATCCAGTATGAACAGCGTAACGATACCGCCTAAATACTGCCACTTGTGCCGTAAAATATATTTCCATATAAATCGAAACTGTTCCATAACCGTTCTCCTTCCCGCCTCTCCTTCTGCACCTAAAAAACAGCCTGTCGGCAGTACGCTCAGGCTGTTTTTAATTTGCGCTATTGATATTATAATAAAATAACTTGCTTTTGACAACGTTTATCCAAATTTTCTTTTCCGGATTTCTTTTCCAAAACTTTCTTCTCCGGATTTCTTTTTCTTCTTCCCCTCGGCTTTTTCAACGTTTTGGCAATTACTCGGACTTTCTGATGCTTTTCAGGGCCGTACTGAGTTTGATCGGGTTTCCGTAACGCAGCGTTCCCATTCTGTAAAGCTTAGCTCCCAGAATTCCTACTCCTATAATAGAAGCCACAAGGATCAGGAAGGAAATCACGATCTCAGCAACACTTACGCTGCCCATAGCGATTCTTGCAAACATGGTACTGTAAGAACTGATCGGAAGGAACGACAATACTTTAATGATCGGCCCGTCTATGTTCGCAAGCTGGATCAGGGAGAAGAAATACACTACCATGATCACTGTCATCAGCCCGCCGGAACTTTTACTGATGTCCTCCATCTTGCTCACTAATGCGCCCACCGCACCGTAAAGGAACGCATAGAAGAGATAACCGCCCAGTCCGAAGAAGGCAAAGGTCACAAGCACCTGTACGGGAATGTGGAAAATCATATCCAAAATGCCGCCCCACTGCGCTCTGTTGAACTGATAAGCGATCAATATACTTCCCAATATGATTCCGCTCTGTACCAATCCGCTGATGGCTCCGGCAATCACTTTACCGAATAAGAGACTGTTGGGCGACGTAGAAGTCACAAGCACCTCAATCGCACGGTTGCTCTTTTCATTCGTAATGGAGACTGCGATCATCTGTCCGTATAACATGATCAGCATGAAAACAAGGATCACGAGCATATAGCAGTACCAGTAGTTGCTCTCCGTATCTTTTCCGAGAATCTGCTCATTCACCGTGATCGGCGTCTCGAGCATTCCCGTAATCTCTGCATAGTCTAAATTATTTTCTGCGCAATAAGCTATCCGGTAAAATACTTTCATCGCCTCGTCGAACATAACGCTGTTTTTGTCATACATCCCTTTATTGTATACATAGTAATCATAAGCGTCGGCCGATTTTACGACAAATCCCGCTTCGGCTTCTTTTTCCTCCACCGCCTGCTTCAGCGCGTCTATATTCTCGGCAACGATCCATTCCGTCTCAGGGAAAAACTGTCTCAGTACCTCCAGATCGGTAACGCCGGCCTCGTCAAGCAGATACAATTTATCCCATTCGTCTTTCTCTTCCTCCGTCTTGGACTCTTCCGTTTCCTCTTTACCTCCCACGCCCGTAAATTCGGACATATCGATAAATCTCGGAAGAGACAGCAATATGATGCCTCCTAATGCAAGCAGCAGCGTAAACGCCACGAATCCCTTGCTTGCAAAATACTCTTTCAATTCATATTTTAATACAATCCAAAAACTTTTCATCTTTTCTCCCTTTCCGCACTGCTTTGCAGATACTCAAATTCCTACGCATATTTCTTATCGTTTTCGCCGTTCTCTTCCTCTCCGTCCTCGTCTCCTACTTTGGAAACAAAAATATCGTTTAAGGACGGCTCATATCTTCCGAACCGCTCGATGTCGATGTCCGAACTGCTAAGCGCCTGTACAAACTCTTTTTTCGTCGTATTCCCGGCCAGCTCCAAAATCAGAAACTCTTTCTTTTTCCCTGTTACGGACACGAATCCTCCAAATTCTTTGGAAACCTTCCCCGAAAGCGCGGACAGGTCGTAATTTTCGGCAGACAGGATCAGCCTGTTCTTTCCGTAGTCCTTTTTGATCTCTTTTAAGTTTCCGTCAAGCACCACGTTGCCTTTATTGATCACCGCAATATTATCGCAGAATTCTTCTACATAGCTCATTTGATGACTGGAAAAGATAACGATTTTTTTATCCTCGATCAGCTCGTTTACCACGTCCTTTAGTATCTGTGAATTGACGGGATCCAGACCGCTGAAAGGTTCGTCCAGAATCACGATATCCGGATCGCATACAAGGGTAGCCGCAAGCTGCACTTTCTGCTGATTTCCTTTCGAAAGCGTCTCTAATTTTCTCTTTGCATACTCTTCCACTTCCAAACGTTTTAACCATTTTTCAGTATTCTTTTTGGCATCCGCCGTATTCAGCCCCCTCAGATTTGCCAAATAGATCATCTGCTCCGTCACTATCCTTTTAGGATATAACCCCCGTTCTTCGGGCAGGTATCCTATGCTGCTCTTTCCTCTGTTAAAAGGCTTGCCGTCCAAAAGGATCTCTCCTTTATTGGCGTGGAACACATCCATCAGGATACGGATCGTCGTCGTCTTTCCTGCGCCGTTTCGTCCAAGCAGCCCTAGCGCCCTTCCGCTCTCCACTTCGAAACTCACGCCATGCAGCACTTCTTTTTCTTCAAAGCTCTTATAAATCTCTTTCACTTCCAGCTTCATATCTTTACTCCTCCATTCTTTTTCCCTTTTCTTTATGTCAAATATTGATTCAATATTTACCTAATGTTAATACGTTCGAATCTGCCGTTTCCTATATGATCCCAAACCATACTAAAAGGAATCCGACTACGGCTCCAAATATTCCGGCAAGGATCATCATCAATCCGTAATCCCCGACCAGCGAGATCCCTCTGAAGCTATTATCATATTTAGCATCGTTTAACGGTTCTACTTCCTTTGCGTCTCCTCTGTAAATTACGGCGCGGTTTTCCAAAGCGCACACAAAATTCCACCCTTTTGCCTCTGCATCCTTTAAACTCTGCACCTGCCAGTCATTGTTCATTCCCTGTTTGTCTTTTTTATCTTTGAAGCTCCCGCCCTTTCTCTCTTTCTGCCGCCTGTTAGTAAGCCACTTGCTGTCCATCGTATAGATCTGATGGGAATTTTCTTTCTTTACAAAGAAATATTTGGTCAACGTAACCCCTTTCAGGATATATCCTTTTTCCTCTTCTTTCCGAAGAAAACGGTTCAGCCCTCGAATGGTAAAAATAAGCCTTCGCACTGTCTTATCCGTACTTTTTTGCTTCTTTTCCCATTCTTCCCTGCTGAGCAGGAATTCCGCCTGCATCCGGTCCGATACCGACCAGAAACATAAGGCCAGCAGATTACTGCATAGTACATAAACAAGGACAAAGGCGTCATACCACGGCATCTGCATTTTAGGCTCAAAAAACGCCCATATTTTTAGGATAATATCAAGGAAGATCAGTACCACGCCCCAGAAAACCGCCTCTTTCTCTTTTCTCTTAAAATAAGCCGGGAACTTGGATGCCCGCTGTTCTCTTGAGGCTTCGTCATTGTAAAGCTCGTTGATCCCTCCTTCTTCATACTCTTTACAGAAATAATAATTGAGCATTTCGTCATGGGTCACTTCGCGCCATCCCATTTCTTCCGCCATATCCATAAAAAGCTCTTTACTCCTGATCTCCTCCAAAGTAGGTTTCTTCGGCAGATTAAAACGGTCTGCCTCATACATCATATTTTTAGGCTCACCATACTCAAAGGTATACAGACAGCCGTTTACAACATTCTTGAAAAACCACCCCTGCCTCGCCATTTCCTCAAACCACTGGCATTCCTGACGCAGCGTACTGATAAATCTGATCTTTTTTATTACCTGCTTTTCCATATCTTTGACCATATGCCCTTCCTAGGATAAAATACTTTTGCCGTCCGTTAACTGCTCTTCTAAACGCTTTGTCTCTATTTCCAAAAGCTCCCTTCCAAGCTCTGTGATCAGATAAGACTTTTTACCGTCTCCACCGGACGGTATCGATATGACTCCATCTGCATTAAGCCTTCCCACCATCGTATAAAGGGTGCCGGTTCCAAGCTGTATCCTTCCTTCCGTCAGTTCGTTCACAAACTGCATGATCGCGTATCCATGCCTTTTTTCCGTAACGGCCAAGAGCGTGTAGTATGTCGTCTCTGTCATTGGAATATATTTCTTTAACAGACTTTCTTCCATTCTCATCCCCCTTTTTCACATCCGTGGCGCCGTTTGTCTGAGATACAGATAAAACTTCACAAGAAAACCTGCGTCCGCTTTCATGCCATAGATCATGCTTATAACGTCATGCTATGACGATATGTTCTATCTCGATATGTCCCCTGTCGATATGTCGAGATACGACATATCGGATATAGACATATAATAAGGCAAAAAAATCGGAGTGTCAACATAAACATGATCATTTTTTATTTTTTTTATTTTTAACATCTTATTTCCGGTTCTTTCAACTTTACCGGAGTGTGTTTGAAAATTGCTTTCCCCGGGATGTGCGTCACAGTTTATGGGAGACGAGATTCATCTTATTACAGGAAAATTATCATGTCAACAAATCCCTTGGTAAACACGCCTTTCCTTCTTATACTTCATAAAAACCCGAATTATTTTAGAAATTTCATCCGCACAGTCCTGCACATAAAAAAAGAGGCAGACCCGTTCGGATCTGCCCCACGAAACTAAGAACGATAATTTTTTCCAAAACCGTCACATTCCTCCCTTAGTCAGCTCCTGCAGTTCCCGCAGCAGCTCCAAATCTGTTTCCTGCACTTTAATATTAGAAGTCATTGTCTCCTGCCCCGGCTTAGTCACGGAAATCTCGATCACCGTCCCCGCCTCTATTCCGCCAGAATAAACGGCGCGCGCAAACGCGGCAAATTTCGGATGGTTATTGATAAATTGATTTTTTGCGTTCATCAGTTTCAAAATCGATGCTGGGTTCATATTAACTCCTTTCCGCCTGCTTTGGCAGGCTGCCTCATTCCTTTTTCCGTCATACCGGAACGTCTCCTTCCAGTATTTCTTTCTGCCTCTTCTTACTGAACCCGCTAAGCACCAGCCCGTAAGATTTGTCCAAAAGATCTTTCAGCAGATCGTCCGGAACATTTCCGTCCGGCTTCACGGAATTCCAATGTTTTTTATTGCAATAATATCCGGGAATGATATCTTCATATTGGGATCTTAAAAATTCTCCTTCATCCGGATCCGGCAAATATTCTTCTATCCATTCGTATCTCATGATTCCTCCTCTCCACATCCGGGCACATTTTTACATCTTTTTCCTGTCATCCAAAGAAAGGCACACACACAGATCACGACTGAAAGCGCAGAGCCTGCCGGAGAGGCAATCCCCATAGGAAACAGCGTATCCGCAAAGTATGCGGACGCAAGATAGGCGAGCGGTACGCGGACGCAAACGATTGACACGGAATTATGGATAAAAGAAATAGCTGACCACCCGTAAGCGCAAAAATAACCGCTAAAGCAAAAATGGATTCCTGCCAGAATCGTATCCCACACATATCCCCGCATATACTGTCCGCCAAGCGCCACCACCTGCATATTTTCCGAAAACAGTCCCACAAACGGTTCCGCATCAAGCTGCATGAGAATACTTGCCCCGATTCCCCAGATCACCGTTAAGGCTGCGGCGTAACGCAAAGTAAGGCGCGCCCTGTCATGCTTACCGGCGCCAATGTTCTGCGCGCAAAGCGCCGACACCGTCTGGAGCATGGAAGAAGGCACAAGAAACAAGACCCCGATGATCTTTTCCACAATCCCCACTGCCGCCGCATCATTCAGCCCCCGCTTATTTGCAATCACCGTAATTACAATAAAAGCGATCTGAATAAATCCGTCCTGCAGCGCAATCGGAATCCCGATCTTTAACAGTCCCGCCATCGTCCTGCGGCGCGGCCTGATCTCCCTTTTGGTAAGCGCTATCCCGGTTTTCCGTTTTAAGATCACGAACAGGGACACGGCCACACTGACAGTCTGGGAGATCGTCGTCCCAAGCGCCGCCCCTGCAGGGCCAAGCCCCATGCCGCCAATAAACAGATAATCCAACACAATATTGGCCACACAGGCCACCGCAATAAAATACATGGGACTTTTGGAATCCCCCATGCCCCGGAAAATAGAACTGATAATATTATAGGCAGTAATAAACGGAATCCCGATAAAGCAGATCGTAAGATAAGAAACCGTCCCCGATACCGCTTCGGCAGGCGTGGACATGACCGTTACGATCGGCTTTACGGCAAGAAGCAGCCCGATCATTAAAAAAACGGACAATCCCATAAACAAAATGACCGTATTCCCTATCGCATAAGAAGCTTCTTCCCGTTTTCCCGCACCCACCGCCTGTCCTACCATCACAGTCGTCCCCATTGCCAGTCCTACCAGCATAACCGTCAGCATATGCATGACCTGACTGCCGACGGAAACTGCCGTCGTACTTTCCACACCGTTAAACTGCCCGATGATAAACAAATCCGCCATACCGTATAAAGTCTGCAAAAAGTACGACAAGATATACGGCAGCGAAAAATACAGCACTGTTTTAAACACACTGCCCGTCGTTAAATTCTTCTCCATCTGTATCTTTATTCCCTTCACTTATTCAAACATTCCGCCTAAAGCGTCAGCGGCATAAACGGCGCAACAACGTATGTATCTATTTCTTTATCAAATTTCATTGGTATCTTCTTTCTCTTTGTTAGTGAAACCTATCTTTCTTATCCAGTCCTCTCCTGTAAGAATGATCACCTCAGGATCATTTTCATATACGTCAAATAAATTTTGATCCGGATGTTGATACACTTTCCCCTTGTCATTCGTAACAATAAAATATTGCCCTGCTGATGCTTTTGCTATTGCCAAAAGCTCACATTCTCCTAAATCTTTATTTCTAAAACTGGGTTTCTTTATATCTTCTTTTGAAATTTTTCCTTCCTTTATCATTTTGTGTAAATAATCCGGATTTTTCATCCAGCTATAAAATCTATTTCGAATTTTTTTAAGCTCTTCCACTGCGCCTTCTACATCTTTCGGGCAGATCTTTCTAATAATCTTTACTCCCCTTGCGCCTGTTACTAAACTGTTTACTGCCGTATACACCTCTTTGCTGGATATATCATTTTTTTCTCTGTAATAACCCGGATCTAATTCATTTAAAATTGTCTGTGTAATCGTAATATCATTATTATGTTCCTTACACAAGGCGGCCACTGCATAGATATTTGAATGAATCACATGGAGAAAAACATTTGTATCCACTAAATAATACATTTAATCAATACCGATCCCATTTCTATATTTGATTGACTCGGCTGTGGCCTTACCGATTTTCCCTAACTCTAAAAGTTCATCAATCCTTCTCTCTAACTCCAAATACGGCGTTTTTAACGGCTGATATTCCGGTAATTTTTCATTAGGAACATAAAAATCTTTCTCAAAATATTCAGATATCTTACAATGCAGCGCATTCTCAATCTGCTTTTTTATTTTGTCATGCTGGACTACTTGTCTGCTTTTATATAATATTTTTCTAAAAACCATATCAAAACTAAGACAATATTTATGACATAAAGTATCTATATAAATTGCCAAATCCTTCCGTCTCCCATTTTGCAGCAAGTCGTTCTCTAAAACTTTCAAATAATCCTGAGAAAATAGTTTCTCCGGATAAAGCAATTCCGCCGCAAAAGAATTAGCCTCCTGTTCAATCCTGTCACTGGAATATACACAGTTTTTATCATTATCTGATATGTTTTGCCCATAATGCAAAAACCAATGCCCTAATTCGTGGGCCAATGTAAAATTCTGATGGCCTATCGGTCTTTTGTAATTAATACAGATTACCGATATCTTTTTTTCTCCATATCCAATAAATCCCGTTAATTTTGATATATCTTCTTTAAACAAAAGTAAATTGTATTTTTTAATATAATCTTGATTTTCAAGCAAATCAAAAAAATTACCAGGAAAGTCTTCTATATGAAAGAATTTCCTGGCCTTTTTCACTGCCTCAATAACATAATCTGTCATAAAATCACCCTCTTATCTGACTTCTGACAACACGCCTTCTATGAAAGCAAAATCATCCATAAAATCCTGAATTTTCGCTTTGACATTCATCGAGTCTACTGTATCTATTCCTCTGTTCATGGACGCAAGCAGCAAATCCTTTTCCTTGGCATCCGAATTTGAAAAAAAATCTTCCCGGCAATGTAATACACCGCAAATCAGTGATAAATCAAATTCTTCCATTTCTTCTAATGCCGTTTCATTATTCAGAATTGCAAGAATTGCATCCTCCTCCAAAAAAGTTCTGTCAGCTACGTCCGCAACACTCAAACCTAACATTTCCATTCTTTCCCGCACATCATTTCCAATATATATCATACCAACACCTCACTTTCGTTTACCAAAAAGCTAAGTAGCAGTATTATACTTCTTCTTTTCTATTTTGTCACGAACTTTCTTTATATTTAGTATATCACATTTTTAGTAAATTGACACATTTTTTCGTTTTTATCCGGCTATATCCGCGCTTCTCCATCCGTTCTTCTTTTCTCCATCCTTTCCCATCATGTTGTTTTTGTGAAGCAGCCTTTGCCACGAGTGAAAACTACCATAGGCAAAAACTGCCATAGGCAAAAACTACCATAGGCAGTTAGAAGTTCTTTTCCCATTATTCCGTCGGCCTCTGATAAAAACTGCCCGCCAGTTCTTCCGTCTTGAACATATTGATAAAAGCGGTGGGATCCGCCTTTTTGATTTCCCGCAGCACCTTTTTGCTCTCCTCTCCCGACACAACGGAGTACACGATATTTCTTTCATGATGCTCGTAAGAACCTTCCCCCTCCAAAATGGTCGCCCCATGGTTACTTATGGAATAAATGGCTGCACAGACTTCTTTTGTCTTGTTTGTCACAATAAATAACGTATGTTTTTGATATCTCTTATAGAGCGTACGAAGAATCTGCGTCGACGCATATTGAAAAATAATTGAATAGAGCGCCTTGTCCCATCCGAATAAAATTCCGGCAAAAGTCAGGATCACGATATTCAGTCCCAAGATCAGATTCCATGAATCCACCCCGTTTTTTTCCGAAAGGTAAATGGAAATAAAGTCGGTGCCGCCCGTAGTGGCATTCATATGCAGGCACATACTGATTACGACGCCGTTGATCAGACCGCCAAAAACACTGATCAGCAGCGTGTCATAGGTAATCACTTCTTCAGGGATAATATCCGTAAGCACACTGGTAAGCACGATCATCAGGCAGGAATACAAAGTGAATTTTTTTCCGATATAACGAAAACCGATATAGATCGGAACCGCATTCAGTACTAAATTGACTGCCGTATAAGGAATATTAATCTGAAAAAACATTTCCGCTACTCTTTGGATCAATATCGTCAGCCCCGTAGCGCCGCCCGGATACAGACCTCCCGTTCTTACAAAAGTTTTAATATTGACCGCCATGATCAATGACGCCAGACAGATCACTGCGATTCTTTTTCCGTCTTTTTTCCAATCAAAACTCATGATGCTTCTCCCCCTGAACCCTCTTTTGTTTTTTATGTTTAGTATAGCGTAACGCTGTTCTATCCGCAAGTCGATGCGTTAAAGTATGTGTGCGCTGCAGGACGGAAGGTGAAAAATTTTCAGATATACTATTGACATTCAATATACTATGTATTACGATGTACCTACGGAGGTGATAGTATATTGAATATTGAAGACTGGAAATCACAGATCAAACGGGGAACTCTGGAATTTTGTATTTTGCTGATGATCAGCAAAAGGGCATACTACGGTTACGAGATCATCAGCGAACTGGACGCCCTCCCGATCCTGTCCGTAAAAGAAAGCACCATCTATCCTTTACTGAGACGGCTTCTTAAGGAAGAACTGCTCACTTCTTTCTGGCAGGAGACTACGGAAGGGCTCCCGCCGCGTAAATATTATTCCATCACGGAAAAGGGCAAAGAATATCTGAATGCCATGACCAACGAATGGAACAATTTACTGGCGGCAATCTCTAAAATCCAAGAATAGCGCCTTGCCTCTACCGGAGGTTTTGTCAACATCTGACAACATATGAATGTAAAACCGACATGAACAAAAACTTTTAATCAAAAGGAGTAACGATATTATGGATAAAATCATGAACGATTATCTTGAAAAAATCGACAGCTATTTAAGACCTCTGCCCGTTTCCGACAGAGTGGACATCGTCAAAGAAATCAAAAGCGAAATGCTGGAACTGGAAATGAAAAAAGAATTGACGCCTGAACAGATTCTGGAAAAATTAGGCAGCCCCAAAGCGCTTGCCACCGCCTATTTAGGAGATTCCATCTCCGGAACCAAAGCCTTCAGCCTGCGCAGATTCGCCATTGTAACAGCCTTTTACAGTCTGACGGGTATCAGCGGAATGTTCGTCCTGCCTGTTACAACCGTACTGGCGGCGGGACTGACCTTATGCGGCGTCCTGACCCCGCTTGCCGCCCTGATCAAACTGGCCGGCCACGCAATCGGCTATGACCTCCCCTATGTTTCCTTTCAGTTCGGTTCCTACACCCTGAACCCCATAGCGGCCTTTCCCGTCTCCATCGTTACCGGACTCCTGCTCTTCTTTGCCGGAAAAGGCTGCTGGAAACTGACCTTAAAATATATTCAGGCTGTCAGCGCCATAAAAGGAAAAGCATTGGATAAGGATACCGCCGAATAACATTTTATCGGGCTGCGGAAACGCACAATCTCCGCTTATGTTTCTTTCCGGCTGTATCAATTAGATCAAACAAGGAACCGGCCTCCCGCCTGAAACAAAATCTGCCTGTCAAATTTCGTTCCAAGCGGAAGGCCGGCCGCTGACAACTACTCCGCTCTGGCCACCGCCGTCTTAAAGTCCTTCTGATCCGTAAAGATCTCGTTTGTATAAGGATTCTTTTTCTGCTTTTTCGCCCTCATTAAAATTACCGCGAACACGGCAATATTGACCGCGATGGAAAGCACGGAAATAACGCCCTGCGCCGCCGGATTCGCCGTCGCCGGCATAGCTTCTCCAAAGGCTGCCGCCGCGCCCCCGCTGCCGTATACGGAAGATACCGTGGTAAACCTGCTGCCGTCCTGAAACAGCGGGAATACCTGTGCAAACATACACCATAGCGCTAACGTATTGGCCCTGTTCTGAATCCATCCGCCCTTATTCCAAAGCGCGTTGGCCACCGTAGGCGCCAGCAGCAGCGCGAATCCGCAGTACCACGCATGGGTAGGCAGATTCAGGTAAGTATACTGGAAATTCCAAATATCATATGCCAAAATAAAGCACCATGTCATATCCGGCCAAAGCATATCTTTCTTGTCCTTGGAAGAATAGATCCCCCACCAGCCTGTCATACAGAGTATATTAAGGATACCCGCGATACCGTTTAGAATATTCCACCAGCCGCCGTAAAGCCATACGCCTTCGGAAGATTTCCACCAGCCGCCCATCACGTTTCCCGCCCTGACTACGGATTCAAAGTCGGACACTACCGCGATCAGAATATTAATGGCAACGATCACAAAGGGAAATACTTTAAAAGCATGGGATTTCCCCAAACTTCCCCAATGATATTTGATGATCATAAAACCGATACAGCCTGCCAGCGCCGCATACAGCTTGGCATAATGGAACCAACTGTTCATATGCACATAGGTCTGGTTGTTTAACGCCCATTCCGCCCCCTGTGCGGCCCCGATATAAATTGCAATAAAGTAAACGGTAAGCACCGCAGGAATCCCGAAAAAGCAGATTGCCCCGCCAAGTTTGGAACGGCGCGCGATCTCGTTCATCACGATCAGCCCTGCAAATACCATGACCCATCCTAAAATCTGCCAAACCGTCCTTCCGTCATAAATCTGAAAAATCATAATCTCTCCCTCTCTTTCTCTCCGGTATGCGCTTACACATATCCGGACATACCGCTCACAGCATCAGTCCCATAAGCGGCTTCAAACAATCCCTGTGTAGAACTTCGCATTTCTGAATCCGCGTACTATGCCAAATAAATTTCGCAATGCACTTAGAAATTCTCTCATACTTCCCGTGAAAAGAATACCATGTTACTGCCGTCCATACACTTCTATCTCTTTGATATTAAATTCGCTCCCCTGTAAAAGCCATGTATCCGCACTTTTACAGTAAGGGCAAATTTTTCCGTACTCCACGGTAGGATAGGTTTCCCCGCATCCTTCGCAATAAGTGACCGCCGGCAGCTTTTCCACGATCAGTTCCGCTTTTGCAAACAGCTCCCGCTTCTTTGCCGCCCATTTCCAACAATTCTGTAAATACGATTCTATCACGGTAGATACCTCGCCAAGCTCCAATACTACCTTGGAAATACCTTCCGCCCCGTTTTCCGCGGCAACCTTTTCCACCGTGTCCATAATATGGAACACCACGCCTAATTCGTGCATACCTGCCTCATTTCCCTGTTTTCTCAGTCCTTCTTCTTTGCAAATTTTACTTTGATCGACTGCTTTACCATATTGGGCAGGACATATTTTAACTTATCCTCGGATTTTACCATTTCGGAACAGCCCGGCAGTTCCCTGTGAAGGGAGATCGCATCGAATACGCATTTGGTCGTACAGATACCGCATCCGATACACTTATTCGGATCCACTACGGACGCCCCGCAGGAAAGACAACGGGAAGTTTCCGCTTTTACCTGCTCCTCCGTCAAAGTATGGGACAGGTCGCGGAAAGATCTTTCCTGTGCTTCTTCTGCCCTTTCCGGTCTTTGTCTGTCAGTATTGTCATATCCCGCAATGAAAAGATTCTCCTTATCCAGCTCTATGAAATCCCTCCGGTTTCTTCCAATCGTCAGCGTACAATGTTCCTGCACAAAACGGTGCAGGGAAATGGCTCCTTCCCGGCCTGCCGCAATCGCATCTATAGCAAATTTCGGCCCTGTGTAAACGTCGCCGCCCACAAAAATATCCGGTTCGGCAGTCTGATAAGTCAGCCTGTCGGCGATTGCCCCGCCGTTTGGACGAAGCTCTACTTTCGTCCCCTTTAAAAGCTCTCCCCAGCAGATTCCCTGCCCTACGCTGAAGATCACGTCCGCACAGGAAACCGTTATCGTATCCTCTTCGTCGTAAAGAGGGGAAAATCTATGATTCTCATCATATACCCGGGTACATTTCTTAAATACAACGCCTACGGCTTTCCCATTTTCCGTCAATATCTCCTTGGGTCCCCAGCCGTTGTTGATTGTAATATGCTCTTCCGATGCCTCAAGGATCTCTTCCCTGCTTGCAGGCATTTCCTCTTTGCTCTCCAAACAGAATAAAGAAACTTTACCCTGTCCGCAGCGCGTGGCCGTTCTTGCCGCGTCGATGGCAACGTTCCCTCCGCCGATCACCACCACGTCGCCGCCAAGGGGAAACGACTCTTTCTGTCCCGCTTCGCGCAAAAACGCTACCGCCGTATGTACCCCTTCCGCATTCTCGCCGGGAACTCCGGGCTTTTTACCGCCCTGACATCCAATCGCAAGATAAAAGCCTTTATATCCATCCTTGCGGAGCTGTTCAATGGTAATGTCCTTTCCGACCTCCACACCGTATCTGATCTCTACGCCCATGGCAGTGATCACGTCCACCTCTGCTCGGATCAGCTCTTTTTCCAGCTTATAAGAAGGCACTCCGTAAGTCAGCATACCGCCCGGCCTGTCATTCTTCTCAAAGACGGTCGGTTTATATCCTTTATCCGCCAGATAGTACGCGCAGGAAAGTCCCGCCGGCCCGGCGCCGATGATCGCGATCTTTTCGTCAAAATGGCCTTTCAGTGAAGGAACGGTAGGTTTGGGAATGTAGCGGGTCTTCACATGAAGATCCTGTTCCGCAATAAAACGCTTCACGTCGTCAATGGCAACCGCCTCGTCCAAAGTGGCTCTGGTACACGCATCCTCGCACCGCCTGTTACAGATCCGCCCGCAGATTGCCGGCAGCGGATTGTCCTTTTTGATCAGCGCCAACGCCTCCTGATAACGCCCTTCTTTCGCAAGCTGCAAATACCCCTGTATGGCAATATGGGCCGGACAGGCCGTTTTACAGGGTGCCGTGCCGGTGTCGTAACAGTTGATCCTGTTTACGTCCCGGTAATTATGGGTCCACATATGCTCTCCCCACTTCTGCTCCTGCGGAAGCGGCATTTTCGGATAAGTAACCTGACTGCCGTCCTTTTTGCAAAGTTTCTGCCCTAACTTCACCGCGCCTGCCGGACAGGCCTCTACGCATTTGCCGCAGGCAACGCATTTTTCCTTATCCACTTTCGCTATATAGGCGGATCTGGACATATTCGGCGTATTAAAAAGCTGGGAAGTACGGAGCGCATAACATACGTTCACATTACAGTTACAAATCGCAAAGATCTTGTTTGCGCCGTCGATATTCGTGATCTGATGCACAAACCCGTTATCCTCCGCCTGTTTAAAAATTTCCAGCGCCTCTTCCTTCGTAATATAGCGTCCGTCCTTCTGCGTCTCCACCACATAATCCGCCATATCGCCTACCGCGATACACCAGCCCTCCGGATCGTCCCCGCATCCTTCGTCATGGGTCAGTCTGGAACGGCGGCAGGAACAAGGGCTTGCCGCATATTTTCCTTCATATTTTGTCAGCCAGTATGAAATATGCTCCAGATCGATGGATTCACTTTCCATCTCGATTGCCTTTTCCACCGGAATGACATGCATCCCGATCCCGTTTCCGCCTTCGCCGACAAAGGGAGTGACATGTTCCAAAGGCAGTCTGGACATATGCTCGAAAAACAGGCTGACCTCCGGGTTTTTCGCTATCACATTGCGGTTCATATTGAAAAATTCGCCGGCTCCGGGGACAAACATAGGCAGCACATACTGCTTTTCATGCTGCGGGTTTTCCCAATTATACTCTAAAATGCCTTTTACCGACATTTCCTGCAGCTTCGGCTCCAACTCTGTTTCCGACATACCTGTCAGTTTTACCATTTCCGCCAGCGTCCTTGGCTTTCTGACGCCCATCTTTAATGCGATCCGTGCCTCCTCATCGGTCAGCACTCCCGCAAGCCCCCAGTACTCAGGATCTTCTTTCGTGATCTTTTTGATTCCCAGTTTCTGCGGAATCCTGTCCGTCATCATCTTTCCCAGCTTTACGATACTCTCCCTGACAGGCTCATCCGGGTCTGTCTTATGCTCGGGATAGATGTATTCGGGATATAATTCTTTATCCAGTTCTTTTCCCATATTTCCTCTCATTCTGCCGCCTGAAGGCGGCTTTCCTTTACTTCCTTCTTAAGCCACTCCGTCCATTCTTCTATTCCTTCTCCCGTTCTGGCACAGATCGGGATGATCTTCGCGTCGGGATTACGCATACGGATATGTTCCCTGCATTTCTCCATATCAAAGTCAAAATAAGGCAGCACGTCGATCTTATTGATCAGTACCACATCGCAGACGGAAAACATCAAAGGGTACTTTAAAGGCTTATCGTCCCCCTCCGGCACGGAAAGGATCATGGCGTTTTTCGAAGCCCCCGTATCAAATTCCGCCGGACAGACTAAATTTCCCACGTTTTCAAGAATCGCCAGTTCTACGTCCCCCGTGTCCAGTCCTTCCAACCCCTGTCTGGTCATCTGCGCATCCAGATGACACATTCCTCCCGTATGAAGCTGGATCACCTTTGCGCCCGATTCCGAAATCGTCTTCGCATCCACATCCGAATCGATATCCGCCTCCATCACGCCGATCTTTAACGTATCTTTCAACGCTTCGATGGTCCGCATCAAAGTCGTAGTTTTCCCCGACCCCGGCGCCGACATCAGATTCAAAAGAAACACTCCTTTTTCCTTTAATTCTTTTCTCAAATCTTCCGCCTGCCTGTCATTATCCGCGAAAACACTCTGCTTAATTTCTAAAATCCTCACTTCCTTCATTCCTGTCCTCCCTATCGTATTCGCCTGTTTGGATTTTATCCGCTCCTTAATCCATTTTTAAGATCAGTCCCAAAATCCGCTTCGCGCAAGTTTCCATCTCTTCCCTTGTCAGGCAGCCCTTTTCCATCGCCTCAAGCAGACGTTTCGGATAACCGCAACCCATTTTCACATCGTTTCCCGCTTTCACTTCTTTATAATGTTCCCCGTGGTTCCACCAGTCCGTAGTCACACAGCCTTCATATCCCCATTCGCCCCGCAGAATCCCCGTGATCAGGTCGCTGCATTCTGAAGTCCTGTGACCGTTCACGATATTGTAGGAAGTCATAACCGACCATGGATCCGCTTCTTTTATAATGATTTCAAAGGCTTTCAGATAAATTTCCCTTGCCGCCCGTTCGGACACTCTGGAATCGCTGTCGAGCCGGTTCTCTTCTTTATTGTTAAAAGCGAAATGCTTCACCGACGCCCCCACATGGTTCGACTGGATCCCACGCACCATTGCGCTTGCCATTTTTCCTGCCAAATAGGGGTCTTCCGAATAATACTCAAAATTCCGCCCGCACAGAGGACTTCTGTGAATATTGACCGCCGGGGTCAGCCATACCCCGATGTTGTTTTCCTTCACTTCCGCGCCGCCTGCCTGACCTACCGCCTCTACGATCTCCTCGTTCCAACTGCAGGCCAGCAAAGTTGAGCAGGGAAAACTTACGGTAGTAATCCCGCACTGGGGCAGAATCCGCAGTCCTGCCGGTCCGTCCGCCGTCATAACGGAAGGCACGCCGTACTCCGGCAGATTGCCGAATCCAAAAGTATTCGCCACTCCCGTATTGGGCTGCCCTCCGAGCAGTTCCGCCAATTCTTCATCCGAAAGCTGTGAAAGGAACTCTTCGGCAGTGATTTCTCCTTTTGCCACTTCGATCAACAAATGTCTGTCCGGATGCTCCGGTTCTCCCCATAAACGATACCCTGCCCTTGCCCTGACTGCAGGCGCCATGCCCTCTACTGCCTGATTGGGCATTCTTGTAAGCGCGTCCGCATTCGGATCGTTAGGCTCGGTCTGAGGCAGCGTTTCGTAACTGCCGTCTGCCAGCATCCTTTTTTCCAGCGAAGAAGGAACCAGTCTGCTTGTAAGCTGCTTCACCACTCTGTCCTCGCCGACCTCATATACGAATCCCAAGACTTCCGCATCCCGGACGCAGGTTCCCACATAAAAAACATACTCGCCTTTTTCCAAAATATAAGCAGATTTTTTCACTTTGCCGAGGTCATCGTAAGAAGCCATATCCGTTACCGGAAAACTTAAAAACAGCACCTGCGTTTCTCCCGGCTCTAATTCCCTTGTCTTTTGAAAAGCGATCAACTGCTTCGCGGGTTTCCCCAGCTTTCCTGAGGGCGCGCCGAAATAGACCTGCACCACTTCTTTTCCTGCATACTCTCCTACATTCGTTACATTGACCGCCACCCGGACCGTCCCGGCTTCTTCTCCCGCCGAGATCACGTCCACGTCAAACTCCGTATAAGAAAGGCCGAATCCGAAAGGATAATTTACCTTCTCCGCTGCTCCCGGAATCGTCTCAAAATAACGGTAGCCCACATAAATATCCTCAGTATAGTTTACATAATCCGGAGATTCCATGAAATCTTTTGTAGACGGATAATCTTCCAGCGTTTTTGCAAAAGTATCCGTTAATTTGCCGGAAGGGCTGCCTTTCCCGACCAGTAATTCCGCTGCGGCAAGTCCTCCTTCCATGCCTCCCTGCCATGCAAGCAGCACCGAACCGATCGCCTCCTCGTCAAAAAACCATGATGTATCCACCATGCCTCCTACGTTCAGTACCACTGCAATTTTGCTGAAATTCTCCTTTACCGCGGATACCATCTTCTCTTCTTCTTTTGTCAGACTAAAATCGTCTTTCCTGTCCCATCCCTCTCCCGAGAAACGGCAGATAGAAATGACGGCCGTATCGGTATAAGCCTTTGCCTGTTTCAGCAGTGTTTCGGGAATCTCAGGCTCCGTCGTCATCCCCGGTTCCTTCCCCTGCGCATACTGCTTTTGTATCTCTTCTTTATAATAATCGCAAAGCGGCTCAAAAACCTCTATCCGGCCCTTTTGCATTTTCAGCCCTTCATAAAGGCTCCTCACATATGCCACGGTCACGTCTCCGCTGCCTCCGCCGCCCTTTACATAATCGACCGCAGCTTTTCCGAACAAAGCTGCCTTTGTTCCCTTGGGAAAGGGAAGTAATTTCCCGTTATTTTTTAACAGCACCATACCTTCCTTAGCCGCATCTTTTGATAATGTGATATGGCTTTCGGAACCTGTGACCCTTTCGCCGTTTTCCCCTAAAGGAAGATTGGGCTGATATAACGCCCTTGTCCATTTTTCCATATTTTTCAATCCTCCGTCCACGATTTTTGTATATTTTGCTACTATTCTGTCTCTATTCTACTTTGTTTTTTTACATTGTACAATCTTTTTTTCAAGTTTAGTAAAACTTTCTTCAGACGATCCTGTTCACGGTGAAAACCGGTGGAAATTATCTCTTGCTTTTCTTATTTTTCTGTTCCATACTAAAATCAGCAGCAGGGGAACATATCCCCCGCTATCGGAAATACCCGCTAAAATCATTTATCAAAAGGAGAACTTCACATGGAATTAAAATCGCGTAAGGACATTCCCATAGAATTGACATGGGATCTGTCCTCCATTTACAAAACGGAAGAAGAAATGAATCAGGATATTGAAAAAGTAACTTCTTTAAGCAGCCGTATCTTACAGGATTACAAAGGAAAGCTGGACTCGCCGCAAAAGGTCAACGCCTGTCTGGACAAATTCCGGGAAGTGGAACGTCTGCTCACACTGATCAATCACTACTGCGATCTGGCTGTTGCGGTAGATTACTACGATACTTACAACCAGGAACGTAATGAGCGCATTTTAAGTCTCATTTCGGAAATTTCCAGCAGTCTCAGCTTTATCAACAGTGAGATCTCCGAACTGGACGAATCCATCCTGTCAGAATCCATAGCGTCCGCCACGGACAATAAACACTTTTTAGAAGATATCCTGCGCAATAAACCGCACAGGCTGCATCCTGAAACGGAACGCGCACTGGCCGCATTGTCCAAAACCATGTTCGCCCCTTATCAGATCTACAATATGATAAAGCTGGCAGACATGAAATTTGCCCCTTTTATGGCGGAGGAAAAAGAATATCCCTTAAGTTACACCCTGTTTGAAAATAATTATGAGTATGAACAGAATACCGCCCTGCGCCGGGCCGCTTTCACCGCCTTTTCCGAAAAATTGCGCGAATACGAAAACGGCACTGCAGCCGCATATAACACTCATGTACAGACAGAAAAAACGCTTGCTTCTTTACGGGGATTTGATTCCGTAATTGACAGCCTGCTCTTCCCTCAAAAAGTAACGCCGGACATGTACCACCGGCAAATCGATCTGATCATGGAAAAACTTGCTCCGCATATGCGTAAATATGCCCGCCTCCTGAAAAAAATCCATAAACTGGATCGGATGGAATTTGCCGATTTGAAAATTGCCGTGGATCCGGAATATGATCCGAAAGTCACCATTGAAGAATCCAAAACTTATATGGAAAAGGGACTTTCTATTTTAGGAGAAGACTATACGGAAATGATAAAGACCGCTTACCGCGACCGCTGGGTTGACTTCGCCCAAAATGCAGGGAAATCCACCGGCGGCTTCTGCGCAAGTCCTTACGGCAAAAATTCCTTTATTTTGCTCTCATGGAACGACCGTATGTCGGATGTTTTCACACTCGCCCATGAATTAGGACATGCAGGACACTTTAAATCCTGCAATAACAGCCAGTCAATTTTTGATACCTATGTCTCTTCCTATTTTGTAGAAGCGCCGTCCACGATGAATGAACTGCTAATGGCACATTATTTATTAAAAACAAATCCGGATCCCCGTTTCCGCCGTTGGGTACTGTCATGCATGATTGGAAACACTTACTACCACAACTGCGTCACGCATTTGATAGAGGCGGCTTACCAGAGGGAAGTTTACAGGATCGTCGATAAAGGCGGCAGCGTAAACGCAGAAACTTTAAGCCGGCTTATGACAGAAACTCTTCAGAAATTCTGGGGCGAAGAAGTGGAAATCTCTGACGATGCCGCCCTGACATGGATGCGTCAGCCTCACTACTATATGGGACTGTATTCCTATACCTATAGCGCCGGTCTTACCATTGCCACACAGGTTTGCAAACGCATCGAAAAAGAAGGCGTATGCGCCGTAGAAGATTGGAAAAAAGTACTTGCCGCAGGCTCTACCTTAGATCCGGCAGATCTTTCCGCTCTTGCCGGAGTCGATATTACTACAGACACGCCGCTGTCAGATACCATTTCCTATATTGGCGGGATCATCGATGAAATTGAAAGGCTGACGGAAGAACTGGAACAATAAAAGATTCATAAAAAAGGACCGTTCCGTAGGATTCCGGTTTTTCCGGACTCTGCGCCCCTACGGAACGGTTTTGTTATTTTCACCCTTCCTCCTTATACAACGTGTAATAATCGGAATCCAAATTATCCATCATTTGTGAAAACCACCTTTTTGCATCGTCCAGCGCCTTATTATAGATGATTGGCGCCATTTTACGTTCAAATAATTCCATTAACTGCATTTGTTCGATGATCCCGATCTCCTCTCCCCTTTCGTCAAGATAAAATGCTTTTATTTCGGCATTCAGTTTCTCTTTCTGGGAATCCGTCAATTTGACCGGCGAAAATATTTCTCTCTTTTTCATTCCCTTTCCCCCAAATCATATTTTATAGATGAAAAAAGAACCCCTTATTTTAAGGAGTTCTCCACTGCCGGCGACCGGAATCGAACCGGTACTGTATTGCTACAACAGGATTTTAAGTCCTGCGCGTCTGCCAGTTCCGC
>CAJTWM010000020.1:59910-60177 GCA_910579805.1 uncultured Lachnospiraceae bacterium | reverse complement strand
ATATTATATGTGCTAAATCTATTTTGAAAACATTCCCTATTCTCTAAAATAGAATTTATATCCCAAAATGTACCATAATCTTCTTTTCCATAATACATCAAAGTAAAATGAATATTTTTCGACTTTAATTCATCAACTATGCTTTGCATCAGTTTTACCTCAATTAAAATATTTTATCTTAGAATACCCCATCTCTTAAGCATCCAGTATTCCTTTCATCTATTCACATATACTACATCTATCGACTAATTTCAACAGCATTTTTCT
>CAJTWM010000020.1:0-59900 GCA_910579805.1 uncultured Lachnospiraceae bacterium | reverse complement strand
CTCTATCAGCGGTATCAAAAACCCACAAAAAGAGGAGCCCACCAGCCACCCCAGTGAACCCCTCCAAGCCTGAAAACCCTTGATTTCAAGCCATTTTCTTATACTTTCGCCAAATCGTTCCAAATTCCTATGGCATTATTTCTGAATAGCCGCCTGTGCCGCCGCCAATCTTGCAATCGGAACACGGAACGGTGAGCAGGATACATAATCCAAACCAATCTTATGGCAGAACTCTACGGAAGAAGGATCTCCGCCATGCTCGCCGCAGATACCGATATGAAGCTTCGGATTAACCGGTTTGCCAAGTTTAATGGACAGTTCCATTAACTTACCTACGCCTGTCTGATCCAGTTTTGCAAACGGATCATTCTCGAAGATCTTGGTGTCATAGTAAGCGTCTAAGAACTTACCTGCATCGTCACGGGAGAATCCGAATGTCATCTGTGTCAGATCGTTTGTACCGAAGCAGAAGAAATCTGCCTCTGTTGCGATCTCGTCTGCAGTCAGGGCTGCTCTCGGGATCTCGATCATCGTACCTACTTCATACTCTAATTTAACGCCTGCCGCTGCAATTTCAGCGTCCGCTGTCTCAACAACAACTTTCTTGACAAATTTTAATTCCTTAATCTCACATACGAGCGGAATCATGATCTCCGGTTTTACATTCCAATCCGGATGTTCTTTCTGTACTTCAATTGCTGCACGGATAACTGCCTTAGTCTGCATTTTAGCAATTTCAGGATAAGTTACCGCAAGACGGCATCCTCTGTGTCCCATCATCGGATTGAACTCATGCAAGGATGTGATGATATTCTTGATCGTCTCCACAGATTTCCCCTGTGCCTCTGCCAGTTTCTTGATATCTTCCTCTTCTGTCGGAACAAATTCATGAAGAGGCGGATCAAGGAAACGGATCGTAACCGGATTGCCTTCCAAAGCTTCATATAATGCTTTGAAGTCTCCCTGCTGATAAGGAAGGATCTTGTCCAAAGCCGCTTCTCTTTCTTCTACCGTATCGGAGCAGATCATCTCGCGGAACGCTGCGATTCTGTCCTCTTCAAAGAACATATGCTCTGTACGGCAAAGACCGATACCTTCTGCACCAAGTTCACGCGCTTTCCTTGCATCAGCCGGTGTATCCGCATTTGTTCTTACTTTAAGCGTCCTGTATTTATCAGCCCATCCCATGATCCTGCCGAATTCGCCTGCGATCGTAGCGTCAACAGTAGGAATCTGGCCGTCATAAATGTTACCTGTAGAACCGTCAATGGAAAGGTAATCGCCTTCTTTGAATGTCTTTCCGGCTAACGTAAACTGCTTATTTGCTTCATCCATAGCAATATCGCCGCAACCGGATACACAGCATGTACCCATACCACGCGCAACTACGGCTGCGTGAGACGTCATACCGCCGCGAACCGTTAAGATACCCTGAGAAGCTTTCATCCCGGTAATATCTTCCGGTGATGTTTCCAAACGAACAAGAACGACTTTCTCGCCCCTTGCATTCCAGTTTTCAGCATCTTCTGCCGTAAATACGATCTTACCGCATGCAGCGCCCGGAGAAGCGCCAAGACCTTTGCCGATCGGCGTAGCCGCTTTTAATGCCTTAGCATCAAACTGCGGATGAAGTAAGGTATCTAAATTACGAGGATCGATCATAGCTACTGCTTCTTCCTCTGTTCTCATACCTTCATCTACCAGATCACAAGCAATCTTTAAAGCTGCCTGCGCTGTTCTCTTACCGTTTCTTGTCTGTAACATGAACAGCTTTCTATCCTGAATGGTAAATTCCATATCCTGCATATCTCTGTAATGGTTTTCCAAAGTAGAGCATACGTTTTTAAACTGCTCGAATACTTCCGGCATAACCTCTGCCAAAGAAGCGATAGGCTGAGGAGTACGAACACCCGCAACAACGTCTTCACCCTGCGCATTGATCAGGAACTCGCCCATCAGCTTTCTTTCGCCTGTAGCGGGATCTCTTGTGAACGCAACGCCTGTGCCGGACTCGTCGGACCAGTTACCGAATGCCATTTCCTGTACGTTTACGGCAGTACCCCATGAATATGGGATATCGTTGTCACGACGGTATACGTTTGCACGAGGGTTGTCCCATGAACGGAATACGGCTTTTACCGCGCCCATTAACTGTTCCTTCGGATCGTCCGGGAAGTCCTCGCCGATTTTTTCTTTGTATTCGGCTTTGAACTGGTTTGCCAGCTCTTTTAAATCTTCCGCTGTCAGATCTACGTCCTGTGTAACGCCTCTGTCAGCTTTCATTTTATCGATCAATTCTTCAAAGTATTTTTTGCCGACTTCCATAACAACGTCGGAATACATCTGGATAAATCTTCTGTAGCAGTCACGGGCCCATCTCTCGTTACCTGTCTTCTTTGCTACAACTTCTACAACTTCTTCATTCAGACCAAGGTTCAAAATTGTATCCATCATACCGGGCATGGATGCTCTTGCACCAGAACGTACAGATACAAGAAGCGGATTCTCAAGGTCTCCGAATTTCTTTCCTGTAATCTCTTCCATCTTTACGATGTATTCGTTAATCTGTGCCTGAATCTCATCATTGATCTGTCTGCCGTCTTCATAGTACTGCGTACAAGCTTCTGTTGTGATCGTGAAGCCCTGCGGTACCGGAAGTCCAAGGTTTGTCATCTCTGCAAGGTTTGCACCTTTGCCGCCCAAAAGTTCACGCATATTAGCGTTACCTTCACTAAATAAGTAAACCCATTTTGCCATTTGCTCTTTCTCCTTGAATATATTATTGTTTAATTTCGATAACCGGTTGCATATGACAAAAAATTCACAATTCAAACAAAAAACGAAGCGCCTGGCCTCCTTTATCTGTCCAATGCGCGGTTATCATCCTTGAATATTATAGCATATGCCCCATTTCTCTGCACCTAGATTTTGTCCGCTCCCCACATTTTTGTAAAAGTTGCCAAATCTTTTTGATTTTATCGATTCACAGCGATAAATTGTAAGCGATTACACATCCGCAAATGTCCGTTTTCCAAAGACGTTTGATTTCCGTGCAACGTCATTCCCGTTTCCTTGATTTTACATTTTTGTATATTTTGCACAAAATGCCCCGTATAATATTTTAACCGGAGGAACAATATTTACGGCTCAGGACACTGCCCATAAATACTGCTTCTCAACTGAAAATCACACTAACTCCCATATGCCCGCTTTAGCGGGCATGCAAATCAGGACCGGGAAATTTTAATTTCACGCTAATCCCCATGCATATCACAAGCTTGCTTATGATACTGCTTAAATAGAAAGTTGTAAAATCTTTGATTTTTCAATCTATCTCCAAAGCGTCCCTGAAAAATCATTTTTACCGTCTGCACGCCCCTCTTTGCATGGTCTTTGCACCGAAGGCAGGCAAAAAACGGCAGCATAACATTTCTTCCTCACCCCGCCATACTCAGATTTTCAAAAATATCCATAACGCTGGTCCGTTCTCCTCCGGACTGCATATAGTATCCGTCTTCCAGATAGATCCATCCTTCCTTCCCGTCCGCACGGAAAAACTGCACCCAGTTTTTATTGTCCGTCGTCCCAAAAGTCACAGCTTCATCAGAAGGCAGGATTTCCGCAGCGTTTGCTCCCAGATCCGGCTCTTCATACAGGAGGACCGGCTTTTTCTGTTTAACCGCAGCCCCTGTAGTGGAATTCACATAAGGATAATACCACTCTTCTTCCAAAAGCCGTATTCTGTTTCCTTCCGTCACCCATGTAAAAGGCGCCCTCCATGTCTGCAGTATGGAAAGCCGTCCGGAACCTACCACCTTTCCGTCTCCTGCCGCCTTTAATTCCCCATACGGCGAATCCGTAGGTATTTCACCCATATAGATCAGCTTTCCCGCGTCATATCTCATAGTAGAAAAACAGGGATCGCCGCTTGGCCCGTCATCCAAAACCGCAATTTCCAAATACTTGTCTTCACTGTCAAGGTCCATAATAAAATAACCTTCTGATGAAGGATTTTCCCATACCGGACTTGTCCCTTCCGTTTCGGAATAAAAATTCCCCTCATGATCGTAAATCAGGAAAAGGAGTTCTTTATGTATATCATCCGCAGACTGGACTTCATACACGATCGTCTCCGTACTGCCGTCTCCGTCCAGATCCACCCTGCATTCCGGCCATGCAGGAACGGCGATGACCTTCGACGCTGCAAAGTCTGACCGGTCTATCCCGTAATATTCCCCCTCTTCCTGTCCGTTTTCTTCCGGATCCGCCGCACTCTCCGGATCCTGCGTTTCCTCTGTACCCTCCTGTATATCCTCTTTTGCCGATGTTTCGTTTTTCTTTTGTTCTTCCCTTTCTTCCTCGATCAAAAGACGCCATTTTTCCGTATCAAAACTTCCTTCCGTCAGCCGGTAAAAGTAGCCTCCGTATGTGACCGTTGTCCCCGCCTCCGCGATTTGGATAGAATCTACCGGAACACTGCCGTCTAGCAGGATAACGGAATAGGAGCGTTCGTTCAGCCCGCCTGCCGACTGGGTCTGCTCAAAAACAAGCCCTTCAAACAATTTCCCAAATTCCTGCGTCCTCTTTTCGTTCAGGACAATGTCTCCCATATCGTCTGTTGACGTGATTTTTACATTCGTATATTGTTTTTCAATCTTAGAGATCTGAAACGTATTTTTCTCTCCGCATGCATAGACTCCGACTGCCACTATCGCTGCTAGAAGCACGGCCAAATATCTGTGTAGCTTTTTCATAAAAATATATCCCCCATTCTCCAGTGAATCCGATTTCCCCTTTATTGTTCCCCTATTATACTAGAAGAACTTCTTTCAGGCAAGCCATAAACAAAATAACGGCAAAACCCGATCGTTTTGCCGCTTTACAGAATGCCGCCCTTATTCGTCCCGCAATGTACTTTTATAATCTTTTACGTCCCGTACAAAAGCCCACCATTCTTCTTCGTTTTCCACATAATATTTGGGACACGACTTGCCGCCCTCGTCATAGTGCCGGCGCAGGTCTTCCGCATCTAACCCGTATTTTTTCAAAAGCCTTGCCGCAAAATGAACCAGCGTTTCATACGTTTCTTTTGTAAATTCGCCGTTTTCCTCTAAATAGCAGCACTCTATCGATATGGAGTCTTCATTTCTTCCTGCAACCGCATAGGCGATCTCCTCTAGGGGAATACACTGTACGATCTCCCCCTCATACCCGATGATAAAATGCGCGCTTGCCGAGGTTTCATGCGTCTCGGAAAGATTTTCAAAATAACTTCTGTTCTGTGCCGCGCTGGTTGCCGGATTCGCCGTATAATGCACGAAAATATTATTGACCTGTCTGAGCTTATCCGCAGGTCTGGAATATTCGTTCACCGTCAGAAAATCCTGCGTACAATCTATCCCCTCCCGCTGCAGCGCCGCCAAAATATCTTCTATCGTCCAGTTGTTTTCTTTTGCAAAAGGGGCTTGCGTAAAAGCGGAAAGATCCGTTACCTTTCTGGCCTCGATCTGCTCCTTTTCAAAAAGCAGCGAATACATACATATTCCTACGCCCCCTGCCACAATACAGATCGAAAGAGCGGATACAAATCTGGCTATAAAGGCTCTCTGCCTGCGTTTCCTCCTTTTGGAGACCTGCCTGCTCTCTCTGACGTCATAGGGCCTCTTCCCCGCGTTTTCATACCTGTTCCCCGCTCCGCCGCTTTTTATATTTCCCCTTCTGCCGCTGCCCTCTTTTGCTTTTACGATCCTCACATCCCCTGTCACGCTTACAACGCCGCCGCTGCTTCTGACACTGTTCTTTGTATGGATCGTTTTGATATTGCGGCTTTGCGGGTAGCCCCCGTTTCTCATTTCCCCGTCTCTTACCCTGCCGCCGTTATTACCGATGCTGTCCTTTCTTGCATGGTTGGTCCTGATGCTGCTGCTTCTCCGTTCTTTTCCTTTCCGCACATTTTTTGTACCGTACGAAATAATATCCAAATCTCCGTAACCCCTGTCCCCGCTCATATTTGTCTTTCGTCCCCTTTTTATCCTTCACGTCAAATATGGCTTTCAGGTTCAGGAATGGCCGCTATGCTCTTTTTCCGGCACACTTCGCAAACCGTGACGCACATCTGACAAAAAGCATTTTTCAGTACTCCATTTACCAATTGGGTACACTAATAAAATAATACCATAAAAAAGTAAATAAACAAAAAACATTTTTTTAATTTTTTCTTATTTTTGGTACAAAACCGTCAAATATGATCCAGTCAAAGTTTTCCCTTGCAGACATAAGCTGTTCTTCGTTTTTTATCGTCCACCCCGCCGCAGCTGCCCCATACAGATACCGGCACAACTGCCTTGACATATTTTTGGAATATTTGTGATTATAGGCAATAAAATCCGGCTTTGTCAAAAAATTCAAGACAAGATAATGTAACAGAAAGTAAAACGGCCCCTTCGCCGTCCCTTCTTTTCTGAAATGATCCGCAAGCTGTCCTCTGATGATCCGGCTGCGGTGCCTGCGATACCAGATAAGCCCTAAAGGATTAAAAGACTCTATCACATAGAAGCCTTTGTAGCTGCCCAGCAGCCTGTCCGCTTCCCTGCATACGCTGCAGTCGCTCCATTCTATCTTTAGTTCCACGATCAGCGGCACTTTTCCGTTTACAAGTTCAAGCGCCTCCTGAAAAGTCGGGATATGCTCGTCCGACCGGAACAGGAAAAACTGCTTAAGCTGGGCGTAGGTATAATCCGAAACTTTCCCCTTCTTTTTACAGGCCCGTTCCAATGTAAAATCATGAAATACTACCGGGATCTTGTCCTTCGTAAGCTGCACGTCCATCTCGATTCCAAACCCCGCATCCACTGCCTTTTTGAACGCGGAAAGTGAGTTTTCCGGTGCCTGCGTATTGTTGTCAAACAATCCCCTGTGCGCATACATCCATCCCGTAAACGGCGATTTGTCAGGCCGCCTTACCATCCTCGGCATAATAGCATAAAGATACAGGACAGCCAATGCCAAAACGATCAATCCCACAATAAAAAAATTCATTTCCATCCCCCACTCCGCTTCGGCGGACTCGAACCCTAAGAGCCGAAACATCCGGCACTCTTTTTTATGGCCGTATATCCTTTCCCGTCCGCAGGCATACGCCTGTATACCCAACCTGCGCATGCCAAAACCGATTCGCATACTTTTTTATATTATACACCCGCCTATTACAATTTCCAATTAATATTATCTTAAGAATCTCCCCTCCCGCCGCAGATTTTCCATTGAAAAAATGCAAACATTGTGTATAATAAGTAACAGTGACTAAAAAACGTGTAAAAATTGGAAAATGAGGTTTTATATGATCAGTGCAAATAACGTAACCTACAGAGTAGGAAAAAAAGCATTATTTGAGGATGTTAACATCAAATTTACGGAAGGGAACTGCTACGGCTTGATCGGAGCCAACGGAGCAGGCAAATCTACCTTTTTAAAGATCCTTTCCGGGCAGCTTGAAACGACCAACGGCGATATTTCCATTACCCCCGGACAGCGCCTTTCCGTTTTGGAGCAGGATCACTTCAAATATGACGATTACACCGTAATGGACGTGGTCATCATGGGGAACGAAAGACTTTACCAGATCATGAAGGAAAAAGACGCCATCTATGCAAAAGAAGACTTTTCCGACGAAGACGGTATCCGCGCCAGCGAACTGGAGGCGGAATTTGCGGAAATGGACGGCTGGGAGGCGGAATCCAACGCAGCCATGCTTTTAAACGGGCTCGGCATCGACACTTCCATCCACAGCGCGGTCATGTCCACTTTAGTCGGTAACGATAAAGTAAAGGTGCTGCTTGCAAAGGCCCTGTTCGGAAATCCGGATATCCTTTTGCTGGACGAGCCTACCAACCATTTGGATCTGGACGCTATCGCATGGCTGGAAGAGTTTTTGATCAATTTTGAGAACACGGTGATCGTCGTATCCCACGACCGTTATTTCTTAAATAAAGTATGTACCCATACCGCCGATATCGACTACGGTAAAATACAGCTCTACGCCGGAAATTATGATTTCTGGTATGAATCCAGCCAGCTTTTAGTCAAACAGATGAAAGAAGCCAACAAAAAGAAGGAAGAAAAAATCAAGGAACTGCAGGAATTTATTTCCCGTTTCTCTGCAAACGCATCCAAGTCCAAACAGGCCACTTCCAGAAAAAGGGCCTTGGAAAAAATCGAACTGGATGATATCAAGCCTTCCAGCAGAAAATATCCTTATATTGATTTCCGTCCTGAACGAGAGATCGGCAATGAAGTCTTAACGGTGGAAGGGCTTACCAAGACCGTGGACGGCGTAAAAGTACTGGACAACATCTCCTTTATCGTCGGTCACGACGATAAGATCGCTTTTGTGGGAGGGAATGAAATTGCAAAAACAACGCTTTTCAAAATCCTTATGGGGGAAATAGAACCGGACAGCGGCAGCTATAAATGGGGAGTCACTACTTCTCAGGCTTATTTCCCGAAAGACAATACCGAAGAATTTGACAACGATCTCACCATCGTGGACTGGCTGACCGGTTACTCTCCCGTAAAGGATGTGACCTATGTCCGCGGATTTTTAGGACGTATGCTGTTTGCCGGAGAAGACGGAGTTAAAAAAGTAAAGGTACTTTCCGGCGGTGAAAAAGTGCGGTGCCTTTTATCCAAAATGATGATCTCCGGCGCCAACTGTCTGATCTTTGACGAACCGACCAATCATTTGGATATGGAATCCATTACCGCGCTCAACAACGGCATGATCAAGTTTTCCGGCGTAGAACTGTTCTCCTGCCATGATCATCAGTTTGTGCAGACTACCGCAAACCGGATCATGGAAATCCTGCCGAACGGCAGCCTGATCGATAAGATCACGACGTATGACGAATATCTGGAAAGCGACGAAATGGCTCGTAAGAGAACCGTATTTACCGCAAACAGGGAAGAAGACGACAATTAGGACTGGACTGGCAACTATGGATATTGTAGATTTACATGTACACTCCAATAAATCGGACGGCAGTTTCACTCCTGCCGGACTCGTGGATTATGCGGTGGAAAAGGGATTGAAAGCTTTCGCCCTGACCGACCACGACACGACGGAGGGACTGGACGAGGCGTTGGACGCCGCAAAGGGAACTACGGTCGAAGTGATCCCCGGCATTGAATTTTCTACGGAGTATGAAGGAAAAGATATTCACATCGTAGGACTGTATATCGATCATAAATGCAGCGCATTCCGGGAACGGATTCAGGCTTTTGTGGACTCCCGCATAGAACGCAACCGGAAAATGTGCGCCAATCTGCAGGGCGCGGGCATCGATATTTCTTATGAAAAACTGCTCGCCACCTTTCCGGGCGCCGTCATTACCAGAGCCCACTATGCCAAATATCTTTTGGATCAGGGTGCAGTAAAAAATATGCCGGAAGCGTTTGACAAATATGTAGGGGATCATACCCGGTACTTTGTTCCGAGGGAAAAGGTGACGCCCATGCAGGCTGTCCAACTGATTTTGAAGGCCGGCGGCATTCCGGTGCTGGCTCATCCTACCCTGTATCACATGAGCGATAAAAGGCTGGGGCTTTTACTATACCGCCTAAAAGGAGCGGGCCTCGCGGCAATGGAATGTATCTACAGCACCTACTCCCCTTCCGAAGAGCGGCAGATGAAAAAACTTGCCGCCCAATACGGTCTGCTGCCCAGCGGCGGTTCGGATTTTCACGGCGATACCAAGCCCAAGCTGGATCTGGGCGTAGGCTACGGTAACCTGCAGGTTCCCGTAGAAATTCTTACAAACCTGAAAAAATGGCTGCAGGAATATCGATCCTGATTTCGCTGCTTTTATACGCCTGCCTTGTCAGTTTATCACTTTCGTGGTATTATTTATTAGAAAAAAATTACGAGGAATGATTATATTATGAAAGCTTACAAGAATATGAGCCGGGAGGAACTTCTGGCATTAAAATCAAGTCTGGAAGAAGAATTTAAAACAGAGGAGGCAAAAGGACTGTCCCTGAATATGGCAAGAGGTAAGCCCGGCGCTTCTCAATTGGCGTTGTCCATGCCGATGCTGGATGTGATCAACAGCAGTTCCGACATGCATACGCTGCTTGGAAACGACACCAGAAATTACGGAGACTGGGACGGTATCGGCGAATGCCGGCGTCTGATGTCCCAAATGATGGGTGTTCCTAAAGACAATGTCATCGTATGTGGTAATTCCAGTTTAAATATCATGTATGATACCGTATCCCGTTCCCTGCTCATGGGCGTGAACGGTTCTACCCCCTGGTGCAAACTGGACAAAGTCAAATTTTTATGTCCGGTGCCGGGATATGACAGGCACTTTAAGATCACGGAATTATTCGGCATCGAAATGATCAACATTCCGCTTCGGGAAGACGGCCCCGACATGGATCTGGTAGAAGAATATGTAAATAACGACGACGCCGTAAAAGGAATCTGGTGCGTGCCAAAATATTCCAACCCGACGGGAATCTCCTACTCCGACGAAGTAGTGAAACGGTTTGCAAACTTAAAGCCAAAAGCAAAAGACTTCCGGATTTTTTGGGACAACGCCTATTGTATGCACCATCTATATGACGATGATCAGGATGAGATTTTAAATATTTTAGAAGAATGTGAAAAAGCAGGTAATCCGGATATGGTATACATCTTTGCCTCTACTTCTAAAATAAGCTTTCCGGGTTCCGGTGTATCCGCAGTTGCCACCTCCTTTAAAAATATCGAAGATATCAAAAAGCAGATGACGACGCAGATCATAGGGCACGATAAAATCAACCAGCTTCGCCATGTAAGGTTTTTTAAAGATTTAGACGGACTGAAATCTCACATGAAAAAACACGGGGATCTTCTCCGCCCTAAATTTGAAGCGGTACTGGATATTTTGGATGCAGAACTCACCGGACTGGAAATCGGAAACTGGAACAAGCCGAAAGGCGGCTATTTCATTTCTTTCGACGCCATGCCCGGCTGTGCAAAGTCAATCGTTGCAAAATGTAAATCGCTGGGCGTTATTTTGACCGGCGCAGGCGCAACCTTCCCTTACGGAAAGGATCCGGAAGATTCTAATATCCGCATTGCTCCTACTTTCCCGACGCCGGAAGAAATGCTTGAGGCAACGAAAATCTTTGTTCTTTGCGTAAAACTTGCTTCTGTTGAAAAACTATTAGAAGAACATATGGGATAGCTGACATTCTTTTATCCTTTCGAACATATTTATGGCTCATATATTGTCAGCGGCTTCAGGTTTTGCCTAAAGCCGCTGACATAATTATTTCTTCATAACGATCCGGTATTTTGCATGGCGGGATACGGATTTATCATCCTTCCACGATCAGATATCTTCCGTCTCCCACTTCAAATACTTCCTGCGCCTCAAGGATCTCGTCTTCTCCGGCGCCCTCCATATCGATTCCGGCTTCATCAAAATACTCCCAGACTTCTTTTACGGAATTGACTACGACCGCCATGCAGTCTTCCAAAAATTCTTCCGCTTCTTCTTCACTTTCCGCCACTCTTTCCGGGAAAAGCTGTAACTGATTCTTCAAAAAACACTGAAGCACCGCACTGTCAAATTCTGGCATATTTCTTCCTCCTTTAATAACACTTCTATCTTCTCTTTACTCCGCCAATGAAAGATGGATCAACTCCTGATACAATCTGCCTATGGGAAGTCCTACTACATTGTTGTAGTCCCCCTCGATTCCTTTTATATAGGCCGCAAACCTGCCCTGTATGCCATAAGCTCCCGCTTTATCCATGGGTTCTCCGGTTTCAATATACCGGCGTATCTGCCTTTCGCTCATTTCATAGACATGCACTTTCGTACTTTCAAAAAAGGACCGTACCCTGCTGCCATGGCAGATTGTTACGCCTGTATAGACTTTATGGGTATTTCCCTGAAGTTCGCTTAACATCCGGTATGCGTCTTCCCCGTCCGCAGGCTTTCCCAATATCTGATCTTTGAATACGACGATCGTATCCGCACCGATCACGGCCACGTTCGGCCCTACGTCCTTTTTCACATCCTTAGCCTTCTGTTCGGATAATTCCATAACGATCTGTGCCGGATCGCTTTTCGTGATCTTTTCTTCCACGCTGCTCTTGCATACCATAAAGGAAAGCCCCAGCTGTTCGAGCAGTTCTTTTCTTCTCGGCGATGCCGATGCCAAAACAAATTTATTCATGATGAATCTCCGGTATAAATACACGGCGCTCCGCGTCGTTTTTTTCTTCTTTTGCCGCAAGGATCGCTTCCCTGCAGAACTCCTCCTGAGAATTGTATACAGTCTTTCCGCGCCTGTCAACCTTTTCATAAACGCCCCTGTCATTCAGCACATGGGCCTTTTCGGTATCTTTAAGCTGCCCTTCCAATATATGCATCAGTTTCTTTTTCAACTCTTCGTTTTCCACCGGAAAAAGAATCTCTACACGACGCTCCAGATTCCTCGGCATCCAGTCCGCGCTGCCGCAATACACTTCGCTCCTGCCGCCGTTTTCAAAATAAAAGATCCTGCTGTGCTCCAAAAAGTTACCTACAATGGAGCGGACGCTTATATTTTCACTGATTCCCGGGATTCCTACTCTCAGACAGCAGATCCCTCTTACAATCAGCTCGATCTTTACGCCCTGCGCGCTTGCGTCATAAAGCGCCTCCATCACGTCTTTATCACAAAGGGAATTCATCTTGGCTATGATATGCGCCGGGTTCCCTTCCATCGCATGCTGCTTTTCCCTCTCAATCAGATGGATGAACTTCTTCTTGAGCCAAAGCGGCGCCAGCGACAGCTTGTTCCATGTAAGCGGCTCCGAATAGCCGGAGAGCATATTGAATACCGCCGTTGCGTCTTCCCCAATGGCCTCCGAGCAGGTGAGCAGGCCCACATCCGTATATAATTTCGCCGTTGCGTCGTTATAGTTGCCTGTTCCAAGATGTACATACCGGCGTATGCCGTCTTCCTCTTTACGCACGATCAGAGTGATCTTACTGTGAGTCTTTAATCCTACCAGACCGTAAATCACATGGCATCCCGCTTTTTCCAGTTTCCTTGCCCATACGATATTATTCTCCTCGTCAAATCTGGCTTTTAACTCTACCAGAACGGAAACCTGTTTTCCGTTTTCCGCCGCCTGCGCAAGCGCCGCAATGATCGGCGAATTGCCGCTGACACGGTAAAGCGTCTGTTTAATCGCCAGCACGTCTTTGTCTTTCGCCGCCTGTCTGATAAAATCCACTACCGGCATAAAAGTCTGGTACGGATGGTGCAGTAAAATATCCCCCTGCCGGATATGCTCGAAAATATCTTCTCCCGCCGGCAGTTCCGGCACAGGCTGGGGCATATACTTCTCGTTCTTTAGCCGTTCAAACCCTTCCAAAGAATACATCTTCATAAGAAAGGTAAGGTCTAAGGGGCCGTCGATCCGGTAGATCCCTTCTTCGGAGATCATAAGCTCGTTCTTTAATATTTTCAGCAGTCTTTTGTCGATACCGTCTTCCACCTCAAGCCGGATCACCTCACCCCACTGCCTTTTCTTGAGCTGTCTCTCGATTTCCTGCAACAGATCCTCGGCCTCGTCTTCTTCTATCGACAAATCCGCGTTCCTCATAATACGGAAAGGATGGGCGCAGACAATATCGTAGTTTAAAAACAATTTATCCATATTGCGCTCGATCATTTCCTCCAGAAGAATGACCGTCGTCTCGTTTTGATTCTCGGAAGGCACGGGCACGATCCTTGGCAGGACGCTGGGTACCTGCACCGTAGCAAACTCCAGATCCCCCTCTCCCTTCTTTTTGCTTACAAGCGCGCCTATATTTAACGATTTGTTCCGTATGAGCGGAAACGGTCTGGAAGAATCCAGCGCCATCGGCGTCAGTACCGGATATACGTTATCCATAAAATAACGGTCCACAAAGCGCTCCTCTTCTTCCGAAAGCTGTTCGTGACGCTCTATAACGCGCAGCCCGTTCTGTAAAAGCAGCGGCACCAAAGAACGGTTGTATGTAGAATACTGGTTGCGGACAAGCTCATGGGTGGCCTTATCCAGCATTTCAAGCTGTTCAATCGGTGTTTTTCCCGAAATATCGGGCTTTGTATATTTTGCATTTACCATATCCTTTAGGGACGCTACCCGGACCATAAAAAATTCATCCAGATTTGACGCCGTGATACTCAAAAATTTCAGACGCTCAAATAGAGGGATCTTTTTATCTCGCGCCTCGCTGAGCACCCTGTTGTTAAAAAGTACCCAGCTCATTTCTCTGTTCGTATAATATTCAGGATTTTTATATTTTTCCGACATAAAGTGCCTCCTAACCGACTACAATGATTTTCTCTGTTTGATCACGGGTTTTACGCTGAAAACTTCTTCGAAAAAATCCGCCCTCTCTTTAAAAAGTCCTCTCTCCAGCGTGATGTCCGCATCGGACGCTACAGTCATGACCAGCCTGTTCTCCTTTAATACCGTCTTGATGTCCTTAAATTTCTGCTTATGACTGCGGTCAAGGGCATTGGCTACGCGCAGGATCGCCGTCAGTTTCGCGATCGTCAGATAATCCACTGTTTCCGGATAATCAAATTCCGCATGATTGTATTTTACAACGTTTGCCACAACCTCCCTCTCCGTATGGGAAAGCCCGATGATCTCGGTAGACATGACGATATGATAAGAACATTCGCCCAAATTCATCATACTGATAAATTTCCCGCAGTCATGAAGTATCGTTGCGATCCGCAGCAACAGCCTTTCTCTTTTCCCCAGCCCGTGTACCTTTTTGGTACTGTCAAAAATCGTAAGCGCAATCTTTTCCAGCGTTTCGCTGCGTTTCTTGCTGCCCATATAACGCTTGCTGATATTCTGGGCGCAGGCGATGATATCCTGCTCAAAATCATGGTCGATCACCGCAAGCTTATTCTTTTCCGCATATTCATAAGCGATCCCGTCGCAAAGCGTCACTCCCGGCGCCCAAATCAGTTTCGCATCCATCATGGAAAGAATCTGCTTGATCAAAACCACCGTAATATGCAGCATGGGAAGGATCTCTTCGGGAATGTCATACGTCCGGCTGATATCGAGAGCGGTCTTTTTCTGCACGGCATTTGTAAAACGCCTGTAAGTTTCCGCCTCCACATATCCTTCCTTTGTCCCCTCAAGCTGCCCGCGTCTCAACAGCCGGGAAAGATAATCGTCCACAACAATGATATTTTGGATCTCTCTGTCCTTTAAATATAATTTCTTAAAGACTTCAAGCTGGGCGCTGACAAATTCTTCCACCAATCCGTCATATTGGGTCGGTTTCGCGTTCAAATGGTTCATATGTTCCAAAAGCCGCAGAACTCCCAGCTTTAAATTCTGCGTCGCCACAAGAGTATCTTTCATAAACAGGGAAATCTGGATGCTGCCCCCTCCGATGTCCACGATAGCCGTTCCCTTCTCCAGCAGATGCTTAAATTCTTCGCCACGGAACGCGATGGACTTATAATCCAAAAACCGCTGCTCGGAATTGCTCAATATTTCTATTTTCATCCCTGTCTTTACCCGGATCTGGTCCAACAGGATACGCTTATTGTCCGTTTCCCTGATCGCGCTGGTGGCATAGGTTTTGTATTCCTCCACCTTATAGGTTTTCATGATGCCTTTAAATTCCGTCAGTACCCTGCACAGTTCTTCAATCTTTTCATAGCTTACTTTCCCTGTAGCAAAGGTATCTGCGCCAAGGGCTATCCTGTGCCTGATATGTTCAATCTCTTTCATGCCGTTTTTGGGTGAGATCTCGAAAATCTTCATGCCAAGTTCATAAGAACCTACGTCGATCGCCGCAAATGTCTTTACCGCCATAAAATCCAATTCCCTTCCTTCCCTATCCTGATCTTCAAAAGGATACCCTCTTTCCGTATCCTCCCGCCGGTCTGTCTCAAATCTCTTCCTTTCCCGTTCCCAGCAGATGATCGATGAACTGCTGCGCCGTTCTCCCGGAAAGCCCGCCGTGGGAAAGTTCCCATTTATTTGCCCCCGCCAAAAGCTTCTCTTCCTCCATATGGATATGATTGCGTTTTGCGAGCATGCAAACGATCTCTTTAAATTCTTTCGGGCTGGGCGCGCCGAAGTAGATCGTTACGCCAAAGCGGGATACCAAAGACAGCTTTTCCTGTACGGTATCGCCGGAATGCAGGTCGTCTCTCCTGTCTTCCTTGTCGCTGAATTTTTCCCTGACAAGATGCCTTCTGTTGGAAGTCGCGTAGATCAGCACGTTATCCGGCTTTTTTTCCAGTCCGCCTTCAATGACCGCTTTTAAATATTTATATTCTATTTCAAAATCCTCAAAACTTAGATCATCCATATAAATGATAAATTTATAATTCCGGTTCTTGATCTGTCCGATCACGTCGTTCAGATCCTGAAACTGATGCTTATATACTTCTATGATCCGGAGCCCCCTGTCATAATATTCGTTGGCAATGGCTTTGATGCTGGAAGATTTACCCGTTCCCGCATCCCCGTAAAGAAGGCAGTTATTCGCCCTCCTGCCGTTTACGAAAGCTTCCGTATTCTCGGTCAGTTTCTGTTTCGGGATCTCATAACCGATCATATCCTCCAAATGCACATGGGCAATATTTTTGATCGGTACGATCACGGCGCCGCCGTTTCTGTGCTCGATCCGGAATGATTTATGCAAACCATACTTTCCTACCCCGTACTCCTTATAAAACTGCGTCAGGGAATCCTTCATTTCCTCCGCCGTCTTATCCTCTTTAAATTTTACCGCAAGGGTACAGATCCTGTCCCTGATCCTTGCATTGTATACCTTGCTCTTTTCCGAACTGCTCTCGTAATCCTGCACCCATGCGAATACTTCCGTTCCCAGTTCTTCACACACCGGTCCGAAATCAAAATCAAAAAATTCTTTAAAAATAGCGATATCGTGCAGCACTGCCTGATTGATCGTCCCTGCAACCGCCCCCTTGATCTCGCACGACATGCTGTAGCTGTTTTCGTTATTGACTAAAAGATTCGTCAGATAACAATGCCAAAGATTCCCGTAAAACCCATGATGTCCCGCCATATCCAGCAATCCATGGACGCACTCGTAAAACAACGCTTCCTTATCCTCTTTATTGTAATAATCATCCCCATAATGATCCATCAGCCACTCCATATCTTCAAGCAGCCTGCCGTCCTCCAAATGTTTATATATGATCAACTCTTTCGCTCTCATATCCGTCTCCTGTGTTTCTATGTCGTCTCATGATGCCCGGCCGCTTTGGGGCCGCTTTTTAATAATTTCCTAAAATCTTCATATTTCTCGCTTCTTCCCGTAATCCCCGCAACGCGTTTTTGACCGCGCTGTCCGCCAGATTACCGTCAAAATCAATAAAAAACCGATACTCCCAGGTCCGGCCCTCTATGGGACGGCTCTCGATCTTATTCATATTCAGATTATTGTAAATAAAATGAGAGAGCATACGATAAAGAGACCCGCTCTCATGGGACACTTCAAAGCATATGCTGATCTTTTTGGCGTCCTTTTTAAAAATCTTCTGATTCGTCACAATAATAAAACGTGTGGAGTTATTTTTCAGGTCATTCACGCCTTTTTCCAATACGGAAAGCCCGTAGGCCGCCGCCGCATATTCGCTTGCTATCGCCGCCTGCGTCCTGTCCCGATCCTCCGCCACTTTTCTGGCCGCAAACGCATTGTTATTCATACTGATCTGCTGCCACGAAGGATGCTCCCTTAAATATCCCGCGCTCTGCATCAGCGACTGCGGATGGGAGTAGACCGTTTTGACGTCCTCTATTTCCGTTCCGGGCGTTCCCATCAGACAGTGTTCGATCTTAATGATCTGCTCCCCCACAATATAATTTTCAAATTCCACGAGCATATCATAGATTTCGCTCACAATGCCCGCCGTAGAATTTTCAATCGGCAGCACTGCGAAATCCGCCCGCCCTTCGTCAATAGCGGTCATGGCGTCCCGGAAAGTATCTACATGGAAACTGGCTACCTTGTCCCCGAAATATTCCTGCATGGCCGCCTGTGTATAAGCACCTTCCGCTCCCGGAAATACGACCCTTGCCTCCTTCGTATCCAGCTCGTCCACACCGATAAAAGGGAGTTTTCCGATACTTCCGTGTTCCGTCAGTATGCGGTATTGGAGTTTGCGGCTGATGGACATGATCTGTTCAAACAGCTCTTCCACGCCGTGTCTGTTGAATTCGTTGTGGGCAAGCGCCTTGACTGCTGCGATCTTCTGTTCCTCCCGCTCTTTATCAAATACCTTTTTCCCTGTTTCTATTTTATATTCCGCAACCTGACCTGCGATCTCCATCCTCCGCTCATAGAGATCCACAAGCTCTCTGTCGATGTTATCGATCTGCTCCCGCAGCTTCATTAGATCCATGTGTCTTTCCCCTCTTTACGCTTAAAATATTCCTATGTTCCATATCAAATCCATCTTATCGCAAAACCCCGTGTCACGCAAGTAAAATAAAGGTTGATAGCTTTGAAAATAAAGGCTATAATTTCTATAAAGACATCGTCTTATTTCTATGGAATGATCTGCTAAAAACTATGCCGGAAAACGGCGGAATGTGAGGACATATGGAAAACAAAAAACGTACTATTATTTTAATTTCGTGTGTTATTTTATTGATTGCCATTATCGGAGTGGCCGCTTTTTTCAGAGGGCGCACCGCGCCGGTTCCGGAAGGTACGATCGGCAATACCGCAGGCAATCTGAATAACCGCGGATTATTTTGCGAATACAACGGAAAGGTCTATTTTTCCAACGCTTATGACGACGGGACTTTATATTCCATGAACCCCGATGAAACGGAAATCAGGAAATTAAACAACTCCAAGGTGGAATTTATCAACGCAGGGGGAAAATATCTGGTCTACTATCAGTCCGACAGCAGCACGACGGATACGGCTCCTAAATTCGGAAGTTTAAACGGCGTTTACCGTTCCAATCTGAAGGGAAAGAATACCGCTTGTTTAAGCCCCAATCCTTCCTCCACACTGAACCTGATCGGCGATTACATATATTATTCCCATTATAACAGGGATACCTCGCTCACGCTCCACAAAGTCAGGCTGGATAAACAGAAAGAACAGACTTTAAGCACTACATGGGTCAATCCCGCTTCTTGTCAGGACGGCCTGATCTACTGGATGGGCGCAGGGATTGACAATCATCTTTATGTATGGAATACGGCCGATGACAGTTCTTATATGCTTTGGGACGGAAATGTATGGAATCCGGTCGTGAACGGCGATTATGTCTACTATATGGATCTGGATCAGAATTACAGGCTGAGCCGCTATTCTTTATCAGACGGTTCGGTCACCGTATTGACCACCGACCGGGTAGATCTTTTCAATATTTATGATTCCGTCATTTATTATCAGTCCAATTCATCCTCTTCTCCTGCTCTGAAACGGATGAATCTGGACGGCAGCAATACGGAATTGGTAGCCTCCGGTATTTATACGGATATTAATATTACTTCTCAATACGTTTATTTTACGGGATTTGGAGAATCAGACGGACCGGTTTACAAAACAAGTACTTTCGGGCCTGTAAATGTTACCACCTTTGACGCTGCGTTGAGTGCGGCTGCTGAGAATGTCAAAAAATAAAGCAACTGTTTTTTAGCAGGAAGAAACTATCATGCAGGACACAAACACTTTGCTTTTAGACGGTATCTATGCGGGAGAATTTAGTCATGAAACATACGGATTTCATATATTTGACGGTTTTACGTTAAGTTTGAAAAGAGAAGACGGAACCGATGCGGATTTACTGAATTTAGATGTTTATACGGTGCAGTTTAAAAATGACGGACACCCTATAGGGGCTGCGTTATGGTTTGAATGATTCTTATAAGTTCATGGATACCTCCCGTTTCTTAATTTGAGGCAGAAAACAAGTACCAAACGGTTTCGTCTGATACTTGTTTTTCTGTACTTTATTTTGTTTTACATGGTCTGTATGGGTGCAATCCGTTACTTCAACCCCTGCAAAAGCTGTCCCGCCGTCTTATGAAACAGCGGATGCCTTTTATACGGCGCCAGCTCGCACAGCGGCTTCAATACAAAATCGCGGTTATGCATATCGGCATGGGGGATCACAAGCTCCTCCGTATCCAATACCAGATCGTCATAAAAAATAATATCCAGATCCAGCGTTCTTGGCCCCCAATGCAGCTTTCTCTCACGTCCCGCTTCATTTTCGATTTCATGTAAAAATGCTAAAAGTTCTTTAGGCTCAAAAAGCGTATCAAATTCCAGCATTCCGTTTAAGAAATCCTCCTGATCCCTTACTTCCCCATAAGGCTTAGTCTCGATCAATTCCGATTCCCTGACATTTTTAATGCATTCCTGTTTCCGTATGCTTTGGACCGCCTTCCCAATAAATGCCTGCCTGTCTCCCATATTGGATCCGACCGCCACATAAACCCGATGCCATCCTCTGTGTATCTTCACGGATACGGAAGAAAAAGGAAGCCCGATGGGCGCCTGCGGCTTACGGATCTCCAGATCCAAAGCCTGAATAAGTGGAAAACGCTGCAAAAGCTGTTCCGCCGTTTTCTCCGCCATCGTTTCGATCAGACTAAACGTGTGCAGTTTTAAAAAGTCATTGATCATATGGCAGATCTCTCCATAATCGCTGGAAAGGGAAAGGGCATCCTGCTTTCCCGCTTCTCTGGTATCCGTATACAGCGTTGCATTCACATAAAAATCCTGTCCTTTTTCGTTTTCTTCTGCATATACTCCGTGATAAGCATATATCTTTAAATCTTCGATGCGTATCTCGTCCATTTCTTTCTCTCCCTGTCTGTTATTCGTTGTTATTCCGCTCCGGCCTCTGCCTTTTTATGATAGCTGTGCTTAAATCCACTTATTCCTCTTACCTGTTTTTATTTCCATTCTGCCTTGTTTTTCGCCTACCCTTATCTTTTCCATCTGATTTATCCTACTTGCCTGCCGCGGTTTTTCCTATCTGCCCGCAGTACTGTTTAAAATGGCCTCCGCCATTTTTATAGCCCGGACATTTTCCTGAATATCGTGTACCCTGACAAAAGCGCAGCCCTTCATTACGGCGAATACCGTGGTAACAAGTGTTCCTTCTATCCGTTCCTCTGCCGGCAGATCAAGGGTAAGTCCGACCACAGATTTTCTTGAAGTACCCAGAAGCACCGGATACCCCAAACTCCCTAACTCTTCCAAACGGTTTATGATCTCCAGATTATTCTCATAAGTTTTTCCGAATCCCACTCCCGGATCCAGCAGAATCTTATCCGGCAAAATTCCCGCGTCAAGGGCAATGCTGACCGATTCTTTCAGGTCAGAAACCACCTCTTTGACAAACTGTTTGTAAGCCGGCTCCTTTCTGTTATGCATGAGACAGCAGGCAGTCCCCGTTTTGGCAATGATCCCCGCCATATCGCCGTCATATTTCAGCCCCCATATATCATTGACCAGATCAGCCCCCGCCGCTATGCCTGCCTGCGCCACTTTTGCTTTATAAGTATCAACAGATATAGGTATGTCGAATCTTGACTTGATCCCTTCTATCACGGGCACAATCCTTTCCATTTCCTCTTCTTCGGACACCATGCTATAGCCGGGACGGGTAGATTCTCCTCCAACATCCACTAAATCCGCCCCTTCCGCTATCATTGTTTCTACACGCCTAAACGCCTGATCCGGTTTCTGATACTTTCCGCCGTCCGAAAACGAATCCGGCGTCACGTTTAGTATACCCATAACGTAAGTTTTTCGTGCTGTGTCAAATTCTCTTTTTCCTATCTTCATGCCTGTATGCCCTTTCTTCTGACTGTACTTTTATTCTGCTTTTTAAGGCTGTAACAATCCGGATGCCCGGACTGTTATTCAATATCTTATCTTCTTATTTTTCTTCTCCTGTTTCCAGTCGCACAGTTTTTCCGCATCACAGGCAAAACATGGCCTGCCCGCCTTATCCGCCCGATAAAGGATCCCGTTTAAGTTTTCCTCTCCCTGCACGTTTTTATCCCTGTGCTTTTCTATCGCCTCTATAATAATGTCTGTTTCGTTCTCATCAAACCCGCACTCTTTTAAAATCTCCGGCGCAAGCTTTGCGCTTGCTTTTTCGTGAGGCTGCCCTTCCCTATACTGCAGGTATCTTCCAATATCATGTAAAAGAGCTGCCGCATAAACAATCTCTTTTTCTATAGGAAGATTCTCTTCCAATACAAGTATCCAGCCGATTCTTGCCACATCCAAAAAGTGGGCCATATCATGTCGGCAGAAAATACGCTCCTGCTCTTCTTGTTGGTTCCGCCGCAGATAATCCCGATACTTTTCATTTCCTAAAATCCTGTCAATCCTCTCCATCCTTTTACCCGCTTACGCCCCGCTCCTCTTTTCCTATCCGCTCACCGCTAAAAAAGCCTGCCTATCTGCGCACCATACGGAAAAACTTTTCCTGCTGCCTCTCCTCTTCAAAGGCTCCCCTTGCCGCATAGGTCATCGTCATGCTTCCGGGTTTTTTGACTCCCCGCATCGTCATGCACATATGCTCCGCCTCCACCATGACCATCACCCCTTTCGGCTGTAAATGCTCCATAATGGCGTCCGCGATCTGCGCCGTCATTTTCTCCTGTATCTGGGGCCTTTTGGCAAATACCTCCACGCATCTTGCCAGCTTGCTGAGCCCCACAACCTTGCCGTCAGGTATATAGGCAATGTGCGCTTTCCCGTAAAAAGGCATCAAATGGTGCTCGCAAGTGGAATAAAAGACAATATCCTTTTCCACCACCATATCGTTTCCGCTCACCGAAAAAGTTTTGGAAAGATGATCCGCCGCCGTCTCATCCATGCCCGAAAAAATTTCCGTATACATACGAGCTATCCGGTCCGGCGTCTCCTTTAACCCTTCCCGTTCCGCCTCTTCGCCGATTCCTTCCAATAATAATCTTACCGCTTCTTTAATTTTTTTCTGATCTACCATGAGAATCTCTCCTGATCGTATGCCTGTTTTCTACAATTGCCATTAATTGTCCTAAAAAGGAAAGGGAACCGAACGCAATGATCACGCTGTCCGGATCTGCCAAAAGATAGCTCATCTCTACTGCCTCTTCTAAGCTGTCTGCTGCGGTAACGCAAGGATAATATTCCTTTACCGCGCCCGCCAGCTCATAAGCAGACATCGCCCGCTTATTTTTCGGCGCGGCAACCGTGATGATCTGCTCCGCAAGCGAACCCGTCTGCGCAATGATCTTTTCATATTCCTTATCCTTCAATATTCCCATTATATAAATTATTTTTTTATTTGTAAAATAAAACCGGATGGAATCTGCAAGTTTTTTGGCGGCATCTTCGTTATGGGCGCCGTCCACGATAAAAAAGGGCTTTTTGGCGATCACACTGAACCGCCCCTTCCATGCCGTTTTTTTCAGTCCGTCCCTAAGCGCCTTTTCACTGACGGGAAATCCCCGCCCTGAAAGCTGCATAAACGCTTCCGCCGCCACAGCGCAGTTTTCGATCTGATACTGCCCGGCCAGGGTAATCTCCAGCTTTTTAAACTGCTTATAATCAAAATACTGCTTTTCTATCCCATAACGGACCTTTTTGATTTCTTCCGGTGAGACGGCCACAAGCGCGCTTTCTTTTTTCTCCGCCTCCTTTTCTATCTCCCGCATTGCCTCCGGTTCCTGAAAGGTACTGACTACAGGAATCTTTTCTTTAATGATCCCCGCTTTATTGGCGGCAATCTCCCCAAGCGTTTCCCCTAAAAACGCCATGTGATCCCGGCTGATGGAAGTCAGCACCGAAAGCACGGTTGTGGTTACCAGATTCGTCGCGTCAAGGCTCCCGCCAAGCCCTGCCTCCAATACCACGATATCGCATTTTTTTTCACAAAAATATAAAAAGGCCAGCGCCGTTTCCACTTCAAACGCCGTAGGATGGGGCATCCCTTCTTTCGCCATCTCCTCCGCCGCTCTCCTGACCCGTTCCAAATGCCTGCACAGCCCTGTCTTGGAGATCATTTTCCCGTTTACCTGAATGCGCTCCCTATAATCAAAGATGGTCGGAGAGAGATACCTCCCCACCCGGTATCCGGCTTCTCTCAGTACCGAATCCATATAAGCCGACACCGAACCTTTCCCGTTGGTTCCGGCAATATGGACAAAATGCAGTAAATCCTGCGGATTCCCCAATCTCCTGCACAGCTCTCTGATGTTGGAAAGTCCCGGCACGCTTCCGTATTTTCCGATCTCTTCTATATATTCCATTGCCTGTCTTTCGTTCATACCCGTATCTCCTCCGTTCCCGCCCGTCTCTCACTATCACTCTCTTTTTCTACATAAATTGATTTCTCCCGTAATATTTTCCCTGTCCGCCGTCCATACTATCACTATGAAAACAACTTGCAAAAATTTTTTACGTTTCGGCATCCTTGGCTGGTGCATGGAAATCATTTTTACATCACTCCACTCTATCCAAAGACGGGACAAAACCCTGACCGGGAATACCTCCCTTTGGATGTTTCCTATTTACGGAATGGGCGCGTTTTTAGTTCCTTTGTCCTCGCTCATAAAAAAATGGCATATCGCCCTGCGCGGACTGACCTATGCCATTTTGATCTTTTCCGTCGAATTTTTCAGCGGGCGTTTTCTGAAAAAAAGAGATGCCTGCCCATGGGATTACAGCCGCTCAAAATGGAATATTTCCCAAGTGATCCGCCTTGATTTTACCCCTTACTGGATCGGCGTCGGCCTGCTCTTTGAAAAACTCGGGAAAACCTTCTCCCCCTAGAGCGTGTTTAAAAATCCCCTAAAACGCCTCTTCTTTTTCCGTATCCCGCGCCGCCTGCCTCAGCATTCTGCGCATGATAAAAATATAACCGATAAACAGATAAATCCCGGCAGTCAGCCACGCGCTGATATTGGCGATACAGATCCCTTCGTAGCTGAAAAAATGAGCCGCCAAAAGCGCAGCAGCCAGACGGCTTACCAGTTCCACCACGCCGCCGAACATCGGTACGAAAGAAAATCCGCAGCCCTGCAGGATATTCCTGTAAATGAAAATCATCCCCAACGGAATGAAAAAGGCGCCGCAGATCTTCATATAGATCGTAGCATACACTAAAACTTCCGAAAGATTTTCATTCACAAACAACGGGATCAGATACGGCATCATCACCACCGCCAGACCGTAGATGATAAGCGCATAGACCGCAGACATCCCGTTTGCAGCCCTCACGCCCTTTCTGATCCTCGAAAGATCGTTGATCCCCCTGTTCTGCGCCCCATAAGTTGCCATCGTCATACCCATTGCGGCAAACGGCTGGGTCACAAGCCCCTCCACTTTACTCGCCGCCGTATAGGAAGCGATCACCGTAGAGCCAAACATATTCAACACCGCCTGCACCATGATCGTACCGATCGCAGTGATCGAAAACTGAAGCGCCATCGGCAGCCCGATCTTAAGCTGCAGACCCATACAGTCCCTATCCGCCGCCCATTCCTCTTTTTGGGGATGTACCAAAGGCACTTTTTTCATCAAATACAGCAGGCAGAGAAGCCCCGATATTCCTTGGGAAATCACGGTAGCTAACGCCGCCCCCGCAACGCCAAGCGGAACGACGCGGATCAAAAAGAGATCCAGAATAATGTTCAACGCCGCTGAAATAATCAGGAAAAACAACGGTACTTTACTATTTCCGATGGCACGCAGAATCCCCGCCAAAAGGTTATAAAAGACGATACATACCATTCCTGCACAAATAATAGCAATATAAGTCCATGACATTTCAAAAATATCCGACGGCGTATTCATCAGCCGTAACAGCCCGCGCATTCCCAAAAGGCTTATCAACGTCGTAACCGCCGTTACGATCACGGATAATCTCGCCGCGTTGGCAATACTCACACGCATTCCTTTCAGGTCGCCCGCGCCGAACCTCTGGGCTACGGGCACCGTAAATCCGGAAGTCATTCCCATCATAAATCCAAGAATCAAAAAGTTAATGGTTCCGGTCGCGCCTACCGCCGCAAGGGCCTGCACGCCTACATACTGTCCTACAATGATCGTATCCACCATGCTGTAAAGCTGCTGGAAAATATTTCCTATAATCAAAGGTACTATAAATTTCAGTATCAATCGGGAAGGACTTCCCTTCGTCATATCCAGTTCCATAAGCTTTACTCTTCCATATCGTCCATAACGCCTGTTCCAATATCAAGCGTATTTAATGTGCGTCTCTTTATCCTCGCTTTTTCGGAGGTTTCCAATATATAATTTTTGATTTCCTTGGAATTTTTAATATGCTCCAAAACAAGCTGAGGATGGGTAGTGTCTCCGGTATAGCAGATCACCGTTCCAAGCCCGAACATTTTTTCAAACAGCGTCGCCGTATGCTCCACATCCTGTACCTTATACATATAGCAGTCATTTTCAAAGCTTTTCAGCAGCCCGCTGTTGATCGTAATGCCGTCCTCCCTTACCGTATATTTTGTAAAAGTAAAAGGCAGTCCCAAAAATACCCATCTTTTTCTTTCCGTATATGCCGCCGTTTTTTCCATAACGCTCCTCCGTTTCCGCCATCCCGGTAATTTACGGGACGGATTGCTCTTTACTGTGTTTCCGCTTACTATAGAATAAGTTATTTTGTTGTCAAAATCAATATGATTCTCCATGAATCGCTTCGTATGTATTCATTTTCTGAAATTTCCCAATTTTAAGAATTGAAACAAATACTTTCATATGATATGATAAAAAATAACAAAATCAAGTCAGTAAAGGAGGATTTTCATGACCGCAAAAGAATGTATCTTAGGACGCAGAAGCATCCGCCAGTTTAAAGACACTCCGATCCCCAGCGAGGTTCTGACCGAGATCGTTGAGACGGCATCCTTTGCCCCCAGTTGGAAAAATACGCAGATTGCCCGTTATATCGCAGTCACCGGAGAAGTAAAAGAAAAGATCGCTTCGGAATGCACGGACGCTTATAAAAAGAACGGAGAGATCATCTCCGCCGCGCCTATGCTGATCGCCGTTACCATGATCACCAAAAGAAGCGGTTATGAAAGAGACGGCTCCTTTTCCACTGCCAAAAAAGACGGCTGGCAGATGTTCGATGCCGGTATTGCCGTACAGACTTTCTGTCTTGCCGCTTATGAAAAAGGGATCGGCTCCGTTATTTTAGGTATTTTTGATGAGGCGAAAGCCGCTTCTATTTTGGAGATCCCTGAAGACCGTGAATTGGTCACGCTGATCCCCATCGGATATCCCGCTGAAGAACCGGCAGCTCCGAAACGGAAACCGGTTGACGATCTTTTATCATATCAGTGACCCCTAGTCGAAGAGACACAACTCTTCGACTTTTTTACGAGAATTTAACGTCGCTTTAGAAAGGAAATGATGATTATGAGACATTTAATGAGTCCTTTGGATTTTACTGTCAAGGAACTGTCCGACCTGTTCGATCTGGCGGAAGATATTGAACATAACCCAGCCAAATATTCCCATGCCTGCGCAGGAAAAAAGCTGGCGACCTGCTTCTACGAACCCAGCACCCGGACCCGTTTAAGCTTTGAATCCGCAATGCTGAATTTAGGCGGAAACGTGATCGGCTTTTCCGATGCCGGCTCCTCTTCCGCTGCAAAAGGAGAAAGCGTTTCCGATACGATCCGCGTGATCTCCTGTTTCGCCGATATCTGCGCCATGCGCCATCCGAAAGAAGGCGCGCCGATGGTAGCGGCGGAAAAATCGGGCATTCCCGTTATCAATGCGGGCGACGGCGGACACCAGCATCCCACCCAGACGCTGACCGACCTTTTAACGATCCGCGCCCTGAAAGGACGGCTTGACAATTTTACAATCGGTCTATGCGGGGATCTGAAATTCGGACGTACTGTCCATTCCCTGATCCATGCTCTGGTCCGCTACGAAAACATCAAGTTCATATTTATCTCTCCCGAAGAACTGCGTATCCCCGACTATATCACGGATATGTTAAAACAGAGGTCTGTTCCTTACGAAGAAGTCATCCGGTTGGAAGATACCATGGCAGACCTTGATCTTTTATATATGACCCGTGTCCAAAAGGAACGTTTCTTCAATGAAGAAGACTACGTCCGTTTAAAGGACTTCTATATTTTGGATAAAACGAAAATGAAGCTGGCCAAGGAAGATATGCTCGTACTCCATCCCCTTCCCCGGGTAAACGAAATTTCCGTAGAAGTCGATGATGATGAAAGAGCCGCTTATTTCAAGCAGGTTCAGTACGGCGTTTATGTGCGCATGGCCCTGATCCTGACTTTGTTAGGCATTCATGTAGATTGAAAGGAGAGCATTATGTTAAATGTAGGAAAAATTGAAGAGGGTTTCGTACTCGACCATATCAAAGCCGGACAGAGCCTTTCCATTTATCACCACCTGCGGCTTGATAAGCTGGATTGCACCGTCGCCATCATAAAAAATGCCCGCAGCGGCAAAATGGATAAAAAAGATATTTTAAAAGTAGAATGCGACATCGATATGCTGAACTTGGACATTCTCGGCTTTATCGACCATAACATTACCGTCAATGTAATCAAAGACGGGATGATCGTGGAGAAAAAAGATTTGGTGCTCCCTAAACAGATACGGGGCGTCATCAAATGTAAAAATCCAAGATGCATCACCTCCATTGAACAGGAATTGCCCCATGTATTCCTCCTTGCCGATGAAAAAAAAGAAATATACCGTTGTAAGTACTGCGACGAAAAATTTGACAAGATCTCTTTTTACAAATACTAGTGTCTTGTTGATATTCGGCAAAACTACGCAGGATATTCGTTCATCTGCAAGGCAGATTCTGCGACTAGAAAATCTAACGCCGCAGATGGGCGAATAGACAAGTAGGTCTGACTCATTATCAGCAAGACAAGACACTAGAGCGGGTTTGAAAATTCATCTCGGGGAAAGCAATTTTCAAACACACTCTAAAACAAATAAGAAAAAATATAGAATGATAAAAAATATGGAATTATAAAAAATTTTGAAAAAAGAATGAAAAAAGAATAAAATAAAACCTTTCAAAATTGAGATAATAGTATTATAATAAAATTTGTATTGTCATATTATTGTATAAAAACAGATTCGAAAAACATAAGCAAGGATCGATGATTCAAATTCTATTTTGAAGGAGAGAGCATCTGTGAAATTTGATATGCATTGCCACACCAAAGAAGGTTCTATTGACGGCAAGATTACCATTGAAGAAAATATTGAGATTTTAAAAGAAAAAGGATATGACGGGATGCTGATTACCGACCACAATTCCTATCGCGCTTACAGGCATTGGAAGAAAAATATTAAGGGGATCAGGCATACCGATTTTGTCGTATTAAAAGGGATTGAATATGATACGCTGGACTGCGGCCATATTCTTGTAATCCTCCCCCACGGAGTACATGTTCCGATTCTGGAACTGCGGGGACTCCCCGTCGCCATACTGATCGAAATCGTCCACCATTTCGGCGGAATCCTGGGGCCTGCCCATCCGTGCGGAGAAAAATATTTAAGCCTTACCAATACTAAGCGCGGCAAAAGAAACTTAGACATCATGAAAAAATTTGACTTTATAGAAACTTTCAATGCCTGCGAGTCTAAAGAATCCAACGCCAAGGCGGATCATCTTGCGGCGCTGTACGGCAAACCGGAATTCGGCGGCAGCGATTCCCATCGGGAAGACTGCATCGGATTGGCTTATACGCAGATCGACGCCGTAATAGAAGACGAAACGGATCTGATTGATGCGATCCATAATGATGCTCCCGTAGCGGCAGGCGGTACTTATTACGAAAAGACTACCAAGCAAAAGATTGGAAAGCTGAATAATGTTTTAGTCTATTCTTTTTGGTTCTATAATAAGGGACTTGCTATTTTAAAGCAGAGAAAGCGTAAAATCGAACTTCTGAAGTCCGATTATAAAATGTGGCAGAGGAAAGTGTCTTAGACATTTTTCAAATACACCAGTGTATCGGCCGCACATTATATATTCCGACAAACTTTCACCAAATATAATGAGGCCGATACCCAAAAAGAACTGCGGATAAAAAAGCAAAAATATATTCTTGAAGAAATCATCGAGGAAATAAAAGAGATGTATTTCTATCGTTTGTTATCTTTTCTCCTATCGGAAACAGCTTCTTTCAATTCCTCCAACGCCTCTTTGAACTTTCCTGACGCCATTGTAGGATTGCCTTTCAGCATACCTCTTTTATAAATATCCTTTAGCGATTTTAACTGCCTAGTCAGTTCCAGATTCACATGATATTTTTCACGCAGCGATAAAAACTCTTCTCTTTCACTCTCCTTGTATTCCTCTGGTTTTGCCGCAAAGCTTGTCTTAATATGTTCAAAGCGCTCTTCCAGTCCCGCTTTCAAGCTTTCCAACCGCCTTTTTCCGTTTCGTTCTACTTTATGATGCTCCCTTTCCTCATTAGCAAAGGCGATCATTACGTCCAGCCTCTTGGAAATATGCTCCAGCTCCTCTTTCGCCTTTTCCAGCTTAACAAGAATATCCCGTATATCCAAAGCCGCCTTACAGGAAAGCGCAAAATCAACGGAAAGGATCACGGTCAGCACTGCCGTTACCGGCGCAAGAATCTCTAAAGGCATAGCCAGAAGAAATCTTTCGACAGGTTTATGCACGAACTGCGTCATTAAAATGGTAAGCCCTCCCCATGAAAGAGACGTTCCCAAACAAATATGTCCCTGAAACTGAAACGGTTGGTTGGAATAATCCCAATACCGGACTTTAAACAGAGCCTCCATAGTAACACCTGTTATGTATTCCAACACCGTAGCGCCAATGCACCCCGCTATATAAACCAGTACGATATGATCCTGAAACGGCGCAGATACGATCAGCATCATCATTCCCCCGCTCCCATAAAGCGGTAAAAACGGCCCGCGCATAAAGCCTCTGTTCACCAGTTTTCCCGATTTGGCCGAAACATAGGCAGATTCAATACACCACCCGCAAAAACAATAAAAGTAAAATAGAAAAAGCCACTGCATCACCGTGTAATGATAATTTCCTATACTCCATAACCTCATGCCAACTCTCCTTCTTCCGTCATTCAGGCAGCCGGTCATCTGTACACCCGGACTTTGATCCGGTATTTCCCTTTCCGTGTTTCCTGACTGATCCCGTCATAAGTAAATTTTCCGTATCCGCGCACGCTGACTGCGTCTCCCGGCTTTAAATGATAACTGTTATTTTCGTTTAATCTTCCGTTTACATATATTTTTTTGGTACGGAACAGTTCCATGCTTTGGTTTCTCGATATATTATACAATTTTGCTATCATACCGTCAATCCGCTCCGAAGCGGTCAAATATTCCTCACAGACGGCTTCTCTGACTGCAATATCCGGAAACTGCTCTAATATTTCACATCTTACATGGGTGTGCTTCACCTTATCCAGATTGTCCACAATAAATTCCGCTATCGTTTCCGTACAGAACAAATAGCCTGATTTTCCTTTCATGTAAATATCTCCCAGCGTACTTCTTTCGATCCCCAGATTCATAAGCGCGCCCAAAAAGTCCCGATGGGACAGTTCGTCGGCAAATTTCTCAAGCCGGGGATAGATTCCGATACAAAGGATCGGGAACTTTTCTTCATATCCGAATTCTTCTTTACTCCCGAACCGCACCATCCGCCGTTCACATTCCTCACTGCCTCCCCACATAGTAAACGGCACATGCTTCATCGCCTGTGCCGCCTGCCAGAACACCTCTTGCTCGCTCATTCCTAAAAATCCCGTAAACAAATATAGATTCTGCTGATAGGATTTTTCACCCAGCTCAAGGAAACGTTTTTTCAACTGCTGTAATTCTTTTTCACTCTCTATCGCCATCTTGACCACCCAAATCTCTCCACAGACCTGTGCTTCTAAACTCAACCGCCCACGGACAGAACTACTTCCGTCTTCTTACTCCGGTCCTTTTGCAAATTTATGTGAAGCTGATAATCGATTCTTTCGGTACCTGCGTTTCCTTCACGCTGACGGCGTGCAGGATCGGCCCTTCTCCGTTATAATCTGCCCAATATTCTTTCGCCACTTTAGCCGTTACCTTCACCCACTGCTTTTGCTCCAATGAATCCGCTCCTTCATATTCACAGGCAAATCCTAAAAACGCCATATCGTCCGCACAGCAGGTCATCGCCATTCGCCCGGGTACAAAATACCCTTTCGGAAACGTCTCCGGTTTCAACACCATCGCCGTAAAAGTCACGGTTTTCCCGATATACCTCTCCAAATGGTCCAAAGAATCCAAATACCATATTCCATAACCATAGTTATCCAATTCCAGATTGTCCTGCTGCAGATCGTAGGGAAGGTCTTCCTCAAAGATCTCGTTGATCTCTCCGTTAGCATCTTCAAAAATAATGTCCGCTTTGGCGTTGATCGCCTTGACATTTCTCTTATAAGTCCCCAGATCCTCCACACCGTCGCAGCGGTTAAAGATGATCATTTCCGATTTCCTTATCATTTCCGCCAGCAAGGACCGCATATTGGTAAAATACATAGGGAAAGTGGATGCGTCTATCGTTGTGATCTGCTGCTCTACCTTCCAATGCCACGGCAGTTTCATATTTTTAAAATTCCACATACCGTTATATTCCACAATGATCCGTTCCGGCTTGTATTTCTTCTCCAGTTCGATCAGTATGGAAGAGTTGAAATCCTCTTCTTTTTCGATCAATTCTAAAACGGTCCGGCTTTTTTTTAACAGCGCTTCGTCATATTCGTTCTCTCCTTCTTCGCACAAAAGCAGCAAAGTTTTCCCTTTGATATGAAAATATGGCTGTTCTAACGTAAAAGTAATAAATTCCGTTTTCCCGCTTTCCAAAAAACCGTTAATGATATATACAGGTTTCATACTTCCTCACAATCCGCCGCATCCCGGCCAACAGTCTCCGCTCAAATTACTTCCTAAATAATTCTTCCAAATTTGCCTCGTTCAATTTCGAACCAATAACACAGAATTTCCCGGTATATTCAGGCTTTCCTTCTCTCACATTGCTTTCACCGGGTACATAGTCAAAGTACACCCATGTGCCGTCTCCCGCAGATACCATACCCTTTGCCCGGAGTACGAAACCGTATGTCTTTTCATCCTCTAACTGCTCCAAAATCGCTTCTATCTCCGCTTTCGTATAAGACGCCGGTGTCTCCGCTCCCCAGCTCGTAAATACTTCATCTGCATGATGATGTCCCTCATGGCTATGATCATGGCCGCAGCCGCATTCGCTGCCGTGATGATGGCCTTCCTCCCCATATCCGTCGTGACAGTGCTCGTGGCTATGATGGCCTTCCTCGCCATGCCCGTCGTGATGATGGTCGTGGTCATGGCATCCTTCCTGTCCTTCGTGGTGATGCTCATGGTCATGACAGCCTTCCTCTCCATGCCTGTCATGATCATGATGGTGTCCATGGTCTTCTCCGTCATGATGGTCGTGACAGCCGCAGGCACAGTCTTCCCCATGTTCATGATGATGGTCATGCTCCTCCTTTTGTGCCATAACTTCTTTCATAAGCTCGGCTTCTAAATCTTTTGCCCCCTCAATGGTATCTAAAATAGCCGATCCCTCTAACTGTTCCCAGGGCGTCGTAATAATAGAAGCCTTTGCATTATGCTCCCTGATCATTTCTACACACTGCTTTACTTTTTCTTCGCTCATTTTATCCGTTCTGCTTAAAATGACCGTTCCGGCATGTTCGATCTGATTTACAAAAAACTCGCCGAAATTCTTTATATACATCTTACATTTTGACGCGTCCACTACGGCAACCGCACTGTTAAGCCGTACCTCCGTTTCCGTCCTGACCCCTTGTACCGCTTTCATTACATCGGATAATTTTCCCACGCCGGAAGGCTCGATCAGGATCCTCTCCGGTTGATAAGTTGTCAGCACTTCCTGCAGAGAAGCCCCGAAGTCGCCGACTAAAGAACAGCAGATACATCCGGAATTCATCTCCTTTATCTCGATTCCGGCGTCCTTTAAGAAACCGCCGTCTACGCCAATCTCGCCGAACTCATTTTCAATCAGCACCACTTTCGTGCCTGCCAAAGCCTCTTTTAAAAGTTTTTTGATCAACGTTGTCTTTCCTGCCCCGAGGAAACCTGACACAATATCAATCTTTGTCATATTAAAAATCATTCCTTTCTTATATTGACCATGCTTCGTATCTGATCCATCCATTATTCTACCCCAAAACCTACACCGAGTCAAATCTCTGTTCCGCCGAAAACCGCGCCGAAAAATGCAGACATTTTTCAGGACATACCCCGATACATTTTCCGCAGCGGATACATTCCGGCGACCGGGATATCTCCTCTTTTGACAGCGCCACCGGACACGCCCTTTCACAAGCCGCACAGGAAATACATTGCTCCTTTTCCCAGCGGATCTGTACCAGACTAAACCGGTTGAACAGTCCGTATATCGCCCCTAACGGACACAGATACTGACAAAAGGGACGGTAACATTTTATGGAAAGAAACAGAATAAAAAGCAGCACGGCCCCTTTCCAAAAGAACAAACCGCCGGTCTGGCTCCGTAAGGATCCGTTTACGGCAAGAAGCGGCACGGCGCCGAATAAAGTCCCCGAGGGACAAATATATTTGCAAAATGCAGGAACTTTAGCAAAGCCGCCGAACAAAAACAGGGAACCGATCCCCACGAACAAAAAGAGAGCCGCGTACTTCCCGTATTTCAAAACAGAATGAAATGGCAGCCGTTTTCTTTTATGAAAAACAGGAATCTTATATAACAGATCCTGTACCAGCCCGAACGGACACAGCCATCCGCAGACAAACCGTCCTAACAGACTCCCGACGATGAAGAAAAATCCAATCATCCCAAAAGGGATCTGAAATCCCTTTTGGTTAAATAAAGCCTGAAGAGCGCCGATGGGACAGGCCGCCAATGCCCCCGGACAGGAATAGCAGTTCAGTCCGGGTACGCAGGCATATTTCATATTTCCCCGATATATTTTCCCGTTTATAAATCCGTACGCATAACCGTTTGTAACTATTGTAAAAAGAAGTTGTATTTTAAGTCTCAGTTTTTCCATCATCCTACCCTATTCCGATACACTCCATGCAGATCATGACCGCCTTTTTCCAAATAACGGCGAACTGTCCGTACATGACGCCAATCCCTAAACATACCGCTCCTATCGCTACTCCCAATATCCATGCATACTGTCTAACGTTTTTCCAGTAGCGCATTGATTTTCTCCTCCCACGCCGACTTCTCCAAAGCTCCCAGCACGGTGTCTACGACTACGCCATTTTCATCGATAAAAAACGTAGTCGGCACCACGCTGACTTCCGTTAAAAGAGCACGGTAGACGGACTCGTTTAACAGCAGGTGCGTATAACCTGCCTCTGTCTGCACGATCAGATCTTTTGCGGCTTCGATCGTTTCCTGATCCGCATCCTCCATCACGTCACTGATGATTCCGACCACCCTGAATTCTCCTTCCTCATAAGCTTCTGCCAGTTCTCCCAAGCCCGGCATTTCGCTTAAGCAGGGATTACAGTAAGTGGCCCATACATTGACCATAGTGATCTTGGATTCTGAAAAAATATCGGAAGAAACCTGATTTCCCTCTATATCCACTCCGGTAAAAGAAAGCGCTTCTTCTTCCTGTAAAGCGGCGGACGTCTCCCCGCTCTTTGTTTCGGTCTGCGCCTTTTCTTCCGTATTTTCCGCCCCGCATCCGGCCAGCAGGACCGCTGGCAAAAGAACGGACAGTATTCTTATCTTATTTTTCTTTTTCATGCTTATCCCTCCTGCGTGCTTTCCACGCATATCCACGCTTTCCACGCCACGCAGAGATTATAACATACAACCGTTTCCTTTACAACGACGCTTCTTATAAACCTTCTCCCGCCTTTTTTCTTTTTTCCGCCCTTTTCGCCTCTATCCGCTATCTTTGCGCCTGTCTGCGCTTTCTCATCGCCCCTTTTTCCGGCTTTGTCGTTTTGCCCTGATCTGCGCCCTCTGTCTTGCATATTCTTCCTCCCGTTTCATGGAAAGATAATTTTTCCATTTCTTTTGGGACAGGCTGCCCTCTTCTATCGCCGCCCTGACTGCGCATCCGGGCTCGTTTCCATGTGTACAGTTGCGGAATCTGCATCGTAACATAAGCGTCTCCACCTCTCCAAAAGCGTCTGCCAGCCCTTCCTCCACATCACTGACCTTCAGCATCCGCATTCCGGGCGTATCAATAATCCTTGCCCCTGCCGCCATTTCCGTCCCGTCGGGCAGCAATATTTTTTCCGGCAGTTCAAATAACTGCCTATGCGTCGTAGTATGCCTTCCCTGAGAATCATATTCCCTGATTCCGCCCGTTTTCATCTCCTCACTGCCAAGCAGCGTATTGACAAGCGAAGATTTTCCCACTCCCGACGAACCTAACAGCACAATCACCTTATCCGGTTTCAGAAACGGTTCTAATGCCTGCATCCCCTCGCCTGTTTTGGCGGAAAGACAGCATATCTCTACTCCTACCGCTGTCTGGGCCGCCTTGCTTCTATATGCCTCTGCATGACCGCATTGGTCCGCTTTACTCAAAATCACAACGGGAGTCCCACCGCTCTGCCATGCCGCCGCAAGATAACGTTCCAGCTTGCCGATATGAAAATCCTGATTCAGTGACATCACAATAAATACATAGTCAAAATTTGCCGCTGCCGCCTGATCCGGCTGCCCCTGCGTACTGTTTAACCTCATAAATACCGACTTTCTGGGAAGTATCCCTGTGATGACGCTGTCTCCCTGTTTCTGGAAATCCACTTCTACATGATCCCCTACAGTAGGAAAATCTTTTTCGTTTTCTCCGTAAAAAAATTCCACTGCTTTTAACCTGCCGAAAAATTTTTCCCCTTCCGCCTCCAGCTCATACCTTCCTCTATGTACTGCCGTTACATATGCCGTCTTTCTTTCCCTTTGCTCTTTATCTTTCATCGTTTTCCTCCATTTTCCATATGACCTTCTTCTCTTTGACCCGTTTTCCTTCGAAAAATGGGTACAAAAAAGGAACACTATCATGTGTTCCTTTAATAAGTCTTTATTAATATCACAAATAATAGCATGAATGTCTCTCTATGCAGTTAATTTCGTTTATTTCCTCTGTTTTCTCCTGTCTTTTTCATAACAAACCACTCCTATCTGTCAGATTTATTCATGCATGAATCCTTTTTCACTATAGACCATCCTCAGACTGCTGTCAACAAAAATATCAGCACATCGCCGCTGCCTGAATACCGGCCACCGCTCCGTCGGAAACGGCTGTGGCCACCTGCCTTACTTTTTTCACACAGATATCCCCCGCCGCAAACACTCCCGGAATTTCCGTCTGCATGGAGGCGTCTACCGGAATATAGCCGCCGTCTAATTTCAATTCCGTGTATATCTGCGTATTCGGAACGATTCCTGCGTATACAAATACTCCGCACCCACTGTCTTTTACAATCCGCTTTTCTCCCGTTTCATGATCCGTAAATTCAAGTTCTTCCGCCTCTTCTCTGCCATATACTGCAGTAAGGCTTGCATGGGGCATGATTTCAATGTTATCACAAGCTGCAGTTTTATCTTTAAACTCCTGTATACATGCAAGTTCTTCTTCTATGCATACGATCGTCACTTTGTCCGCTATTTTAGCCAAATAGAGAGCCTCTTTGACCGCTCCGTCTGCTCCGCCGATCACATACACGTTCTTTCCTTTATAATGCAAGCCGTCTCTTGGCGCGTTTAATCTGACGCCTTTCAGATTTTCCCCGGGAATCCCCAGCATACGTCCGGAACCGCCGTTTGCCAAAATCAAGATTTTAGATTCGTAGCTTTCTTTGTCCGTAACGACCTTCTTTATATCGCCTGCAAGCTTTGTCCCCGTTACGGTCTCATAACGGATCTCCACACCGGCTCCAAGGGCCTGTTCTTTCATCCGCTCAGCAAATGTACTGCCGGATTCCCCCTGCACGATCGCTGCATAATGGGTCACGGAAGATACCGTCCCGATCAGACCGCCCACCTGATTCTTTTCCAGAACCAGAACTTTTTTTCCTCTGCTTCTCCCATAAACAGCCGCGCTGATACCTGCAGGTCCCGCGCCGATAATGATGATGTCGTACATACTAAGCTCCTCCTTATATCCGTTTTTTTATGCTTTTATCCTTATTCCCTGTTTTCGTATATTTTATTATATTCTTCTACCATGGTTCCCACGGGAATACTTGCAATCTCCTCTTCCTTCGTCCCTGCCGTCAGCATACCGATAAAGCGTCCTCTCTTATCAAAAGTTCCTCCTCCTGACATTCCCGGCAAGGCTTTACAATATCCGTACAGCATATCGGATTGAAATTCCGGAAAATAATAATCGGTATCTCCAAGCGTTCCCTCATAATAATCTTCTCCCGCTCCGTTTGCAGAACCTACCACGAACAAAGCATCCCCTGCTGCCAAAGATTCATAATTTTCTAAACTTTTATCTGCAAAACGCAGCATCAGCCAATCCTCTCTCTGAAGATCCAAAAGCGGCGCCTCTATAAATCCAATATCCTTGGTATCGGAAAGTCCTGTGACCGTTCCTTGTACGCTGACTCCGTTCCTGAATATAATTTCTCCGCTCTCCGCCTCTTTCAAAAGATGTTGGTTGGATACAATAACAAGCATCCCCTCCCGGATGTCCCACAATATACCGCTTCCATAATGCGTTCCCATATTGATCTGCACCGTAGCGGCACGCGCCTTCTCATATGCCGTTTCCTCTGCAAGAGTGGCAAAAAGCATCTGCGCCTCCGTTTTACATTCCGTTTTCTGTCCGTCTGTCCGTTCCGTCTCTTTGTCCTTGCTCTCTGCCTTCTTACTCCACTCGCCGGTATTAAAAAATCCCAAACGCACCAGCGCCTTATATTCTTCCACCACGTCGGTCGCCTGTATGAGCGGATGTTTCCCTGCCTCACGCTCCGACACGGTCTGCGCTTTGATTTCCTTGTTAGAAAACATTGTGCAGAAAAGGAACAGCATGAAGATAAGACAGCGGAACGTATTTCCTATATTAACTTTTTTCCTCTCTTTTATATTATCTTCCACCTAACTCCCATCTGCCCGCTTCAGCGGCCACACAAATAAACAATCAGATATAAACAGCCGTCCTGTCTAAAGAAAAAGACAGAAACGGCAGCTTTTTATTTCAAAAATGAAGCAGAACGATAAGCCGGGTTATGTCGGACCGGTCTACAGGGAAATCCGTATCCAAAGGATACGCCCCTGAAGAAACACGGTCGAATGATCATCTATCTTGGACTGCTGTCGCCAGCAGCCTCCAGCGTCCCACCTGAAAGCTTGCCGGGCAGGCATAAACGCTTTCTATTTGGACTTGCTTCGGATGGGGTTTACATGGCTCTTTTTGTTACCAAAAAGACGGTAGTCTCTTACACTGCCTTTCCACCCTTACCAGACGGTCCGTAAACGGACCGTCGGCGGTATCTCTCTGTTGCACTAGCCTTGGAGTCGCCTCCACCGGACGTTATCCGGCATCCTGCCCTATGAAGCCCGGACTTTCCTCAGCCGCTTACGCAGCCGCGATCATTTGTTCTACTTCATTTTATGACGAAACTACTATTTTATTTTGCGCTTATTTTTCTCTTCTATGTGTCCTAAACATGGAAACAGGAGCCTCCCACAAATTCCCTGCAAATGGAATTTTGCGGTAAATTTTCACTGCTGACGCCGATAAAATATCCTAAAAATTTCAATAATCTTTTCGCTTCAAAATATTCCGGCTCCTCCTTACCGATACTGAAAAGAAGCGGCTCGGCAAACTGTTTCAGCACTGCCAGTTCATAGATCAGAACGGAGTTGAACATGGCGTCCGCACTTTCCTGAAAAGGAAAAATATTCTCTTCCTCTCCCCGCCTTACGGAAGGCCACATGGAGATCGTCCTTTGGGCCGAGGAGCCTCTTGTCCTCGCGTCCCTTACCATTCTTCTGAGCAGCCTTCCGTCCGTCGTAGGGATCCGGTTATGCTCATCCACGTTCAGGCTGGTCAAGGCGCTGATATAGATCTTATATTTGCTTTCGTTCGGCAGCGCATAAGACATTTTATCGTTCAGTCCGTGTATCCCCTCTATGACAAGGATATCGTCCGGGCCAAGGGTCTTATAATTTCCTTTATATTCCCTTGTTCCCGTTTTAAAATTAAAGCTCGGGATCTCTACTGTTTTCCCTTCCAATAATGCGCACATATCCTGATTGAATTTTTCGATATCGATGGCTTCCAGACATTCGAAATTATAATCTCCGTTCTCATCTCTCGGCGTCTGATCCCTGTTAACGAAATAATCATCCAACCCGATAGGATGCGGCGTCAGCCCGTAAGTCTTAAGCTGGACGGAAAGCCGGTGGGAAAAAGTCGTCTTTCCCGAAGAAGAAGGGCCTGCGATCATAACGAATTTTACGCCCCCGCGTCCTGCGATCTCTTTAGCGATCTCGCCGATCTTTCTCTCCTGCAGGGCTTCCTGTACCAAGATCAATTCGTTAATATTGCCTTTGCAGATTTCATTGTTCAGATCCCCTACTGTGTCGATCCCCAGTTTTTTGCCCCATTCATCGGATTCTCTTAATGTTGCGAACAATTTTTCCCTCGGCTCAAATACCGGAACCTGCTCCGGATGTTTTTTATCGGGGATCAGAAGCATAAGGCCGCCCTCGTATGCGATCAAGTCAAAGTATTTCACATAAGAAGTATTCGGAAACATATAGCCGTAATAATAATCATAGTACCCGTCCATGCAATATACGTTGATATAGGAACTACGCCTGTACTTAAACAGCTTTTCCTTGTCCTTCATCCCCTGCGAACCAAAAAGCTTCATTGCGTCGTCCATATGATAAGGCCGCTTTACGATCTCGGTCCCCGACTCCACGATTTCCCGCATCCGTTTCACGACCCTTTCCGCAAGCCCTTTGTCCACGGTGAAATTTCCTTCCGTGCTGCAATAATATCCGTGTCCGATCGCATAATCCACCTTTAATTTTGTAAGGTTTTCCTTACCGACTACATCCTCAACCGCCTTGGCCAAGATCATAAGCGCCGTTCTCACATAAGTCATATGCCCGATCGTATCCTGTAAAGTAATAAATTTTAATTCGCAGTCTTCCCGCAGCTTTTTGGACAACTCTTTTATTTTCCCATTGGAGATAACAAGTGCTATCAAATTATTGTATTTTTCCTGATATTCATTGGCGATCGTTTCGAGAGTGATCCCTTCCTGATATGCCTTCTCTTCCCCGTCGATTTTTACCGTAACCATAACCCATTCCTTTCTTCCCAAAATCCTTTATCCGGCCTGACTGCCTGCTTCTGCGGCAGTATGTTACCGCTATAACAGTTTATGCCCTGTCACAGGGTATAAAACGGATTTTTTTCTTCTGCCGTCTGTATTTGTACGGAAGGAATCTCTTTTTTCAAAAAGTCCTTCATATAAGGAGCGAAAATCTTTTCCAGCCCGTAATGTCCCGCATCGATCACACAAACGCCCTGCGCGGCAAGGTCGATTCCCATATGATGGTCCACGTCTCCCGTAATCAGTACGTCTGCGCCGATCCTTACCGCATCCTTCATCGTGCTTTTGCCGGATCCCGGACAGATAGCGACCGTTTCCACCGGCGCTTCCAGATCGCCGTAAACGTTTACATATTTCAGATGGAATACCTCTTTCACATATGCCGCGTACTCGGATAAAGACATGACCCGTTCTGCCTTACCGTACCGTCCGATCCCTTCTTTCCCGTTCCCGTCGTCAAACGTCACCGACAAGACCTCCGTCCCGGTAAGCCCCATTTCATCCGCTGCCGCCTGCGCCATCGCCACTACGTCAAAGTTCGTATGCATGGCGTAATAACAAATATCGTTCTGTAAAAGTCTTACCAGTCTTCTGCCGATAAAATCATCGCCGTTTACTCTTGTGACCGGTTCGAAAATAAGCGGATGATGGGTAAGTATCATATCGGCGCCTACCTCGATCGCCTCTTCGATGATCTCGTCCGTAGCGTCCAATGCAATAAATACTGTCTGTACCATTTTTTCACGCCTGCCTGCAAGAAAGCCTACGTTATCCCATTCCTCCGCATATTTTGTCGGAGCGATCTGCTCCAGTTTTTCTATGATCTCGCTGCACCGCATGATCCTTCCCCCTTTTCTTTCGTCTTATTTTTGTCTTATTCTGACCGTGCCGGCCTTCATTGTCCTGTGTTTCTTTCCCTAAAGCTCATATTTTAGGATTTTTCAAACACTAGTGACCTGATTACTTTCAGCCAAAGGGCTCTTCATAATAAGCGAGCGCTGCCTTCACCTGCTTCTTTTCTTCTTCCAGCTCCCGTTTTCTTTGCTTCGTCTGCTCCCCGTTTCCGCCTGATTCTTCCAGCCGCCTTTGAATCTGTCCCAAAAGAGCCTCCTGCCTTACCAGATATTCTTTTAATACAGGATGCCTTCCGGCAAGCAGAACCGGGCCGTAAGCATCCAGAACAGCCTGTTTTTCCTCCGGCATCCGCAGCCCCTCCGCCCTGCAGGTTTCCTCTCCTTCTTTGTCCGCCGTTCGTACTGCTGGCTGCTGCCTTACAATATCTCTTGTAGAAGGCACTACGATCCTCATGACCGGATAATATTTTCCGTCTTCTTCTACCATATCCTCCTCTGCAAGCACGAACCCTTCCTGACGGATAAATCTCCTCACAAGCCCGATCTCCGACTGGGGCTGTAATATCAATTCTTTCATGGCCCGCACCTTTTCTATGCTATCGGATAAAATCTTCATGACCAGCCTGCCGCCCATTCCGGCGCAGACCAATGTATCCGCAGCGCCTGCAGGCATCGCCGAAAGCCCGTCGGAAAGCTTTAATTCTATGTAGTCCGTACATGCATAGGCCTCTATATGTTCTCTTGCCCGTTCCAAAGGCCCTTCTCTTACGTCCAGCGCGTAAACTCTCGGGCATTTCTTCGTCTTTATCAGAAAAATAGATACATAGCCGTGGTCACACCCCACGTCGCATACCACATTCCCGGATGTAACCATCGCTGCTACCGCGTTCAGTCTCTTTGATAATTCCATAGATCAATCCAAATAATCCTTTAATTTACGGCTTCTGCTGGGATGGCGCAGTTTACGGAGCGCCTTAGCCTCGATCTGGCGGATCCGTTCACGGGTAACGTTAAATTCCTTTCCTACTTCCTCCAAAGTCCTCGCCCTGCCGTCATCCAGACCAAACCTTAACCTGAGTACTTTCTGTTCCCTTTCCGTCAAAGTACCCAATACCTCCACAAGCTGCTCTTTTAACAGCGTAAAAGCCGCTGCATCCGCAGGAACAGGCACATTATCATCCTGAATAAAATCTCCCAAATGGCTGTCCTCTTCCTCTCCGATGGGCGTCTCTAAAGATACCGGCTCCTGTGAAATCTTTAAGATCTCGCGGACACGTTCAACCGGCATATTCATTTCCTCTGCAATCTCCTCCGGCGTAGGTTCTCTCCCAAGTTCCTGCAAAAGCTGTCTGCTCACACGGATCAGTTTATTGATCGTTTCTACCATGTGTACCGGAATACGGATCGTCCTTGCCTGATCCGCGATCGCTCTGGTGATTGCCTGACGGATCCACCATGTAGCGTAAGTCGAGAATTTATATCCTTTACGGTAGTCGAATTTTTCCACAGCCTTAATAAGGCCTAAGTTACCTTCCTGAATCAGGTCAAGGAAGAGCATCCCGCGCCCTACATACCTTTTGGCAATGCTGACAACAAGACGGAGGTTTGCTTCCGCAAGCCTCTTTTTCGCATCCTCGTCGCCCATTTCCATTCTTTTTGCCAGTTCGATCTCCTCTTCTGCCGAAAGAAGAGGAACTTTTCCGATCTCCTTTAAATACATACGGACAGGATCTTCAATGCTCACACCGTCAGGCACCGACAGATCGATATGCTCTACATCGACCTCATCCTCTTCCGTCAGAATGATCTCTTCGTCGTCTACGTCGTCATCTTCCGTAATACGCAGCACATCCACATTACTTGCTTCCAGCGCTTCCAAGATCTTTTCAAACTGCTCTTCCTCCAACGGCATGTCCGTAAAGAAATCACTGATCTCCTGATACTCGAGAACATTTTTCTTCTTTTTTGCAAGATTCAGTAATTCTTTTACCTTCTCCTCAAACTTTGCTTGTGTGTTTTCGTCCATTGTCTGGTCCATCCTTCCATTAGTAATAAATATTATTGGCTTTAGTCTATAGAAATATGCGTTTTGCTAAGTTCTTCCAGCGCTTTTTTTCCTTCGATCACCTTATTTAACGCCTCTACGTCGGTTCCCATCCTTTTACTGTAATAATCGTAACTGTTCTTTTTGACCGCATAGAGGATATCATGAAATGCCTTTTCCCTATCCTGCTTTGTCTCGATCGCCTCCAATTTTGTATTGAACAGAGCCGCCGCTTCCCTCTGTTCCTCCTCGCCCTCAAAGCTGCTGATGATCGCCGCCGGATTATAGCCGCCTTCCCGCAAACTGCAAAACAGCTTGTCCGCGACTTCCCGATACAGATCTTCCGTAAAATCCTGCGCGGATATATACTTTTCTACTTTCTGATATAAAGACGGCTCGTCCGTGATCCATGTAATAAAAAGCCTCTGTACTTTTTTGGCATTGTCTTCCGGCGTGTTTTTCTTTTGAATACCGGATTTCGGACGTTCCACCGGCTTTGCCAGACCGGTCTTCGCCGCATAGGAGACTACCAGCTTTCTTAAGTTTTCAAAACCGATATGATATTTTTCCGCGATCGCACCGATATAATTCTCTCTTTCCACTTCTTCGGTAAAACCGCACAGCCTTTTCGCGATCTCTCTGTGGAATTTTGTCTTGGACTCGGGATCGTCCATCTGAAAATCCCTTTCCAAAATGCGGATCTCAAAGAAAAAGCTGTTTTCCGCATGGTCTATCCTCTCCTGAAACGCTTCTTTTCCGAGGTTTTTGATGAATTCATCCGGGTCTTTATAAGGTGTCAGATCAATGACTTTTCCCGTAAGCCCGCTCTCCTTCAGGATCGCGATCGCCCGCAGCGCCGCCTTTACCCCCGCCCCGTCGCTGTCATAAGCAAGCAGTACTTCCTCCGTATAACGGCGGAGGAGATTGGCCTGTCCCGGAGTAAACGCCGTTCCCAAAGAAGCTGTCGCCTGATCGAATCCCGCCTGATGCATGGCGATCACATCCATATAGCCTTCGCACAAAATCATGTTATTCTTGCGCGCCGTCCTTGCGAAATTAAGGCCGTAAAGATTCCTGCTCTTATCAAAAACGGGCGTTTCAGGGGAATTCAGATATTTCGGCGTTCCGTCTCCCATCACCCTGCCTCCGAAACCGATGACCCGGTGATTGATGTCCTGTATCGGAAACATGACCCGGTTCCAAAATTTATCATGCATGCCGAAACGTTCCTCGAAACTTGCAAGTCCCGCTTCTTTTAACAGTTCGTCGGAATATCCTTTCTTCTTTAAATACCTTGTCAGGTCGTCGCTGGTCTTATTGGCAAATCCCAGCCCGAATTTTTTGATCGTTTCGTCGCTTAACTCTCTTTTTGAAAGATAGCGGTATCCGGCTGCCCCCTTGTCGCACCGGAGCTGATAATAAAAATATTTCGCCGCCTCTTTGTTGATTTCCAGCAATTTTGCCCTTTTATTTTCTTTCTGCTTTATTTCTTCGGAATACTCTATTTCCGGCAGGTTCACGCCGGCCCGTTCGGCTAACAGCTTGATCGCCTCCGGAAATGTAAAGTTCTCATAGTTCATGACAAAAGTAAATACGTTGCCTCCCGCCCCGCAGCCGAAACAATAATACATCTGCTTTCCCGGAGACACCGAAAAGGACGGTGATTTCTCATTATGAAACGGACATAGTCCAAAATAACTGCTCCCTTTTTTCTGGATACGGACATAGCCGGAAATCACATCCACAATATCACTTTTTGCCCTGACTTCTTCTACCAGTTCATCAGGATAATACATATATACTCCCATCTGCGTATTTTCACACGCGTACAAATCCCCTTATCCATGCCATGACTTCGGTATATAAATTTCCTCATACTTCGCAATGGCAAAACGGTCTGTCATGGCCCCTATGTAATCGCAGATCAACTGCTCCTTTGGCTCGCCTTTTTCCTCCATCAGATACAAAAACTCCTTTGGCAGCAGGTGAACCCTCTGGTAATAATATTTATATAAAGTCTCTATAAGCGTTTCTGCCTTACCTTCCTCGCTCTTCGCTTCTTTATTCTGATATACCCGCACAAACATAAACTCCCTCAGCTTATGCATTGCCTCCAGGACCGGCTCGGACATGATAATATCGTTTTTATCCTTACTCGCCGTAACAAGATCATGAATGAAATGATCCAGCCGTTCCCCGCAGGTCTTACCGATCACATCGCTGATCTCTTTCGGCACGTCCTCTTCCTTTAAGATCCCGCCCCGTATCGCGTCGTCCATATCGTGATGGATATAGGCGATCTTATCGGAAAAACGCACTACCCTTCCCTCCAGAGTAAACGGCATCCCCTTCGTCTGATGATTCAAAATACCGTCCCTGACCTCTTCCGTCAGATTCAGCCCGTGTCCGCCCTTTTCCAGTACGTCCACCGTCCTGACGCTCTGTCTGCTGTGAGAGAATCCGAACGGGCAGATCCGGTTCAAAGCCCTTTCTCCCGCATGGCCGAAAGGCGTGTGTCCCAGATCATGGCCCAATGCAATCGCCTCAGCCAGATCTTCATTTAGCCGCAGCGCCTTTGCAATCGTCCTTGCATTTTGGGATACTTCCAAAGTATGGGTCAGTCTCGTCCGGTAGTGATCCCCCTCCGGCGTTAAAAATACCTGTGTTTTGTCCTTTAATCTCCGAAAGGATTTGGAATGCAGTATCCTGTCCCTGTCCCGCTGGAAGACGGGCCGTATGTCGCACTGCTCCTCCTCTTTCAGCCTTCCCTTGGACTCCATGCTCAGTGCGGCATAAGGACTTAAGTATTCCTTTTCCCATCGCTCTAAATTTTCTCGAATCGTCATCTTCATCCCCTGACCGGCATTTAAGCCAAAGCGGAAACGCCGGTTTTTTATCCCACAAAAACCACTCTATATTTATTATTCTAGACGGCCTTTAAAATTCCTTTATTTTTTTTAAAAATTTTTCCGACAATCCCTTATAGGAAATATTTTACCACAATGGGGACAATGATTACCGTAAGGATACCTGTGACTACGATCGCCAGCGAACTCATCGCGCCCTGTACGTCCCCCGTCTCCAACGCCTTGGAAGTGCCGATGGCATGGGAAGGGGTTCCAAGCCCAAGCCCCTGCGCCACCGGTTCCGTGATCCGCAGCAGTTTAAAGACACCGGGCCCTATGATCGATCCTAAGATCCCCGCCGCCACTACGCCTACTACCGTAACGGACTGTATGCCGCCCATTTCCCCGCATATCCCGATCGCAATCGGGGTCGTCACGCTTTTAGGCAGAAAAGATAACAGCAGCGTCTCGTCCACCCGGAACAGAGCCGCTATCCCCAGCAGGATCAGCGCATGCGCTATGCATCCGCTTAAAATACTGAAAAAGACCGCAGCCACATTCTTTTTCAAAACTTCGATCTGCCTGTATAACGGTACCGCTAAAGAGATCGTGGCGGGAGTCAGCAAAAAAGTAATGTATTTCGCCCCCTGATCGTAAGTTTCATAATCAATACGGCAGACAACTAAAACGCCGATTACGATCACCGTCGCGATCAGTAAAGGATTCAGCACCGGGAGTTTCCATTTTTCATGTATTTTATCCCCTATATAATAGGCCAGTATGCTGACCGCCGCACCAAAAAAGACCGAAGTCTCCAAAATCTCATTGCACATCCTCTTTCCCCTTCTTTCTGCGGATCAGGCATTGCGCCGTGACCGAAGTGACGGCCATGACTCCCACCGTTGACAGTACGCACATGACTATAAGCGGCAGGATCTGTCCCTTGACAGCGTCCGCCGCTTTGATCAGTCCCACACTGGGCCCGATAAATAAGAGGGGCATGATCTTCAAAAGCCAGTCCGCCACATCCGCCACCTGTCCCAGCTTCACTACGCCCGTAAGCAGCAGTACCAGTAAAATGATAAGACCGTACACGCTGGCAGGCACCGGAAAAGGCAGCAGTACATAGAGCGCCTCTGCAATAAAACTGATTCCGCCAATGATCCCCATCTGATAAATATATTTCACCTTTCCGCCTTCCTTTCCCGTAACGCCCATGCCGCCGGAAGACGGCACGGATCGTTAATTAAGAAGAACGCCGTATGCAGGGCGTTCTTAGGAACCGTAAACCGTTCCTTACCGACATATATCATAAATAAATTCCGCATTCTTGTCCATCGCTTCATAGGCCGTTTTGAAAGGCGACATTTGAAATACATGCCACATTCTCTCAAACACATCCATCTTGACCGCTACGTTCGCTTCTACCATCTTTTCATGTAAAAGCAGGGAATCACTCTGTAAGATCTCGTTATCGCCGACCTGTATATAAGTAGGGGGAAATCCCGTAAATTCCCCAAAAAGAGGAGAAATAAAAGGATCTGCCACGTCTCTTCCCGCTGCATAATTCTGGATCATTTTACCGATATAGGCTTCATTCAGCACCGGATCCACTTCCGCCTTTGTCCGGTAAGATTCACCCGAAGCGGTAAGATCCGTCCATGGGGACATCAGCACCAGCCCCCTTGGCAGAAGCCGTCCTTCCTCCTTTAATCTGAGTACCAGAGACAGCGCCAGATTCCCTCCCGCGGAATCTCCTGAAACAATGACGTCTCTTGCCCCATAACCCAATAGCATCAGATAATTCCAAACTTTCATCGCATCTTCGCATGCCGCCGGATAAGGGTTCTCCGGCGCCAGCCTGTAATCGAAACTCAAAACGTCCATAGAAGTGGAAGCTGCCAGCTTTCCGGTCAGCGTCCTTGCATACTGGGAACTGCCGGTAGAATATCCGCCGCCGTGGCAATGAAGAATAATATATTTTTTCATATGCGCGCGATTAACGCTTACCCATTCTCCATGGATGCCGTCAATGACCGCGTCTTTGATCAAAATATCCTTCCCTCCGCCAAAAATAGCTCCCACATGGTCCTGTGACTGTCTGTGCTTTTCAATATCCTCGTTTTCCAATATCCCGTGCACTCTTTTAATAAGCTGCATCAGGCTCTGATTTCTTTTTTCCGGATTTGCCATAACTCTCCTATCTGCGTCTTTTCGCATTCTTTCATATGGCGTAAGTTTCCTAATGGGAAAGCTCGTCCGCCAGATTTTCCAACTGTTCTAAAGTATGCTCGTTAACGGCGGATTTTATCGTCACCATATTCTCCAAAACCTTGATTTCTTTCATCTCTTCCAGCAGTTTTTTCATGCATTTTCCCGCCAACGGCGCCCAGGTACCGTTCTCGACCAGCGCCACCGTCCTCTTTTGATACGCTTTGCTCTTTAAATGCGCCAAAAAGTCCTCCATACAGGGAAACAATCCTCCGTCATAGGTGGCGCAGGCGAGAACCATCTTATCATAGCAAAAGGCGTCGGCCACCGCTTCGGCCATATCGTCTCTGGAAAGATCCGTCAGTTTTACTTTCCCCACGCCTTTATGACGGAGCATCCCTTCCAATTTTTTTGCCGCTTCGGCCGTATTACCGTGAATCGATGCATACGCGATAAGTACGCCGCTCTCCTCCGGCCTGTAGCTGCTCCAGATATCGTATTTTTCCAGATAATACCCCAGATTTTCCCGCAGCACCGGTCCATGGAGCGGCGCAATGGTGTGGATCTCAAGTCCTCCCGCTTTTTTCATAAGCGCCTGTACGGAGGCGCCGTATTTGCCTACAATATTGATATAATATCTCCTTGCTTCGTCCGCCCACTCTTCTTTTGTATCCGGCGTACCGAACTTTCCGAAGCCGTCTGCCGAAAAAAGCACTTTTTCCGTCTGTTCATAAGTAACCATGACTTCCGGCCAATGGACCATAGGCGCAAAAAAGAACTGCAGCGTATGTTTTCCTAAACTGACGCATTCGCCTTCCGTTACGGTCTGTTTCTTTGTGTCTTTAGGAAGGGCTGCAAAAAACTGGTCTAAAAATAAAAAAGTCTTTGCGTTACCGAGCAAAACAGTGTCCGGATACTTTTCCAAAAAAGTAAGGATACTGCCCGCATGATCGGGTTCTAAATGGGATACCACCAGATAAAAAGGCTTCTCTCCCCCGAGGATCTTCTCCAAATTGGCAAGCCATTCCCCGCTCTTTCGCTTATCCACCGTGTCCATGACCGTTATTTTTTCGTCCAGAATCACATAAGAATTATATGACACACCGTTTTTTACTACATATTGCGATTCAAACAGATCAATATCCTTATCGTTTACTCCCGCATATACTATTTCTTTTGTAATATCCATATCTTCCTCTCTTTCTCCGGATAAAAATCCAATATTTGTTGTCTTCCTGTTTTTTTAAGATTATAATACCTGTATAGCGATTTGCAAATAGTATCATGCTATAAAAAAAAGATAAATTTCAGGAGTGCCTATGGCTTCTTATAAAAATAACCGAAACGAACGGAGGGAATGGTATAAGCTGGATCTTTCCGCAATCGTATACCCTACCCTGCAGCGCAGGGATTTTTCCTCCGTATACAGGCTTTCCGTCCTGTTAAAAGAAGAAATACGTCCGGAGATCTTACAGCAGGCGGTAGACATTGCCTTAAAAAGATTCCCTACTTATAAAGCTGCGATACGGAAGGGGCTGTTCTGGCGCTATTTAGAGCCGAATGCAAGACCCGGGCCTTTTGTACAGCCGGATATCAAAAATCCTTGTATGCCGATGCCTTTTAAAGCAAACAACCGCTACCTGATCCGCATCTATTACCATCACTGCCGCATTGCCTTAGAAGCCCATCATTCTCTGGGCGACGGTACGGGAGGCATGTGCGTATTACAAACGATCACGGCGGTCTATCTGCGTCTTTTAGGAAACCGGATCTCCTGCGGCGGCTTTGTACTGGATGTCGATGAACCGCCCGACCCTGAAGAATTGGAGGACGCCTATATCCGGTACGCCAATGCGCAGGTACGCCCGGCACGGCCGGGAGAGAAAACCTACCGCGTCAGAGGGACGAAAGAACCTTTTTACACGCTCAATATCATCGACGGTATCCTTTCCGTAAAGGAAACGGCAAAGGTCGCCTCCTCTTACGGCGCCACGATCACGGAATACCTGAACGCCTGTCTGCTCTATGCCCTTTTGCAGAAGCAGCAGCATGACTGGCATAAAAAACTGCGCCCTGTAAAAATAGCGATGCCCGTAAATCTACGCAGATTTTTTCCCTCCAAAACGCTGCGGAATTTCATCACTATGGTATATCCTTCCATCGATCCCCGTCTTGGAGATTATACTTTTGAGGAGATCATCACGCAGGTACATTATTATATGCGCTATTATATCAACGATAAATTTCTGCGGGGAGATATCACAACGAACGCCGCTACCCAGCAGAATCCTGTGATCCGGGTGATCCCTCTTTTTATCAAAGATTTCGTCGTCCGCCTTTTTTATACGAAAGTGCAGGACAAAAATTCTTCTGCCGGGCTGACGAATATGGGCGCGTTAAAAGTCCCCGAAGACATGAAGCCTTTTATTGAACGTTTTGATATTTATATGGGACAGCCCTTTTCTTCCAGAACCAATTGTGCCGTTATCAGTTTTGAAGATATCCTTACTATCAATTTCGCAAGCAGCATCCGGGAAAGCGACGTGGAACGGTACTTCTTCCGTAAGCTTGTACAGGACGGTATCCATGTAAAAATAGAAAGTAATCGTGAGATGGAAGATTAGCCGGTCAGTGAAATTTTCTATTTCATATTAAGCTAATCCACATAGAAAAGAGGAAAAAAATATGTCTTATTGTGTAAACTGCGGAGTAGAACTGGAATCTTCTTTAACTTCCTGCCCCCTCTGCAATACCCCCGTCATCAATCCGAACGAACTGCCTTATGTAAAAAAAGTCTCTCCTTATCCTGAAGAAATGGGACAGGTTGAGGTCGTAAAAAGAAAAGACTGGGCTATCCTTTTGTCCGTTGTATGCGGTGCAACCGCGGCGACCTGCGGTCTTTTAAATTTTTTGGTTTTTAACCAGAGTATGTGGTCGCTGCTTGTGATCGGAATCTGTATCATCATATGGGTGGCCGCTTTTCCGGCGATCGTGTATACCAAGTTTCCCATCTATGTCTCCCTGCTCGCTGACGGCGCCTCTATTGCGGTCTATCTTTATATGATCACTTATGTGACCCATTCGGACCGGTGGTTTTTTTCTCTGGCCCTTCCCATCGTCGTCGTTATCCTCTGCATAGCGGAAATATTTACTCTTTTAGAAAAAAAAGTAGCTCATACTTTCCTTCCGAGCGCGGTCTATCTGTTTGGCGGCGTAGCCATTCTTTGTGTAAGTATCGAACTTTTGATCAATCGTTTTGTGGGAAACGATCCGGCGCTCTCCTGGTCCGCCATTGTACTGACAGTATGCGTCATCATAGAAATCGCTTTGATCACGATCCTCTCCAAGAGAAGATTCCGGGACGCGGTACGCAGAAGGCTGCATTTTTAACGATAACCGTACCGCTTTTTTTCAGATCTTTTGAAAATGCCTTTCCTAAATAACGGCAACAGTCCGTCCCTCTGGCTGCTGCCGTTGTCGATAAAAATCATCCTTAACACTTACCTTGATAACCATGCAGAGCTTAATTATAATCCTTAATGATTGCCGGGATCTGGGACAGCATATTATCCACGTCTTCAAACATGGCGCTCTTTGTCGTTCCCATGTTGCTGGCACGATTGATATGCTGTACCACTTCCTGATACCGTTTTTTCATGATCTCAAAAAAACTATTCAATGTCTGAAGTTCGGTCTTTGAACTATCGATAACCTGATAGATCTGCGTCTGCACTTCGGTCGCGCCGTTTGCCGCCTGCGTGATATTGTCAAACACTTCGTAGGTATCGTCTACTTTGGACAGGCTCTGTTCTAACGCCTCATGAGAGGTCTGGATGCTGGCGCTCAGTTGATCCGCTCCCTGCTCCACGTCGCCGATACTTACATCCACTGCTGCTACCAGATTCTTGATCTCTTCGGCAAGGCTCTTTACCTCTTCCGCAACTACGGCGAAACCTTTCCCCTGTTCTCCCGCTCTTGCCGCTTCTATGGAGGCGTTGAGAGATAGGATATTCGTCTGGTCCGCAATAGATACGATCTTGTTCATACATCCTTTGATCTCTTTAAGAGACATCTCAAAAGCTTCAAAGGTAGTCTTCATTTCTTCAAAATAAGTCTCCACCGTTGCAGAACTGCTTCTTAACTCTTCTACCTCCGTCTGCGCCTGGATAACAGACTGGGAAATGTCTTCCTTCACAGATGCAAACTGTCCCGATACTGCATTGATATTGGAAAAAGTCTCTTCAAATCCCTGTAATGTTTCCCTGAAATTTTCAGAATCTTTCAACACGTTTCCAAAGGACTGGCTCACCATGCTCAATTCATAAAGGGACTCCACTTCGCTTTGCACAAGCGCCTGCTGGTAATCCTTCAGGCTTTCCGTAACATACACTACCGGATACAGGCTCTTCGCTTTGCTGCGGGAATTTTTCTTTAATTTCATTTCTATACCTCCCTGCCCGCTAAAGCAGGCATCTATTTTATTCAACCCTCTTTTTATTCAAATACGACGCATGTCATGGACTGGTTTACAAATTGGTTGTTATAATGTTCGCCATATCCGACCAGACCGACATGATTGCCAAGCGCGCTCATCTCCTGCAGGTATTCGTCCATATAGTTATTATCACTGAACAACAGATAACGGAACAGGCAATTGACGGAAAATACCGCTGAAATCTTAGGAAAATCATTTTTGATGGCGCGGATCGTATCTTTTACGATCTGTTTATAGTCTCCCAGTTCCAGCATGATCAGCACATCCGAATCATTGACCTGCCTGAAACAGATCAGGGCGTTCCCACTCACTTCTTTAATGGATATGATACAGGTCTCATCTCCGCATAACCTTCCGAAAGGATTTTTAAATGTCTGGGTCTGTATCTCCTGCTCCGAAATTTGGAGGATCTCCTGATAGACCTGTTTAGCGGGCATCCCGTTCAACTGTCCCATGATATAGTTCGCCTTGTCCGTTTTAGAGGCTATAAAACGGTAATTGCCCATTTGATGATAGATATTTTCTTTATAAGCCTTTACCTTGCCGTGCTCGTTTTTGACAAGCGCATAGGCTACCGCGTCTTCATAGATCCTGCCGTTTGCAGAAACCTTTCCCGCATCGCCCGTACCGCCTACGAGCGAAATATTTTTTCCTTTTAACAGACTATATATCGTAGTCAGCGCACAGGCATCGTTGCCGGAACAAAAATCAATGCATATGGTATTATCGCTGAAGGCATCGATCTTATGTACGTCCTGTTCCAGCCGCTCAATATATTTGACCGGCATGGTGGATACTTCCTCCAGCACATTTGCCGTCGCACTGACGCCGTCGTAAAAAGCTACGACTCCCACGCCCTTTTCCACTACTCTTGTATCGTAGCTCATGCCGATACATCCGATGCTCGGAACTTTAGGATAAAGCTCCTCCAACTTTTTTACATGCGCTTCAAATTGATCACTGTTGGATAACAGCATGATCAGCTGCGGATGGTTCAATCCCCTGACTGCCTCCTGCAGATCTCCGCTTTGGCTCATACCAAAAAATTGTCTCAAAACGTTTCCCTCTCTTCCTTATCACGAACTTTAGTTTATGTAATCAAGCACTATTATACTTCATAAAAAGACAGGCGGTCAATGATTATTATGCATATGTTGCCGGCAGGTATTTTACAGCTGCGTTTTTCATTGCATTTCTTTTGGCAAACGGGTATAATCAAAGCATTTCAACCGGCAAAAAATTGCAAAAGAGCATTTTTAATTATAGCAGGCTTACGGGCCTGTGCAATAAAGCGGCGCAGAAAGGCGGATTACAAAAATGAAGAAAAAACGGATACTTCTCATCGGCACCGGCGGCACGATCGCCTCAGAAATGGGGGAAAACGGTTTGGAACCGGAGCTTACCAGCAAACAGTTACTGCGCTATATTCCCGACATCTTCGATATCTGCGAAGCGGAATGTATCCAGCTCTTTAGTTTGGACAGCACGAATATCCAGCCCGGACACTGGGTGCGGATCGCATCCGCCATTCAGGAACGGTTTTATGAATACGACGGTTTTGTGATCAGCCATGGTACGGATACTATGGCCTATACTGCTGCCGCCTTAAGTTATCTGGTCCAAAACAGCCCTAAACCGATCATACTCACCGGCGCCCAAAAGCCGATCGGCTTTGAAACTACGGACAGCAAACAAAACCTCCGGGACGCTTTTACCGTGGCTTCATCAAATCTGCCCGGAGTCATGCTGGTCTTCAACAGCAAGATCATTATGGGAACCAGAGCCAGAAAAACACGCAGCAAAAGCTTTGAAGCATTCTCAAGCATCAACTACCCTCTTTTGGGACTGGTCAGGGACGGCAGGATCATTCGCTATATCCACTGGGAAGTTCCTTCCCCGGTCCGGTTTTACGACACTGTCGATCCTAAGGTAGCTTTGCTCAAACTGGTCCCCGGAATCGGCTGCGGCGTGGCCGAATATCTCCTCAGCCAGAACAATGCGCTGATCATCGAAAGTTTCGGCGTAGGCGGCCTTCCCTCTTATCATGCCGGAGATTATTATGAAACCGTAAAAAGAGGGCTGGCAGCCGGTAAAACAGTAGTCATGACCACGCAGGTAGAGAACGAAGGCAGCGACTTGTCCGTGTACCATGTGGGCAGCAGCATCAAACAAAACCTCCCCATACTGGAGGCTTACGATATGACCACCGAAGCAGTTGTGGCAAAGTTGATGTGGATCTTGGGCCAGACCGCCGACCGGACGCAGGTAGCGGAACTTTTCTATACGCCTGTGGCCCGCGACATTTTGGCGGTGTAAGGCGCCGCAGACATGGCCAAAGGTTCAAGTACGCCCGCCAAGGGCTGTCCTGCCCTCAGTTCTAACGCGATGAAGGATCAGAAATCATGCCTGTTTCCGGCCCTGCGGCAGTCCGGTATTGCCGGCGTCGTTAACGGCCGCATTTACAGAACTGTAAAAAAAATAAAAAATCTAAAAAAATCTAAAAAAATTTAAAAAATATATTGACTTTGATCTTATGAAATGCTATTATCTTTTTTGCAGTCGCGATTTCTTCATGATATGGGGAAGGTACATAAAGGTACTGTGCGATATGCGGGAGTGCTGGAATTGGCAGACAGGCAAGACTAAGGATCTTGTGTCTGTATAGACGTGTGGGTTCAAGTCCCATCTCCCGCAGTGAGAAAAGGAAACCTTGGAATGATGGGGTTTCTTTTTTTATTGGATCTTCAAATTATATTATGAGGATATATGTTGACAATCATCAAAACTCTTCTTTGTGAGCACACCCATATCGATAATTTGACGTGCAGCTTTCAACACATTTTCATTAACATCATACGTTTCATATTTCATTTGATTTTATTTAAATTTCATCCCTTCATAACCCAAAATAATCGCCCAAAATAATCTGTATGCCATGAAATTGCATTACTTTTAACAGTATGCTATACTCAAATCGACAAATATCGTGTCATGGAGATGATTACAATGGGAAAAGCGGCTTTTTATTATAAACAGTTAAATGCACCTGCACCAAACAAACCAAATCATATAGGTTCCACCATCCTAATTAATTATAATGGCAAAGTATTGCTTGAGTCACGAAAAGACAGTAACAGATGGGCCTTCATTGGTGGTGGATTATTACTCAATGAAACTTTATTGGAATGTGTGAAAAGAGAGACTTTTGAAGAAACGGGAATTATATTATCTGATGAAGATATTAAATTTTGTAAATTATATGATGACCCCTCTATCATTATTGCATACCCAGATGGTAATGTTATCAGGTCTATCATGGCTTTATACACAACTACTCTTAAAAAAATGCCCGATTTAAAATGTAGTGAAGAGTCAATTGAACTTAAATTTTTTTCAAAGGAAGAATTGAAAGAAATAAAAATAGTGGAAACGCACATACCAATTTTAACTGATTATTTTACTCCCTTTTCGGAATTATGACCCAATGGGAAATGACTTATAAATATACATTGTAAATGGCAGAAAAAGATTTTGTAATCAAATATATAGATTGGAAGTTATAGGAGAAGAAATGATAAAGGCAATATATTTTGATTTATTTTTCACTTTGATCGTTCCTGCATATGAAAAAACAAACAATGAATACGATATTTTAAACTTGTCTGTCAGCGAGTGGGAACAATACGCTGAGAACGATATACTGTATCACGAAAGAGCTTTGGGTTTCGTAAAAACTGAAATAGAAATTATAGATAAGATAATATCTCTTATGCCGTTTAAAGTTAGCGCTGTTCAAAAAGAGCAGGTTTTATTTGCCCGTGAACAGAGAATGAAAAATGCTCTAAAAATGATATCGAAAGAAGTACTGGATACTTTACAAAAATTAAAATTAAAGGATATCAAATTGGGGCTAATCAGTAATGCGGATTGCATTGATTGTAAGTATTGGAACCAATCACCATTATACAGGTATTTTGATGATTCTATCTTTTCGTGCAATGTAGGATTATTAAAACCTGACAGGCAAATTTATGAGTTAGCAATGCAACGTTTGAATGTATTCCCGGAGCAATGTCTGTTTGTTGGAGATGGTGGCTCAAATGAATTATGTGGTGCGAAGAAAGCAGGAATGAGTACCGTCTTTTCTGAAATGCTTGAAACGAAAAATGCTGAACAGAGAAAATCTATCATTCAATTTGCAGATTATCATATTAAGCATATTAACGAACTATTTAATTATCTGTAACGACAAATAGAAAGCTGTTTTTCTGCCGGAAGCTCCTTGAACCTTTCACTCATACAATCACCTCTGACTATTTTGGTTTGACTGGGTTGTTTAACCTAAATATACCTGTTTGACTCAAATTTTCAAGCCCTCCTTTACAAAAAAATATCAAGAAATGAATGATTCCATAGCCTGTTATGCACCTTTCCACAGTGTTTGTCTTTTGGTCTTTAGTTTCTTTGGTTCGGAATAGTGTGGCGCTGGCGGTCTATCTCTTGTTTTCGGTTGCTTGCTTCTTTACCGTACATGAGCATTGGAACCGGAGTTGTCGGAGCCGTAGCCCTCCATTTCTCCGGGATTTTCCCGGGCACAAAAAAAGCCGCCATATCCGGCGGCAGGTGACTCCTTGGGACAAAATATCCCAAAGCTATACAAAGGCGTCGGGGGCGTCCAAATCGTCATAGTTGAGGATGTCCTCGTCCCCGTCTATGGGCGTTTCATCCGGCGCGTCCGTCTCGTACACGGTATACTGCTCATTGGAATTGAGCTTTTTTATGCAGCGGCAGATAAGCCGCTCCAGCGAAAAGGCGTTTTTCTTCTTGTCCGCCTCCACCGTATATCAGTAGTCGGGATGCTGTTTCAAATCGTACTTTTGGGAATAGAACGGTGACAGGCCCCGCAGTTGCAGGATGCACCTGTCGCCGGGCATGGTGGCAAGCTCTGTTGGATAGTTGGAATAGGTGACTTAGAAAATATCCATTATTCAAGTAAGAATTATCACTATCAAGCATATTGCTTAATCTGTCCATATAAGGATAGACGCAATCCGTTTCTTCGCTTTGTTTTTGCAATTCCTGCAATGCCTTGTATGCAACATTATTATTCTTATTAAACAGTAATTCAAATGTTTCTGCTATATTGACTGACATAGTAATTTCCTTTACAAATGAGAATTTTACAATTCCTTTTTCATGCAAATAGAATTAGGCATATCTTTATATTGGCCATAATTCGGAATGACTTCATACCCTATTTTTCTATAAAGTGCCATTGCTACAACAAGTGGTTCGCCAGATTCCAAGATTAGATAGTGGTATCCCTTTTCCTTTGCAGCATTCTCTAACAATTCCATTAATTTATTTGAAATTCCTCTGCCTCTATATTTCTGCTTTATAAAGACACGTTTTACCTCGGCACATTCATCATCGTACTTTTTGAAACTGGCAATTCCAACCGGAATATCGTCATCATATGCAATAATTACATCATAAATGTCGTCAAGTCGATTATACGGAATATATTCCGCCCTGTTTTCTTCACCGCCAACAAGTTCGTTTAGAAAATTATCTAAACTATGACATAGTTCGATAAAATCAGAGTTGTCACCATTAGTATATACAAATTCCATTCCTATATGTTCCTCCGTCAAATTGCTCAACGCTGTTATTTTACCACAACCGTATACACAATTCCATTAAATTTTACTTAATCTTCTTTTGCCCTATTCTTTGCAATCATCATCTGCCTTGCCCGTTCCCTCTGCTCTGTGCTGACCGTCCTCGGCTTGCGGTGGCTGACGTGTGACTTTGGAAAGGAATAGGTTTTAGATACTTTGTCTTGCTCCGTCAATTTGTATGTGTCGGGGAAGTCGGCAACAAGCGTGTCAAGTTTCCTCATAACCGCCTTATCCCTTGTGTAGAGGGTGGCAGTCTGTTCTCCTGCATTGTAATTGACAATCGTTTCCTGCTCGTATCGGGAAAGTTTCATAA
>CAJTWM010000019.1 GCA_910579805.1 uncultured Lachnospiraceae bacterium | reverse complement strand
AATCTCTACTTTACGGCACCGTTTTACACATTTTCACTGTTGCAAAGTTCTAAAAAGGGCTTCCCGATTTCTCGGAAAGCCCCATAAAATCTAGCTTTTTACTAATTACTCAATGATAGTAGCAACCCTACCAGAACCTACTGTACGTCCGCCCTCACGAATAGCAAACGTAAGACCCTGTTCCATAGCGATCGGATGAATCAGTTCGATTGACATCTCTACATTATCGCCAGGCATACACATCTCTGTACCAGCCGGTAAGTTACAAACGCCTGTTACGTCCGTTGTTCTGAAATAGAACTGAGGTCTGTAGTTGTTGAAGAACGGAGTATGACGTCCACCTTCATCTTTTGTTAAAACGTAAACCTGTGCAGTAAACTTTGTATGGCATGTTACTGAACCCGGTTTTGCAAGAACCTGACCTCTTTCGATGTCTGTTCTCTGGATACCACGAAGTAATGCACCGATGTTATCACCAGCCTGTGCTTCGTCAAGAAGTTTACGGAACATTTCGATACCTGTTACAACAGATTTCTGTGTTTCTTCTTTGATACCGATAATTTCAACTTCTTCGGATACATGAAGAACACCACGCTCTACTCTACCTGTAGCAACCGTACCACGTCCTGTGATAGAGAATACGTCCTCTACAGGCATAAGGAACGGCTGATCCGTAGCACGCTGAGGATCCGGAATATGGCTGTCTACTGCATCCATTAATTCCATGATCTTGTCGCCCCACTCACAGTTAGGATCTTCAAGAGCTTTTAATGCAGAACCCTGAATAATCGGGCAATCATTAAATTCATACTCTGCTAACTGATCTGTGATTTCCATTTCTACTAATTCAAGTAATTCCGGATCGTCTACCATATCACATTTGTTCATGAATACAACGATATAAGGAACGCCTACCTGACGGGAAAGAAGGATGTGCTCTTTTGTCTGAGCCATAACGCCGTCAGTAGCAGCAACTACTAAGATAGCGCCATCCATCTGAGCTGCACCAGTGATCATGTTCTTAACGTAGTCAGCATGTCCGGGGCAGTCAACGTGTGCATAATGTCTCTTGTCTGTCTCATACTCAACGTGTGCGGTAGAAATTGTGATACCACGCTCTCTCTCTTCCGGAGCCTTATCAATGTTTTCAAAATCTGTAGCTGTATTACCAGCAACTCTTGCAGCAAGTACTTTTGTAATCGCTGCCGTTAATGTTGTTTTACCATGATCAACGTGACCAATGGTACCAATGTTACAATGCGGTTTCGTTCTTTCAAATTTAGCTTTTGCCATTTTGAAAAGTCCTCCTTATTTTCCTAATAAAATGATTATATTTTTAGTTACTCGGCTATTTCTCATTATATTAAAAACAGCCAATATTTTCAAGCACTAATTCGCGAAGAATGAAATTTATCAGGCTTTCCTGCCCGTTTTTTACTGCGTCCTATTTCGTTTTAGCCGCCAACACTTTTTCCTGAACGTTCTTCGGTACCTGCTCGTATTTTTCAAAGAACATGGAGTAGTTACCGCGTCCCTGTGTTTTGGAACGTAAATCAGTGGAATAACCGAACATTTCCGAAAGCGGGACAAACGCTCTTACCATCTTACCGCCTCCGATGTCGTCCATACCTTCGATACGTCCGCGGCGGGAGTTAATATCGCCAATTACGTCGCCCATATACTCTTCCGGCATCGTTACTTCTACCTTCATGATAGGCTCCATCAATACCGGCGCTGCTTTCTGCATTGCCTCTTTGAATGCCAAAGAACCTGCAATGTGGAATGCCATTTCGGAAGAATCGACTTCATGGTAGGAACCGTCATATACGTTCGCATATACGCCTACAACCGGGAATCCGCCAAGGATACCTGCTTTTGTCGCCTCTTCGATACCTTCCCCGACTGCCGGGATATATTCCTTCGGAATTGCACCGCCGACAACGGTAGACTCAAATTTATACAATTCTTCACCGTTCGGATCCATAGGTTCGAATTTAACTTTACAATGGCCATACTGTCCACGTCCACCGGACTGTTTCGCATACTTGCTGTCCACTTCCACTGCTTTTGTAATTGCTTCCTTATACGCAACCTGAGGCGCGCCTACGTTTGCTTCTACTTTAAATTCGCGCAAAAGTCTGTCCACAATGATCTCAAGATGCAGCTCGCCCATACCTGCGATGATGGTCTGCCCTGTTTCCTGATTCGTATGCGCACGGAAAGTAGGATCCTCTTCTGCAAGTTTTGCCAAAGCTTCACCCATCTTGCCCTGTCCTGCTTTCGTCTTCGGCTCGATAGCAAGCTCGATAACCGGCTCGGGGAATTCCATGGACTCCAAGATTACCGGATGCTGATCGTCACAGATTGTATCGCCGGTAGTCGTAAATTTAAATCCTACTGCAGCCGCAATATCACCGGAATATACTTTATCAAGTTCCTGACGCTTATTGGCATGCATCTGCAGGATACGTCCAACACGCTCTTTCTTATCTTTTGTTGCATTCAGTACATAAGAACCTGAATTTACGCTTCCCGAATATACACGGAAGAATGCAAGCTTACCGACAAACGGGTCAGCCATGATCTTAAATGCAAGTGCAGAAAACGGTTCTTCGTCTGAAGAATGCCTCTCTACTTCATTGCCGTCCAAATCAACACCCTTGATAGAAGGAATGTCCGTCGGCGCCGGCATATACTCTAAAATTGCATCCAGAAGCTTCTGAACGCCTTTATTTCTATAAGCAGATCCGCAGCATACGGGAACTGCAGTACATTCACAGGTCCCTTTTCTAAGAGCCGCTTTAAGCTGCTCTACGGAAGGTTCTTCACCCTCCAAATACATCATTGTCAAATCATCGTCCAATTCACAGATCTTTTCGATCAATTCGGCCCGGTACAATTCCGCGTCGTCCTTTATATCGTCCGGAATATCTGTAATGGAAATATCATCGCCCTTATCGTCATTGTAGATATAAGCTTTCATTTCAAATAAGTCAACGATACCTTTAAAATCATCTTCTTTACCGATCGGCAACTGAAGTATGATCGCATTTTTACCTAATCTGGTCTTTATCTGGTCTACTGCACCATAGAAGTTTGCACCTAAGATATCCATCTTATTGATGAATGCCATTCTAGGTACGTTATAGGTGTCTGCCTGACGCCACACGTTTTCGGACTGGGGTTCTACGCCGCCCTTTGCACAAAAGACACCGACAGCGCCGTCAAGTACACGGAGTGAACGTTCAACTTCAACCGTAAAGTCAACGTGACCGGGTGTATCAATAATATTGATACGATGCTCTAAAGCGCCCGGCTTCGGCTTACAGTTTTCTTCCAAAGTCCAGTGGCAGGTAGTAGCAGCAGATGTGATCGTGATACCTCTTTCCTGTTCCTGCTCCATCCAGTCCATGGTCGCAGTACCTTCATGAGTATCGCCGATCTTATAGTTAACACCGGTATAATAGAGAATACGCTCTGTCAATGTGGTCTTACCTGCATCAATATGAGCCATAATACCGATATTTCTAGTTCTGTCTAATGGATATTCTCTTCCAGCCAAGATCTTTTACCTCCTGTTTTTTTATAAAGCAAATCCAACAGTACAAAATAATTTCTTACCCTGCCAACAGGAAATTCCTGATTTCCTCGCATGATATATAAAATTCGCTATACTGGGCATTTTCCCTTATTACAATTCTTTTTATACCGGTTCCCACATACCCGCCTTTGCAGATATACAAACCGGTATCGGAAATGTCCGATTCCGTATTAGAATCTGTAATGTGCAAACGCCTTGTTTGCTTCTGCCATTTTGTGCATATCTTCTTTTCTTTTTACTGCTGCACCCGTATTGTTTGCAGCGTCCAAAATCTCATTGGCAAGTCTGGCCTCCATGGTCTTTTCGCCTCTCTTACGAGAAAACATAACTAACCAACGGAGTCCTAACGCCTGACGTCTGTCCGGTCTTACCTCGATAGGAACCTGATAAGTTGCACCACCGATACGTCTTGCCTTAACTTCAAGAACAGGCATGATATTGTTCATTGCCTCCTCAAAAACGTCAAGCGCCGGTTTACCGGCTTTTTCTTCTACAGTAGCAAATGCTCCGTATACAATCTTCTGCGCTACGCCCTTTTTACCATCAAGCATAACGTTGTTGATCAACTTTGTGACAACCTTGTTATTGTATAAAGGATCTGCTAATACATCTCTTTTTTGGATATGTCCTTTACGTGGCACGGTTCTTCCCTCCTTATTAATTGGCAATAACATAACTATATTATTGCGTGAATAAATCCTCGGTACTCACAATGTGCACGGTGTCCGTAAAACAACGATGACACCAACTAATACTTGTGCTCGTGCGGTATATCTGCGTATCATATAATAGAACTTCGATCTATTTATTACTATCAGAATCCCAACACTGAAAATTAGTTTTTATTTGTGGTACTAAATCGCCGTATTCAAGTCTTGCAATCGTCGTCAGATACGACCCTTGCAATGATAAAACCCAAAATACGTGATTGGAAAAATCAAAGATTTTTCATAGATCCGAAAATGCCTTATTTAGATGCCTTCGGTCTCTTAGCGCCGTATTTGGAACGAGCCTGTTTTCTGTTAGCAACTCCTGCCGTATCCAATGTACCACGGATAATGTGGTATCTGGTACCCGGTAAGTCCTTTACCCTTCCGCCACGGATAAGAACAACGCTGTGCTCCTGTAAGTTATGGCCTTCACCCGGAATATAGCTTGTTACTTCGATTCCGTTAGAAAGACGAACTCTGGCGATCTTTCTAAGAGCTGAGTTAGGTTTTTTAGGAGTAGCTGTTTTAACAGCGGTACAAACACCTCTTTTCTGCGGTGCAGAAGTATTTGTAGGTTTCTTATGAAGAGAATTGTATCCTCTCTGAAGAGCCGGTGCTGTAGACTTCTTTACAGATGTTTGACGTCCTTTTCTTACTAACTGGTTAAATGTTGGCATTCTGATTCACCTCCTGTTATTAAAATAATCCAATATGTGCCTTTTATTCGCACACTACGTTATTATACGTTTTCTCGAAATCATTGTCAATATATATTTTTTCAAGTTTTCCGTCAGGTTTTCGTCAGATTTTGCCTCTCCGATCTTACTATGCAATGCAAAAAGCGGCTCTCATTTCCAGAGCCGCCCTTTACTTTCTCTCCCATCCGCCTGCTTTAGCAGACATACAAATCAGGATCGCGAAATTTCCAATTTCACGTTAACTCCCATCTGCCTGCTTTAGCAGGCATGCAAATCAGGATTGTGAAATTTCCAATTTCACGTTAATCCCATGCATGTCGCAAGCCTGCTTGCGATACTGCTTAAATAGAAAGTTGTAAAATCTTTGATTTTCCAATCTATTCTTCCACAGATCCGATTTCCTCTGCTTCTAATTCTTCCTCGCCGATTCCTTCGTCGTCCAGATCGTCAAACTCATCCATTTCATCTACGTCAAACTCATCCGTCTCGTCGATTTCATCCAACAGATCGTCGTCCGTTTCCGTCATCTCGATCAGATCCGACTCCTCGCCAAAGGAAATTTCATCTTCCAAAGATAAATTGCTCATTATTTTATCGTCCGTATCCAGCCTTACATTCCGATATCTCTTCATACCGGTTCCTGCAGGAATCAGCTTACCGATGATCACGTTTTCTTTCAGTCCGATCAGCGGATCGACTTTTCCCTTGATCGCCGCCTCCGTAAGCACTTTCGTCGTCTCTTGGAAAGAAGCTGCGGAAAGGAAGGAATTTGTTGCGAGCGCCGCTTTCGTAATACCAAGCATGACCTGCTTGCCCTCCGCCGGCTCTTTTCCTTCTGCAATCAACTGTTCGTTCATATCTTCATATTCCAGTACGTCAACCAACGTACCCGGCAGGAACTCCGTATCTCCGTTATTTTCAATACGGACTTTTTTAAGCATCTGACGCACGATCACTTCAATATGCTTATCGCTGATATCAACACCCTGCAAACGGTATACCCTCTGCACCTCTCTGATCATGTAATCCTGAACTGCACGGATTCCTTTGATCTTTAACAGATCATGGGGATTTACGCTGCCTTCTGTCAGTTCGTCGCCCGCCTCAAGCACTGCGCCGTCCATGATCTTGATACGGGATCCGTAAGGAATCAGATATGCCTTGGATTCTCCCGTTTCATGATTGGTGATAATGACTTCACGCTTTTTCTTCGTATCCTTAATCGCGGCAACCCCGCCAAATTCTGCAATAATAGCGAGACCTTTCGGTTTTCTTGCCTCAAAAAGCTCCTCTACACGGGGAAGACCCTGTGTAATATCGTCGCCGGCAACGCCGCCCGTATGGAAAGTACGCATGGTAAGCTGTGTACCCGGCTCACCGATGGACTGCGCCGCAATGATACCTACCGCTTCGCCGACCTGCACCGCTTCGCCCGTCGCCATATTGGCGCCGTAGCATTTTGCGCAGATCCCGTTATGGGAACGGCATCCAAGAATGGTACGGATCTTCACTTCTTCGATCGGTTCGCCTTTCTCGTTTACGCCTATGCTGAGAATCCTTTCGGCACGGCTCGGTGTGATCATGTGATTTTTCTTTACGATCACGTTACCGTCGCGGTCTTTGATCTCTTCACAGGAAAACCGTCCGTTGATCCTGTCTTTTAAGTTTTCGATCGTTTCCTTACCGTCCATAAACGCTCTGACAGTCATACCCGGGATTTCATCTTTTCCCTCGCAGCAGTCTATTTCACGAATAATCAGTTCCTGTGAAACGTCTACCATACGTCTTGTCAGATAACCGGAATCGGCTGTACGCAGCGCCGTGTCGGAAAGACCTTTCCGCGCGCCGTGAGCGGACATGAAATATTCCAATACGTCCAATCCTTCACGGAAATTGGATTTAATAGGAAGTTCGATCGTCCTACCCGTCGTATCTGCCATCAGTCCACGCATACCGGCAAGCTGTTTGATCTGCTGATTGGAACCACGGGCTCCGGAATCTGCCATCATGAAAATGTTGTTATATTTATCCAAACCTGCCAGCAGGGTGTCCGTCAGTTCTTTATCCGTCTCGTTCCAGGTTTCTACTACCGCACGGTATCTTTCCTCTTCCGTGATCAGGCCTCTTCGGAAGTTCTGCGAGATCTTATCTACCGTCGCCTGCGCCGCATTCAGCATTTCCGGCTTTTTCTCCGGTACCGTCATATCGGAAATGGATACGGTCATGGCTGCCTTTGTAGAATATTTATAACCGGTGGACTTAATATCGTCCAGCACTTCCGCCGTTTTAGAAGCCCCATGCGTATTGATGACTTTTTCAAGGATCTGTTTCAGCCCTTTCTTGCCTACATGGAAATCCACTTCCAGCTTTAAGAAGTTCTCCGGATCTTTCCTGTCTATAAAGCCCAGATCCTGCGGAAGGATCTCGTTGAAGATAAATCGTCCCAACGTGGATTCCACATTGCCGGTAACAACCTCTCCGTCAGCCTTTTCTTTGCTTACCCTTACGGTAATTCTGGAATGCAGCGTAATCACGCCGTTTTCATAAGCCAATATCGCCTCATTTACATTTTTAAAGAATTTTCCTTCCCCTTTTGCACCCGGACGCTCCTGTGTTAGGTAATAAATACCAAGCACCATATCTTGTGAAGGAACGGCCACCGGACCGCCGTCGGAAGGTTTTAACAGATTATTGGGCGACAATAAGAGGAAACGGCATTCTGCCTGCGCTTCTACGGAAAGCGGAAGATGCACCGCCATCTGGTCGCCGTCAAAGTCCGCATTAAACGCGGTACATACAAGCGGATGCAGTTTGATTGCCTTACCCTCTACCAAGATCGGTTCAAATGCCTGAATACCGAGTCTGTGAAGAGTGGGCGCACGGTTCAGCATAACCGGATGTTCTTTGATCACTTCTTCCAAAACGTCCCATACCTGCGTATCCAGTCTTTCCACCAATTTCTTCGCATTTTTAATATTTTGGGAAATTCCCCTTGCAACAAGCTCTTTCATTACAAAAGGCTTAAACAACTCGATTGCCATTTCTTTAGGCAGGCCGCACTGATAGATTTTAAGCTCCGGCCCTACCACAATAACGGAACGTCCCGAATAATCCACACGTTTTCCCAAAAGGTTCTGGCGAAAACGTCCTGATTTCCCCTTTAACATATCGGAAAGAGATTTTAGCGCACGGTTTCCGGGCCCCGTTACCGGCCTTCCCCTTCTGCCGTTATCAATCAGGGCGTCCACTGCCTCCTGCAGCATTCTTTTTTCGTTGCGCACGATGATATCCGGCGCGCCTAACTCCAAAAGCCTCTTCAGACGGTTATTTCTGTTGATGATCCTTCTATACAGATCGTTTAAATCCGAAGTAGCGAAACGTCCGCCGTCAAGCTGTACCATAGGACGCAGATCCGGCGGAATGACCGGGATCACATCCATGATCATCCACTCCGGTTTATTTCCCGAACCGCGGAACGCTTCTACCACCTCCAAACGTTTGATGATCCTTGCCCTCTTCTGGCCTGTGGATTCTTTTAATCCGGTCTTTAATTCTACCGCTTCCGTCTCCAGATCGATGGCTTCCAGCAGCTCCTTGATTGCTTCCGCCCCCATACCTACGCGGAATTTATTTCCGTAGGTTTCTCTGGCGTCCTGATACTCTTTTTCGGATAACACCTGTTTATACTCTAAACCGGAATCGCCTTTATCCAGTACGATATAAGAAGCAAAATACAATACCTTCTCCAATACCCTTGGAGAAAGGTCGAGGATCAGACCCATACGGCTCGGAATCCCCTTGAAATACCAAATATGGGATACCGGAGCAGCCAGCTCAATATGTCCCATACGCTCCCTGCGGACATTCGCCTTCGTTACTTCAACGCCGCACCTGTCGCAGATCACGCCTTTATATCTGATTTTTTTATATTTACCGCAATGGCATTCCCAGTCCTTGCTGGGACCAAAAATCCTTTCACAGAAAAGACCGTCTTTTTCCGGTTTTAATGTCCTGTAGTTAATAGTCTCAGGTTTTGTGACCTCTCCCCTTGACCATTCTCTGATCTTCTCAGGTGATGCTAATCCGATCTTGATCGCATCAAATGTCATCGGTTGATAAACTTCATTTTTTGTTTCTGACATTTTGGCACTCCTTCCAAAGTTTGTAGTCATTTCTACGCCTATTCGTCAAAGGATTCTACAAAATCCTCCTCCAGTTCTTCGTCAAAGAATTCGTCCTCTGCCTCTTCGTCCTCCGTGCTGATCAGTTCTCCGCTCTCCGCGTCAAATTCCTGCTTCTGATATCCCATAGAACCTAAAGAATCCGATTCATAATCGTAATTTCTCGGTTCGCCTTCCATCTCGTAGCGGTATTCCGTATCGCCGTATTCAATGGATTCCATGATCTCTACTTCCGTCTGGTCTTCGCGGAGAACTCTCACGTCCAGTCCAAGAGACTGCAGTTCCTTGAGCAATACTTTGAAGGATTCGGGAATTCCCGGTTCCGGGATATTTTCACCTTTAATGATTGCCTCATAGGTTTTCACACGTCCGATCACATCATCCGACTTCACGGTCAGAATCTCCTGAAGGGTATAGGATGCGCCATAAGCCTCCAGCGCCCAAACCTCCATCTCTCCGAAACGCTGTCCGCCAAACTGCGCTTTACCGCCGAGAGGCTGCTGCGTTACCAGTGAATAAGGACCTGTGGAACGGGCATGGATCTTATCGTCTACCAAATGATGGAGTTTCAGATAATGCATATGCCCGATCGTTACCGGACTGTCAAAATACTCTCCGGTCCTGCCGTCGCGCAGCCTTACCTTACCGTCTCTGGAGATCGGAACGCCTTTCCATACCTCTCTGTGATCTCTGTTCTCATATAAATACTGCATCACCTCAGGCAGCAGTTCGTCTTTATATTTCGCTTCAAACGCTTCCCACTCTAAGTTTACATAATCATTAGCAAGGTCGAGCGTATCCATAATATCTATTTCGTTTGCACCGTCAAATACCGGCGTCGCCACATTAAACCCAAGGGCTTTTGCCGCAAGGCTCAAATGAATCTCAAGTACCTGTCCGATGTTCATACGGGAAGGTACGCCCAAAGGATTTAATACGATGTCAAGAGGGCGTCCGTTGGGCAGATAAGGCATATCCTCCACCGGAAGAACGCGGGAAACCACACCTTTGTTACCGTGACGGCCTGCCATCTTGTCTCCGACGGAGATTTTTCTCTTCTGCGCAATATAGATCCTGACCGCCTGATTCACGCCGGGAGACAGTTCGTCGCCGTTTTCTCTTGTAAATACTTTTGCGTCTACTACAATACCGTATTCGCCATGAGGCACTTTTAAAGAAGTATCCCTTACTTCTCTTGCTTTTTCACCGAAAATAGCGCGGAGAAGCCTTTCTTCCGCGGTCAGCTCCGTTTCTCCCTTCGGAGTCACTTTACCAACCAAAATATCCCCTGCGCGGACTTCCGCACCGATACGGATGATCCCTCTGTCGTCCAAATCTTTTAAAGCATCGTCGCCGACGCCCGGAACGTCTCTTGTGATCTCTTCCGGCCCCAGCTTCGTATCGCGCGCTTCCGCTTCGTATTCTTCAATATGAACGGAGGTATACACATCCTCCTGTACTAATCTTTCACTTAAAAGAACAGCGTCCTCGTAGTTATAACCTTCCCATGTCATGAAGCCAATCAGCGGGTTCTTTCCCAGCGCCAGCTCTCCTTCCGATGTGGAAGGACCGTCTGCAATGACCTGACCTGCCGCCACATGATTTCCCTTAAATACGATCGGTTTCTGATTATAACAGTTGGACTGGTTACTTCTTGAGAACTTCGTCAGACGGTATTCATCCCTCGTACCATCGTCGTTTGTCATTTTGATCAGATTGGAGGATACATAGTCGACAGTACCCGCCTTTCTTGCAACAACGCACACGCCCGAGTCAACGGCTGCTTTCGGTTCCATACCGGTTCCCACTGCCGGAGCCTCGGTGATCAAAAGCGGCACTGCCTGACGCTGCATGTTCGATCCCATAAGCGCACGATTCGCATCGTCATTTTCAAGGAAGGGAATGAGCGCCGTAGCAACGGAAAATACCATCTTAGGCGACACGTCCATATAATCGAACATTGCCTTCGGATATTCCTGCGTCTCTTCTTTATAACGTCCGGACACCATATTCCTTACAAAATGTCCCTCTGCATCCAAAGCTTCACTCGCCTGCGCCACATGATAATTATCCTCTTCGTCCGCAGTCATGTACACTACTTTATCCGTAACCCGCGGATTTTGCGGATCGGATTTATCTATTTCACGATAAGGCGCCTCAACGAAACCGTACTCGTTGATCCTCGCATAACTTGCCAATGAGTTGATCAGACCGATGTTAGGACCTTCCGGCGTCTCGATAGGACACATTCTTCCGTAATGGGAATAATGCACGTCACGGACTTCGAATCCGGCCCTGTCTCTGGAAAGACCGCCGGGTCCCAACGCCGACAAACGTCTTTTATGTGTCAGCTCACCCAACGGATTGTTCTGATCCATGAACTGTGAAAGCTGTGAAGAACCGAAAAATTCCTTCACCGCCGCCTGTACCGGTTTGATATTGATCAATGCCTGCGGTGAAACTTCCTCAGAATCATGGGTCGTCATTCTTTCACGGACTACCCTTTCCATTCTGGAAAGACCGATACGGTACTGATTCTGTAAAAGCTCTCCTACCGCCCTGATCCTTCTGTTTCCCAAATGGTCGATATCGTCATTGTTTCCAAGACCGTATTCCAAATGAATATTATAATTGATAGAAGCTAAAATGTCTTCCTTTGTAATATGTTTCGGAATCAGTTCATGCACATTTTTCTGGATCGCTTCCGCCAGTTCTTCGGCATTCTCCGAATGCTCCTCTAAAATCTGCTGCAGGACAGGGAAATACACATACTCGGTAATTCCCAGTTCTCTCGGCTGGCAGTCTACGAAATTCGTAATATCTACCATCATATTGGAAAGCACTTTTACGTTTTTCTCTTCAGTCTGTATCCACACAAAAGGAACGGCTGCGTTTTGGATCTGATCAGCAAGTTCTGCGGTCACTTTTGTACCCGCCGCTGCCAAAACTTCACCCGTAAGAGTGTCGACAACATCTTCTGCCAAAATCTGATGCCTGATTCTGTTGCGAAGTGCCAGTTTCTTGTTAAATTTATATCTTCCGACTTTTGCTAAATCATATCTTCTGGGATCAAAGAACATTGCGGTGATCAGGCTTTCTGCGCTCTCTACGCTTAAAGGCTCGCCCGGACGGATCTTTTTGTATAACTCTAACAGGCCCTCCTGATAATTTTCAGAGGTATCCTTTGCAAAGCTTGCTTCAATCTTGGGTTCATCGCCAAATAATTCCCGGATCTCGTCATTCGTGCCTACTCCAAGCGCCCTGAGCAGAACAGTGATCGGTACTTTTCTCGTCCTGTCTACACGCACATAAAAAACATCATTGGAATCTGTCTCGTACTCCAGCCACGCACCGCGGTTCGGAATGACCGTTGATGAAAAAAGCCTTTTTCCGATCTTGTCATGGCCGATGGCATAGTAAATACCCGGAGAACGTACTAACTGGCTTACGATAACACGCTCCGCACCGTTAATTACAAACGTACCGGTTTCCGTCATTAAAGGAAGATCGCCCATAAAGATCTCATGCTCGCTGATCTCTTCTTTTTCTTTATTATAAAGGCGGACTTTAACCTTTAAAGGTGCGGCATATGTGGCATCTCTTTCTTTACATTTCTCAATAGAATACTTGACGTCCTCCTCGCACAGCTCAAAGTCCACAAATTCCAGACTTAAGTGTCCGCTGTAATCCGCAATAGGAGAGATATCGTCGAAAACCTCTTTTAAGCCTTCTTCCAAAAACCACTTATAGGAATCCTTTTGGACTTCTATTAAGTCCGGCATCTCCAAAACCTCTTTTTGCCGTGAATAGCTCATACGCACATTCTTGCCGTTTCCAGAGGATATAGGACGTATTCTGTTCTTTTCCATTGACATTTCACCCCGTTCTTTATGATTTTCAGCCCATTTGTCGGTATTTCATTATCAAAATTGCATACCACTCCACAATAGAGCATCTTCCATTTTACTACAGTAAAATTAGCAAGTCAAGCATATTTTGGAGATTTTGTCAAGCTTTTTCCCCAAAATTTATAAACCATTGGCAGACCAAAAAGAAGCCGATGCACCTAAACAGTGCATCAGCCTCTTCTCATCACTTTTATTTTGGTTGTGTGATTTTAAAATTAATAGTAAACTTAGTGTTGGAACCGTCTCTTGCAGTATAAACTACTTTAGAGCTGCCCGGCTTGGTTCCCCATATTACCATACCTAAGTCTTTGTTCCCCTGATAATAATGCATACGGTAAACCACGTCTCTGTTTGTAGTACTGATAGCAAAAGAATTATAAAAATCGTCTGTATCATGTTCCGTTACAATTCCTACATAATCCGGAGACGCTTCGTTAGTCAATAAGTCGAGGATTCCATCTCCCACATCCATCTTACATGACACTGCCGAGCTGTTCGTACTTTGGTTTTTCTCATTCACATAAATCATCTTTTTAATCTTATCCGTTACTACAAATTTCACTGATTTGGTACCGCCAAATCCGTCCTTTGCTTTTGCAGTGATCGTAACTTCCGTCCCGATCGGCGTATCCTTACCGCAGGTCACTTTGCCGTTCTTAACCTTAACAAGATCCGGCTTATCGGAAGTCCATTCCAGTCCTTTATTATTGGGCTTATACAAATAATTACTAGAATCATAATTTATCATAGTCTTCATAGTAATGTTACAGCCTGTGCCAATCGGGATAGGTTTAGTACTATCGCCTGAAAATCCGGTAGAACTGTACATATAAATATGAAATACCGGTGTCACTACGTTTACTTTGCAGGTCGCTTTCTTACCGGAACCGTCGTTTGCAGTAACCGTAATCGTTGCTTTTCCTTTACCAAGCGCCGTTATATTTCCGTTCGCATCCACTGTAGCAACTTTTGTATTGGAAGATTTATATAAATATTGATCCGTCTGTACGCCGTTGCTGCTGGGTATCAGTCTGAAAGTGGAGGTATACGTTTTTCCGCTTGCATCTTTCATAGATACATTTGAATTATCTGCCCAATAAGACATATTAAGCGCAGTCTCGTTTAATGTGATGTTCTCTACTTTGTCGCCGACCGCTTTTACTGAAAACTCATAAGATAAATTGGTATTGTCCGTTGTGGTAGCCTTGATCGTAGCCGTTAATCCTTCCGCCGCCGTCTTTTTACAGGTCACTTTTCCTTTTTGATCGACTCTGATCATTCCTGTAGCATCCGAACTTTCCCATTTCAGCTTCTTGTTGCTTACATAAGAAGGCGCGATATCTACGCTTAATTGGATCGATTTTCCGATTGCAACGGTCATATCCTTTTTAGACGTAGCCGAAAGCGCTTCTGCTTTTACGTCAAAAGTATATGTTTTAGTAAATACTTTGGAAACTTTGCTTCCTACCGCCGTAATAGCCTGAATCTTTACCTTACCGGATGTAGGCATATAAATTTTTCCTGTATATAAATATCCGGTTTTAGGCGTAGGTTTCTTTCCGTTGAGTGTATAATAGATTTTTGCGTGAGGCGTTGCCGTTTCCAGTTCAAAATACTGATCTTTACCTGCCAGCACTACGTTCTTATTTGACGGTGTCGAGCTGAATTTAATAGTCGGCACCGCCGCCTGACTATCGTCCACCGCATAAGTAGCTGCTTCTGCATCTAAAAACGGATAAAAGTCGTTGGTCCATTCATCATAGGTTCCGTCCGGTTCCGCGCTATCCACCAAAGTCTTGGTGAGCTTCGTAACAGTTGCTTTCTTATTGTTATTTTTCAGATTTTCGTTATTTCCGAGCATCAACGCTACCGTACCCGCTACCGTAGGACACGCCATAGATGTTCCTGACATATAACCGTATCCGGCCGCTTCATATTCAAAACCGTCAGAAGGAATCTGGAAATCTGTCGGAACCGTCGACAATATATTCAGTCCCGGAGCCGCAATATCCACCCATTTTCCATAATTTGAAAATGAGACCAAATCATTATAAGAATCGGACGCTGCAACTGAAATTACGTTATTATATGCTGCCGGATAACTTTTTTGATCTACCGCTTCGTTACCCGCTGCCGCAACTACAACAATCCCCTGACTTACTGCCGTATCGATCGCCTTTTGGAACAACGAATCCCAATAAATTCCGCCAAGGCTCATGCTGATAACATCCACGTCGTTTCTGTTGATAGCGCTGATAACACCCTGAACAATATCCGCCGTACTGCCTGAACCTCTTGCATTTAATGCTTTTACTGAATAAATCTTCGCTTCCGGCGCAATACCTGAAACACCCGTTCCATTACCTGCTATCGCCGCAATAATACCCGCACAATGCGTACCATGTCCGTTATCGTCACGTCCGTCGCCGTTATCACCTGTAATCGTACTGATATGACCAACAATATTTCCTTTTAAATCAGGATGCTCGTAGTCGATACCACTATCGATCACTGCCACGATAATGCCTTGACCTTTTGTCGCATTCCATGCCTCTACCGTATGGATCGCATCATGATGCCACTGTTTGTCAAAATATGTATCGTTCGGTGCCGTTGCATATAAGTGTTCGTCATCGTGGGGAAGATCCAAGCCGTTACTTTCTACTTCTCCTATCACTTCATGCTCAACGTCCGCTTCATCAATCAGCTCTCCTGTCTGTTCCGGTGTTTCTGTTTCTGTTGACGTACCTGTTTCCCAGCCGTCGTTAATATGATATAAGATATTCGGATACACTGCCGGTAAGCTGACCCTTACATTTGCCGCCACCCTTACGGCCTCCGTTACCGTTGCCTGAATATGCGCTACTGCGACACCGTATTCATATTCCTCAAGAGTTCCGCCATAGCATTCCGCAATCCGCTTTGCTTCTTCTTCATCCTGCGCAAGATAAACAACCTCGTTCTCCACATAATCCTTTCCGGATTCCATGACGCTCATAGTTGCTGCAACCTGATAAAGTTCTTCTTTTTCCACTACCATTGACGGACTCAAAGACATAGTATGGAAACCAAGATCTTTCAACGCCTTTTCGCTGATCTCGCCGTCATCCGTAATAACCTGATCTCCCGTTTCCGTCTCCTCTGGCGCAGTTTCCTCCGACGCCTCTTCCGTTCCGGTTTCTTCTTCCGTCGTTTCCTCTGCTGTCCCTTCCGTTCCGGTCTCTTCTGCCGTCTCTCCTGTTCCGGTTTCTTCTGTCGTTTCTGCTGCTTCGGTATCTTCCGTTGTCGTCTCGTCTGTTCCGGTATCCTCTGTCCCCGTTTCACCCAACGTATCTCCGGTTACCGTTTCACCCGTTCCGGCTTCTGCCGATTCGGGATTTGTTGTTTCTTCAGCTTCTTCATTTGTTTCCACCGGTATCGGCGCAGCTTCTGTTGCATACGCGGACATTGGCTGCCCTATGACCATGGACGCCGCAAGCAAAACCGCAAGGAAACCATTCAGTTTTCTCTTTTTCATTCCTTTTCCCTCTCTTTGAATCACAAAATAACTTTTGTCCTTGATTTCTATGAAGAAATCATTGATATATTTCAACGGGCTGAGCCCGGAAACACCCCCCGCCATTGTTTTATGGTTCGGATATAAAATAATTTCTATGCAGCTCCAAACTGCTCCCTTCCTGTTCCAGCCTTTCCAGCAAAGTATCCACATTTTCTTCTATTTGTATCGTAGCGATGCCATTCTGATATGACAGCACGGTCCCGCCGATCTGCGCTGCTATCGTTTCCGCCATTTCCTGCGTTTCCGCATCGCAAACAACCTCATGTTCAGCATAACCGCTGCTCTGGATAATGTGACCTATGTCCCCCCCATCGTCTGCCTCTCCACTCTCGTCCGGCACATTCTGTCCGCTTTCGGACCTGTCGCTGATCTTTCCTATATTCTCCGATTCTTTTTCTTCTCTTTTACTACCGGAACCGGAAACCGCCGCTCTGGCGGAAACCCTGTCTCCTGTCCCTGACAGTTCTTCGTCGTCTTTTATCACTTCCCCCGGCTTATTTTTTTCAAACTCTTTTTCTATCCGTGCCGTTTCCGAAGCCACTTCATCCAAATCTACTTCTGCAGATTCCTTCTCTAAGTCTTCTTTCTCTTCTTCCTCCTGATACTGAAACTCGTCAAAACTGCCTCCATAATGGATTCCCATCTCATCCGCATTGCCGTTTATCCTGCCTCCGTCCACCTTCCCCAAATCTTTTTTTCTAAATATCATGACTACTCCTACTATTGCAATTATGAAAACAACAACTAAAACTATAGTAACGACCCGTTTCTTGTCCATGTTTTTCCTCATTTCTACACATTTTTGACTCTATATATTGAACCCCCGGTCAAACCTTTCTTGTTTCCGATCCTGCTCCTATCCGTCCGCTTCAGCAGACCTATAACTTAGGATTGGAAACTCTTTCATTCGGGATATCTGTTGCCTGAACGCACTTCATTATTTTCATGTTACTCTTCTCAATTCCAACCTGTCAAGTATATATTCCAAATTATTTTTTAATATTTTTTAATATTTATTTCGTTTACTCTATGTTATCGATCTGTATCCAAAAGAAAAAATATGGAGATGTACCTTTTTTCTGGCACAGCTCCATATTCTTCAACATTCTTCTTTTCTTCGCTTATTGCTCTGCAACATTGAAAAGGGGCTAATTTATATTAAAATCAGCCCTCAAATTCTCTTAAAATATAACGCGTTTTTCGGATTACTTCAATGTAACCTTAGCGCCTTCTGCTTCTAAGCTTGCTTTCATAGCGTCTGCTTCTTCTTTAGAAGCTGCCTCTTTGATTACCTTCGGTGCAGAATCAACTAAGTCTTTTGCTTCTTTCAATCCCAAACCTGTAGCTTCACGAACTACTTTAATAACTTTAACCTTGTTAGGACCTACTTCTGTTAATTCTACGTCAAACTCGGTCTTTTCTTCTGCTGCGCCTGCTCCGTCGCCTGCTCCTGCTGCTGCAACTACAACGCCTGCCGCTGCAGATACGCCGAACTCTTCTTCACATGCTTTTACTAAATCGTTCAATTCCAATACCGTTAACTCTTTGATCGCGTCGATCATTTCCTGAGTGGATAATTTTGCCATTATAATTTACCTCCGTTAATTTTATTTACCTTTACAATCTCATTTCATAATTAAAAGCGTTTTTCCTTTACGCCTCTCACCGGCTTTCACTGCTTTAGGCTTATTCTGCCGGAGTTTCTTCTACGGGTGTTTCCGACCCGGCAGGAGCTTCTGCCGCTTCAGGCGCTGCGCATTCGGATGCACCGCCCTTTTCTGCCAACTGGTTCATCACACGCGCAAAGTTTGTAATAGGGGACTGAATACTTCCAAGTAACTTGGAGAGCAGTTCTTCTCTTGACGGAATCATTGCGATATTTGCAATTCCTTTCGCGTCATAAGCAATCCCTTCCACAATACCGCCTTTGATTTCAAGCGCATCAGCCGTTTTTGCAAATTTAGCCAATACTCTTGCCGGCGCTGTTGCATCCGTTGTAGAAATAGCAATTGCACTGGGGCCTTCCAAATAGGAAGAAAGCGCCTCGCAGTCTGTTCCCTTAAACGCAAAATTCATCATTGTATTTTTGTAAACTTTGTAAGTAATTCCTTCCGCACGAAGCTGCTTACGAAGTTCCGTATCCTGTTCTACCGTAAGTCCGCGATAGTCTACAAGCACAACTGACTGGGCATCTTTGATGTTTTCGGAAATTTCTGCAACGATAGGCTGCTTTAATTCAACTTTTGCCATTTTACGATTACCTCCTTATAGATTTTACTGCCGAAAGGAGTCCAGACAATACTGCCCATGCAGGCTTTTATAACCGGATAAGGGAAAAACTTTTTCCCTACCCGCCGCAAGACCCGCGCACCGTTTTACCGGTATGTTTCTTCACAGGCCTCTGCATAAAAAACCTCCCTGAAAGACAGGGAGGAATAAAGTCCTATATAACTCTTCTCCTCGGTAGGCGATATCCTTACGCTCCGGTTTCCCATCGCACCTACTGTCTTCGGCCGGTCAAAATGACCGTAAATAGAATAGCACACAAGATTCCTCCTTGTCAAGGACGAATTCCCGGCTAAATACTATTTGTTAAATTTTATTGTCTTTTATTTTTAAACAACACGGAAAATATAAGAAATAACAAGATTTTAATTACTTTACTAAAGAATAAATCTCAAGAAACCTTAAGATCTAATCAAACGCTAAGATTCATTACTATGCGCAGACCAGCAAAACAGTACTTTACATTTTAAACAATTCAGTTTCCATACATGCTTTGCGACCCTATTCTAGGCAGCTTCGGCTCTACTACGGCAACCTGATCCGTCCAGTTGAGAATAACGTTTAAAACGCTCCTATGAACTTCAAGTTCCTCTTTTACTTCACCAAACTGCCGGTTCATCTGTCCTTCCAGACTGTCCATACGGTTGTCCAAACCATCCATGCGGTTCTCCAGACCGTCCATACGACTTTCCAGACCGTCCATACGACTTTCCAAACTGTCCATGCGGTTCCCTAAACTGTCCATACGGTTCTCCAAACCGTCTATACGGCTGTTCAGTCGTTTTTCCATACCGTCCATGCGGTTGTTCAGAGATTCTCCCATGCTCTCGATTTTTTGAAGTATTAACGCAGTATCTGACATTCATCCGTCCTCCTTCCTTTTGTGATATAGTCACTATAACATAAAATTTTTCATCAGGCAATTACAATTTAAGTATAAAATCTTGCTATTTTAAAAATTCAATAAGTAATATAGCCGTCCTGATCAATCGTAACATTGTTTGAGATCGACCGCATATATTCCAATACCCTCTCCTTTTCTTCACCCGCAAGGAGAAACGTCCTGCATCCTTTTTGCATTGCGGGCAGGAATTGCAATCCGCTTATCCTTCCGTCTTCTACGACAGCTTTTACAAGACAGGTATCCAACGTTTTGGAACTGAACAAAAAATTTCCAAGACTATAAAAAACAGGCACTCCCTCTACTACGTCTATCCCCTGCAGGCAGTGGGAGTGATCCCCTATGATCAAATCGGCGCCGGACTGGGCCAGTTTTAAAGCCTGATCTTTTTGCGCCCAATCGAGTTCATCCGTATTTTCGCTCCCCCAATGCACATATACCACAAGGAAATCGCACGTTTCTGCCGCTTCTGCCGTCTTCTCATACAAAAGAGTCCCATCCCAGCAGCGGAACACGCCCGCGCTGTCAGGCGTCGCTCCCTTTGTATCGGGATTTTCCAGCCTTTCTATCTGCGTGGCCGAAAGAAAGCCTATTCTCAGCCCGTCCGTTTCAAAGAAAAACGGTCTGCTGGCCTCTTCAATATTACGTCCTGCGCCCACATAGGGCATTTCCATCCCTGCAAGCGTATCCACGGTATCCAACAAGGATATCTCGCCGTAATCATATGTATGGTTATTGGCAATGGAAACGATATCCACCCCCATATCCAAAAGATACTCCGATTTCACCGGATCCGCCCGAAACGTAAACTGCTTTTCAGCCGTAGGTTCCCCACGGTTTGTATAAGTAAACTCGTTATTCAGCATAAAGATATCTGCATCCGTCATTTCCTTTAACAAGTCCTCTGAAAAAGAATCAAAAATCTTTCCCTGACGGCTTTCTATACTCACCATAGCCGCATATTCGTCGTCAAACAGAATATCCCCCGCAAAAGCAAGTACCGTCTCCCCCTCCTTCTTGGGTTCAAACCATTTGATCCCCTGATCGTAAGTATAGACAGGCTTCTCTTCCTTTCCACTCTCTTCTCCGCCGTTTTCCTTTAAAGGATCTTTTTCCTTTAAGGGATCCTCTCCCTCTGAAAAAGCGTCCCCTTCCGAAAGATCCGTTCCCTTTCCGTCTGAAGATCCGATTCTTTCAGCCAAAGAAGAGGGCAAAAGATTTTCTTCCTTAGGCTTAGCTATCCGCACCGCAATATTGCTTTCCGATCCATAAAAACCGCCCTTTTCCCTCAGTTTTACCGAATAGGCATAGAACGCGATCCCCATCGTCAATGTAGCGATCAAAAGGATCTCGCAGCACAAGATGATATATGTTTTCTTTTTCCGTTTTCCTTTTTTATATGTTTTCATAATTCGTATTATAACAGATTTTCTTTATCCTGTCGCGGTCTATAAAAAGTAAAATAGAATTTTGCATAAAATAAAATGATATAAAAAGCGCCGCCTCACCCGACAGAATCGGCAAGGCGGCTTCTTACATAAAACCGTGATCCAATATTTATTTTAGTACTTCGCTACGCTTACTTTCACGCCCGGTCCCATGGTGGAAGTGAGAGTAATGCTTCTTAAATACTGTCCCTTTAATGCGCTGGGTTTTGCTTTTACGATTGCATCCATTAACGCATTGAAGTTCTCGTTTAACTGCTCGTCCGTGAAAGAAGCTTTTCCTACCGGAACATGTACGATATTCGTCTTATCCAGTCTGTACTCGATCTTACCTGCTTTAATATCGTTGATCGCTTTCGTCACGTCCATCGTTACCGTACCCGCTTTCGGGTTCGGCATCAGACCTTTCGGTCCAAGAACCTTACCGAGACGTCCCACAACACCCATCATATCCGGTGTCGCAACAACAACGTCAAAATCCAGCCATCCGTCGTTCTGGATCTTCGGAATCAATTCTTCCCCTCCGACAAAATCAGCTCCTGCCGCTTCTGCTTCGGAAAGTTTATCGCCTTTTGCAAATACTAATACCTTTACGGTCTTACCTGTACCGTTGGGCAATACTACGGCGCCGCGGATCTGCTGTTCTGCATGACGTCCGTCGCAGCCCGTTCTGATATGGACTTCGATCGTCTCGTCAAATTTAGCCGTTGCCGTCTTTTTCGCAAGCGCGATCGCTTCTGCCGGCTCATATAAAACTGCGCGGTCAACTAACTTCGCAGCTTCGTTATATTTCTTACCATGTTTCATCGTTCTTCCTCCCGTTATTAATCTTCTACTACAATACCCATACTTCTTGCGGTACCGGCGATCATGCTCATAGCCGCTTCTAAACTTGCCGCATTCAAATCAGGCATTTTCATCTCTGCGATCTCCTGCACTTTTGCTTTGGAAATCGTCGCTACCTTTGTCTTGTTCGGTACGGCAGAACCTGACTTGATGTTAGCCGCTTTTTTAAGAAGTACTGCTGCAGGCGGAGTTTTTGTAATGAAGCTGAAGCTTCTGTCCGCATAGACCGTAATAACGACAGGGATGACTACGTCTCCCTTATCAGCCGTTCTTGCGTTGAACTGTTTCGTAAATTCAACGATATTAACGCCGTGCTGTCCGAGAGCCGGACCAACCGGCGGCGCTGGTGTAGCTTTACCAGCAGGGATCTGTAACTTGATATATCCTTCTACTTTCTTTGCCATCTTAGGCACCTCCTATAATGTGGTAATTGGCGCACCTATGCTCCGTATTTTGCAGGATGCATCCGGCGGAGCGTGCTCCCACTGTCCGCCCTCTATGGCAGACATTTTTGGTTCCTTTATTTCAATCCTGACATGCCGCGCTTATGCATACAGGAATAAAATAACAAAAATATACGGGAATGACCTGATTCCCCTTACTGTAATCTTCTCACTTCTTCGAAACCGATCTCGACAGGCGTCTCACGTCCAAATAGTTCAACGTTGATCGTCGCCGTCTGTTTACTCATATCCAGCTTTTGGACAATACCGACCGTATCTTTCCATACGCCCGCAACAACCGCAACGGAATCTCCTTCCGTAAAATCGATGGATACATTTTCCGCTTTAATGCCGAGGGGTTTCATTTCTGCCTCCGTAAGCGGCACCGGTTTACTTCCCGGCCCTACAAAGCCTGTAACGCCACGGGTATTTCTTACAACGTACCATGTATCGTCATTCATCACCATATTGACGAGGACATATCCGGGAAACATTTTTTTCTGCACCGTTTTTTTAGCGCCGTTTTTCATTTCCACGACCTCTTGGAGCGGGACTCTTACTTCAAGGATCTCTTCCTCCAAATGCCTGTTCTCGATCGTTTTCTCAATATTGGCTTTTACTTTATTTTCATACCCCGAATAAGTATGCACTACATACCAATTTGCCTCTGCCATACAACCATCCTCACTCTACATTGTCAAGAATTTCACACCATACTGAATAAAGAGATCCAATACCGTAATGATCGCCCCAACAACAACGGAAACACAAACTACTGCAACCGACTGTTTGAGTAATGATTCTTTGTCCGGCCATGAAATTTTCTTCATTTCGGCTTTTACGCCGTTAAAGAAACTAGGTTTCTGAGCCTTGTCGGCTTTTTCAATCTTTTCGGAACTTCCCATTTTCTTTTCATGTCCTTTCCTGTTTTGAGCATTTCTTTATTATTATTTTGTTTCTTTGTGCAATGTATGAGTTCTGCAGAATCTGCAGTATTTCTTAGTCTCCATTCTGTCCGGATGTGCTTTTTTATCTTTTGTAGTATTGTAGTTACGCTGTTTGCATTCTGTACATGCCAATGTGATTTTTGTACGCATAATTCTCCTTTCCGTATATGCCGCCCTCTATGGCGCGGCATCCCTCATGCGTAAACAGAACATTTTTCTGCATTCTATGCCCTTTTACGCCATGCATCATTATTTTCTTTCGTTGTACGCTCTTTTCCAAATTTAGAGCATAAAAAAAAGACCTAAATCTTATCTCGCTTGAATACTATATCATACCGCCCTACTCTGCGTCAATACTTTTTTCGTGCAGAAATTCCGTGCAGAAATTCCAAAGAAATATCGCATATACTATAAAAAAACCAAAACTACCGGCCGATATATACTATAACATAATTTTTGAAATTGTAAATGATATCCGGATCGTATCTTTACTACTTTTGAAGATAGAAATTTAACTTACTGACTATGATCAAATAAATATGATAAGGAAGGAGGATACCTTTATGGCATATACCGCTGCACTTAATACTGCATATAATTATTATTTATCAACCTATTCCAAATATACCAGAAAATCTTCACAGTTCGACACGCATAAAAAAAGTGAACTGCGGAATATCTATAATTCTATCGTGAAACTGAATAAGGAGGCTCCTCTTTCTATCTTTGATTCGACAAAAGATACCAGAGAATTTGCCATCGACCTGAAAGAAAACGCACGTTCTCTTAAAAATACGATCGCTTCTTTAGGCGGTTTGGACAGTGGTTCTTTATTGAATAAGAAGATTGCCTATTCCAGTAATGAGGATTTTGTCTCCACCGAGTATATCGGCTCCCATAAGGGAGACGTTGAAGTGCCGTCTTATACTATTGAAGTAGAAGCGCTTGCTTCTCCTCAGGTCAATATGGGAACTTTTCTGCCTGACGAAATTTCTACCCTTCCGGCAGACACTTATTCTTTCGACCTCAATATCAATGAATTGAACTATGAATTTCAGTTTGCCGTACATGACAATGAGTCCAATTATGACCTTCAGAAACGTTTATCCCGTCTGATCAACAATGCGGACGTAGGCTTAAAGTCAAACATCATTATAGACGAAAACAACGCCTCCGCGCTCCGGATCACTTCGGCCGCAACGGGACTCCCCGAAGGGAAAAAATGCCTGTTTTCCATAACGGACTCCCATACAAGCAAAAAGTCCGGCGCTGTTTCTTATCTTGGCATTGATTTTATGGCAAGGAACGCTTCCAACGCTTCTTTTCTTCTGAACGGCGAGCAGCGGACTTCCTGCAGCAATACGCTGACCATTGATAAAACTTATGCAGTCACGTTAAATAATATCCGTACAACCGAAGGAGAATCTGCTACGATTGGCCTGAAAACGGATGTGGAATCTTTAACGGATAACGTTTCGGCTTTGGCAAGCGCTTATAACTCTTTTATAAGAGACGCCTCTTCCTATTTAGATAAACAACCGAAATCCGGCCGTCTCGTTTCCGAGATGAAGGGTGTAGTTTCCCTGTATGCCAATGAGTTGGACGCGGTAGGGCTTTCCCTTGATAAAAACGGCGAACTCCGGATCGATGAGGACGCGCTCAAACAGTCCGCTTTGGAAAACGATGCCAGCGAAAGTTTCCTTTCCGTTAAAGATTTTGCCAATTCGCTGATACGCAAGACCGACCAGATCAGTCTTGACCCTATGCACTATGTGTCCAGCAAGATCGTGGCTTACAAGAATCCGGGCAAAAATTTTGCGCCGCCTTATATTACCAGCGTTTATAGTGGAATGCTCTTTAACAGTTATTGTTAGATCGTTAAAAACCCCTGTTGGAAAACATGGAAACATTTTCCGGCAGGGGTTTTTTGTTCTCTTTTCGCATATATATTCTAGCTTCCATGATTCTGCTTCGCGGCTCCGCCTCAAATAATGTAGAAGTTCTTCTTACACCAATTCCCATCTGCCCGCTAGCGTGTTTGAAAATTGCTTTCCCCGAGATGTGCGTCACAGTTTGTGGAAGATTTGTATCAAATTTAAGAGGCGCAGCGGGCTACGTTGATTAAATTTGGTGTAAATGTCGCGCAAAGCAGGGCGTGCAGATGTCCAGCCATTAAAATGGCAGGAATGAATTTTCGAACACACTCTAAAGCGGGCATACAAATCAGGACCGGGAAATTGGGATCGGAAAATTTTATATTTCACATGATTTAAAGCGGAATATTTCCGTGTTTCTTAGCCGGCCGCTCCATTTCTTTGCTTCTGAGCGCACGAAGGGCTTTTAATAAAGAAGCTCTTGTTTCTTCCGGTTTGATCACTTCGTTTACATACCCTCTGGCCGCGGCCACATACGGATTCAGGAAACGCTCCTCATATTCCTTTTTGCACTGCTCCCTCATTTCTTCCGGATTCTCGGCCGCCTTGATCTTTCTCTTGAAAGCGATATTTACGGCTCCTTCCGCGCCCATGACCGCTATTTCCGCTATCGGCCATGCAAATACGATATCCGCTCCCATTTCCTTGGAATTCATGGCAATGTACGCGCCGCCGTAAGCTTTCCTCATGATCAGCGTGATCTTCGGTACCGTGGCCTCCGAATAAGCGTATAACACTTTAGCGCCGTGGCGGATGATGCCGCTGTGTTCCTGCGCCGTCCCCGGTAAAAACGCGGGTACGTCCACCAACGTAATAAGAGGAATATTAAAACAGTCGCAAAAGCGGATAAATCTTGCCAGCTTATCGGATGCATGAACATCCAGCGAACCTCCCATGGCTGCCGGCTGGTTTGCCACAATACCGGCCACTTCCCCGTCCATACGGGCAAAACCTACTACGGCATTTGCCGCAAAATCTTTGTGAACCTCGAAAAAGCTGTTTTCGTCCACAACACATTCGATAACATCCTTTACGTTGTAAGCTTTTCTGGAGTTATCCGGTACAATCTCGCTGATACGCTTTGCACGCTGTTCCTCATCCTTTGAAAATACGCTCCTTCTGATCTGCCCTACTTTATGCAGCACCCTTCCCGCGCTCTTGCCTGCGGTAAGCGCCTGTTTTCCCTGAAGGGACAATATAACCGGCGTTCTTTCATCGAAACTGCTGGGAAGATAAGTAAGCAGTTTCCGCACTCCCATCAGACATTCGCCTTCCGTATCGTAAGTAAAATGGGACACGCCGCTCTTTTTGGCGTGCACTTCCGCACCGCCCAGCTCCTCTACGGAAACTTCCTCATTAATGACCGTTTTCACCACATTGGGCCCCGTAATAAACATTTTGGAAGTATTTCTCACCATAAAAATAAAGTCGCAGATAGCGGGCGCATAACAGGCTCCGCCCGAGCAGGGGCCTAAAATGACCGCGATCTGTGGAATCATTCCCGACGCTTTCGTATGCCTTAAAAACATACCGCTGTAACCGCTCAAAGAGGAGATCCCTTCCTCGATCCTTGCCCCGCCGCTGTCGTTGATACAAATCAAAGGCGCTTTCATCTCCATCGCCATATCCTGTATCCGGCATATTTTCATAGAATGATATTCTCCAAGCGTCCCACCGATCACAGTAAAGTCTTCGCTCGCCACAAACACAAGACGTCCGTCAATCTCCCCATATCCGGTCACAACGCCGTCTCCCGCTACCCTGCGCTTATCTAAGTCAAAGTCGTCGATTCTGGATTCGATAAAGCCGTCTACTTCTACAAAACTGCCTTCGTCCAGTAACACTTCGATTCTTTCCCTTGCGGTCATCTTTCCGGCTTCATGCTGCTTATTAATCCGCGACTGACCGCCTCCTAACAGCGCTTTCCGCCTTCTTTCGTCCAAGTCTCTGTTTGCTTCTTCCCAAGTCATAGTCTCTCCTCATTTCTGCGCGGCTTTCCTCTCCATTTATCGATCCCCTGCTATGCACTGTCAAGTTTGCGAAAACCACGCGGACACAAACTTGCCGGCCTGCTCTTTTAATTTCTTTGTCTCTCCAATATTTTGTATATATAATATTTTGAATATCAAACTTTTTAACAGTATAACATACCGGAACCGAAGATGCAATACAAAACTTGACCGTACCGGCAAAATACCCCGCAGTAAACTGCAGGGCACTCCGCTCAGGCCTCTTCCGCGCACATTTTCCACGCCGCCTCGATCACTTTATCCATATCGTAATATTTATACTGTCCAAGTCTTCCTCCAAACAGCACGTTTCCTTCTTTTTCCGCAAGCTCCCGGTACCGTGCAAAGAGCGCTTCGTTTTTTTCGTCGTTCATGGGATAATAAGGCTCGTCCCCCCTCTTCCATTCCGCCGGATACTCTCTTGTGATCACGGTGTCCGGCTGCCTTCCAAACTCAAAATGCTTATGTTCGATGATTCTCGTATAAGGGACTTCCCTTTCCGTATAATTGACTACCGCATTTCCCTGATAATTCTCCTCTCCTTCAAGGATCTCTTCTTCAAACCGAAGGGAGCGGTATTCCAGTTCTCCCAGACAATAATCAAAGTACTCGTCGATCATCCCGGTATATAAAACTTTGTCAAAGGTGACCTTCCGCTCTCCCTGCTCTTCGTTTTCTTTTAAAAATTGTTTGTATTCCACTCCTAAAAGCACAGGGACATCCGCAAGCATATTTTCCACCATACGGGTGTATCCGCCCTTCGGTATCCCCTGATAGGGATCATTGAAATAATTATTATCATAGGTGAAACGCAGGGGCAGTCTTTTAATGATAAAAGCGGGCAGCTCCTTACAATCCCGTCCCCACTGTTTTTCCGTATAACCTTTGACCAGCTTTTCATATACGTCCGTTCCCACAAGGGAAAGCGCCTGTTCCTCTAAATTCCGGGGTTCCGTTATACCCAATTCCCGAATCTGCTCCCCAATCTTTCTCTTTGCCTCCTGAGGCGTTTTAATCCCCCACATCTTGCTGAACGTGTTCATATTAAACGGCAGATTATACAACTCGTCCTTAAAACGCGCAACAGGAGAATTAACATAATGATTAAACTCCGCGAATCGGTTTACATAATTCCACACTTCCCTGTTAGAAGTATGGAAAATATGCGCCCCGTATTTATGCACCTGAATTTTTTTTGTATTTTCCGTAAAAATATTTCCCGCTACATTGGGACGTTTATCTATCACAAAACAGGTCTTGTTTTTTTCTTTCATTTTGTTTGCGAAAACTGCGCCGAACAGTCCTGCGCCAACTACCAGATAATCGTAATGCATTTCGCTTGGTCTCCCTTCATCTTAACGTTTTAACTTCCAAAATCAGAGGTCTTTTCTCATTGCCCTTACCCGCTCCATGAAAAGCGGCTTTTGCATAAACAAAAATGTCTGATAACTATACCCTTTATTAAATACTTTAAAAAAATCCTCCTCGTTTTCCATGATCCTTCCCTCCATATCCACAAAGATATCCCCCTCGGAATAATCTCCCTGCATAAATATATCCCTGCATAGGATAAATCTCCTTCCGGTTTCTTCCGCGCCGTTTTCCCTTTTCCCTAATCCGCCGCCGGTTTCCGTTTCTTCTTTTCCCCTGTTCCTTTCCGCTCCTGCTTTCCGGATCTCCATTTCGGGAAATAGTGCAAGAATCCTTTCCTCCAGCCCGCCGGTATCCATTCCTTCTTCTGCAGTTCTGATTTCCGCCCATGCCGCTTTGTCCAGTATCGCCCGCAGCTTTTCATCTTTTTTGTCCAGCGGGAAAATCCTTTCCTCTCCCGCTTTTCCGACTATGCCGTGAAGCGCGTCGTCATATGCGGCCATGACCGTTTTGGTACGGTTCTCCTCTCCCTTATAAAAACCGTCGTAAACGATCTCGAATATCCCTTCCAAAAAGCTTTCGCACATCGCCTCCCACTTCTCTTCATCCGTATATTTCATAAAAAAGCGGATCCAGTTGCGCCATGCATAATAAGTGGGAAACGTATTCACCGATTCCTTTTTCGCTCCCATGGAATGCAGCACCTTGGACGCGCCGACGGACGCCACCAGACAGCCTGCAAGGTTGCAGCGGTATCCCCACTCCGTATCGTCCCAATACAGAAAATTTTCCTCCGGCAGCATCCCGATCTGTCGGATCAAAGAAGTCCTCACCAAAACGGAACAGGCCGCCACCGCGTCGGAGTATACCACCTCCGGCATGCTGCCGTCCTCCAAACGGTTGTAATATTTTGCCTCGCAGCAAAAATGTTCAAAATCCACGTCGATCCCGAACTGCTGTACATAGTCCGGCTCCTCCATGTGATATACTTTTGACCCTGCCATACCGGCCTGCGGGTTCTTTTCCAAAAAATCATACAATGCGCCGAGTGCATTCTCGTCTACCAGCACATCGTTGTCCAGACACCAGATATATTCGTATCCTCTTTCCATCGCATAGCCGATTCCCGTGTTAAAGCCGCCGGAACCGCCGAGGTTTTCCGCATTTTCCAAAAGCGTCAGCTTTCCTTCGTATCGTTCCCGGATACACTTTACGGAATCGTCGGTAGAAGCATTGTCCACCACTATAAGGTCAAAATTCGAAAAAGTAGATTCCAATACGCTTTGGATACACTCCGTCACATACTTACTTTTATTGTAGTTGCATATAACCGCTGCAATAGGATTCATACCTTCCGCCGCCTCCCGTGATTTCAAATTCTGTGTCCTGCTCCGGACAAAGTCCATACATATGTTCCGGATATGTTGCGATATTCCTTAAAAACCGTCATGACAACAGCGGCATGCCGCTTATATCATGACGGTGGCTTTTATTGGTTTTGGATCTCGTTTACCGCGTCTTTTAACTGTTTCAGAAAAGGGATGATCCTGCTTTCCAAAGCATCCGCAGTTTTTCCGTCGTTTTTTTCCTTCAGGGCGTCGCCAAGCGCGATGATCCCCGGATTTATTTCTTCTTTTTTAATTCTTTCCTTTCCTTCGTTGATCACATCCGAAGTCAGGTTATAGATCTCGACCATCCAGTTAAAGCTATCCGTACAATTCTTTAAAAAAGTATCCGTATCTGCTTTTCTGTTCCCCCGCAGTTCCGTTATCAATACCTCCATTCCCGGAATCAGTTTCTCCAAATATTCCCCCATAACCCGTAAAGCCTCTTTTGTCTCTAATGTCAATTCTCTCATTTTATTATAGCGCTCCTTTCCTCTTACTGTCCTCCATGCCCGGAAACATCCATGTCGTTTCCATACAAAAATACGGTTTTCAGATTAACTTCCTCCCAAAACTTCTTAAAATCAGGCAGATACCGTATGTATGGCGGAAATTCCAAACCTTGTTTTACCTTATCCACATTTTCCCGGTCATTCGTAAAAAATACGATAGTAACATTCAGTCTGGAATCCAATAGTTTTAGATCCCTCTCCCCCAACGGTTTCCATATTATATTGACGATCGGGCAATAAAACTTGTTTAGAAAAATGTCCCCGCCGAACATGGTAATATGAAATCCCGCCAACTGAAAGCATATTACCATATCGGCCCGTTCATCTGCCGCTATCTTCATAAGCGTCTGTTCCGCATCCGCTTCGATAAAAAAAGCTTCGGTTTCCCATTTTTTCTTTTTAAAAAACAGTTCCCATTCCGAACAGATTTTTAATATTTCCGACTTTTCTTCCCTGTTTCCTAAAATAATGATCTTTTTTATGTTTTCTGTCATATGATCCATGATTCCTTTGATTTTCGATTCATGCGAAAATTTTCCGAAGCTGATTTTCGTAGGAAAATTCACGCCGTACTTTCCGGCATCCGTTTTCCGCTATCTTTTCCCTTTCCGCTTCATGCTTCAGATAATACCCGATCCGCTCCAGACAGTCTCCTATGCCGTCATAAACGACAATCTCTTCTCCTATCTTAAAATATTCTTCGATTTCCAACTGATAATCGGAGAGTGCAAAACCGCCTGCCCCCATGATATCCATAACCCGGAGCGGAATTCCCGATAAAATAGAACGGAGCGAAATATTTAAATTCACCTTGCTGCGCTTAAACATCTCCGGCATCTGCTTTAAATATTCTACATGCCCCATATGGGTTATCATAGGAAGCTCCGGCGTTTCCGTTCCCGAATAAAGCACCGTGGGAAAACGTCCGCTGACTGCGTCTAAAATACGGCTCCTCTCTAATATGGTCATTTTACGGCGCAATACTAAGTCCAAAAAAATATCTCTTTTTGAAGGAAAATAATTCCCGCCGACTTCAAAATCAACATACGTTAATATCTCGTCCATCATGGCATCGCTAAGCTGGGCCTCCAAAAAATCATACCGGTTAAACAGAAGCTGGGCCTCCATAACGCCTTCCAGCATTCCCCTTATATATTCCGGTAAATATTTTATCTTATCATAAAAATTGTATTCATCGTTATATAAATTTCCCATAAACGATACTTCATGCCGATACCCTTGTCCGTAGAAACGCTCTTGCCGCTCAAGCCTTTTTGTATTTACCGCCAACGGCAGATAGTGTATATTTCCCCGCTTTTTTTCTGTCAGCTCGCAATACCTATAGTAATCGAAAACATAAATGTCGTTACAATCGTTTAAGACCGTTTTTGAATTTAAGGTAAGATGCGGCGAATCATATACCCACGAAACATATCTAACGCCTATTTTTTTACTTACCAGAGATAATGCCGGAAAATAATTAAACGAAAAAATACAGTCAAAACTGTGGGTCCGGCAAACCTCCGCTAGTTTTCCCTCCAACTCCTGATCTTCATTATAGTTTTTCAGCGGATATTCAAAAGCGAGCACTTCTACTCCCATTTCGATCAAAACTTCCAATGCGTCCACTTCCGTAATACCCATCCACCTATAGAACAGTACCGTCATATCAGCCCCCTGCTTTCATTCTGCTGCCTTACCCGGCTTTACCTGACGCTGCGGGACACGGGATCAGTGATACCAAAGTATCTATTATTATAATACCAACCGTCGAACTACACAATCACTAAATTCCCTGTTCCTGATTCCGCAGCTTTTCATCCTGTACGGGAAAAACCGCCCGCAGCATACTGCCGAGCGCTGTCTGCGTGTTATAATATTCCCTTACCTTTTTATATCCGTTTATTGCGATCCTGATCCGCTCTTCTTCATGATTCAGATAATACTCCGCCTTCTTTAGCAGTTCAGGCACATCCCTGAATAATACGATCTCCCTGTCGGGTACAAACAACTCTTCCAATTCCTCCTGATAATTACTTAACACGAATCCGCCCACTCCCATAATGTCAAACACCCGTTGGGGAATTCCCGTTTCAATGGAACGCATGGTAATATTTAAATTGATCTTGCTAAGATAATAGATTTTCGGTACCTCTTCCAAAGAATCCGCCCTCCCCCGTATCTTTACGTTCTCCAGACCGGAGGCGTCGGTTCCGGTATAAAGCGTAACGTCATGTTCCACAGCAAGGGCATTTAAAACGCCTGTCCTATCGATCTCCGTCACTTTCCTGATCAGTAAATATAGTTCCAGCATGTACCTCTTATCAATATGCAGGCCCCTGACTTCCGCCCCGAGTTCTTCGTATATCCTGTCAACCGTCCCTGCATCCAGGGTTTCGAAACATCCCAGCCCTTTTTCCCAATGCAACGCCGTTTTTTGTATGATTCCCCGGATCACTTTTTCGCTTTCCTGCGTAAGGACGGCTTTTTTCTCGTTATATCCGTTTTCTTTATATAAAGAACCTACAAATGAAATCTCATGGCAATACTTCTCCTCATCTTCCTCCGTTATGATCAGTCCGGAAGTCATATCCACGTTGGCGGCAAGCGGCAGATAATATAAATGCCTGATCCCTTCCTTACTTAATCGCTCATACTGTTTTTTATCGAAAGCAAAAACATAATTATATCCGCTTTTGGCAATATCCGTGTACAAGGCCAAATTAGGCGAATCATAGATCCATGAAATATATTTTACCCGCAGTTCCTGACAGGCCATGGCCACGGTAATGTGAAAATCATAAGTAATGACGACATCGTATTGTTTCCGCTCCATGAACCCTTTCAGTTCTTCCTTTTCTTCCCCAATGTCTGCCCCGCCCATATCTTCATACATCGTAACTTTTTTCGGATACAGATCCGGCTCTATTCCCATTTGATAAAGTCCCCAGCGCATATCGTCCAAGACGATCTTATCGCTATGTATATATAAAATATTCTTATTTCCTTCTACCGGTATGACACCCACGCTTCCAATCTCCTTTTGCGCAATAATGGCAATATTCAACTTTTGGGGCGGATACCCGCCCCTGTTTTTGTCGATTTACTTACCGATCAGTTCCTGATCTTACCGACCATATTGATTTTAAAAAGATAACCGTCTATAATAATTTACTATATAATAAATTTCCCCAAAAACGAATTATAATTATTTCATTTTATCAAACGCCGGACTATTATACAATAAAAAATCTTTGATTAAATAAGATTTAAGAAAGGACTTTATCCATGGATCTGACGATACTTAAAAACGCGGTTAACGACGGCGATTTTGTTTTAGGACTTGCACTGGTCAAAAACATCCCTGAAAATACCTGGAATGAAGAAATATCCATACTTTCCGCATCCGTTTACCATGCGGCCGGAGACCTTCCCCATATGTTTGAGGCTATCCGTAAAGGATTGCTCCTTAATTACAAAAACTATGAACTTTATTTACTTTTAGGTAATTATTATGAACATTTTAATGCCGATCAGGCTTATCTTTGCTACGAAAATGCGCTTTATTATTGTGAGGATCCCGACGACGCAGAGATAATACGCCATTTCCAAACAAACCTTGCCGACCGGTTTGCTTTGGATATCCGCCCCGTATCGATCGTCATGCTGACTTACAATGTGAAAGATCTGACCATACAATCCATTGAAAGCATCCGTCAGACCCTTCCTACCGGTTCTTATGAGTTGATCTGCGTAGACAATGCCTCCACTGACGGTATCAGGGACTGGCTCATGGGGCAGGACGATATAAAGCTCATCTGCAATGAAACAAACGCGGGCTTTCCCGCAGCCTGTAATGCAGGCATCAAAATCTCGCAGCCGGACAATGACATCCTTCTTTTAAACAATGACACCGTTCTTTTTCCCAACTCCGTTTTTTGGCTTCGTATGGGATTATATTCGTCAAAAAAGACAGGGGCGGCCGGCAGTGTCAGCAATATGGATTTGAATGACCAGACATGTTCCGGAAGGGAAATCTCCATAAACGGGTATGAAGCCTATGCCAGAGAACATAACGTTCCCGAAAAATATCCTTATGAATCTAAAATTTACCTGATCGGTTTCGCCTTATTGATCAGGCGGCATGCCCTTGACAGCATCGGGCTTTTAGACCTGCGCTTTTCACCGGGTACGTTTGAAGATAACGATTATGGCGTAAGGCTTCAGGCCGCCGGATTTCGATGTCTGCTGTGTCACAACAGTATCATCTTTCATTATGGCAGCGGCAACGGCGCAAATCATAACGACTGGTGTCCGGTCGGCTTTAAAAACAATGCCTTATTTATAGAAAAACACGGATACGATCTGCTGCACTATATACAGCCCAAAGCCGAACTGATAGACATGATCGGCCATACCCCGGACGATACCTTTTCCGTTTTGGAGATCGGGTGCGGGTGTGGGGCAACTTTATCCAAAATCAAATATCTCTACCCGCATGCAACGGTTCACGGCATGGAAATACAACCGGAACTGGCCTGTTTGGGATCCAACAATCACGATATTTTTTGCGGCAATATCGAGGAAGGACGTCTCGCCTATCCGGCCGGGTCTTTCGACTACATTATTTTGGGCAATCTATTGGCCCATCTGCACGATCCGCAAAAAACCCTCTGCTATTTATCCGGTTTTCTGAAACCATCCGGTAACATTTTGTGCAGCATTCCGAATGTCATGCATTTTTCGGTTATTTTACCTTTATTAAAGGGAAATTTTACTTATCAGGAATACGGTATTTTGAACCGCTCGCATATTCATTTCTATACCCTGGACAGTATTCTTTCCCTGTTTTGTGATTGTGGGTTACACATTGTAAAATCCTACAGCGCGTCATCTGCCCCGACACAGGAAGAAGCGGAATTATTAGAAAAATTGCCGGCCGTTTCCGCCCCGGCGGATCAGAAACGGTTTCTGGCCGAGAAATATCTTTTCAGTGTTGAAAAAGCACAAACTTAGGAGGTTTTCATAATTGAACGTTCTTTTTTACCGATATAAAAATATATGCGAACCGGATGTCCTTGCCGGATTTAGGGAATTAGGCCTGTCCGTAACGGAAATGGAACACACTGAGCAGCCCGCGAAAGAAACGCTGCTAAAAATTTCCGGATTCCTCCAAAAGCATCCCGTAGACTTTTGTTTTAGTATTAACTTTTTTCCTATCCTGTCCGAGGTATGCAATATTTTCCATTTGCGCTACCTTTCATGGAGTGTGGACTGCCCGGTTTTCGAGTACTATACCGCCTCCGTGAAGAACGTTTGGAACCGCATTTTCCTTTTTGACAAAGAACAGTATCATAAAATATCGCCTTTGAATCCGGACTGTGTCTTCCATCTTCCTTTAGCCGCCAATCCCGATTCTAAAAAACGGCTGTTTCAAAATACGGCTCCTGAGGTTTTTTCTTCCTATAAGTCGGAAGTATCTTTCGTAGGGTCTTTGTATACCGAAATGTGTCCTTATGACAGGATAAGCGATATGCCCGATTACTTAAAAGGATATTTGGAAGGGCTGATGTCGTCCCAGGAAAAAGTATACGGATGCTATTTTATAGAACAGGCTTTAACGGATCCCATCGTCAGCGAATGTAAAAAATACATACCGAATTTTTATCATCCGGTTCCCGGCTCTGTCGTAACGGATAAAGAGATCCTGGCCGGACTGTATTTGGATTCCAAAATAAGCGCTATGGAACGCATCGCCGTCATGGAACTTCTGGGCAGCCATTTTCCGGTGGATCTCTATACAAAAAGCGATACCGGCAGTCTTCCCATGGTCTGCAATAAGGGGGCTGCCAATACCCTGACGGAAATGCCCCTTGTTTTCCGCGAAAGCAAAATAAGCCTGAATATCACTTCCAAATCCATTCATACCGGGCTGCCGCTCCGCATTTTTGATATTTTAAGCTGTCAGGGATTTGTCCTGACAAATTATCAGGGCGAATTGGAAGATTGCTTTACCATTGGGGAAGATCTGGCCGTTTACGGCAGCATGGAAGAGCTTTTAGACCTGACCGGCTATTACCTGACCCATGATAAGGAACGGAAAGAGATTGCGCATAACGGCTGGGAAACGCTGACGGCGCGTCACACATATACGCACCGCCTGTCAGAAATGCTGACAAAAGCGTACGCATAAATTCCAAACCGGCGGCTCCCCGGTACCGCCGTCAGAACCTCCGGTTTTCCTTATAGTATTTAGGAAACTTTTCGTGTATAATTAATGTACTTTACACAAATAATCAGCATTCATGAAAATGATTGGAGTACTTATGAAATATTTAGTTTGCGACTTTTATGACAATTTCGAATGTATCGGCAGCCAATGTCCTTCTACCTGCTGCGCAGGCTGGGATATTCTTATCGATAAAGAAACAAACGCTTTCTATGACAGTGTGGCGGGAGAATTTGGAGACGCTTTAAGGAAAAATATTCTACCCGTTAATGAAACGATCTATAAATTTACACTCGGTCAAAACGGACGCTGCCCTTTTTTGACGCAGGAAAATCTCTGTGAGATCTATCAGAAATTAGGACCAGAAAAAATGTGTTTTACCTGCCGTACTTATCCGCGGATCGTGCAGCAATACGGAGACATATCCTTCTGCACCCTGACCTTTTCCTGTCCCGAGGTATCGCGTATGGTTTTAACCAAGCAGACGCCGGTCTCTTTTTTCTTTTGGGAGGATAAAGCCAAAAAATGCGAAACAGACCTTGAAACAATTGACTGGAACTTCTTTAATACCATAATGAGCTGTTTTACTTTGAGCGTGGATCTGCTCCAGAACAGAACCTATCCCCTGTCGGTCAGGCTCCGCCTATTATTGATCTTCACCAATACGTTGCAGACTATGCTGGACGGGCATAGGGATATAACCCTTTTGCTGGAAACCTTCTCCTCGCCCGATTATATCAGGGAACAGGCCGGGCCGCTGCTGCCTTTGTCGTCCAACCTGCAGTCTGTTTTTTCTGCATTTATGCATTTTTTGTCCGCCAGCAAACAAAAATATGAAAACTCCCGCATGACCGGCCTCACCAAAACTTTGGAAGACTTTCTGTTTTCCTGCGAAAAGGCGCAGCTAAATGAACGGCTCCATGCTGCCGGCAGTTTTCTTACCAGCCCGGACTATGATATTCAGTACGAACACTTATGCGTTTATTTTTTGTTTCGCTATTATTTCCGCGCATATGAAACCAGAAAACCATTGGAAGAAGTTGCCCAACTGGTTTATTTACTATTGATATACCGGTTCTATGCCTTACCCTACTGCACTGACGGCAAAGGTATAGAAACCGGAGAACAGATTTCCCTTTTTTCAACGATTTCAAGGGTATTTGACCATAATACAAGTAATTTGGATGCATTAAGTGATAATTTTAAAAAAGACGGGAAACAGGATATCGGTTTCCTGCTGTCATTGATCTGACCTGCTAAAGATCGTCATCTGATGTACCCCGGAAAAATACCCCATTATCATAATTCTGACTGGAGATTCTTATGCACCTGCTTTTATTTGAATGGAATGCGCTTATGCAGCGTGATTTAGAGGATGTGCTGCATTCCCTGCACATAACCTTTTACCGTTTTTCTTATCAATTTTCGAACATTCATGAAGATGATTTCTTTTGCTCGCGTTTTGAAAATCATCTTAAAACCCATAATTACGACGCCGTGATAAGCTTTAATTTTTTTCCGCTTACAGCCGCCGTCTGTCATAAATATGATATAAAATATATCTCCTGGTGCTATGATTCGCCGGTGCGCGTACTGCCTTACGATACGTTTCGTTTTTCTACGAATTACATTTTTATGTTCGATAAAAAAGAGGCGGATTCTTATCGCTCGCTCGGCTTTGACAATGTATTCCATATGCCTTTGGCCGTAAATGTTTCGCGTATGAAGAAGCTAAAAGATACGTTAACTTCCGCCCGTCCGGTCTGCGATCTGTCTTTTATCGGAAACTTTCACAACTCGAACTTTTTAGAATTTATAGCGCCGCTTCCCGCTTATTACCGGGGGTACTTAAATTCTTTGACGAAAGCGCAGCAAAACTTATGGACTTATTACTTACCCGATGATTTTTTTCATCCGGCTTTTATGGATACGTTAAATTCCTACTATAAACAGTATTTAAACGATCCTTCCTATTTTGTGGGCAAAGAAGATTTTTCCTTTTTGTTCGGAAAATATATGACGGAAACGGAGCGGATCTCTTATTTGAGCATATTGTCTAAATTTTATAAAATGAACCTGTATTCCAACAGTTGTCCCGGACAGCTAACCAATATAAACCATATGGGAACCGCTGCCTATTATACGGAAATGAGCCGCATTTTCGCATGCAGTAAGATCAATTTTAACCTTTCTTTTTACTGCATCCGCACCGGAATCTCCCTGAGAATATTGGATATACTTGCCGCAGGCGGTTTTCTCCTGACAAACTATCAGGAAGAACTTTCCGGATATTTTGACTTGGAACAGGATCTGGCCCTTTATGCAGATATAGAAGACGCCGTGGAAAAAACCGCGTTCTTTTTAAAACATGACGATCTGAGAAAACAGATTGCCCTTTCGGGCCAGCGGCGCGCATGGGAACATTTCTCCTATGAAACCCAGCTTGAAAAAATATTTACAACAGCCGGTTTACTCATTTGATTGGAGGTCATTATGCACATATTATTTATTGATTGGAACAGCTTTGGCAATGAAGATATGATATTCTGCCTGAAAAAGGCGGGACATAAGATAGATTTATTTCCTATACCGGAAAACGCCTCTACCCGTTATAATCCCCCGTTGGAAGATGCGTTATATCAGAAATTATTGTCCTTTTCCTATGATTTTGTATTTTCGTTCAACTATTTTCCCGCGGTCTCCAATACCTGTGAGAAAATACACACCCCCTATCTGTCCTGGGTATACGACAGTCCTTTTGTACAGCTATATTCAGACTCCTTAGGCAACCGCTGCAATCATGTGTTTATTTTTGATCATGAACAATATGCCGCCCTTGCCGCGCCCGGGTTTCGGACCGTTCACTATCTTCCCATGGCCGCCAATACCTCCCGTTACGATTCTCTCGTTTTGTCGACGCATAAACGGGAAAAATATAAAAGTGAGATCAGTTTTGTAGGTTCGCTTTACAGCGAACCCAAAAATCAGCTCTATGAAAAATTAAACGGCGTCACGGAATTTACAAAAGGATATTTAGACGGCATCATCGACGTGCAGAAGAAAATCTATGGTTCCTTTTTGTTAGAAGATCTCCTGACCGGGGATATTCTGGCAGATATGCAGAAAAGTTATCCTATCGTCCCCAATGAGGACGGTTTTGAGACCGCTCAATGGGTCTATGCAAACTACTTTCTCGCCCGGAAAGTAACTTCACTGGAACGCACCGACATCCTGAAACTTTTATCGGAAAAACATCAGGTGAATCTATATACCAAAGAACCTACCCCTTTTCTGCCGAAAGTAAAAAACTGCGGTTATACGGATTATTATATGCAGATGCCCTATGTTTTTAAGTGTTCCAAAATCAACCTGAATATTTCCCTGCGCAGTATCCACAGCGGCATCCCGTTACGCATTTTTGATATCATGGGCTGCGGCGGTTTCGTATTGACAAATTATCAGGAGGATCTTCTTCAGTTCTTTGAACCGGATGTAGATTTCGTATATTATGAAGACTATGAGGATTTATTGCAGAAAGCAGATTATTATCTTTCCCACGACGAAGAACGGGAACAGATTGCCAAAAACGGTTATGAAAAAGTAAAACAGGCCCATACTTTCGAACAAAGGATTGCATTTATGCTGGACGCATTATCAAATAGCTGAAAAACCGCGGCCTTCCTGTCCGCAAGGGATCAGGCAGGCCTGTTGGTCTTCTTTTCAGATCCATTTTGCCAGCTCTTCATGCTTCATACCATTAATATAAGCGCCGCCCTCCGTTGCGTTAACAAACGTAATGGAGGGACCGTTTTCCGCGGCAGGGTTTGTCCTTGCTATTCTATCTTCCATCCATTCCCTGTACATATTAAAGATGATCTTGGTCCGCACCGTCCCGCCGTAATATCCCGGAACTTCAACTTCTTCCGCTGTTTCCGCCGTTTTATGATCCATAGTCCCCCGGGCGTGGGTCACGCCTCCCGTATAGGCCAGATCCATTCCGATCACAATGATCGTATCCGCCCTGCCTTTTATCGCCACATCAAATGCAAGACTCGTAACCGTTCCTCCGGTCTCAAACAAAGCGGCCTTCTTTTCTTCCGCCGCCTTTTCTGCCGGACCATATCCCTTTTGGTAAGCGATATAAGACGGCCCTTTATAATATTTTATAAATCTCCAGCATGCCGTTGACTCTACAATGATCGGCACGCTCAGGTTAAAGGGCAGCACTTCCTCCATCTGCCGGAAGGTTCTTTCCTGTGCGTCCATGAATGCAACATAATCCGGTATGATTCCCATCCGTACCAGTTTCCCGAAAACGGTTCCCACGGCAATTATGATAAAATCCCTGTTCTCTTTTTTCAGTAAATGGACGTTTTTGTCCAAAGAAGGCCCTGCCGCTGCTATGATCACTTTTTTCCCTTCTATCTCTGACAGTATCTCGTCTGCATTATGCCTGCAGAGTGCGGTATTGCTCTTATAATTCATGAACATCAGATCTTTGGTCTCTTTTACCGTACTGTCGCTGATAAAAAACTTTTCGAATGACGCCCTGATGTTCCTGTCTTCTATTTTTTTAATGGACGGATAATGCATGATGATCTGAACGTCCCGGCCGCTTAAGGCTTCGGCAAACAGCCTGCCGTCCCGGTCATGTACCGCTTTTACGCTTTCCCCGTTTATTTTTTTCATTCTTCCGTATTCATAGGCAAGCCTGATCATCTCCCGGTCCGTCTCGTATACTTCAATCCGGGATCTTCCCGCTACTTTTTCATAGATCGCTTCAACATGATACCCCAAACCGATTCCGAATACGACATACGCCTCTTTCCCAAGTTCCAAAATACCGTCTATCCATACTCTTGCTTCCCTACGCGGATTTTCCCTGCTATGCAGGTAAAATCCCGGATCGTCTTTCGTCTTTATGGTAAGGTCGCCGGAGCGGGCTCTTTCCAGCCGGTAGGCCCGTGCCGCTTTCCCGTCGGGAACCGGGCTCTCCGGCTCCTCCAGACTTTGAACGATAAGCTCTGCGATAGGATATAATTCTGTCTCCAGCAGATCGGCGCACAAAATATAATCCTGATTTTCCATAGCGCCAATGACCGCTCCTATCGTATCCATGGAAACCTGTAATATATCCCGGGTTTCTTCGTCCTTCCCCTGATATTCTTGTGAAAATCTTAACAGAAGTTCCTGTAATTTACCCGCGACTTCCTGCAGATTTTCTCCTGCATTATGAAAAAACTGCTTCTTTAATAATTCGCCTGTCTGTGCTATACAAAATAATAAATCGCCTGCATCCATTCCCATCCGACTCTCCTATCCATACTTATCCTTATGAAAACTGTTTCCTTATTTTTATAACCGGAAGGGTTTATCTTTTTGTTTTTTCCGCCTTAATAATATACTGGAAGATCTGAAACTGCTTTTCCGCCGCCAAACCGGGTATATTTAGATCCAATATCCTCTCTAACTCCGGTTTCTCTTCCGTGTCCTGAAAGATACCGGCTATATGGTTTAGTCCCAGACCGCTTTCCTCCAGCATTTTAACGATGCTTTCCAAGGTGAAAAACCGCAAATGTGTTCTGTCCAAAATACCGCTGTCCCGGTACTCAAACTTTCCTTTCAGTAAAGACATGATCACTGACATATGCATAATATTGGGAATACTGCACAGGATAAATCCGTCTTTCTTTAAATACGGCATAATCCGTTTCAAAAGCCCGACAGGATCATATAAGTGCTCCAGCACATCGCCCAGAATAATGTAATCAAAGCTTTCAGGCTCATAAGGCATCTCCATGGTCTCCGCATTTCCCTGAATGATATCCAGATAATTGGATCCGATCCTGACAAGCTGATCGACCAGTTCAATTCCCTTCACTTCCGCCTTTGGCCAAAGATATTCGATCTTTGCGAGGGTGGACCCCAGCCCGCAGCCGATTTCCAATACGCTGATCTTTTCATCGAACTTTTGTTCTATCAATTCCAGCAGGTCGATCCTCACAAACGTATAATACCGCATGTCAAATTTCCATTTATCTTTGAGTTTGTCTTTATTTTGCGGCATGACCCGGTCCCAAATGCCGGTGTTTTTCTCATTCCCGTGTCCATAGTGATATATAAAGCTGTTATGGCACAGGTATATCCCATAGCCTGCCAAATGTAACCGGATCCCTAAATCATTATCTTCGTAACATCCCGGCGTGAAGCGCACGTCGAGCAGACCGATTTCATCCAGTGCCTCCCTCTTTAACAAAAGTGCAAATCCGATCAGATATATCTTTTTCTCATAGGGATTTTTCATCGGAATATTATTTTTTTCCGCAAACTGCAGATATTCTTCCGTAGTCCCAAACTCTTCCTCGATCCGCTGATTATTTCCTGCCTGATTCGTGACGCTGCCCACAGCGCCGGTTTTTCCTTCGGAGTACAGACCCATACGCAGCCAGAATATGGCGTTCGGCGTAACGATCGTATCGTTGTTCAAAAGAAGGATATCCGATTCCGGTCCGGCTGCTTTGATCCCCTGATTGCAGGCGTACGGAAACCCTTTATTCTCCGTATTGCATATCAGCCTGATATCCTTCTGGTCTTTCAGCCATTCCGTAATACCGTCCGTGGAATGATTATCCACTATGACGATCTCATACGACGATTCTATATTATTCTCCCTGATGCTTTTGATACATTGCTTTGTAAGTTCTGCCTGATCATAGGACGGGATTACGACCGCCGTCTTTTTTACATTCCAGTTCCCGTCCTGCTCCGCACAAAACCGGAATTGCCTGATCGTTTCCCTGTCCTCGTCGTTGTTACAATAAAATTCCGCATTTTCATAACATAACCATGCCTGATTGATATTGATTTCCTCATAATAATTGCCTAACAGCAGATATAACTCATAATTCCGGTAGTTAAAGCGCAGCCCCTGCGAAATCATTTCATATGCCTGATCGCTCCTGCCGGTCTCTATGTAAATCGTCGCCGCCAAAATATACGCCTCGTCGCACCAACCGCCGGCTTCGGTTTTTTCCCCCAACATTTCTTCCGCCCGGTCAAACTCTCGGCTGCTGATTAATTCTACGATATCCTGATACATATATTTTCCCTTTAACCTTTCCTATGGCTGTATTTCATTTCAATGATAACACTGATAGTATTGTAGCATACGGGCTTTACCCAAACAACAAAATATTATATAATACAAATGATTTCTAAATGAATTGACACCGATTCAAAACGAATGTATAAGTAAACGCTGTCGCGCCGGTAAGGAGGGGAACGCAATTGACTTTTGACAAAGCTTTTTTTAACGAAGAAGTAAAAGACGGCTTTACCATATCCGAATTGATGAAACGCGCATGGGCGGCGGAACTGGAAGTACTGCAGGTGGTTTCCGATATCTGTTCCCGCCGTCAGATCCCTTACTTTGCCGAATGGGGAACGCTGTTGGGCGCAGTAAGGCATCAGGGCTTCATTCCATGGGACGACGATATTGACATTTCCTTAAAAAGACCCGACTATAACCGTCTTATAGCCTGCCTGCGCACGGATCTTCCTTCCGGATTTGTTATGACGGGAATGTACGCCGAAAACGAATATTGGCAGAATGCGGCAAAGGTTCCCAATATCCGGGTAATGGCAGACGATAAATACTGGGATTTTTCCAGCTACCTGACAAGATTCCATGCCTTTCCTTTTCTTAGGATCGGTATCGATATTTTCCCCTTGGACTATGTGCCAAGAGATCCCCAATTATCCGGCCTGCAGAAAGAAATGATGCAAAAGATCTGGCTGCTGCTGATTCACGACAGGGATAACTGCCCCTGTTTCGATTATGATACGCATCTGCAGGAAGTAGAGACGTTATGCGGCGTAACGCTGCCCGGGGATTCCTCCTTAAAAAATACGTTATGGAAATTATACGATTCTGTCAGTTCCCTTTATACTTATGAAGAATCGGACTATATAACGGGGTATCATTTTTGGATCGACAGCCCCCGATACCTTCTGCCAAAAGAATGCTTTGACAAATGCGTCCTCCTGCCCTTTGAGACCGTTTCCGTCCCCGCGCCCCACCGGTACCATGAAGTGCTTACCGCAGAATACGGAGACTATATGACGCCCAGCAGGGATGGGGCCGACCACGAATATCCGTTTTATGCCAAACAGGAACAGGCATTGACAGAAATATTCAGGCGGCAGGGGATCACCCAGAGCATAACCGAATTCTGCAGAAATTTTGCCCAAAGACAGGACCCTGATCTATGACGGCGTCTCCTGCAGAAATTCCATAAACTTCTCTTTGTTCTCCCATGCCGTTGTCGTGGGTCTGCCAAGGTTTTCCCTCGCCCCAATGGCACATTTTACTTCGATCAGACACAGCCCGTTGCGTTCCTTTGCTTTTACCAGCTCTTCGTCCAGCTTTTCAAAGGTATCCGCACAGGCGGTATAGGGATAACCGCATGTCTTCGCCAAGGCTGCAAAATGCAGTCCTCCCGCGGCCGTAGGCATTCCTCCCACCGTTTCATGCGCGCCGTTATTGATGATCACATGGATAAGGTTCTCCGGTTTTTCGGCGCCGATGACAGCCATGGCTCCCATATGCATCAAAGCCGCGCCGTCCCCGTCTATGCACCAGACTTTCTTTTCCGGCTTATGAAGCGCTATTCCAAGCGCTATGGAAGAGCTGTGTCCCATGGAACCTACCGTCAGAAAATCATATTTATGGCTTTGCCCGTTCTCTTCACGGATCTCAAACAATTCCCTGCTTGCTTTCCCTGTAGTGGATACCACCGCATCCTCTTTTGACACCTTTACGATATGCCGTATGATCTCTTCCCGTCCCATCGTATAATTGTTTTTGTATTCTACTTTTCTTTCGTAAGAAACTGCCCCTTTGCGGACGATCAACGCCACGGCTTTTCCCTGCCCCAGAAAAAGACGGAACTTTCGCATCACATTCTGCAGTTCCTCCGCTGTCGTTTCTTTGCCAATCACAAAGGAAGGGATTCCCATGGTCTCCATCAGCTTTATCGTCACTTCTCCCTGATAGATGTGCTGCGGTTCGTCTTTGATCCCGGGTTCCCCCCTCCATCCGATGATAAAAATCACCGGTATCGCATATACCTTTTCATTCAGCAGGGACGCCGCCGGATTTATCATGTTTCCCTGACCCGAATTTTGCATATAGACCACCGGTATCTTCCCCGTGGCAAGATGGTATCCTGCTGCCAGCGCCGTACAGTTTCCCTCGTTCGCGGCGATCACATGATGCCCGGGATCGGTTCCGTAAGTATCCGTCAGGTAATCGCACAATGCCCTTAACCGGGAATCAGGCACTCCCGTATAGAAATCCGCCCCAATCATATCCAACATAGTTTTTACGTTCATATATCCTTCCGCCTCCTACAGTTCGTCGATCAATGTCAGGATCTGGGCAATCGGCATCAGGCGGCTGTCCACTTCTTCGGCGCGGTGGTATTTCAAAATGTCCCTTGCCGTCTGTTCCATCGCCGGAAATGCGCTCCTTGTCAATTGATTTGCATAAATAACGATATTGACTCCATGCCCTGCCAGTTCATCCTCCGTAACGGAGTGAAAAGAAGTGGGAACCACAACGATCGGCGTTTTTTTATCTTCTTCCCTGAACCGGTCGCAGAACTCCAAAATTTCCGCCGGATCTTTCTTCCTGCTATGGATCATGATCCCGTCCGCTCCCGCATCCCTGAATGCCCTCGCCCTGATCAGCGCATCCTCCATGCCCCGTTCCAGAATCAGACTTTCTATCCGGGCAATGATCATAAAGTCTTCCGTCAGCTGCACCGCTTTGCCCGCCGCGATCTTGGCGCTGAAATTCTCTACCGAATCCTGCGTCTGTTCCACCTCCGTGCCGAATAAGGAATTTTTCTTAAGTCCGGTCTTATCCTCAACAATAATGGCCGAAACCCCCATCCGTTCCAAGGTTCTGACCAGATAGACAAAATGCTCCGTCAGTCCGCCGGTATCTCCGTCAAAAATGATCGGTTTTGTTGTTACTTCCATGACGTCGTCTATCGTCCTGCACCGGGAAGTCATATCCACCAATTCAATGTCCGGTTTCCCCTTCGCGGTAGAGTCGCACAGGGAGCTGATCCACATAGCGTCAAACTGGTCAAACTCGTTATTATGTTCCACTACCGTTTTTTCCGCAATCAGTCCGGTCAATCCGCTATGTACCTCGATCGCCTTTACAATAGGGCGCATGGAAAGAAGCTGTTTCAGCCTTTTACGCCGAAATTCCGGCATCATTAGCTTTTCCCTCATCCTTGCGTCGATACGCCTCACGTTATCGTTAAACGTATAGGGTATTTCTATTAATTCCCCGCCGTATTTTTGCAGATTGTTCAAGATATTGCGCCGGATCGCCGTCATGGATTCCCCGTCCCAGTTATCTCCGTGGATCACATAATCGGGACGCAGTTTTTCGATCGTCTCATCATACAAAACCTCTTTTTGGATGACGACCTGACTGACGCCTTCTATATTTTTTACAATTTGCAGTCTCTCTTCAAAACTAACGGTAGGAAACTGGTTGTAACGGATCATCGCCGCATCGCTTAAGACTCCCACGATAACCTCGCCGTATTTTTTCGCATTATTTATAATATTAATATGTCCTTCATGGATCACATCCGTGCAAAAACAGGTATAAACCTTTTTCAATTCCATCCACCCCCATGATTCCTCTTCGCGGACTTAAATGCGCTTAAAAAGCAGTCTTTCCTTTGCGCCAGATTTTCCGCCTGCAGGAAATCATTCTTTATACTTTTCTATGATCTTTGTGATCAGCAGCTGCGCCGCCGTCTCAATTTCCCCAAAGCCGACTTTCTTCATCATGGAAACCCCGAATGCCCGCTCGATTTTTTCTATCAGTTCCTCCGTATAATAAAGCGTTCCTTCAGAAACATCCAAAATCCCGTCCAAATAAATGGATTCCCTGTTCTTTTTCCTCATTGTATTGAGATCAAAAACCTCCTGATCGATATACGCCCGGGGCTGACTGTCCGTACCGTCTATAATGACCGGATACCCGCCGATCTCGCCAAATACCCCCGGACAGTGCAGTTTTACCTTCGTCCTGCTCCTGATCGCACATAAGATCCCCTGAATGATCTCATAGTTACTGGAAGCGTTCATCATGTTCCGTTTGGCGTCCACCGGCATGGGGATGCGGCACATGGCAAAGATCTCCTGCATATCGGGTTCCAGCTTTTTACCGCCATACCGGATCCCGATCAACTGCCCTGTCCGTTCCGTATGCCCTTCCTTACTGATGACCACATCATGGAAATGGCTTGTGGCATAGGTCACGTCGATATTCCAAAAATCTTCGATCTGATATTTCTTTGCAATGGCAAACCGGATTCTCGGGATCAAATGATTGATATTGCCGCTGCCGAAGTCCGGATACGCTTTATTCGCAGATTTCAGCCATGGGATCACGGCGTCAGAGTAAGACGTATTGATCACTATCGCGTCGCTCCCCGCCATTTCGTACGCTTCCATGATATTTTTAATATATTTGACGGCCAAAGGAGCCCAGATTCCGTACGCCCTGATATTCTTCCACGAAATACTGCCGTATTTCAATCCCGGATAGGCCCGGCTGCTGTTAACGATAAAATCCGGCCGATAACCGGAAATACATTCCGCGACTGCCGCAACATCATTAATATCCACATTTCCCACGATCTTAACGCGGGACCTGTTTTGATTCCTGATCAGGGACGAAACGCGCACAATATTAACGTCCGTCAGCATTTTTTCTTCATTCCGCCCTACGACGCAGATCTCTAAATTTTCATCCTCACTGGAAAGCAAATAGTCCAACAGGTAAGTCCCCACGCTTCCCAGTCCTATGATCATGACCTTCACTTTTCCGCTTTCCAAATTTGATTTTAAAATATGTAATTTTTCATCTAATGTCTTCATCTCTTCCTCGATCCTGTTTCCAAACAAATTTATAAACTAAATGCTTTCGAAATCGGAGACCGTGTTGCAGTTTATCCACTTCTCCAAACCGATCATTTCGTATTCTCCCCGCTCCATCGTTTCAAAATATTTTTGCACGAACACCAAATTTGTCCCTCTCCATCCCTCTTCATCCATGCTCTCAAAAACCTGCCGCAAATGACCGGTCCGGGCAAATTTCCAAATCTGTCCCGAATGAAAGATTCCCAAAAACGGTTCCTTTATTTCCAATGCGCTATGTTCCACATCATAAATGTAATGAATGCCATATCGTATATCAAAATAAAACGCTACCGCCCTGTCCGCCCATATTGTCTCCCTGTTATAGGTAACAATATCCTTTTTTGCGTTAACCACTTTTTCAAAGCCCGCCCTGTCTACATACAGATCGCCCTCGGCAAATACTACTTCCGTAGGCTGCATTTCCAACGCCGCTTTCAGCCCTAAATATAAACTATATCCCGAACCGTATCCGGCATATTTTTCGTTTTGGATCAGCAGGATCTTATCCTGCAAGGATTCAAAATTTTCCGAAACGGCCGATTTCAGCCTGTCAAACTGGAATCCGCCTACTATGATATATCTGTCAAACTCCGGATATTCATATAAAAACCGATATAATAGGGATTCTTTCATATCCTGTTTATAGTAAAGACATTTCAAACAGGGGTAACCTACGGACTCGCTAAAACGGGTCGACATACCCGCAACCGTAATAATCAATACCTTCATATACCGCTCCCGTCTGCCTGCTTTGGCAGGCATTCCCTTTCCCTGTCCATTCCATCGGCTATACACATTTCGATTCCCTGTTCCAAAGTGATTACCGGCCTCCAATTTGTCCTTGTACGGATCTTTTCCGTGTTCAACAGCCGTCTTTCCGGATCGGACTGCCTGTATCCTTTAAAAGTGATTATAGGATCTTCTATGCCCAGCTTTCGCGCGCACAATTTTACCAGATCAATAATCGAGATCTCTTCGTCTGTCGCAACATTATATACGGAACCGTCCAGCGCCTCTTTTGAACGGATCAATTCGATCACCGCCGCGCAGCTGTCTTCATTATGTAAAAAAGTACGGCGGTTTTTCCTGGAATTTTCCAATAACTCCACACTTCCCTTCGTACCCAGTTCCTTAAGGATATGGGGTATGATATGCTTGGGATATAACTCATTCCTGCTGTACACATTGGCAAACCTGACAGAACAGCCCCTGATCTTTTTTTCCTCCACCGCGTCCTTCATAAAAAATTCGGTAAGCAGTTTACCCGTTGCATAACTTGTCCGCTGACTGTGCTCTGCATTTGCCATCACAATATAATCCGATTCGGATACCCCCGTTTCCTCCCACGACGCCATAGAGTAAACCTCCGACGTGGAACAGTTTATATAAATATCCGCTTTTACTTCAATCGCCTGCTCTAAAAAGCGCTTCATCCCTAACACGTTCGTTTCAAAAGTCCGGTTTACATAATAGAAATGCTCGGTATGCACTACCGCCGCACAGTTAATATATACCAATCCTTCAAAGCCCTTCTTTTCCTCAAGTACCTTTCCCTTTAACGCCTCCATCTGTTCTACATTGTTCAGGTCATATTCATAAAAAACAAAACGTTCCTCCTCCAGCAGATCTTCCACCGTTTTAATGGAAGAGGCAAAAAAATTATCAAAGCCTATTACTGTACCGCCCTCATGTACCAGCTTTCTTGCCAGTTCATTTCCCGTCATTCCCGTTACGCCGCTGATAATATATAACTGTTTCATATTCCCTTCTCCAATCTGTCCCTGTAAAATGGATCCACTTCTCCGGTAAAGCTCTCCTGCTCTTTTTCAATATCATAGGCTGCCTTATCAAAAACAACCTTCTCTTCCTGTGTCTCAAAAACCGCAAACTGTGCCATATTGTTCAGATTTCTCGGCTGCCCTGCGGAACCCGGATTGATAAATATGACTTTCTTTTTATTTCTTGTCCCACTTTTATCGGATCCGTAAAACTTTTCCACAAAATGGGGAATATGGGAATGCCCTGAAAATACATAGTCAAACTCCCTATACTCTTCCAATCTGTTTTCCGGCTTTATACTGATCCAGTATTCGTCCTCCAAACTGCCGTGTACCGCCAGACATCGTTTCCGTCCGCATTCAAAAGAAAACGTTCCCTCTTTTTTCATTTCACCGCGGATATATTCCCATGATTCCTGCGTCAGGATCTTTTTTGTATGTCTGGCGCTGCATTTTCCCCTTTCCGAAGAAAAACGACCGTAGGCGTCGTGGTATACCGCATGTTCGTGATTCCCCCAAATATTGCAGAGGACAGGATACGTTAAGTTTTTCAATATACCGATCACTTCGTTGGAATGCATTCCGTAATCGATCAGATCGCCCAAAAGAACACAGCCCCCGATTTGATAGTCCCTTTTTACTTTTTCCAGTACGGCCTGCAGCGCCTGCAGGTTCCCGTGAATGTCAGACAAAAGTAATATTTGCATGGATTCTTCCTCCCGTCCTCTTTTTTCTTGCATGAATATATTGATACGATTATAATATAACCAGCAGCGATATACAAACGAAAGAAACCGGAAATTTATTGAAAGATATTATTTCCCTAATTTCTGCGCGGCAGTAGGAAGGAGAAAATACAAAATCATATGCTAATTTTTCCAAAAGATTACTTTCATGAAGAAATCCGTAATCAGTTTACCATCAGTTCCACCATGAAAAGGGCATGGGCTGCCCAACTGGAACTTTTAGTAAAGATTATCGATGTCTGCAATAAACATCAGATACCATATCACGCCACATGGGGAACCCTGCTTGGAACCATACGCCATCACGGCTTTATTCCCTGGGATGACGATATCGATATCGCCATGAAAAGATGCGATTATATCCGTTTTCTGAAGGCAGCCGCTTTGGAATTTCCGCCGGAATACTGCATTTTAAATATATATACTACGGAAGAATGGTTGGAATCGTTTACCCGGATCACAAACGGACATTCCATCGATGTCTCTCCCCGGAGGCTCCAAACGTTCCACGGCTGTCCTTTTGTCGTCGGGATCGATATTTTTCCGTTAGACCACATCCCCGACAATGAAGAAGAAGCAGGATGCCAGTCAGAACTTTTAACCATGATCCATGACACCGAAACTTTACTAAATACCAGGGAGGCCTATTCCGCAAACGGAATGCAGCCCCTGCCTGAACACGAGGCTTCTTTGGAAGAAAGCCTGACCGCACTGGAATCTTTATGCCAGACTACCATTGACCGGCATAAAAATATCCGCAACCAACTGGAACGCCTGTATGATAAGATCAGTATGCTGTATTGTAAGGAAGACTGCAAATACCTGACCATGTTTCCTTTTTATCAGACTAATTCCGATTATCTGCTGAAAAGCGAATGGCTTTCGGAATATACTTTTATGCCCTTTGAAAACATACTGATCGCCGTACCAAACGGATATGATGAAATATTGCGGGCTTTTTATGGCGATTACATGGTTCCGGTGCAGGTCGACGACCCGAATCATGAATATCCGTTCTACCGGACACAGCTTCAGGATCTTATGGATCGGGGCATGTGGCCGGTCACGGATCTTTATGATTGAGCATTTTCATGAAAATCCGCAATGATTTGGGATTCATACCATATATCATGGATATCCTCTACAACAAGATCCCCTACCAGTTCATTGTTGTATTTATACGGTATCCATGTTTTATCCCCATGAAGTTTCCCTCTGCGGATCCATTCATAACAAAGATCCGCATGTCCGATATCGATAGCCTGATATCCCTGCATGGCCAGATCATATGCCAGCACGCCGGCCGTAGGTCCTAAGGCGATCAGTATCAGCCTGTCCTTCGGCTGTTTTAACGTTTCCCTGTAGATCTCGTCATATCTGTCAAATGCATTTTCTGCCGGACACAGGATCCTCACGATGGATTTGGCATTATCAAACAGATCGTTACCCACTCCCATCCGCGTCTGACAGCCTTCCACGAATACGCAGTCCCGTCCCTCCCAGATCGTTCTCTGAAGGACTACGTCTTCCCATGTCTCGCTTCGGGAGATATCCGCCTTCGCATAAAGGGTATCCGGATTTAACAGCTCATAGTGGGCTCTTCTGATCTGCGGCGTCATATAGATCCTAACGGCATTTGCGGCGTTGGTCGGGCGAAGGCTCAGGTCGCCATAAAAATCGCCTATGCCGATCAAAACATTCTCCTGATCCGACTGCAATACTTCTTTCAGCCTGACAGCCAGTCTTTCGTCGTTTTTCTGAAATTTCCACCGTGACATCCCCGCTATAATACTAAATTCGCCGTCGCCAAACCTTGCGATAGACTTTTTATCCTTTACGATCCGGGCGATCGTTTCTTCTTTATCCATAATCTTCGGATACCACAGTCTGCCCTGAAATTCAGGATCGCTGATCTCATAACCGATATTATCCAGCCGGTGGGTAAGCAGGGAAATGTTCCTTTGCATCTGCTCTTTCTGTTCCGCAAAATAATGGTTCATGTTGACAATCGCCTGCTGCAATAACTGATTTTCCTGCTGCAGTTCAGCCAGTGTAACGTCCTGCGTCTCCTCTTGTGAAACCAGATGCACTTCTTTCGTTCCTACATAAATAAGGGAATTTTCGTCAAGGCCAAATTCCCTATAGCACTCTTCCCCAAACCATTCCATTCCCAATTCATTGACATAAAATCCCGCTTTCCGTAACCGGTCTGAAAAATCTTTTTTTCCGTAAAGCCGGCAATAGTCATGCCTTGAGAACCGCCGCCAGTTTTCCTCCTCCGGGCAGCCCCACTGCTCGTCCGTACCTGTTTTTCCCGCTATGAGCGGTACCGTAAACAAACACATCCCCTGCGGTTTTAACATCCTGTACAGTTCCTTCATTACCCCGGCGTCGTCTTCCACCCTCTGCAATACATGGGAACAGACGATAATATCGTAGGTTTCGTCCCCTTTTTCCGACATATGCCGCAGATCCGCACGGGAGATCCGTTGTTCCGCCGCAATGTCTATTGTTTCGTATTGTATGTCTTTCCTGCCATGCGCATAAGTTTCTATGGAAAGGGAAGGGGCAATATGAAGCATCCGGAGCATTTCGCCTTCTTCCGCCAGAATCTGCGCCAAAAAGACCGCGGCCAGCCGTTCCCTGTCCGTAGCATTACAGACCGGACAGCTATAGTTCTCCCTGCTTTGCAGTAAAAAATCCGCATTCCAATACACAAATCCGGTCTTTTTCCACATCTCTTCATAAAGATCCGGAAACGGCATAAAAAAGACCTGATTATTACATAGATTACATCTGCGCAGTTTTCCGCCGGCAGCGTCCTCTATTTCCTCTATTTCCCCAAACAGCCCCATTAAAAGCGTAAGCTGTTCCAACGGATCCTTTTCCTGCGTCCCTGCACATTTGCGTACATTCTCATTACACCTTTCCCGTATCCCGGAAGATAAGGAAAAAATTTTCGCATAATCGCACAGACGGGCGGCAATGTCCCTGATCCTTAAAACTTCTCCGGGCGTACAGGCTATATGGTTTTCATAAAGGTTATGATAGATCTGCAGCACCTGCCGTTTGGCATCCGGTAATAATTTTTCATAAATCTCTTTTTTAATACGGTTTTCCTTTTGACCCTCCATTTCGGTCCATACTCCTTTCCGACCGCCTGATCCTTATTCCGATACGATCCGCAGCATCTCGGTCAGCCTTTTTTGATAGGTGTGGTTTTCTTTTACTTTTTGGTAACCGTTCCTTGCGATCCTCTCCCGCTCCTCCTCATGCGTCAGATAATAAGAACATTTTTCAACCAGTTCTTCCACTCCGGTATAAACTTCCAAATCAACGCCGATCTCAAAATGCTCCAAAAGCTCCGGCTGATAATTGGACATACAGAAGCCGCGGCAGCCGAGAATGTCAAAAACACGCAGCGGTATTCCCGCCTGAATGGGAGGGATCGTCATATTCAGGTTAATCTTACTCAGCCGGAAAACCTTGGGCATTTCCGTGAGCGTTTTAATGCCGCCATGCACATGGACATGACGTAAGCAGGAAGTATCGCTTCTGGTATACAGCTCCACCCCAAATTCTTCCGCCAGCCGGTTCAATATGCGGACGCGTTCTTTTTCCGCCGCCTGCATACCGAGATAATGATGGGCGGCAACATAGCGCCCGGGATCGGTAACCGTTTCCGCGAAAGAAAACGCGCCGGCATCCGCCCGCAGGATATGACCTGCCATTTCCTCCGTCAGCGTTTCCTCCATAAAATTATACCCATACACCTGTAAAGAAGCGTCTATGATCCCGTCGATAAATCCGGATACATAATCCGGCAGTCCCCTGACCGTACGCAAAGGATTCTTTTCCATGTAAAGAGAACCCACAAACGAAATATCGCCGCCGTACCGGTTCCTGTCGTCCGCGGAAATATCGGATGTAGCTGTATCAAACTGCTCCACCCATGACGCCAGCGGCAGATGAAAGATACAGTTTGGATTATACGGATGAAAATATTCATACTGGGCCCTGTCAAATAGGAAGATCCGGTTCGTATCATATTGTATGGCTTTGGAAAAAAGTTCAAAAACCGGCGAATCCACAGTCTGGCATAAATAAAGAATACCATATATATGACACACTTCTGCAACGGCGGGAAAAAAATTTACGCTGAATACAAACACCGGACGGATTTTCTTCAAAGAACCGCTTACCTTCTCCACACATTGAGACGGCGTCAGATTCTTTTCCGTCATCTCCGCCGTCTCCTCATAAACGGTAATATGCAGATTCCGGAACGTATTTATGATTCCGGGTTCGCAAATACTGCCGTAACGATAAAATAAAATAGTCATTTCCGCCCCCGTTATTTTCAAATATTTCTGCCCTGCGGGCAGATTTGCTAACTCTTAAAGTACAATTGCATAACGTTATGAAAAATGCCGTAAATGACCTCCATGTCTACGTCCGTCATATCGCAGTACGTTAAATCGGCTATTTCGGGAAACCCTGAAAACACTTCTAAAAAATAAGGATTATTTTTAATATCCGGTGCAATTTTTTGTGTGTTTTCCTGCATTTCAATGAAAATACTTTTCGTATAAAACGTTTCGGCATAGGCCGCGGTAAAACAAAGGCTGCTGAAAAAATAGCCGTGCCAGAACAGATACTCTGCCTCCTGTCTGTATTTTTCAAAGAACCCCCGGCGCATGATCTCGTCGATCAAAACCGAATAAGTAAACATATTGTCATATTTTTTTGTTTCATAAGCGCTGCGGGTAGTGCTGCCGTCATGAAGATAGGTATAATGGAGTATTTCTTTTAAGTAATAATGCTTTTTAACATAAAAACGCGTCATATAGGTAAAGGACGGTTCTTCCCAGGCCACCCCTTCCGCAAAACGGATCTCATTCTCCTTCAGCATCGAAGTCCGGTAAATCCTTCCCCAGCATCCTGTCCCTAATTCGTCTTCCAGCAAATATTTCTTTCTGTCTTCATCGGATCCAATCACCCAGATTTTATCTTCTTCGCCGGCTTTTCTGACCGGATCCGGGGGCGCGTCCAAAAACGTCATATTTTGATTATTAAATTCCACCGCGTCGCAATCGTATTGTTTTCCAATCTCATACAACTTCTTCATGGCGCTTTCGCAGTACCAGTCGTCCGCGTCACAGTAAGCGGTATACTCGCCTGATGCATACTGCAGCCCTAAATTCCTTGCCCCTCCCTGTCTTCTGTTTTCGGAAGAGGCAATGACTATAATATTGTCCGGATACTGCTTTTCGTAAGAATATAATAGCTTTAGTGTGGCGCCGTTGTCCGTAGAAGCGTCGTCTACTAAAATGATCTCCATGTTCTCGATCCCGATCGTCTGCTTCAATAAATATGTCATACATCTTGGTATAAATGCAGACGCATTATAGCACGGAACAATGACGCTTATCTGCTTTTCATTCACATTTTTTTCTCCCATATATCCCATTTCCTATCCGTAAATGTACATTCCTCAATAAAGCGCTGCATTTTTTGACCGACCCTGTCCAAATCGTCGCCCGTCCTATCCGTATACTCTAAAAACCGCTCTTTAAAAAATTGGGAATAGCCTAACGTTTCACAGGAATCCCACATCTGAAAAATTCTTTTCCACTTTAAGATTTCCAAATCCCGATAATGTTTTTCAAACCGCTCCAGTATATTAAAATATGCCTTTACCCCTTCTTGCCAGTTCTGACTTACGCTTGCTTCCGAATAATAAGTTATGATCATCGGATCATGGACATAAATTACCTCATACTTTTCCGCGATCCGCAGGCTGAGATCGTAATCTTCCAAATTTCGAAGTTCCTCGTCAAAACCGCCGACTTCTTTCCACACTTTGGACGGTATCATCATAGCGGAGGTATCCGCCAGCGGTTCGCTCAATAAATGTACCATCATCGTTTCATTCTTAAAATCCTCCGGCGTTTCTTCAAAGGGATGGCACACCTGCGTCCCGTCCTTTCCGGCTAATTCATATGCGTGAAAGACCAAACCGATTTCTTTCTCCGGATGTTTTTCAAAAACCGCCAGCTGCTTTTCCAGTTTTCCTTCTTTCCACACCGCGTCGCTGTCGTTGAATGCTATATAGTCGCCTTCTGCCACGGATGCGCCTAAGTTCCTGGCTCCTGCCGGTCCTAAATTTTGTTTTCCCTTCACATATCTGATCCTGCCGTCCTTTTCCATCATGCCCCTCACAAGCTCTTCCGTCTGATCGTCGGAGCAATCGTCGGCAATGATCAGTTCCAAATTCCCGTAACTTTGGTTCAGGACCGATTCCATGGCTCTTTTTAAGACCTTTTCCCGATTGTAGGTAGGAATGATCACACTGACAAGCGGTCTTTTTTCCCCCTCTTCTACGGTCTGTATATATTCGGCCACATCTTTCATCTGGATCAAAAGATCCGCAAATTCATCGTCGTTTACCGCCATCCCCCGTTCTTTCAGATACTTCTCCAGCAGCGTTTCAAACGCTCCATGCCCTTTCCGGTATCTGTCCAATAATACCCCGGCAATCTTTTGATACACTTCCGGCTGGGACCCCAAACGGCTTTTTATCTTTTTCCTGTCTTCCCCATCCATAAACTTTTTCAGTTTTGGGCGGCAGATCACTTTAGGTATGTTTTCGCAATAAGTTTCTATATAATTCCTTGCCACAGGATCCGGAACCACCACAGTCGATGTAAAGTTCATGCGTTTCGTAAGGACATGTCCGTATCTCCAGGGCGTATTTGCCAGCACATGAATACATTCGCAATATAGCACGTTATAAAGAAGTTCCCCGTTTTCCCTTACCAGGGTAAATCCGGCGCCGTTCACCGTAATAATAACGTCCGGGCGGAATGCATAAAAGCTGTCTATGCACCCGGCATAAGTATCTTTTTCCCCGATTCCGATAAAGTAAACGGCATTCCCTTCCCTGTCAAACTCTTCCCTTATTCTTTCGGCTAATGCAAGTTCTCCTGCCGCTGCATTCTCATGATATACTATAACATAGACCGCAATATCTTCCGGAGCGTTTTCCCCGTCTTCGGTTACAGGGTTCAGCATCCTTTTATATTCCTTTAAAAACACCTGCCTATACCGGTCATAGCAGGACAGACTGATGAACCCGTCGTCATGCTTGCACCATGGGCTGACCTGCTCCGGTACCACGATCTTCAGTCCCTGTTTCCTAAATTCAAAACTCTGCGATACATCATAAAAATCCCAGCCGTCGAAAAGGTCTTCCCTCCAGAGAATATCCTGATTCGTTATCATGATAAAACCGTCTATGGCCTCCACTTCATGAAGCCCGTCTTCCAGACTGTATTCATACTCTTCATATGGTTTTTGCAGCGGGACCAGTCCATAACCGCCGCCTTCCCTGGCCCCATACCACATAATACCGCAGGACGGCATTTTCGGACTTCCTACCATTCCGATCATTCCGATCTGCGGATCGCTTTCAAAAATATCCAACAGCGCATACAAAAATTTCCTATATATGATAAATACATCCTGATGCAGATAAATCTTGTATTTTGCATCTGACGCGCCCATTCCTTCGTTGTATCCCGCCGTCATGGAAACTGCCTCCAAAATACTGATCACATCGACAGAATACCCTTTTGGCACTTCCAAAAGGGAAATATATGTAATACACTCTTCTAAAAAGTCTTCATTATTTGAACAGATAATAAACTGAAATTTATACTCATTCATGCCCGGTCGTCTCCTCCGCCTCCGCTAATTTAATCATCACGCCTAAAATAACTTCCGCGGCCTTTCTTCTTCCATGTCCCGCTAACCCCTCAATCACGTCTTCCGCCAGCAGGTATCTGGCATATACGGCTTTCTTTTCCAAAATGATCTCCAAAATATAATAAGCGGAAAAATCCCACTCTTCCACCAATGTATAAAAATCTTCACACAGTTCTTTCGGAAGTCCCAATTCTATCCGCCTTATATAAAACACGGTACGCTGGTATATTTGCCTCATTTCCTCCAGCGAACAGAATTTTGAGATGACAGGCTCCAAATGCTGTTCCTGTTCCATTTTGGCGGCACGGCACATTTTCATAAAAATAAACATGGTATAATCCACTTCCGCTAACTTCTTTATTTCCGGGCTGTCTGCCAATTGGAAGACAGCCGCCAGATAATCCTGCGGCTTTTTTTCCATCCATTCGTTTAACTTATCAAATAACATGGGACACATTGTAGCACGGTACCCGTCTATTTCCGCCGCCCTCCGCAAGTTTTTTACGGCCAGCGCATTAAGCTCTGCCTCCGTCATATTCCTGTAATCGATCACTGTCTTCAGCATTTTGCATTCCTGCCCCTCTCCCGCTTTCTATGCTTCGTTTACTATCTTTAATATTTTGCTGACCGCATGTTGTATATCGTATTGCTCCCGTACCTTTTTGTATCCGTTCATGGCGATCCGTATCCGTTCTTCTTCATGGGACAAATAATAATCCACCTTATCCAGCAGTTCGGGGATATCTTTAAACAATACGATTTCTTTATCAGGTACGAATAATTCCTCTAATTCCTCCTGATAATTGCTCATTACAAAACCGCCTACGCTCATAATATCAAATACCCGGAGCGGTACGCCGGTCTCTATAGAACGTAAAGTAATATTTAAATTGATTTTGCTCAGATAAAATATTTTAGGCATCACTTCGTCATAGTTGATACCGCCCCTGACTTTCACATTCTCTAAAGCGGAAGTATCGCTCTTTGTATATAAGGTAACTTCATGATCGATAGCCAGCGCATTTAAAAGACAGATCCGATCGATTTCCGTAATCTTTCTGCTGAGCAGATATAATTCCAGCATATATTTTCTGTCAATATTTAAGTCGGAACTGATATATATATTAAGCTCCTCAAACAACCCGTCCACTTCCCGGTCGTCCAATCTGTCAAAGCATTCATATCCCTTTCCCCAATGCAGCGCGATCTCCTGTATGATCCGGGCGATCCGGTCTTTTGATTCGGGCGTAAACATATGAAATTTTTCATTATATCCGTTCTCCTGATATAAACTTCCCACAAAGGAAATATCATGGTTATATGCCGTTTCGTCTTCTTCCGTAATGATCAGTCCCGAAGTCCTATCCACATTGGCCGCTAACGGCAAATAAAATACATGTACCAAACCTTGCTTTTTCATCCGCTCATACTGCATTTTATCCATAACAAAAATATAATTGTATTCGCTTTTGGCAATGTCCGTATATAATGAAGTATCCGGAGAATCAAAAATCCATGAAATATATTTTGTCTGTAAATTCCTGCATACCTCGGCAACATTCATATTAAAATCATAAGTTATAGCCGCGTCATAATTCCTTTGCTTCATATAGGCTTCTAACGCTTCCATATCCTCATCATTATATTCCTGAATTTTGGCAGCCTTATTATACACTTCCACGTTCATTTCCAGCTTACAGAGCGCCCAAATGATATCATTCATATTTATTTTTTCACTGTGTATAAATAATATGTTCATATTTGCCCCCATCCGCCCGCCTTTGCGGGTATTAAAATCTTTATCCCATTCATGCAGGTTTATGATACCGGTCCGGACTTTCTTAATCCAGCATCGCTTCATATTCTTCTACAAATTTTCTGCGCTCTTCTTCGTATCCCCACATGGATACCCTTCCGCACTCATGAATGCACCACGCTTTTTTTTGTCCGGGAACAACGATCCTGTATCCTCTTTTTCTGAACTCAAAGCTCTGGGATGCATCATAAAAATCCCACTTTTTAAATACGTCTTCCCTCCAGGGGATATCCGCCCGGGTCGCTATCAGTAAGCCGTCTACGGCTTCCATTTCCATATATTTCCCTTCTATGGGACGGATCGGCCTGATCTCAAACTGTCTTTCGAGTATGGGCAGGTCGTGCAGGTTTCCGTAACGCATGTTGTGCCACATCACTCCGTCCTTAGGCATCTTCGGGACTCCGACGATCCCTATCATACCGATATCATCTTCCTCAAACAATTGTAATATATCAAAAATAAAACGACGGTTTATAATAAACACATCCTGATGCAGATACACTTTGTACTTTGCGTCAGATGCCGCCATCCCTTCATTATATCCACCTGCCATGGATAACGCTTCCTGTACTGCAAGCACCTCTATTTCAAAGTCTTCGGGCTTTTCCAACTGCATGATATACAACTGACATTCCCGAAACCAACTGTCGTCGTTCACACACAAAATAAATGCCATCTTTTTTTCATTCATAGATACCGCTCTTCCCTTTCAGTTCCTTAAACTTTGCCATTTCATTTCCCTGTGTCCTATATCCGTTTCTGTCAAATCCATCTGTCAGGGCTTTCAAAAAAGTATCCCATTCAATGATCTTATCCTCCGCTATTCCCCAAAGCGCAATCGGACTGATATTTACATCTGCCAGATATTGGATCGCTTCATCCTGATATTCCAAAGGGAATGCCTGCTCTAATCTATATAAAGAAAATGTGATATTTTTATATAACTCCGTCACATCTTCTATCTTTTCCGTATTACTAAAAATATGGTTCCGTCTGTCCGCTTTCTTTTCTTCAAACCACAAAGCCGCCATCCGCATAATAATATACAGATCATTATCCAGCATAGTAAACTGCATAATATTCTCATCATTAAAAATCTGATATAATTTCAAATATGCGTCTTCATTTCCTTCCGCAAGCAAAAGACTGATCACTTCTTTTGTCTTTTCCACCGCTTTCTTTTTTATATCATGATACTGCTGTATTTCCTGACTTTCCATTCCTATTTTCCTTCTATCAAACATTTTTCGATTTTAGAACAAGAATCTTACTGCATGGGCCTATACAAAAATAAAAGGGTTGGTAAAACCAACCCTTTTACAATTCTACTAACTAAATAATTAGCCGAGTAATGATAATACACCCTGATTAGCCTGATTAGCCTGTGCCAACATTGCCTGACCTGCCTGAGCAAGGATGTTGTTGTTGGAGTATCTAACCATCTCTGTTGCCATATCCGTATCGCGGATCTGGGATTCTGCACTCGTTGTATTCTCAACGATGTTGTCAAGGTTGTTGATGGTGTGCTCTAATCTGTTCTGTAATGCACCAAGTGCGGAACGCTGTTTGGAAACCTGCTCAATACCGGACTTAATGCTGTCGATTGCAGACTGTGCATCCGCAACAGTTGTAAGTTTAAGAGAGTTAACCTTCAATTCTGTTGAGCCCATCTTGGAAATGTGCATCGTGATCTGCTGAGCGCTTGAATTCTCGGAACCAACCTGAAGGGATTTTCC
>CAJTWM010000018.1 GCA_910579805.1 uncultured Lachnospiraceae bacterium | reverse complement strand
CCACAATAGCATCAATAATTTTTATAATGAAGAACCTTGGGCACGGCAATTAAAAACACTTTTACCCATATCTGGAAATATACCTCAAAGCATATTGTCCGATTGGGTAAAAACAATTGTTATTTGTTATTCTGGAAATGGTAATGGATATAGAGAAGGTGTTGATGAAGGAGCTTTGCCATATTATAAAGAATTTATCAAGAATTTTGACAACAAGGCGCTTGTATGTTTGCTCAACTTAATGGATGATCCCATTTTACTCATGGATCTTGATACCGCTAAAGCTAATCGGAGATTTAAAAAATTATGTGCTGCTCATGGTTCTCATTGTAAAAATGTTTTTATTGTAGACGCATTAAATTATCTTGCTACATGTTCTGAACCTTTAAGTAAAGTACATAAAACAACTGCTTTCAAAGATTTACTCTCAAAAGTAAATTCTCAGTTTTAGCTATATAGGTATCAAAAAGGTATCACGCCCCACATCAAAAGCCGGAAAATCCGCTGTTTATGCGGCTTCCCGGCTTTTTGTTTACTATTCGAACTCAATCGTCCCCGGCGGTTTCCCCGTGCAATCATACAGTACCCGGTTAACCCCCTTCACTTCATTCACGATCCTACTCGTCACCTTCCCCAGCACTTCCCACGGAAGCTGCGCACTCTCTGCCGTCATAAAATCACTTGTCATCACCGCTCTAAGCGCCACTGCATAATCATAAGTCCTCTCATCTCCCATGCAGCCTACGCTCCGCATATTTGTCAGTGCTGCAAAATACTGTCCTAAGTCCTTATCCGCACCGGCCTTTGCCACCTCTTCCCGATAGATAGCGTCCGCATCCTGCACAATTTTAACCTTCTCTGCCGTTACCTCTCCTATGATACGGATGCCAAGCCCCGGCCCCGGAAAAGGCTGCCTGTATACAAGGTGATCAGGAATCCCCAGTTCCAGTCCTGCCTTCCTTACCTCATCCTTAAACAAAAGTCTGAGCGGCTCTATGATCTCTTTGAAATCAACATAATCAGGCAATCCGCCTACATTGTGATGCGATTTGATCACCGCGCTTTTCCCAAGCCCGCTTTCGATCACATCGGGATAAATCGTTCCCTGTACGAGAAAATCTACCGCGCCGATCTTCTTTGCCTCTTCCTCAAATACACGGATAAATTCCTCTCCGATGATCTTTCTTTTTGTTTCCGGCTCCGTTACTCCTGCAAGTTTTTCATAAAACCTGTCCTGCGCATTGACACGGATGAAATTCAAATCATAGGGGCCGTCAGGCCCAAATACTGCTTCTACCTCATCGCCTTCATTCTTACGCAAAAGCCCATGGTCAACAAATACGCAGGTTAGCTGCTTACCCACCGCTTTTGACAAAAGTACGGCAGCTACGGAAGAATCCACGCCGCCTGACAGAGCGCATAATACCTTGCCGCTCCCCACTTTTTCTCGGATCGTTTTTATGGTCGTATCCACAAAAGAATCCATTCTCCAGTCTCCGGCACATTTACACACTCCAAAAACAAAATTAGAGAGCATCTTCATTCCTTCTACCGTATGCATAACCTCAGGGTGAAATTGAACTGCATAAAGCCCCCTTTTTTCATTTTCCATTGCTGCAACGGGGCATACCGGTGTATGCGCAGTAACGACAAAATCAGAGGGCGCTTTTTCTATATAATCGGTATGACTCATCCAACATACCGTCTTATCTGAAACCTCTTTAAATAATGCCGTGGAAACGTCCACCTCCACTTCAGTCTTTCCATACTCGCTGACCGGGGCAGAGGCCACTTTTCCTCCAAGCAGATGAGCCATAACCTGAGAACCGTAGCAAATACCAAGAATCGGGATCCCCATTTCAAAGATTGCCATATCGCACAAAGGTGAGCCTTCTCCATACACACTGTTTGGCCCGCCTGTAAAAATAATTCCTTTCGGTTTCATTTCTCTGATCTTATCAAGCCCTAGATAATAAGGGTGAACCTCACAATATACATTACACTCCCTGACTCTTCTGGCAATCAATTGATTGTACTGACCTCCAAAATCCAAAACAAGCACCATTTCCTTTTCCACATCCATCCTCCATTCTTACTCATTCTACAGCTTCTAATGAATTCTTTTTATCTTCCGTCCGCCGTATGCACCGCTTGTATCTGTTCCCTATTATATGTCAGAGTTTAAAGACTTGTCAAAATATTCTTTTCCTTTTCCCGTCTTTATTTACATTCCCACTATCAGGACAGACTGAATCAGTCACTATTTTTTTAATTCCTTTTATATCCAACATTCCATCCCAAATAGCAATCTGAATCCACACCTGTTTCCCATATTTCCTTTTCTCTTTATCCCCGTCTGCACATTGCGGCTAGGTTGCATATACATTTTTATTCAGTATTCCTGTCATGCCGCTCTGCGGCAGAAACAATAAGAGTGTGTAACTCAGAACTTCTTTACACACTCCACCCCATTACCAATAACAGTCCAATTCCGTATCCATTTTCCACTTATTATAAATGATGTAATAGCTGCTAAAATGCCTATCCCCTGTTTTTTTCCATGATCCGTTCCCATTTATTCCCATGATACCGCACTCCATAGCAGATTGCCCTAAAAGCCCAGTCGATCGTCATAGCAATCCAGACTCCTAATAATCCCATATCAAAGAAATAGCTAAACGCATACGCCGTCCCGATCCGAAAGATCCACATAGAAAGAATCGCTATGATCATCGGCATGATCACATCTCCCGCAGCCCTTAAGGTATTGGGCAAAGTAAAGGACGGAACCCATGCGATCATGGCCATACAGGCATGCCATCTTAATACCTGTACCGCCATTTGCGTTGTCTCTTCACTGGCACGGTAAATCCCTACAAGCTGAGGGGCAAATATTAAAAAAACAAGTGAAATGGCCGTCACGCTCCCGATAGCAATGAGCATCAGTTTTTTCGTATAATACCGCGCCTGCTCATATTCGCCTGCACCGATGCATACCGCCGCTACGGAAAGCAGGGCAAAATTGATCGCCGTCCCCGGAAGTACATTAAAGCATGCTAACGCATTGCAGATCGAATTGGCTGCAATTGCATAAGTGCCAAAGGTCGTGACCAGACTGAGCAGCAGGATTTTTCCCAACTGGAACAGGCTGTTTTCCAATCCGTTAGGCACGCCGATATGAAGGATCTTTTTGATCAGGCTGCCGTCCATTCTGCCCGTTACCTGCCCTTTAAAGTTGATTACCCTGTTTTCATTGAACATGAAAATAAGAATGATGATCATCGCTGCCACTCTGGAAAAACTGGTAGAAACAGCCGCTCCTGCCACTCCTATTTTAGCTCCGTAGATCAAAACGGCATTCCCTACTACATTCAGCCCATTCATCAAAATAGAAATATACATAGTAGTCTTAGAATCCCCCATGGCGCGAAAAAGCGCTGCACATGCATTATATATGGCAAGGGGACAAATAGAAAGCGCCGTCAGCACCAGATATGTTTTGGCATTTTCCATTACTGCCGCCTCAACCTGTCCGAAAATAAGACTTAATAGAAAAGAATGAAAACCGATAAAAAGAACAGTGATCACTACAGATGACACAATGGAAAACAGCATAAGCTGCCATGCAGACTTACAGGCATTTTCCGAGTCCTTCTGTCCCAGAAAATGTCCGGCCACGACTGCACCGCCGGTCGAAAGCGCCGCAAAAATATTAATGATCAGAATATTGATTGTATCCACAAGCGAGACACCGGACATTGCCGCTTCACCTTCTCCTGCAATCATGACCGTATCCGCAAGTCCAACTAAAATGGCAAGCAGCTGTTCCATAATAAGAGGGCCTATTAATTTTTTCAAATCTTTATTACTGTATAACATCTTTCGTTCCCTTCCTGCCCAAAGATCCATCCGTTTATTCAACCCGTCAGGTTTTGCTTTCTATTCTTCCGTTATTGTATTCCCAATTCGTGCTGATGTAAATATTTTTCTTTTGTTGCAAGACCGCCTCTGATATGACGTTCGGATTTATTGACATCCAATACTTTTCTTGCTTCTTTCGCAAGTGTCGGGTTAATCTGCATCAGACGTTCCGTTACGTCCTTATGTACAGTGGATTTCGAAATACCAAACTGCTTTGCCGTCTGCCTGACGGTGGCATTATTCTCAATGATATAATTAGCAATACCGATTGCCCTTTCCTCGATATAATCCTTCAAAAGAAATCCCCTCAGAATACTTTTTTACATTGTATGAAGTATCGCGAGGGGTTATGACTATTTAAAAACAGTATTCCATAGTTACTCTTTATGTCGTAATTCCTTTTCACCCATACCGGCAACTAAATCAACACAGGCACATGGCGTTCCTTTGGGAACGTAATCTGAAACGAAATTCTAGAGCGTATTTGAAAAAATACGGGGCAGTTCTGTAATATCACTTTAAAAAGACCCCCCAAATAGATTCTGAAATGCCAGACCGTCTCCCTGACAGCGGCATTATTCACAATAATATAATTAGCAATGTTTACAGATAGTCCGACTTGATATATCATTCTTCTATAACCAATATTACAAAACAGATATTTTCCGGTTTATTTTCCCAAAGTACCCTTCCATCATTCTCCTGATCTCCCCAAACTGTTCCCTTGTCTTCTCATTTCGCGACTCGAAGGAAAGCAGTTTTTCCAAATATCCCTGTTCCTCCACCATTCTCAGGCTTTCCGGATACACCAGTTCAAACACTAGGGAAATATGCCCTGCCACATTATCGACAGCAGTCCTTTTCAGGCTCCGTAAGGTTGCATGCTCCTCCTTCAGACTTTCCATCACAGCTTCCGACACTTCGGAATTTCTAAGCTCGTCCGTGGTCACATTATAGATCTCCTCCAAGGGAAAATCCACATTTACTTTTAAAATATCCACTTTATCCGCATCCCGCAAAATATTGCAGAACTTTCTTGTAGTATCGTCAAATTCATCCGGCAGCCGATACGCGCTGTGATAACGGACCACATTCTCTATCAGTTCCCTTATGTTTTCATCCGTGTACTTAACATGAGGGCAGATGGAGGCATATGGATATATTTCTGTTTCTCTCCGGTTTCCCATATCTCCGATATTGTCTCCGATATAATCCCCGATCTTTCCTTCTTTAAACAGGATATCCGCACCATAAGCAGCATGATCGATAGACTGTGCATCATGAAACGTACCAAAATTTCTAAGTTGCTCAAACCTTCCTACATCATGCAGGATCCCTGTCAGCCACGCAAGATCTGTCTCCCCGGCGGAACAGTCTATGCTTTTTGCAATCCGCTCGCAAAGAGCGGCTACCCGGAATGTATGCTCGATCTTCAGCCGTACCTTATCATCCCTGCTGTTATAGTTTTCCACATAATCAGAAAAAACCTTCTCCACCCTTTTCCTGTCTATCTGCAGCATTTTATCATGATCCTTTCTGTCTTCCTTCCTAAAATATAAAATGACAGCCTTAAAAAAGAGCCTGTAGCCCTTTGGCAGCAGACCCCTCTATCTATTTGACACATACCTGCGCGCATTTCATATGTACAAAGCTCTCCGCCGGCCTCAGCAGACAAAAAACATTTTGCAAACACACTCTAGTCTTCAATATCCTCATTGGCAGCTACCGCCGATACTACCGAAGATACTACCGCCACTACTACCGCAATGATAATGACCAACAATCCTCCCGCTAACAAAATAAACATATCTTTCCACCTCTCTTATCCGTCTTCCCGACCATCCTGATTACCAGATCTAAATAATCTATCTTTATACGCTTCTACTCAACCGGCGAAAATCTGCTGCTAAACTTATCTTCTCCGCAGCAGTGACGCTCTCCGCTCTCCTCATAGATAATATAATCTCCTTCACGGATAAAAATAACGCCCCTGCGGTTTTTAATAAACGGACATACCACCCGGCCGTCTTCTTTCGTGACTTTAATCAGTCCTTCCGCAGAGATCCATCCGTTTGTAACTACCTTTGTCCAAGATTCAAAACCGTCTTCCATATCTTTTCCAAGCTCATATTTCACTGCTTCCACATCGAGCGATGCTCTTTTATATTTCTTTCCCATATATTACCTCCTTGGTACTTTTCATTCCGGTACTTAATGTATATTGTATCAAATATTTGTTTTCTTGTGAACAATTTTACAGAAAAATTTATAAAATTGGCAACAATTGAACCAAGCCTGACCGGCCCGATCATTTATAGAAAAGCGCTTATGTAAAAATGCAGGACGGCCGGGCAAAGCCTATGCCCAGCCATGCCTGCATTGCCCATACGATTTATAAAGTACTCTGCGTAAAAAGTCCTTTCACATGCTGGATCTCCTCATCCGTCGCTTTTGCAGCCGGAACATAATAGGATTTTTCCCTTGCCATCTGATACAACTCTTCCTGTGACATTTCACAGGCATTTCTGAACTGTTTCAAAGTCTGCTTCAGTTCCTTATTCTCCGTCTGCGGGATCATCTCTCCAAAACGTACCAATTCTCCGTTGATCCCTGCCAATGTGTCGTTTACGATCGTTTTTTCCTGCATAGTAACCTCCATTCTTACTTAACCTGCAAATACGCCCTGCTTACTGCAAAAATTTCATCAATGTCTGCTTATTTTCCTGTGCCGTTTTTGCGCCTTTTTGAAAAAATTGTTTGATCTTCGGATCCGTTGCACAATTTGCATACTCTTCCATTTTGGCAACGGAAGTGTCGTATCCGCCGATGAGATGACGGAGATTTTGCAGCTCTAATTCTGAAATATTACCCATATTTTCCTCCTTATTTGCTTTGACTTTTAGTTCCCACTTAGTATGTGTACTTTTTTTTTCTTTATTCGAATCCCGATCTATCAACTTTTACCTATAGCCTCTTCACACTTCTTAACGGCACTGCCTTTGCCGTAAGATAAAATGACTGTACGCAAAAAAAGACTTCCGCCCTACAACTCCCTCAGATAAGCTTTAACATATATCCTGCTTAGGAGTATGTATGATGGGCAAGAAGCCTTTCTATCGGACCGTTGTCCGGCCGTTTATGTTTACATCTTTTTATACGACCCTTCTCACGGAAAGGATTTCCCTATACTGTGCATTACTAATCTTAATACCGGTGCTTGCAGTACTGGCATGTACGATCTTGCCGTTTCCGATATAGATCGCCACATGGCCGGAATAGCATACAATATCGCCCGGCTGTGCATTGGCATAATCCACTCCCGTTCCGATACTCCTTTGCGCATACGAAGTTCTCGGAATGGAATAGCCGAAATCACTGAAAACCCGATAAGTAAAACCGGAACAATCCGCGCCGTTTGTCAGGCTCGTTCCGCCGCTCACATAAGGATTTCCTACAAACTGACAGGCATAACTGGCAATCTGCTGCCCTGTTGCGCTTCCGCCTGTACTGGCCGGCGGAGTCACGCTGCCGCCCGCGTTCCCTCCCGTCCCGGAAGATCCTTTCGAGTTTCCTGCATTTGCCGCCTGCTGCGCTTTCAACGCCTCTTCGGCCTTTTTTCTCTCCTCTTCTTTTAACGCTTTGATCTTTTTTTGTTCCTCTTTGATTTTCGTTTTATAAATCGCCGCCTGCTGCCTTGCCTGTGCGATCTGTGTCTCAAAATTAGAAGACTCCTCTTTCTTTTTGGCAAGAAGCACATCCAAATATGCTTTTTGATCCTCCAGATCTTTTTTATTGGCTTCTAATTCCGCTTTCTCCGTCACAAGAATATTTTTCTTCTCTTCTAATCTGGCCTGAAGCTCCTCTACGGCGATTCTGGTTTCCTGATAAAGTTTGAGCTGCTTTCTGTCGTATTCATACAACTGTTCAAGATATTCCGCCTTATTCAGCATATCGCTAAAGCTCTCCGCTTCCAAAAATATCTGCAGATAGGAAGTCTCTCCCTTCTCATAAATATACTGGATACGGATCTTCATAGCCTCATACTGTTCTTCTTCTTCCTTTTTGGCCTGCTCGTAGTCTGCCTGAGCAACGGCGATATCCCCTTCCACAACGGAAATAGAGGTTTCCTTTTCACCGATCTCCTCCTCTAAAAGCTCAATACTGGTAAACATATTGATGACTTCCGAATCCAAATCGCTGATTTCTTCCTCAAGAATCGCCTGTTCGTCCTCCATTTCCGTAATCTGTCCCGTGAGTGCGTCCAGTTTCGCCTGATGTTCCTTCTGCTGTTTCTCCAGATCGGACACCGTGGATGCATTGACCGACGCCGCTGCCGATACGGTCAGAAAGACTGCCGCCCCCCATACTAAAATACGTTTCAACTTTTTTTTCATATAAGCTCCCAACTCTCTATGAAACCTTTCCCCATAACCCAATACCGCCCAAATATCACCAAACTGCAGGCTTTTCTTACAAGTCGCAGTTTTTAACCGTTCTCGGGAACGGAACCACATCTCTGATATTCGCCATTCCCGTCAGGTACATCACACATCTTTCAAAACCAAGCCCAAAACCTGCATGACGCACAGAACCATATCTTCTAAGATCCAAATAGAAATCATAGTCCTCTTTCTTAAGGCCCATCTCTTCCATCCTTCGTTCCAAAACCTCAAGCTTGTCTTCCCTCTGACTGCCGCCGATGATCTCGCCGATTCCCGGAACAAGACAGTCCATTGCCGCTACCGTCTTACCGTCTTCATTGAGTTTCATGTAAAACGCCTTGATCTCCTTTGGATAATCCGTTACGAAAACCGGACGTTTAAACTCCTGTTCCGTCAGAAAACGCTCATGTTCCGTCTGCAGATCGCAGCCCCAAAATACTTTATACTCGAACTCATCGTTATGCTTTTCCAAAATCTCGATCGCTTCAGTATAAGTCACATGACCGAAATCCGAATTTAATACATGATTTAATCTTTCAATCAATCCCTTATCTACAAACTGATTAAAGAAATTCATCTCCTCCGGCGCATTCTCCAGCACATAACGGATCACATATTTCAACATCGCTTCCGCCAGAATCATGTCGTCTTTCAGATCCGCAAATGCAATTTCCGGCTCTATCATCCAAAATTCCGCCGCATGCCTCGTTGTATTGGAATTTTCCGCACGGAAAGTCGGTCCGAAAGTATATACGTTTTTAAAAGCAAAGGCATACGTTTCCACGTTTAACTGCCCGCTTACGGTAAGATTGGTTTCCTTCCCGAAAAAGTCCTGACTGTAGTCGATCTTTCCGTCCTCCGTTAACGGCGGGTTCGTCATATCCAGCGTAGTCACCTGAAACATCTCTCCTGCGCCCTCGCAGTCGCTTCCCGTGATCAGCGGCGTATGCACATATACAAATCCCCTTTCCATAAAAAAGGAATGGATCGCATAAGCGCACAAAGAACGTACCCTGAATACTGCCTGAAAAGTATTGGTCCTCGGACGCAGATGCGAGATCGTCCTCAAATATTCGAAACTATGACGCTTTTTTTGAAGCGGATAATCTGCGGAAGAAGCTCCTTCCAATAAGATCTCCGCTGCCTGCATCTCAAAAGGCTGTTTTGCCTGAGGCGTCAGCACGATCTTTCCCTTTACCACGATCGCGCTGCCCACGTTCAATTTGGAGATCGTTTCAAAATTAGCAAGCCCATCGCTATATACGATCTGTAAAGGCTCAAAAAACGTACCGTCATTGATCACGATAAATCCAAATGTCTTAGAATCCCTGTTGCTCCGTACCCAGCCGCCTACCGTGACTTCCTGCTCTGCATATTTGTCTGTGTTGCGATATAAGTCCCTGATCTCTGTTAATTCCATTTCTCCCTCATTTCTGCGCGGCTTTATTGTTCGGTTTCCTATACGGACCGCAGATCTGCGGATGCTGCGCAGACGCAGATCTGTGGATTCATAATTCCCGTTTCCTAATCTTTTTTATCGTTTCCCGTTCTGTCCAAAACGGATCCGTACCGTCATTCCGGTCGTCTATCTGTCTCGTTTTATGCCATATCGGCACACCGTACTTCTTATTCCACCGTTACTTGGGCATTTTCCCTTAAAAAATCCAATACTGCCGAAAACATCAAAAATTCCCTGTATTCTTCCTTTGATCCTCCGTCTAAAAATTCCTCAACGGAACCGTAACCTGCATCGGTAACATACTTTTCCAATTCTTCGTCTAATTTCTCGTCGCTGATGTTTAAGTTTTCTTTATTGGCGATCGCCTGAAATGCAAGCGCCTGCTTTGCCGACTGCTCGGCCCAGTCTGCCATAAGATTTTCGAAATCCGAATATTCCGACATACCATAGGCAAGAAGCGCGTAGGTTTCCAGATCCACCCCATACATACCTGCAGTAGTTGTCAGATTGTTGATAATATTATTGTGATATTTTTCTACCAGCGCCTCCGGAACGTCCGTATAACTGCACGCCTCGACAAGATCCGCAATAAGGGCGTCCTCCACCTGATTATTATAATAATAGTCAAATTCAGCCTGTTTATTTTCTAAAAGACCGGCTTTTACGGACTCTCTGTATTCCTCCACCGTAGCCGCCTCTTCGTTTAAAAACGGAAGAAGCTCTTCCGTTACCCCGGACGGCGCTATTCCATTTACCGTAATAGAAAATACGGCATCCTTTCCTGCCAGTTCCTCATGATAATCTTCAGGAAACGTAACGTCCACGTCTACCGTTTCTCCCGGCATGACTCCGATGATCCCGTCTTCAAATCCCGGGATAAAACCTCCCGCTCCGATCTTAAGATCCGTTCCGCTTTCCGAATCGTCCGTTCCTCCGTCGAAAGCGACCCCGTCTACCGTTCCTGCATAATTGATATTCACCGTATCGCCTTCTTCTACCGCTCTATCCATAATGGCGGCGCCTTCCACGCCTCCCAGTTTTTTTAATGCGTCGTTAACGGCCTCGTTTACTTCTTCTTCACTAACCGTCGGTTTCTGCAGTGTGACCGCCATTCCTTTATACTCGTTTAAAGTCACACGGCTTTCCACATCCAGATCTTTTAAAACGATCTCTTCCAGCTGCGCCTGCGTTCCGGATCCGTTTTCCGATTCCTCCGCACTTTCTGACTCCGTATCGGCTGTTTGGGATCCTTCCTCATTTTTGGTAGATTTTCCTCCGCATGCACTGAGCATTCCCGCCATTATCGCCGTCATTAATAAATATACTAATTTCTTTTTCATTTGATCTGACCAATTCCTTTCCTGAATCTGTCTCCGGAGCATGTTTGAAACATACTTTCTTTCAAATAATTCAAACGCGCTCCAATGTCCATTATCATAACACAAATAAACCCACTGTAAAACCCTTTCCCAAATAAGTTCACACAATTTTAATAGAATCGAAACGCGTCACAGCAGCGGCGAAAGCAGTCTGCTTACCTGCTCTTTCATACGGATCAGCAAAGAACGGCTGGCATAGACATCCTTTGTGATCTGGCTGCAATGCTCCAGATCTTTCTCAAAGATCTTTCTCATTTCCATTGCTTTCTTTTCACAATATACGACGGCGTTTACTTCAAAATTAAGCGCAAAGCTCCGGATGTCCATATTGGCGGTCCCATAGCAGAATACTTTATCATCCACCACAATTCCTTTTGAATGTAAAAAGCCTTTATTATAAGTATAACAATTTGCGCCCGCCATAACCAGTTCTCCGATATAAGAATATGTGGCCCAGTAAACAAACGGATGGTCCGGTTTGCAGGGGATCATGATATTGACTTCGATCCCTGAATAAACAGCAAGTATCAGCACCGTAAGCATCGCGTCGTCCGGAATAAAGTAAGGCGACTGGATATAAATGCTCTTCTTCGCTTTACCGATCAAACGGACATAATTGTCCCTGATATTTTTCATGCGGGAGTCCGGCCCGCTGGATATGATCTGCATTTCACATCCCCGCACATATCCTCTCTCCGGCAGCCTGAAATATCTGTCATTGATAAACAGATTTTCTTTTGCCGCATAATTCCAATCCAATAAAAACCGGGTGCTCAGCGACATGATGGCGCTTCCCTCGATGCGCAGATGGGTATCCCGCCAATACCCGAACTTTTCATCCAGCCCGATATATTCTTTTCCTATATTGAATCCGCCCACATACGCCACTTTGTTATCGATCACAACGATTTTCCGGTGATTACGGTAATTGACACGCATCTGAAGTCTTCCCAAAATCGCCGGGAAAAATTCCGCCAGCATGATCCCTTCTTTTTTCAATTCTTTCCAATACTTTGAAGGTACGGACCTGCAGCCCATGCTGTCAAATAAAACGCGCACTTCCACGCCCTGCGCCGCTTTTCTTGCCAGCACTTCTTTCACCCGGTTGAACAACACGTCGTCTTTTATAATGTAATACTGTACATGGATAAACTCCTGCGCCCGCTCCATATCCTCGATCAGCGCGTCAAATTTTTCATTTCCGTCCGTAAAGATCGTCACATCATTATCATCCGTTAAAACGGCGCGTCCGGTTTCCAGATTGTATAAGACCAGATCCGAATAATCCGTGATCTCCGGATCTCTCTTTTCCAGCTCCCTGTTGATCAGATGGCTTTCCTGAAACCTGATAATATCATTCAGGCTGTCCTCTATTTCCTTTACTTTGAACATTTTCCGCTTATGCATATCCATACCGATCAAAAGATATAGGACAAACCCGATGATCGGGATAAAATACAGGATCAGCAGCCAGGTCCATACCGACTGCGGATCTTTGCGCTGAAAAAATATAATGACAATAGACAAAAACATATTGATAAAGATCAAATACGAGGAAAATACCCGCCATACCGCCCCGATATTCGACATCATACTGTCTAAAACTTCTCCCATCCGTCTTTCCTTTCCACTTTTTGACACCTTTTCACAAGTTCCTTACCATAGTAACGCATTTGCCGTTTTTCTTCAAGCGTAACAGACTGTTTGTCCGACTGTTTGTCCGACCGTTCAGCCTGACCGTTTCGTCCGGCCAAATGCTCCGGAGACCGGTCCCTTTATTATACTTGCCTTATAAAAAAAAGAATGATACAATATTTTGTACATCAAAGTTCTTAGGAGGATTGCCCGTGAATACATTATCAATTGTATTATTAGTCATTTTAGCCGTTTTAATTGTCGGTATCGTCGTTTTATATTTTGTAGGGAAAAAAGCGCAGAAAAAGCAGGAACAACAGCAGGAACAGTTAGAGGCTGCCAAACAGACCGTTTCCATGCTCATCATCGATAAGAAACGGATGAAACTGAAAGATGCCGGACTTCCCGCTATCGTCCTCGAACAGACTCCGAAATTATTACGCGGTTCCAAACTGCCGATCGTAAAAGCAAAGATCGGGCCGCAGATCATGTCTTTAGTCTGTGACGAGAAAATTTTTGATTCCGTACCCGTAAAAAAAGAAGTAAAAGCCGTTATCAGCGGCATTTACATTACAAGCGTTAAGGGCCTTCACGGAAAAGCCGCACCGATAGAGCAGAAGAAAAAAGGGTTCTTTAAACGGAATATCGAAAAACTGCAGGAAAAAGCAGGCGCAAAACCGCTGAAATAAGCATTTTCAAACACACTTTGGCAAAAAGGGAGTTACCGGACCGGCAGCTCCCTTTTCTTCTATATTTCTACTGCAGTTCCATGCCCGTTTCCTTGGCACGGATATTCATCTGAATCTTACAATCCGCCAGATATTCATAGTTTACTTCCAGCGCATACTCCACATCCACCATGATCTGCTCCTCTTTTTCCGTGCAGGTTACCTTTTTTGCATCGATCCCGATCAGAATGTTTCCGTAAGGCGTAGAATAATTCGTCATATTCTTTTTATTTTCCTCAAATACCATATGCACATTGACAAGCCCTCTCTTTGTCAGATCGAGAGAATGTTCTTTAAATTTGATGATATTCTTCGTGCTTTCCGGAAACCCTTCCGTAATCTCGTCGTAGATCACATAATGATGATCGTTTTTATTATAATACTCTGCAAAATTGATGGTTTCCACTTTGTTTTCATCCTGATCCGCCTCAAACTGAAGCCCTTTGATCGCCAATAACACATCTTTTTTCATCCTAAAAAACCTCCGTACTACTCTGTTTTCTTCAGTAATCTTCTATATTCACAATTTTCGCCGATAGTATGCCATATTTCAGTATCGATGTGGCAAACTGTTTGAATTTCTCCGCACTGTCGCTTACAAAAAAACGGTATTTATTCTCTCCCAGTCCCATTTCCTTCTGATTTAACAGCCCCTCCGCTTTCAGCAGTTCTTTTAGTTCCCTTGCCGTCTCGTAGGCCGGATTCACAAGCGTTACCCGTTCTCCCATAATCCTCCCTATCGTAGAACGGATCAGCGGATAATGGGTACAGCCCAGTATCAGGGTATCGATATCAAGATCTTTCAGCTCGCTTAAATAGCGCATAGCGATCTCATCCGTAACAGGATCTTTTAACAGCCCTTCTTCCACAAGCGGTACCAAAAGCGGGCACGCTTTGCCGATCACCTCGATGCCCTCATCGATCTGTTTAATATATGTAGCATAAATCCGGCTGTTTATCGTTCCTTCCGTACCGATCACGCCGATCTTTCCGTTTCCGGTAGACTCAGCCGCCACTTTCGCGCCGGGCTTTACTACTCCGAGTATCGGAATATCTATTTCACGCTCAAGCTCGTCTAGCGCATAAGCGCTTGCCGTATTGCAGGCAACTACAATTGCTTTTACTTTCTGTGCCTGCAAAAAACGGACGATCTGTCTGGAATATCTTGTGACCGTATCGCGCGACTTACTTCCGTAAGGTACTCTTGCCGTATCCCCGAAGTATACGATCTTTTCGTTCGGGATCTGGCGCATGATCTCTCTTGCTACCGTCAATCCCCCCACTCCGGAATCGAACACCCCTATCGGTGCGTCCTGAAATTGTTCTCTATCGCCTGTCATTGACTTCATTTCCTCATTATCTTACTTTTTATAATAATCCTATCCGGTTCCGCCTCCAAAAGCTCAAAAAAGGCCTCCTCGTCCGTTTTTTCATCTGCTTTTTCCCCCTGTCTGCCAAAAAATTCTGCCGAAATCCCCACCGCTTTCTCATAAGTTCCTTCCACAAAACAAAGTTCGGGGTAAATAAGTCCCCACCACATCATTCCGACAAAAATAAGCAACATCAAAGACCGAAGCTGTTTCAATTCTATTCCTCCATTTCCAAACGCGCATTCCCGCTTTTATCCCAGACGCCATAACATAAAAGACGTCTTTCAAAGCTTTCTTCTTCCTGCGCTTTTAAAAAGAGTATGCTTCAGATCCGGGGCTTCTATTCAATTTTTTATTTTCTTTTTCCTCTCTCCTGTTTTTCAATCCGTATCTGCTTCATGATTGCCTTTTCCTGATTGTCGATATGAAGCTTAGCGGTATTGGCGGCAGTCTCCTTATCTTTCTTTTTTATGCTCTCATATATGATTTTATGCTCCTCAATCAAGGTTGCATGACCGCTTTCGTCTTTAATATATTCAAAACGATACCTGTACATCTGTTCGGATAGATTATTTACAAGCTGGATCAGCCTTTGATTGCCTGTAGCCCTTACAATAATATCATGCAGAGCCACATCCGCTTTTGCCACGATCCTTGCGTCTTTTGTCTTTGTAGCTTCTTCAAATTTAAGGCATGCGGCTTCAAGCACCTCCAACTCCCCGTCACTGATTCTATCACAAGCCAGCTCTACGCACAAGGCGTCTAACGTCCTTCTTACCTCCAGCACATCTTTTAAGCTTTTTTCCGTGATCTCCGCCACTTCCGCGCCCCGTCTCGGGATCATCGTCACAAGCCCTTCCAACTCCAGTTTCCGAATCGCTTCCCGGATCGGCGTCCGGCTCACTCCCAGTTTATTCGCAAGATGAATTTCCATCAAACGTTCTCCCGGTTTTAATTCTCCTGTCAGAATTGCCTGTCTTAATGTGTTAAAAACAACATCCCTAAGCGGTAAAAATTCATCGCCGTTCATTTGAAGGTTGTCATTCATCCTATTACTTTCCCTCCTTTATGTTCCCTTTTACCGTCGTTATGAATATCTGTTTCGCCAGTTTTCCTTCCCGCAGAAGCCGCGCCGTCTTTTCCATCTCTTCCCTATTGTTGTAAATCCCGAATACGGTTGGTCCGCTTCCGCTCATAAGCGCATTCCATGCGCCGTTCTCTTTCATAACAGTCTTGATCTTCCGTATGACCGGATATTTTTCCAATGTCACACTCTCCAACACATTTTCCATACGGCTTACGATTCCGGCGCTGTCCCCCTTTTCAATGGCGGCCGCCATTCCGTCTACGTCAGGGTGCGCCGTTAATGTATGCAAATTCAAATTTTCATATACATATTTCGTGGAAACGCTGATATCCGGCTTCGCTATCAAAAGCAGAAATGCAGGTGCCGCCCTTAACGGAGTCAATACCTCTCCAATCCCTTCTGACAACTGTGTTCCGCCTTCTATACAATAAGGTACGTCCGCTCCAATCTTTACCGCCAGCTTTTTCATGTCCTCAAGATCCATTCCCAACCGGAACAGCCCGTTCATTCCCCGGATCACTGCGGCTGCGTCCGTACTTCCTCCCGCCATTCCCGCCGCTATCGGAATATGTTTATCCAAATGTATCCTGACTCCCTCGCATAGTTCATAGCGGTCCATGATCAGCTTCGCCGCCTTATACACCAGATTATTTTCATCGGCCGGAAGCGTTTCTCCCAAAAATCCATCTCCCATACTGACTGTAACATGGATTCCCTGCCCGCATTTTTCCATAGTAAGTTCATCATACAGTCCCACGGTCTGCATGATCATTTTCACCTCATGGTATCCATCGTCCCTACGCCTTACCACATCCAAGGAAAGGTTGATCTTTGCATATGCTTTTTGTTTCAATTGCTCCATAAACCTTTTATGTCCGCCTTCCTAAAATATTCTTGTATACAAGAGATTGTATTTCATTATATACAATTTTTTCTAAAAAATCAATCCAAAGGGTAATATGGTAAAGTCTTTCTGCCGATATAATAGTAACAAAGAACTATGATACCATGGATGGTAAAACGGATGAGAAACGTTAAGTTTCCCGCCGGTGACTTAGAAAGGAGAATGGTCATGAGCATGAACGTAAATGGAGTTACGGGAGCAGATACATATTCTGCTTACAACACAACAAAAGCAACTGAGAAAGCTGCTGAAACAACCCAGAATAAAAAAGCGGAGAGCGGCGTCGTTTACGAGAAAAATACCGCGGCAGCAAAGAAAACTTACAAACCCGACACCAATATGGTGGCTAAATTAAAAGCGGATGCAGAAGAAAGAACCGCTCGCTTTAAGAGCCTTGTAGAACAGTTGATGACAAAACAGTCAACTACCTATGGACAGGCAACAGACATCTGGTCTTTCCTTTCCAAAGGAGATTTCACTGTAGACCCTGCTACAAAGGCACAGGCTCAGCAGGATATTTCCGAAGACGGCTATTGGGGCGTGAATAAGACCTCCGATCGTATCGTTCAGTTTGCTACCGCTCTTACAGGAGGAGATCCTGATAAGATCGAAGAAATGAGAGATGCATTTATCAAGGGTTACAAACAAGCTGAAAAAACATGGGGCGGCAAGCTGCCTGATATTTCCCAGCAGACCTACGATGCTGTCATGAAGAAATTTGACGACATGGCTGCTGCGGCAAAAACTGCAGATACCAACTAATCTGCTCTTAAACGGACTAAAAAGGAACTGCGCTAAGATTGGTCAACGCGCAGTTCCTTTTCTATTTGTTTCTTTTTTAATCGGCCTTTGTTCTTCCCTGTCTCACGATCAAAAGCTTATCTCCGGCGCGGACATTTTCTCCCGACAGATTGTTAAACTCTAATATCTGAGAAACAGGCACATAATACCGCTTGCCGATTTCCCATAATCCGTCTCCCTCCTGTACCATATAACCTACAATTCCGGGAAGCCTGTTCCTTCTGTCCTGATCCGCCTCCCAGACACGCATTTCCGTGATTCCCGGCATATTCATATCCTCGAAAACGATAGGATTAAAGAGCAGCACTGCTTTTGCCTCAATATCTCCGCTCCCAGACAGACTGACCATAAGAGCAGATAAAACAGGCTGTAGCTCATAACTGCATTTATCTTTATATGCGGGCAGATCCACTTCATAAGTAAAGGGCAGATACCCTTCCGCTTTGGTATAAGGTCTTTCGCTTTCTCCCGTAGATAAAAGTACCTGCAGCCGGATAGCGCCTTCGGCTACGATCTTTTCTTCCTCCTGCCTTATCTCATCCGTCTGGATCACCGCATCACTATGGAGGATCTGCAAAATCCCGTCCGTCACTTTAGGCGCCTCTAATTTTCCCGAAACCTTTAACTTGTCATTATTGCAAAGCAATACTTTCTTATATACGGAATCCTTCCTTGTAAGTTCGATCTCCTTTTCTATCCCGTAGGCGTCGTCTACATATTCCATACTATCTTCTTCGTACATCCGGATATCCATATTCAGGATCAGCTCTAATCCGGCCACTCTTGACTCTCCGTCAAAATCGGGCCGTACTTCCATATTTTCCGTTCCTATTTCGAATCGTATTGCAGGAATCATGCTTTCCTTACATCCGTAACAGTCTATCGTTCCGCCAAAGGGAATCGTCGTTTCATAAGTCCTTAATTTTCCTTCTTCTCCTTCGCTCTCATATATCAGAAATACCTGCGCGGAGCCCTGAATCGTTATCTTTTCTTCCAAAAGCTTAAATTCCGCATTTAAAAGCTGTACGTCATACCAGATAAGTTCGGTAATATTAGGATAGTTCTGAGGCAGCTCCAGCTCTTCTTTCATCCGGAAAATATCTTTTTTCTGAATGGCGATCTGCGCAATATCTCTTTTTTTTCTGCTGCACTCTACCGCTCCGTCCGTCTCTTCGTCGACCATGATCCCTGTGACCATGTCCTCGTTCCATATCGTATCCACGCTCAGTCTGAATCCTGCCACCGCCTGCACGCTGAGTTTCCTTGAATTGATCAGATCTACGCTCATGTCTTCCAGCGACGGGACAATATCCGCCGTATCCGTAGAAACGACGCCTTCCATATATACCTGTTCTTCAAAAGGGATCTCGCCTTTTACCGAATACAAACCGCCCATATCCGACTGTATCAATAAAGAAAACTGCAGTTTCCCTTTTACGAGTACATGGTTGTCTGAACTTTTACTGTCCGTGATCACGATCGTACCCTTATTTAAGACAATGCTTTCCGCATCCGGTTTATTATCCGGAATGTTTACATCATTCTCCAAAGTTATCTGTGTGCCGGCAACGCATTTTTTCCGGTCCATATGTACACTCTGCTTCACTAATTCCAATTTCTTCATACCTCCACACTTATTCTAACTAAATATATTCTCCGGAGGCATTTTTTATTCTACAGAATGATTTTTATTCCTTGCGGAATGCAGACAAACAGTAAACCATATCAAACCTATTAAACCATATTCCGGAATATTCCGAAAAGATTTGGGGACGCCCTTGACAGAAAAATGAGGGCATGATACACTACTGTCAGTCTATAAAGGACACATATAGCTTGTGAAAGGTAATCGGTTGGAAGAAACTACTTTCAACGAAGTATTCAAAAGTCTGCCCGAGCATGCAGATCGGGGAATGAATTTTCAAATATGCTCTAGAGCGGACAGATAGGAGTAAATATGTATTGTAGATAATTTAATTTGGACAAAACAAACCGTAGTTTTCAACCTATAACAGGTAGGTTTGTTTGCGTATGCCGAATTGGATTATCACATTTATTCCGGAAACCTTTCGTCTGTCCATAGGTGTTATTTTTTTGCTTAGATCAGATATCGGTCTTCTTTTGTGAGTCTGTTTTCGGTTACGGAAACAGACTTTTTTAGATAGGAGGCATGCATTTATGTTACAGATCAAAAACCTATGTTTCACCCATAAAAAAGACTTAAGGGAAATTCTGAAAGATTTTACCTGCGTATTGAACCACGGTGATAAAGCCGTGATCATCGGAGAAGAAGGCAATGGTAAATCGACCCTGTTAAAATGGATCTACGATCCGGAGCTGATTGAAGAATACGTCGAAGCTTCGGGAGAACGGATCGCGAATAAAGAACGTTTAGGTTATCTTCCCCAAGAGCTTTCCCCGTCGGATAGATCCAAATCCGTCTACGAATTTTTTACCGAAGAACCGCTGTTTTCGGATCTGTCCCCGAAAGAATTAAGAAAGTATGCAAAAGATTTTCATATTCCCGCCGACTTTTTTTACAGCGATCAAAAAATGGAAACGCTTTCCGGAGGGGAAAAGGTAAAAGCGCAGATGCTGCGGCTATTGATAGGACAGCCTACGGTACTGCTTCTGGACGAACCTTCCAACGACCTTGACATCGAAACCTTGGAATGGCTGGAAACGCTAATAAACGGCTGGCCTTATATCGTACTGTATATTTCCCATGATGAAACCCTGATTGAAAATACAGCGACCATGGTCATTCATTTAGAGCAGATCAGACGCAAGACGCTCAGCCGTTATACGATTGCAAATATGCCTTATCTGCAATATAAGGAAGAACGGCTTGCCAAATTTGAAAAACAGGAACAGCAGGCATTAAACGATCGAAGAGAGAAACAGATCAGAGACGAAAAGTTCAGAAAGATCTATCAAAGAGTCGACCATGAACAGGCGGCGGTCTCAAGACAGGATCCCGCCGGCGGACGTCTGCTTAAGAAAAAAATGCACACGGTGCAGGCATTAAAACGCCGTTTTGAAAGGGAAGACGAAACTATGACTCAAATGCCCGAACAGGAAAACGCCATATTTTTCAAATTAGGAAATAAAGATTCCCAGATTCCCGCCGGAAAGACCGTAATCGAATATTCTTTGGAAAAGCTCTATACTCCCGGTCATGAACGATGCTTATCTTCCCATATCGGGCTGCAGATAAGAGGGTCGGAAAAAATAGCCATTATCGGCAGCAACGGCGCGGGAAAAACGACTTTGCTCCGCAAGATTGCGGAAGAACTTCTTGCAAGGGAAGATATCCGGGCGGAGTATATGCCGCAAAATTACGAGGATCTGCTAAACCTCCGCATCTCGCCCGTGGAATTTTTGGACGATTCCGGAGATAAAAGCAGACGCACGCAGATTCGAACCTATTTAGGCGCGTTAAAGTATACCGCGGATGAAATGGATCATCCTATCGCCGAATTATCAGGCGGACAGAAAGCGAAAGTACTGCTTCTTAAAATGAGTTTGTCCAATGCAAACGTTTTGATATTAGATGAACCGACCAGAAATTTTTCCCCCTTATCGGGTCCTGTGATCCGGCGGATGATATCCGGTTTTCCGGGCGCGGTCATCAGTATTTCCCATGACAGAAAATTTATCGAAGAAGTATGTACAAAAGTATACCGGCTTACGGAAAAGGGACTGGCGCCGGAACCTGAAGCGTCGTTCCCGGCATCAGATATGGGTACGCGCTGAGGATTTCCGCATTTGCGCTTTCAATTTCCGTATACCGGATGCCCGATCCGTAAAATCTCCTCGAAATCCCCCATAAGGTGTCGCCCGGCTGTACCACATATTCCACAAAGTCCATTTCCTCTTCCTGACGCCCGGCTCCGTCCTGTTCTTGTTCAAGGAGTCTTTGCGCAATCTCGCTTCCGCTTTTTTCCGCAAAGGCTCCCTCCTGCGGCTCCCAGAGCAGAAAGGACTGTTCCCCATACTCGTCCATCGCAGTTTTTTCACCGCTCCAATGTACCGGCAGGTCAATCCTCATATCTAAATAACCGTCCCCGTCCAAATCCGTAAAAGTAATGGCATCTGCCATTTCAATACTCATTTTCACATTCTGCATCTGTAAAATCTCATCCCTGTCCAAGTCGGTTACCGTCATAATATAATCCTCGTCCGTACAAAATCCATTGGACAGGTACGCCTCATAGCCGCTTGGAGGAATTTCCTCCGCAAGAGTAAAATGCAGCCCAAGCAAAGGACCGTCTTCACATAACCTGACCTCATAATCCGCTTCTTTCAGCAGGGCAAAATTTTCCATATAGGGCGCTCCTTCCCATGTCGTATCTATCCCCCTTACTTCCGTAAAACGACGGGCAGGATCTTCAAAGCTGCTGATCCTCTCCTCATGATCGATCCAATAAAGAATTTCTTCTCTCATAACCCATCCGTTATAGTAAAGATCCTGCACTTCCTGTTTCTGCATACTATAAGCCATAAGAAATTCCCTCACGTCCTCCCCGCTTATCAGGCTTGTATTGTTTTTCCATTCAAGCCCGCAAAAGTTGTTCCCTACGACCACCATTTCCCGGATGCCCGATTGGGAAAAACAATAAGAGCCTTCCGGGCGCATACCGTCCATTGTAATCGCATAAAGGGGATTTTCTTCCTCGTCATAAATTTCTTTTAAATAACGTTCCAGATCCGCCGCATGGATATCTTCCCCAAGCTGATATTGATAATAAGCCAACTCTAGCGCGTAGTTGTCTCCGCCTTCGCTCAGTCCGCTCTTTTCCTGTTCCTGCTCTGAAAAGTATTGCTGAAATTCTTCCGCCGTTTGAAAAGTATCCCATAAAATGTCCGCCGTACCTTTTATCTTTATAATATCCTGCCTGTCCGGCATATCGTCGTCATCTTCCTCCGACAGCTCTTCCCTGTCCCCTTCCCCTGTACCTGCATCGTCGACAGCAATAAAGATCCGGGCATATGCATAGGGTATCCCGTTGCTTTCTTCGTCCAGATATTCCAACAATTCCCCCAACGGGCAGCCCTGCCTGTCATGTAAAGCTGTTTCCATTTCCACGACGGTTTCCGACGCCGTCCCAGTGTTTTTTTGACACCCTGAAAGTACGATAACACAAAACAATATCATACAAAATGTTCCCGCATAATGTTTTTTTAAATAAACTCTTCGGTACATAAATCCGCCCCCTGTCCTTTGTTCCAAAGCGTGTTTGAAATTGCTTTCCCCGGGATGTGCGTCACAGTTTGTGGGAAATTTGGTGCAAAGATCACCCAAAGTGAGGCATGCAGATTGGGGAAATGAATTTTCAAACACGTTCTAGTACTCATAATACTATGCCAATGCATCAAAGTTGCATACTGAGAGCCAAATCGGCCATTAAAATTTTAACTCCTTCCAAGGCTTGGAAATATCCGGAAGAATATGATACAATCAATAGCGTAAACAACACGGCTTCAGGGCGTAGACACAAAGAAGGCGTGCCGCAGAGCGGCATGACGGGAAGATTGAATAAAGTTGAAAGCAATACACTTTCAGCCTTTTTGATTTGAGTATCCGCAAAAGCGGACAGATGGGAGCAAAAATGAATCAAATACTTATGCTTATCTTATCGATCGGAATCATAATAGGCGGAGCCGACAGGCTTCTCGGGAACAAATTCGGATACGGCGACAAATTTGAGGAAGGTTTTCGCCTTTTAGGGCCTACCGCACTGTCTATGGCAGGGATGATCTGCCTTGCGCCGGTATTGGCCGACGTTTTAGGACAGATCGTAATTCCGTTGTATCAGGCGGCCGGCGTGGATCCCGCTATGTTCGGGAGTATACTTGCCATCGATATGGGCGGTTACCAATTAGCAAAAGAACTGGCTGTAGACAACAGGATCGGCAGTTATGCGGGAATCGTTGTATCCGCAATTTTCGGCTGCACATTGGTGTTCACTGTACCCATCGGTATGGGCATGGTCCGGAAAGAAGACCGGAAATTCTTTGCCAAAGGAATCATGCTCGGCCTGACCGCAATGCCGGCCGGGCTGTTTGTCGGCGGACTTTTATCCCATTTATCCTTATGGGAATGCCTGCACCAAAACCTGCCTGTTTTTGCGGCGGCCCTGCTTTTATTATTGGGTCTTTGGAAAATACCGGATCAGATGGTGAAGGGCTTTTGTATTTTGGCAGACGGTATACGGGCTTTCGTCACGATTGGTCTGGTACTGGCAGCAGTCAAATCGCTCTGCGGGTGGGACTTTCTTCCAAGAATGACGCCGATAGAAGACGCCATGGAAATCGTTTCTTCTATCGGCGTAGTCATGTTGGGAAGTCTTCCCGTGGCCGAACTTTTGCGCAGGATGCTGGAAAAACCTTTTACCTTTTTAGGCAGACAATTCGGTTTGAAACCCCAAAGCCTGACAGGTATGCTGATTGGATGTGTAAGCGCAATTCCGGTCTTTTCCCTCTATTCCGACATGGATCCTAAAGGAAAAACAGCCGCCGGAGCGTTTCTGGTAAGCGGCACCAGCCTGCTTGCCGCCCAAATGGCGTTTACTGTCAGCGCAGAACCGGAAATGATGCCTGCATTGATATGCGGGAAGTCATGCGGCGCTTTTGCCGCGGTAGCGCTCGCTCTATGTTTCCGGGAAAAGACCGATACCGCCTTTATCTGACGCATCCGATCAATTCCCGAATGTCCTCCACCTGCTTTTCTTCCATAAACTTTTCAATTCCTTCCACAACCTCCGCCGTGGTATACGGATTGACAAAATTCATCGCGCCGACCGCCACCGCCGTCGCTCCTGCCATCATAAATTCCAGCGCGTCTTCCGCATTCGCGATACCGCCCATACCGATGATCGGAATCTTCACTGCCTGCGCGCACTGATAGACCATCCGCACCGCCACCGGTTTGACCGCCGGACCGGAAAGACCGCCCGTTTTGTTGGCGAGGACGAAAGCACGCTTATGAATATCGATCTTCATTCCCGTAAGCGTATTGATCAGAGAAATCGCATCGCTTCCCGCCGCCTCCGCCGCTTTCGCCATTTCCGTAATATCCGTCACGTTAGGACTTAATTTCATGATGATCGGCTGCTTTGCAACCTTCTTGATCTTTGACGTAATGTCAAACAGGCTGTCCGCTTTTTGTCCGAAAGCAATCGCCCCTTTTTTTACATTAGGGCATGATACATTGATTTCCAGCATATCGACTTTTTCGTCAGCCAGCCTTTCCACGACTTCCACATAATCTTCCACGGTTTTTCCACATACGTTCACAATGATTTTCGTATCATATTGCTTTAAGAAAGGAATATCCCTTTGGATCAATACGTCGATACCTGGATTTTGCAGACCTATCGCGTTGAGCATTCCGCCGTAAACCTCCGCCACTCTGGGCGTGGGATTTCCCTCCCAGGGCACATTGGCGACACCCTTTGTCACAACTGCGCCCAAACGGTTCAGATCCACAAATTCTCCATACTCCATTCCGGAACCAAAAGTTCCCGAACCCGTCATGACCGGATTCTTAAATTCCACACCTGCAATCGCTACTTTTGTATTCATAACTGCTCCCATCTGCGTAATTAACACCTATTCAATCAAAAAATTTCAACTCCGGACATACCGCGTCTAAATCTCTACTTCATCCGCTTCAAAAACCGGCCCGTCCGTACAGATCCTTGCATTATTGACATGAGAATGCCGGTCCACGTTTTTCGTCTTACACACACAGCCAAGGCAGGCGCCTACGCCGCATGCCATTCGCTCTTCCAATGAAATATAGGCTGGTATCTCCTGTTCCTTTGCATAATTCTTAACCGCCCGAAGCATGGGCATAGGGCCGCAGGCAAAAATCACATCAGCCTGCAGGCCGTTCTCCCGAAGAACGTCCATAACATTCCCTTTTGTTCCTATGCTTCCGTCTTCGGTTGCAACATAGACATTTCCGTATCTCTCCAAATCCTCTTTCAGAAACAATTGCGCGTCCCTATATCCTAAAATAATGTTGACCCCCGTTTTCCCGTTTCCTGCTTTTTCCGCACCGCCTGAAAGTTCCTTCGCAAGCTCCAGCATAGGGGGGATGCCGATTCCGCCTCCCATGAGAAAGATTTTCTTTTCCTTTCCCGCTTCTATCGGAAATCCGTTTCCTAAAATACCAAGGACCGAAACGGCTTCTCCCTCTTTATACGTTGAAAATTCCCTTGTTCCCTTTCCTGCGATACGATATACGATACGCAGTTTTTCCCTTTTTTCATCTATTTCGCAAATGCTGATCGGCCGCGGCAGCAACGTACTCTCGTTTTTTGGATACAACGCAATAAACTGCCCGGCCTTTGCTTCTTTAGCAAGCTCCGTCTGTATCTGCATATCAAAAATGGCCGGCGCGATTTCTTTGTGTGCCGTTATGACGGCCGATACCTTTTTCTTTTGAGACATTTGATCACTCTCCCATCTTGTCATCTTTTTTGTAAACAATTTTTCCGTTGCAGATAGTATAGCACACCTGCCCTGTCATTGTCTTTCCCAAAAACGGCGAATTGGCGGATTTCGATACGAAATGGTCTGCTACCCACGTTTCTTCTTTATTGAAAACAATCAGATCCGCGGCTGCGCCTTCCTCTATCGTCCCTCCTTGCAGTCCGTATAACTTTGCCGGATTATAGGACATTTTTTCCATCAACTCCATCATGGACAGATATCCCGTATTGACCAGACTTTCGATTCCAAGGCTTAAAGCGGTTTCCAAACCGATTATACCGCTGGGAGCCTCCGTAATTTTCTTTTTCTTTTCCTCTTCACTGTGGGGCGCATGGTCCGTCGCGATCAGATCGATGGTCCCGTCTTTTAACCCTTCCAAAATAGCGATCCTGTCCGCCTCTTCACGAAGCGGCGGGTTCATTTTTGCAAGCGTTCCGTACTCTATCACAGCGTCTTCGTTCAGGGTAAAATGATGCGGCGTTGCCTCGGCATGAATGTTACCGCCCTTTTTTTTGGCCTGCCGGACAAGTTCTACGCCTTCTTTCGTACTGATATGCTGGATATTAATGACCGCACCCGTTTCCAACGCGATTTTCAGATCCCTTTCGATCATGCAGATTTCCGCCTGCCTGTCCGAACCGCCGACGCCGAAATATTCCGAAGCTTTTCCCCTGTTGATACCGTTATTTTCAATATATGCAGGATCCTCTTCGTGAAAGCTGATGGGCATCCCCGCCTTTGCCGCGCTCTCCATCGCCTTACGAGCCAATCCTTCCTCCAAAAGCGGAATACCGTCATCCGTGACGCCTGCCGCCCCTGCCTTTTTCAATTCTGACATATCTGTCAGTTCTTTCCCCTGCATTCCCTTTGTAACCGTCACACAGCTTTCCACATGGATTCCGGTTTTTTTCCCTTTTCCCAATATATATTGAAGCGTATCTGCCCGGTCTACCGCAGGCTTTGTATTTGCCATCAGTACAACTGTGGTAAAACCTCCCTTTGCCGCCGCCTTTGCGCCGGTTTCGATATCTTCTTTATAGGTAAATCCCGGATCCCTGAAATGCACATGCACATCCACAAGCCCCGGCGCTATAAAAAGGCCGTCCGCATCTATGATTTGTAATTCTTCCCGTCCCTGCCCGTTGACAGCATCCGTCTTTACGTTCTCCATCTCTTCTTGTATCCGTAAGATCTTCCCGTTCCCAATCAGAATATCCTTCTTTCCCTCCTGTTTATTCTTAGGATCGATCAGATAACCGTTTTTGATCAAAATCATTTTCTGTACCCCCTTGTAATACATTTCTTTTATTTCATCGAGCGCCCGTTCAAAAGTATCCTCTTATTTCTTTCCTTTTTGCATTCTTCCGTCTTCAAAATATTCCTTTATATATTCCCTCTCTATCTTCTCCGACAGCTTTTTCATCTTTTCAAGCTCCTGCTTATAGTTGTCCTTGGTAAGCTTATATTTTCCTTCTTTCATCCGTTCCACGATAACATGATTGATCTCATCCGAAAAATGTACGGTATCCATATAATGATCCAGATCTGTGATCAGTTCTTCATCATTTTGAAAATAATACAGTTCCGCATTTTCATAGGCAAGCAGTCTTTCCGCCGCTTGTCCGGCCGCATACAGATTCTGTTCCGTTTCCCCGTTGCGGTAAGCTGCATCCCACCAAAGCATGGAATAGGGCGGATAAATAAACCGGAACGTGGTTTCGGGATGGGCCTTTACTACTTCCTCTATCAAGGAAATATTCTTATCTATGTTTCGCTTGTAGTCTTCCTCCGTAAGCATCGGCACAGCCTTTTCCGGTCTGCTGTAATGGCTTAAAGTCTCTTCCTTGGAAAATACTTTATACTGCGCCCAATTATAAGAGGTCCCCTCGTCATAGTCGTCCAGATAAGTCATTGCCAGTAAATACGGAATATGCTCACAGATCACATCCTTATTCCAAATATAATTCACATCGTCAGCCGGATTATCATTATATAAGTACAAGGGCAGAGAATCGTCCGGAAAAACCTTTTCGGCGTCCGCGCTCAAAGCAAACAGATCCATACTGTAATAGACTTCTTTGAGTCCCGTATCCTTCTTGGCCTCAAAGGCCTCTTTCAAATACCAGATCAGATCTACCGTCGCTGCGGAACTTTTGATCCCTTTGATCGTAGTCGTCCCAAACGCTTCGTCAAACCACCTGTTATTGTAATTTTCCGCAACCGAAGAACCCAGCAGGATACTGTCGTAATCAAAGTTGCGCACCGTGCCGATACACTGGTATTCCGCTTTCGTCACGACCGCTTTCAGGCTGCCCACCGGCTTGTGATAATGAAAAAACGGATCGAAGACGATCACCGCCACTCCGGCCAGTATCAGGAGCATTGCCGACTGTATGGCAAAATTCCGGATAAACCTTTTTTGTTTTTGCAGTAATTCCTTTTCTCCTTCCATACATCCCGCCTCCTCATTTTAAAAATTAAAGTATAAAAAAGTACTGACTCCCGACAGCGAGAGAACGGACCAAACGAACAATACCGCGATCCTTAAAGCCGCTCCGTTGCTCCATGAACTGTTTTCCACCATTTTTCTTGTCGTTTTCCTGCTCAATGCAACGGCACCGATCAATGCCACGGTCATGAGCGCCGCCATATTTACTGCGCTAAGAAACTGCGGCGCTTTCATGGAGAGCGCTTTTGTAACGATATAGATCTCGGATATGGGTACCGCGTCCGCTACCGCCCAAATACTGCCGTTATATTCACCGGACAAAAGCCGCTGAAAGAACAGAAAACCGTCCGCCATCGTATCGCTTCTAAAAAATACAAAGGCCAGACAAACATAGATAAACGTGGCTGCCTGCGCCAAATGCCGCCCGATCCGGACTGCCCTGCCCGGATTCTCACTTTCATCCGGTCGTATCCTTTTCTTCCTTCCCTGAAACAAATTGTTCACCGATACCCCCAGACCATGCAAAAATCCCCAAAACACAAAGGTCCAGTTTGCCCCGTGCCACAAACCGCTAAGCAGGAACACCGCCATCGTGTTGACCGCTGTCCTTAGTTTTCCTTTCCGGTTTCCTCCAAGCGGTATATAAACATACGTTGTAAAAAATCTGCCTAACGTCATATGCCAACGCCGCCAAAACTCTTTTACCGACGCCGATTTATACGGCGAATTAAAATTATCGGGTATCTCGATCCGGAACATTTTACCGATCCCCACGGCCATATCGCAATAACCGCTAAAGTCGAAATACAATTCAAACGTAAATGCCAAAGCTACAAAAGCGGCCGAAAGGGAATCCAAACTCCCGATCTCCCCAAATCCGTAGTTCACCGCTTTCGCAAGCGTATCCGCAAGTAATACTTTCTTTCCCATACCAATCACGAAAAAGGTGATCCCCTGCGCAAATCCTCCGGCGTCAAATCTCCTCTTTTTCCTGTCCTGAAACTGGGGAATCAACTCGCTGTGCAGCACGATCGGCCCTGCAATAAGCTGCGGAAAAAAGGTAACAAAATTCAAATAATCCAACAGATCATAATGGGGCGCTTTCCCTTTACATCTGTCGATCACAAAAGAAAGCTGTTGAAAAGTAAAAAAGCTGATTCCCAGCGGCAGTAAAATATGCTTCAACGTAAAATCCGCCGAAAATAAGACGTTTAGATTCTCCAAAAAGAAATCAAAATATTTAAAATATCCAAGGATACCAAGGTTGACCACGCATCCTGCTATCATCATTCCCTTTTTAGCGCCCGGGCTCTCCCATTTTGTCAAAAGATAGCTGAATAGATAATTGGCAAAACAACTGCCCAGAATAACAGAAAGATAACTGATGTCAAAATATGCATAAAACCAAAGCGACATGACAAACAGGAACGCCTGCGCCAATTTATATTTCTCTATGCGGTTTAGGAAAAACCATCCGATCAGTGCGACCGGCAAAAATAAAAAAATAAATAGATAGGAATTAAATAACATCTCTCTGCCCTGCCCGTTTCCTCGTTTTGACTTAAATTTTATCAAATTGTACAAAGCAAGTCAAAACCAAAAAACGGCTTTTGGCCAAAAGCTGCATAATATTGGTTGCACTCCCTCCCACCCTCCGTTATAATGATAACAAGTGCAAAATAATTACCGAAAAGGAATTGAATCATGATACGTTTTATTTTAGTCGTTCTATTTGTGGTCATCTTTCTCATCTGCTCCATTCCCTTATTTTTCATAGAATGGCTCATAGGAAAGATCAATATGGACGCCAAGAACCGCAGTTCCCTAGCCATTGTAAACTGGGCGTTCCGCTGCGTCCTGTTTTTGTCGGGAGTAAAGGTAACCGTTCTCGGGGAAGAAAATGTCCCGAAAGACACCGCCGTTCTCTATGTGGCAAACCATAGCAGTTATTTTGATATTGTGCTCACTTATGTAAGAGTCCCCAGACCTACAGGTTATGTCTCCAAAGCTGAAATATTAAAAGTCCCTCTTTTAAGCCAGTGGATGAAAAACCTGCACTGCCTCTTCTTAGACAGGGAAGACCTGAAAAAAGGGCTGCAGACCATTTTAGAAGGAATCGAAAAAGTAAAGTCCGGCATTTCCATCTGCATCTTTCCGGAAGGCAGCCGGCGAAAACCTGCGGATACCTTTCTTCCTTTTCATGAAGGAAGTTTTAAGATCGCCCAAAAATCAGGATGCCCTATTGTACCGGTTTGTCTGAACAATACTTCCGCTATTTGGGAAGATCAGTTTCCTAAAATTAAAAAAGCCCATGTTGTCATTGAATATGGCAAACCGATTTACATAAACGAACTGGATAAAGAAAATAAAAAATTTTTGGGCGCTTATGTCCAAAATATTATTTCCGAAACTTATTTTAAAAATAAAGAACTCGTATAACGCATTCAAAAAGGGGATCCTTACAGTTATTTCCAACCTGAGGATTCCCTTTTTCTCTCTTTTTTATCCTTCTATTTTCCTATTTTTCTTCCGTATCCGGTATATTGTGCCATACCATATGCATCCGGTATTTCTTTCAACCAAGAAATACCGCGTTTTCTTCCAAAGGGCAAAACTTGGTTCCGTCGCCGTTTTTTATATCGCCCCGCCTTCCTTCCGCCCTCATGATCTCACCCTCCGCACTTTTGGTATACTGCCGGACATACAATGCACGCTGCAATACACCGCTGACAGTTTCTTATTCCTTTCTTTTTCCTCTTATGGTATAATTTATGCGAAAATCTAAAACAAAAAGAAGCCCAAGCAATAGGAGGTCAATATGGAAGACGTACATAAAAAAGGATTTGACGCCGATTTAGTATGGAATGATTTAGAGGACTGCTGCTTAAACGGCGTTTCATGCAGCCAATGTCAGGGAAAGGACTGTACGATAGGTTACGCCAAACAATGTATAGAAAATTTCAGAAAGTTTCCCAAAAAAGAAGTGGCGGAGGGTGTGGAACTGATTCCTACCATGGATCTTAAACCATATGACGAAGCCGTGTTAGAAACTGCCATCGCGCACATTTTAAAAGAATGTAAAGACTGTAAAGAGGACCATACGGAAAACTGCATCATTAACGTGATCCGCAATTGTTATGAAGTAGGGCTGTTCGGAGATCCCCATCCCTATGAAGGAAGCGCGCTGCAGTACTTGATGTATTTAAAAAATAATTTCCCCGGGCATTCCGTGCGGATTGCCGATCTTTATATGAAGCAAAATGAAAATTAACATGATACGTCATGGAACACATTATATTTGAAAGAAGGCAGTCATGAAACACACGGTCAAAAAAGAAACAGATAAAGATATAAGACCAGCAAAACATTTATCCCTGTTTCCACTGTTTATATTTCTATTATGCTGCACTGTTTCCTGCTCTAAAAATACGGATCCCCGATCCATGTCCGATTCCCTTACCGGACTCTCCGGGGAATCGATAACGGAATCTGCCGGCCTAAGCCCGGATACCACCGACGCCGTTCCATTCCCTGACAGTTCAGACTCTGAAAAAACGGAAGAGGACACAAAAGAAGGTACGGCGGAAAGTGTGGAAGAAAACGCTCCTGAATCCCTGTCTCCCCTTTTGCCTGAGACAGATACCGTTTCGGGCAGAGCCGATTGGGAGCTTGCGTATATCAAATATTTAAGCACGTTGGAAAGCGGAGGCTCCTGCACCTATAGTCTGATCTATGTGGATGAAGACGACATCCCTGAACTGGTGATCGACACAGGTTACGAAGCTGGAGGATGTATGCTCCTCACATGGCACGAAAACAGCTTAGACACTCTGCAAACCTCGCGCCTATATTTTAACTACATCGAAAAGGGAAATCTTCTCTGCAATTCGGAAGGCCATATGGGCTATTATTATGACGACATTTATACCATTCAGAACGGAAAATGGACCTATTTATCCGGCGGAACTTACGGCGACCCTCCGCAAGGCCCTGCACTGGATGAAAACGGAATCCCCGTTTATATATACAACTGGAACGGTACGGATGTAAGCGAAGACGAGTATCAGGCAAATTTAAACGCCGTCTATCCTTACAGCCCCGGCTCGCCCGCCATAGAGCCGACGAAATATTATATTTTAGATGAAATTCTTTCCGTTTTAAAAACGGACGACGTTACTTGCGCAGGCCACCGCTATGAACTGGTCATAGAAGATCTGACATGGACGGAAGCAAACGCCGCCTGCAAGGCAAAGGGCGGATATTTAGCAACCATTACTTCTTTCGAAGAGTGGGAACGGATCACGGATCAAATATCCTCGGAAGAAAAAACCAGCGTTACTTTCTGGGTCGGCGCCAAGGACACTTGCTGGCTGGAACCGGGAATCGAAGGCGGCTATCCCATGTTAGCTCTCCACAACGCCCTGTTCCGGTTTTGGCTGGAAGGAGAACCCAGTTATCGGGGATTGCGGGAAGACGGCGTGGAAGTAAAGGAAGAATATGTCGTCCTCCTTTACCGCCGCTCCGATAAACAATACTATTTAAACGACGTACCTGACGATATTTTATCCGCCGCTCCTTCCTATGCAGGAAAAGTCGGATATATTTGCGAATATGACACTTGAGATGATCGCGCGGCCTTTCGTCGCAAAGGCTGCCGCAATCATCACCGCAAAAAAGCTGCCGCAATCATCACCGCAAAAAAGCTGCCGCAATCATTGCGACAGCTTTTTTACTATATTTTCAAATCCCATTCCATGGGACGCTTTGATGAGTACCGTATCCTTCTCTTCTAAAAGGCTCTCTATTACCTGCTCCAATTCTTCCCTCGTTCTAAAATAATGCAGTCTGACGTCCCTGCGGACCTCTTCTTTCTTTTTTTGTGCCGCCTCATACATAAAGCGGGCGTTTTCACCTACACAGATAAGCATATCCACTCCGTGTTCCACCGCATATTTTCCGACTCTCTCGTGCAGAGCGTCGGAATTTTCCCCTAATTCGAACATATCTCCCAAGACAGCCGCTTTCCGTGTAAGAGCCATTTTGAGCAGATCAATGGCCGCTTCCATGGACACCGGATTTGCATTATAACAATCGTCGATCAGTATATATTTTTCCGCCCGGATGATATTGCTTCTTCCGCCTACCGGTTTCACCGAAGAAATCCCTGCCTGTATCTGCGCCGTATTTAACCCCAGCACCCTTCCTACGCTTGCCGCCGCCAACGCATTATATACCATATGTTCTCCCGGCAGGGGAATCGAAACGGCATAGCATTCTTCCAATCCGTTTTTTCTCATTCTGTGGATTTTTGCTTCACTGCCAAACAAGCCTCTGTTTTCCATATCCGTCGCATAGACGTCATTTTTTTCGGAAAAACCGAAATATACAAGCGGCTTTCCGTTTACTTCCCGGACAGTCTGAAGCATATCGTCGTCTCCGTTCACAAAAACAGCCGCATCTTTAGACGCAAAATCAAAGATTTCCGATTTCGCCTTTAAAATTCCTTCCCTTGTACCCAAAAATTCCAAGTGACACTGACCGATATTGGTCATAACGCAAATATCCGGTCTGGCGATCTTACTAAGCCTGTGCATCTCGCCGAAATGGCTGATTCCCATTTCCAGCACCGCCACCTCGTGTTCGTCCCTGATCTGCAGTACCATCAGAGGAAGACCCACTTCGTTATTAAAATTCCCCTCGGTCTTCAGCACCTTGTATTTTTGTGAAAGCACCTCTGCAACAAATTCCTTCGTACTTGTCTTTCCTACGCTCCCCGTAATGCCTACTACCTTTATGGAAAGCTGCTTTCTATAATATTCTGCGATGTCTTTTAAAGCCTGAAAAGAATCTTTTACAAGGATATAGGGAATCCCCACGCCTTCCGGTTCTTTCTCACAGACTACCGCCATGGCGCCCTTTTCCGCAACTTGCGGAATAAAACTGTGACCGTCGACACGTTCCCCCTTTGTAGCGATAAAGATGAAATCCTTTTCTACTTTTCTGGAATCGATCACAACGCCCGCCGCCGTCTTATCCCAATCCGTCCCAGCATTATGAAGCGTACCGCCGCAGCTTTCCGCAACTGACACCAATGTCATATTCTTCATACTAACTCCCATCTGCCCGTTTCAGGCATTCTTCAAAGAAATCCTTATGATCTCTTCACAAAGCTCTCCATATGAAGTCCCTTCCGCCGCGGCCTCCTGAGGCAGCAGCGACGTGGGCGTCATACCCGGAAGCGTATTGGCTTCCAGACAGTATATTTCTTCCTTCTCATTCATCATAAAATCCATACGGGCGTAGTTTTTCAAGCGCAGCGCCTGAAATGCAGCTTCCGCATAGCCTTTCATTTCTTCCGTCTTTTTCTCATTAAGTACCGCCGGACAAGTCTCAATCGTACTTCCCGCCTGATATTTATTTTTATAATCATAAAAACCGTTGATCGGGGCGATCTCTATGATCGGCAGCGCTCTTCCCTCGATCACGCCGACCGAAAATTCTCGTCCCTTTATATATTGCTCAATAATCACTTCATTATCATATAAAAATGCAGCTTCTTTTGCTTTTTCGTATTCCTTTTCATCCTGAACGATATAAACGCCCACGCTGGAACCTCCGCAGCACGCTTTTACCACACAGGGAAACGGTACTTCCCTCTTATCCTTTTCCCCCTTTTTCAGAGAAACGCCTCGCGGTGTAGGGATATGGAAAGAAGCAAACATTTCTTTTGTAAGTCCCTTATCCATGCAAAGCGCCGAGCTGACATAGTCCGTTCCCGTATATTTGATCCCCATCAGATCAAAACATGCCTGCACTTTCCCATTCTCTCCGTTCTCTCCGTGCAGTGCTAAAAATACCACATCGGCACCTTGGCAGATCGTGAGTACGTTGGGTCCGAAAAATACTTTATCCCCGTCCGGACGCATTGCCTTAATCTTTTTAATATCGGGATTTTGCTCTTTCACTGCGCCGATTTCCTTCGTCCAGTCCTCATCCGACTCAAAAATATGAGCCGTATCCCCTTCATATCCTAAAAACGCATCTAAAAGAATGACCTGATGCCCTTTTTCTTTCAATGCCTTGTATATCATAGTTCCGGAACTTAAGGAAACATCCCTTTCCGTACTGATTCCGCCCGCTAACACTACTATTTTCATACTAAACTCCCATCTGCCCGCTTTAGCGGGCATACAAATCAGGATCGTGAAATTTCTAATTTCACATTAACTCCCATCTGCCCGCTTTAGCAGGCGTACCACATTATTTTATCAGCACGCATTCACAATAAAAATATCATTTTATGCCATCTTAGTGGCAAAAAGTGCTATTCTTCTTCCTGCTTTTCTACGTCGTTGATCTCGCTTAACATAAAAAGCAGAGCGGATTCCTGAAAACCGCCGTCCATAACTGACTGCTGTCCTTCCTTTACGGAATATTCCCGTTCCCCCACTCCGTCCATATAACTAAGCGACAGAAAGTTACGGCCCAGCAGATAGTGCAGATGATTTTCAATGATCATCGCATATTCATGATTGGCGATCACATAATCAACTACGGTAAGCACCACCATATCCCACAAGATTTCCTCATTATTATCCTGCCGGACAGTGGTATCCACCTGATAAAACGAATTCTTTGAATGTTCTGCGATCTCCTCCGCCTCATTCATGATCTCTTTCATAAAACGGGTACAAATATCTACATCGACACGCTGCTTTGTAGCGATATAGGTGACCGCGCCGTATACCGCCTCCCGGTCCGAAGTGATTTTCCCGGTTCTGTTCTGACAGAACTCTTCTATATATCTATGATATTTACCGCCGCCTGATGCCCGGTATAATTCCGTCGCCGCCATAAAACGAAGTTCCTCATCCATCTTATCTGCATTTTCTTCCAAATATTTCCACACCGCATCGGCCAACTGCAGGCAGGTAGTCGCATAGACATTGTCGTATTCTTTGTATGTATAACTGAACTTCGCCAATGCCGATGCATAATAAGCCGCCGTTTCCCAATCCGTAGAAGAAAGCACCTCTTCTTTTTTCCCGTCCAAAAAAAGGATCTGGGAAAGAAGGACATCCACTATATCAGGAATCCCGTTTCCGCTTTCCGCTATTCCGGCGGCATCGTCAAACGCGGCTTTGTGCATTTCATAGGCAAGCAGCATATTTACGACCGCTTTGCTGGTCTTTCCGATCTTTTCCCCCGAAAGATCAGCCTCGTCTTGTGCTGCGGAAGACAGGCTCTGAAGATTTTGGGCGATCAATTTTTCATACGCCTTATCATCAATGGAAAAAGAATAAGAATATCCCAAAATATCCGATTTGATATAGTACTCTCCGGGCGTCTGCAGCTCCGTAAAAGTGGCATACCCGATCTGCTCTCCTGTGGTCCCGTCTTCTCCCTTTACCTCCAGTCCGCCCTCATATACCGTTTCCCCTGTTTTCTCATTATAGACATAAAAAGCAGCCGGCAGAGTTTTCCCCCGGAATATAGCGACCTTTTTGTCCTCGGTTCTGTATCCTGCCTGATCGATCAGGATACCGGGCGTACAATCGGGAAGGGTATATTCGATAACAGGTTCCTTCTCCATCCCCCCCGCTGCCCCCGGTATCATCGGCGCAGATTTTGTTTCCTCCGTGGCACATCCCGCAAGTAATACGGCAATACCGATCAGACACAATATGATCTTTTGCTTCACAGACGCTTACCCTTTCTTTATTTTGGCTTTGTACCAAATATACTCTGTATTATACCCCCTGTGAGAAACCTACGTCAAGAAACCCTGCTTTTTATACACAATATTTCCATCTATAATGGTACATAAAGTTTCCGTAAACATTTCCATCGGATTACCGGAATAAATCACTACATCCGCATCCTTACCCGCTTCTAAGCTTCCCACTCTGTCTTCCACACCGCAGATCACCGCCGGATTAATGGTGATCGCTTTTAGTCCTTCTTCCATGGGAAGACCTGATTTTACTGCCATTCCTGCGCACAAAGGAAGCGCGTTGATGATAGATACCGGATGATCCGTCGTTATGGCAATGAGTGCCCCGGCTTTCTGTAAGACCCCTGCCGTTTTAAACGCCATATTTTGTACTTCGATCTTGTTCCTGCTTGCAAAATCAGGTCCTACAATAGCGGGCGCGCCGCTCTCTGCCACTGCCTCTGCAATCAGATGTCCTTCACTGCAATGATCCAAAGTCACCTTCAGATCAAATTCCTTTGCGATCCTCAGCGCCGTAAAAATATCGTCTACCCGATGCACATGGGCTTTTATGGGAATTTTTTTTTGAAACACAGGTATCCAGCTTTCATATTGAAAATCTTCCTCAAACCCTTCCGGATTTTCGTTCTTTTTTTCAAAATACTGTTTTGCGGCAAAGAGTTCTCTTCTGAGCATTCCGGCGATTGCCATTCTCGTTACCGGCATTTTTCCCTGCCCGCTGTAATTGACTTTCGGGTTTTCTCCGAACGCCACTTTCATGGCGGCAGGCGCTTTTACAATCAGGTCATCGATGCGTCTTCCTTTTGTTTTTATAACGGCAAACTGCCCTCCTACTACGTTTGCGCTTCCGGGGCCTGCCATCACCGTTGTGATTCCGGCCCGGACCGCATCGTCAAATGCCGCGTCCATGGGATTGATTGCATCAATGCCGCGAAGCCATGGTGTAACGGGTTCTACATTTTCGTTGCAGTCGTCTCCTTCCATCCCTTTCTTTTCCTCGCTGATACCCATATGGCAATGCGCCTCCATTAATCCGGGCATCACCCAATTTCCTTTGGCATCAATGACGGTAAGATCCTCTTTCCCTTCGTCAACATGGACTTTTCCGACGGCCCGTATCTTTCCCTCTTCTAATAAAATACTGCCGCCTTCGTGTACCTGTCCTGCCATAGTCATTATTTTCCCGTTTTTTATAAAAATACGACTCATGATAATTGTTTTCCTTTCCTTACAGGCAACGAGCCAAGGTCAAGCCGGCTTGATCTTGGCGTCTACTGCAAAATATCCAATCCGTACAACAACGAGCACCTCGTCTCTTCGAGCTGCCCGTTAAAGTATTATGGCAGCAAAGTCAGCGGATTTCTAGGCTCTCCGTCCTTGGACAGCTTTAAATATAGATTGCTCCCCTCAACGCTGTAGTACTTAGTAGGCGCGCCTACCGTACCAATGACGTCTCCCACCGCGACATAAGCGCCTTTGCTTACCTGAATATCGGAAAGTTGTCCATAGATCAGCTCATACCCGTTTCCCAGATCCATTTTCACTGCGTTTCCAATTTCATCATCCTGAAAGATATCCACGATCTGGGCGTCCGCCGCAGCTACGATTGTCTTTCCTTCCGCTGCCTCTATGATAATGGCAGGGTTATACTTATATTGGGCAAGGGTCGGAAAATAAATAGTCTGATCCATACTGTAGTTGATCAGGATCTCACCTACCGTAGGCCATACAAGACCTGATTCCTCTTTAAACTCCAAAGCCCGCCATGTTGCCGTTGTAGAAACCGACGCGCTCTCTTCGCCTGACGCAGCAGCCTGTTCATTTTGTGATGCGCTTTCCTCTGTAGACGGATCAGGGTTCTCCTTCTTTGTATTCTGCGTTTCATCTGCAGAAGTTGTTTCCGGAGTTGCCTGCTTCTTCGGATTCTCTTTATTTGCCTGCGGCGTCTCCGTTGTATTTTCATTCTTTTTCTCCTTTCTTTCGGCAAGTTCGGCATTGTCCAATTCGCCTTCCTCCAGCACTGCTTCTAAATCCAGCTCATATTCCGCATTCGGGTTCTGAACCAAAAGGGAAGCATCCGGTTCCTCTGCGTCTGCCTCTGCCTGCTCGTCCACAATATTGTTATTTTCCAATGAACTTAAGTCAATGGAAAATCCGTCGTCATTCTGCTTTACATTATTTTCCTTTACATATACGCCCGTTAATGTCAATGCACTCAAGACAAAAACGGAAGCCGCCAACATTATGGCTTTCTCCTTCCCTATGCCCCCACGCGCTCCATTTCTCTTTTTCATTTCTATAATCATGCTCCTTTCCTGCCGACATTTAATTTTATAGAAATAGTCTTACCGAAATTTGCATGGTTATTCAGTTTTTGATATTGCAATATTTGTAAAAAAATAATGCAGCAGATTTAAGAAATCCTCCCCTTCCTTTGCCATTTCATTGGCTCCGTACTGACAAAATCCGATTCCCGTTCCGATTCCTTTCGTTTCTATACATACACTTTGTTCCTTTAAAATAACAAAAAAATCCGAAGATGGCAGCAAAAAACTTCTGCGGAACACCTCTCCCCCCATCTGGGTTTCCCCGATTTTAACTTCCAGCACATATCCCGCACTATCCTTCTGATAGGTGATCTCTGTTTGTCTTAGTTCGGCATATGAAAAATTTTGGCCTGTGATATTGTTGATTTCATCGGTAAATTCTATCCCCGTCATTTCTTTTTTTCCAAGAAATTCATGGCTCATTAAATCCTTTCTGCATTCTGCCGCCGTATATTCCGGATAGTTCCCCGACAAACATTCTTTGGCGTCCCTTGTACTCCCGTTACTGAGCCGAAAGTAAGAAGCGCGTATGGGTCTGCGTCCTTTTTCCAAGTACATTCCGCTTGTTTGGATAACTGCTTCGCATAGTTTTTGGCAGTTCTTTTCATAATCGTCTCCCCATCTTTCTCTATATGCATACAACAATTGGGGGGCGTATCCCTTTTGATACCCGGCGCTTTCTTTATCGGCCGCAAAGCTAGGATCCTTTGGCGCCTGGCTCCCAGCCAGTCCCTCTTCCCTGTCTGCAAGTATGTTTGTCCGCAGGATGACGGCCTGTGCCTTTAAGGTTTCCGGCTCATAATCGATAGGGATCGTCCTTGCCAGTTCATGCAGTACTTTCCACTCCAATTCGGATTCCAATACCCTCTTTTTTGTCTCTTCCTCCGTTTCTTCCAAGCCTTCCTTTTGATCCTGCGGCTGTTGTCCGGAAAACATTAACGATATATTTACGGGGAGCATGAGCATAATACAAAAGACCATACAAAACTCCCAAAAATAGGATTTTTGTATGGTCTTTCCGGTTTCTATATTTTTTTCCTTTTTCATCCGCTATCCCATACATTTCTTTCTTCTATTGTATGTGGATGACTTCCGTTCTATTCTTCCCCTCTTTTAACCTGCCGTATCCTTAAGTTGCCAGATCCATATGCTGTACCGTACCTATATTACCGTTTTCATATAAGAAGATTCCCGTATTTCTTACTGCCGCGTTGGTCTGATTATTTTTTAAGGAATTTAAAGAAAAATTGGTGGAAACATTCTGCAGGCAGATCGCGCCGACCCCTTTCTCCGAAATATGATACAACTGGGACTTTCCATTTTCATCCATACACCAGATCATCAGCTTATCCCAAATCTCGTCGCCTTCATCGATCCAGCCGTTCCCGTCGCTGTCATATTCCGCAAGATCCGCAAATCCGTTCCCGCTCTTTGTTCCAAATAACTCGTTTCCGTCGTTGATCTGTCCGTCCCCGTTTTTATCCAACGCAAGATATCCGCTTTTACCTGAAAGTTTGGATATGGTATCCAATACCCCGTCCCCGTCAATATCAAACAAAAATTTTTCGTCGGATACTTCAGGCATGGTACTGTCTAAATTGATTACCAAAGGATCGCAGAAGGAAACTACCTTTGCCTCATAACTCTCGTTATAATACCGTTCGAAACCTCTGCTCATGGCAAAGCTCAGATTAAATTCGATTTCTCTTCCGTCCGCCGTTACTACAGTACCCTTCGTTTGATAAGAAGTCCTCTCTTTTTCACTGTAATATTCCGTCCTTTCGGCACGGATTTCCGTTTTAGTGCCGATATTGGCGTAGCCCGTCAAAATCCCGGTAAAATCTCCCATATCTGCCTTTTTTGTATTTCTACTGTATCCATTCGTATTATTTGTCCCGACCGGCGGATAGCCGCTCTTACCGTTTTCTTTTTCCGATAGCCAGTCCCGAAAAGAGAGACGTTTGATGCCCTGACGGTTCTGTCTTCTTTCTTTATTAAAAAGCAGCATTTCTAAAATATACTGAATACATTGTTCCCTGATCTTTTGCCTGTCTTTGATCTGTTGTGCCGTAGATATTTTTCCTGTATTCAGCGGTATGTAGTAAGTATCTTTGGTTTCTTCCGCGGCTGTTTCTTCTTCCGTTTCCTCCGCTTCTTCCGCCTCTGTTTTCCCCTCTTTATTCCGGTTCACTTCTTTTTCCGAAATACTCCCGCCTGCTTCTCTCTTAACTGTCTCCTGCCCGTCCGGAACCGGCTTGGGTTCCAGCCTGATCACCGGAATCCTAAGGGAGCCTGAAACTATCCGGGTTGTTTCCGATTCATAACTTTGGGACGAATAGGTTCTTTCCGAATACATATCCACATTGGATGAACTTATACGCACTCTTACGCCTCCTTCCTTACCCCGCCGCTTTATGCCTGTGCAGATGCTCCTTCATCGGCACCCTACGTCCCTGTATCAACATAAAAAGACGGCAAATACCGGGAAATTCCTTTTCCCTGATCTTTACCGTCCATGGCTTTTTATTTTTCTTATCCATTATTACATTCAGGCTTTGCCGGCCGTTATTAAAATCCCCGTCCAATACGGACATTTTAGTAACATTTTCCTGTCTGTAATTAGTATATCGGACTTTTCCTACAAAACTTTACCTGTATCAGCCTTCCGCACAACAAAAATCTCGTATATTCCTATGTTCGATATACTAATTTTATATTTCTAAACTCTGTTATAGTTGATCAAGCATCCTTTTAAAATGATCTGCCTTTCTTCATCCGTCAGTTCTCCCAGCTTTAACGTAAACTCTTTCAGTTCCGACTTACCTACCACATACGCTTTGATCGTATCGCTCTTTTCTTCCACTGCCTTCCTGATTTCAGGAAGAAACAGATAATCTTTATTCTGAAACGGCAGTTCGCCTTCTTCGATCAAAAACGGCAGCATTCCCCAATTGATCAGATTAGAACGGTATCTCTTAGTTGCATACTCGTTCGCAATATTAGCCCATCCGCCCAATACCTTCTGGCAGGATGCCGCCTGTTCCCTTGCAGAACCGTCGCCCGGTTTTACCGCAAAGATCGTAGAGCCGAAACCGATATTCCCTTTTCCTACATTTTCATAAGCCTTACGGATCACATCCATGATCTCTTGCAGTTCCGGTTTTACGCTTACCGGACATTCTCCGTTCATAACCGCCGTCTGCGCCTTCTGGATATCCTTTGCTAACGGCACATAGTTCGGATCTTTTCTGGAAAGCGTAAACTCTGCCAGTCCTAACGGATTGGAACGGTAAGAAGAAGTCTCTCCCGACGGAATCAGTTCGTCTGTGGTCGTTACCGGATCATGGATTTCGGAAACCACACGCAAAACAAGATTCTCCGGTAATTCACACATAGCCGGCCAGTCTTTGATGTTTGGCCCAAAGTGGATCTCCACTGAAGGATCTGCCGTTCCCTTAGAGTCAAATACGCGGTTCGCATAAATGTTACTGTCAAAATGATATTTGTACTTTCCAATCTCCCCGTCAAAATCCGTAGCCGCAGTCAACACCCCTTTATTTGCAGCCGTAGCCGCAATGGAACGGGCATCCATAAGCGCAACCGAAGAAATCTGCCCGCTCTGTAATTTAGAGCCTTCCCTGTTCGGGAAATTCCTCGTAGAATGCCGGATGCTGAACGCATGATTAGCCGGCGTATCGCCCGCGCCGAAGCAAGGACCGCAGAACGCCGTCTTAAGCACCGCACCCGTTTCCAAAAGTGCAGCCGCACAGCCGTTTTTCATAAGCTCCATATAAATTGGCGTCGATGCCGGATATACGCTTAAAGTGAACTCATCGCATCCGATGTAACTTCCTTTCAGAATATCCGCCGCCGCGCAGATATTTTCAAATCCGCCGCCTGCACAGCCCGCAATGATCCCCTGATCCACCATGAATTTTCCGTTTCTTACTTTATTCTTTAAGGTAAACTCCACCGCTCCGTCTAGACTTACTGCCGCACGCTTTTCCACATCTTCCAAAATATCCGTCAGATTCGCGTTCAATTCTTCGATTGTATAAGTATTGCTCGGATGGAAGGGCATGGCGATCATCGGTTTTACTTTGCTCAGATCCACTTCGATCATACCGTCGTAATAAACAACTTCTCCCGGCGTCAGCTCTTTATATTCTTCGCTTCTTCCGTGAATATCATAAAACTCTTTGATCTTTTCATCCGTTTTCCATATGGACGACAGACAGGTCGTTTCCGTCGTCATTACGTCAATGCCGATACGGAAATCCGCGCTCAGGCTTTCCACACCCGGTCCTACGAATTCCATTACTTTATTTTTTACATATCCGTTTTTAAATACTGCGCCGATAATAGCAAGCGCAACGTCCTGAGGGCCTACCCCCTTCACGGGTTCCCCTTTCAAATATACGCCCACAATCCCCGGCATATTGATATCATACGTCTGGTTTAAAAGCTGTTTTACCAGTTCCGGACCACCCTCGCCCATTGCCATCGTACCAAGCGCACCATATCTGGTATGAGAATCCGAACCCAGGATCATCCTGCCTCCGCCGGCCAGCATTTCCCTTGCAAACTGATGGATCACGGCCTGATGGGGCGGCACATAAATTCCACCGTATTTCTTTGCACAGGTAAGACCGAACATATGATCGTCCTCATTGATCGTTCCGCCTACCGCGCAAAGAGAATTATGACAATTGGTCAGCACATACGGAATCGGAAATTTCTCCAAGCCCGATGCCCGGGCAGTCTGTATGATTCCGACAAAAGTAATGTCGTGGGAAGTCAATTTATCAAACTTTATCTTCAGCTTATCCATACTGTCTGAAGTATTATGCTCTTTTAAAATGCCATATGCGATCGTCTCTTTTACCGCAGATTCTTTGGTCACTTCTTTTCCTGTTTTACTCTTTACGGCGTCCGCCGCGTCATTACCGTCCGCCACGATCTCCGTTCCGTTGACAAGGTAAGCTCCGCCTTCATATAACTTTACCATTCCTTTTCCTCTCTTTCCCTTCCGGTTTCCAAACTGAAACCGTTCCTGCTGATACTGATTACTCTTCATTAAAAGTCAATTATACTTCAATCCACTAAAGTACGCAAGTATTTAAACCGCAAAATCCTCATGATCCGTAACCTTCCGCCATGTTCTTTGCCACTGCATAACGAAACATATCTGTTTCCTCAATTTTCCAACACATGAAAGCACCCTCCTGACGATACGTTAGCAGGATATGTAATATAAACTACCACATCCGGATCATACTCATCCAGCGCCTGCTTCGTGAGATCATATCCCGTGGTGTAGACCTCCCTGTAAGACAGGATCAAAAACGGCGCCACCACCTTTCCCATGGAATCGCTGACTACGATCACTTTCGCATCATTCTGTGCATTCGGGTTATAGAAATGCCCGCCGATCGAATTACCGTAAGCAATATCATAAGTGGCCACGCTCTTCTCCTTCAGCACCGCATCCTCTATCAGAACATCATAATAACTTCCGCTTACCTGCGTGTCCATATTTGTGATCTGCGTATCGAACTCCGGAGAGATCATGTGAAAATCGTCGATTCCACCGTAACGGATGCCTACCCGCTGTCCGTTCGACCCAAGATGCCAGTCTTCATAATTATCGACCCGGTAATTTTCCAGATCCCGCACCTGTTTGTCAACAACGATCCCGTAATTTTCCTCTATATATCCGGAAATCTTTTTAAAAGCATAAAACCCGCCCTCCGGCGTCCAGTGATGGTCCGTGCGGAAAAAATAATCATACTGGTTCAATCCGTCCTCATGTATGGCCTGTCTGATATCGATCACGTCTACCTTGCCTTTTCCAAGACACTCCAAAAAATAATCCAGATTCCGGTTACTGTAGTCCTCCACTCCGGGCGGAAGGCTTTCGTCATATTTATCAATCTTAAAAGGCGCTTGTACATATAACAGACGGCTGCCTTTATCCTCCAAATAATCTTTCAGGCCGATCAGATCTGCAGCGTCGTCCTCCAACTGTCCTTTGGACACCTCCGCCTCCACACCGCTTAAATAACCGTTGTTCAGTTTGATCACCTGATTTAATTCGGGCTGTCCTAACAGGCTGGCCATAAGACCGTAATACTCTACATAGCTGTCTTTATTCCACAATAAAATATTAAAATTATCCTGAAATGCATTTTCCAAAGAAAACCCGTCCGGTGTCTCGGTTATTCCCGAAACCCGTATATCCCAATAATTTTTCAAGCTATAACCGCCTGTTAAAAAAATAAATACAAAAAATAAGATTGCAAGTATGCTTTCCGGAAACCGAATCGCCTTCGGTTTTTCGTCCGGCCTTTTATCGGAAAAAAATCCTGATAACCGTTTCATCTGCGAAACCCGTCCTCCCTCTATCCAAATGGAATGAAAACATCCGCTGTGCTAAAAGTTAAAATAAATAAACGGATTATGCGATCCGATCACTAAATTGGCCACACAGGCCATTAACACCACCGCTAACCCTACACAGGCCGCCGTTTCCCACAAAACCTCTCCCGCTTTCCTTCCCGAACACCATTCTTTCAGCTTAGGCAGAACCGGCGTACATGTGAACAGCGCCGCCAGCAAAAACCATCCATACTCCTGCAGATAGAATAGGATTCTTGTCTCAAACAAAGGATTCTGATTACAGCCGATCATGGACAGGCAATATCCCGCGCCTCTTCGCAAAGCGCTCATTCCGTATTCCGCTTTGGCATTAAACAACACCCATAAAAAATTAACGCAGATCAACGTTCCTGCCCTATATATGCCTTTCCAAACACAGCCTTTTATCTTTTCCGGATGAAACACAAATTTCTCCAATATGAGCAATGCAAAATAGCAAAGTCCCCATGCAAGGAAATTCCATGCCGCGCCGTGCCAGATCCCGGTGATGCACCACACTACGAACAGATTAAAAATATGACGTCCAGGGGTGACTCTGGATCCTCCCAAAGGAACATAAACATAATCCCGAAACCATGCGCTCAAAGAAATATGCCATCTGCGCCAAAAGTCCGTAATATTTTTCGCCGCATAGGGATAACGGAAATTCTCCTCAAAATGAAACCCGAATATTTTTCCTAATCCGATCGCCATATCCGAATACCCTGAAAAATCATAATAAATCTGTAATGAAAAACTAATCGCTCCAACCCACGCCGTTACCACCGGCAGAGCGCCGTAATTGTCAAATCCAAAAGCATATTCCGCAACAATGCTCAAATTGTTGGAAAGGATCACCTTTTTGCCCAGTCCCGTTAAAAATCTTCTGACGCCGTAAGTAATATCCGCCCAATTTTCCTTCCTGTTTTTAAGAGCCTCCGCCATTGTTTTATAGCGCACGATAGGTCCTGCGATCAATTGTGGGAAAAAGGAAATATACAAAGCAAGATCAATTGGATTTTTCTGCGCGCCCACTTCTTTTCTGTAGACGTCCGCCAAATAGGAAATTGCCTGAAACGTATAAAAAGAGATGCCGATGGGCAGCGTGATGGGAAACGTTTTCAAAATATCACCGAACAGACCGTCTATGACGGTAATCGTAAAATTCAAATATTTACATACGAAAAGTATGCCGACATTGACCACAATCCCCACAATAAATACTGTCTTCCTTATTTTCCTTCTCCCTTCCGCCTCCAGCCTGTCCATTCCCAGTGCAAACAAATAATTCAGGGCGATGGACGTAAGCAGGACAAAAATAAACTTGGGTTCTCCATAGGCATAAAAAAGCAGGCTTGCCAAAAGCAGAACAATATTGCGGTATTTTTCCCTTACAATAAAATACAGAAGACATACGGCCGGCAAAAACAAAAACAAAAATATCGTACTGGAAAAAAGCATAACTGCGTTCCTTTCCTTTCTCTTGTATCAACACCACTTTCCTATAACACTCTATAATAGGATCGATGCCTTGTAAAGAGCTTTTTACCTGAGTAAGAAAAAAGAAAAAGAAAATCCCTGTTACAGACGTTATTTTACGCCTATAACAGGGATTTGGGCAATTCTCCCAAATATCCGGAATGCCGGTGTCCGATTCGTTTATTTATTTTCCAAAATCACTTTGTCCAAATGCCAGATTTCATCCACATACTGCTGTATCGTCCTGTCGGATGTAAACTTGCCCGAACATGCGACGTTTAAGATTGCGCTCCTTGCCCAGCCGGACTCATTTTTATACGCCTCTTCTACCTTCCTCTGCGCTTCCGCATAGGCTTTGAAATCCTTCAGGATAAAATACGTATCCGCTTTTGCGGTACTCTGGGTATTTAATAAAGAATTATAAAGGGTACGGAAACGCTCTGAATCATCCGGTGCAAACGTGCCGTTGATCAACTGCATCAATACCTTTCTCACATCCGGATCATTATTGAAGATCTCCATCGGATTATAACCGCCAAAGTTTTCATATTGAATGACTTCATCCGAACTCAATCCGAAGATAAAAGCATTTTCTTCTCCCACTTCCTCTACGATCTCCACATTTGCGCCGTCCATCGTCCCCAACGTAAGCGCGCCGTTTAACATAAACTTCATGTTACCCGTACCGGACGCCTCTTTACTTGCAGTAGAGATCTGTTCGGAAACGTCCGCCGCCGCAAAGATGATCTCCGCATTGGAAACCCTGTAATTCTCAATAAATACTACTTTCAGTTTACCGCCGATCGCAGGATCGTTATTGACCACGTCCGCAACGGAATTGATCAGCTTAATGGTAAGCTTTGCATTTCTGTAGCCTGCTGCCGCCTTTGCCCCGAAAATAAAGGTTCTGGGATAAAAATCTCTTTCCGGATGCTCTTTTAATTCATTATACAGATACATTACATGAAGGATATTCAAAAGCTGACGTTTATACTCATGCAGACGTTTTACCTGTACGTCGAAAATGGACCGGGGATCTACGTCGATACCGTTATGCTCTTTGATGTACTGTGCCAGCCTTACTTTATTGCGGTACTTAATATTCATAAATTCCTGCTGCGCTTTTTCGTCGTCCGCATAGATCTTTAACTTATTGATCTTGGGCAGATCCGTAATCCAGTCGCTGCCAATATGCTCCGTAACCCACTCTGCAAGAAGCGGATTTCCGTGCAGTAAAAATCTTCTCTGCGTAATGCCGTTTGTCTTATTATTGAATTTCTCCGGCATCATTTCATAAAAGTCTTTCAATTCCTGTTTTTTCAGGATCTCTGTATGTAACCTTGCCACGCCGTTTACAGAATATCCCGATACGATGGCGAGATGTGCCATCTTCACCTGGCCGTCATAAATGATAGCCATCTTACGGATCTTTTCCTGACATTCCTGATGATTGGATCCGTATTTTTGTTCGATCCTCGCCACAAAACGGCGGTTGATCTCCTCTACAATCTGATAAATTCTCGGCAACAGCCTTGAAAACAGCTCAATAGGCCATTTTTCCAATGCTTCAGCCATAATCGTATGGTTCGTATAAGCGCAGGTCTTGGTCGTCACGTCCCATGCTTCGTCCCATGAAAGGTGATGTACGTCCATCAAAATACGCATCAGCTCTGCAATCGCCACTGTAGGATGGGTATCGTTAAGCTGGAACGTTACTTTTTCATGGAATTTACGAATATCCGTATGGGTACGCATATATTTCTCCACTGCCTCCTGTACGGATGCGGAAATAAAGAAATACTGCTGTTTTAAACGGAGTTCCTTGCCCGCGTAATGATTATCATTGGGATAAAGCACCTCTACGATATTCTTCGCAAGGTTCTCCTGCTCTACCGCTCTCTGATAATCTCCTTTGTCAAAAGAATCAAGCTGGAAACATTCTACCGGCTGCGCATCCCAGATACGGAGCGTATTTACGATCCCGTTGCCGTAACCGACAATGGGCATATCATAAGGAATCGCCTGAACCGACTGATATCCTTCCTGAACAAAATTGCTTCTGCCGTTTTCGTCGATATAAACGTTAACATATCCGCCGAATTTTACTTCTTTTGTGTATTCCGGCCTTCTCAGTTCGAAAGGATTGCCGTCGGCAAGCCATACGTCCGGCACTTCCACCTGATATCCGTCCCGGATCTCCTGTTTGAACATACCGTAACGGTAACGGATCCCGCAGCCGTAAGCGGGGTATCCCAAAGTAGCGAGGGAATCTAAAAAGCAGGCCGCAAGCCTTCCCAGACCGCCGTTTCCGAGCGCCGCATCCGGTTCCTGATCTTCTACCATATTGATATCGATTCCCAGCTCGTTCAAAGCTTTTTTCACTTCTCCGTAAGCCTGTAAATTGATCAGATTGTTACCCAATGCCCGTCCCATCAAAAATTCCATAGACAGATAATATACCGTTTTAGGGTCTTTCTTCTCGTATTCTTTCTGCGTTTCTAACCAATGATCGATGATAACGTCCTTGATCGCGTAGGAAACAGCCTGAAAAATCTGCTGTTCGCTCGCCTCTTCCAAAGTTTTACGGTAAAGAGTTTTTACATTATATAAAACGCTTCTTTTAAAAAGCTCTTTATCAAAAGTTGCCAATGTCTGCTTCGCTTGTGCTGATGAAGCTTTTGGTGTTGTTGATATTAACATATCCCCTATCCTCCTAAATTAATTTCCATGCGTAGCATATCAAAACCAGACTCTGCCGATCCTGACTCCATATCCAATAGTATAACCGATTTTTTTATATTTGGAAAGTATTTGTATACTGATTTACACCAAAATTATAACAGTTCAGCCATGCAGAAATGATTGTGCAAATTGCCGGCAATTATATTAATTGTTGGTAAAAATCTATATTCCGGCAACTTATGAATGGCATGGCCGAACTGTTACTCTGCATTTATGCTTTCTCAATACTGATCGTCACATTTTCACCGTTTACGTTCCACTCTTTCGCCACCTTAAACGTATCGTCTGCGGTAATAACGTCTGCAAGGACTTTTCCGGCGATTGTCTGCCTGTTTTTCTCTACGACCGCCGCCAGTTTTTCATTGCCTTTTAGGGATACTCTGATGTGGTCGGTAACTTCCAGATTTTCCTCCGATTCCTTACGCATCGTCTGGATCTTGCTGATCAGTTCCAGTACAAACCCTTCCTCGATCAGTTCTTCCGTCAGATTCGTATCCAAAACGACCGTTACCGTATTATCCGCTTCGGTCATATAGCCTTCTTTCTGACTCATTTCAATTAAAAGGTCTTCTTCCGTCAAGGCTACTTCCACTCCGTCCACGTCAAATTTCAAAACCCCTCCGGCTTTTAATTCATCCATCGCCGCGTTGCCGTCCAAAGAACCAAGAACCGTTTTGATGCCGCCAAGCTGTTTGCCGTATTTGGGGCCGACCGTGCGAAGCTGGGGCTTAAAGGTATAGCTGGTAAACGCCCTGACATCCTCCGTAAAGGTCACCGACTTAACGTTCAGTTCTTCCCTGATGACCGCCTGATAAAATTCGTCTAGGGTGTTCGGCGCTTTCACGAACATCGTGCCGATTGGCTGACGGTTTTTGATGTTTGCGGCGTTTCTGCATGCGCGCCCCATCACGACGATCTTTAATACTTCATCCATGTCCTCTTCCAGTTTCTTATCCACCAGTGAAAGGTCTGCCGCAGGATAATCGCACAAATGAACACTTTCCGGAGCCGTTTTATCAATGCTGCATACAAGATTACGGTAAATATCTTCCGCCATAAACGGAATCATCGGGGCAGCCAGTTTACTTACCGTCACAAGCGCCGTGTACAGCGTCATATAAGCGTTGATCTTATCCTGTTCCATTCCCTTTGCCCAAAAACGCTCGCGGCTTCTTCTGACATACCAGTTGCTCATATCGTCCACAAAGCCGTCCAACGCCCTTGCCGCTTCAGGAATGCGGTAATTTTCAAGATCCCCGTCCACTTCCGTGATCAGACTGTTTAATTTGGACAGCAGCCATTTATCCATAACAGTAAGTTTCTCATATTCCAACCGGTATTTTCCGGCGTCAAATTCGTCGATATTCGCATAAAGCACAAAGAACGCATAGGTATTCCAAAGAGTCCCCATAAACTTACGCTGCCCTTCCTGTACGGCTTTTCCGTGGAAACGGTTAGGCAGCCATGGAGCGGAATTGATATAAAAATACCAGCGGATCGCATCCGCGCCGTAAGTCGCCAGCGCGTCGAAAGGATCTACCGCATTGCCTTTGGATTTACTCATCTTCTGTCCGTTTTCATCCTGCACATGCCCCAATACGATAACATTCTCATACGGCGCTTTATGAAACAGAAGCGTAGATTCCGCCAACAGGGAGTAAAACCATCCCCGCGTCTGGTCCACTGCCTCGGAGATAAACTGTGCCGGGAACTGTGCCTCAAACAGTTCTTTATTTTCAAAAGGATAATGATGCTGTGCAAAAGGCATGGCTCCGGAATCAAACCAGCAGTCGATCACTTCCGGCACTCTGTGCATGGTTTTCCCGCATTTTTCGCAAGGGAAAACAATTTCGTCAATATACGGTCTGTGAAGCTCCACTGAAGCCGCGTCGGGATTGCCGCTAAGCTCGGCCAGTTCCCTGCGGCTTCCCACAGAATGCATATGGCCGCATTCGCATTCCCACACATTTAGCGGCGTTCCCCAATATCGGTTACGGGAAATGCCCCAATCCTGAATATTTTCAAGCCAGTCGCCGAAACGTCCTTTTCCAATAGATTCAGGAATCCAGTTGATCGTATTATTATTGCGGATCAATTCTTCCTTTACGGCCGTCATTTTGATAAACCATGACTCTCTCGCATAATAAATGAGCGGCGTATCGCATCTCCAGCAGTGAGGATAACTATGCTCAAATTTAGGAGCATCAAACAGCAGCCCTTTTTCCTCCAGATCTTTTAAGATCATCGGATCGGCCTTTTTACAAAATACCCCTTCATAATCCGTTTCCTTGGTCATCTCTCCTTTGCCGTCTACGAGCTGTACAAAAGGAAGATCATAATTTCTGCCAACATTGGCGTCGTCTTCGCCGAATGCGGGAGCTATATGAACCACGCCCGTACCGTCTGTCAATGTGACATATGTGTCGCAAGTAACATAATATGCCTTTTTATGCTGCTTCTCACAAATATCCACCGCATAATCAAAGAGCGGTTCATATTCTTTGTATTCCAACTCTTTTCCCGTATAAGTTTCCAAGACTTCATAGGCTTTTACGGCAGCCTCGCCCGTCTCTTTATTTTCCTCTTTTCCAAGCTTTCCAAGTACGCTGTCAAGCAGAGCCTCCGCCATATAATAAGTGTTGCCGTCAGCGGCCTGCACTTTGGCATAGGTTTCAGCCGGATTGACGCAGAGCGCCACGTTAGAAGGCAGCGTCCACGGCGTCGTGGTCCATGCAAGGATATAAGCGTCTTCGTTTTTTACCTTAAACCTTGCCACGGCAGAACGTTCCTTAATGTCTTTATACCCCTGTGCAACTTCATGGGAAGAAAGAGGCGTGCCGCAGCGCGGACAGTAAGGTACGATCTTAAAACCCTTATATAAAAGCCCCTTATTCCAAATCTCCTTTAACGCCCACCATTCCGATTCGATATAATCGTCATGATACGTCACATAAGGATCGTCCATATCAGCCCAAAAACCTACCGTACCGGAAAAGTCTTCCCACATGCCTTTATACTTCCATACGCTCTCTTTACACTTTGCAATGAAAGGATCCAGCCCGTATTCTTCAATCTGCTCTTTGCCGTCAAGCCCAAGCAGCTTTTCCACCTCTAATTCCACCGGCAGTCCATGGGTATCCCATCCTGCCTTTCTCGGCACCATATATCCTTTCATGGTACGGTATCTTGGAATCATATCCTTGATCACGCGGGTCAGCACATGGCCGATGTGAGGTTTTCCGTTTGCGGTAGGAGGCCCGTCATAGAAAGTATAGGTGGGTCCTTCTTTCCTGCTGTCCATGCTCTTTTGGAAAATATCATTTGCTTTCCAAAAATCCAGCGTTTGCTTTTCTCGTTCTACAAAATTAAGATTGGTGGATACTTTTTCGTACATTTTTTTCTTCCTTTCCTGTTTTTTTACCGGGCGGGGAAAACGATCTTCCCGTGTGAAATCGAGCAGGGAAGAGCCGTCTTCCCCTGCTCGCGCGCCGGGTACCCGTCAGCGCCGGCTGACAATCTTCCTCCGGATGCCCGTGTGCATAAAAAAACCCCGTCCTGTAAAAGGACGGGGCAAAATCCCGTGATACCACCTGTTACAAACATACTCCCTGTTTCCGGTCAGGGCTTCGTCACAAATCTTTTTGCCGCCATACGGAATAGAAACAGTTTCATATGCGCTCCCTTAACGGCGGAGAACCGTCAGTTCCTACTTTCTGCCAAAGCACACGCTGTTTGGTGCTCTTACCATACCTGCTACCGGCAGCGGTTCGGACCTGCAACTCGGAAGTGATTTTCGACAGCCCTCTACTTGCACCGGACTTCCACCCTCTCCGGCTCGCTGGAGCTTCAATAACTGCCTACTCTCTTCGTCAATGTCTTTCCGGTTTTATATTTGCTATATATTATATAGCCGTGGTTTAGGAAATGTCAATTCTTTCTTTTAAAATCCCAACGCCTTTGTCATGGATTCGGCCGCTTCTTTCATTTTTTCTTTAAATGTCTCCATTCCTCTGGCGCCGATCGCAAATTTTACAGTCTTTGTACCGCCGTACTGTCCTTTTCCCTGAATGACCATGACTGCCGTTCCCTTTTTCTCGTTCTTCGTACAGGAAACAATATCATACTCTTCGTTTGTTACGATCTCTTTATCTTTTCCGAAAGTTACTTTAAGGTCCGTTTTTTTAGGTACTACTCCCTGTATCTGAAAACTCTGCTTATTGATCACTTCCACTTTCGCGTCCTTGATCATCTTAGCGGTAATGCGGAAAGCGGCTCTTCTCGTATTGTTCTCTGCCTTTTCGGTTTCGTCCGCGCCTTCTTCCACATAATAGTTCTTACCCTCTACCGCCGTAATGATCACGGTGGCCTCGTACTCCGCCGGATTGCCTTCGCCGCCGATCACTCCCACGTCTTCTTTTGTATTCTTCACATAGGTAACCTGATAATCCGTTCCCTTTTTCAGCTTCTTTCCGTTGTCATATACCACCGGTACCGGTTTATACTCTTGTATACCCGCCTTATATTTCATATCCGGCACTACGACGGTAATGTCCCCGCTCCGTAAAGACTTAGGCTCGATCGTCATTTCTACGATCTTATCCAGTTTTCCTGCATAATTTCCCTTGCCGTTTACCGTGATATATGCTTTTTTATCAGCCGTAGTGATGTTTTTATTGTTAGTATAAGAAAGCGTGTAATCTTTTCCGTTCACCAATACCATACCGTTATAAGTGATCTTCACATCCGGCTTCGCGCCGTCTTTGCTGTGTTTTACGGTAACGGCCTTATTTTCTACCATGTCTGCCGTCAAAGTCACCTTTGTGATCGTATAAGCCTTTGTGATCTTTCCGGCGTATCTTCCCATTCCGGTGATAGTCAGCGTCGCTTTTCCTGCCTTTTCATTATTCTTATAGGAAAGCTCATAATCTACGCCCTCCGTCAGTTTAGCGGCCTGTTTTTCCGCATCCGTTCCGGCAGCTTCAAATTTCGCTTTGTTATAAAGAACCATGGAATCCTGAAGAATCTTTTGGCCGTTATAATCCGCCTTCGTCCGGAAAGATTCTATCATCACCGTCTTAGCGTTAAAAGCCTCTCCCGTTACTGCAAACTTCTTCTTTACGCTTCCTGCATACTCGCTGTCCGCGCCTGCCCTGATCACAACATACGCTTCTTTTCCTACGTTAACATTGTTCTCATAAGAAATCTCATAATTAATCTTTCCGTCCTCTGAAACACGGGCAATCTCTTTACTGCCTACTTTTACCTTTATCTGTTCAGGATCAAAGACAACCTCTTTTCCGTCCGCATATTCCAAACTGTTGGAAGGCAGGATGACCTTTGCTTTTGTTAAAAGCGTCTTTGTCGTGATCATAAAGGATACGGATGTTTCTCCTGTATAGTTTCCGCTGCTGCCCGCTACGATTTTAACGGTATAAACGCCTTCCTCCTTTGCACGGATCTTATCTACTTTTGTACCTTCCGCACCGTTTCCTTCATCCGTATCGTTTCCAATGGTTTCCGCACGGAAACGCAATTCATAATCCTTATTCAGTTTCAATGTTCTTTTGCCGTCTTTTACCGTAACTTTTATAGTCTGTTCACTGTTCTTATAAGCAACCGCTTCCGGTACTGATACGGTCACTTCTCCAAGGTTTTTCGGAAGGATCGTAAAGGCCTTCTCAAGCTGTTCTCCATAATTTCCTTTTCCTTTCACAATGACCTTGGCTTCTCCGGCATTCGTATTATCTCTATAACTTACCGTGTAATCTTTATTTTTTACAAGCTGTTTTCCGCTGTCATATACAATGACCTCCGGTTTGACCGCTTTTCCTGTATAAGTCTGTGCCTCGATCTCCTCGATCCAGATTCCTTCTCTTTTTCCGGGATCATCCGGGTTATCCGGCTTATCGGGCTTGTCGGGGTTATCCGGATTGTCCGGATTTTCAGGTCCGGTATATTCTTCTACACTGACTTGCGTTTGATCCGTAGTTACCGCTTTGATCTCGTCATAGTACAGTACGGTATGAAGAGGGAACTCGACTCCTTCCACTGCAACCGCATTACACCATAAACCGATGCTGTCTATTGCATTCGCCTTAAAAACGGCTTTCGGGTCATCTCTTCCTACAAAACAGGAGAATGGAACTGTAACTTTTACCGGCATATCTTTTTTCGCCGCTTCTACATAAGCCGGATATTCCTGCATATAAACTTCAAATACTTCACCGCCGCTTGTAACCTGTACTACGACCTTTTGTCCGTTTTTCTCCGGTATCGTATAAAACTCCAGCGCATTGACGCTGCTCCAATCGGCCTGATCCATATTCTTGGTCGCGCCTGCCCATGCGGTAGATGCCGCAAGCGTAATATCCATCTCCAGACCGTAGCTGCCGCCGAATACCTTGTCTTTTTCCTTGGTCAGATTGAGTCCGATGCTGCTCGAAGTCTCTTTATTCCCTGCCCACGCGCTCCGAAGCAGTTTATTGCTGCCGCCATAGTCTTCAAAATCATCCGGTACTAAAGGATTACTCTCTTTTTCCGGCATATTGAACAACACATTTGTCTTTGCCGTCTCTACTTCATTTACCAAAAGCGTGATTGAACCGAGCGCTGCGCCGAGTTTTTCCAGATCTTCTTTTCCCAGTGCCGCCTCCCAATAGGAAGTAGCCTGATTGTATGCCGCTTTCAGCGTTACCTTAAGATCCGCGTCATTCTCGCTCGTCAATTCGAAACGTACATCCGCCGTTTCGGAAACGCCTGTAATTCTTGCCTGAATCGTTGTTTCCGCAAGGATTCTTTCCCCTGCTTTCGGCGCTATGATATATCCTGCCGCCCGATCCGGTTTCGTAGTATTCGTTACGCCCTGTATCTTTGTAAAACCGTTGTTCATATCCGTTGCAAATACGCTTCGGCCGTCATTATAGAAATTGATAAAATCGTCTAACGTTTCATGTCCGTAAAGGACGCCGTCTTCTTTTTTCTCCAATACAAACGGCAGATAGAAACCGTCCGACTCACTGAAATTCGCCCAGACAAGCAGATAACATACGCCGCCGTTTACGCCGCCTGCCGTCTTATCCTCGCTCACTGCCTCTAACAGCTTCATATACCAATCCTGTACTTCATTGCCTGAAGGCAGTAATGCAATTTTACCGTTGGCAACGCCCGTTTCCGTGATCGCATAAAGCTTATGATGCTCCGCCGCAAACTCGCGCAGGATCGAATTTTGCTTTTTCACGTTTGCAAGATAAGCCGCTTCATTCTCCTGCGTGGGCGTGCTGTGATAAAGATCGTAGCCGATCATATCCACATAAGCGTCTCCCGGATACCTGACCGCATAATCCGCTGCGCTTTCGGCTTCGCTTCCCGGCCCGTATACATAGAGAAGATTATGTACGTCTTTCGTTTCTTTCAAGTAGTCTACCGTATAACGGTATAAATTAATATAAGCCGTCTCGTCGCAGAACGCTGCGCCCCACCAGAACCAACTGCCCGTATTCTCGTGAAGAGGGCGGAACAAAATCGTGATCCCGTCGCCTTCCACCGCTTTTGCATAATCCGCGACCATATCCAGATATGCCGTGTAAAGATAGTTCAGATCCTGTCCGGGCATAATTCTTTCTACTACGTTTCCTGACAATTCACCCGGCGTATATCCCGAGAAATTATAAATCTTTTTACCGTCAGTCTCCCAGTATCCTAATGTTTCCTGCTTATCTCCTGTTTTTCCGTTTTCTTCAAACTTCTTTACCTTTTCGTCGATCAGCGCAAAGTTCGGCATATGCGCCGACAAGGTAACGATCGCGCCCTCCGCGGCCGCTTCTTTCGTGATCTGCACAACTTTATTGATTCTTTCCTCATAAGGCGTATCCCAATCAGACGCTTCATTTCCGGTAAGGGAAAGCGTATCGATACCGACTACGCCCGCAATCGAACCTGTTACGTCTTTCGTATCCGAATTAGAGAAACCGTCCTCTTTACTTCCCGCTTTATGATGGGTGTCATTTTGATGTCCGAAAATAACGCTGTCCGATTTTCCTACCGCTTCTAAATAAGCGTATAAATTCTTCGTCGCTTCGATCGCTTCCGCATCTACTAATGATACCTCCGTCGGAATTGCCACCGTATTTTTGCTCGCCGTAGTCAGGCTCCTGCCATCTTCCGACACCACGATTCCGTCTCCCTTTTTCACTTTCACAGTAGAATCAACATAAATATCTTCCGCAATCACCTGCGTAAATCTCATATGGTCCAAAAGAATATCGCCTTTATAATCCGTATTCTGCCCTACAATTCCAAGCGTAAGGGTACGGAAAGCCGCGTCCTTTGTCTTAAAACTAATTTCCACCTCTGTCTTATAATAGCCTTCCAGATCCGGAATCCCTTCTACCGGCGTTCCTTCCGCTACCGTTACATTTTTATCGATGCCAAGGCTGCCGCAAAATACTTTGACTGCAAAATTTCCCTTGGTCTTATTGGACGGTTTGTAATACAGATCTGCTTTCAAAGTATTATAACCGTTCATGGAGCTTACTTCCTCCGGATGTGTATAGCCGAATTTTGCCTCGCTCCATCCTTCTCCTGCATTACCCGTATAATCTACGGACAAGGACAGCATCGTCTGCTCTCCGGCTGTAATATTGCCTACGGCTTTACTGCCTGAATATAACCAGTCCTCTTCTTCAAGATCCGCTGACCATGCCGAAGCCTCCAAAGACAGCGTCACATCCTCGTCCACAATGACAGGCGGTTCTTCCGAACTTTTGTTATATGCCGTTACCACCAGATTGTCCAAATAAATATCGCCTTCATATGCGCTGGTGTCTCCCGCAAAACAAGGGATCACCGCATAAAGAGGGATGATATCCGCAATGGTTTTGTTATTTCCCTCCGTATCTTTAAAATCATCCAAATCGATGGATACATGGACTTTTTTATAGCCGGGCGCCTCTTCGGCGTCCTGAAAGTCTGTCTCTGTATAAGAAAGCCATGTCTGCTGCGTTGTCCATGCCCAGTCCGCACCACATTTTACTACCGCCTGCGCCTTCATGGTTTTGATATTGCTATCCGCTTTCTCAGCGGGAATATATACGTCAAAACTCATGTTCGCTTTATCCGTGATCTTCTCGGTGTATCCTCCCGCCAGCTGAAACTCCGGTTGGAAGACCGTCGTCCACCCCTCGCTGTTTGACAAGTCAGTCGTATATTTCAACGCTTTATTTCCCGATGCAATCTCTGCCAGTTCAGGTTTGGTATTATCGGAATTTGTCCCCAGATCCCCTGATCCAAGCTCAGTCAGATCCGTGATGGCGTCAAAATTTTGTTCATAAATAACCTTGGTCTGTTCCTGACCGGGGCCGTCGTCGCCTTCACCGCCGCCTACGCCGTCCATATTCCCCAATTCCACTGCGCCGCTATATCCGGTAAAGTCCTGTGCCGCCAGTTCTTTTCCGTCCGCATCCGAAACCTTTACATTATCCACAAAAATTACGCCGTCATAAGTACAGTCGCTTGTTCCTGCCGCTACTACGACCGCATCGATTCCCTGATAAGCCTCTGATGCCTCTCCTAATTTCCCTGAAAAAGTGTATTTCAGCAGATCCGGATTTTCCGCATCCTCCTGAAAATCACTTTTTCCCACATTTACTCCGCCTTCACCGTCTGTCCATTGCCAGCTTGCCGCTTCGCCATCCACAGTACCGTTTAATTTTGTGACCGGCTTCACATAATAATTTCCTGTAAAATCCGCCGTCTTCGGAATATAGAGATCATAGCTGACCGTATAATCCCTGTTTAAGTTTGTAACTTCCGAAAACCCTGTTATGTCAGTCTGTATCGAATCTACCCACTCTCCGGCGGCTGCTTTCACTTCAAAGCGCAGCGCCATATTAGCGGCAGCCGTACCCTCTTCGCCGTCCAGCGCAGGTTCCGGCGTTTCTTCTTCCGCTTCCGTGTTTTCTACGGTTTCGCCTTCAGAGACTTCTTCCGTTGTCTGCTCTTCAGAGCCTCCTTCGCTTTCGTCTTCCTGTCCGGCGTCCTCTGTCGTCTCTTCCTTTTTGTCGGCTTCGTTCCCTCCTTCTTCCGTCCCGCCTTGTACGGCGCCGCTTTCTTGCGTTTCCGTAATCTGCTCCGTACCGTCTCCGCTAACTTCTTCCGGTGTTCCCGTTTCCTCTTTTTCCGTTTCTGACGCTGTCTCCGCAGTCTGCAGTTCCTGCGTTTCAGCCGCCGCTGCCGAAATAGATGCCTGAGGCACGGAGGTTACTATCATAGCTGACGCCATCAATATCGTAATGCTCTTCCTCAGTATCTTTTTCACTCTCCCAAATACCATACTGCTTACTCCCTTCCTATCTTTTGAAAACGTTAATAATTTTCTTGAAAGTAGCATATCACAAAAAAACATTTGTAGAAAGTGAACTTTTAGCCAATTTTCAATTAAATAAATTGTTGATATATCACAAATTTTTATTTATTTTTAGCTAAACTACGGTTTTGTTTTTCATTTTCTTTTATATTTATCATATTTTTTCTGTAAATACTTTTAATTTTTATTTTTTTTGAAAAAATATATATCAAAATTGTTTGTCATTCTTTATTCTTTTGCAAAATAAAAAGATTAAAATTTAGACTAATTTTTCTAAACTTTAATCTTTTTTATTCTCCCATCTTTTCCAGCGCGTTAACAGTCCGCAAAACACTAGAGTGTGTTTGAAAATTGCTTTCTAAAAATATAACTTACGATACCGGTTCACGCAGGCGAATATTTCCTGCCGCCTCGGACGCGCCAAAGACGCGCTGACCTCCCCTTTTCCAAACAGACTTTCCATTCCGCTTTTGCTAAGTCTGCCCTCCAGCATATCCACTGCCTGTGTCAACGTCTTTTTACCGTCGAAAAGTTCACATTCTAACTGCTTTAAGATAAATCCCAGCGCCATTGTCTGTTCCTCGTCGTTAAGCTGCTCCAAATATCTCAATTCCACGGTGTTTTTGGCGATCGACAGCTCGTTTTTCCCCATCGCTTTTATTTTCAGACGCTCTTCTTTTTTCAGCGCCATGTCCGGCTTGGGCCTGCGCTCCTTTATATAATCGGGAAACGCCTCTTTTACGGTATCAAACACTGCAAAATTCCGGGCAGCCTCTTTGGCTTTCTCCGTAATGTCTATCGGTACATATTCCTTCATCTGCACAATACTGTCCGCCACATGAAAATAAGAACCGCTGCTGCCCGCCACAAGAACTGTGGAAATCCCCAGATCCTGATACAAACTGTTTACCCTGTTAATAAACGGCGTGATCGGCTCTTCCTTAGGGCTGATCACCTGCTGCATCAGCCTGTCCCTGATCATAAAATTGGTCGCCGAAGTATCCTCGTCGATCAAAAACAGGCGGCTGCCGCTCTCTATCGTTTCCATCAGCCCCGCTGCCTGCGACGTGCTCCCGCTGGCATCTTCCGTAGAAAAATGCCCCGTATCCTTTCCGCTGGGCAAATGAGCGATAAAAGGCGAAATATCCACATCGGAAACGCTCCTGCCGTCCTCCGCCCGAAGCTTTACCGCACTCTCGTCCGTAATCACAAACTCCCTGCCGTCGCCCGCAATATGATTATATACCCCATTCTGCAACGCCTGCAATACCGTGGATTTTCCGTGATAACCGCCGCCTACGAAAAGCGTTATCCCTTTTCGGATTCCCATTCCTGTGATCTTTCCCCGATTGGGAAGCAAAAAAGACACCTGCATGGACTCCGGCGACCGGAATTTTACCGCGTCTTTTAACGGCTTATCCGAAACGCCGCTCTGTCTCGGTAAAACGGCTCCGTCCGCTATAAAAGCGCAAAGCCCCTGCTTAGCCAGTCCGTCCCTGATAAACTGCTGGTCTTCGCAGAGCATGACCGCTTCTTTTAACGCCTCTTTATTGATCCTTTCAAAGTAAAGACTTTTCTTTACGCACTCCGGCAAAATAGAAAAAAGCATTTTTTCCAGCTCGCCCGCATTGATGGAACGCCCGTTTGCCGGGAATCCCGCCTCAAATCTCATAATAACAAGCCCGCCGTCTACCCTGCACGCAGTACGCTCCAACACCTCCTGACCGCATCTGGAAACCGACAATAACCCACTCTTCCCGGAGCCTTTCGCCTGAAAACTGCCGCCTCCTATCTGCCTTGCAAACAATCTGGTCAGATGATCCTGTAAAGTGATCCGTTTCTCTGTTTCTTCATAATATTCAGCCGGAAATCCCGCCTTTGCTTTCGATACGCGGACGGACAGTCTGGACGGCGCCGCAAACGGATCTCCCTGTACATGGTCAATGGAAAGAATATATTCCCTAAAATCATATTCTCCTTTTAACTCTTTATATGCCGGATACCCCCTGTGATCGATAGCACGCAGTTTTGTGCGAAGTTCTTCTGCTGTTTTCATTGCTTGTCCCCCATTTGCTTTAGAATAGACGCTCTTATATCAATAAACGCCTTGTTTCATACACCATTTTAAATATCATGATTTCGGCAAATATGTCAAGTACGGAATCAAATTTTCCCCAACCTACAGGAATCAAATTTTCCCCAACGTACCGCCGCCGGAACATGAACCATGTTCCGGCGGCGGTACGTTTTTAAATCTTAATCCTGATTCTGTTCATCGGTCTCTTTAATACAAATCCTGACGTATTGCATGATACCCTATTCCATTGATCCGGGCATGAATTGCGCGAGGCCAGTTAATATGATGATCCCAATCCTGCTGCCCGTTCTCCAGTTTTCGTGCCGCCGCAGTACCTAATTCCCTATAAAACACCCTATAGTGTCCCTGTCTCAAATACCAGTTGGGGTCTAAGTCATGCGGATTATAATCGCGGCCCAACCGGTAATTCTCCGTATTATTATTTGCGCCAATATGGTTGATCACGATCATCACGCCTCTATTAAGGCCGCCATAATTCACTTCTGCAAAAGTATAGTCATGATTTCCGATTATCATTGCCCCTTGACTCCTTCCTCACCATACGCATCCTTTTATTTTCCGACCGTAATAGGTTCAATGACAGAAGCAAAAAGACTGGTCAGCTTTGCCATTCCTTCCGCAGCAGGCTGCTGCGCCGCCCTTGCATATATTTCGTATTTTGCAGATTTATCGGATGTACGCGTATTCTCTATACTGGTAGTCACTTTGCCCGATATCGAGCTGCTGAATCCCCATATGCCAAAATTTTCCGAGAATGTATTCTCTGTGCCGACCGTGATTTTGTCAACGGTAGATTCCTTGACCTCCATCGTAAATTTTACCGTGGCTTCATCCATCGTAAATGCGGGTACCGGAACAAGGGACAGCAAAGGCGCTTCCACCTCTACTGCGACCGGCTTTGTCTCGCCTGTATTGGCGTCCACTATCATCCGGTTAATCTTAAATTTCACGATCCTCGCTTCAACCGCTTCATCTTTGCTTGTATCCGGCATGGTCTTAAAGGCCAGTCTGAACAATTGGTCCAGATAAACATTGCAAAGTTCCGCCTGCCCCTTCGCCACCTCGATGATCGGCTGGGATACTAACAGCCCTAACGGTAATCCAACAAAATTGTCTTTGATCGCCATCCTGCTACCTCCTTTTTTTATAAAACGCCATTTTTTCATGGCAATTTTTTTATGGCAAAACTACAAAATACTGTTTAAACACGTTTCTATTCTGGCTATCCCTTCCGGCGCATCCTGACACTTAAACAGGATTTCCATCTCACCGCATTTTCTACTGTCCGCATCGCTTTTGCCCCCCGCATCCTGCGGCGTGATCTCGATTTCCTCTTCGGATTCATTTATTACATTAATGTTCAGATTCAGCTTAACGTAATCTAAATTCATATTTGTATGCTGTACCAACGCTGCTATCGGAGCCGAAACCACCTTTGAATCCTGAGAATTTTCAAATAATATTTCTACTGTTTTGGGTTTATATGTATACTTATTTGTGATTTCATCCACTTTTCCCTGAAAATAATGGTCAAAAAAATTACTGACATATTTTTGTTCTATCATTTTATGGGCATCCTGAACTGCTTCCCCGATCGATGCAATCAAGTTCTCAATCTTCATATTAACCTCCATGCCTGAATTTTCTCCGCCGGCGTACTTTGACAGCTTAGAAAATCTTTACACACTTCACGTCATGCCGCTTGCAGCGGCACAAACAATGAGTGAGAAGAATGCATGCTTTTAGCATTCTTCAGTGTGTAACTTAGATTTTCTTAGCCGGCGTACTTTGACAGCTTAGAAAATCTTTACACACTTATACCAAAACGCATACGCTTTCCTCGGAAATATTATACTTACTCATTAAGCTCCCAAGGTCGTCCCCGACTTCCACGATCTGATGCCTCTTCGTTCCCCTGACGGGAACCCAGACCGCATACTGTCCTACCACAATTTCCTGTTCCTTTTCCGTTATGGTCTGCGCCTCCCCTAAATCGGAAATAAACGGCTTGCCTAAAAAGAGTTCTTCCAGCTTCATAATATTTCCCCTTCCTCTTATATTTCCAAACATTCCGTGAGAAGAACGCCCGCCCAAAGCAAGCAGGCTCACTTGGCATTCTTCGCACTGCTTTGACAGTCTGCGTAACTTAGATTTCCTCAGAGCGTGTTTGACGGTTTAGAAACTCTTTACACTTGTACTATATTTTATTATGCCGGATTGAAAAATATGCCTCGGTTTACACATAGCGCAGCAAAATATCCAATAGGATGAGCGCCGCCAAAAAGCAAATATTACTCACTGTAAACAGCACGATATACTTTCCTTTACGCTCCCCCTCTTCTCTTGCCACATATTTATAAGAGATCAGGCTTGCCATGGATGCGATCAAAGTCCCCAGGCCTCCCAAATTTGTCCCGATGATAAGTCCTGAAAAATCTTCCGTAAATCCTGACAGCAGCAGCGCCGCCGGAACATTACTGATGATCTGGCTGGCGATCACGGATATGTACACTTCCCTGCCAACGATGACCCTCTGCAAAAATTCACGGAATGCGGGAACCCTCCCTACATTTCCTATGAAAACAAAAAATCCCACAAAGGTCAAAAGCAGGGAATAATCCACCCTTGCAAGCACCTGCCTGTCCGTCAGAAAGACCGATACAAAGACGAACAAAAGAACCGCCTGCCACGGCAATACACGTCCCACCGTAAGCAGACAGATCAAAAACAATACCAAATAAACTGCTGGCAAATATTTTGCCTTTCCTCCTGACGGAAACTTCTCTTGTATGGATACCGCCGACAGGCCCTGATCCTTAGAACAGATGCCGCCCTGTATCAGGCTCCATCCCGTTAAAAGCACAAAAGCCAAAACGGTATACGGCAGCGTCAACGACAAAAATTCACCGATGGAAATCCCTGCTTTTCCGTAAAGATATAAGTTCTGCGGATTTCCTATCGGCGTCAGCATACTTCCCAGATTCGCCGCGATCGTCTGCATTACCACAACCGGTAAGAGCAGCCGCTTTTTCTCCTCCTCTCCCAGCATACCAAGCACCGTAAAAGTAAACGGTACAAAAGTGATCAGGGCAACGTCATTGGTAATGAGCATTCCGGAAAAGAAACACAGTAAGACCAGAATCAGGACCAGACTGCGTTTTCCCCTCACACAGGCGAGAAGTTTCCCGGCACCCCACCGAAATACTCCGATCTTCTGCAATCCCGCCATGATACTCATAAGGCAAAACAAAATCGCCAATGTCCTAAAATCAATGTATCCCAGATATTCTTTGTCCGGCGGTATCATAAACATGGATATTACCGCCAGTATAAGCGCTGCGCATAGCACGGTTTCTCTTTTCAGAAATTCCGTTATTCTTTTTTTCATCTTAGCCACTCCTTCCGATGCTGCCGCATTCCCCTTCTTCCGCTCCGGGTTTTCGCCTCCCGTTCCCTGCCCTCATAGATCTGCCTCTGTATTTGTTAAACATTTACGGCAGCCCGGTTCTTTTTGTAACTCCGGAACATTGTTCAAACATGCTCCGGTGTGCTGTCACAAATCCAAACCCGAACTGCCGCTCTGTTTTGTCAGATCTACTGTTTATCCCGTTTCAATACCAAATGTCTTGGCAGGCCGTTTACCATAAACGGCTGGTAATCTCCGTGGATCAGCGGTTCAATATAATTGATAAATTCATTGGTCACATAATTCCCTTCTTCATTCATCCAAGAGCGGGGAACTAATTTCTCATGATTTGCGATCCTATGAACGTCATAAATGCCCGCCGCGCTTTGATAAGGATCATCCGAAACACGGTCGATTACTACCATTTTTCCGTTATCTCCTTCATCCGCCGCTTTTACGGCCGCACCGCCTACCATAAACGCCTCGTCCACATCCACGCGGGACGCCATATGGGACGCGCTTCTCTGCAAAGTGGAAAATTCGATACTTCTCGTTTTGCATCCGATCTCCGCCCCTAAAAAGTTTGCAAGATATGCCGATGTCCCCTGAAGCTGCTTATGTCCGAAAGCATCCACATAATCGGAACCGCCCGACAATTCGCAGACATATCTTCCGTCCGCTAACTTGATCCCTTCTGATACGGCAAGCACAACGGATTTTTTCTCCTTTAACAACCCCTGAGTGTGCTGAAGGAATTTATCAATGTCAAAAGTAACCTCAGGCAGATAAAGAGCATCCGGCCCATCACACTCTTCCGTCTTGGCAAGGGCAGCCGCGCCGGTCAGCCATCCCGCGTTACGTCCCATGATCTCGATTACCGTAATAGACTCTTTGTTATAAGTAAGTCCCAGCGCGTCCCTGATGATCTCTTTTGTGGAAGTCGCAATATATTTTGCAGCGCTCCCGAAGCCCGGCGTATGATCCGTAAGGGCCAGATCGTTGTCAATCGTCTTCGGTACGCCTAAGAATTTCTGAGAATGTCCTTTGACGATCGCATAATCAGATAATTTCTTAATGGTATCCATAGAATCGTTTCCGCCAATATAAATAAAAGCTTCGATCTCTAACTTATCCATGATCTGGAACAGTTTTTCATAAATCTCAGGATTCTCATGGATCTCAGGCAATTTATACCGGCAGGAACCCAAAAAAGCCGACGGAGTACGCTTTAATAATTCAATGTCGATATCGCTGTGGATCTGCGTAGACAGATCTACATACTGTTCATCCAGAAATCCCTGCACTCCGTGCAGCATTCCGTATACTTTATCAAAGCCTCTCTCCTTAGCTGTCTTATACACTCCCGCCAGACTGGAATTGATCACGGCAGTGGGACCTCCCGACTGTCCCACAATGATATTGCGCTTACTTCCCATAAATAGATCCTCCTTTTTCTTTCTATAATTAACTATTATACTCAAAATACTGACAATTTACAATTCTGTCTCATTACCAAACTATTTATGTTATAATGTACATATTAGACAAATAACCGGTACAACATATACGGAATAAGTACCTTGTTACGTTTCCCGGCCTGCTGCCCTACGGTACAAACAATAAGTGAAACCGGCATACTTTGACAGCGCGGAAACGCTTTACGCACCTTTCCAAAGTTTGCGTTCGCACGGACCCGCAGACTTGCGGCCCACATACGGGTCTTTATCATCGAACCGTGCAGAAATGAGGAAAAATATGAGCAAACAAAACCTTACCCTTCTAACGGATCTTTATGAACTGACAATGATGCAGGGCTATTTTAAACACAAAGACCGTAATGAAACCGTTATTTTTGATGCTTTTTACCGCAATAACCCCTGCGGCGGCGGATACGCCATTTTAGCAGGATTAGAGCAGGTGATCCAATATATCAAAGACCTGCATTTTGATCAGGAAGATATCGATTATCTGAAAGGCCTCGGCATTTTCGAGGACGATTTCTTAGCTTATTTAAAAAATTTTAAATTTTCCGGCGATATTTACGCGATCCCCGAAGGCACCGTCATGTTTCCGAGAGAACCTATGGTCAAAGTCATTGCCCCGATCATGGAGGCGCAGCTTGTAGAGACTGCCATTTTAAATATCCTCAATCATCAAAGCCTGATCGCCACTAAGGCTGCCCGGGTATGTTACGCCGCAAAGGGCGACGGCATCATGGAATTCGGCCTGCGCCGCGCGCAAGGTCCGGATGCCGGCGTACTTGGCGCAAGAGCGGCGGTGATCGGCGGATGCATCGGCACTTCCAACGTCCTTTGCGGACAACTTTTTGACGTCCCCGTAAAAGGTACCCACGCGCACAGTTGGATCATGAGTTTTCCCGACGAATATACTGCTTTTAAAACCTACGCGGATATGTATCCGGGGGCATGCATCCTTTTAGTCGATACTTACGATACGCTAAAATCCGGCGTCCCCAATGCCATCCGCGTATTCCGGGAAATGCGGGAAAGCGGGATCGATCTTAATAATTACGGCATCCGCTTAGACAGCGGGGATCTTGCTTACCTTTCCAAACGGGCCAGAAAAATGCTGGATGAAGCCGGCTTTACGGACGCTGTTATCTCCGCCTCCAACGATCTGGATGAATTTTTGATCGACAGCTTAAAAACGCAAGGCGCAACCATTACCTCGTGGGGCGTAGGCACGAACCTGATCACCTCCAAAGATAACCCCTCTTTCGGCGGCGTATATAAACTTGCCGCCATAAGGGACGGGCAGGGGAACTTTATTCCCAAGATCAAGCTTTCGGAAAATTCGGAAAAAGTAACGAATCCGGGGAACAAAACAATTTATCGTATTTACGAAAAAGAATCAGGCAAAATAAAAGCCGACCTGATCTGCCTTACCGAAGAACACTTTGACGAAGAAAGCGGACTGCTTTTATTCGATCCGACAGAGCCTTGGAAGAATACGCATTTAGACGCCGGGAGCTATACGCTGAGGGAGCTTTTGGTCCCGATATTCTTAAACGGGGAATGTGTCTATACCTCGCCGGAAACTATGGAGATCAGGGAATACTGCCTGAAAGAATTGGACACGCTTTGGGAAGAAACAAGACGGCTTGTAAATCCGCATGAAGTCTATGTAGATCTTTCACAAAAACTTTATGACACCAAAATCGAACTGCTGAGCCAGATGAACAGAGCATGACGGTTCAAAACGTTATCCAAAACCAAACCGCAGACCTATGTCCGGACGCTCCGGCATATGTCTGCGGTTTCCTATTTTACTTCGTTTTTATTTTCTCTTTATTCGCCTCTTTTGCATTCTTCCTTTTCTGATTTCCGTGCCATTTTCTTTGCGGTCTTTTCCTGATACATGATCTCATCCGCTTCTCTGACATAGTCCTCCATGGACTTCCCGCTCTCAGGCGATGTGAGCGTCATGCCCACGCTGACGCTTAAACAAAAGGGCGCCTTTTCCTTCTCTGAAATCTCCGCAAGCTCATGACGGATATTCGCTATCATTCCATCCAGCTCTTCCTGCGATATACTGCGCTGGACAAGGACGAATTCATCCCCACCCGTCCTCGCCGGAATCGCTTCCTTATCACAATATTTCATGATCGTCTTTGCCGTCCTTATAATAGCAAAATCGCCCCATTCGTGTCCAAAATTATCATTAATGTATTTTAACCTGTCTAAATCAATGAACATGATCAGAATACTCTTTCCGTTCCCATGCATCCGTTTAAAATAATCCATCGCAAGACTCTGGTATCCAAAACGGTTATACATTCCCGTCATCGCATCCCTGACATATAATTCCGATAACATTTGATTCATATATTCCAGCTTTTCTTTTTTATGAAGGTTCTCGATCGCCGTAGTCAGCGTCTTGATGATCTGGAAAAGGTACTGTTTCTCCATTAAATAGACCGCATTACGAATCACGAAATATCCTACCGTCTTACTTCTGAAATGTAACGGCAGGAAGAGAAAATTTTTTCCCCCCTCCTTATAATCGAACATCGGGAAAATACTTTGAATAGACATATCCTCCGTATCCAGCACCTTGCCGTCTTCATAAGCAAAACTCACTTTCATCGTATCCGGGTAGCCTATCGTGCAAAAACCTTCGTCGTCCACCAACTGTTGATTGATATAAAGTTCGGGATGCTTCTTAAACGCATTGATATGATCGTCCAAAATCAGATACATGGCGTCGCAGCGCATGGACGGAATACATTGGGGAATACAGTTCATCATTTCTTTTACCGTACTGCACTGCATCAGTTCATATTCCAAAAAAAGCACCTCTTCGTCAAACTCCCCGGACTCGATCCCATACAAAATCTGGTTTTTCAAATGCTCTCTGGCATCCAGTGCAATATCGTCTCTCCGGCATCCACAGCTTCCCCAAAAGATCCCTTCCGCACTCGTATAATGAAATCTTGGCAAATTTTCCCCGGCCCATAACTTTAACAGCAGATCGGCACAGCAATATCCGACCTCTTCCCTATTATGCTCTACCGTTGAAATCTGAGGTACATAATATTCCGCCTTGTCAAAATTATCAAATCCGGTAACAAAAAAATCTTCCGGCACGGTAAAGCCGTGCGCTTTCGCCGCTTCACACACTCCCACTGCAATATTATCATTGCCGCAGATAATCGCCTCCGGTACGGTCCGCCACCTGTCATAAAGCCGTTCAAAGCCGTTGATGCCGCACTGGTATTCAAAATTTTCAAGATAAAAATCCTCGTCCGAAAACGGGATATCCTGTTCCGTCATATAATCCCTGAGCGCCTTCAGCCTCTGTTCATTTTCATAATTTCCCTCAGGCCCCATGATAAACCAAAACCTGCGGCATCCATGATGCTGATGCAGATGCCTTATGACTACCTGCATGGCTTCATAATTATTGATCCCTACATAATAAAAATCAGAAGCTTCTTTTCCGATAGATATGACCGGTATTTGAAGCTTTTCTATCCTTTGGATCAGTTCTTTCTGTACATCTTCGCAGATAATATTATCCAGATCCAAAATTACGCCGTCAAATTCGTCCAGCTTCGGCAGCCTGTATATATTATATTCTCCTATAGTATAATCTTCGTCTTTACTCCAATTCCCCGAGCTGGTAAATATGTACAGATTAACATCTTCATTCGTTTCATGTATCCTCTCTAATATTCCGGCCGGCCATGCATAAGTAAAGAACCGTTTCCACCCGTCCATGATAAGAGCAATCTTTCTCATAAATACTCTCCTTGTCCGCTTCAGCGGATATTGATTTCTAAAACTAAGTCGGATCACAATCTATAATTCACTATTCAAAGTTTAACATATACGGATGGATATTACAATTCATAAAGTCCGAAAGTCACGACAAACGCATGAATGTTTACTCCCACTCAAATCCTAAATTGCGGATTTTTAAATTTTCATCAGTTCTTCGATA
>CAJTWM010000017.1 GCA_910579805.1 uncultured Lachnospiraceae bacterium | reverse complement strand
ATTATGGAAAATCCTGATATGTTGGTTTTGGACGAGTCAATGAATGGAATTGATAATCAGGGGATAAACGATGTGAGGAATATTCTTTTAGGATTAAAGAAAGAAGGAAAAATCGTCATACTTGCCAGTCATAATAAAGAGGATATAGAGGTTTTGTGTGATACGGTATATGAGATGGAACATGGAAGGCTGGTATAATGTGATGCGCCATGTAATTAAAAAAATTTTAAAAAAATGAAAAAAATGCTTGCTTTTTTGTAGAAAGTGTAATAAGATAATCAAGGACTTGCGTAAGCGAGTTCTGAGGCTCGTTGGTCAAGCGGTCAAGACGCCGCCCTCTCACGGCGGAAACAGGGGTTCGATTCCCCTACGAGCTGTTGACTGTTTTTAACAGCCCAACCCTGAAGAAACGCTGGAAATGCCGAATGATCGGCAGTGATAGCGTTTTTTTATTTTGCTGATTATTTTATTTCAATTTACTTTAAATCTTAAAATAGTATATTCTAAAATTTCTTTTATGAGTATACTGGCAGCAGATTATAGCCTGTTTTAACGGCATATTCAAATTATTTAGAAAATACGAAATTTTCTATGCGCAGGATGAAAAATATGTTATAATGTTCAAAATAGGCCTAAAGTGTATTTGAAAGATCTTTCTCTTCATAATACCGCGCTTTTGCGATAGTGATAACGAATGCAGTCAATACGGTACATTTGGCGTAAAGCTTTCACAGACTGCGGCATACATATGACAGAGAGCATTTTCCAAACACATATTATGGTCGGGACTTTGTTCAAAAAATAATCGCTTACGGAGGGAATAAATATGGAAGAAGCAAATAAAAAAGCCTTGCGTAATAAAATTTTTCTTGTTTTGGCCGGCTTTTTAGTAGTTATTTGCGCATGGCAGATTCTTGTTTTAAAATTGTTGGAAAAGGGGATCATCAACACGATGATAGCCATGGTACTGATCAGTTTGGGGATCTTAGTACTGGTCGGCGCAATCGGCGCGGTTGTTAAATTTATATTTGACATATTCCATCAGGTTTTAAGCGGTATGGATCAGGAAACAGGAAGCGTACCGGATTCCAGAGGCAGAAAGCTGGCGGAGCGGGACGACGAGATTGGCGCGATGGTACGCCGCGTACAGACTACGGTGACTTCTTTTGCCCAGCTTGTTTTGGAGATCAAACAGGCGTCAGGGGAATTGGGGGATCTTTCGGAGAATTTCCGGTCTATTTTTGCCAATATGACGACGGCGGTAGAAGAGAGCGGCGATGCTGTGAATACCATCACATCCAATACGGTTTCACAGGCCGGACAGACAACGGATATGAAGCATAAGATAGATTCTATCAGCGCTTCTATAGAAAAGATAACGAATAATGTCGAAACACTGACCAAAAGTGCGGAACTGATGAAAGACTACAATGAATCCGTAGAGCAGATCATGAAAGAATTGGTAGCTATCAGCGAGAAGAGCAGTCAGGCAATAGAAAATGTCCGCAAGCAGACGGATCTGACGAATCAGTCTGCCCAGCAGATCCAGACGGCAACGGAAATCATTGCCGGCATTTCCAGCCAGACGAACCTGCTTGCATTGAACGCAAGCATCGAGGCGGCAAGAGCGGGAGAACATGGCAAGGGCTTTGCAGTGGTGGCGGAAGAGATCAGGGCATTGGCAGATCAGTCAAGAGAATCTACGGAGCAGATTGGCAAGATCGTAACGACGCTTTTGGATAATTCCGATGTAAGCGTGGAAATTACGAAAGAAGTTTCGGAAGCTTTCTTAAAGCAGAGTGAAAAGATTCAGGATACGGAGACGATCTTTGGCTCATTAAACAGAGAAATCGGAAACGTAAGCGACTCCATCCATGGTATTGCCGATGAAGTGGAGGAACTGGACGCACATAGAGAAGTCATCGAAAAAGGTATTACTTCCCTTACATCTTCAGCGGGTGAAAACGCCGAGAGCGCGAAACAGACGGCGGAGAACATGGAAGAATTCCGCCAGATCGCAAGCGAGTGCAACGACGCTACGGAGAATATGGTGCGGATATCCGAAGAGCTTGTTGGATACATAAATAAAGTCAGTGTAAACGCTATGAAGGAAAAAGTAGGATTGTGATCCGTTATTATAAAAAAGGACGGGATTTCCTGTCAGGTCCTGTTTTTATAAATCAGTACGGATCAGGACATAAGCAGCCGTATAAAAAGCAGTTATGCTTTTTGTACGGCTGTTTTTGGCATGAAGGAGAACGGCTGTTAAAACGGCAGAATAAAAAAGGAATCTTTTCATATACATAGGATAGAAATTTTGTTAGAGGTATGAAAATAAATGCTGAAGCTCATAGGGGCATTTCAAAATTCTATAGGGAGTCTTTTACTGCTGATCCTATTGTTTGCGACGCATGTATATTTCACGATCCGGTTAAAATGCATACAAAGCAGGATACCGGAAGGCATTCGGCTCAGTTTTTCAAAGGAAGAAGGAAGCGCGGGAAGCCTTTCACCCTTTGCGGCCTTAGCGACGTCTTTGGCCGCCACGATCGGAACCGGAAATATTATCGGGATATCGGCGGCGATTGCGATAGGGGGACCGGGAGCGGTATTCTGGTGTTGGATCACGGGGATATTCGGGATAGCGACCTGCTATGCGGAATGCTTTCTTTCCGCCAGATACCGTGTTGAAAAAGAAAAGGGCGTTTATGTAGGAGGTCCGATGTATGTGTTGGAACGGGTACTCCATAAGAAGAAACTGGCCCTACTCTTTGCTTTATTGGCGGCAGCGGCTTCTTTCGGGATCGGCAGCAGCGTCCAATCCCATTCTATCTGTGCGGCTGTCACAGAGACGATCCCGGTTTCCGTACATCTGACGGGGATCATAATAGCGTTGCTGGCAGGGAGCATCATACTCGGAGGCGCCAGACAGATTGCAAAGGTTTGTACTTTTTTGGTGCCTTTTATGAGTCTTTTTTATTTCGGCGGCTGCTTGTTTTTACTTTGGGCCAATGGCGGCTTTGTAATGCAGGCAGTGGGAGTAATCGTCAAATCGGCGTTCACTTCCAAGTCTGTAGCGGGAGGGATCGCGGGAACGGCGGTGATGATAGGAATAAGGACGGGACTTGCCAAAGGCCTTTTTACGAACGAAGCGGGAATGGGATCGATTGCTATTTCAGCGGCAGAGGCAAAAACTTCGTCGCCAGTCAGGCAGGGACTGGTATCGATGACAGGCGTTTTTTGGGACACTGTCGTTATGTGCGCTCTTACGGGGATCACTATTGTAAGCAGTATGCTGAAAATGCCGCAAAGTTATGTGGGAGCAGGGGAGGACAGATTCTGCTTTCTGGCCTTTTCCCAAATCCCTTACGGAGAATATATTTTGTCGGTATCGCTTATTTTGTTTGCATTTGCGACTATAATTGGATGGAGTTATTATGGGGAGTGTGCGGCAGGGTATCTTTTTGGGGAGAAGGGGATTGGATGGTATAAAACAATGTATATTGTTTCGGTCTATCTGGGGGCGGTACTTTCGTTGGAAACAGTATGGAATCTTGCGGAAATGTTTAATTCCTTGATGGCTATACCGAATCTGATCAGTCTTTGGCTTTTGAGAAAAGTGATCATAAGGGAAACCGTTTGCGGAAAAAAACGAAATATGGTATAGTTTGATAGATCATACGGATACATATAGGCTGCGGAAGCGGCGGAAAATGGAATGAATGGGAAAGGAAGAGCGTTCAGATGATATTTAAATGTCGAAACTGCGGAGGAAACGTGGTATACAGCCCGGAAAGAAAGAGCATGTATTGTCCCCATTGCGAAGGGATAGAAAGCGGACAGAAGACGGAAGGAACGTCGGAGGAGACGTGCGCGAACTGCGGAGCGCCGGTCAGGGCAGGAAGATTTGCTTCTTCTACGCGGTGCGAACATTGTGGTAATTACATCGTATTTGACAAAAAGGTACAGGGCAGCTACGAACCGAATCTGATCGTACCTTTTAAAATAGGAAAGGAAGGCGCAAAAGAAATCCTAAAAAAAGAAGTGAAGAAACGTGCTTTTACGCCGGCAGGTTTTCTTTCGGAGGCGACGCTTGATAAAATGGAGGGGATCTATGTGCCTTTTTGGCTCTATGATTATCTGGCTCATTATGATTATGTCGGGGAAGGGACCAAAGTGCGTTCCTGGCGCAGCGGCGATAAGGAATATACGGAAACAAGTTATTATAGAGTAGTGAGGGAACTGGATATTGACTTTGATAAGATTCCGGCGGATGCCTCCATAGCGATGGACGACGGGATTATGGACCTGATGGAGCCTTATGATTATAAAGAACTGGAGGGTTTTCAGGATAAATACATATCCGGGTTTTTAAGCGAATATTTTAACGACGACGCTGAAACCTTAGAGCCTAGGGCAATTGCCAAGGCCAAGAGCGACGCGGAAGCATTGCTGCAGGAACAGTTGGGAGGATACAGTACGCTGAGAGCGCAGCATAAGCGGCTGGACATGGACAGGCTTGGATTTTCCTATGCTCTTTTGCCGGTGTGGGTTTATACATATAGTTATCGGAATCAGAAATTTCCGTTTTATGTGAATGGACAGACAGGAAAAGTGATTGGGAAGACGCCGATGTCCGTACCGAAATTGGCAGGGTACAGTGCGACTGCTTTTGCTTTTTCCTATCTTATTATAAATCTGATGTTCATGATCGCCGCGTTTTGGCGGTGATAGACGGTTTTCGGAAAACAGGAATGGAGGACGGACGTGAGAGAGTACTTTCGATATTTTAGATATTGGTTTATTGCATTGGGGATCGTAATGGCGCTGTATTTGATAGTATTTGCGGGCAACCGCAGGTCAGACGAAGAGAGTTTGCGAACGAATACGGAATGTACGACGCAGGAGAGGGTGTTTGATTATGCAGGGGTGTTAAGCGAAGAGGAGGAAACGAAGTTAAGGGAGCAGATCGCCCAAAGAGAAAAACAGACAGGGGCGGACATTGTGATCGTGACTTTGAACGAATCTTTGCAGGAATACGCGAGAGCTTATGATGCGGGCGCGGATTACGATGAATTTGTGATGATATATGCGGATAATTTTTATGACGAGCATAAATTCGGATATAATAAACCGATAGGAGACGGTGTGCTGCTTCTTGATAACATATATAGAGAAGAGGATGGCAGCGTGTATACATGGCTTTGCACTACGGGAAAAGTAGAGGAAAGATACAGTGTAAAGATGATCGATTCTATTTTGGATCTGTTTTATGAATATGTGGATACGGATCCTTACCGTGCGTACAGCGGATTTGTGGATCGTTTTTACCGGGATATGACGGGGGAAGAGGAACTTATAGTCCCGGGCTATGCGGCGCCCATAGCGGCCGTGGTCATTACGGTTATTTTTGCGGCAGTGAATTTGACGACGGCAAAGGGCAAAAGGACGACAACCGTAAGAAGCTATGTGAATGGCGGCAGACCTGCCGTAAGAAGAAAGGAAGATATCTTCCTTAGAAAAAGCGTGACGAGCAGAACAATCGAAACGAGCGGCTCCGGCAGCAGCCATTCCGGAGGCGGCGGAGGGGGGCATCATACTTCCAGCGGAGGGCATTCCCACGGGGGAGGCGGACACAGCAGGTAGCGCTGTGGGTCGGCGAGGAGTACCTGAAAAACCATTTCCATTGTCCGGATGTCTGGGAAGATCTGCAAAATAAAAAAGCGCCTGCCATGACGGTAGCGGGCGCTTTTCCAATGTATAATATGATTATGCCATCTGATTGACTGCTTTGGAAAGACGGGAAATCTTTCTGGAAGCGGTATTTTTGTGGTATACCCCTTTCGAAGCAGCTTTATCAATTGCAGAAGTAGCAGCTAATAAAGCGCTGCCAGCAGCAGCTTTATCGCCAGCTTCTACAGCGGCAGAAACTTTCTTTATTGCTGTTTTTACACCAGACTTGATCGCTTTATTACGATCAGCTTTTGTCTGATTCACTAAGATTCTTTTTTTTGCAGATTTGATGTTAGCCAAGACCTTACACCTCCTATTTATATGATCTCTAATTTTACTAGGAAAATGTTTCATTAAAGCCGGACACGGACGTTTCAATGTAAACATACAAATGTTATTGTAGAAGATGTCTTTCACATTGTCAATACATAATTCCTACTTTTTTGCAAAAAATAGTAACCGGAAGACAATACCGAAAGAAATTGTAAACTCAGAAAAAGGAAATGAAAACGATATGGTAAACGGTTATAAAATACGGACGGATCTGGCGCTTGAAGCAAGAGAAAGCGTGGGTGAAGCAAACGGTGAAATGCGGGGAGTGGAGATCGAGGAAAGCTATAGTGAAAAGGCGGAGGTAAAGATGACCAAGGTCATCATCCATACAAAGAACGCGGCAAGAGATCTGGGAAAACCGATGGGAACGTATATTACGCTGGAGGCTCCTGCCATGTTGGAAGCGGATGAGGATTATCATAGGGAAATTTCAGAACTGATGGCCAGGGAACTGGACGATATTATCCCCAACAGTGAAAAAGAACAGGCCGTACTGGTAGTAGGGCTTGGAAACAGGGAAGTAACGGCGGATGCGTTAGGACCCAATGTGGTAGATAATCTGTTTATTACCAGACATGTGATCTTAGAGTACGGCAAAGCGGCCTATAACCGGACGAAAATGAATTTGGTCAGCAGCATCGTACCGGGAGTGATGGCGGCTACCGGTATGGAAACAGCGGAGATCGTAAAAGGCGTGGTGGAGCAGACCAGACCGGACGTAGTGATCGTGATCGACGCATTGGCGGCAAGGAGCACAAAAAGGCTGAACCGTACCATACAGATCACAAATACGGGAATCCATCCCGGTTCCGGCGTAGGCAACCATAGAAATGCCCTGACAAAAGAAAGTCTGGGTGTTCCCGTCATCGCGATCGGCGTTCCTACGGTGGTAGATGCGGCAACCATCGTAAGCGACGCGCTGGAGAAAGCGCCCTATTCGGGAGAGGAACCTAAAGTGTTTGCGGAACTGAATAATATGTATGTGACGAGCAAAGATATTGATGCGACAATCAAGCGTTTGAGTTTTATGATATCGGAAGCAATCAACATTGCTTTGGATGGGGAATTTGAGGAAGACAAGGTCTAAAAAAGGGAGAAATTTCATATACTTGTCTGTATGAGAGGCACAATCGTATTAAAACGAAATAGAATAATCAGGAGAGGGATAACGTGTCTGCTTGCCGCTGTTTTGATCTGGAATATGCTGGCGGGGGGAGGAAAAAAAGATCCTTCTTTTTCCCTTACCTCGGGGCTGTTTAAAATGGTGCAGGAAACGGTAATGAAAACCATGTTTCCTTTTGTTTCTTTTCAGACGCGCGAAAGGCAGGTCTTGCAGAAAAGCTGGCTGGAGGAGGGGCTTTTGATGCAGATGCCTTTTGCCGATTACGCTATGGCCCACGGAAATCCGGAAGAGATCACGGAAGACGGGTATTTTTATGACCTTCTTTTGGAAGAGCAGCAAAAAGCGGTGCCAAGCAGCGGGGGATCAATCATAGAAGACGACAGCACCGACGATCTTTTGGCGGGAATGGAGGCGGAAAATCAGGCGGTCACAAAGCGGATCGAAGAGATGGTCCGAAATGAAAATGCCGCTGTCGCAAAGGAGGCCCTAAACGCGCAGAGGAATGCAAGGCGGACAGACGGATTCTTACCGGTTTTGGAAAAACAGGCGCAGTATGACTGGAGTATGTATTCTTCAGCGGACAGCCTGATCAAAGAGTTTTATGCAGTAGACAGCACGACGAGGGCGGATGCGGAACTGATCAATGTCGATAAGCTTTTAAACAGGGATCTGAGGATCAGTAAAGAGACGGAGGGGTATCAGATACTGATCTATCATACGCATTCCCAAGAAGCGTTTGCGGACTCCGTTCCCGGGGACAAAAGTACGACGATCGTGGGCGCTGGAGACAGACTGTCGCAGATCCTTACGGAAAAATACGGCTATCATGTGCTCCATCATACGGGAGAGTATGACGTGGAGTATCGGGACGACGCGTATTCGAGAGCGCTGCCGGAGATAGAAAAGGTGCTTGCGGAAAATCCTGAGATTCAGGTCGTGATCGATCTACATAGAGACGAGGTTGCAGAAGGCACAAAGCTTGTGACCGATCTACAGGGGCGGCCGACGGCACGGTTTATGTTTTTCAACGGGCTCAGTTATACAAAGCAGACAGGGAAGATCGGATATCTGGAAAATGATAATCTGGAGGGAAACCTTGCTTTTTCTTTTCAGATGCAGGCGGCATGCAACGAGTATTTTCCGGGACTTACGCGGAGGATCTACTTAAAAGGATACCGGTATAATATGCATTTAAAAGAACGCTGCTTACTTGTAGAACTTGGGGCGCAAAATAATACGGTAGAAGAAATCATGAATGCCTGCGATCCTTTGGCGCAAGCTCTTGATATGGTGTTGTCCGGTATGGTATACTAATATACCGACACATTCGGCATACTTTGCTGAGAGTAAGGAATGTGTCGATACACTGGCTTCTTGAGGCCGTTGATAAAACGGAAAAGGAAAAGAAGGAGCAGGAGAGGAGATCATGTCGAAAATGGACCAAAGTAAAATCAGGAATTTCTGTATTGTGGCGCACATCGATCACGGAAAATCCACGCTTGCAGACCGGATCATAGAAAAAACGGGCCTGCTCACAAGCCGCGAAATGCAGGCGCAGGTTCTTGATAATATGGAACTGGAGAGAGAAAGGGGCATTACGATCAAAGCCCAGACCGTGCGTACCGTTTATAAGGCGAAGGACGGAGAAGAGTATATTTTTAATCTGATCGATACGCCCGGTCATGTAGATTTCAATTATGAGGTAAGCAGAAGTCTGGCAGCCTGCGACGGAGCGATCCTTGTTGTGGACGCGGCGCAGGGGATCGAAGCCCAGACATTGGCTAACGTATATCTTGCACTGGATCATAATCTGGATGTATTTCCGGTGATCAATAAGATCGATCTTCCCAGTGCGGAACCGGAAAGGGTCATGGAGGAGATCGAGGACGTGATCGGTATCGAAGCCCATGACGCGCCTCTGATCTCGGCCAAAAACGGAATCGGTATCGAAGAAGTATTAGAGCAGATCGTGACAAAGATCCCGGCCCCGAAAGGAGATCCGGCCAACCCGCTGCAAGCGCTGATCTTTGATTCTTTATATGATTCTTATAAAGGCGTCATTATCTTTTGCCGTATCGTGGAAGGGACGGTAAAAAGAGGTACGAAGATCAAAATGATGGCGACGGGGGCAAGCGAAGAAGTAGTGGAGGTCGGCTACTTCGGCGCAGGGCAGTTTATTCCCTGCGAGGAGCTTTCTGCCGGCATGGTGGGGTATATTACCGCCTCCATAAAAAATGTAAAAGATACGGCGGTCGGGGATACGGTTACGGATGCGGCAAGACCCTGCGCAGAGCCGCTGCCCGGATATAAGAAAGTAAATTCCATGGTATATTGCGGCCTCTATCCCGCGGACGGGGCGAAATATCCGGATCTGAGGGACGCCTTGGAGAAATTGAAATTAAACGATGCCTCCTTAAACTATGAGCCGGAGACTTCCATTGCTCTCGGCTTTGGGTTCCGGTGCGGTTTTTTGGGGCTGCTGCATCTGGAGATCATTCAGGAGAGACTGGAGAGAGAATATAATCTGGATCTGGTGACGACGGCGCCGGGAGTAATTTATAAAGTATATAAGACGAACGGGGAAGTGATAGAACTGACCAATCCATCCAATCTGCCCGATCCTTCCGTAATCGAATATATGGAGGAGCCGATCGTCAGCGCGGAGATCATGGTGACGACGGAATTTATCGGCTCGATCATGGAGCTTTGTCAGGAGAGGCGGGGAAGATACCTTGGCATGGAATATATAGAAGGGACAAGAGCCTTGCTGAAATACGATCTGCCGTTAAACGAGATCATCTATGATTTTTTCGACGCGTTAAAATCCCGTTCCAGAGGGTATGCCTCTTTTGATTATGAGCTAAAAGGCTATGAGCAGGCAAATCTTGTCAAACTGGATATTCTGATCAACAAAGAGGAAGTGGACGCCCTTTCCTTTATCGTACACGCAGACAGCGCATACGAGCGGGGAAGAAAAATGTGCGAGAAGTTAAAAGACGAGATTCCGAGACATCTGTTTGAGATTCCGATTCAGGCTGCGGTAGGCGGTAAGATCATTGCCAGAGAGACGGTAAAAGCAATGCGAAAAGACGTACTGGCAAAATGTTATGGCGGCGATATTACCCGTAAGAAAAAACTTCTTGAGAAACAGAAAGAAGGAAAGAAACGGATGCGGCAGGTAGGAAATGTGGAGATTCCGCAAAAAGCGTTTATGAGCGTTTTAAAATTGGACGATGGAAAGTGATGAAGAGTTTCAGTATTTATATTCATATACCGTTTTGCGTGAAAAAATGCAGCTATTGCGACTTTTTATCCGCTCCGGCGGATGAAAGCACAAAAAGGCGCTATGTGGACAGGCTGCTTGAAGAAATGGAGAAGGCTTCTAAAGAGTACCGTGATTATGAAGCAGTCTCCGTTTTTTTCGGAGGGGGGACGCCGTCTGTTCTGACGGCGGAAGATACCGGACGGATCATGGGGCTATTGAATAAACGGTTCCGGATCCGTCCAGACGCCGAGATTACGACGGAGATAAATCCTAAAACGGCGTCTTATGAAAAGTTAAAGGCGTATTTCGATTTAGGGATGAACAGGCTGAGTATCGGCCTGCAGTCGGCGGCGGAAAAGGAACTGGCCGTTTTAGGAAGGATCCATAGCTTTCAGGATTTTTGCGAAACCTTTCATGCAGCAAGGCAGGCAGGGTTTTCTAATATCAATGTGGACATTATGTCCGCGCTGCCGGGACAGAGCGCGGAGAGCTATTCGGATACGTTAAAAAAAGTGCTTCTGCTTTCTCCGGAACATATTTCGGCTTACAGTCTGATTATCGAAGAGGGAACGCCTTTTTATGAGCGGTACCATAAAGAAGATGATTTAAGAAAGGCAGGCAAAGACCCAAGGGAGGTTCATGAGTGTGGCAACCTTTTCCCGCCCCTTCCTTCGGAAGAAGAGGAGAGGGAAATGTACGAAGAGACGGAACGGTTATTGGGGGAGTACGGCTACCGCCGGTATGAAATCTCTAATTATGCAAAGCCCGGATACGAATGTCTTCACAATACGGTGTATTGGACCGGAAAGGAATATGCAGGGTTTGGGATCGGAGCCGCGTCCTATATGGGCGGAGTACGTTTCAAAAATACGGAAAAGCTGCAGGACTATCTGAACGGCGATTTTAAAAAGGCGGAAAAGACTATGTTAAAAAAAGCAGACCGCATGGAAGAATTTATGTTTTTAGGGCTCAGGATGATAAACGGCGTATCCAGAAAAGAATTTCTGATACGGTTTGGCGTATCCATGGAGGAAGTTTATGAAGCGGCATTAAGAAAAATGGTTGAACAGGGGCTTTTAAAAATAGAAGGAGACAGGGTATTTCTCACATATAAAGGGTTGGATGTGGCCAATTATGTGATGGCGGAGTTCCTGTTAGGAGAGTAAGGAGCAGGGAAATCAGGCGAAGGAGTGCTGGAAACTAAAGCGGAAAAATGCCGCTAAAACGGCGCGAGAGCCGCGCGGCGAGTAAGGGAAAGGTATTTTTCTTACTCGATTGATAACTTCAAATAAACCAATAGCCATTAATAAATTAGCTAAAAAAGTTCAAAATTTCACAATTTTACTTTGCATTCTTGATTAAAATTGACAATTTTGTACAAAAGTACTATAATGTCTAGAGAAAAATAATATAGGAATTTAATTGTCCGGATTTTTCAATATTATACTTCAAGGAGAAAAGATAATGCAGGTACAGTCAATTAGAAATGAAGAAAAGCTTGTAAATAATATTATGTTTATTTACATTCTCGGGGTTGCGGTTTCAGGATGGGGATTCGTTATGGTTCTGTTAAACGGGGGGCTGCGGGAATGTATCTTTTTATTGTCCGGCGTATGTGCGATACTGACAAAAGTATTTGAAAAGCCTTTAGGCAGCAGGGCAAAGTATGTATATGCCTGTATTCCGCCGATCGTCGGCGCTATCACGGCTGCCGTCAGCAATACGAACGACAGCGCCGGTTATGTGTGTCTGACGCACTATTATTTTGTGGCTACGTTATTATTGGTTCCGTATTATGAGCAGAAGCTCCTCAGAGTGAGTACGATCGTGACGTTTGTAGTGAACGCGGGTATGATGATCGCCTTCCCTGCCGGATTTTTGAAACTTCATCTTCCGATCGGCTGGATTTTTACGGGGATTGTTTATTTGGTATTATTTGCGGCATGCAGTTTCATCGTTTATCGTGCGACGACGCTGTTTACCATGGTAGAAGAAAAAGAAAAAGAAGTAGAGAATGTTCTGGATTCGGTGCAGGCGCTGTCTGACAAGCTTTACAGTGCGGGAACCGCTCTTTCGCAAGTTTCCGAAAGTGAAAGCGCATCCGCCGAAGAATTGGCGGCGACCAGCGAGCAGCTGGTAGAGACCAGCGACAGGCTCGGCGCTAAGACGGACGAGAGTATGAGTAATCTTAGCGAATTAAAAGAGTGGGAGAGTGTTGTCGCCGACAATGTGGAAAAAGTGGAAATGACGTCCAAAGATCTGTTGGACAAATCCGTAGAAAATGAGAAATTATTAAACGATTTACATAAGATCAACGGCGAAGTATCGGATTCCATGAAACTTACGACAGATGTGGCGCAGAAGCTGTCCGATGCGGTCCGTGAGATCGGCGTTACCTTAAAACTGATAAGCGATATTTCGTCTTCCACTAATTTACTGGCGCTGAATGCATCCATCGAGGCGGCAAGAGCAGGAGAAGCCGGAAGAGGGTTTGCGGTAGTTGCGACCGAAGTGGGCGATCTTGCAAATAGTACGCAGGAATCCTTAAGAGTAGTGGAATCGGTGATTGAGCGGGTACAGCAGAACGTAAAGAAAATCACGGCTCATGTAGAGGAGAATTTCTCGAAACTGGGTACGCAGAATGAATATTTTTCAAATGTATTTAAGAGTATGCAGGATATGACGGCATTGCTCAACGTATCGGTCAGCGCGATCCAGACGATGGGAGATACTTATAATAAGCAGTCCGAAGTAATCGAAAGAACGGTATCGATCAATCAGGATATTGCAGAAAATATCAGGAATGAAAACGAACAGTTCAATTCCATCAATACCATGGCTGAAAGCAACGCAAACGATACTGCCGAAGTGGCGAAACAGGCCGGCGTGATCAATGAAATGGTAGATGAAATGAGCAGGCTGCTTAAAAGAGAAGAATAAAGAGTAAGAGCAGGTTTACGGTTTAAAGCCGCCGCCCGGACGGAAACTGGGCGGCGGTATTTTTGACCGCACCGGAAAAGCCGGCTGGAAAAAGTTGGTTTGGAGTATATTGACATATAAATAAGTGTGTGTATAATGAATATATAAATCATATTAAACCTAGAGAAAAACTATGGAATAAAGTACTTGCCGCAAACTACGGACTGAATGATGGTTCTGAATAGTGAAGAGGCGAGGAAAGGGAGAAAGTGTGAAGAAAATTTTTAAGTCTGCTGAAGCGGACAGATGGGAGCAAAGATGAGTAAGATTAACGAGAGCGCATTGGAATTAATCGGGAGGACGCCGTTATTGAGATTGAACGGTTATTCTAAGAAAGCGGGAGTGACGCAGGCCACTATTCTGGCAAAACTGGAATATCTGAATCCGGCCGGTTCGGTAAAGGACAGGGTTGCGCTGTCCATGATCGAAGACGCCGAAGAAAAGGGGATATTGAAAGAAGGGGCTACTATCATTGAGCCGACCAGCGGCAATACGGGGATCGGGCTTGCAGCGGTAGCGGCGGCCAAAGGTTATCATGCCATTTTGACTTTACCGGATACAATGAGCATGGAGAGAAGAAATCTGTTAAAGGCTTATGGCGCCGAACTGGTGCTTACGGAAGGGGCCAAGGGAATGCAGGGAGCCATAGATAAGGCGGAAGAGTTGAAACAATCTATCGAAGGCGCGGTCATTCTCGGACAGTTTGTAAACCCTGCGAATCCGGCAGTACACAAAAAGACGACCGGACCGGAGATCTGGGAGCAGACGGACGGCAGGGTGGATATTTTTGTGGCAGGAGTAGGCACGGGCGGGACGATCACGGGCATAGGAGAATTTTTGAAGGAAAAAGATCCTAATATTAAAATTGTGGCGGTGGAACCGGCGGAGAGCGCCGTTTTGTCGGGAGGATCCTCCGGGCCGCATAAGATACAGGGGATCGGCGCCGGTTTCATTCCGGAAACGTTAAACGTTTCCGTATATGACGAGATCATACGGATTGAAAACGAAGACGCGTTTAAGGAAGGAAAGGCGTTTGCGGTGAGCGAAGGGATCCTTGTAGGCATTTCTTCCGGCGCGGCATTGAAAGCGGCGGGGATTTTGGCTGCCAGACCGGAAAATAAAGGCAAGGTCATCGTAGTTCTTCTGCCTGACAGCGGAGACAGATATTTGTCTACGCCGTTGTTTGCCGGGTGACCGGCAGTAGAAAGGCGTCGATCGTTAAAAGGTTTTTGCCGGTTTTAGAAAAAAATGCACAAAAAAACAGCCCTCATAGCTTGTCAGTATTAACAAAAATGCGGAAAAATTAAAAGAAAAGCTAACAAAATGATTTTGAAGGTGTTACAATAATGAATAAGAAGGGGAAGATGTAAGGAAAGGAGCATTTTAATGTGGTTGTTGTGCCAAAGGCACAGAAAGAGATGAGGGAACGCATGTTTGAAAAAGGTGAGTATATTGTTTATGGGACAACGGGTGTCTGCGAGATCACGGATATTAAGACGATGGATATCAAGGGAGTGCCTAAGGACAAGTTATTCTATGTGTTAATGCCGTATAACCATCACAGCAGTACGATCTTTACACCGGTAGACAATACAAAGACAGTCATGAGAAAAGTGATTACGAAAGAGCAGGCGCAAAAGATTATTGACGGTATGCCTGAGGCGGAAGAATTATATTTTCCAAATGAGAAACTTAGAGATGAAAAATATAAAGAATGTATCAAAAGCTGTGATTGTCAGGCCTTGATAAAGGTAATAAAAACACTTTATTTAAGACGGGAAGAGAAGCTTGCGCAGGGTAAGAAATTTGCCGCTTCTGACGAGCGGCATTTAAAGCTGGCGGAAGAAAACTTATATTCCGAATTGTCGTTGGCGCTTGGAATAGACAGAAAAAAAGTACAAAACGATATTAAAGAAAAATTAGATGTTTTTACGCTTGCATAAGCGGTATCATAAGACAAATAAATGGTTATAAGCGGGTCAGACGCAATAGGATAAGATAGGAAAAGGAGATATTATTTTGAACGGGGAAAATAATGTCTCTTTTTTATGGGCAGGGGAAAGGTATTTCTTCTATCCGGTTGCATACGGATACGGAAAAAGAAAATGCGGGGCCGAAGGCGTTGGTATTGCAAAAGGGCGGTTTTTATAGTATGATGCTTTCAGGGCATATTTGAAACAAATTATTACATTTTGCTATTAATTTTAAGTGTATCTGATGAAGTGGACAGACGGGGATAAAATGGAAAAATTAGGGAGAAATGATAAATGCTGGTGCGGAAGCGGGAAAAAATATAAACAGTGCCATTGTGCAATGGATGAGAAAATCGCCTCTTATGCGATTGCAGGGCATATGGTTCCGGAACGTGAGATGATCAAAAATCCGCAGCAGATCGAAGGAATAAGAAAGAGCGGCGAGATCAATATAGCGGTTCTTGACTATGTGGCTGAAAATATAAGACTTGGAATGTCAACGGAAGAGATTGACCAGATGGTATACAAGAAAACCAAGGAGTTAGGGGGGATTCCGGCGCCATTACATTATGACGGATTTCCTAAAAGCGTATGCACCTCAAAGAATAATGAAGTCTGCCACGGTATTCCGTCGCCGGATATTTTTCTTGAGGATGGAGACATTATCAATGTGGATGCCTCTACAATATATAACGGTTATTTTTCGGATTCTTCCAGAATGTTCTGCATTGGAAATGTGAGCGAAGAGAATAAAAGATTGGTGGAGGCAGCTAAAAAGGCTGTGGAAACAGGGCTTTCGGAAGTGGCTCCTTATCATTTTATCGGCGATATGGGACAGGCGATTCAGGATTATGTAAATGCTAACGGATATTCGGTAGTGCTTGACCTTGGAGGACACGGAGTAGGGCTTGCATTTCATGAAGAGCCGATGATCACCTATATAGGGCCAAGAGGGACGGAAATGCTGATGGTTCCGGGAATGGTGTTTACGATAGAACCGATGATCAACAGAGGAAAAAAAGAAGTATACATTGACGAAGAGAGTGATTGGATCGTGCTCACAGAAGACGGTTCCATGTCGGCACAGTGGGAAGTGACCGTATTGGTAACGGAGAACGGTTACGAAGTGCTGGCATATTAAAAAGGCTATTTTAAGAGCGGCCGGTAAGGAAAGAAAAAGCAGTGCCGGCAGGCAGGACGGTGAAAAACGGCGGGTGTAGGCAGGGAAAGGAGTGCAGATGGACGTATTAGTATTTGGAGGAACCCGGTTTTTCGGGGTCTGTTTGGTGGAAAAACTTTTGGAAAGAGGCCATAAGGTAACGATCGCTACGAGAGGGCTTACTCCGGATCCTTTCGGAGACAGGGTGAAAAGGCTGGTGGTGGACCGAGGCAATGAAGAAGGGCTCGCTTCAGTCTTTAAAGAAAAAGAATATGACTGTATCTGCGATAATATCTGCTATGCATCGAAAGACGTAAAAAGATTGTTGGATGTGGCAAGGTGCAAGCGCTATATTCTGACCTCCACCATGTCCGTTTATCCGGCGCAGGTCTGGGGGACGGATATGAAAGAAGAAAAATTCAATCCGCTCTTATATCCGTTAAAATGGTATGAAAGAAGGGATGCTCTTTATGACGAAACAAAGAGGCAGGCTGAGGCGGCGCTTTTTCAGGTCTATGCCGATAGGAATGCGGCGGCAGTCAGGTTTCCTTATGTGATCGGCAGAGAAGATTATACAAAACGGCTTCAATTCTATGTGGAGCATGTTTTGGAACAAAGGCCGATGTATATTGATAATCTGCAGGATCAGATGAGTTTTATACCGGCGGAAGAAGCGGGCGGATTCCTTGCATGGATGGTAGAGAATCAGGAAACGGGCTGCTTTAATGCGGCAAGCGACGGTACGGTGTCGGTCGCGGAGATTCTTTCTTATGTGGAAAAGAAAAGTGCAAAGAAAGCCGTTCTTGACCAAGACGGGGAAAAAGCGCCCTATAACGGGACGGACGCGTATTCCATAAATACGCAGAAAGCCCAAAAAGCAGGATTCCATTTCCGATGCCTGAACGATTTTTTGCCGGAGCTGTTAGATTATTATATGTGAATCATAAGAAAAATAAGGAAAATTATACGGAAAAGCCGGAAAAAGCCTTGCATTTTTATGATGACAGTGATATACTGACAAAGAATTGAATACTATTTACTAGATGAGAGTGGACGGCGTTCCACTCTTTCTTGTTTGTGTAAATAAAGATTATTTACATATAATGCGGAAAGGAAAAGGTGGAAATGTCCAAAAGAGAGACATATGAAAGAAAAACGGAGGAACTTTTAAATCCCATTGCACAGGAAAACCATGTAGAGATTTATGATGTGGAGTATGTGAAGGAAGGAAACGAATGGTTTTTAAGGGCCTACATTGATAAAGAAGGCGGCGTGGACATTGACGACTGCGTGGCGGTAAGCCGGAGCTTATCCGACAGGCTGGACGACGAAGATTTTATAGATGAAGCGTATACATTAGAAGTAAGCAGTCCGGGACTGGGAAGGGCTTTAAAGAAAGACAGACATTTCGAAAAAAGCCTTGGCGAAGAAGTGGAAATAAAGATCTATAAACCGATAGACGGTCAAAAGGAATTTTCAGGTATCTTAAAAGAATACGATGCGGATACCGTTACAATAGAAATAGAGGGACAAACAAAAGTTTTTGCAAAAGCGGATGTGGCAGTAGTCCGTCTTGCACTTGATTTTTAATCAGGAGGGTAAAGGAAAATGAATAAGGAATTAATGGAAGCACTGGACATTTTGGAGAAGGAGAAGGAGATCAGCAAAGATACCCTTTTTGAGGCAATCGAGAATTCTCTGATTACGGCATGTAAGAATCACTTTGGAAAATCAGATAATATCAAAGTGGAGATCAACAGAGAAACATGCGACTTTCTTTGCTATGCGGAAAAAGAAGTGGTGGAAGAGGTGGAGGACGATTGCCTGCAGATTTCTTTGGAGGATGCAAGAGAAATTTCCCAAAAGGCAGCGCTTGGAGATATTCTTCATGTAGAGATCAAGTCAAAAGAATTCGGACGTATCGCGACTCAGAACGCTAAAAACGTTATTTTGCAGAAGATACGGGAAGAGGAAAGAAGCGTTATCTATAATCAGTATTTTGAAAAAGAAAAAGATGTAGTAACGGGTGTAGTGCAGCGTTATGTGGGAAAGAACATCAGCATCAATTTAGGAAAAGCGGATGCGATTTTAAACGAGAGCGAGCAGGTAAAAGGAGAAGTTTTCAGGCCTACCGAAAGGATCAAGGTATATATTTTAGAAGTGAAGAATACACCTAAAGGACCGAGGATATTGGTAAGCCGTACCCATCCCGAACTTGTAAAACGTCTGTTTGAGTCGGAAGTTGCGGAAATCAACGATGGAACGGTGGAGATCATGAGTATTGCCAGAGAGGCAGGCAGCCGTACTAAGCTCGCCGTCTGGTCCAACGATCCGAACGTAGACGCGGTGGGCGCATGTATCGGTTCTTCGGGAGCAAGGGTAAACGCCATCGTGGAAGAACTCCGGGGAGAAAAGATCGACATTGTGGAGTGGGATGAAAATCCGGGTAATCTGATTCAAAATGCACTGTCTCCTGCTAAAATCGTGGCCGTTTTTGCAGATCCGGACGAAAAAACGGCGAAGGTAGTCGTTCCCGATTACCAGCTTTCCTTAGCTATCGGAAAAGAAGGACAGAACGCAAGGCTTGCGGCCAGACTGACCGGATATAAGATCGATATCAAAAGCGAAACGCAGGCAAAGGATGCGCCGGGATTCCGTTATGAGGATTATATGGATGAATTTGAGGATTATGAGGATTACGAAGAATACGAAGGCGGGTATGAAGAGTATGAAGCGGAAGTTCCCGTAGAGGGCGAAGGAGAAGCGCAAGAGGAATAAAAAAGCGACAGGCAGGAAGGGAAGTGTAAAATGGGAAAAAAAATCCCTTTAAGGCAATGCGTCGGCTGCGGTGAAATGAAAAGCAAGAAAGAAATGATGCGGGTATTAAAAACTGCACAAGGACCCATTGTGTTAGATGCAACCGGTAAAAAAAATGGAAGAGGGGCTTACCTTTGTTTATCTGAGGAATGTTTGAAAAAGGCCAGAAAAAATAAAGGATTGGAACGTTCTTTCAAAATGAGTATTCCCGAAGAGGTTTACGAGAGTCTTAAAAAGGAGTTTGAAGAGCTTGAGTCAAGATAAAGTGTTATCGCTATTGTCCATTGCAGCGAAAGGACGAAATGCAGTAAGCGGTGAATATGCCGTGGAGAGTACGGTAAAAGCGGGAAAAGCTTTTTTGGTAATGATAGCCGCGGATGTTTCAAATAATACAAAGAAAATGTTTACGAATATGTGTGATTTTTACAAGGTACCTATTGTTTCTTACGGAACCAAGGTAGAGCTGGGGCATGCGATCGGCAAAGAATTCAGGGCATCTTTAGCGGTAACGGACGAGGGACTTGCAAAGACGATCATAAATAAACTGGAAACTCATGAAGAATAAGACGGAGGTAGTGAGTATGGCAAAAATAAAAGTACATGAACTTGCGAAAGAGTTAGAGAAACAAAGCAAAGAAATAATTGCTTTTTTACAGGATAAAGGAATAGAAGCAAAGGCAGCGCAGAGCAGTTTGGCGGAAGATGCGGCGGAGATCGTACGCAGGCATTTTGGGAAGGGAACTGCTGACGAAGCCGGAAAGGAAAGTGCAAAGATTAAAAAGGAAAACATGACAGGAAAAACGGAGGAGGGCGGCGTACGGCAGGCAGCGTCTAAGACGCCGGAAACGCAAAAACCAGCGCAGCAATCATCCGAAACGCAGCAGCCTGCCCAAATGGCAGAGGCATCCAGAACGCCGGAGCCATCTTCGCAGCCAGAGTCAGCTCCGCAGCCAGAGTCAGCTCCGCAGCCAGAGTCAGCTCCGCTGCCTCGGAAAAAGAAGAAAATCATTTTTGTTAGTAATCCGGGAAATTCTAAGATGCCTTCGGGACAAAGGCCGCCTGCATCTACGGCAATGCGCCAGACGGCGAAACCGGCGGCAAAACCTGTGCCGAAGCCGGTACCAAAGCCGGCGCCGAAAACAGAGGAGAAGAAAGAAGTATCAGGAGTATCGAAAGAGGTTATGACAGAACCCAAGAAAGAGGCCGAAGCTGTAAAACCTGTACAGGCGGCAGAACAGACGGCCAAAACGGAAAACAGAGCGGAAAAAGTTATGGAACCGAAAACGGAAACGGCGAAGGAATCCGCAGTGCAGGCAGCAAGTGCGGAAAAGAAGGAAGAAAGAGTAAATGCTCCGGATAAACAGCCGGTAAACCGCACAGACTATCAGGGCAGAAATAATAACGCCGGCAGCAATGCAAACAATAGAGGCGGTTTTCAGGACAGAAACAACAGAAACGGTTATCAGGACAGAGGAAACGGCGCAAACCGCAGCAATTACCATGACAGAAACGATCGGAACGACAGAGGAGACAGAAACGGGAATAATAACCGGAACGGATATCAGAATAGGAACAACAATGGCGGAAGGACACAAAATGCAGACAGGGCACAGGGGAACGGCAGACCGGGCTTTGGCAATTCTTCGGGCGGCCGGACGAATTCTTTTTCTGGTCAGGGCAATAACCGTACTTTCGGAAATAATGACCGTGACAGAAGAGGCGCTGGAGGGCAGGACAATAAGTTCAGAAAGCAGGGAGCAAGTAAAGGATTTATGTCAGAGGCTCCAATCAAAGATACCGAAAAGCACAGAGATGAAGAGAAGCGCAGAATCAGTCAGGAAAAAGATAAACGCTCTAAAAAAGATCTGATTTATGAAGAGGACGACAGTGCAAAACTGAATAAAAATAAGGCGGGCAGATTTATCAAGCCCGAAAAAAAGGTAGAGGTAGTGGAGGAACAGATCAAGGTCATTACCATACCGGAATCCCTGACGATCAAAGAACTTGCAGACAAGATGAAGCTGCAGCCTTCCGCGATCATCAAGAAGCTGTTCCTGCAGGGGCAGATCGTAACGGTGAATTCAGAGATCTCTTTTGAAGATGCAGAAAACATTGCCATTGATTATGAGATTATTTGTGAAAAAGAAGTCAAAGTCGATGTGATTGAAGAACTGTTAAAAGAGGATGAAGAAGCGGAAGAAGATATGGTGAGCAGGCCGCCCGTCATCTGCGTTATGGGGCATGTCGACCATGGTAAGACTTCTCTTCTCGATGCGATCCGTAAGACCAATGTGACCGACAGGGAAGCAGGGGGGATTACCCAGCATATCGGCGCTTATACCGTCAGCGCAGGAGGAAAGCAGATCACTTTCCTTGATACGCCGGGACATGAAGCGTTTACGGCAATGCGTATGAGAGGCGCAAATTCTACCGACATTGCGATTCTGGTAGTGGCGGCGGACGACGGCGTTATGCCTCAGACCATAGAGGCGATCAACCATGCGAAAGCGGCAGGGATCGAGATCATTGTTGCGGTAAATAAGGTCGATAAACCCAATGCCAATATTGACAGGGTAAAACAGGAAATGACGGAACATGAGCTGATCCCGGTGGATTGGGGCGGAAGTACGGAATTTGTTCCGGTATCCGCAAAATCAGGCGAAGGGATCGATACGTTACTGGAAACGATCCTTCTTACGGCAGAGATCATGGAACTGAAAGCAAATCCGAACAGAAGGGCAAGAGGTCTTGTGATAGAGGCGGAGCTGGATAAAGGCCGCGGTCCCGTGGCAACCGTACTGGTGCAAAAAGGCGTGCTGCATGTGGGAGATTTTGTATCCGCAGGCGCAAGCCATGGTAAAGTAAGGGCAATGGTAGACGACAAAGGAAGGCGCGTCAAAGAAGCAGGACCGTCTACACCGGTGGAAATTTTAGGTCTTTCCGACGTACCGAGCGCAGGCGAGGTCATCATTGCGCATGAAAATGATAAAACGGCAAAATCCTATGCGGAGACATATCTTTCACAGAATAAAGAAAAGATGCTGGAGGAGACGAAGACCAAAATGTCGCTGGACGATCTGTTTACCCAGATTCAGGCAGGCAATTTAAAAGAACTGAACCTGATCGTAAAAGCGGATGTACAGGGCAGCGTGGAGGCGGTAAAGCAAAGCCTTGTGAAGCTTTCCAACGAAGAGGTCGTGGTAAAATGCATTCATGGCGGCGTAGGCGCTATCAACGAATCGGATGTGAGCCTTGCCTCCGCTTCCTCGGCAATCATTATCGGATTTAACGTGCGTCCCGACGCAACCGCTAAGACGGTGGCAGAAAGAGAAGGGGTGGACGTCAGACTGTATAAAGTCATCTATCAGGCTATTGAAGACGTAGAAGCGGCAATGAAGGGTATGTTAGATCCTATCTTTGAGGAGAGAGTGATCGGACACGCGGAAGTGCGCCAGATCTTTAAAGCCTCCGCTGTCGGCAACATAGCCGGATCTTATGTGCTGGACGGCGTATTTGAAAGAGGCTGTAAAGTGCGTATCTCAAGAGAGGGCGAGCAGATCTATGAAGGGGAACTGGCTTCTCTGAAGAGATTTAAAGACGATGTAAAAGAAGTGAAAGCCGGATTTGAGTGCGGGCTTGTATTTGCAGGCTTTGACCAGATGCAGGAACTCGATATCGTGGAGGCTTACAAGATGGTGGAAGTGCCAAGACAGTAAGAAAACGGCTAAGACCGATCACGATCCGGTCAGCGCAGGAGCCGTGCGCAGCGGTATAAACCTGCATGACGGATCTGCGCGCTAAGAAAGGGGCATGGCTATATGAGAAAGAACAGTGTGAAAAACACAAGGATCAACGGCGAGGTGCAAAGGGCATTGGCGGATATTATAAGAGGCGGTATCAAAGATCCCCGCATCAGTCCGCTCACCAGCGTAGTTGCCGCCGAAGTAGCGCCGGATCTAAAGACCTGTAAAGCATGGATCAGTGTGCTGGGAGACGAGAAAGCGGTGGAAGATACGCTTGCCGGGCTAAACAGTGCGACAGGCTATATAAAAGGGCAGCTTGCCAAAAAGATCAATTTAAGAAATACACCGGACATTCGTTTTATTATGGATCAGTCGATTGCTTATGGCGTTTCCATGTCAAAATTAATTGATGATGTGAACAAGAATATTCCGGATAGAAAAGAAGATGGTGAAGATGATTAATATTTTAGAAGAATGTAAAAATGCAAAAGCGATCGGTATCGGCAGTCATTTAAGGCCGGACGGAGATTGTGTGGGCGCCTGCATGGGACTGTATTTATACTTGCAAAAAGAACTGCCCGAGGCAGAGATCGACGTATTTATGGAACAGCCTGCAGAGATCTTTTCCTGTATCGAAGGCGTGGAACGGATCAGGACTGATTTTCAATCCCAAAAAGAGTACGACGTATTCTTTGTACTGGATTGCGAAAAGGAGCGGACGGGAGAGGCGGAGAGATTTTTTGACAAGGCGGCAAAGACGATTAACATTGATCATCATGTGAGCAATAAGGGCAGCGCCGATCTGAACTATATCGTCCCTACCGCAAGCTCCACCTGCGAGCTTGTTTATGACTTACTTGATAAGGAAAAAATGAATGAGGCGATCGCTAAAGCGATCTATATCGGTATGATTCATGATACGGGAATCTTCCAGTATTCCAATACTTCGCCCAAAACGCTTCAGATAGCGGCGGAACTGATCTCTTATGGTTTTGATTTTTCCAAATTGATAGAAGAAACGTTTTACCAAAAGACTTATGTACAGAATCAGATTTTGGGAAGGGCGTTATTGGAAAGTATCTTATTTATGGATGGGCATTGTATCGTCAGCAGCGTAGATAAGAAAACAATGGATTTTTATCATGTAAAGCCTACCGATTTAGACGGGATCGTAAACCAATTGCGGAATACGACCGGCGTGGACTGCGCTATTTTCATGTATGAAACGGCGTCCTTGCAGTATAAAGTCAGCCTCCGTTCCAACGAAAAAGTAAATGTTGCGAAGGTTGCGGAATATTTTGGCGGCGGCGGGCATGTACGCGCGGCGGGCTGCATTCTTTCGGGTACGTTCCACGACGTGATCAATAATCTTTCTTTACATATTGAAGAACAGTTGAAGCAGGAGAACGAGCCTTGATAAACGGAATGCTGAATGTATATAAAGAAGCGGGCTTTACTTCCCACGACGTGGTCGCCAAGCTGCGGGGAATTTTAAAGCAAAAAAAGATAGGGCATACGGGGACTTTGGATCCCGATGCGGTGGGCGTACTTCCTGTGTGTCTGGGAAACGGCACCAGACTTTGCGATATGCTTGCGGATCAGAATAAAGAATATGTGGCCCTCCTGCATCTTGGCGTCATAACGGATACGCAGGATATGTCGGGAAAGGTGCTGGCACAGGGGACGGTTTCCTGCAGCGAGGAAGAGCTTAGGCAGGCGGCGTTTTCCTTTCTGGGAGAATACGGGCAGATTCCGCCGATGTATTCCGCCCTTAAGGTAAACGGAAAAAAGCTTTACGAGCTGGCGAGGGAAGGAAAGGAAATAGAAAGAAAACCAAGAACCGTCACAATAAAGGAGATCGAGATCCTTTCTGTGGAACTGCCCTTTGTTAAAATGAGAGTGGAATGTTCAAAGGGAACCTATATCCGTACCCTTTGCCATGATATCGGAGCGAAACTTGGCTGTGGCGGCGCAATGGAAGAGCTGACCAGAACAAGGGTCGGGAGTTTTGTTTTAGAGGATGCGCTCACCCTGTCCGAAATAGAGCAGATGGTTCATGGAGGAGAGGGGTTGGCACAAAAGATCGTTCCTGTGGATTTTGTATTTCAGGAGTTTCCGAAAGCGGTAGTTAAGAGTCCGTTCCGGAAACGGATCGATAACGGTAATTTTCTTCTTCCGGACCAGATCAAGATAAAAGAAGGAACGTTTTCCAAAAAGGACAAAGAACAGTACCGGATCTATAATGACGAAGAGGTATTCTGCGGGATCTATGAATATCGGGAAAAGGAACGGCAGTTAAAACCGGTAAAGATGTTTCCCTGTAATTGATGCGGCAGTAAGGAAAGCTATGCAGATTATTCAAAAAACGACAGAATTTTATATAAAAGAAAAGACGGCGGCGGCAATCGGAAAATTTGACGGGATACACAGAGGTCATGAGAAACTGCTGGAAAAGATTTTGGAGCAGAAAAAGAAGGGGATGAAAGCGGCAGTGTTTACTTTCGATCCGCCCCCTGCCTGGTTTTTCGGACGGGAGAAAACAAAGGAGCTGACGACCAGACGGGAAAAAGAAGAGATATTTGAGGCAATGGGAATCGATATCCTGATCGAGTTCCCTTTAAGAGAAGAAACGGCTTCTATGAGTCCCGAAGATTTTGTAAAAGAAGTACTTGTGCAGAGGATGAACGTGGCCTATCTGGCGGCGGGAACGGATTTGTCCTTTGGCTACCGGGGAGCGGGAAACGCAAAGCTTTTAAAGGAACTTTCCGGACAATATGGTTTTGAAACGGAGATCGTGGAAAAGGTCTGTTACAACGAAAGAGAGATCAGTTCTTCTTATATCAGAGAAGAGATTGAAAAGGGCAATATGGAAAACGCGGCGGTCATGATCGGAAAGCCATATTCCGTATCGGGAACCGTGGAATACGGGAACCAGCTGGGCAGGACGATTTCTATGCCGACGGTCAATCTGATTCCGGAAGAGTCAAAACTTTTACCGCCTTACGGCGTTTATTTTTCCAAAGTTCTTCTGGAGGATCGGTATTACTGCGGCGTTACGAATATCGGTTTAAAGCCTACGGTAAGCGATAAGCCGGTTCCCGGTGTGGAAACTTATATTTATGATTTTGAAGAAGAGATCTATCATAAAAAGATTACGGTTTTTTTGGAGCATTTCAGGAGGCCGGAGAAAAAGTTTGCAGGAGTGGAACAGTTGAAAGAACAGCTTATGGAAGATAAGAAAGCCGGAAGAGAATATTATTCCGGGAATACAGGCCGGGGCTGACCCATAAAATCCATTTTGGCGATTCAGGTTTTGAACGGCTTTCACAGGGCGGTTTTTTATAGGAGTAAAATAAATATAAATGTAAAAAAATATGTCGGTTTAGTGCGAAGAAGGTACTTAACTGGCATATTTTGTTTTATTTGGAAATAAGAAAATGCAGAGGTAAGTGTTGACACGGCGGTAGTAGCTTGCTATAATAACCATGTAATATATGTAATAAATTTGTAATAAATAGCAAAAGAATGAAACATATAAGAAACATAAACGGTAACAAGTTATGGAAAGAATACGGATAGGAGCAGCCATGAAAAGAAAATTAGCAAAGACCACTACATTTGTTTTAGGAGTTATGTTTTTGGCAAGCCCTTTACATACGCAGGCAGCCCAGACGGATACGTTAGTCAAAAACACCTTATCCGATCCGGTAGGCGTAGCGTCGCTTATGCAGCCCGGTATGACGGAGGACGAGTATATACAGACCGCCAACGATGCGCAGGAGAGCTTTTGGGGATATACGAATATCGGGATCGCACAGGTGGATAATAATCTGAATATCCGCGAAACGCCGGATGAGTCAGGAAAACTTGTGGGAAAACTTCCGAAAGACGCAGCCTGTGAGATTTTAAGTACGGAAGGAAATTGGGCATACATCCATTCCGGAAAAGTGGACGGTTATGTCAGCATGGATTATCTTTTGACAGGCGTGGATGCCAAATTAAAAGCAAGAGAGCTTGTAAAGACGGTTGCTACCGTTACGACGGACGCATTAAAGATCCGTGAAGAGCCGAATACGGAATGCGGCGTACTGACGCTTGTTCCTATGGGAGAAGAGCTGGAAGTCGTAGAAGTATTGGACGGCTGGGTAAAGATCAATCTGGACGGTGAAGACTATTATGTTTCGGCGGATTATGTGGAGGTAGGGGAAAAGCTGGAAACGGCGGTCACCATGACGGAACTTTTATATGGACAGGGCGTTTCCGATCTTCGCGTAGACCTTTGCCAGTATGCAAAACAGTTCCTTGGAAATCCTTATGTATGGGGTGGTACAAGCTTAACGAACGGTGCGGACTGTTCCGGTTTTGTTTTAAGCGTATATAAGAATTTCGGATATACATTGCCGCATTATTCAGGATCGCAGGCTAATATGGGTACGAAGATATCCTTATCGGAAGCCCAGCCCGGAGATCTGATCTTTTACGGCAAAAACGGTACGATCAATCATGTGGCGATCTACATCGGGAACGGACAAGTTATCCATGCCAGCAGTCCGACGACCGGAATCCGTATTTCCAACAGCCAATACCGTACACCGTTAAAGGTAGTGAAGATTCTTCCGTAACGGGGAAACGGAATTGCGGGTTTCTATGGCATTACAATAAAAAAGCGACGTTGTGCCGCTCCTGCCGGAGCGCATAACGTCGCTTTTTGCTGCCGGTCCGCTGCAAAATCTGTGTGCATTAGCAGGCCGGACTAAACTGGCTGTTATATAAAGAAGCATAAAAACCGTTTTTCTTAAGCAGTTCTTCGTGGTTTCCCTGTTCAATGATATCTCCGTCCTTCATGACAAGGATCACGTCAGCCTCCTTGATGGTGGAAAGCCTGTGTGCTACGATGAAGCTGGTACGGCCTTTCATCATTTCCTCAAAGGCCTTTTGGATCCGGATCTCCGTTCTGGTATCGATAGAAGAGGTTGCCTCGTCCAAGATCAGCATGGGCGGCAGTGTCAGCATAACCCGGGAGATACATAAAAGCTGTTTCTGCCCTTGGGAAAGATTGCCGCCGTCCTCGGAGATGACAGTATCATATCCGTCGGGCATCCGTTTGATAAAGCTATGGGCGTGCGCCGCTTTTGCAGCGGCAATGATTTCTTCTTCCGTGGCCTCCGGTTTTCCGTAGCAGATATTTTCCCTTATGGTGCCGGATTTTAACCATGTTTCCTGCAAAACCATGCCGTAATTTTTTCGCAGGCTGTCGCGGGTCATTTCCGTAACGGGTATGCGGTCCACACGGATGTTTCCGTTTTTAACATCGTAAAAACGCATGAGAAGATTGATAAGGGTACTTTTCCCGCAGCCGGTGGGTCCTACGATGGCAATGCGCTGTCCGGGTTTTACATGGAGATTCAGATCGGTGATCAGTTTTTGTTCGTGGGTGTAGGAAAAGGCCACATGCTCCAGATCTACGCTGCCCTGCGCATGAGCGAGCGTTTTGGCATCGGCAGCGTCCGGCAGCTGGGCAGGCTCCGCCATCAGTTCGAATACGCGTTCCGCACAGGCAAAGGCATTCTGCAATTCGGTGACTACACCGGAAATTTCGTTAAAGGGTTTTGTATATTGGTTGGCATAACTTAAAAAGCAGGAGAGCTGTCCCACGCTCAGCCTGTGGTTGACCGCCAGCAATGCTCCTACAATGGCGACGCCCGCATAAACAAGCCCGTTTACGAACCGGGTGGCGGGGTTGGTGATGGAGGAAAAGAAGATTGCCTTTACGCTGCAGTCCTGCAGTTCTTTGTTGATCGTATCAAATCGTTCCTGCGCCCTTTTTTCATATCCGAAAGCCTGCAGGATTTTTTCATTTCCGACCATTTCGTCCGTCAGGGATGTAAGACGGCCTCTTGTTTCCGACTGTTTGTGAAACATGGAAAAAGTCCGTTTTGCGATAAAGCTTGCTACGAATAAAGAAACCGGAGTTAAGAGGACAACGACAAGAGTAATGCTCACGTTTACCGACAGCATGAAAAACAAAGTGCCGACGATGGTCACAACGCCGGAAAAGAGCTGTGTAAAGCCCATGAGCAGGCCGTCGGAAAACTGATCCACATCGGATACGATCCGGCTTAAAATATCGCCGTGCTGTTTAGAATCGATATATTTCAGCGGCAGTTCTTCCAAATGATTGAACGCCCGTATCCGGATCTCTTTTACGGCCTGATAAGTAATCCGGTTATTGCAAAGATTCATAAACCACTGCGCGGCGGCGGTAATAAGGATAATGATCCCCATCTTCCGTAATAAGGGAAAGAGATTTGTAAAATCTACGTTTCCGGCATCGATAATGAGATCGATCGCTTCTCCGGTAAGTACCGGAATATATAAAGTAAGTACTACCGTCAGGATCGCCAGTAAAAAAGAGAGTACGACAAAAAACATATGGGGCCTGATCAAATGGAGTACTTGCTTTATCGTTGCTTTTTTCACAGTATTTTGTTTCGTTTTCATGCGCCTATTACCTCCTCTTTCGATAACTGGGACAGACAGATCTCACGATACACGTCGCATTGTTCCAGCAATTCTTTGTGCGTGCCGAAGCCAGCCGCTTTGCCGTCGTCCAGCACAAGAATCTTATCCGCATCTTTGATCGTAGTAGCACGTTGGGAGACGATAAGGACCGTGCAGTTTCTGGTGTTTTCATGCAGCGCTTTTCTAAGCGCGGCGTCCGTTGCAAAATCCAAAGCGGAGGCGCTGTCGTCCAAAATCAGAAATTCCGGACTGCCGACCAAAGCCCTCGCGATAGTGAGACGCTGTTTTTGACCGCCGGAAAGGTTGGTGCCTCCCTGCTCCACAAAAGCGTCCAGTCCTTCTTTTTTGTTTTTTACAAAATCATAAGCCTGCGCCGTTTTCAGCGCTTGTATGATTTCTTCTTCCGATGCGTCTTCCTTGCCGAAACGGATATTTTCCCGTATGGAACCTTTGAAAAGAACGGCCCGCTGAGGGACGATGCCGAATTTGGAACGCAGCGCATGGATAGGAAAATCCTTTACATTGACGCCGTTGATCATAACTTCGCCTTTTTCCACGTCATAAAACCGGGGCAGCAGATTGGCCAAAGTGGATTTTCCCGAACCCGTACCGCCGATGATACCGAGAGTTTCTCCCTTTTTTACGGAGAAATCAATATCTTCGAGAGAATATTCTTTCGAGCCTCCGTAAGCGAAAGAAATGTGTTTGAATACAATGGCATCTTCCTGATTTTTGGTTTCTGGGACTGCCGAAGCCGATGAAGTAATGCTGGGGCTTAAATCGAATATTTCGTTTAAGCGGTTGGCGCAGGCAAGCGATTTGGTAATGTTGATGATCAGGTTAGCAAGTTTGATCAGTTCTACAAGGATCTGGGACATATAATTGACAAGGGCGATCACCGCTCCCTGCGTAATGATGCCTTCGTCTACCTGTAGTCCGCCGATCCAAATGATTGCGATCAGGGCCGCGTTTACAATGATATAAGTAACCGGGTTTAAAAAGGCCGATATTTTTCCTACAAAGACCTGCAGTTTCATCAGGGAGGCATTGGTATCTTCAAAAGTCTCGATCTCATGCTTTTGTCTGCATACGGAACGGATCACCCGGACGCCGTTTAAGTTTTCTCTGGTGATAAGGAGAACTTTATCAAGCTGTCTTTGTACTTTCTTATACAAAGGAATGCTTGCGGCCATAATACCGAAAACAACGAGAGCCAAAAGCGGGATGGCGACCACAAAAACAAGGGCGGCCTTTACGTCGATCGTAAAAGCCATGATCATGGCGCCTGCCACAATGAAGGGAGAACGGAGGAAGAGCCTGAGGACAAGATTGACGCCGGACTGGATCTGATTGATATCGCTGGTCATCCTTGTCACGAGGGTGGAAGTCCCCGTTTTATCGATCTCTTCGTAGGAAAGAGAGTTGATATGTGAAAACAGTTCTTTTCTGAGCGCGGAGCCGAAGCCGACCGCCGCTTTGGCAGCGAAATATTGTGCCGTTAACGAACAGGCAAGCCCGACGATTCCAAGCAGGATCAGGATACATCCCATTTTCCCGATATATCCCATGTCCTCATTTATAATACCTATGTCGATGATATTGGCGATCACCAGAGGAACGAAGAGTTCAAAGCTTGCCTCTAACATTTTAAAGAGGGGGGCAATGACGCTTTCTTTTTTGTAATTTTTTAAATAACGCAGTAATTTTTTCATTGTTACAGATAAGCTCCTTTCTAAATCCGCCGCTGCCTTAAGGGGAGTATTTTTATAAATGCCCATGCAGGCATACAATAAATAAATTTTTATTATGCCGCGTTTTTCACTGCCCATATATTATACTGGAGGATTTTGATATGGACAAGTATATTTATGATAAATCGAACATAAATCAAAGGATGGAAAATAATAAATATCGGGAAATTTATCATTTACAATTTAGAGGACAATGTGTTATACTATACCAGTATGAAATTCAGCCGATGCTCAGAGGAAGGAAACTCCGACCTTATCTTAGTATCCGGTGTTTGAAAAAGAAGGAGGAAAGTAATCATGATTTCAAAGGAAAAGAAAACTGCCATTATTCAAGAGTATGCGAGAACGGAAGGGGATACCGGTTCACCGGAGGTACAGATCGCGGTATTAACGGCAAGGATTCAGGAGCTTACGGATCATTTAAAGGATAATCCGAAGGATCATCACTCAAGGAGAGGTTTGCTGAAAATGGTTGGTCAGAGAAGAGGTTTACTCGACTATTTAAAGAAAACCGATATTGAAAGATACCGTACTTTGATTGGAAAGCTTGGAATCAGAAAGTAATCATTTTGATAAAAAAGGCGGCGTTAGAGTTGGACTCACCGCCTTTTTTCTATAAAACTACAAGGAAAGGGCAGAAGAGAGCATCCGAGACCACTGACAGGGATATTTGCATGGAGATATTTTTGTCAGTAGTTTCGGCATCTTCTGTCTGACTAAAATTCAGCAAAGGAGAAGAAAATTTATGTATCAGACATTTACAATGGATTTGGCCGGACGTACTTTAAAAGTAGATATCAACAGAGTCGGCAAACAGGCTAACGGCTGCGCCTTTATGCAGTATGGAGAAACGACTGTGCTTTGTACCGCAACGGCGTCTGAAAAACCGAGGGAAGGAATCGATTTTTTCCCGCTCAGCGTAGAATATGAAGAAAAATTATATGCGGTAGGGAAGATTCCGGGAGGATTCAATAAAAGAGAAGGAAAAGCTTCCGAAAACGCTATTTTGACGAGCCGTGTAATCGACAGGCCCATGCGCCCCCTGTTTCCGAAAGATTACAGAAACGACGTAGCGCTGAACAATATGGTTATGTCCGTAGATCCGGCATGCCGTCCGGAGCTTGTCGCAATGCTTGGCGCAGCAATCGCTACCTGCATTTCCGATATTCCGTTTGACGGTCCCTGCGCGATGACACAGGTAGGATTGGTAGACGGGGAATTTGTGGTAAATCCGTCTCAGGAGCAGTGGAAAAACGGAGATCTGAACCTGACGGTCGCGTCCACCAGTGAAAAGGTGATCATGATCGAGGCAGGCGCAAATGAAGTGCCGGAGAAAAAGATGATTGAAGCGATCTATATGGCTCATGAGATCAACCAGACGATCATCGCATTTATCAATCAGATCGTTGCGGAAGTAGGAAAACCGAAGCACGAATATACAAGCTGTGCGATTCCGGAAGAATTATTTGAAGAAATGAAAAAGCTGGTGTCCCCTGAAGAAATGGAGACGGCGGTATTTACAGACGATAAACAGACAAGAGAAGAAAATATCAGGAAGATCACGGAGAAATTTGAAGAGGCATTCGCCGAAAAGGAAGAGTGGCTTGCCGTACTTGGAGAAGCGGTTTATCAGTATCAGAAGAAAACGGTCCGTAAGATGATCTTAAAAGATCATAAACGTCCCGACGGGCGTGAGATCACACAGATCCGTCCGCTTGCGGCAGAAGTCGACCTGATTCCGAGAGTACACGGTTCCGCTATGTTTACAAGGGGACAGACCCAGATCTGTAATGTATGTACGTTAGCGCCCTTGTCCGAAGTACAGAGGATCGACGGCCTTGACGAAAATGAAGTAAACAAGAGATATATGCATCATTATAATTTCCCGTCCTATTCGGTAGGCGAGACGAAGCCGTCCAGAGGGCCGGGACGCCGTGAGATCGGCCATGGCGCTTTGGCGGAAAGAGCATTGATTCCGGTACTTCCTTCGGAAGAGGAGTTCCCTTATGCGATCCGTACCGTATCGGAAACATTTGAATCCAACGGTTCTACGTCCATGGCGTCTACCTGCGCATCCTGTATGTCTTTGATGGCGGCAGGCGTACCGATCAAAAAGATGGTGGCGGGTATTTCCTGCGGTCTGGTAACCGGGGATACGGATGACGATTATGTTCTGTTAACGGATATTCAGGGATTGGAAGATTTCTTCGGAGACATGGACTTTAAGGTAACAGGTACGACGGAGGGCATCACGGCGATTCAGATGGATATTAAGATCCATGGCCTGACAAGGCCGATTGTGGAAGGCGCTATTGCAAGATGTTTAGAAGCCAGACTGTTCATTATGGACAACTGTATGAAACCGGCGATCTCCGCACCCAGACCGACTGTGGGTGAATATGCGCCAAAGATCATCCAGATTCAGATCAATCCGGAAAAAATCGGCGACGTTGTAGGACAGAGAGGAAAAACGATCAATACGATCATTGAAAGAACCGGAGTTAAGATCGACATCTCCGATGAAGGGGCAGTATCCGTATGCGGTACGGATAAAGCGATGATGGATGCGGCCGTAGAAATGATCAAGATCATTACGACAGATTTTGAAGAAGGACAAGTATTTACAGGAAAAGTTGTCAGCATCAAAGAATTCGGCGCGTTTATCGAGTTTGCACCGGGGAAAGAGGGCATGGTCCATATTTCAAAAATCTCAAAAGAGAGGATTAACCGGGTAGAAGATGTTCTTACTTTAGGGGATAAAGTTACGGTCGTATGCTTAGGAAAAGATAAAATGGGCAGAATCAGTTTCTCCATGAAGGATGTTGCGCAGCAGTAAGCGTGAAATTAAAATGTTCCGATCCCGATTATATGCTTACTGAAGCAGGCGGATGGGAGTTAAAAACAAAATAGTTTGATGGAAACGATGCGGTAGCGGCTGCATCGTTTTTTCGTTATCCTTTTATTTTGTGGAAAACATACAAAATTTGTATTATAATCTGCAGTGAGAGAATAGATGCCCAAAGGCGGGTATTTTTCCCGTTCATTGTTTGTGCCGCAGAACGGCTTGGCGGGAAGTGTAGAGAACCGTACCCGCTTATCGGGCGGAAATGAGGATGATATGAGAACGAAAACGGAGAGGAAAGCAGAGGGAAGAAGAAGGCAGCGGCGCTTCTTACTCCTGCTTATTTTAGGAATCCTGCTTACAGCGTGTTCGCCGCAGCAGGCCGGAACCGGAGTACCGCAGGAAAATGCCGGGTCAGGAGGCGGACTGCCGCAAAGTTCACAAGAGGAAAACAGCGGGTCGGAAAGAGCAGATTTAGGGCAGACACAGGACGGCTCACAGAATGAAGAGGGAGAACATCAGGTCAGCGAACTGACCGTACATTTTATCGATGTAGGTCAGGGGGACTGCACGCTTATCACCTGTGGGGAAGAGGCGATGCTGATTGATGCAGGAGACAACGATCAGGGTACGAAAATACAGAATTATCTTCAAAAACGGAATATTGAAACTTTAAAATATGTGATAGGCACCCATCCCGATGCCGATCATATCGGCGGTATGGATGTGATCCTTTATAAGTTTGCCTGTGAGACGATTTTTATGACAGAGGAAGAAAGGGATACGAAATCATATGAAGAAGTGACAGATACCCTGAAAGAAAAAGGTTATCACAAGACATTTCCGATCGTCGGGGAAAGTTTTTCTTTGGGAGATGCGGAGTTTACGATCATAGGTCCGGTGGAGCTGGGGGAAGAAAGCAATGATAATTCTATCTCGATTCTTTTAAAACATGGAGAAAACCGTTTCCTTTTCACAGGCGACGCTATGGAGGAGGAAGAACTGGATCTGGTCCGCGGGGAGATCCCCTTGGCGGCGGATGTCTATAAGGCAGGTCATCACGGCAGCAACACCTCATCCTGCCAAGAACTTTTAGAGGCTGTTTCCCCTGCTTATGCGGTGATTAGCTGCGGAGAAGGAAACTCCTATGGACATCCTCATGCGGAGCCGCTGAATGAGTTCAGGGCGAGAGGGATACAGGTGTTTCGGACAGATGAACAGGGCAGTATTACCGTAACCAGCGACGGCGAAAGCCTGAAGTGGAACTGCAGCCCATCAGAAAGCTGGCAGACAGGAGAAACGCCTGTGAAAGTGCCTGAAGATCCGCCAACAGAGATCACCTATATTTGTAATACGAATACCAAAAAATTCCATTATCCGGATTGCAGCAGCGTAGGGGAAATGAGCGAAAAAAATAAACTTCCCGTCACATGGACGAGGGAAGAAGTGATCGGGCAGGGATATGCGGCGTGTAAGAGATGCAAGCCCTGATCCGTTAAGAGATCCAACGGCATATTGTACATAAAAACAGGGAGTCCGATGAAAAGGATTCCCTGTTTTAGTCCGTTTCAAAACAATCCGGCGATCATTACATAGCTTCGTGGAAAGTACGGGAAATAACGTCGTTTTGCTGTTCAGGCGTTAATTTGATAAAGTTTACGGCATAACCGGAAACGCGGATCGTAAGCTGGGGATAGTTTTCCGGATTCTTCTGCGCGTCTAATAACATATCGCGGTTTAAAACATTGACATTAATGTGATGTCCGCCTTTTTCAGCATATCCGTCCAATAAAGAAACTAAGTTATCAACCTGTTGCGTATTCTGTGTCATAATAGATACCTCCTATATCAATAATAGTAACGATTACTGTTTATGAAATTATAATAGCACTCTTTTTCTGTTATGTCTACTGTTTTTCCACAAAATTTTGTATTTCTTTTTGTACAATCACGGAAAATAAAATCTTAAAAATATATAAGCATAAATTGGACAAAGCCTCATATATTAGGGTAAGGACAATTGATGTTGTCTCTTTAGCGGCAGCGTAAAATGCTTGCGGTGCGCAGGGGGATAGATATGGGAAAAGAAACAAGTATTATCCAATTATTTCCTGATACATACAGGGAATTTTTTAAAGAAGCCGTCCTTAGGGCCGACCATTTAAACGAGATCCGTTTAAGGGCGGAAAAGCCGGTTATTGTCGTTTTAAACGGAACGGAATATTTTTTAACAAAAACCGGTGCGTTTACAAAAGAAGAGAGCGCGGCGGAAAAAATCGGACAAAAAGGGCTGGATACGATTTTGAATCATATTTGCAATTATTCTGTCTATGCATATGAAGATGAAATACGTCAGGGTTTTTTGACAGTTCAGGGAGGCCACCGTATCGGGGTAGCCGGACAGGCTATCATGAGAACGGAGGGAGAGATAAAGAATATGAAATATATCAGTTTTTTAAATATCAGGATCTCACATCAGATTTTAGGAGCGGCAGACTGCATCCTTCCTTTTTTATATGATAATGACAGGATATATAATACTCTTCTTATTTCGATGCCGGGGGTAGGGAAGACAACCCTTCTCAGGGATATTGTAAGACAAGTTTCAGACGGAAACCGCCATGCGGAAGGAATGACGGTGGGAGTTGTGGATGAACGCTCGGAACTTGCGGGCTGTTTTCAGGGAGTGGCGCAGAATGATCTGGGGATACGGACGGACGTATTGGACGCCTGTCCGAAAGCGCTCGGAATGATGATGCTGCTGCGTTCCATGGCGCCTAAAGTGATCGCAGTGGACGAGATCGGAAACAGGCAGGATGAAGAGGCGATCAGGCAGGTGACGCGTTGCGGCGTGCATATACTTGCCACCATTCATGGAAGCGGCATGGAGGATCTGAAAAACAGCGCGATTGGAAGGAACCTGCTTGAAGAAAGGATCTTTGAGCGTTATATCGTATTGGAAAAAGCGGGGAACAGACAAGTGAAACAGACCGTTTATAATAAGGAGTTTTTAAAATGCTTCGTTTGTTAGCAGGAGGGCTTATTCTTTTTGGAAGTGCAGGATTTTCCTTTAAACTATGTCAGGAAATGAGGCAGCGGATGAGACATATAGAACAGATGCAGGAGATCTTCAGACTGTTTCAGTCGGAGGTAGCTTACAGCAGAGCGTCTTTTCCCGAAGTGTGTATGGCCGTTTCCGACAGAATAGCGGAACCGTTTCGTACCGTGATGAAAGAAATCTATGCACAGGTCATGGAAAAGAGCGGGGTACGGTTTCCGGAAATTTGGAGAACAAAGATGGGACAGTGTTTGGAAAATATGCCGCTGAAGGAAGAAGAGAGGAATATCTTTTTGGAATTTGGAAACCGTATCGGTTTTATCGATTGGGAAACACAGGCAGGAATGATCGAAAAGAGCAGAGAACAGTTGGAAGAATTATATGTGAAATCAAAAAGCTCGATGGAAAACAAAGAAAAGGTGATTACAAGCATAGGGATTCTGGGAGGACTTATGTTAGTGATCATCCTGATCTGAGCGCTTTATGAGAAAGATAATGCAGAAAAGAGGAAAAGTATGGGGATTAGTCTCATTTTTAAAATAGCGGCAGTAGGAATACTGGTAACCATCTTAAGTCAGATATTAAAACACAGCGGCAGGGAGGAACATGCCTTTCTTTTAAGCCTTGCCGCGCTTATTCTTGTTCTTACATGGGTGATTCCGTACATATATGAATTGTTTATGTCGATGCAGAGATTATTTGATTTGTAAAAATATTCTTTTCAAGCGTTCCATGGGGAGGAAAATCATATGAGCATGATAAAGATTGGGATCTTAGGGATCATCGGGGTCTTGGCGGGGATCCAGTTTAAGAATTATAAGCAGGAATACAGCCTGTATATCGGATTTGCGGTATGCATCGTGATTTTTTCCTACGGAATCCAATGTTTGGAGAGCGTTTTAAGCACGGTCTTTGAACTAAAAGAGCTTTTGGGGAGCAGCGCTTCTTATATCGGGGTATTGATCAAAGTTACGGGGATCACTTATATTTGTGAATTTTGTGCAAGTATTTGTAAAGACGCCGGATTTTCGGCAATTGCTGGACAAATTGAGATTGCGGGCAAGCTTTCCGTACTGCTGGCGGGCATGCCTATCGTACTTGCGCTTATTGAAACCATGCAGGGGCTGATCAGATGAAAGGACGCGCATAGGCGCGCGGAGAGGAGCGGAAATGGATGTAACTTCCTTATGGAATGAATATGGGATGGAAGAGATCAATCAAAGCTTAGCAGGTTTTTTCCCTGATATGGAATGGAATTTGAAAGAATTGTTTTCCCAAATGTTATCAGGAGATGTCTGGGGGGCGCTGACTTATTTTGGAAAGCAGTTTTTGGTATGCGCCGGACAGCAGACGCAGGGGCTAAAGAGCATGATCGTGTGGCTGTTTATTTTAGGGATACTTTCGGCGGTGTTTGTCCATTTTGGCGATATTTTCGAAAATCATCAGATATCTGAACTCAGTTTTTATTTTTTATATCTTTTGCTGATTTCCATATTGGTGCGCGGATATATGGAAATGTCTCAGATTGCGGAACTGACTGTGGACAATATCGTTTTATTTATGAAAATCTTTATCCCCACTTATATGATCTCGGTAGGCGCTGCCAGCGGAAACGCTACTGCTTTCGGCTATTATCAGATCATGATGCTTTTACTGTATGGAATGGAAAACGTTTTAAAGTTTTTTATCCTTCCGCTGATCAACAGCTACATATTTTTGGTATTCATGAACGGAATGTGGGGGGAAGACAGACTGGTCATGCTGATGGAATGTGTGAAAAAAGTAATCTCTTATGGTATTAAATTTGCCATAGGAGCGATCACGGGAGTGAGCCTCTTTCAATCTATGATCCTTCCGGCTGTGGATTCTTTAAAAAATACGACCTTGCAAAAGGCAGTCAGCGCTATTCCGGGGATTGGCGATGCGGCGGACGGGATCGCCCAGATCGTTATGGGGTCTGCGGTACTCATTAAAAACAGCATCGGAGTGATCATCCTGCTTTTGCTGCTTGCTCTGTGCGCCGTTCCTGTATTAAAGATCATGCTGATCTCATGGACGTTTAAAGGCTGTGCCGCTGTGATGGGGCTGGCGGGAGATAAGAGGATCTGTGAATGTACGGATCATATCGGCGAAAGCGGCCTCATGCTTTTGAAGACTACGCTTACCGTACTTGCACTGTTTATGATCGTGGTCGCCATTGCAGGTTATACTATCAGGTAAAAATATCAGGTCATTGAATGGGGTTGTGAAGCGGATAGGGAGGGAAAGCGATGGAATTTTTAAAACAGATCAGCGTATTTCTTTTGCTGGGACAGACGATCCTGCATTTTTGTCCCGGAGAAAAATACGGAAAATATATGAAAGTATTGCTGGGATTTATGCTTGTGGTACAGTTTGCGGCGCCGCTTATGTCACTGGGCAGTAAAAACAGGATGGCGGAATATGAAGATAATAAAAAAGCGTTTACCTTGAAAATGGAAGAGGCGCTGCAGACAGTAGACGAAAAATGGTTTCTTTATAATGAACAGATCAGCCAGCAGATGGAAAGAGAATTGGAGAATGCCGAAGCCATGGTATGGGAACAGAGAAAAAAAGAAGAGGAGGAGGCAGCGCGCAGGGAAGAAAACGGCGTGGAGAACACAGATAGCAATCAGAATAAAATAGAAGTGAAAACGGTTGAGATAGAGGTAGGGGCGCATGAGTAAATGGAAAGATCTGTGGGAAAAATATGGAAAGAACGGGATGAAAAAAGAGAATCTGATTGTGATCATTTTAACCGGCGTTCTTTTGTTTATCATAGCCATGCCTGTGAAAGAGAACAAATCAGATAAGTCCGTTTTAACGGACAGTAAAAATGAGATAATCAGTGAAAAGAAAAACGCAGCGCAGGCGGAGGAGAAAACGGGTGAAAGGCAGGCCTTCGAATATGCGGGCTATTTGGAAAAACGCTTGGAGGAGACCTTGTCCATGATGGAAAAGGCGGGAAAGGTAAAGGTCATGGTGACGGTAAGCGCCTCGGAAAAGGAAGTGGTGGAGAAGGATCGGAACATTACGCGTTCCAGTACTTCCGAAACGGATTCCGAGGGCGGCACAAGGAACATAAACAATACGGAAAGCAGCGAATCCACTTTGTTCATGACCGACGGAAACGGCAACCAGCTTCCGTATGTGACACAGATCTTTGAACCGAAGATAGAAGGAGTAATCGTGGTGGCGCAGGGTGCGGGAAAAGAAAATGTAAATTCTGATATTACGGAAGCAATTCAGGCATTATTTGGAATAGACGCACATAAAATTAAAGTAGTTAAAATGAAAACTGAATAGAAAAGAGGTAAGCTTTTGAAAGGAATAGGGAAGAAAAATCAAATTATGATTACGGCGCTTGCAATCATGATCGCCGTGGCAGGCTACTTACAATTCGCAGAAACCAAATTAGGTGAAGAAGAACTTGCGGTAGGAAGTGATTCTATAACTTCCGATCTAAATACGACGGGGATGGATGAAGTATACATAGTAAATGAAGCGTTGGACGGCGTTTTGGAAGAGGCTGATTTTGCAGCGGGATTTGCGGATATTTCCGACGAGGATATAGAACAGGCAAATCTGACGGATATTGACAGTATGGATTCTGAGGTAAATATCATTGAAGAGGATTATCTTGACGACGCCATGGAGGCGGTGATCAGTGATGAAGCGACCGGTACGGAGGCGCCGGGAGAGGCGGTATTTACCAATTCTACAGGGATCACTTCCTTGTCTGACGCCAAACTTTTAAAAGAACAGACGAGAGCAAGGAATAAAGAGATGCTCATGGAGATCATCAATAATGCGAATTTAAGCGACGAGCAGAAAAATGAGGCGGTAAACAGCATGATCTCCATGACGGATATAGCGGAAAAGGAAACCGCTGCTGAAATTCTTTTAGAGGCAAAAGGGTTTACGGACGTAGTAGTCAGTATCAGTGAAAACGGCGTGGATGTAGTCGTTAACGCGATAGAACTGACCGACGCCATGCGTGCGCAGATAGAAGATATCGTGAAGAGAAAGACCGGCGTAGACGGTGCCAATATCATTATCAGCCCGGTCGCTGCCGAGTAGCACAAATCAGTATATAAAAAAAGAAAATTATGGTATACTATACGCATTGATAGAAGACGAGGAAAGGGGTACGAAAGTGAAAAGAGTATTTTTGATCGTATTGGACAGTTTTGGGATAGGAGAGATGCCGGATGCGGGAGCTTATGGGGATAGAGGCACTAACACCTTATCTTCCGTTTCGGCAAGTCCTTTCTTTCACATACCCAATATGGAAAAAATGGGATTGTTTCAAATAGACGGGGTAATGGCAGAGGGGATAAAGGCAGGCGGGGAGCATACGGCGGTCATAGCCCGTATGACGGAAGCCTCCAAAGGAAAGGATACTACCATAGGACATTGGGAAATCGCCGGTATCCGTTCTGATAAACCGCTGCCTACCTACCCTGACGGTTTTCCAAATGAGGTGATCGCGGAATTCATCAAAAAAACGGGTAGGGGAATACTATGCAATAAGCCTTATTCGGGTACGGAAGTGATCAAAGATTTCGGCGACGAACATAGAAAGACAGGAAATCTGATCGTGTATACTTCGGCGGACAGCGTTTTTCAGATCGCAGCCCATGAAGAGGAAGTCCCGGTCGAGAAACTTTATGAATATTGCCGTATCGCAAGGGAGATTCTGCAGGGCAGGCACGGTGTCGGAAGGGTTATTGCCCGCCCCTTTACGGGAAAGAGCGGCGGCTATACAAGAACGTCCAGACGGCATGATTTCTCTTTAAAGCCTCCGTCGGTCACTATGCTGGATCAGTTGAAAGCAAGGGGATTCGATGTGGCGGCAATCGGTAAAATATATGATATCTTTGCGGGAAAAGGGATTACGGAGCATGTTTATACCAGCGGGAATGCGGAAGGGATCGAAAAGACGCTGGATTATTTTGATAAGGCATTTGAAGGCTTATGCTTTATTAATCTGGTAGATTATGATATGCTTTATGGGCATCGGAATGATATTGACGGCTATGCGAAAGCGCTGACTTATTTTGATGCAAAACTGCCGGCAGTCTTTGCAAAGATGAGAGGGGACGATATACTAATGATCACGGCAGATCATGGATGCGATCCGGGATATACGGTATCTACTGACCATTCAAGGGAATATACGCCCTTTCTTATGTATGGAAAGAAAGTAGAACCGGAAAATCTCGGAACAAGAGAAACCTTTGCGGATATTGGCGCAACGGTACTGGACTATTTCGGAATCGAACCGGAATTTCCCGGAAGATCCATGTTAAAATCGTTATAATAAGAAGCTGGAGGAAAAAAGCGTGGGCAACTATGCAGAAGAGATCAACAGAAGAAGAACATTTGCAATTATTTCGCATCCGGATGCAGGAAAAACGACATTGACGGAGAAATTTCTGCTTTACGGAGGGGCGATCAATCTTGCGGGAAGCGTAAAAGGAAAGGCGACGGCAAGACATGCGGTATCGGATTGGATGGAGATTGAAAAGGAGAGAGGTATTTCCGTCACTTCGTCGGTGCTGCAGTTTGAATACGACGGTTACTGCATTAATATTTTGGACACGCCGGGGCATCAGGATTTTTCGGAAGACACTTACCGTACTCTGATGGCTGCGGATTCGGCAGTCATGGTCATTGACGCGTCGAAAGGCGTGGAGGCGCAGACACGAAAACTGTTTAAGGTCTGTGTGATGCGGCGGATCCCGATCTTTACTTTTATCAATAAGATGGACAGGGATGCCAACGATACGTTTACGCTGTTGGATGAAATTGAAAAAGAACTGGGGATCGCCACTTGCCCGATCAACTGGCCGATCGGTTCCGGAAAGAACTTTAAGGGAGTGTATGACAGAAATAAAAACTGCGTCATCACTTATTCCGATACGGAAAAAGGAACAAAAGAAGGAGAAAGTACGGAGATTTCATTGGAAAATGAGAGCGGGCTGCTCTCTCATATAGGACAGGAATACAAAGACATTTTAAATGAAGAAATAGAACTTTTGGACGGCGCCAGTGCGGAATTTGATCTGGAAAGGGTGCAGAAGGGAGAATTGACGCCGGTATTTTTCGGTTCAGCGCTTACCAACTTCGGCGTAGAGATCTTTTTACAGCATTTTTTACAAATGACGACTACGCCTCTTCCGCGAAAAGCGGATATGGGCCTGATCGACCCTGTAGAACATGATTTTTCGGCGTTTGTATTTAAGATTCAGGCAAACATGAATAAGGCGCATAGGGATCGGATTGCGTTTATGCGGATCTGTTCGGGAAAATATGATGCGCAGATGGAAGTAAAGCATATACAGGGAGGCAAAGTCATGCGCCTTTCCCAGCCTCAGCAGATCATGGCAAGCGAAAGAAAGATTTTGGAGGAGGCCTATGCGGGAGATATCATAGGCGTATTTGATCCGGGGATCTTTTCCATCGGAGACACATTATGTATGCCGAAAGAGCAGTTCCAGTACGAGGGGATACCGACTTTCGCACCGGAGCATTTTGCAAGAGTACGTCAGATGGATACGATGAAGCGGAAACAGTTTGTAAAGGGAATCACGCAGATTGCACAGGAAGGCGCCATACAGATCTTTCAGGAATTTAATACAGGTATGGAAGAGATCATTGTAGGAGTGGTCGGCGTTCTTCAGTTCGACGTATTGAAATATCGTTTGGAGAATGAATATAACGTGGAGATCCGCTTGGAAAATCTGCCCTATGAACATATCCGCTGGATAGAAAATAAAGAAATCGATTTAAATAAATTAGTAGGCACTTCCGATATGAAGAAGATCAAGGACTTAAAAGGCAATCCCCTTCTTCTCTTTGTGAATCAATGGAGTATCGGAATGACATTGGATAGAAACGAAGGATTGATTCTTTCAGAATTTGGACGTGATTAAATGAAAAAACGCATTGCAACACTTTTTTTTGTGACGACGATTGTTTTAACAGTCTTTCTGTATTTTGAGACAGGACAGGAAGAGGCGCTTAAGAGCGATACGATCAGCCTGAAAGCACAGGAAGTAACGGAAGAGACAGAGGAGACAAAAGAAGAAACAACAGAGGAGGAGACGGAAAGTGAAGCAGCGTTTTCCTTTTCTGAAGAGGAGATGCTTGCGCTTAAAAAGGAGCAAAAAGGACTTTATACCTTTGACTGTCTGGACGAACAGGAACAGGCGGTCTATACGGAAATATATGCATCACTGCTTTATATGAAAGAGGCGGAGCTTTCCACTACGGATGCGGACAAAATGGAGAAGCTCTTTCAATGCGTTTTAAACGATCATCCCGAAATATTTTATGTGGACGGCTATACGTTTACAAAATATACAAGGGGCGGCAATATCACAAAGATCATGTTTGAGGCGGCTTATACGATGGAGCAGGAAGAGATCGGAAAGAAAAGGACAGAGATAGAACGCCGGGTTTCGGAAATCTTGGGAAAAATGCCAAAAGGACTGGATGAATACGGGAAAATAAAGTATATTTATGAGTATATCATAGAAAATACGGAATATAACGTAGCGGCCGAAAATAATCAGAATATCTGCTCCGTATTTTTGAACCGTCAGTCCGTATGTCAGGGATATGCAAAAGCAGCACAATACCTGCTGTTAAAGGCGGGGATCAAGGCAACGCTGGTAGTCGGTTTTGTGGAAGGCGGAGAGGGACATGCATGGAATCTGGTATCTGCAGACGGAGATTATTATTATGTGGATACGACATGGGGAGACGCTTCTTACCGTATGACGACAGAAGACGCTTATGAGGTAAATAATCTGCCGGTCATTAATTACGATTATCTGTGTGTAACGACGAAGCAGTTGTGTAAAACGCACCGTATCCAAAATGTTGTGCCGATGCCGGAATGCAATGCGGTGAAAGATAATTATTATGTCAGAGAGGGCGCTTATTTTAAAAATGTTGACGAAGAGCAGCTTGCAGCAGTTTTTGAAAAGAGCTATGCGGATGAAAAAGATTACATTACGCTGCAGTGTGCGGATCTTGCGTGTTATCAGTCTATGTTTGACGCCCTGATCACGGATCAGAAGGTCTTCCGCTATATGAATACGGAAGACAGCGCCGTAGCGTATTCCAAAAACGAGGAGCAGCTCAGCTTAAGTTTCTGGCTTTCTGAATAAGTATTTGTTTTTAGAAATAATTTTTGGTATAATAAGCGGTAAAGGAAACAGGAAACAAACGATAGGATTATCGATTGGAGGATTTTTATGGATAAAGAAATGGATAAAAGTACTTATGTACTGCAGGAGGAAGAGAATATCGGCGCCGTTAAGATTGCGGACGACGTAGTGGCAATGATTGCAGGACTTGCCGCAACGGAAGTGGAAGGCGTGTCCGCAATGGCAGGGAATGTTCCCAATGAGCTTATGAGTAAAGTAGGGATGAAGAAGCTTACAAAGGGCGTAAAAGTAGACGTCTTTGAAAGGCATGTTACAGTGGATCTGGCGATATTGATGGAGTATGGTTATAATATTCCGGCCACCTGCCAGAAAGTACAGGCGAAAGTAAAAGCTGCGATCGAAAATATGACCGGCCTTAATGTTACGGATGTAAATATCCGCATTGCCGGTGTGAATATGCAGAAAGGTAATTAAGTTTATTCATGAGCGGAAGAGAACTGAGCAGGAGAGAGCTAAGAGAGCGGATCTTTAAATTGTTGTTCCGTATTGAGTTTAACAAACCGGAAGATATGGAAGAACAAAAGGAACTGTTCTTTTCGGATGAAGAGAACTGTGCGGAAGGAAATGATGCGGACTATATCCGCGGAAAGTATGACAATATTATAGGAAAGCTGCCTCAGATCGACGAATGGATCAATGAGAAGGCGGAATGCTGGACGACGGCAAGGATGGGGAAGGTAGAGCTTACCATTTTAAGGCTTGCCATTTATGAAATCCGGTTTGACGAAGCCGTTCCGGCAAGCGTCGCCATTAATGAAGCCGTAGAGCTGGCGAAAAAATTTGGTCAGGACGGTTCTTCATCTTTTATTAACGGTGTGCTTTCCCAGTTTGCTTAAAGGTAAAAAAAATGCGCAATGTTTATACGGTAGCACAGGTAAATTCTTATATCAAAAATATGTTCACGCAGGATTTTATGCTGCAGTCCATCTTTGTCAGAGGAGAAGTAAGTAACTGCAAGTATCATTCCTCTGGACATATTTATTTTACGTTGAAGGATGAAAAAGGGATGATCGCCTGTGTGATGTTTGCCGGAAACCGCGGCGGGCTTACCTTTAGAATGGAAGAAGGCCAGCAGATCGTAGCCGGAGGTACCATCAATGTATATGAGCGGGACGGAAAATATCAGATGTACGCGGAGCAGATCGTACTGGATGGAGCAGGCGTTTTAAACGAACGCTATGAGCGTCTGAAAAACGAACTTTTGGAACGGGGGATGTTTTCAGATGCGTACAAGCAGCCTATTCCCAAATATATAAGGACGCTGGGAGTCGTTACAGCGCCTACGGGAGCGGCAGTGAGGGACATCATCAATATTGCGACAAGGCGGAATCCTTATATCAGGATCATCCTGTTTCCGGCGGTCGTGCAGGGCGATGCAGCCGCCTCCAGTATTGTGCAGGGAATACGCGCGCTGGAAATGCGGAAGGTGGACGCTATGATCGTCGGAAGAGGGGGAGGATCCTTGGAAGACTTATGGGCGTTTAATGAGGAAGAAGTTGCACAGGCTGTTTTTGACTGCAGTATTCCGATCATTTCCGCGGTAGGTCATGAGACGGACACGACGATTTGCGACTTTGTAGCGGATCTTCGTGCTCCCACACCGTCGGCAGCGGCAGAACTGGCAGTCTTCGATATGGGGGCGTTGGATAAACAGCTTGGGGAATATGCGTCCGCAATGAACGGGGCAATGGAATATCATTTGGAAAGAAAAAGAACGGCTCTGCAAAAACTGAAGATGCAGTTAGGATATTTAAGTCCCATCAATCAGATCAGGGAAAAGCGTACTTTTGCGCTTAAACTGGAAGAGGGCATACAAGACGCCATGGAACGGCTTTTAACGAAAAAGCGGCATGAAATGGAACTTTATGTTGAAAAATTAAAAGGATTGTCTCCCTTAGATAAATTAAAGCAGGGTTTTTCCCATACTTCCAATGAAGAAGGCAGGACGATAACAAAGGTCAGTCAGGTTGCGCCGGGAGACAGGATCTCTATTTATGTCAGTGACGGAAAAGTAAACGCAGTGGTTGAAACGACGGAAAAGAGGGAAGATGGCAGATAAAGCAAAAAAAGAAAATTCCAATGAACAGGCTTTTCCTTTGGAACAGGCTTTTGAACAATTGGAGGACGTGATCGACAGATTACAGGATAACGGGATTTCCTTGGAGAATGCTTTTTCAGAATATGAAAAGGGCATGAAACTTTTAAAACAGTGTAACGAGGCGATCGACAGAGTGGAAAAGCAGGTTTTGATGATCAGCGAAAGTGGGGAGCTTTGTGAATTTGAATAAAGAACAGTTAGAAGAACGGATAAAACAGATAGAAACGATTATTTCGGGATATCTTCCCAAGGAAGAGGGAGAGCAGAAGACCGTGATCGAAGCAATGAATTACAGTATTTTGGCAGGCGGGAAAAGACTTCGTCCCATGCTTATGCAGGAAACTTACCGAATGTTCGGAGGGACGGGAGACGCTGTTTTTCCTTTTATGGCCGCAATAGAAATGATACATACTTATTCTTTGGTACATGACGATCTTCCCGCTATGGATAATGACGAGTACCGCCGCGGCAAAAAAACCACATGGGCGCAGTTTGACGAATGTACGGCGATTTTAGCGGGAGACGGCCTGTTAAATTTCGCTTTTGAGACGGCGTTAAAGGCGGACGGAGGGGACAACCCTTATATTCTTCCCGCTCTTTCCGTTTTGGCTTCAAAAGCGGGCATTTACGGTATGATAGGCGGGCAGACGGCGGATATTGAGGCGGAAAAGAGAAACGGCAGTATGGATGAAAAGCAACTGCTCTATATCCATGAGCATAAAACGGCGGCGTTGATACAGGCGGCAATGATGATCGGCGCGGTACTGGCGGGAGCTTCTTCGGAAGAAACGGCACGGATTGAAAAATGCGCTTACAATATCGGGATCGCATTTCAGATTCAGGACGATATTCTGGATGTGACGAGTACCTTTGATGTACTCGGCAAACCGATTGGAAGCGACGAAAAGAATCATAAGATGACATATGTATCTCTTTATGGTATTGAAAAGTCAAAAGAAGAGGTAAAACGGCTGAGCGAAGAAGCTGTTTCCATTTTGGCTTCTTTTGGTCAGAGGAATCCGTTTTTGGAGGAACTCGTGGAGAGGTTGATCAATAGAGAAAAGTAATAAGAGGAGTACCTATGCTGCTGGAACAGATAACGAAAGAAAACGACATAAAGAATATCAGCCCTGCAGATTACAATACGCTGGCAGAAGAAATCAGGCAGTTTTTGATCGAAAAAATCAGTGTGACCGGAGGCCATTTGGGTTCTAATTTAGGAGCGGTGGAACTTACCATGGCTTTGCACTTATCTTTAAATCTCCCACAGGATAAGATCATATGGGATGTGGGGCACCAGTCTTATACGCATAAGCTGCTGACCGGAAGGCGGGAAGGCTTTGATACCCTGCGTAAATACGGCGGTATGAGCGGTTTCCCCAAAAGAAAAGAAAGTCCCTGCGACTGCTTTGACACGGGACACAGTTCCACTTCGATCTCAGCGGGACTCGGACTGGTACGGGCAAGGGATATTTTGGGAGAGTCCAATACCATTGTGTCCGTCATCGGGGACGGAGCCTTAACGGGCGGCATGGCCTACGAGGCGTTAAATAATGCGTCCAGAATGGAAACGAATTTCATTGTGGTACTGAACGACAACAATATGTCTATTTCGGAAAACGTAGGAGGTATTTCCAAATATCTGAATAATGTCCGTATGGCTCCCAAGTATTGGGATATTAAAGAGAGCATCTATTACTCCCTGCTTGGTATGCCTAAATATGGAAAACCTTTGGTGGAAGGAATACAACGTGCCAAAAACAGTTTTAAACAATTAGTAGTGCCGGGAATGTTTTTTGAAGACATGGGGCTTACTTATTTAGGGCCGGTGGACGGACATAACGTGGAAGAAATGATACGCATATTCAGCGAAGCGAAAAAGATACCGCGAGGAGTGCTCGTGCATGTACTCACGGAAAAGGGCAGGGGATACGAACCGGCAAAGAGACATCCTGCCAGATTTCACGGAACGGAACCCTTTGACGTGGAAACGGGACTGCCTGCGCATCCGGGGACGGCGCCGAACTATACCGACATTTTTTCGACGGTCATGACAAAGTTAGGCAGCCGTGACGAAAGGATCGTAGCCATTACTGCGGCGATGCCGGACGGAACGGGACTGAAGCGGTTTCGCAATCTCTATCCCCAAAGGTTTTTTGACGTGGGGATCGCGGAAGAACATGCGGTAACTTTTGCGGCGGGACTTGCGGCGGGAGGGATGAAACCGATCGTAGCGGTTTATTCTTCTTTTCTGCAGCGTTCTTACGATCAGATTCTGCATGACGTATGCATTCAGGACCTGCCGGTCGTATTTGCTATAGACCGGGCGGGGCTTGTGGGCAGCGACGGAGAGACTCATCAGGGAATTTTTGATCTGTCCTACCTTTCTTCTATACCTAATATGCATATTATGGCGCCGAAAAACAAATGGGAGCTTTCTGACATGCTGAAGTTTTCCGTGAAATTCGGCCATCCTATCGCGGTCAGGTATCCCAGAGGGGCGGCATACGACGGATTAAAAGAGTATCGTGCCCCTATTGTACTGGGCAAAGGCGAGGTGATTTACAAAGAATCGGAGATCGCGCTTATTGCCGTCGGCAGTATGGTAAAGACAGCGGTAGAAGTAAGGGAAGAACTGATATCCAGAGGATATTCCTGTACTTTGGCGAACGCAAGGTTCGTAAAGCCGATAGACGAGGAAATGCTGTCTGAACTATGTAAAGAACACAGACTGCTGGTGACCATGGAAGAAAATGTGTCAAGCGGAGGGTTTGGCGAGAGGGTGCGTACTTTTTTGGGAGGGGTACAAACAAAGGCCCAAACGCTCTCTATTGCATTGCCGGACGCTTATGTAGAACACGGAAATGTGGACATTCTGCGAAAAGAAGTGGGAATCGACCTTGACAGCATTGTAAAGAAAGTGATTGAAAAATATGAGACGCTCTGACCAAAACAGGCTGGGTTTTGGCAGGAGAGCTATGAATGCGAGGAACTATGAAAGAACGCTTGGATGTATTGCTTGTAAAACGTGGTTTGGCTGAGTCCAGGGAAAAAGCAAAAGCGATCATAATGTCTGGAAACGTGTTTGTGGACGGACAAAGGGAAGATAAAGCGGGTACAGTCTTTAACGAGGAGAAGACGTCCATTGAAGTACGGGGGCATAGCCTCAAATATGTAAGCCGCGGAGGATTCAAACTGGAAAAGGCGATAGAGCGGTTCGGGATCGTGCTGAAGGAAAAGATCTGTATGGATATCGGCGCTTCTACAGGCGGTTTTACGGATTGTATGCTGAAAAACGGCGCGGCCAAAGTCTATTCCGTAGATGTGGGTCACGGACAGCTTGCATGGAAACTTCGGAACGACGAGCGGGTAATCTGCATGGAGAAAACAAATTTCCGTTATTTTTTGCGGGAACAGATCGGGGACGATTTGGATTTTGCTTCGGTGGACGTGTCTTTTATTTCCCTGACAAAGATCCTGCTTCCTGCAAGAAGGCTTTTGAAAGATACCGGACAGATGGTCTGCCTGATCAAGCCTCAGTTTGAGGCAGGAAAAGATAAGGTGGGAAAGAAGGGAGTAGTCAGAGAACCGGAGATACACATGGAAGTGATCAGGAAAGTGATCGATCATGCCGACAGTCTGGGATTTGACGTCTTGAATTTGGAATTTTCACCGATCAAGGGACCTGAGGGAAATATAGAATATCTGCTTTATCTTGAAAAAAATGCCGGTAGGGCGGAGCCTACGCAGGATATTTCGGAAAGCGGGGCGGAAGAAATACTAAGAAAGATCGTGGAGACGAAAAACGGTCTTTCGGAAAAGGACGAAATACGGAAATTGATCTTGGATACGGTAAAGGCGGCGCATGAAGCGCTTTAAGGCAACAGGCTGCGGAGTGCGGGAAAGGCATATGAAGTTATGCGGCATTTTTATATTATTACAAATAGGAGTAAAGATCCTGAACTAGAGGTGACGAACAGGATCAAGCATTTTATTGAAGAGCGGGGAGGGAGCTGCATGATTCAGGAAAAAGAGCCGGACCCGCAGACAAAGGTAAAAATCGCGGAAGAGATTGAAGGGATGCTTGTGCTGGGCGGGGACGGAACTATGCTGCAGGCGGCAAGGGATACGGTAGAAAAGAGGATCCCCATGTTGGGGATCAATATGGGGACGACAGGTTATCTTGCGGAAATAGAAATTCCCGGTATAGAAAGCGCTTTGGAACGGCTTTTGCGGGACGAGTATGAGTTAGAGGAACGTATGATGCTGATTGGCAGAATCAGGAAGAAGGGCAGAGCGGTGCAGGAAGACTGGGCGCTGAACGATATCTCCATTACCAGATGCGGATCTCTACAGGTCATCAAATACAGCATATATGTGAACGACTTGTTTTTGTATTCCTACAGTGCGGACGGCGTTCTTGTAGCAACGCCTACCGGTTCCACGGGATACAATCTTTCGGCAGGAGGCCCTATTGTGGAACCGAAAGCAAAACTTTTAATGATCACTCCGATCTGCCCTCACACTTTAAACACAAGGAGTATCATTCTCTCTGCGGAAGATCGGATTGTAATAGAAATTGATGAAGGAAAAGAAGGAAAGGCGTTAGAGGTAGAAGCCAATTTTGACGGCAGCCATAAGGTTACGTTGACGACGGGCGACAGGATCGAGATATGCCAGTCGGAGAAAAAAACAGATATCATAAAGCTGAGCAATGTGAGCTTTTTGGAAGTATTACATAAGAAACTGAACGAAAAATAAAATCAGACGGGAAGAAAGAGACGGTGCTTATGAAGAAACTTCGCCATGCTAAAATATTGGAACTGATCGAGAAATACGATGTGGAAACGCAGGAGGAACTGGCAGATTATTTAAAGGAGGCGGGATTTCAGGTAACACAGGCAACCGTTTCAAGAGATATTCGCGAGCTGCAGTTATCCAAGATCCCAACGGGAGAGGGAAAACAAAAATATATTGTTTTGCGGCAGGACGACAGCCATTTGGTAGATAAATATATCCGGGTCTTGAAAGACGGGCTGCTTTCCGTCGATATGGCGCAAAATATTCTTGTGGTCAAGACAGTTTCGGGAATGGCGAGCGCAGTGGCAGTCGCCGTAGACGCCATGAAATTCAAAGAGATCGTGGGAAGTATCGCGGGAGACGATACGATTATGATGGCAGTCAGGACTTTGGACGATACAAAGGTCGTTATGGAAAAGATTTATAAAATGCTTGAAAGCTGAAGCCTTTTAGAAAAATCTGTTGGGAGAGAGAATTTATAGGGAGAGATCAACGGATGATGAAAAAGGAGTGAAAAAATGCTGGTAAGTTTACATGTGAAAAATTTGGCGCTTATTGATGAAACGGAAGTGGTTTTCGGAGAAGGACTGAATATTCTTTCAGGAGAAACGGGCGCAGGAAAATCAATTATCATAGGTTCGGTAAATCTTGCGCTTGGGGCGAAAGCGGATAAAGAACTGATCCGGACAGGCGCGGAATACGCATTGGTAGAACTGGTGTTTCAGATACGGGATGAGAGCGTCAAAAAAAAGCTTGCGGATATGGAACTTTTTGCGGAGGACGACGGCCTTCTTATTATACAGAGAAGGATTCAGCCGGCTAGGAGTGTCTGCAAGGTGAACGGAGAGACAGTTACCGCAAAGCAGGTGAAAGAGCTTGCGGAACTTTTGATTGACATTCACGGTCAGCATGAACACCAATCGTTGCTTCATAAAAAAAAGCATTTGGAAATATTGGACGATTATTCCTACGGAAAAATTCATAAGATAAAAGAAGAACTGCGGAAAGATTATAAAGAATATGAAATTTTAAATAAAGAGCTGAAGGAATCGGCACTGGATGAAGAAGCAAGAAAGCGGGAAATGGCGCTGGCTGAATTTGAAGCACAGGAGATTGCCGATGCCGTCCTGCGTCCGGGAGAAGACGAAGAACTGGAAAAGCAATACCGCAAAATGATCAACGGTAAGAAGATCGCAGCGGCTCTTTCCGCCGCCTACGGCTGTTTAAATTCCGAAGACGGACAGGGAGCAGCCGGTCAGGTTGAGAGGGCATTGCGGGAGATCAAAGGGGTCGCTGCTTATGATGAGGAAATCGGGACTTTACAGGCAATGTTGGAAGATATAGACAGTATGCTGAACGATTTAAACCATAGTTTTACTAAAAACATGGAAGAGATGGAATTGGACGAATTTGCGTTCAAACAGACAGAGGAAAGATTAAATCTGTTAAATCATTTAAAATCGAAATACGGTAAGTCCATAGAAGAGGTTATTTCCTACGGAGAGAATATACAGGAAAAAGCAGAGCGGCTTTCGGATTATGAAAATTACCGCCTCCGGTTAGAAAATAAAGTAGAAGAGAAGCACAAAAAAGTGCTGGAAGACTGCGGCAGGCTTTCTAAGCTTCGCGTAAAAAGCGGGACGGAACTGGCGCAGCAGATGAAAAGCGCACTGGTAGATTTAAATTTTCTAGAGGTTCAATTTGAGATACAGGTGCGTCCTAATGCAGAGGCGCCGCATGCCGACGGTTATGACGAAGTGGAATTTATGATCAGTACCAATCCGGGCGAAGCCATCAGACCGCTCGGTATGGTAGCGAGCGGCGGTGAACTTTCCAGAATCATGCTTGCGTTAAAAACGGTATTGGCTAAAAAAGATCAAACGGATACGCTTATTTTTGATGAGATCGACGCGGGGATCAGCGGTAAGACAGCCTGGAAGGTATCGGAAAAGCTCGGTATTTTGGGCGGAGAGCATCAAGTCATATGTATCACTCATCTTCCTCAGATCGCGGCAATGGCGGACAGCCATTTTTTGATTGAAAAAAACGCAGTGAAAGATAAGACGACGACAACTATAAGGGAAATAAAGGAAGAAGAGAGTATAAAAGAATTGGCAAGGCTTTTAGGGAGCGAAGAAATCACACAGTCGGCGTTGTCGAATGCAAAAGAATTGAAGGAATTGGCAGCAAAGACAAAACAATCCTAATTGAAATTAAATTTTTGTCACATAATAAAAAGGACATACCTGCGGGATATTGTTTTACAATATACGCCAGATGTCCTTTTTATCGTATAGGGAAAATGGCCGTTTGACGGTTTTAAGAAAGAGATGTGACAAAATGAAGGAAAGAACAAGGCTGCACGGACAATGGAAGAAATGGATATTATATTGGGGGATTATTGCGTCTGCAATGACCGTGATCGGTATGATTTTGTACACATGGTGGACGCAGATTCCGACAACGATCCGTATTAAAGCAGGGGTGGATCAGACTTTCGATTTTCATGTGCCGGCCTCAGGCGAGGTTTATTTGGAGGCAGTAGAGGTGGGAGAGTTCGGCGACGGCTCAAAACCGGAGAGTCTGAAGCTGGATCTGAGCCAAAAGGTTACGTTTAAGTCGGAAATGCTGAAAACATACCAAATGAATGTAAAACTTTTCGGGATTATGCCGATCAAACAGGTAAGTATTCAGGTCATTGAAGACAGAATGGTCATGCCGGCCGGAGTCCCGATCGGGATTTATGTGGAAACGCAGGGCGTTTTAGTAGTAGGCGTCGGAGAATTCAGGGCAGGCGACGGAATGGCATGCGCGCCTTCCAAATATATATTAAGGCCGGGGGATTATATATTAAAAGTAAATGAGGAAATCATAGAAGGTAAAAAACAGTTTATGGAACTGATTGAAGAAAACGGAGAAAAAGAATTGATGCTTACCGTAGAAAGGGAGAAGGAACTGATGAAACTGCAGGTGACTCCCAGAGAAAATCAGAACGGAGAAGCCAAACTGGGAATATGGGTAAGAGACAATGCACAAGGGATCGGTACCTTGACTTTTGTAGACGAAAGAGGGAACTTCGGAGCGCTTGGACATGGGATCAATGATGTGGATACCAGCGCGCTGATGGAACTGGACGAGGGACTTTTGTATCATACAAACATTATATCCATAAAAAAGGGAACGAACGGTTCGCCGGGCGAGCTGACCGGAATGATCTCCTATTCGGAAAAGAATGTGATCGGTACGATCCGCGACAATACTTCGGCCGGAATCTTCGGATCTTGCGACATTTCCAAAATGGACAGTTTGAAAGATGCGCGGATGCTGCCTATAGGGTTAAAACAAGAGATCCGTTTGGGAGATGCCCAGATCCTGTGCACGGTTGGGGATGAAAAAGAGTACTACGGGATAGAAATCACGGAGGTAAGACTGGATCATGACAACGTGAACAGAGGGATCGTGATCAAAATCACCGATCCGGAGCTGTTGTCTTTGACAGGGGGGATCGTGCAGGGCATGAGCGGCAGTCCTATTATTCAGGACGGCAAATTGATCGGCGCCGTCACGCATGTATTGGTACAGGATTCGACAAGGGGATATGGCATCTTTATCGAGAATATGCTGGATCATAGCTAAAGCATAAAAGCCGGAACCAAAAAAGACATAAAAATTGGGCGGAAATCGGAAAAAAATAGACTTGTAAAGAATGCGCTTATTGGATATAATAAAGGTAACCTGAAATGTTCGACAATTCTTGTCATTTTGAACCTACAGTTACTTTAAACGGGATTCCTACATCGTCATATGGATGTCAGGCCTCCATTACGCAGGGGAAGGCAGAAGTATGGCTGCGGTCACCCACCTAGCATATGCTAGGAGTCAAAAGACAGGAAGCGGCATTTTGGGGAAAATACCATTTTTGGGTTCATACCAAAGAAGGAAAAAGCAGCCTTAAAGGGCTGCTTTTTACAGTTGTACGGTATAGGAAAGAATTTTTAGGGCCAAGTGTAAATATATTTAAAAGATGGCAGTTGATCAAAGCTCTACGTTAAAAGGAACGGATGAGAAAATAAAATAGGGAAAGAAGGGCATTCATGGATAAAAATAGAAGAATCCAAATCAAACTGATACTTATATTGATAGGTATTATCGTATTGGCGGTTCTGGCGGTAGTCAATGTGGAAAAAGTGAAGGAGATCGTGCAAAAACAGGGGGAATACATACCACGTTATCAAGCGCTGCTTCTTTTTGAAACAGTAGATCCTGATTTGTCCGGAAACGAAGAATATCAAGCGCTTAAAAATGCGGAAAACGATATGCTGACTTATGCGCAATATATGACGATATACAATTTGATCAATAGGGAAGATGCGGAATTTCCTACTTTTGAAAAAGAGTATCAAGAAGAGCATTTTCTGACGAAAAAAGATTTTGAGGAAGCGTTCGCCTTATTTTTGGAGTTTTATGATCCGCAGCATAAGCTGACGACGGTGCAGGTCACGATTTTGGGATCACAGGGGAATATCATACTGCAGGATCAGACGGAACCGGAGTCCGGCATGGCAGCGGCGGTAGAAGGATTGTATGAGATCGCGGACGAGGAGATCTTAAAATACCGTTTTCAAACGGTTGAAGCGTATATCTATGAAAAGAAACTGATTACGGTTAAGCAGGAAACCGATACAAAATTTTATTTGGAAAATATATGGGTTATGGAATCGGATACGGAAGGAGCGCGTTTTTACTTTGACGGTTACGAGGCGAAGCTTTCGAGGGAAGAAATAGACGAGGGCGTAAAAGAAAATCTGATCAGGGAACAGATCGCGGATTTTACTTTCGAGAAGGGAATCTTGAAAAAGGGTGTTTTTAAAACCGACAAACTGAACGGTAAAATTTTGAACATCAAAGAAGACAGTATTACAATCGAGGGAAAAGGGAATTTTAAAATAACGGATACGTTTAAGGCTTACAGACTATACGGAAAATTGGAGGAAATTGAAAAAGCCGATCTGATCGTAGGATACGATTTTACGGATTTTGTAATAGAAGATGGAAAAATCTGCGCCGGACTTGTTATGAAGGAAGAAAAAATGGAGAGTATAAGGGTATTGCTAAAGGCTTCGGATTATGCGGGAATGTACCATGATACGATAGAAGTGACTTCCGATACGGAGTTTACGGTTACATACGGTATCTTTGAGCAGCAGGAAAAGAAAACGTTTCAGGCAGGGGAAAAGGCGGTAATTGATAAGGACGGCGATTATTTTCAAGGACAGAGGGTCTATATCGAACCGGCGGCGCTTTCGGGAAAACTTACATTGCTGAATGTCAACAGAAGTCAGGGGGCGCCGGAATACAGGGGAAAAATAGAACTGAGTCTGGAAGATGGGAAGATCGTAGCGGTCAACGAGGTGCTTCTGGAAGAATATTTGTATTCCGTCGTACCAAGCGAAATGCCGACATCTTATCCTGAGGAAGCGTTAAAAGCGCAGGCGGTATGCGCCCGTACTTATGCTTATGCAAAGATGCTGCATTCTCCGCTGGCAGCTTACGGCGCCCATGTAGACGACAGCACGACTTATCAGGTTTATAATAATATCAAAGAAAGCGCAGAGGCTACAAAAGCGGTAAAAGAGACGGCGGGCAGACTGCTTTATTATGAAGACGATCTGGTAGGCGCTTATTATTATTCAACTTCCTGCGGTTTTGGGACGACGGCAGAGATCTGGGGCAGCGGCGCCGATCAGGATATGCCCTATCTGAAGGCCAAACCGATCAGCGCGTCCGGGGGCGGATATACGGCGGCGGACATGGCGGAAAAAGAGAAATTCGAGTCGTTTATACAACAGACGGCGGACACGGATTTTGAATCTCAGGAAGGATGGTATCGATGGACTTATACGGTAGAGGAGATCGACCATGAGAAAATAGAGGAAATCTTAAAGAAACGATATGAAGCCAATAACGCGAAGGTGCTTACTTTGAACGAGGACGGGGAGTATGAGAGCAAAAAGATAAAAAAGATAGGAAAAATAAAAGACATCTATGTGGAAAAGAGGCTTCCCGGAGGAATTTGCGACGAGCTTGTCATAGCGGCGGAAAACGCACAGATAAAGGTGCTGACCGAGTATAATATCAGGAGCGTTCTGAACAACGGCGAGGCAAAGATAAAAAGGCAGGACGGCAGCGAAGCGGCGGCGCCTACTCTTTTGCCAAGCGCATTCTTTATGATTACCACTAGCAAAGAAGGAGAGGATGTGGTAGGATATACCATTATAGGCGGCGGCTTTGGCCATGGCGTAGGGATGTCGCAGAACGGCGCAAGATCCATGGCGGAAAAAGAGTGGAAATATGAAGATATTTTAAATTTTTATTATGAGGGCAGCCGTATCGATTCCATTTACTGATAAGTCTGGGGGTTATTATGGTTCGTAAACTGTTATATGATATACGGGAGTTTTCGGAAAGTATATCCAGAAAGAATATAAGCGCTTTTTCGGCGAGTACGGCATTTTTCTTATTTTTATCCCTGATCCCGATGCTGATCCTGATCTGCGCGATTCTGCCGTATACGTCGCTTACGGAAGAGATTTTACTAGGAGCGATCATCAAATACATACCGGAATCGGTGGAAGGCTTAGTGACCGGTATTGTAGCCGACGTGTATTCCAGATCCGCAGGGGTAGTGTCGGTGGCGGCAGTCGGTACTGTCTGGTCTGCGGGAAAAGGGGTGCTTGCCCTTATGAGAGGGCTGAATGCAGTCAATGACGTGGAAGAGAACAGAAATTATTTTGTGGTAAGGACGGTGGCGTCGGTTTATACGCTGATCATGGTCGCTGCCATCATCCTCTCTCTTTTGTTGATGGTATTCGGAAATCTTTTGGTAAACCTGATCCTGCGGGATTTTCCGAGGATACGGCTGGTCATTGAATTTTTTATGAATTTCCGTTTTATCTTTTCATGGGCGGTTCTGACTGTGATCTTTACCTTGGTATATACTTTTATGCCCAACAGAAAGATGCATTTTTTTGAGCAGTTGACAGGGGGGATGTTCGCGGCTGTGGTGTGGAGCATTTTTTCATGGTGTTTTTCTATGTATGTAGACCGCTTTGAAGGATTGAGCGCATACGGAAGTCTGACAACGATTGTGATCATCATGCTGTACTTTTATTTTTGCATGTATATCATATTGATCGGCGCATATATCAACAGCTATTTTATAGAAAAAGGCGGAGTGAAGCATAAATTAGAAGAATTTAAGGAAGTACGGACTTGACAAGAGCCGTATTTTTCAATACAATAAATAAACGATAGTGAAAAGGCATGGAAGGTGTCAGTAGGGAAACATTTTCTTTCAGAGAGAGCAGGTCGTCGGCTGTAAGCCTGCTTAAGTTCAAATGTGGACTGAATTTCCCACCGGAGCCGCTTTTATGAAAACGAAACGTGAGTAGTTTAAGCCGTTTGCGGCACGTTACGCCGTTGAAGGAGTCTGGTAACAGGAATTTGGGTGGTACCGCGGAGAAATTCGTCCCTTGCAGTTTTGCAGGGGACTTTTTGTGTGTATCTAAAATAGTAAGACAGAGAGGAAGGGTAAAGAGCGATGAAAGAGAAGCTGGAGCAGATTAAGGCGGAAGCCTTGAAACAGATTGAAAACAGCGATGCGTTGGAAAAACTGAACGAGATCCGTATCAATTATCTCGGAAAGAAGGGCGAACTGACCGCCGTGCTTAAAAGTATGAAGGACGTAGCGCCGCATGAGCGTCCGAAGATAGGACAGATGGTGAACGATACAAGGGAAGAGATCGAAAGGGTATTGGAACAGCATATCGGGCAGATGGAGAAGGCGCTCAGAGAAGCGAAAATGAAAAAAGAAGTGATCGACGTTACGCTGCCGGGTAAAAAAAATAATGTAGGACACCGCCATCCTAATACGATCGCATTGGAAGAGGTAGAACGTATCTTCATCGGCATGGGCTATGAAGTAGTGGAAGGACCGGAAGTAGAAAAGGATTATTATAACTTTGAAGCTTTGAATATCCCGAAGGATCATCCGGCAAGGGACGAGCAGGATACTTTTTATATTACGGAAGATATTGTTCTGCGCACCCAGACGTCACCGGTACAGGTCAGAGAAATGGAAAAGGGAAAGCTGCCTGTCCGTATGATCGCGCCGGGCAGGGTATTCCGTTCCGATGAGGTGGATGCCACACATTCCCCGTCTTTCCATCAGATCGAAGGGCTGGTAGTAGATAAGAATATCACTTTTGCGGATCTTAAGGGAACTTTGGCCGAGTTTGCCAAGGAGCTGTTCGGGGAGGATACGAAGGTAAAATTCAGACCCCATCATTTCCCGTTTACGGAGCCCAGCGCAGAAGTGGATGTGACCTGCTTTAAATGCGGCGGGAAGGGATGCAGATTTTGTAAAGGCAGCGGCTGGATCGAAATCTTAGGCTGCGGTATGGTACACCCTGACGTACTGAAAAGATGCGATATTGATCCCGATGAATATTCGGGCTTTGCATTCGGCGTAGGTTTGGAGCGGATCGCGCTTTTAAAATACGAGATCGACGATATGAGACTGTTATATGAGAATGACAGCCGTTTCCTGAAACAATTTTAGTATAACAAAGAGAAGATGGGAAATTGTTAATTTCCATCGCCTTGATTTGCACACCTGCTAAAGCGGATAAAAGAGAGCAAGGCTGGAGATTGGGAAGTTTCGGCTGTGAGAGTTGTGTCTGTGCGCTGCAAAGCCATAAATGGCTTGTCACAAACTTTTTGGCCTAAGCACTATGAAGCGGCGCGGAAATGGAGGAAAAGATGAATACAGCATTATCTTGGATCAAAGCATATGTCCCCGATTTGGAATGCAGCGATCAGGAATATTTTGATAAAATGACGCTTTCAGGAACCAAAGTGGAGGGTTATGAGCGTTTAGACAAAAATTTGGAAAAGATCGTGGTCGGACAGATTGAGAAGATCGAAAGACATCCGGATGCGGATAAACTGATCGTATGTCAGGTCAATGTGGGAAACGGGACGATACAGATCGTGACGGGCGCGTCCAATGTAAAGGAAGGAGATAAAGTACCGGTAGTTTTGGACGGCGGTAAGGTAGCCGGCGGGCATGACGGAGGTCCGCTTCCGGAAGACGGTATTAAGATCAAAGCCGGAAAACTGCGCGGCGTGCCTTCCGACGGTATGATGTGTTCCATAGAAGAATTAGGATCTGACAGGAATATGTATCCGGAGGCGCCGGAAGAGGGAATCTATATTTTTCCGGAAGACGTAAAAACAGGCGCCGACGCGGTAGAGCTTTTGGGACTGCGGGATACGGTATTTGAATATGAAGTAACTTCCAACCGTGTGGACTGCTACAGCATATTGGGGATTGCAAGAGAAGCGGCGGCTACATTCAGAAAGCCTTTTGTACCGCCCGTAGTGGAAGTAAAAGAGAACGGGGAAGACGTAAATTCCTATATTGCCGTAGAAGTGGAAGATAAAGACCTGTGTACGAGATATTGTGCCAGAGTCTGCAAAAACATTAAGATAGGGCCGTCCCCGGAATGGATGCAGAGAAGACTTGCGGCAAGCGGTATCCGTCCTATCAACAATTTAGTAGACATTACGAACTATGTAATGGAAGAATACGGACAGCCGATGCATGCGTTCGATCTGGATACGGTTGCGGGAAATAAGATCATAGTACGCCGCGCGAAGGATGGGGAAGAGTTTCAGACCTTGGACGGACAGATTCGGAAACTGGATTCCGATATTTTGATGATCTGCGACGCCGAGAAGGAAATCGGTATTGCAGGCATCATGGGCGGCGAGAACTCCAAGATCACGGATCAGGTAAAAACAGTGCTTTTCGAGGCCGCTACTTTTAACGGTGCGAATATCCGTAGATCCGCGAAAAGGCTGGGACTTCGGACGGATGCATCCGGTAAATTTGAAAAAGGGCTGGATCCTAATAACGCAAAAGCGGCTATCGACAGAGCCTGCCAGTTGATACAGGAATTAGGCTGCGGAGAAGTAGTGGGAGGAACGGTAGATGCCTGTGAGCCGATCAAAGAAAATCCGTCGGTAAAATTTGAACCGGAGAGGATCAACAAATTTTTAGGCACCGACATTTCCAAAGAGGAAATGCTTACTATTTTCAAGATGCTGGAATTTGAATACGACGAGGAAAGAAGCGAGATCAAAGCGCCGTCGTTCCGTCAGGACATCGGATGTTTTGCGGATATTGCAGAAGAAGTGGCAAGATTTTACGGATACGATAAGATTCCGGTTTCCCTTCCGAACGGGGAAGCGACGACGGGAAAACTTCCTTTTAAATTGCGCGTAGAGGAAAAAGCGAGGGAGATAGCGGAGTTTTGCGGATTTTCACAGGGAATGTGTTATTCTTTCGAAAGTCCTAAAGTATTTGACAAATTGATGCTTCCGAAAGACAGCGGTTACAGAAATGCGGTAAAGATATCGAATCCGCTGGGAGAGGATTTTTCCATTATGAGAACCCTTTCTTTAAACGGTATGCTGACCAGTCTTTCCGTCAATTATAACAGAAGGAATAAAAATGTAAGATTATATGAGCTTGGCAATGTATATCTGCCTAAGCAGATGCCGGTCAGCGAACTGCCGGAAGAGAGGATGCAGTTTACCCTTGGGATGTATGGAGAGGGCGACTTCTTCACTATGAAGGGAGTTGTAGAGGAATTTTTTGATAGTCTTGGCATGAAGAAAAAGGCGGTGTATGATCCGAAAGCGGGCAAAGAGTATCTGCATCCGGGACGTCAGGCCAATATTATCTATCAGGGTGAAACGGTAGGATATTTAGGAGAAGTGCATCCGGAAGTCTGTGATAACTATGAGATCGGTACAAAGACATATGTGGCGGTTCTGGATATGCCTAAGATCGTTGCGTTTGCAACTTTCGACCGCAAGTATGAAGGAATTGCCAAGTATCCGGCAGTGACCCGTGATATTAGTATGGTAGTGCCTAAAAATATTTTAGTTGGACAGATTGAAGAAATGATTACACAAAGAGGCGGAAAGATTTTGGAATCCTGTTCTTTGTTTGATATTTATGAAGGAGCCCAAATCAGGGAAGGATTTAAATCGGTGGCTTATTCTATTTCCTTTAGGGCAAAGGATCGGACCTTGGAGGAGGCGGACGTATCGGCCGCTATGAAGAAGATTCTGAACGGATTGGAAAGTATGGGAATAGAGCTGCGTTCCTAGGCATATCAGGGAAGTGTGAAAAGAAGTTCTAAGGTGTCAAAGAATGCCGTCTAGAAACTTCTGCACAAACTGTTAAAACAGTGTGAAGAATGCATAAAGCATGGATTCTTCCGGCCATATTATGGTCTGGGATTGATTATGTTGAAAAACGGCATGACGGAAATTGTAAAATCGCAGAAATTGCGGCCGTGCGTTGTCAGCCGCAAGCCCGCTATGGAAAAAGGCGTAAAATTATGACAAATAAAAAGCGGTATAGAAAGACCGTTATGGAAAAAAGATGCAGAAAATTATGAGTAAAAAAACAGCGCAGAAAAGGAGAAAAAAATGGAAAACAAAAATACATGGGAATTATATGACGAAAAACAATTGGAAGAGTTGGAAGTACTTTCTAAAGAGTACAGGGACTTTTTGGACAGTGGGAAAACAGAACGGGAATGTGTGGACACGATCGTCAATATGATCGAAAAAGAGGGGTATAAAGAACTGGAAACCCTGCTCAAAGAAGGGAAAAAGTTAAAAAAGGGCGACAAGGTTTATGCAGTATGTATGAACAAAACGGTGGCCATGTTCCAGATCGGAAACAGGCCCTTTGCGGACGGCATGAATATTTTGGGAGCCCACATCGATTCCCCGCGTCTGGACGTAAAGCAGAATCCGCTGTTTGAGGAAGGCGGATTTGCATATCTGGATACCCATTATTACGGCGGCGTTAAAAAGTATCAGTGGGTAACGATTCCCCTCGCCCTTCACGGCGTGATCATTAAAAAGGACGGTACCTGCGTAGAAGTAAATATCGGGGAAGAAGAGGATGATCCGGTATTTTTCATCTCCGATCTTTTAATTCATTTAGCGGGAGAGCAGTTGGAAAAGAAGGCGGCGAAGGTTATTGAGGGAGAAGCCCTTGACCTGATCATCGGAAACAAACCGATCGTGATCGATAAAACAAAAGAGGATAAGTCAGACAAAACGGACAAAGCAGATGAAAAAACAGAAGGCGAAGAGGAAAAGGCGGCGGGAAAAGAGGCTGTCAAAAAAGGAGTGCTGGCTATTTTAAAGGAATTGTATGACGTGGAGGAAGAAGATTTCCTTTCCGCAGAATTAGAGGTGGTCCCGGCAGGAAAAGCAAAAGAAGCGGGACTTGACAGAAGTATGATTCTGGCTTACGGACAGGACGACAGGGTGTGCGCTTTCACTTCCGTTAAGGCTATGCTGGAGACCAAGAAAAACGACAGGACGGCATGTTGTATTTTAGTGGATAAAGAAGAGATCGGCAGTGTGGGCGCTACCGGTATGGAATCAAAATTTTTTGAAAATACAGTGGCGGAGATCATGAATCTTGCGGGAGAATACAGCGAACTTGACCTGCGCAGATGCCTGTCCCGTTCCTGCATGCTTTCCTCCGATGTGAGCGCCGGTTTTGATCCTTCTTATGCGGCAAGTTTTGAAAAGAAGAACGCGGCGTTTTTAGGAAACGGTATGGTATTCAATAAATTTACGGGAGCAAGAGGAAAATCCGGTTCTAACGATGCCAATGCGGAGTATATGGCGCATATCAGAGGCATTTTTGAAAAAGAAAGCGTTAACTTTCAGACGGCGGAGCTCGGTAAAGTGGATGTGGGCGGCGGCGGAACGATCGCTTATATCCTTGCCCTGTACGGCATGAACGTAATTGACAGCGGCGTGGCGGTGTTGAATATGCATGCGCCCTGGGAGGCGACGAGCAAAGCGGACGTTTACGAGACGAAGAGAGGCTATGTGGCGTTTTTAAAACATGCGGATCTGTAAAAGTGCGTAAAGATTTTCTAAGCCTGCCGCCGGATTTTACCTGGCATAGTACGCAGGCTAAGAAAATCTAAGTTACACAAACTGCTAAAGCAGTGTGAAGGACGACGCCTAAAAGCATTTATAAACGGAAATGAGGAACTGATTTTGACGGAGTTAAAAAAGTCCGATTTTTATTTCGATCTGCCGGAGGAATTGATTGCGCAGGATCCTTTAGAGGACCGGTCAGGCTCAAGGCTTCTGGTACTGGATAAAAAGACGGGAGAAACAAAGCATCATACTTTTAAAGAGATCATAGATTTTTTAGATCCGGGAGACTGCCTTGTATTGAACAACACCAAGGTGATTCCGGCAAGGCTTCTTGGCTGTAAGAAGGATACCGGAGCCGCGGTGGAGGTGCTTTTACTGAAACGGCAGGATAAGGACATATGGGAAACGTTGGTCAAGCCGGGGAAAAAGGCGAAACCCGGAACAAAGCTTTTATTTGGCGGCGGGCTTTTAGAGGGGGAAGTAGTGGAAACCGTGGAAGAAGGCAACAGGCTGATCCGGTTTTCTTATGACGGAATCTTTGAAGAGGTTTTGGACCGGCTTGGAGAAATGCCGCTCCCTCCTTATATTACCCATAAGCTTCGGGATAAAAGCCGTTATCAGACAGTGTATGCCAAACAGGAAGGATCCGCCGCGGCGCCTACGGCAGGGCTTCATTTCACAGAAGAATTGCTTTCAGGAATCGAAGAAAAGGGTGTAAAGACTGCCTATGTAACGCTTCATGTGGGATTGGGCACTTTTCGTCCTGTCAAAGCGGAACATATTTTAGAGCATCACATGCATTCGGAATATTATGAAGTGAGCGGACAGGCGGCAGAGACGATCAACGATACTAAGAAGCGGGGCGGAAAGGTAATTTGTGTGGGTACTACGAGCTGTCGGACGGTGGAAAGCGCGGCGGATGAAAACGGTGTTGTCAAAGCAGGCTGCGGTAATACGGAGATTTTTATTTATCCGGGTTATCGGTTTCGGGTTTTGGATGCGTTGATCACGAATTTCCATTTGCCGGAGTCTACGCTTGTTATGCTGGTTTCCGCCCTTGCCGGAAGGGAAAACGTATTGAAGGCTTATGATACTGCAATCAAAGAAAGGTATCGTTTTTTTAGCTTCGGGGATGCGATGCTTGTGAAATAAATGACTATCTGCCGGAGAAAGAAAAAGTAAAAATAATCGAAGTGCAAAATAGGACACCAGATTTAATAAGCCGGCTATTAACGGTATGGGAAAGTTCTGTAAGAGCGACCCACCTGTTTCTGTCGGACAGCGAAATCAAAAGCATAAAAGAATATGTACCACAGGCGTTGAATGGAATTGCTCATTTGATGATTGCGGAAGAGGAAACAGGTCTCCCTGTGGCCTTTATGGGAATTGAGGACGGCACGCTGGAAATGCTGTTTATCTCCCCGGAAGAAAGAGGAAAAGGGCTGGGAAAACGCCTAATCCAATATGGGATTAAAAACTATGCCGTTGAGAAGCTGGCTGTAAATGAGCAGAACCCACAGGCAAAAGGATGTTATGAACACATGGACTTTCAAGTTTATAAAAGGACAGATTATGACGAACAAGGAAATCCCTATCCGCTTTTATACATGAGCCTTTCACAGAAGCCTATGGAGGATATTGGAAAAATCTTTAAACAAACTATGACATAATGGTGTCATAGTTTGTTTGTTATACTGGGACAGAAAGGAGAAAAAATGAAGATTGACCGGCTTATAAGCATTGTTGTTTATTTATTAAATCATGGTCGGACATCAGCGCAGAAATTAGCGGAAGAATTTGAAGTTTCTTCCAGAACGATCATGCGGGATTTGGAATCGCTGGATCAGGCAGGTATCCCGATTCAATCTTTTTATGGTGTGGAAGGCGGCTATCAGATTATGGACAGCTTTGTTTTAGAAAAGCAGGTTGCAACAAGTCACGAATATGATTGGATGGTCACTGCTCTGGAAGGAATGGCAAGTGCTTATGCGGGCAAAAGTTTAAGACAGGCTTTGGAAAAAGTACAGAGTATCAATCGTACAAAAGATACTGCTGTTTCCGTGGATTTGAGCGTTGCAAGTGAAGATGATAAAATAAACGAATACTTAATGCTGTTAGAAGATGCAATCAAAGAAAAACGCGTTGTTCGGTTTTCTTATACCAATAGTCATGATGAAGTAAAAGACATTCAGGTAGAACCGGTTTGTCTCCAATACAAATGGTATAACTGGTATTTGACTGGATATTATGAAAAATATCAGGATTATTGTATGTTTAAATTAGTGCGTATGGAAAATTTACAGGCAACACAGATAAAATTTACAAAATCCCATCATCTTTCAGATATTAAGATGAAAGATAGCGATCATGATATTGTACATGTCAGATTATACGGAAAGGCAGCCATAAAAGCGAAATGCAGGGAATATCTGAATGGACGGATTACGCAGGAATTTGAAAACGGGGATTTTGAATTTTCTTTTTCTGCACCGGAGCATGAGACATTTTGGTATGGGGTGATTCTTTCCTTTGGAAACAAAGCCAGGATTATCGAACCGCAGGAAATAAAGGAACGCGTGATAAAAACCTGCAAAGAAATACAAATGGAATATGGGGAATAAAAAAGCAGACAGGTGCTGGAAACGCTAATGCACCTATAAAACCGCTTTAATATTTATCAGATATCCCTATTGATGAAGCCCAAAGGGTTTTGCAATTCGTATCAGAGGCATGACTTTCTGTGGACAGGATATCCATGCGCCTGTAAAAGTGAAACAGCCTGTTCAATGGCAATTTCCTCATGAAATTCGATCTTTAATGTACCGGCTTCAAATTCCCTGTTATGGACAATGCCGATGTTTTTGATACTGATATGGTTATCGGCAAGAAGTGTGGCAACCGACGCCAAAGATCCGGCTTTATCGATAATATCCACATTGACGGAATAAGACTTTTTGATCGGACCGCTGGAAACTTCGATAAAGGATTCTCTGTAATTACGCGCTTTCTCAAATAAATCAAACAGGGCGGGGGCATTTTTGTCCTCCAGTTTCTTTCTTATGCCGGACAGCGCTTCTATATAATCATTTAAAAGTGAAATGATGTTTTCGGTATTGGTCAGACAGATCTGCTGCCACATAACGGGAGAAGAGGAGGCGATACGGGTAATATCTTTGAATCCCCCTGCGGCGATCATTTTCATGATTCCATTCTCCGAATCGGAATCATGGACCAGATTGACAAGGCTTGATGCGATCACATGAGGCAGATGGCTGACGGCGGCAGTGACATAGTCGTGTTCTTTTGATGTAAGTATCAGGGGAATCGCACCCAAAGTTTCCACTAAGTTTTTATAAGCGGTTACTTTTTCCTGAGAGACTTCTTTTGTAGGAGTTAAAATGTAATAAGCATTTTCCAAAAGAACCGCTTTGGAATTTTGATATCCGATCCGTTCGCTGCCTGCCATAGGGTGTCCGCCGATAAAGTTAGGAGAGAGTCCTAACGCCTCTATATGAGAATGAATGTCTGTTTTGACGCTTCCTACATCGGTAAGCGTACAATCTTTGCGGATGAAACCGGTCAGTTTTTTCAGATTTTCATCGTTTCCCGATACGGGAGCGCATAAAAACAGATAGTCACATTGACGGAAAGAGTCATCTATTTCGGACAATATCACATCAGCGACCCCCTCTTTTTTTGCAAGAGAGAGGGTATTGTTCTGAATATCATAAGCGATGATCTTGGAATCAGGCATTTTCTCACGGACAGCCTTGGCGATCGAACCGCCGATCAATCCGAGGCCTACAAAGCCAAAAGTAAGAGCGGGCATAATGAACCTCAATTCTGCCGGGGTATCGGCATGTTATGAATAGCATATATTGCATAGGGTTTATATTATATAGGGCGTTTCCTGATATATATGGAAACAATAAAATCTAATGTGCTGACCGGATTATATTTCGCTAAATGGCTTGCCTGAATTTCTATCTGCCGCGTTGGTCTACGCTCTGCTTCGGTCCGTGCTGGACGTGTGCCACTGGCACACAGCACCGTCAGTCAACGATGCCACCGCATCGCCTCCTTCCTCTGCCTTGCAGACTAAAAATTCATTCTGTGCCATTTGGCTGAAAGTAATCCGGTCAGTACACTGGTACAGAACAAAATAGTTTGATTATCATTCAAAAGAGCGTCCTACCACATCACAGAAAGGTTTTAATTCTTTGGTCAGTTTGTCAAATTTTTCAAAAGTAAGCGACTGGGGACCGTCGGAAAGTGCATGGGCAGGATCGTTGTGCACTTCGATCATCAGTCCGTCGGCGCCGCAGGCAACGCCTGCCTTAGCCATAGGCGGTACATATTTGTAAGCGCCCGTGGAATGAGAAGGGTCTACGATGACAGGGAGGTGGGTGCGCTCTTTTAAAACGGCAACGGCGCTTAAGTCCAGTGTATTTCTTGTGGAGGTTTCATAAGTACGGATCCCTCTTTCACATAAAACGACATCGGGATTTCCTTCCGAAATAATATATTCCGCGGCATTCAGCCATTCGTCGATGGTAGCGCACAGACCTCTTTTCAAAAGCACCGGAAGGCCGGAGCGGCCGGCTTCTTTTAAAAGAATGAAATTCTGCATGTTTCTGGCGCCGATCTGGATCATGTCCACATATTTTACGGCGGCTTCGATAGCCTCCTGACTGACTACTTCGCAAATCGTAGAAAGTCCGGTTTCCTGACCGGCCGTCCGCATATAGCGGAGCCCCTCTTCTTCCAGACCTTGGAAAGAATAGGGGGAGGTACGCGGTTTATAGGCACCGCCGCGCAAAATTGTGGCACCGGAGCTTTTGACAGCTCTGGCGATTGTCATAAGCTGTTCTTCCGTTTCCACAGCACAGGGACCTGCCATGATTGTTAAATTGTCAGGACCGATTACCGTATTTCCAACTTTTACGCTTGTCGCTTCCGGATGGAATTTCTTATTGGCAAGCTTGTAGCTTTCCGTAACCGGAACAATACGATCCACATCTTTGTATACAATTAAGTTTTCACTGGATATCCGGCTCTTGTCGCCGACTACACCGATAATGGTAACTTCTTCTCCTTTGGAGAGATGGGATTTTAAGCCGTTTTTTTCAATGTATTGCGTAACCGCTAAGATACTGCTTTCAGCGGCATTTGGTTTCATTACAATGATCATGATAAGCCTCTTTTCTGCATAATGCTTTATAATTGATTTTTCTGTGTTCAGGCCGGCAAACGCTTACTATAAATGCCCTGAACGTTTAATAATATAGCACTTCAACGTGCGAAAGTCAAGCATTCTAAGAGGTTTCGGGCAAGACGTCGGGATTTTTAATTGTTGTAAAATTCTTATGCGAGCTAATCAGGTTATGGTATAATGAAAAAACACTTTTCATTGATTGAGTTCGAGTGATATTAATTTGGTATAAGCGTAAGCGCATAATTTTAGGGTGGATTTTCAGTGCCCTATTCATTCTCTATAATGATTGCTAGAAAATGCTAACATTTCACTCTATTTCAAAGGAGAGTAATCATTATGAGTAAACGTATTTTTAAAGATGAACAAATCCGTTTGATTATGGAATGCCGCCAAAGCGGCCTTACTGATTACCAGTGGTGTAAACAAAACGGTATTCATCCCGGTAACTTTTATAACTGGGTCAGTAAGCTTCAAAAGCAGGGCTATACTTTTACAGAGTCAGCGGCTAAGCCAACTGCTGTTACGGCGGAACTTCTTATTGGTGGTATCACACTTCGACTCTTTAACGGAGCCGATGAAAAACTGGTTCAAAACACACTGCGGTTTATTGGAGGGATGAATCATGTCTGGTGATATCTCTCTGGCAACCAACATCTACATCGTGACCGGATACACTGACATGCGAAAGTCAATTGATGGACTCTGTGCCATTGTAATGGATCAGCTTAAAGAAGAACCAGACGATCACTCCATATATATGTTTTGTGGCAAGCGTTGCGACCGGATTAAGGTATTACTCCGTGAACCGGATGGTTTCGTTTTGCTCTATAAAAAACTGGATGTTATCCAGGGCAGATACCGTTGGCCCCGTAATAAATCCGGGATAAAATCCATCACCTGGCAACAGTTCGACTGGCTGATGTCCGGGCTTGATATTGAACAGCCAAAGGCTCTTCGAACTACCTGAAATGCCCTGTTTTACTGGCTTTTTCGTCCTTTGTGTGGTATAATAGAACCATCAAATGAAGGAGAAAAGTCATGGCAAAAAGCAGTAAAGACATTCAGCTTTCTGAGTTGAAAGACATGATTGCACAACTGAATACCACCATCAGAACGCTGAATGATACCATTGCCAGACAGCAGGCCGAGAACGGTGATCCCAAGGCAGAACCCGCCTGGTTCCGGCAAAAGATGTTTGGCTCCTCCAGTGAACATCGCACATACGACATAGCTGGGCAACTTCGTCTTTTTGATGCTCCTTCTGAGGAAGAAAAACCAATAGAACTGATTATACATGTCCTGAATGTAAGGACACTGAGGAACCACAGTTTATTAAAGATAATGGCAAACCTGCACTGATTCCCGGAAACTATGCTTCTGAATCGCTGCTTGCATATATCCTTTACAGAAAGTATGGATTATACATTCGGTTGTACAGACAGGAACAGGATTTCCTGCAGATGTCTGCACCCATAGGAAGAACCTCCATGGCGCACTGGATTATTACCGCTGCACAGGAGTATATGCAGCCTATGTATGATTACTTCCAGCGCGAACTTCTGAAACGAAGATTTCTCATGATGGATGAAACGCCCATTCAGGTCCTCAAAGAGGAAGGGCGCAGGGCACAGCCAAAATCTTACTTCTGGCTGGTCCGTACCGGAGAAGATGGTTTAAATCCCATCATTCTTTACAATTACACTTCCACTCGAGCAGGAGAAAATGCGAAACAGTTCCTGAATGGAATTGAACCTGGTTTCTATCTGATGGCTGATGGCTATCAGGGTTACAATAAAGTAAAAGAAACCAAACGCTGCTGCTGTTGGGCTCACATCCGCAGATACCTTTTGGAAGCCATTCCGAAAGGACTTGAAAAGGATTATAGCAATCCTGCGGTACAGGGAGTGCTCTACTGCAACAAGTTGTTTGAATACGAGCGCACCTACAAAGAAAAAGGGCTTAGTTTCAAACAGATCCATAATCGACGCCTCAAGGACCAGAAACCAGTCATTGAGGGTTTCTTAGCGTGGATAAAACAGGTAAATCCCGGCAGTAACGGCAAACTCAGGAAAGCAATCACCTACATCAAGAATCGTGAAGACTTCCTGATGACCTATCTGGAAGATGGCCGTTGCAGTTTGAGTAACAATTTAAGTGAGAACAGTATTCGCCCCGTAACTGTTGGGAGAAAGAATTGGCTGTTCCCCGATACATCGGATGGCGCATCTGCCAATGCCTTGTATCTTACCATTGTAGAAATGGCAAAGGCATATGACCTGAATTTATATGAGTATCTGAAATACCTGCTGGAGCATCGCCCTAACAAGGATATGTCAGGTGATGAGTTAGCGAAGCTGGCTCCCTGAAACGAAGAGGTCCAGAAAAAATGTAGCAAAAAGAACGAGCAAAATGTTAGCATACCGGAATCCTGGTGATAGGTTTCCTGATAAAGTAAGGGGTACACCCCGAAACTATGCGCTTACGTATAAGCTATTAGGTATGGCAGGTGGTCTATGAGATATCCTGCCATATTTGTATTATTTATATTATTATGATTTGGGTAAAATATATGTTGCCAGCAAATGTGGATTGGTTTTAACATTTACGTTGACGAGTAACGACAAAAG
>CAJTWM010000016.1 GCA_910579805.1 uncultured Lachnospiraceae bacterium | reverse complement strand
GAGCAGGTCGAACTTCTAACCAAGCTACAAAATAACAGCTTCGGCTTCGCCCCTGAAAATATCAATGCAGTAAAAGATGCCATCTGCCTTTCCTCTTCCGATGCCGGAACATTCTACGGAAAGACCGGAACCGGACGTGTGGATGGCCAGGATGTGAACGGATGGTTTATCGGTTATATCGAAACTGCAGATAATACATACTTTTTTGCTACCAACATTGGTGCAGACAGCGATGCTACCGGAGGCAACGCAACTGAAATAACCATGTCTATCTTGTCAGACATGAATATCTGGAAATAACAAAATCGGGTAAATGCCAACTACGAAATTGGCTTCTACCCGATTTCATTTTATTTTTCGCCTGTTACTTCATAATACTTTTCATTTCCGGTTGCTGACCATGATGTTTTACCACTACTAACCACATCTTTTGTAGACACATTATAAGCAAATATATCAAGAATACCATGATCAGTAGAATGCTCTTTTTCCTTAATACCATAAAATCATCCTTTCGTTCTTGCTATTGGCGGCAGTTCCAATTCAATTTGTTCTATAGAATTGGAAAGATACCTGAAAGTTCCGTCTTCAAATGGCTGGACCACAACCGTATTCCGAAAAGCGAGATCAGAATTATAATCCGGCCATACTCCATCCACGATAAGTGTAATCGTTCCATCCGCATTTTTTGTATAGTCAACTACTTCTCCAAAAGGCGGATATGGACTGGCATAAATCATTTCATATTCATAACTGCTGTGGTCTGCGTTGTATCTACAATGTTCTCTCAACTGCTCCACAGCCACCGGGAAATAGGTAGTCATTATTTTTTCATACTCTTCTGCCGGAATTTCCCATCCCTGTGTCTTCAGATTTTCGCCTGTATAAATCCGATAGATATCTTCATACATGCAAGGCATCAAAATATCCTCTACATTGCTACTGTTCCAGTTTGTGACAAGCACATTGTAATTCACATAGCTTAGTCCTAATATGTATTTCTCCGTCAGTTCCTGGCAGTCTTCTGGAAGCGGTTCTATTCTCCAATACTGTCTCAAACTTGCATGTGCAATCACATATTCATATGCGTAGATAAAATACCCTTTTTCAGTAAGTTTAATTTCAGCCACATTACTTACCGAAGTTCCCTGTATTTCAGGCACTCCACCTTCCTTCCAACGAACGCCTATATAATAAGTCTGCAACTCACCTTTCCGGTAAATAAAAGTAACTGCTCCAATCAGTCCATCCCTATGTACTTCGAATACCGTAACCATTGAGTCCCGTCCATCCAAGTAATCTGCATAAAATGTTTCGATTGCTTCATGGTTTTGCATGGCAGTATCTTCTTCAACACTTACCAGACCGCTTGTGCCCAATTGCTCCACCACAGTTTTCCTCTGCTCGTCGGTAAATTCGCTAATGCCGGAAGAATAACTTGGTGCATCTGCAATTACAATATCCTTATAGATTTCTGCTACCGAATCTGCCGCTGACAAAGCCATACTCTGCAATTGTTCTTTTTCCTCATCTGAGATAAGACAATCACTAGCTTGCGGAATAAACCAATATGCTGACTCTGTGGAAGTTTCCGCATTCTCGGCTTCTTCTGTTTCTGCTTCGCTATTTTCGATTTCTACAGGTGGCTCCCATACTTCTTCTGCCATCTTTTGCTTTTCTGCATGCTGTTTTCCCCAACAGAACACTCCTGCTATCACGAAAAACAACAGCAGCAAAATCGGAAGTCCACATCTTCTAAGCAGCCATTTCACATCTTCCATTATTCGCCTCCGTACAATTCTTCCCATTCTTCTAACGTCAACCGTGGCGTATGCCAAGTTTCTCTGTAGTTGTTTTCAGATGGTATAATTCGGTTAGATACATATTGTACTCCTCCGTCCTCTAACGGGCGGACCACAACCTCATGAGCATATACCTTGGAATCACCTGCATAAGGGAATACTACATTAGCTGTAAGTGTAATTGTCCCATCGCTGTTTTCTGTAAAACCGACTACCTCTGAATATGGATATTCCGGGTATTCTACTTCTTCGAAACCTCTCGGCTTATATTCATAAGTCGAATCCACCGAATCATAGACCGTTTTGGATTGTAGCGTTTCGCTATCGATATTGAAATATTTCATAATAACACTTTCGAATTCCTCTTTTGGAATCTGATAAACTGCACTGACTGATAAGTTGTCATCAGCAACATAAGGAACATACTGACCGTTTACTTTTGGATAAAGAATGTCATACATATCATAGAAATTCAAATCTCCAAAATCATCCTCGCTCCAATCTACAATGAACATATTATTCTGTTCAAAGCTGATTGGGCGGAGGTATTTCCGACTCAACACCCTATATGTTTCATCCAATGGCTGTACTCGTAATGCGGTATGCTCCTCTGCCCCACTCAACGTAAGAACATACAATTCTTCTGAAAACCAGACACCGGAAAACATCAGGTAACCTTCTTCTGTATAATTCCAATACTCCGCTTGATAGTTTCCTATAACCTCTCTTTTCATATTTCCATTTTCATACTTGTAATAGCTTCTGACCACATCTACATTTCCGTCTTTTGTGTGCAAATCGTATTTTACAAATCCGCCCAAATAGCTGACTTCAAGAATCGTTATTTCTGCTTCCTCCTGTGCATCCACCTTTTCGCAGAATTCCACTACCTTCTCTGGTTCCGTCATGTTAATTTGATTTCTGCTGTCAACAGCCGGATATCCATTTTCTCCAAGGCAATTTACAATACTGCGAATCGTTTCCAAATCAGCTATCTTGTTTTCTTCTGCTGCCTTCTTATAAAGATCTATACAGATGTTTATAATTTCTTCTGCATTCTCCTGAGGTTCTTCCGGAATAGCCTGAATATCAATTACTGTTTCCGAAACTGTATCTTCTTCCGGGGGTACATCGCTGCACCCCGAAACACTAAGCATCAGTAAAAAACTAATTACTACTAAACCACTCTTCCAGAACCAGGCGGTCTTTCTTAACAACATATCCACTTCCTCCTCTTCCTTTTACATCTTCTACCATGCTGATAATCAATATAGGACGTTCTACCGTATCTTCTGCTGTAAAAATTGCAAACCATCCTAATTCCGTACCCGAAGTATCATCCTTCGATGCCTTGATTTCTGCCGTACCTGTTTTTCCTGCTAAAAGAATGTCATCCCGATGGGCTGCATATCCAGTTCCATTAGAATCATTCACAACCTTCTTTGTTCCTTCCAATACACGGCTTGCTGTCTCATTAGAAAAGGCACCCGGAATCCAATACTCAGCCACTGCTTCATTCTGATATACCAAATAAAGCTTTATGACATTTCCCTTATTACAGAGAGCAGAATAGATACATGCCATATGTAATGGATTCACTAAAACCTGCCCTTGACCGTAACCGCTATCGGCTAACTGTATTTCTGTTTCAATTCCCTCTGAATTAGAATACTGCGACTCTGCCATCTTAATCTCAAATGGCAGTTCCTCATTAAAACCAAGTCCTGTCAAAGAACTTTCCATCTCTTCTGAACCAATCTTTAATGCTGCCTTTGCGAAATAAATATTGTCGGAATATATCAAGGCATTCTCTAAAATGACTGGTTCATATGCATGGAGTGTTGTTACATGATAGGAACCCCACGATTCATCCTTTTGCCAGCTTAAGCCTACGTTCCCGTAATCTTCCATTGGATCGATTGCTCCTGATTCCAAGCCGACCGCAGCGGTAATTGGCTTGAATGTAGACCCCGGACACCACACTTGCTGGAACCGATTATACATTGGCTTATTCTCATCCTCGTTAAGCGCAGTCCACTGTTCACTGGACAATCCCATAATAAAATCGTTATTGTCATAGGCCGGTGTGCTGACCAAAGCCAATACCTCTCCGGTATAAGGATTCATGGCCACCGAGCAGCTTTTATCTTCCTTAAACTGTTCGTACAAGGAAATCTGCAAATCGGCATCTATCGTAAGCTGAATATCCTGCCCATGCTGTACCAAGATACAAGCCAGTTCCTCCTTCTCTTTGCCTTCCGAGTTTACAATGTAAATCCTGCAACCGTTCTGGCTTTTCAGTTCACTCTCGAACAATCCCTCCATTCCACTTCTGCCGATTACACTATTGGATGTATAGCCTTCTCCTGCATGTTCCTCTAAATCTTCCGCAGTAACACTTTGAACATATCCGACCAAATGTGCAGCTGCTTCTCCTAATGGGTATTCACGCACTTCAACATCAGATATCATCACTCCGGGAATCTCCAGCAACTTTTCATGCCTTTCATTCTCCTTTAGGACTTCTTCGTCTGGACTGATAGACATTAACTCAATTTCTTCCACTCTTGGAATCGTTTTAATAGGAACAAAAGAATCATCCTTTACCCATTTTGCAGACAGTTTCTTTTCTATCGCTTCCGGTGTGATTTCCAATAGTTCTACAATCTGTGCGATTGCTTCCTCTCTGTTTTCCAACTTGCCCGGAACGATTCCAACCGAAGATGCTGTACCTTTTCTTGCAAGGACACGTCCGTTCCTATCCAGAATTTCTCCTCGTTCTGCCTGTGTAGTGGAAACTCTTACTTTATCTGTAGAAGTTAGATTCGGAAAAATCATGGAATCATCCCAAACCAACTGATATCCTTCTTCGTCCTTTAGGAAAAGTGCTTCATTCTCAAAGCTGATAGTTCCTGCAACTGTATCGAAAGAAGTCTGGTAGGTTACCGTCATTTGCTCCTCATCATATGCAATAATCTGGACAGCCATATTCTGGACTTCTATACCTTCATAAATAGCTGAATTTCGAGTTACAAAATCCTCCTGACTGACATTTCCCGATGCCTCAATATGTAGCATCGCATACATTTCTTCATACTCCTGTTTTGGAATATGATCCATGTACTCCACCAGAAGTTCTTCCGGTGTCCTCCAGGCATTTTCCTTTGTTGCCAACATTCCTGCCACACATACTACAGAAATTACCGCAGCTATTCCTATAACAGCAATCGCAATCCATAGGAGCCTGCTTCTTGTTTTCTTTCGCCTGTTTCTGCTTTTTCCTTTCTTCATATTGACCTCCATTCATTTTGCTTTGCTGATATGGTCATATTCTATTTTCAATGTACACTATATCCTCAGAATATTACATTTGTAAGATTTTTGGGTAAAAAAATTTCTCTTTGATGGGTATATCGTACTATACATTCCTCCTTTCCTTTTATTACACGTGTAAGATTTCGTAACAAAAAAATATCGCCCGAACTTCTGCTGCACTTGTGTAAATATTACATCAGTAAGATTTAAAAGTCAAGTTATCTTTATATAAAAAGGCTTCTGCCGGTAAGTATCATACATTTTCGCAAAAGTGATACCTTTTAGCAAAAGCCTATTATTCAGCAGAGTCTCAAAACACCCCACTGTTTTAATATTCAAATGTTTCATTCAAAAGACCTGAAAACACACATTCATTTTCTCCCCTTAATATCCTACAAACCGCAGAAAATCAAGGTTTCTTTGAAAGCAGACAAACGGTTTCAATATTCCCCGTCCAAGGAAACTGATCCACCGCCACTCCCCGCTCCACTTCATACCCGTTCTCCAAAAATACCTGCAGGTCCCTTGCCAGACTCGTTGGCTTACAGGAAATATAGATGATATTCTCCACCCCATAAGCAATAATCTTCGGCAATGCCTTCGGATGGATTCCGTCTCTGGGCGGATCCAACAGGATCATATCCGGTTTCTCCGCAAGCTCATCCAATACTTTCAACACATCTCCTGCAATAAACTCACAATTAGACAATCCATTAAGCTTAGCATTCTCCTTTGCCGCCTGCACCGCCTCTTCCACGATCTCCACACCGATCACTTTTCTGGCTACAGGAGCCATAAGCTGTGCAATCGTTCCCGTTCCGCTGTACAAGTCAAATACGACCCCATCCTTTTTAACGCTTTTCCCCACATATTCCCTTACCGTATCATACAGGATTTCCGCTCCTAAGCTGTTAGTCTGAAAAAAAGAAAATTGGGAGATCTTAAACCTAAGCCCCAAAAGCTCCTCATAAAAATGATCCTGTCCATAGAGAAGCGCCGTCTCGTCGCTTTTCACTACATCCGCAACGGAATCGTTCTTCGTATGTAAGATTCCTACGATCTTCCCATCCAATTCTAACTTTAAAAGGCTCTCCGCCCATTCTGACAGATCCATACTCTGCTGCGTAGTCGTAATAAGAGCGATCAGTATTTCTCCCGTTTTTGACGCTTTTCTTACTAAAAGATGCCGCAAAAAGCCTTCGTGGCGCAGACGATGATAAAAAGCCGTATCCCGTGTACGGAAATAAGAAAGCGTGGCTTTTAAAATCCTGCGGTAATCTCCATCCACCAGCTTACATTCGGATACCGTCACGATATCATAAAAACTCCCTCTCTTATGCATTCCCAAAGAAAGCGGCCCGTCCTTGACCTCGTCCCCAAAAGAAAACTCCATTTTATTCCGATATTCATACGGGCTTGGACTTGCTTTTATGCCTTCAAATAAATATTCCCTCTCCTGCCCTTCCAACGCGGTATCCAGCAGCTTCTTCACCTGTTCTTCTTTGATCTTAAGCTGCTCTTCATAGGGCAGGGAAATAAAAACGCATCCACCGCAATCCCCGAAATGTGGACAAGGGCTTTCCGTTTCTTTGGGCGATTTTTCTATAACGGACAAAAGCCGCCCTTCTGCCTTTCCTTTACGCACCTTGTTCACACAAAAAGAAACCTTCTGTCCGGGAAGGCTGTTCTTGACCACGCAAGTTCCTCCTTCGGACTTTACGATCCCCTTATTCGGAAAATCCACTCTTTCTACAATCCCTTCGCAAACCTGTCCCTTTTTCATACCTTTTCCTTTCTGCACCCGTCCTATTATGCTGTCCCTCTTATCTATAAAAGATGAAAAAAGCGTGCAAGCACGCCCTACGGATTCCCCGCCTCTTTCATCTTTCTTATAAAGGAAAACGGGACGCGCCTTACCACTCGCATCCCGTCCCGTTTCTCTACGTCAAATATACTGTGGGTCTATCCCCTATTATTGAAATTTGATCCCTTCGCTGTCCCCGTCTCCCGTAAATTCTTCGTCGTCATCCTCAAAAAAATCATCGTCAAAGTCGTCCTCAAAATCATCGTCAAAGTCCTCAAGATAATCCGGTTTAAAATAACGATATGCTGCATAAGCGATTGCCGCTATCGCTGCAACGGCTCCGATAATCGCAAATACCCACAATACCGTATTGGATTTTTTCTGCTCCTCTTCTTTTCTGCCGATCACTTCATTTACTCTTTCCAAAACCTCGTCAAATTTATTCATTCTTAATACCTTCCTTTCCGCCTTTTCGTTTCGAATAACTGTCATTACTATTAATATACCACTTTTTATAAGATTTTACTACACTTTTTTCAGCTTTGCAAAGGCCGCGTACATAATTTTCTGACCCGCTCCGTCAAAAACTACCGTTACTTTATAGTCCCTCGGTTCTTCTTCTATCTTGAGTACCGTGCCTTCTCCGTATTTAATATGGCGCACCCTGTCTCCTACGGTATAGTCTATCCCGTTTGTCTGCGGCATCCCCTTCTGCAGTTCCCCAAGTCCTTTCGCAATATAGGGCCTGTTTTCCGCTGCTGTCCTTTTAGGGGCTGCCACCGCCTTGGGCCGCCCATAGCCTGTATTTTGCCGGGAACTGCTGCCGGAATATCCTTCCACTCCGCCGAAAGGCTTAGACTTAAAATGCTCTCTTTCATAAGAATCTTCCGTATACTGCTCTATCTCTTTCTTCTTTACCACAGGCAGCGTCCCGTCCAAAAGCTCTTTCGGTACTTCCTTAACAAAACGGCTGACAGGATTGTACTGGGTTTCCCCCCTGATCATCCTCTGTCTTGCGCAAGTCATGGTCAGTTCCTCTTTTGCCCTTGTGATCCCCACATAGGCAAGCCTTCTCTCTTCCTCCACGTCCGTCGGATCATCCGAAGCGATGGTCATATAACTGGGGAAGATCCCGTCTTCCATGCCGGCAAGATAAACATGGGGAAATTCCAGTCCTTTCGCACTATGTAACGTCATAAGAAGCACTCTGTTGCCGTCCTCTTTTACCCTGTCAATATCCGCTACTAAGGCCACTTCTTCCAAAAATTCACTTAACGTAGGATTCTCCGCAGCCTCTTCATATGCGACTACTTTACTGACAAGTTCTTCTACGTTTTCGATCCTGTCTTCCGCGTCCTCCTCGTCTGAATCCTCCAACGCTTTTCTATAACCCGTCAGATCGATCACGTCTCTGATCAGATCCCCCAAACCATAAAATTCCGATTTGCTTCGGAAAGTCTGTATCAACGTAACGAAAGGTTTCAGCTTCACGGCGCTTTTTCCTATCGTCATGATCTTGTCTGCTTCTCTCAACGCATTATAAAAGCTGATCCCTCTTTCCTCCGCATATTCCTGAACACGCAGGATCGTCGTCGTCCCGATGCCCCTTTTCGGTACGTTGATGATCCTTTTCACGGCCACATCGTCTTTTCCGTTATCTATTGTCTTTAAATAGGCAAGGATGTCTTTGATCTCCCGTCTGGCATAAAAATTGGTAGCTCCCACTACGTCATACGGTATTCCCTTTAAAATAAAGCGTTCCTCCAAAATACGAGCCTGCGCGTTGGTCCGGTACAGTACCGCACAGTCTCCGAACTGTACGCCTTCCTTATCCGTCTTGCGCCCAATATCGTCCGTAATAAAATCAGCCTCTTCATAAGCGGTGTCAAACTGTTTGAAATGCACTTTGCTGCCTTCGCCTTCGTCGGTCCAAAGCGATTTTTCTTTCCTATAGGTATTATTTTTGATAACCATATTGGCCGCATCCAATATATTTTGGGTAGAACGGTAATTCTGCTCCAGCCTGATGACCACGGCCTCCGGATACACCTTTTCAAAATCCAGTATATTCCGGATATTCGCGCCCCTGAATTTATAAATGGACTGGTCGTCGTCCCCTACCACACACAAATTTCTGTTCTGATCCGCCAAAAGCCGGATCAGTTCAAACTGCGCCGTATTGGTATCCTGATATTCGTCCACCATGATATAATGAAAGCGGTTCTGATAAGACTCCAATACGTCAGGACAATTTTGAAACAGTTCTACTGTCTTTACGATCAGATCGTCAAAATCCAAGGCATTATTTTTCCGCAGCGTTTCCTGATACTCTTTATACACTTCCGCGATCTTCTTTTGCCTGTAATCCCCCATGGCGTTCAGCTCATACTGCATTGGAGAGATCAGTTCGTCTTTTGCCGAAGAAACAGCGCCCATAAGAGTTCTTTCTTTCAACATTTTCGTATCGATCTGTAACTTTTTACAAACCTCTTTCATCACGGTTTTTTGGTCGTCCGTATCATAAATAGTGAAATTGGTGTCATAACCGATCCTGTCTATATAACGTCTCAATATCCGCACGCAGGTAGAATGGAACGTAGATACCCATATGCTTTCCGCGCCGTATCCCACAATATCGTCCACACGGTTACGCATTTCCCCCGCCGCTTTATTGGTAAAGGTAATGGCCAGTATATTCCACGGATTGACCCCTATTTCTTCAATCAGATATGCGATGCGGTGCGTCAGCACCCTTGTTTTCCCGCTGCCTGCACCGGCAAGCAGCAGGACGGGGCCTTTTGTTGTAAATACGCCCTGTTTTTGTTGTTCGTTCAATGTATCGTAAATGCTCATCTCTGCTCCAATTTTATTCTTTTTCCCATTCTCCGGAGATCTCGATTTTTTTATCCCGAAGCATTAATTCTTTCACCGCTTCTTCCGCCGACTTGTTTTCAAATAAAACTTGATTGACCTGTTCTATGATGGGAAGCTGCACCTGATATTTTTCGGAAAGTCCCTTGGCCGCTTTTGCGGAATAGACGCCTTCCACCACCATCTTAACCTCCGCCATGGCCTCTTCCATAGTTGCGCCCTTTCCAATCAGGATACCTGCCCGGCGGTTTCTGGAATGCATAGAAGCACAGGTAACGATCAGATCCCCGATCCCCGTCAAGCCACAGAATGTTTCAAATTTTGCTCCCATCGCTACGCCTAGTCTTGCGATTTCCGCAATCCCTCTGGTGATCAGGGCCGCTTTGGTATTATCGCCGTATCCCAGACCATCCGCGATTCCTGCCGCTAAAGCCACGACGTTCTTTAAAGCACCGCCAAGCTCGATGCCAAGCACGTCGGGACTGGTATATACCCGGAAAACGTCGCTCATAAATAAATTCTGTAAATATTCTGCAGTCTTCTTTTTTCCGGTACCGACTACGATCGTGGTAGGAAGTCCTTTTCCGACCTCTTCCGCATGGGAGGGACCGGAAAGCACGGCAATCTGAGCTTGTGGAATCTCTTCTTCCAAAACTTCCGATAGAGTCATGAGCGTGGCTTCTTCGATCCCTTTCGCCACATTGACGATAATCTGCCCTTCTTCTACATATCCACTCATCCTCTTTGCCGTACTTCTCGTATAAGGCGACGCAACGGCAAGCACAAGCACATCTTTTCCGGTTACCGCCTCCTTCAGATCCGTTATGAAGTTCATGTCCTGCGGCAGCTTTACTCCCGGAAGTTTATCCTTATGTTCCCGCTCCCTCGAAAGCAGTTCAATCTCATCCTCAAGGGCTGACCAAACGGTCACCTCGTTTCCATTATGATAAAGTAACAGCGCCAGCGCGACTCCCCAGCTGCCTGCGCCTATCATTCCTATTTTTGCCATACCCTTCCTTCATTCCTCCTTTATTATTTTTCTCCTATATTTAAATCTTTTCTTTTCCTTCTTTTTTCGTCAGATAAGTCTTGCGCTCCTCGCCCTTGACAAGCCGCACGATATTGGCCCGGTGCTTATAATAGGCCATCACGGTCAGGAATGCGGTCACGACATACATTTCGATCAGATTCGCCTGAGACATGCCTGCAAAAAGCCCTGACTGTCCGCATATCACCATCTGGATCATAAAGCCCGCATATACGAGCAGGGATCCTAAAGATACATAGTGTGTAATAAAGAACGCGCCAAAAAACAGTACTACCCCCATCACGATAAAATATGGATGGAAAGAAAGAATCACTCCCGCTGTCGCAGCGATCCCTTTTCCGCCTTTGAAATGCATGTAAAACGGAAAATTATGTCCCAAGATTGCGCCCATACCTGCATAAAGCTTTAAAAGATAGATCGTATCCGGATGGGTATTTTTAAATAACAGCCCTGCGATCACGACGGCCAGAATGCTTTTTATAATATCTCCCGCAAGCACGATAAGGCCCGCCTTCGTTCCAAGTACGCGCAGCGTATTGGTCGTTCCCGCATTTCCGCTCCCATATTGTCTGATATCGATCCCCTTCATTTTTCCATAGAAATAGGCGGTCTGAAAAAGGCCCAAACAATACCCTATCGCTAAACAAATCAACCGTTCCACTCTATTTATTCTCCTTCCTCTCCCTGATAATAAACTTAAGCGGAGTTCCTTTGAATCCAAAGGCGTCCCGGATCCTATTCTCAATATATCTAGTATAAGAAAAATGCATCAGTTCTTTATCGTTTACAAAGATCACAAAGGTGGGCGGTTTTACGCCTACCTGCGTAATATAATACAGCCTGAGCCTCTTTCCCTTATCAGACGGAGGCTGCTGTAACGCTACCGCCTCCGACATGATTTCATTAAGTACGCCTGTCGCCACACGCATGGAATGATTTTCACTCACAATATCTATGATTTCAAAAAGCTTCGGCAGGCGCTGCCCCGTTTTAGCCGAGATAAAGATCATTTCCGCATAAGGCATATAGGAAAGGGTTTCCCGTACCTTGTTTGTAAATTTGTAGATCGTCTTATCGTCCTTCTCTACGGCATCCCACTTATTGACCGCGATGATCACCGCTTTTCCCCGTTCATGGGCAATACCTGCGATCTTCGCGTCCTGTTCCGTCACGCCTTCCTGCGCGTCGATGACCATAACTACCACGTCCGCACGCTCTACCGCCCCGACCGTCCGTACGATCATAAAGCGTTCCAGCTCTTCTTTGATTTTATTTTTCTTACGCAGTCCCGCCGTATCAATAAAAACATATTCTTTTCCGTTATGTTTTGCTTCCGTGTCTACCGCGTCCCTTGTCGTTCCCGCTATATCGGATACGATCAGCCTCTCTTCGCCAAGCAGCTTATTAATGATGGAGGACTTCCCTACGTTAGGTTTTCCCACAATGGCGACGCGGACCCGATCGTCTTCCTCTTCTTCGGCACCGTTCTCCGGAAAGTGTGCGATCACTTCATCCAGCATATCGCCGATCCCCATACGGTTGGCGGCGGAGATTGGATGCGGGTCGCCGATGCCAAGATTATAAAATTCATAAACATCCGCCATATATTTCTCAAAATGGTCTACTTTATTCACCACTAAAACGACCGGCTTATGGGAACGTCTGAGCATATCCGCCACTTTTGCATCTGCGTCTACCAGCCCCTGTTTTACATCTACCAGAAACAGGATCACATCCGCCGTCTCAATGGCAATCTCCGCCTGTGCCCGCATCTGAGATAAAATGACGTCTTTGCTGTCCGGTTCGATTCCTCCCGTATCGACCAGCGTGAACGCTTTATCCAGCCATACGATATCCGCATAAATGCGGTCTCTCGTAATACCCGGCGTATCTTTTACGATTGAGATCCTCTCGCCCGCCAATGCGTTAAACAATGTGGATTTTCCTACGTTCGGCCTGCCCACTACTGCCACGATCGGCTTTTTGTTCCTTTTCTCCATTTTTATAACCATGTTCCTTTCTCAGTGTGCGAATTTATGTCAGCTTATTATCATACAAAATAAAAAATTTCCCGATCCTGATTGGAGTACCCGCTAAAGCGGGCGCACGGGAGTCAAGGTACTTAAAATGCTTTCCCAAAAATCATATCCGCTTGATTTTACAATATCTACCTTTACTTGTAAAGCCTTTTCCATATCCGCCACGGTCATGTCGTCCAGAAATACGCTCTCTCCGCTTCTAAGCACATTGGCTGGCAGCAGCAGCCTGCCGCCCAGTTCTTTTCCCTCAAGCTGCTTTCGGATGTCCTGCCCGGTCAAAAGCCCTGAAACGGTGATCCGTTCTCCAAAAAAATCGTTTCTTATATCGTAGACGTAAATCGTAAGTTTCGGAACATATTCCATGACCTTCTGCGCCATCTTTTTTATATAAGGACAGGCCAGTTTCCCTGTTGCCATGGAAATTGTGCCTTCCCTGTCCGGATCGGGCAATATTCCCCTTTCTTTATAAGCCTGAAGCGCCTCTTCAAATTCATCCTGTAAAAGCCGCAGCATTCCTACGCCGTTTTCCAATTGCAGATATCCGTCATAGCGGGCCGCCTCCGGCATCTCTTCTCCCGCCATAATATACCACTCGTCGCTGGCATGTACAAAATGGCAGCCATACTCCGCAAATATCCGGTCCTGCCACTTATGGATCGTAGCAAGCACCTGTACGGCATCCTCTTTTTCAAAAGGCTCTAACGGATAAAGCCCTTCCCTGTATTTAGAAAGGCCTACCGGAACGATGGATACGCTTTCTAAATTCGGCAGATACTTTGTCAGTTCACGAATGCTCCGCTCCAGTTCTTCTTTATCATTGACCCCTTTACATAACACGATCTGCCCGTTCATTGTAATTCCTGCTTCATAAAGCTTATCCGCTTTCTTTAACGCCTCTCCCGCAAACCGGTTATTCAGCATTTTACACCGAAGCTCCGGATTCATCGTCTGGAATGAAATATTGATAGGGGATAAACGATACTTGACGATCCGGCTGATATCCTCGTCCGACATATTGGTGAGCGTCACATAATTCCCCTGAAGAAAAGAAAGTCTCGAATCGTCGTCTTTAAAATATAGGGTATCCCGCATTCCCTTTGGCATCTGATCGATAAAACAAAAAATACATTTATTGCGGCAGGAACGGTATTCGTCCATCAGGCCGTTTTCAAATTCGATCCCCAGATCCTCTTCATAGTCCTTATCTATTTCCAAGACCCATTCCTCGCCGTCCTGCTTTTCAATCGATACTTCTACATATTCTTCCTGCATCAAAAACTGATAATCAAAAATATCCGCGACCGTTTCGCCGTTAATAGCGGTCAGCCTGTCTCCCGCTTCTATCCCAAGCTCTTCGCCAATACCGCCTGCCGCCACACTTTTGACCACATGGCCTTTTTGTTTCATAAAAATCTCCATTCCTGCAGGTTCCCTTCCCGCTAAATTCTCCTCATGATGCTATCTGCTATTCATTATCATACCCGAAATTCCTTGACGTGTCACTAGCATAATGATATAAAATTATAAGGTAGATAAGAATATACTTTAATGCACGGAGGTACCTATGCCTAATTTACTCGAACTTGAAAACGCAATGCCGGTGGCGCCGTTAAAGCTCATCGCTATGGACTCGGCAAAAAATCTAGGAGAAAAGATCAACAATTATCTGGTAGATTTCCGGAAATTCATAAATAACGATAAAGTAAAGAACGATCCTGCCTTTCACGGCTACAGTGAAAACAGTTACTTAGTAGATTTTGCCTGCCCGCGTTTCGGAAGCGGCGAAGGAAAAGCTGTTTTTAACGAAAGTATCCGGGGCAAAGATCTGTTCCTTTTGTTGGACGTCTGTAACCATAGTCTTACCTACAGCGTAAACGGCTATACCAACCATATGTCGCCCGACGACCATTATCAGGACCTGAAGCGCGTCATTTCCGCAACTAACGGGAAAGCGCACCGCATCACGGTGATCATGCCTTTCTTATACGAAGGACGGCAGCATAAGAGAAACGGCAGAGAATCCTTGGACTGCGCTTATGCACTAAAAGAATTAAGTTCGATGGGCGTTACCAATTTCGTCACCTTTGACGCCCATGACCCAAGAGTGCAGAATGCCACGCCGCTTTGCGGTTTCGATAATTTCACGCCGCCATACCAGTTTATCCGTTCTTTATTAGACGTAGAAAAGGATCTCATCATCGACAAAGATCATCTGGTCGTGATCAGCCCCGACGAAGGCGCTCTTGACCGGGCCGTATACTTCGCCAACGTACTTGGCGTCAATACGGGAATGTTCTATAAGCGCCGGGACTATTCCATGATCGTAAACGGTAAAAATCCGATCGTAGCCCACGAATTTTTGGGGGACTCATTGGAAGGGAAGGACGTCATCATTATCGACGATATGATCTCTTCAGGAGAAAGTATGCTGGATACCGCAAAACAATTGAAAAATATGTACGCCAAACGCGTATTCATCTGTTGTACTTTCGGTCTGTTCACAAACGGCCTGAAGGCTTTTGACACCGCCTATGAAGAGGGTGTCTTTGAGCGCGTGGTCACCACAAACCTGACTTATCTTTTACCGGAACTTACCGAAAAACCATATTTTGTAAAAGCGGATATGAGTAAATTTCTTGCTTCTATCATTGATTTTATGAATCATGACGTTTCTATGGCAAATGTGCTGACGCCTACAGAAAAGATTCATGAAGTGCTGGAAAAATACAACCGCAGGGAAGAATATCATTTATAAGGATAAGACTGATTTCTTCATGTAAAGCAAACGCTGAAAGGACCGGCAGATAGATCGCAATTATAACCTATCTGCCGGTCCTTTTCCTATTTCCCCTGCCAATCTGCTTTCTCTCCGCGCGCATTTACTTCCATCAAATAAAAACGCTAAATCAAGAAAAATTTTCAGATTGAACAGCTGTCAACGTACTAACTTTGTGCCGCAGTTTCCACAAAAATTGCTGCCGTTGGCAGGCGTGCCGCAATTCGGACAGAAATTCGGCGCAGTGCCGTTTACCGCATTTGACGAAACCGTCTGCTGCGCATTCTGCATCTGATTGACCATCTGCTGCCCCATAGCCATTCCCATCTGGAGACTGACCATATCGCCCGCTACGCTGCCGCCGCGTCCTCCGTCTCCTTTTGCCATGGAATCCGCCATCGCCATCTGCTGGTATTTGTTCATATCTCCGACCATAGACTGTGCAGCCGCCTTTTCCTGCATTTTTTTGATTTCCTCAGGATAAGAAAAACTCTCAATGTTAAAATCGGTAATAGCGATCCCGACTTTTCTCATATCCATATCCAGATCGCTCATGATTCCTCTGGCGATATTTCCGGCATCCATCTGCAGGTTGAACATATCCCTGCCCTCTTTTCCGATCCAGCTCATTAAAAGCTGGTCTAAATTGGAAACGATACGTTCTTTTACATCCTCTACCGTATAAACCTGCTTGATACCCGCCAGTTTTTCAATCAGCACGTCATGCTCTGCAATCTTACAGCTAAATGTACCGAAAGCCCGGACCGGCATTCCGCCCGGCAGTCCCGGCGCCGGCAGATTGACGGCATTCTTAGTCCCCCATTTTACAAGCATTTCCTTCGTATTGATAAACAGGACCTCGGCCCGTAAAGGGGCGTTAAACCCGAATTTAAAACTTTTTAATGTGGTAAGGAAAGGAATGATATCAGATTCCATATCAAACTGCCCTTCACTTTCAAAAATCCCCTCAACCCTGCCATTATAAAGAAAGATCGCATCCTGCCCCGGACGCACGATCAGTTTGGATCCCTTCTTAATCTCCTGATTCTGCCATTTCCAAAACAATACCCCTTCTCTTTCTTCTTTCCATTCTACTACATTGGCAAGTTCTCTTGAAAACAATCCCATCTGCCCAACCCACTCTTTCTTCTTACATTCCAAGCTCTGCTTTCAATGCTGCAAGCTCATCATCAACATCTGACTTTCCTTCAGCGGAATCATATTTTTTGGCAAGTTCCTCTATGGAATCAGAACCGCTTTCCGCATTCAGCTCAGCCATTGCATCTACTTCATCCAGCCTGCGGTTGATCTTTTCTTCCATTCTGTCAAAGGCCGCCATATTATTGCCCGCCGTCTCTACACTGGAGCCAAGTTTATTGATCCTTTCCTGTGCGTCGGCAACTTTGGCCTTAGCTTTCAGCGTATCCCTCTTGCTCCGCATCTGCGCAATGTCCTCTTCCAATTTACGATTCATCTCACGCATTTTGTCCGCATTAGCTTTTGCCACTTCATATGTTTTCTGAAGGACTTCTTTTTTCTCTGTAAGTTCGCCTTTTTTCGTAAGGAACTGTTTTGCCTCGCCGTCGTTCCCGGCCGTCACTGCCTTTCTGGCATATTCCGTCATCCTGTCGATCTCGCTGACGCATTCGTCCAGCTTACGCTTTGCAGCTTTTTCTTCCGCCATAACCGAGGCGGTCTCGGCCTTTACTTTTGCCAGATCGTTTTCCAGATTACGCAAATATTGATCCACCATCTTTTCCGGATCTTCCGCCTTATCCAACAATGCGTTTACGTTTGCCGTCATAATATCTTTGAATCTAGTCAATACTCCCATATCCGTAACCTCTTCTTATCTTTTATCAAGATAGCCTTTCTTTTTGCTTGACTTTCATTATATCGGATTTTATTCAGGCTGTCGATAATATTTTCGTTAAGAGTGTTAAAGAGTGTTTAAAGGTGTTTAGAGAGCATTAAAAATCCAAATCCTTCACCGCTTTTTCAAGCTTCTCCATAGCCGCCTCGGAATCGACGATTGCAAACCCGAACTTTGTAGCGTCCTCTTCATTGATCTCATAAGAATTATTCACAACTTTCAGACGGATCGTCGCATTTTGCTCTTTTTCATAGGTAGCGTTTCCATACGCCTCTCTCAGGCATGCCGTATATGCCTCAATCAACTGCCCGCTCATGCTCTCGAAGGAAGGCGTTTCCCCTCCTGCTTCTCCTTCCCTGTTCCATCCGGTGATCATGCTTTTTGCTTTTTTGACATAAGCGTCCACCGCAGGCGCGTAAACGTTCATTTTTTCATAAGAAACTGTCACGATATAGGAACCGTCCGCCTGTTTTTTGGCTTCGCCTACACGATAGCGGAAACTTGCAAAGATCTGCTTCAAAAGACTCATTCTTTCCGCCGCATCCACATCGGAAAAGCCCAATGTCCCGAAAATATCGTTGAACGCTTCCACATCCAGTTCTTCTTCATAAAGTTCTTCCGCTTCTTCCACTGTTCCTATCTTATAATCAACATAGGCATAATAATCATTCTTAAATATGACGTCCAAATATGCTTTCAAGTATGCGGACGCATCCGGCAGACCCGTAGACGGCACGGAAGTATTTCCGTTCGTGTTTCCGCTCACGCTCGGATTTGTGCTTGCCGAAGAGTTGGGACTTGCATTCCATGCATCCCTATTGAGCTGCTGCTGAAGAGCCCCGTTATCTCCCGTCGATACCCAGTTTAACGGCGGATCGGAAACCAAACGGTCCGGAACCTCAGGCTGTTGTTCTCCCTCCTGCTCTTCCGGCGGCACGGGTGCTTCAGGCGCTGGAGACGCTTCTGCCTCCGGCTGCGTTTCAGCAGGCCCGCCATCGACAAGGAACTCCGTTCCGGTTTCAGTTTCCTCCTCCCACACGATCTTCTTCAGATCCATATCCGTAGCGTCTGCGATCAGTATGAACGCTACCAGCATGACCGTAGGCGTCAATATGATCACGGCAATCGCCATAAATATTTTGTTTATCGTCTTCATGATGCTCCTCCTCTATACCAAATATCTGCCCAAGATCACAGGGCAACCCGATTCATTGTTTATATGACATATTATGCACGAAAAAAAGCAATTCAACAATACCCTTTAGTAACCTTTTTGCATTTTAAACATAATTTAATATCATAATTTATGCATCATTCCGTATTATAACGGGATGAACACGCAGGGAGGCTTTTTATGAAAAAACGAAGCATCGTTCTGCTTCTTTCTCTCTCTCTTCTCCTTCTTTTGACAGGCTGTGGAAAGACGGAGGATAAAAGTGAAAAAAAGCAAAGCGGCAAAACCACGCCCATTGTACTGAATGAAGTGGCGCATTCCTGTTTTTATGCGCCTATGTACGCTGCCATTGAAAAAGGATACTTTGAGGAAGAAGGGATCGCCTTGGAACTGGTCACCGGCTACGGTGCGGATAAAACGATGACCGCCGTGCTTTCAGGTGAGGCCCAGATAGGCTTTATGGGCAGCGAAAGTTCGATCTATACTTACATTCAAGGCGCAGAAGACTATGTCGTCAATTTCGCCCAGCTTACGCAGCGTGCGGGAAATTTCCTCGTTTCCAGAGAACCGATAGAGAACTTCGGCTTTGAAATGCTTGCCGGAAAAACGGTGCTTGGCGGCCGGGCAGGCGGTATGCCTGAAATGGTATTCGAATATATTTTGAAAAAACATAATATCGATCCTGCTTCAGACCTGACCATCGACCAAAGTATCGATTTCGGCTCCACGGCGGCTGCCTTTTCAGGAGGACAGGGGGACTTCACAGTAGAATTCGAACCCCACGCCACTGCCCTTGAAGCCAAAGGAGACGGTTATGTGGTAGCCTCTTTAGGCGAAGAGTCCGGCTTCGTTCCTTACACCGCTTTCAGCGCGAAAAAAAGCTTTATCGAGGAAAATCCCAAACTGATCCAAAGCTTTACCAACGCATTGCAAAAAGGTATGGATTATGTAAATCAATCTACTCCCGCTGAAATTGCCAAAACTATCAGTCCCCAATTCCCCGAAACTGATCTGGATACGCTGACCACCATCATAACAAGATATTACGAACAGCAGACATGGAAAACCGATCTGGTATTCGAAGAAGAAAGCTTCACCCTGCTCCAGAATATTTTGGAAGAAGCCGGGGAACTCTCCGAACGTGTGCCTTACGCAGATCTGGTTACCACTGAATTTGCAAAAAAGGCCGTAAAATGATCTTCCTCTGAAGCCTTACAGGCCGGCCTCTTTTAAAATAGTTTCCAATACGTTTACCCGGTTAAAGGGCAGGGAAAAATAGAATCCGTCTGCGAAACCGGAAGCAAGCCCGATGATCTCTTTTGCAATGGCGATTCCGGTTTCCTCCCCCTGCTCCCTTGTCATGCTTTCCCCATATCTTTCGATCACCTCGTCCGGAATATGGATGCCGGTCATTTCGTTTTTCATAAAAAGTGCGTTTTTTCTGCTGACAAGAGGCATGATCCCGCAAAGCACTTTGGTTTCCGGCACTTCCTCTTTCAAACGCTTTACCTTCTCTACGTCCTCTTTGCAGAAAAGGGGCTGGGTAAAGAAAAACGCCGCGCCCGCTTCTGTTTTTTTCTTCATGCGTTCCCGCTCCACTTCTAAATTACGGCGGTTGTAGTTGATCGCTCCGCCATAACAGAGGGGTTCTTTTGCAAACTGTTCTTCATTCATATCTTTTATGATCTTCATAAATCCCACGGAATCAAAGTTAAATACGCTCTTCACCCTCTGTCGGATCAGCGTAGGCACCGGATCGCCCGTAATGACCAAAAAATTATGGATTCCGTTCACCTGCGCCCCTAAAAGCTGGGACCGGATGGCGATTGCATTTTTGTCCCTGCAGCATAAGTGAGGCATCACGCAAAGTCCCGTTTCTTTCCTGACCTTTGCCGCCATGAGGACAGAGTCCACCCGGGTTCTTCCAGACGGAGAATCGGGAAAGGTAACCACATCTACCGCACAATTTTTAAGACGGTTTGCCGCGTCCATCAGCTTTTCATCATCCGCATTCAGAGGAGGCGCCAGTTCCACGGCGATCAATTTTTTATCTTTTCCGTTAAAAAAACTGTAATCCCGGTATTCCTCCCTTGGTTTATGCATTTCTTTTTTCCTGAGTTCCCTGTCCGATTCCCTCTTCCATATGTTTTTCCGGGAAAGCCTGCCGATATAAGAAGGCGTAGTACCGCAGCAGCCGCCTAAAATATCGATGCCGAGCGCCGCGATATCGCATTCTTTCGCCACAAAATATTCTTCATTATCCGAAAACACCATTCTGCTCTGCACCCTGCGGGGATACCCGGCATTGGGAAGGGCCGTGATATATTTCCCTACGGAAAGTTCCAGTTTTTCCATGATCCGGTATAAATGGCCGGGACCCACGCCGCAGTTAAACCCAACGGCGGATATTTCATCCGCGTTCCCTGCCTCCTCTAAAAGCCGCTTCGCACTGAACCCCGTATTGCCGTACCCGAACTGGTTAACGCAAAACTGTACGATCACAAAAACATCTTTGTTTTCCGCTTTCACTTTCCGTATGACCGGAAGGATCTCTTCCAGATCCGGAAATGTCTCAAAAATAAGGATCTTTGCGCCTGCTGCCAAAAAAGTGCGGCAGATATCCAGATATTCTTCTTCTCTGGCCTGTCTTTCCGTCGTACCGTCCGCAGGGATCGGGCCGATATCGCCGCCGATATAAACGGACGCCTCTTCCCCACAGGCTTCCCTTGCAAGCTCATAGGCCTTCTTTATGATCTCTTTTACCTGTTCTCCCGTCGTGGAAAGCATGGCGCGGTTCGCCGCAAAGGTGTTGGTACGGATCAGCTTTGCCCCTGCCCGGATATATTCCCTATGAATTTTTTTGACAAGCTCCGGATCTTCTAAATTTGCTTTCTCGCAAGCTGCTTCCGTTCCCGCGAGCGCCCCGTAATAAGTGCCGAACGCGCCGTCGCAGAGTACTTTATTTTTCTTGATATATTCCTCAAACGTTACCTTTGTCATTTTGACTTTTCCGTCCTTTCCATTTTTTATAAAATGTGCCGTCTACGGTGCGGAGTCCGTAAACGGCACTAAGAATACATAAAATTTAAAGCTTTTTTATCTCTTCCACATGATATCCGGCCTCTTCCACCGCTTTTTTCAGCGTATCTTCCGCCGTTTCCTTTTCCAGTGTAACATAAGCCGTCTTTTTCTTCAAATCCACTTCCGCTTTCACGCCTTCTATCGCATTTAAAGCTTCTTCCACTCTCGCGCTGCAATGGCCGCAGCTCATACCTTCCACTTTCATCTCCACATCACATTTTTTCTTTCCAAACATTTCTTTTTCCTCCTTGAATCTTTTTATTCTAAGCGCATTGGAAACCACACATACACTGCTGAGCGCCATGGCCGCAGAGCCGAACATGGGATTCAGTTTCCATCCAAAACTACAGTAAAATACGCCCGCTGCCAAAGGAATACCGATACTGTTATAGAAAAATGCCCAAAACAGATTTTCCTTAATATTTAAGATCACTTTCTTACTTAAGCGTATCGCCTGACAGACGTCCAGCAGATCGTTTTTCATCAGCACTACGTCCGCGCTTTCCAACGCCACGTCCGTTCCCGCGCCGATCGCGATCCCCACGTCCGCCCTCGTCAGGGCCGGAGCGTCGTTGATGCCGTCGCCCACCATTGCCACTTTTTTCCCTTCCTTCTGCAAGGATAGGATCACCTGCTCTTTTTGTTCCGGCAGCACGTCTGCAATGACTTTGGGAATGTCTAACTGCTTTTGTACCGCTTTGGCAGTCGTTTCATTGTCTCCGGTCAGCATGACCACGTCTATGCCCATTTTCTTAAATTTTTCAATAGCCGCTTTACTGGTTTTTTTTGCCACATCCGCTACTGCAATCAGCCCGTAAACTTCTTTTCCGCCGCTGAAGAGCAAAGGGGTTTTCCCTTCGCCCGCAAGACGGTAAAGTTCCTGTTCCACCGCTTTGCAGGAAATATGGTTTTCCTCCATCAGTCCTTTATTTCCGGCATAATACTGTATGCCGGACAGACGGGCGCCCACTCCTTTTCCGGGAAGAGTGACAAAGTCCTCCGTCGTCTCTGCATAGATTCCCTGTCCTTCCCCATACTTTACCACAGCCTGCGCCAAAGGATGTTCACTGGGCTTTTCCAGACTGACCGCAGCCCTTAGCAGTTCTTCTTTTGTACATCCCACAGGTATCACATCCGTGACTACGGGCTTTCCTTCCGTGATCGTACCCGTTTTATCCAAAACAATAGTATCTATATTGTGCGCTGTTTCCAACGCCTCTCCCGATTTGATCAAAATACCAAGCTGGGCTCCTTTTCCCGTGCCGACCATGATTGCTACCGGCGTAGCAAGCCCAAGAGCGCAGGGGCAGGAAATGACCAATACGGAAATACCGATAGAAAGCGCAAACTCAAATCCTGCGCCGGCAAACAGCCAGACAGCCGACGCAAGCAGCGCAATCCCGATCACTGCCGGGACAAAAACGCCTGCGATCTTATCCGCCGTTTTAGCGATCGGCGCTTTACTGGCGCCGGCCTCTTCCACCAGACGGATGATCTGCGAAAGCGTCGTATCATCTCCCACCTTCGTCGCCCGGAATTTGAAAAATCCGGCTTTGTTGACGGTAGCGCCTACCACCGTATCCCCCTCTTTTTTGTCTACGGGAATACTTTCTCCCGTGATCGCCGCCTCGTCGATACTGCCGGTTCCGAAAACGATCACGCCGTCCACAGGCACTGCCGCGCCGGATCTTACCAAAACAATGTCTCCGACACAGACTTCTTCCACGCCGACCGTTTTCTCTTCACCGTCTCTTTCCACCACCGCCGTTTTCGGCGCAAGGTCCATCAGCTTGGTAATGGCTTCGCCTGTCTTTCCTTTCGATCTTGCTTCTAAATATTTTCCCAGTGTGATCAGCGTCAAAATCATGCCTGCCGATTCAAAATATACTTCCATCCCGTACTGTTCCACTACCTGCAGATCCTGCTGTCCTAACGCCCTGCCCAATCGAAAGATCACAAAGCAGCCGTATACGAGCGCCGCTCCGGAACCGATCGCAATCAGACTGTCCATATTGGGACTTCCGTGGAACAGCGTTTTAAATCCCACCTGAAAATACTTCCGGTTCATATACAAAATAGGCAAAAGCAGTAAAAACTGCGAAAAGGAAAAGGTGACCGCATTCTCGTATCCATGGAAATATTCCATGATCACTGACGGAACCGGAAGGCCGAACCATTCAAAAAACATATGATGCATAGAAAGATACATAAGCGGTATCAAAAAGACGAGGGATAAGAAAAAGCGCTTTTTCAGGCTTTCCGTCTCCTTCTGCATGATGCTCTTTTCCGGGGTTTCCCCGATTCGCTTCTGTGAAACGGCGCTCTTTTCTCTTTTACTTCTCAACGCCGCCCCATATCCGGCCTTTTCCACAGCCGTTACGATCTTCCTCTCATCCAGCCGGTCTTCTTCGTATTCAATCTGCATACTGTTCGTTAAAAGATTAACGGAAACCTTGTCAGCCCCCTCTAAAGCGCGGACGCATTTTTCCACTCTGGAGGAACATGCAGAACAAGTCATTCCGGTAATATCGTAAGTTTCTTTTTTCATCAAATGCCTCCCAAAGCCTTTATAATAGTTTATCTATCAGTGTCATCACTTCGTCGATCTTTTCTTCCCGCTCTTCCCCTTCCACGGCTTCTTTCACGCAGCACTGCATATGAGCCTTGATCACTTCTCTGTTGACTTTCCCTAAAATAGACTGGGTCGCCATGAGCTGGTTGGAAATATCGATGCAGTATCTGTCTTCCTCGACCATTTTCAAAATGCCGTCCAACTGCCCTCTTGCAGTTTTTAATAATCTCTCTATATTGGCTTTATCCGCTTTCATAAACAGTACCTCCTTGGGTCGTATGTCTGTTAAGACAATCCTATGGGAATTAGTATAACCATAAAAAACAGGGATAGCGGTTATTTTTCATTCTGTTTTTTACCCCACCCCTGTGGGGTATCCATATTTATATATTATCATGATTTCCGTCTTTGTCAAGGATAAACTCTTTTGTATTCTTCTCCCTGACTTCCAGACGGCGTACCGATCACAAACCTGCTTTTGATACTGCTTAAACAAAAAGACTCATCTGACAGGGAAAGCACCTTTCCCCCTTCATCTTTTTTTATACTCTCCGTTACGATATTCTCTGTTTCTTCATCAATATTGACGGTTCCCTCGCCGATAAGATAGATCGGCCTGTGGCTTAAGAACATTCTCGCCATGGCAGTCCGCTGGCGGTGTCCGCCGGAAATATTCTTCCCCTTCCTGACTCTCATATCAAACCGGTTCAGGATGTGTATATCCACCGGATTCTGTCATGTTTGTCATGTTAGAAAGATTTTCATGTTCCGTCCTTTTCCGTTTCCAAAGGCTCATTCACACGCTCTATGGACGGAAACGCCTCTGAAAGTCCCGAAAAAAAGCTGAAAAATTCATAAACAGGCATGAGACATTCCTCTGAAGCCCGATCACTGCCATTACCGTGCCAATAGAGATCCGGTTCTGAAAAACCATCCGTATGCCAGTATCATGATCCCGGTATAACTGCCTTCGCCCCAAAATGATCTGCAAAATCGGTCAGACTCTTGCTTTTTCGCATAGACTGATCCCGAACCATAAAATTTTCCCGTTTAAAAGCTCTATCACTCTTGAATCATGCGAGTCTGACTTTCCTGCCTTTTGCTGCAAAAGAACCGATCCGTTTTATGATAAAACTGTTTCCTCTCTTCCCCTCCTTACAGAATCTTCTTCATATAATATATAAAATCCAGTATTTCCTCTTTGTCTTTATCGCCAAATACGTCCCACACCAGCTTCAGAAGCAGCAGCCGCCTGTCATAAAAGTCCAAAAACAACATCGGCGGATATCCTGACATATCATAAAGAGTCAAAAGCATTTCCGCATCAGGATATTTGATCTCCCGTTCTATTTCCCTGTACTTCTTGATCCCCAATCCCAACTTTTCAGCCATAACAAGCTGGGAGATCTTCAGCCGTTTCCTGACATGATGGCACATAGAAAAATCCTGCCATGAATCAACCATATCGCTTAGCAACTCTAGTTTTTCTTTCAGTCCTCCATGATTTTCCCACAGCCTTCCCCGTACAGCCTTTATGATCATGACCTCCGCACAAAGTTTCATGGCAAATTCCTTTCCTTCTTCGTCCTTAAACCCTGCAAACGCCTCTTCTACTTTGTTTTCGCTGCCATAAAACGTCTCCTCACCCGTAATAATATAATCAATATTCCAGCCTAATTCCAAAAATCCCCTCAGATCTTTATCCGTCATTTTGGAGATACCATTTTCCAGATAAGAATACTGTTCCTGACTGATATGGATCTTCTCCGCAACCCGCTCCTGTGTGATACCCCGCCCCTTTCTATAAGCGGCAAGCCTCCTGAATACCTTCTTATAATCACTCACAATACATCATTATCTCCATATATACTCAAAACATTTTATATACAGAATTTTAATGTAATATCAGTATGCCCACTTAGGTCTGTTTCCTTATATTCCCCGTTTTTACAACAAAAATTGTCATGCTATCTTTTTAAAAACAAAAAAAGACCCTGAAAGAAATCCTCCTCCAAGGTCTGCCTGCCCAATTCTTTTATACCTCATTCTCCAAAAACTCACGAAGGAAATCGATGATCTCCTGATATGCCTCCAACATAGATTCGTAATTTCCTTTTACTACATCATATTCACCGGCCTTAGCCGCCTTTTCCTGATCAAAAGCAAGTTCGGAAAGCCGCATGGCCCCGATCTGCTTCGCCGCATTTTTCAGCCCGTGTACTTCGATACAGTAGCGCTCATAATCTTCCTTTTCCACACATTCCCGCATAAAAGGAAGTTTCTCAACGCCTTCATCCAAAGCCGCCTCCAATACTTCCTGATAGATCTCTTCGCTGTCGATACAAAGCTCCATGGCGCTGTCCACGTCAAATCCCTTATTTCTTAAATCCTCTAACCGCATTTCTACCTCCGTAAATGATATATTCTTATTCTTTACTTTTTCTATTCTTCAGGTCATCGATCAGTTTTTCGATCAATAGCTTCTTTACATACACATCGAATCCAAGCACGCATATAAAAGAGAACGTCTGCAGAAACTCCTTATCCTCTTCCGGCGCATCCCCAAATGTGGTCTGCGATACCTTAAACTTTTCAATCACATCCGCTTTCAGGCTTTCAAGCTGCTCATCCTCCAGACCGAATACTTCGTCATAAATATGCTCCAGATCAAACGCCTCATCCGTTCCGAAATACTTATCCGTAATGGGCTTTAGCAATGTCTGAATATCGTTGATCGATAAGATTCCTTTATAATAATAAATAAATATAAGCAAAAGTAAATGTTCTTTCGTATATTTTTTCTTTAAGGGCGGCGGCAGCAGATCGTTTTTCGCATAATTATTGATCATGGTCTTGGTCAGTATCTTATCTTCCTGCGGATATCTGGTCGTATTTTTCAGTTTTTTATCCATAAAGGTCGTCACCTGATCCATATAAAGATCAATATTAGGAATATCTTCCGACTTAATATAACTGATCCTGTCAAAGCTTGCCAATATGCTGTTGATCAAATCTTCCGTATTAATTGTCATATTCAACACCTTTCTTCTTTCCTAATTATATAGTACCCCTAACCGCATGACAAGTCATATTTTCTAAAATCCTTACCGCCATTTCTTTTTAACCGCCTCCCCTCTTCATTTCCCAAGGCAGTCCTGCCTCTGCGGGCAGACAGGCCGCTCCCTACAGGCATCCGCAAACGATAAAATCTTCTCCTTTACTTTAAGACTTTAGTATGTTAAAATGCAGATATGTTTATATTATCGGATTTTGACGGAGGCACCCATGAATAAGAAAATAAAAACCCAGGCTGTTGACGCTCTTTTCGACGCCGTCCTGAGCCTGAAAGACAGAGACGAATGTTACAGTTTTTTTGAAGATTTGTGTACAGTGAACGAACTTTTATCGTTATCCCAGCGCTTTGAAGTGGCCGCCATGTTAAGAGAACATAAGACTTATCTTGAAATTGCGGAAAAAACCGGCGCTTCTACCGCAACTATAAGCCGTGTGAACCGTTCCCTTAATTATGGAAATGACGGTTACGAGCTGGTGTTTGAACGGATTCTTTCTTCTACGAATCAATAGCGGCCGCTAAAAGCGCCGCTAATTTTCTCTACCGGAATACCCAGAAATCCTAAATAAGTTTCTGCGCCGTTTGCTTTTGTCCCAAATACAACAGGCGTAGGGATTGTAATAATATCAATAAAAAGACAGTGCCGCAAAACGTAAGAGATCGTACTCAGTCCGTAAATAAACATCATTTTATGCACGGTCCATCCGTCAATAGTATCTGCAATATTACATATCGGTAATACCATATAAAAGTTAACCGCACATTTTGTGGCCATGGCGGCAATGCCATGTGGATCTTAACTGCCGGACAAACAGAAAATATATCAGATATTCTTGAAGAGCGCTATGCAGTATATGATTCCATAGACGGCTATGTGCTTTACAGAATGCATTAATCCCATTCGCCAAACCACCTTGTCCGGAAACTTATATTTCCTATATCATCCTTATTCTGCAAATCCCTTTGAACATCCAACAAGTATTCTGATAGCTATAGCGATAAATATATGATACTATATAATGGAAAATATAAAAAAATCGAGAGGATACATCATGTCAAAAATAGCTGTTTACTTTCCAGGAATAGGATATCATTGCGATAAGCCCCTTCTGTATTACAGCAGGAATATCGCCTTTGAACTGGGATATGAAAATTATAAAAATGTAAACTACACATATAAAGCCGGAAATATCCGTGGTAATGATGAAAAAATGAAAGAAGCATATGAAATGCTGTTTTTACAAGCTGAGTCTGAACTCGCAGACATCTTCTGGCCCAAATATAACGATGTGCTTTTTATTTCAAAAAGTATTGGAACTATCATTGCGGCATCCTATGCGCAGAAATATGAAATAAAAAATGCAAGGCATATTCTGTATACGCCTCTGGCACAGACGTACCTTTTTGCACCGGACCATGCAATTGGATTTATCGGGACAGCTGATCCGTGGAGCGATATCGATGAGATCATCCGGCTGTCAGATATAAATCATATTCCGCTGACTGTATACGATGGATGCAATCATTCCCTTGAATGCGGCGATACATTGAAAAATCTTGAAACTTTAAAAGATGTAATGCAAAAAACAAGGAATTTCTGTAAAATAAATCATTAAACCTCACTGTACCAGTTCCATTTCCGCTTTCCTATTTACAAACTCCAGTGTACTGACACATTTATTTGTAAAAAATCCTTATTCCCTTTCTTTCTTCGTCCGGCCTGCAAAAGAAACTTAAGAATAATTTACCGGAATGGTCTGTGTCCTAAAGCTGAAAAAAGATAAAAGTGCGCCGCTAGGCGCACACCAAAAGCGGCAGCATAGCTTTCGCTGCACTGCCGCTTTTTTCTTTATTTCGTCTCTTCTTTCTTATCTTCTTTCCCGCTGTCTTTATAATTTGTCCTCACATTTACGGTACTCATCCCGTTTCCGTTCTCGGGCAGGCTCTGGCCCATATCGCAGCGTCCCTGAAATACTGCGTTTTCATCGATCACAAGGATCTTCGTTGTAATATCTCCGAAAATCTTTCCGGTAGAAGAGATCTCCGTTTTATTCTTGGCCCGCAGATCGCCTTTGATAAGTCCCCCGGCAAAAATAGTATCGGCTTCAATGTTTCCGTCTATCCTGCCTTTGCTGCCAACGATCAGCACCGTCTCGGTCCTTACGTCGCCCTTTACTTCCCCGTCGACTCTGACCGTATCCTTTACAACCAGATTCCCTTGGAAGATCGCCCCTTCACCGACGATAGTTCCTACCTTAAAATTACTGTTCTCCAAAGTTACATTATTCTTTTTGTTTAACATTTTTTCTCCTCCTAACCGTTAATCTCCACTATATCCTCCGGATTGATATAATTCTCACCCTCCATGATCTGATAACCAAGTTCTAAGTTATCTTCCCCGATTATAAAGAGTGTGGAACCCCTTACCACTTCATCTCCAGCCTTAACTCTCGCATCTCCCTTATTTCTATAAATGGAACGGTAACCGTTTCCATGGTCGATAATGACTTTGCTTCCATATTTTGTATCCGGCTCTACGCTTGTTACGGTTCCTGTCGCGGCGGCTACTACCATATTGCCGCTGGTTCCTTTAAACACAAGGATCGGCTCCGTTTCTGCAGCGCCCTGTTGCTGTCCGTCTCCTTCCTCCGGTTCCTCTCCTTCTTCGTTTTCTGCAGCAGCATCCTGAATGCTTGCTGATCCGGTGAGCGGAAAACCTCGGGGAATGCTTAACTCGGCAAGTTCGGCTGCCGCAGCCTCCTCGCTCTGTACCTTCTGGTTTATCGTCTCGCTTAAAATAGCGACCTTCTCCGTCAGTTCTGCGTTTTGTGCCTCCAATGTTTCTTTCTCTTCTTTTAATTGTTTGATCTGTACCGCCTGCGCGCCGTTCCTTTCCCTTAATCCCGATAATATGATGGGATTATAAACGAGATAACAAATATCCGCGATCAGGATAATACTTAGAAACACCTTCAGTACTGTCAGCCGCCTTGAGCCGAGGTATATCTGCTTTACGCCTTCTTCCATAGAATCTGAAAAAACCATCAAGGTATATTTGGTCCTTCTTTTCCGCTTCTTCGGTTCCATATCCAGTCACCTCCAGTAAACTTTTACTATTTTACCATAAGAAGCATATAAAATACAACTTTTTTACTAAAAAACTACGTTTGACTTTACTTTTCCTTATTATTATGATATTCTGATTCTGTTGTATAAATCATGCAGCATAATTTTGATTTGGAGGTATCTGCGATGAACAAAGGTACAGTAAAATGGTTTAACAACCAGAAAGGTTACGGCTTCATCTCCGATGAAAGCGGAAATGACGTATTCGTACACTATTCAGGACTTAACATGGAAGGCTTCAAGTCTTTAGAAGAAGGCGCAAGTGTTGAATTCGAGGTAGTAAACGGAGAAAAAGGACCTCAGGCTGTTAACGTAACAAAGTTATAAGAAATACTTATAACATCTCATAATCAGTATCAACATGTGCCTTTTCTTAATATAAATGATAACAAATTTATTTATGAATTTGCAGTAGTGTTATGACGGATTAGAAAAAGAACCAATCTTTTGATTGGTTCTTTTTTTATTCCATATATGACAATACGTCCTCAAATGCCATGGAACCGCCGAATAGGTCCAAGGCGCTGCCGATGGTCACATCCACCCGTCCCTTCCCAAGCCGCTTCAATTTCCCTAAATCCTCAAAACTATGTACGCCGCCTGCATAGGTGATCTTTTTCTTTCCCCAATCGCCCAAAAGTCCGGCCACGTTTTCTTCAATGCCGTCCGCTTTCCCTTCCACATCTACTGCATGGACTAAAAATTCATCGCAAAAACAGGAAAATGTTTCCAATATTTCCGCCGTTAGTCTGCTCTCCGTATATTTCTGCCATCTGTCGGTAACAATATAATAATCTTCTCCCTTTTTCCTGCAGCTTAGATCAATCACGATATGTTCCGTTCCGACTTCTTTTTTTAGCCTTTCCAGATTTTCATAATTGATCCTGCCGTCCTTAAATACATAGGAGGTGACGATCACATGGCTCGCTCCCGCCCGCAGATATTCTTCCGCATTTTCCGCCGTGATCCCTCCGCCGGCCTGCATCCCTCCCGGAAAAGCCCTGAGCGCAGATAATGCCTGTTTTTTTGTTTCTTCAAAAAATTTGCTGACAGAGGGATTTAACAGGATCACATGGCCGCCCAAAAGCCCTCTTTCCTTATACAGCGAAGCAAACCAAGCCGCGTCTTTCGCGGAAACAAAATTTTCCTCCGCCTGATTGTTTTCATCAAATAGACTGCCGCCTACAATCTGCTTTACTTTTCCGTTATGAATATCAATACATGGCCTGAATTTCATATTTTTCTCCGTTTCCGCGAGGTTTTGACTCTATTAACCGAGTCTGCGCATTTATCATTTATTTTTGATTTTTCAGCCTTCAGATATGCCGCTTACAGCGGCAAAAACATAATTGGGAAGAATGCCCGCTTTTAGCATTCTTCAGTGCGTAACTTAGATTTTCTTAGCCGGCGTGCTTTGACAGCTTAGAAAATCTTTACGCACTTCCCGTCATGCCGCTTACAGCGGTACAAACATAATTGGGAAGAATGCCCGCTTTTGGCATTCTTCAGTGCGTAACTTAGATTTTCTTAGCTGGCGTGCTTTGACAGCTTAGAAAATCTTTACGCACTTCCTTCCGCATATTTTAAAAGCAACTGTGCATACTATCTTTAGAAACCGCCCTAAACGCACCGAATGCCTGTTTAGGAAAGTTTCTGAATTGTACGAAGTAAAGCAGCATAAACGCTTCGGAATGGAGGTAATTATGAAAAAAAACAGCAAAGTATTATCTATGTTCCTTATGGCGCTCCTCGTATGTATGCTTACTGCCTGCGGTAACGACAAGAAAAACGGAAATGAAAACGATATGGCAAATAATACCGCCAATAATACGACCGCAGGTACTAACAATACGACAGGCGCCAATAATGCCACAAACAACGGCACAGGTACCAACAACACGACAGGTACGGGCAATACCGTAAACAACGGTACAGGTACCGACAATATGACAGGTACAGGCAGCACTGTAAACAGTGGAACGGGTACGGGCAATACAACGGATACCAGCCATACTGCAAATAACGGTACAAATACCGGCGCCAACAATACGACGGGAACCGGTAATACCGTAAACAACGGTACAGGCGCTAACAACAATACTACCGGTACGACAAACGGTACTACCGCTAACGGGTCTGTAAACAATAGTACGGCAAACAATAACGACTCTCTTTTAGATGATGCCGGAAATGCTGTCAGCGATGCGGTAAATGATGTAGCCGACGGCGTCGCAGATATTACCGACGACCTCATCGGCGACGGCTCCAACGCCAATAACAGTACAAACGGCAGGGTAAGAGTGAATCCTTAATCGGTTTTTATTTCTTCTCTCCTATAAAAAAGGAAGTCCTTAAGTAATCTCTACTTATGCGGCTTCCTTTTTATAAAATTTATAAACTCAGACCCGAAATACGGATCCGTTAACCGATCACATCACTCATATCATACATTCCCGCCGGCTTTCCCGCTAAAAACTTCGCTGCCTGTATCGCTCCTTTAGCGAATACCGCCTTGGAATATGCGGAATGGGAAAAGGTGATCACTTCGTCCGCACCTGCGAAGATCACGTCATGCTCGCCTACGATCGAGCCTCCCCGCACTGCCGAAATCCCCAGTTCCTTTTTCCCACGTTTTTCCCGCTTAACGCTTCTGTCGTATACATATTCATAACGATCATCAAACTCTTCATTGATAGAATCCGCCAGCGCCAGCGCAGTACCGCTCGGCGCATCCAGTTTTTGATTATGATGTTTTTCCACAATTTCAATATCAAACCCTGCCGGAACCAAAACGCCTGCCGCTTCTTTCAATAATTTTAATAGCATATTGATCCCCAGCGACATATTGGCGGATTTTAAAATCGCCGTTTTTTTCGACGCCTCCGTCACTTTTTGAAGCTGTTCTTCCGACAGCCCTGTAGTGCATAACACACAGGGCAGCTTTTTCTCCGCGCAGAAACCGATCAGTCCGTCCACGGCCGCGGCCGCTGAAAAATCAATGACAACGTCCGCCCCGATATTGCATTCCTCCATAGAAAGAAACACCGGAAATGTATTTCCTTCCTTTGAGAACGCATCCACTCCCGCGACCAGTTCGATCTCTTCGTCTTCCGCAATAAGACCTGCTATCGTCTGCCCCATTTTTCCGTTGCACCCATGCATAATTGCCTTTATCATTCCGTTTCTCCTATTCTATCCCCGGTTTCCTCTCCGTCCTGTTTTGGGTGTGCGGCACCGTTAACCAAGACTGCGGAAACCTGTGCGTACTATTTTACAGTAATCCGTAATTCTTCATCGCTTTCTCAAGACGGGCCGCATTTTCGGGTTCCATTTCGCTTAAAGGTCTTCTTAATACGCCTGCCCCCATGCCCATAAGGTTCAATGCTTTCTTTACAGGGATCGGATTGACCTCGCAGAACAGCGCGCCGTACAATTCCAGTGTCTTAAGCTGTTCCTCCCTGCTGCCTTCCGTATCTCCTTCAAAATATTTTGCACAGATATCATGGGTCTGTTTCGGCGCTATATTCGCGAGTACGGAGATTACGCCCTTTCCTCCAAGGGAAAGGATCGGTACGATCTGGTCGTCGTTTCCGGAATACAGATCCACGCTGCCGCCCGCAAGGGCCTGCAGTTTCGCAATCTGGGAAATATTGCCGCTGGCTTCTTTTACGCCCACGATATTTTCCACTTCTTTACAAAGGCGCACTACCGTTTCCGGCATGATATTGCATCCTGTCCTGCCGGGTACGTTATAAAGAATGATCGGTATCTTCACGCTGTCCGCGATCATTTTAAAATGTTCATATAAACCGCCCTGCGTAGCCTTGTTGTAATAAGGCGTCACCAGCAGCAGACCGTCCGCGCCGTATTTCTCCGCCTCCTGTGACAGATAGACCGCCGTATTTGTGCAGTTCGAACCGGTTCCTGCGATTACCGGTATCCTGCCGGCTACTTTTTCCACACAATATTTGATCACATCCAAATGCTCTTCATGGGTCAGTGTAGACGCTTCCCCCGTTGTTCCACAGACGATGATCGCATCCGTCCCGTTTTGGATCTGAAATTCCAAAAGCTCTCCGAATTTCTCGTAATTTACTTCTCCGTTTTCATGAAATGGCGTTACGACCGCAACGCCGGAACCTGTAAAAATAGACATAGATATCCTCCTTCATATTAGGTTTGGGGTCTGGACTGCGCAATCGGGCGGGAAAGAACCATCTTCCCCTGCTCACCGCGCGACCCGTGCGCCGCCTTAGCGGCATCTTCCTATGTGCAAAACTCTCCTATATGGTTTTACCTATTGTGTACGGGTATGCGCATAAAAAATCGGCGCAGGATATGCGCCGACAAAAATCTCATTCACGATAGCGCCCCATCCGGTTACAGATGACAGTGATACAATTCTTCATTGCATCCCCAAGAATCGGTCCTGACAGGAAACCTCCTCTTTCGGCATTTTCCCCTTTCACTTTACCTCTCCTGCGCCTGCCGCATCGGAAAAGCTACTCTTGAATCATGCAACCTCTATCTTACTCATTCAGATTCCCCGCCGCAAGCAGCGTGTTATCTTACTCCCGCAGCGTTTGAAGCGTCCGGCCGGCCAGCCGTCTCCTGACCTGATTGCCCCGGCTCGCTGTCTACGGGAATAAAATAATCATAGCACTACTGTTCTTCACTGTCAACGTGTAACTGCTATGATTATCATATGAGCGTTTCATTATTATATTACCAAATATATGTGCCGTCTTACTGCCAGCACTTAAATTTGACCGTTTCAATCTTGGATACCTCGTCCGCCAGTACACAGATCTCATCGCTCAATGCGATTCCCGTCAAAATGATATCGGTGTTCTCCGAACGGCATTCCAAAACATTTTTCAGATCCTCCACCGTAATGATCTCTTTTTCGATCAGTCCCAATACCTCGTCTAATATGAGAAGACCGCATTCCCCGGTAGAAAGTACCTTTTTCGCATAGTTCATGCCGTTTTTGATGTTCTGGATCTCTTCTCTTTTTCTTTCATCGGACAGCTTGGAAAAATTTTCATCGGACTTCTCAAAACGGAACAATTTAATCTCAGGTTCCAACCGTTTCAAAAATTCGGACTCTCCAAGTCCCTTTCCTTTTAAAAACTGAATTATGACGACGTTCGTACCTTTCACCGCAGCCTGAACTGCTTTCCCAAGGGCGGCAGGCGACTTGCCATGCCCATCGCCTGTATAGATCTGTATCATCCCTTTATTCATATCTTTTCTCCACACAATCTTCTTTCAAAATTTAACCGTCACCTATCATAGCATATATTGGCAAAATTTTCAATAAAATTTAAGATTGCGCTATATTTCCTGTATGGTACTAAGTCCCATGCGTATCAACGACCTGCTTGTGATACCGCTATTCCTCAAAAAGTTCCAGTTTGCTTACCGAAACTTCATAAGCGATCCTCTTTTCCAACTCTTCTTCGCCGACCTTTTTCATATACTCCCTGCTCTGGATACGCCCCCAGATCAGACACCGCATCCCGACTTCAAAGCTGCTTGCATAACGGGCGTTTCTTCCCCAGCATATGCAGGGAATGTAATCCGACTTTCCGTAAGGCCTGTTTGACGCCAAAAGCAGATCCGTGATTTCCCTTCCTAAAGGCGTTTTCCGATAAACAGGCTGTTTGCATATGTATCCGTCTAAATAGATCTGATTGGTCTTTTCGTTTTCCGTTACCTCTTCCACAAATTCAATGTCTCTTGCAAATACGGATAAGAGCAGCCTGTTCTTTTTGGCTTCATGGCGATTATAAGAGCGGAACTGTCCGTTGATGATCACATTTAATCCTCTGTCGTCGCTCTTTACGTCTACGATCCTCTCTGAGATCATGATCGGGATCGTATCTGCGGAATTACTGAGTCTCGGCACTTCTACATTGACCATATAAAAATTTTCACCGAAGATTTCATGACTGGGTACATACTCGCTCACTATCGTTCCCATGATCGTTACCTGATTGTTTTCAATTACCTTATCTATCATCCTGTTCTCCCTTCTTACACCTTAAGATTTTTTCCTGTGATGTACTACTATTTATATCACATTTTCAGAAAAATAGAAGTTTAAAATATCGCGCGCCATTTTTCGCGCTTATTTTTACCGCCGGCGGCTGCCGAAACTTGCTGCCGAAACTTTTTTATATGAATTGCAACTTTTCTTACATAGTGCTATACTATTTAAGTTTGAAAAGTCAATCGAATAGAGAAAGGCACGGTTTAAAATGAAACAAGCAAGAGAAGATGTAAGAAACGTAGCGATCATCGCCCATGTGGATCACGGCAAGACCACCCTTGTGGACGAGCTGTTAAAGCAGAGCGGCGTTTTCAGAGACAATCAGGAAGTGGCGGAACGCGTCATGGATTCCGGCGACATCGAAAGAGAACGGGGCATCACCATTCTTTCCAAAAATACCGCCGTCACTTATAAAAACACAAAAATCAACATTATCGATACCCCCGGACACGCCGACTTCGGCGGAGAAGTGGAACGTGTCCTAAAGATGGTAAATGGCGTGATCCTTGTGGTAGACGCTTTTGAAGGCGCCATGCCCCAGACGAAATTTGTGCTGCGGAAAGCGTTGGAGTTAAAACTCCCCGTCATCGTCTGCATCAACAAGATCGACAGGCCGGAATCCCGTCCGGACGAAGTCATCGACGAAGTTCTGGAACTGTTTTTGGATCTTGACGCCGACGAAGACCAGTTGGACTGCCCCTTCGTATATGCATCCGCCAAAGAAGGAGTGGCTTCTCTGACGCCGGATGAGCCCGGTACGAGCATGGAACCGTTATTTGAAACCATATTAAATGCTATCCCGGCGCCCGAAGGCGATCCCGAGGCAGGCACACAGGTACTTGTCAGCACCATTGACTATAATGAATATGTGGGACGTATCGGCGTGGGAAAGGTTGACAACGGCTCTGTAAAGGTCAATCAGGAAGTGGTCATCGTCAATGCCCATGAACCGGAAAAACAAAAGAAAGTAAAAATTTCAAAATTGTACGAATTTGACGGCCTGAACAAAGTGGAAGTGAAAGAAGCGGGCATCGGTTCCATCGTTGCGATCTCCGGTATTGCGGACATCCATATCGGGGATACTTTATGCTCTCCCGAGAATCCCGAGCCGATCCCCTTTCAAAAAATATCCGAGCCTACCATCGCCATGCATTTTCTTGTTAACGATTCACCCCTTGCAGGTCAGGAAGGAAAATATGTGACCAGCCGCCATCTGCGCGACAGATTGTTCCGGGAACTGAACACCGACGTCTCTTTGCGGGTGGAAGAAACCGATACGACGGAAAGCTTTAAAGTATCCGGACGGGGCGAGCTCCATCTGTCCGTACTGATTGAAAATATGCGGCGGGAAGGTTATGAGTTTGCCGTAAGCAAAGCGGAAGTCTTATACCGGAGCGATGAAAACGGCAAAAAGACCGAACCTATGGAACTGGCTTATATCGACGTACCCGAAGAATTTTCCGGTGCCGTTATTGAAAAATTAAGCCAGAGAAAGGGCGAACTGCGCAACATGAGAACTGCCTCCGGCGGCTACATCCGGCTGGAATTTTCCATTCCCTCCAGAGGGCTGATCGGATACCGGGGCGAATTTATGACCGATACCAAAGGAAACGGTATCATCAATACGACTTTTGACGGCTACGGTCCTTATAAAGGCGACATCCAGTACCGCAAGCAAGGTTCCCTGATCGCCTTTGAAGCCGGAGAAGCCATCACCTACGGACTATATAACGCACAGGAAAGAGGAACGCTCTTCATCGGTCCCGGCGAAAAAGTATATTCCGGCATGGTTGTCGGCCAGAACGGCCGGGGCGAAGATATCGAGCTGAACGTATGCAAGAAAAAGCAGCTCACTAACACCCGTTCTTCCAGCGCGGACGAAGCGTTACGTTTAACCCCGCCGAAAGTACTGAGTCTGGAGCAGGCATTGGAGTTTATCGATACGGACGAACTGCTGGAAGTCACTCCTACAGCCTTAAGGATCCGTAAAAAAATCTTAGACCCGACCTTAAGAAAGCGGGCAAACATGAAATAATCACCCGATTCCCAACACTCTCGTTGCGATTTGGAAATAGATCATTAACGACAGCGCATCTACGATCGTCGTAATAAAGGGACTTGCCATGACTGCCGGATCAAACCCCGCCTTTTTGGCGAACATCGGCAGGCTGCATCCCACAAGTTTCGCCAAAAATACGGTCAGCACCATAGTCGCGCACACTACCAGCGCCACCGTGACCTCTAAACGGTCCATCAGCATCATTTTTGCAAAATTGGCGATTCCCAGCGTAATACCGCAGATGACTGCTACCCTGATCTCTTTCCAGATCACACGGAACATATCTTTAAACTCGATCTCATTTAAGGAAAGCCCGCGGATGATCGTCACGGAAGACTGTCCTCCCGCGTTCCCTCCCGTATCCATCAGCATCGGGATATACGCGGTCAGCACTACGCATGCGCTCAGCGCATTTTCAAAGGAAGAGATGATCTTTCCCGTAAAAGCCGCTGAAATCATGAGCAGCAAAAGCCAGGGAATACGCTTCTTGTAAGTTTCAAATACGCCCGTTTTCATGTAAGGCTTATCGGAAGGCACGATAGCCGCCATCTTTTCCATATCTTCCGTCGCTTCCTCTTCCATGATATCCACAACGTCGTCGACCGTAATGATTCCGACCAGCCGGTTTTCATTGTCTACCACCGGCATTGCCGTAAAATCGTATTTTTTAAACTGTCTGGCAACCTCTTCCTGATCCATCAGGGTATTTAAAGAGATCACATGTTCGTGCATGATGTCCCCGATCCTCTCTCCCGGCTGGCTGAGGAGCAGATACCGCAGCGCCACCGTCCCCAACAGCGTCCTGCTGCTGTCCAGCACATAACAGATATTGATCGTCTCACTGTCTAACCCTACCCCCCGGATGCGGTCGATCGCCTCCTCCACCGTAAGGCTTTCTTTCAGGTCCACATATTCCACTGTCATAATACTGCCGGCGCTGTCCTCCGGATACCGCAGCAGATGATTAATGTCCCTGCGCGTATCCGCCTTGGCATTTGCAAGCAGTTTTTTCACGATATTGGCGGGCATCTCCTCCAAAAAGTCCGTAGCGTCGTCCGCCATCAGATTATCGATAATGGTTGCCGCTTCTTTATCGGAAAGAGAAGTAATAATAAACTGCTGGCTCTCCACTTCCAAATAAGAAAACACGTCCGCCGCCATATCTTTGGGAAGGATCCGGAATACTTTGAGTATCTCCTCTTCCGGCAGTTCCTCTAACTTTACCGCAATATCCGCATCATTCATTTCCGACAGGTACTGTCTTAAATTCGTGTATTTCTTTGTTTCCAATAATTCCAAAATCTCATTCATTGTCTTTTCCCCCCGATGTCAAGATAATAACCGTTTTCCTCTTCCTCTATCCTGCATTTTCCTCCGGTCGCCTCCGTCGCTTCTTTGATCAGGCTCTCTTTCTGTGAAAAAGGCGCCGTTACCCAAAGAGTCACCGCCTGCCCGTACTCGGAATCCGCAGCTTTAAGCCCTCTTTTTTCCAACAGATGCAAAAGTTTGCCGACTCCGTTATAATCGGTCTCCATCCGCAGTTTTGTCCCGTAACGCATTTGGGCCGTCCTGCTTTTGCGCAGACCCTCTTTGACTGCCTGCGTATAAGCCCGCACCAGACCGCCCGTCCCTAAAAGCGTCCCGCCGAAATACCGGGTGACTACCACGGCGGCGTTCCGTATCCGTTCCGTAAGCAGTACCTCCAGCATGGGACGCCCTGCCGTGCCTGACGGCTCTCCGTCGTCGCTGCATCTTGTCAGCTCTGCGTTGGCCCCGATCACAAAGGCGGAACAATTATGCCTTGCATCCCAATATTTTTTCTTAACGGCCTCAATAAAAGCCGAAGCCTCCTCTTCCGACTCCACAGGGCAAAGGGTTGCGATAAAGCGGGATTTTTTTTCTATGATCTCTCCGCTCCCGCCTTCTTTTAATACGGTGTATTCTTCTATGATCCTTTTTTCCTTTTCCATAAGCTCCCTGCCTTCTTTTCAAAATACCGGGAATCCGGCTTGCTTTCCGTCGGCCTCACGGTTCTTTCCACTGTCTTTTTCCTCGTTCTATACTAACACAACGGGGAATAAAAGTGTAAGAAAATGTGAACAATTATTAATATAAAATAAAAAACCTTTATTTACCACGCTTCATTTGGTATAATCTTAAGGAATGCCTAAAGGCATCCAAGGAGGCTTTATTCATGAATTATGGAAAACAAGGCGTTAAGGAAAAACAAAGGGCGCTAAATTCTAAATCTGTGAAGTGGGGAAGAAAATTTATCCTGATCTGTTTAAAGGTGATATTTATATTTATTATATCCGGAGGCATCGTCGGACTTTGCGCCGGAGTCGGTATTTTCAAAGGAATATTGGCCACGGCGCCGGACATATCGAATTTAGATGTGGCGCCCACCGGCTTTTCTACTTTCGTGTACGACATAGAAGGCAACCAGACCGCAAAGCTGGTAGCTACCAATTCCAACCGTATTCCGGTTTCCATGGACATGATCCCCGAAAATCTTGCCCATGCTTTCGTTGCGGTCGAAGACGAACGTTTTTACGATCACAACGGCATTGATATCAAAGGTATCATCCGGGCCGGATTCAACGGCATTGCAAACGGGTTCCATTTTAAAGAAGGAGCCAGCACGATCACCCAGCAGCTTTTAAAGAACAATGTATTTACCGACTGGGTAACGGAAGATAACCTGATCGATAAATTCAGGCGTAAATTTCAGGAACAGTATCTTGCTATAGAACTGGAAAAGAAAATGGACAAAGATACGATCCTGTGCAACTATATGAACACTATCAACTTGGGGCAGAATACTTTGGGCGTTCAGGCCGCTTCTCTCAGATACTTCAATAAATCCGTCAGCGACCTTACTCTTTCCGAGTGCGCCGTCATTGCCAGTATCACCCAAAACCCTTCCCGCTTAAATCCGATCACGCATCCGGAAAAAAATGCGCAAAGACGGACCAAAGTACTGGATGACATGCTGGATCAGGGATATATTTCTCAGGCTGAGTATGACGAAGCGATGGAAGATAACGTATATGACAGGATACAGACCGTCAATGCCGAAGTGGGCGAAAGCGCCACAAACTCTTACTTCGTAGACGCGCTGACGGACCAGCTTTTAGAGGACCTTGTCACCAAGGCAGGCTATAACGAAACGCAGGCTTATACCCTGCTCTACAGCGGCGGCCTTAAGATTTATTCCACGCAGGATCCGAAAATACAGGCTATTTGCGACAGCGTTTATTCTAACGAGGAAAATTATCCTTCCGACATAAAATGGCTTTTAAAATACGAACTTACCATTTTAAAATCCGACGGCAGCTACGAAAATCACAGTACGGAAATGTTCTCTGCCTACTGGAAAGAAAACGGCAAGTTAAATTATAACCTGATCTATCCTTCGCAGGAAGAGGCTTACGCCGATATTGAAGCCTATAAGCAGGCGGTGTGCGGCGTAGGAGACGAAGCCTTTGCGGAAACCGTTTCCCTGGTTCCCCAGCCGCAGGTTTCTTTAACCGTAGAAGACCAAAGCACCGGCTACATTGTCGCAATGATCGGCGGACGCGGTACGAAAGAAGGCAGCAGGACCTTAAACCGCGCGACGGATGCCGTCCGCCAGCCAGGATCTACTTTCAAAGTAGTATCCGCCTACGCTCCCGCTCTTGACAGCGCGGGACTTACGCTGGCTACGATCATGAACGACGCACCTTTTAAATATGCGGACGGCACTCCCGTTCGTAATTGGTACGGAGAACAGTACAGAGGACTGACTTCCCTCCGCGTAGGCATCAGGGATTCCATGAATATCGTTGCAGTAAAAACGCTGACCCAGATCACTCCCCAGCTTGGATACGATTATCTGTGCCATTTCGGCTTTACGACTTTGGTAGACCATCTTACGATCAACGGTAAGATCTATACGGACATCCAACAGTCCCTTGCATTGGGCGGTATCACAAAAGGCGTTACCAACCTCGAACTGAACGCCGCTTATGCTACGATTGCAAACGGCGGTACTTACATCGAACCTAAGCTGTATACCAAGGTAGTGGATCAGTCCGGCAATGTGATTCTGGATAATACCCATCCCGAATCCAAACAGGTCATCAAAGAAACTACGGCTTTCCTGCTTACCAACGCCATGGAAGACGTGGTCACCTCCGGTACGGGCGGTTCCGTTAACTTCGGCAATATGGCGATCGCAGGAAAAACAGGTACTACATCCGATTACAACGACGTCTGGTTCGCCGGATATACGCCGTACTACACGGCGACTACATGGACCGGTTACGACAACAATGTAAAATTAAAATCCAGTGCGGAAAAAAACCTTTCCAAGACTTTATGGAAAGCCGTTATGTCCCAGATCCATGCGGAACTGCCTTACGAATCCTTCAAAATGCCTCCCGGCATCGTACAGGCAACGATCTGTAACCGGTCCGGCAAACAGCCGATCGCCGGACTTTGCGACGGCACTTTAAGAACGGAATATTTCGCGGAGGGTACGGTTCCTACCGCAAGCTGCGACGTGCATTATACGGGTATGGTCTGCGAATATACCATGCTCCCTGCATGTGACGGATGCCCCTTTGGCGTACCGGGTACGATAGAGCTTATTCCGGTAGAGGACGTTTCTTTACAGAGCGGTTCTTCCACCACAATAACGAACCCCGACGGAACGGTCACCAACGTTCCGGCTGTTACGACAAATATGTGTCCTCATAACGCAGATTTTATGATGCAGGGCGATTCCTATTCTATCATTGAAGCCCAGCGGGCGGAATTGGAGCAAAGACGCTACGCCGCATGGCTGCAGCAGCAGGAACAACTCCAGCAGCAACAGCAGGAAGGCGCGCCGCCGCAATAACAACTGGTATCATATTTTAAGATACTTTTGTTCCGGCATCTGTATAGCCTTTCAAAATAAGTAATAAAAAACATCTGTTACAGTATTCTGGAAAATGTAACAGGTGTTTTCTATTGTGTTAGATTCTTAACTCTCATCTGACTGCTAAAGCAGACACCTAAAGCGTGTTTGAAAATTCATTCCCGCCATTTTAATGATTTCCTATCTATATTCCTTTAATCTCCCGTATCTTTCTTTCCAGTTCTTTCCGTCCTTTCTCCGCGTTCCTGATTGCTTCGCACTGCTGCTCATAGGCGCTGTTAGCGCATTGTACATGCTCCTCATAGTACTGCTTTCCTATCTCCATGTAATTCTTCTTAATGACTTCATCGCATACGCTGATCTGGTTTTTCAGGCTGGCGATCTCCGCAATATCCTTTGCTTTATCCGCTACCTCTTTTCCTTTTGCCGTGATCGTTTCTCCTACTTTTTCAAAAAAGTCCATGCTTTCACCTCCTAAATAATATGCCCGTTTTCCGTAAATATGGGCGGAAAGCCCTCCGATCTCCACTTTTCCGCTTTTTCTCTTTATTTTGTCAAGTCCCGCCGCATTTTTCCATATAAAAGAAGAATTTCCGTCTGCAAGAAGCTGCCATCTGCCCTGCGGCAGCTCTACGACCTGCGCCTCCTCTTTACTATTATATACAATAAAGAGCTTATCCCATGAGTCAATATGGTCTTTCCTGTTCCTGATCTCAAACGCTACGATACCGTCCTTCGCTATTTGGAAACGTATCCGGGAAATGCTGTTCTTCCCATAGTCATAAAATCCGCTGAATGCCTGCCGCAGTTCGTACAATCCTTTGTAATACTCCACAAGTCCGCTATATTCTTCCCGTCTCTTCCAATCCAGCTTGTTGATCCCGACCGGGGAATGATAGCTGTTCCCGTCTCCGTATTTCGTCCTTGCGAACTCCTCTCCCGCCTGAATAAAAGGGATGCCCTTGCTTGTAAAAATAATCGCTGCCGCCAGTTTGTTTGCCTTTAAAAGCCGCTTATCCTTCGCGGAATAATCCGCCTCTTTTTTCATGGTAAGCACCAGTTTATCCCAAAGCGTATAATTATCGTGGGCGGAGATATAAGAAATGATCTGTCTGGGCGACTTAGGAGAAAACGGATGCCCGCCGTCGCACCATGCGCATACCACCGACTTCACTTTTTCCTCCAGTCCGCTTTTTCCGTTGACATAGCCCGGTATCTCACCGTAAAATACGCTGCCTTTGACCGTATCTCTTGTATCGTCGGAAAATATGGCGATCCGTTCGTCCAAATCGGCAATATTCGCTTTTTCTGCAGATACAAATCCTTCTCCCATAGTCGGTTCCGAAGCCGCCCACGGTTCTCCATACATCAATATGCTCTTTCCGTTGGGGAGCCGGTCCAATTTCTTCCGTATCAGATTCATCGTCTCCGTATCGTGGATCGCCATCAGATCGAAACGGAAACCGTCTATATGATATTCTTTGGCCCAGTAGTATACGGACTGCATCATAAACTGGCGGTACATAAAATGTTCGCTTGCCGTCTCGTTTCCGCAGGCAGAGGCGTCTGCAAGAGCGCCCTTTTCGTCCAGCCTGTAATAATAGTAAGGCACCAGCGTCTGAAATGCGGAATCGGAGTCGTAAGTATGATTATATACCACGTCCATCACCACGCCGATTCCCGCCTCATGCAGCGCCATGACCATCTGCTTAAATTCCCGGATCCTGACCTCCCCGTGAAAGCAGTCCGTTGCATAAGAACCTTCCGGCACATTATAATTAGCCGGATCATACCCCCAGTTATAATCGTCTTCCGGCGCCGTCTCATCTACAGAAGCATAATCAAATACCGGCAAAAGGTGTACATGCGTAACTCCAAGCTCCTTAAGATAATCAATTCCCGTCTTTATTTGGGGATTTCCTTTCAGAGTAGTTCCTTTTTGCGTAAAAGCAAGGTATTTCCCTCTGTATTCCTCTTTGATCCCCCCGTTTTCGTCACAGGAAAAGTCTTTGACATGCAGTTCATATAAAAACGTATTCGGATTTTTCTGTTTCCATCCTCTGTCTTTTTCAAATCCTTCCGGATCCGTTCTCTCCAGATCCACCACCATACCGCGTTTTCCGTTAGCGCCGCAGGCTTTCGCATAGATATCGATACATTCTTTGATATGCCCTTCCTGCATGACGCGGTAAGTATAATAAACGCCGTGCTGGTCGCCTTCCACTTCCGCCTCCCACATACCGCCGCCGATCCGCTCCATGTCAATGCTGGCTTTTAAACCGGCCCCCTTTTCTTCGTCCGTTCCGGTAAAATATAGAAGCAGCTTTATGTCCTGTGCCGTCGGCGCCCATACATGAAAAACCGTCTTTTTCTTACTGTAAATGGCGCCGAAATCGTCTCTCACACACAAACAATTTTCTTTAAACTGTTCTGATTCATATAACTTCTTATACTCTAATGCCGTCATATGCCCCTCCTACGATTTTTCGATGTTTTTCGAATAATAATTTCTTTGAGTGTATCATATTCCGGGAACATTTTAAAGTAAATTTGACAAGCCCGCATGATTTTTGTAGTATATAAGATATGATAAAAGCAAAGCTTGCGGTATGCAGGGGGTGTATAAAATGAAGACCGGAAAAAATGCGACTTTACAATTTAACGACTCTTTGAACAACCCGAAGGGGAATAGAAAGGAAACTTTATATTTCTGTTTTGCAACAATGACAGGGATTTTTCTCCGGCTGGCCTATGTACTTCGGATTCCATATTATGTAAACCAGCATGATGCAGGCGATTTTACTTCCGGACATATCGGTTACATCTGTTATTTATTAGAGCACGGCGGAAAATTACCGGATTTTAACCCGACTACAGTCTGGTCTTTTTATCATCCGCCCCTGCATCACTATTTAGCCGCTTTTTTTGCCAAAATCAACGTCTTATGTGGCGCGGATTTAGAGCAGGCATTGGAAAGCGTCCAGCTATTGACTGCTTTTTACGGTGTCTGTATCCTGCTCGTTTCTTACCTGCTCCTTAAAAAATTCAACTTATCCGGTTTTGCGTTGCTTTTGCCTTATACGCTTCTATGCGTCCACCCGTCCCTTATCATGCTGAGCGGAAGCATCAACAATGACGGACTGTGCCTTTTGCTCACCTTACTGACTGCTTACAGCGCCATTCTTTGGTATGAAAAACCTGTCTTAAAGCGCATCTGCATTCTTGCCCTGCTTTTTGCTGCAACCATGCTGACAAAGATGTCCGGACTTCTGCTCGCTCCGGCAGCGGGATGTCTTTTTCTTATAAAACTGCTGCAGAACAAAAAAGAATGGAAGTCGATGTTGATGCAGTTTTTGGCTTTCGGGCTGCTCTGTATCCCTCTTTCTTTAAGCTTTAGTATCAGAAACCTGATCCTTTGGCACGTTAATCCTTTTTTCACCTTGTCTTTGGGCGATTATATGTACACCGGCAACGATCTTGCGGAACGTATCTTTCTTCTGCAGAAAGAGCAGTTTGCCAGTCCTTTTGTGATCTATAACGTAACTTTGGACAATATGCTGGCAGTAGACCGCAATATTATCGTTTATCTATTAAAGACCTCTCTGTTCGGGGATAAATTCTTTTTAAGCGCCGATTCTCCTTATATTGGGATCGCATGGGGGCTGCACGCTGTCAATCTCCTTCTCATACTGATCGCTTTCCCCTGTATGCTGGCCGTTCTTGTAAAAACCGCAGCGTCGGTCATCAAGGAACGAAATCTTACCTTCCATATAAAAGAATTGTTTTTGTTTTTCCTATACGGCTGCAGTATGGGCAGCTTTTTCATGTTCTGCTTTAAATATCCGAATGCCTGTTCTCAGGATTTCCGCTATATTAATCTTACCCTGTTTATCAATATGATCTTTTTAGGGGTCTTCTTACAGTACACCGATAAAAGCCGCCCTATTGGAAAAATTTTAAAAAGTACACTCGTTATTTTATCTTCTCTTTTTACGGTATTTACCGTTATTTTATTCTTAAATTGCAGCCGCATTTAAAGAGAATCTCCGGTGCATTAGTCTCTTTCATTGTCCGGTTTACCTGCATTTAAATCCGTATACATATCCAGCAGCCCTATGATCTCGTCTCCGGTCTTTCCGTAAATATTACAGCATTTTCTGGAAATCTCTTTTTCCTTCTCTCCGATCGGATCCATAAGTACGCTCATCCTTACTACGCCATTCTCTGTTTCTCCGTCTAAATGCTTCATGATCTCTTCGATCATCTTTTCCTGATCTGATTGTGAATGTTCCATCTTTCCTCATTTCTGCACGGCTTTATTTTAATGATCCGTAATACGGACCGCAATCTGCGGATGCCGGGCTGACGCAAACCTGCCGGCGCAACTTTCCCTTTCCAGTCTGTTCCCATGCCTATCACAAGCCGGCTTGTGATAAGCTTTCGCTTTCTATCATAATCTCCGGCGGTTTGTTTTGCAATAGCGGAAATATTTTTCTTTTCCGTTTTCATAACAGTTCAGCCATGCCATTCATAAGTTGCCGGAATATAGATTTTTACCAACAATTAACATAACCGCCGGCAACTTATTTCATGTCGGGCGTCCGCCCTATAGAAATGATTGTGCAAGCTGCCCTTAGTGAGCAAGCTCCCACGGGCAATTTGCACAGTCATTTCTACATGGCCGAACTGTTACTCGTTTTCATATTCTGGATTTCCCGTCATATATTAAATATTGTAATGATGATAAAACGAGGTAGTTTATGATTAATTGTGAAACCCTGCTCTTTGCTTCTGACAAGCCTTATCCGCCTGTAGAAGTAACTTGTCAAAACTGTACTTATGCAAAATGGATGTTGGATAACCTTGGAGGCTCCCACTCCGAAATGTCCACCATCAGTCTCTATTTCTATAATAATCTGATGACAAACGAAAAATATGAAGACGTAGCTTATATTTTTCATAAGATCAGTATTGTGGAAATGCACCATTTGAGTATTTTCGGACAACTGGCTCTTTTGCTTGGAGAATCTCCCCGTCTTTGGACCTGCAGCAGAAACCGGAAAATGTACTGGACGCCCGGATATAACCATTACTCCACCACGCTGGAAGATCTCCTTATGACCGCATTGAACGGAGAACGGGCTGCGGTTGAAAAATATGAAAAACAGATCTGTATGATCGACGATCCCTGCATTACAGATAACCTAAAACGGATCGTACTGGACGAAAAGATCCATGTAGAGCTGATTGAGATGATGATGAAGGAATATCTATAGGAAACATTCATTTTCAGCCAGATGACTAGTTGTCTCGTTGATAATTAGTCAAATCTACTTGTCTATCCGCCCATCTGCGGCGTTAGATTTTCTAGTCATAGCCACCGCTACGCCGTCGAAAATCTGCCTTGCAGGTGAACGAATATCCCGCGTAGTTTTGCCAAATAATCAACGAGACAAGACACTAGGCATTTGGCGAAATGCGAGGCAATACATCAGACACATTACCGGGGCAGCTTGTCGCTTTGTCAGCCATAAAATTTTTATAGAAAGGCGTTGACAAACTTTTATTTATTGTGATACAATATAGCTCGTAGTCGGTTAGAATATGTTCTTTCGGCTATAAGCTGCTATGGCTCAGTCGGTAGAGCGTCACATTGGTAGTTATAAACACAGTGATTCAATTTAATATCAGTTTGCTGCCGTGGCTCAGTCGGTAGAGCGTCGCATTGGTAGTGCGGAGGTCACGGGTCCGATTCCCGTCGGCAGCTTAAAGAATATTGATTTTAAAGGCTTTTCAAGGTTTTGAGGTCAATATTTTTTTGCCCAAAATTAAAATCATGCCCTCAACACTACCAATAAATATCAAAAATAAAAAACCGCTCATGACCAAGACAGTACAACCTAATAACTCTCTTAGAATTTCTTAGCCTGCATACTACTCTATTATGCTGAATGAAATTCGGCAGCAGGTTTAGAAATCCTCTTTACACTCATCTCCATAATCAATAAAAAACAGTTTATACTTTCCTGGCCGGTACTTTTCCGGTTTTCCTTCATAATAGCAGCAATACGCTTTTACTTCATTTACATGATCATACATATATTCCGGAATCTGATAAGTATCGAGAAAGTTCTCCTCTTCCGTATATTTCAGATTCGCATAACAGTATTTATGCCTGCCGCCTGCCTGAAAAACATCCCCGATAGTAATGGGCATCCGGTACACATCGCCTTGCATGATCTCTTTTTCCTGTGCTTTCCATCTGTCATATACCCAGACTTCTTTCACAAGATAAAAGAACAATGCAAATACCATATAAAAAACCGAAATGCCGAACAGGACGATTCCCCATACAAGCATCGGCGCCGAAGTTTCTTCCACAATGAATTTGATTCCGGCCACAAGCGTCAGCGCTGCAAAAAACGGCGCAATTTTTACCGCCGCGATAACGCTCCGGGAAGGTTTATAAATGGCAGCTCCGATCTTCCTGCACAGAGCGGTTTTTTCATCTGTATCCAGCAATCGCTTTTCATCCGCATCTTTCGTCTCCCCAATGCAGTCCCATGCATAATGCCCCTTCTCCGCCCTTTTCCTTTCCATACGCACCCTCTCTAACTGTTTATACTGCTATTTATATTTTTTATCTTTCTTTGGCCGTTCCCAATTGCAGATCTTTCTTCTGGCTCTTTTTCCCTTTTTTATCCGCATACATCATCTGGTCCGCCGTATCCCGGAATTGATCCTCCGTCAGCAGAGAATAACCGATCGCATAACTGACCGGAACCGCACAGGAACGGTTATAGTCTCTGCAGCGTTCTTCCAGATTCCGCATAAACAGATCCGCATTTTGGCCATACAATACCGCAAATTCGTCTCCGCCCTGCCGATACGCTCTTCCTCTCTCTCCGGCAGCGTTCTTCAATAGACAGGCAAAATCCTGCAAGAGTTTATCGCCGGCCGAATGTCCCATCGTATCATTCACGGTCTTCAGATTATTCAGATCTGCAATAAAGAAAGAAATTCCTTCTTTTTCCTGCAGTTTATCCAAATCTCTTTCTAAAGCATTACGGTTATAAATATTTGTCAGGTAATCGATATAAGCCAGACGGCTGCCCGCCTCTGCACAAAAGTCGATAATATTCCGCATACAGTTATACTTTGTAAGGACGGCGTCTCCTGATAAAACTTCCGTCTCAATGCTTATATTCTCTTTTCCATATTTTTCTTCCATGTTACGCTTGATCTTCTCCAACACCGTCTGGGCCTTCTCCGGAGTACTACCGATAAATACTACGCCGTTCTCGCAGACCCGGTAGCCGTACAAGCGATATTGTTTGATCTCTTTATGTATGTCGTTCAAGATCAAAGTATCCCGATTCCAATCGAAGCTGTTTTCTGTCTTGCAAAAACAAAGAAGCCCCACAATAAGTTTCTGTTTATCAAAAGCAAAACCATCCAATACGTTTTCAAAAGAATACCGGTTAAACAACGCCGTTTTCTCATCCACATATTTTTCCGTATTTTCATTACTCAATATCAGACCTAAAAGGATGAGCGTAGAACAGATTATTTCTACCAGCGTTTCCGGAATCAGCATCTGGATCGCAGCAGCCGCCACATAAAGGGGTACGGCAAGCAGGATCGCCACCCGTTTCTCTCCGTCTAAGATCTTCCAATAGCGGAGACAATAATATAATATCAGTATCAAATAGATCACTAAACTGACATACAATGCGTAAGCCTTTGGGCCCAAGGAATAATCTGTCGTTTTTCCCTGCACATAGGTGATCGGCAATAAAACAATCCCTGCCGCCGACACGATAAAAGGCAGACTTTGCAATATCTTTACCGGACCGGAAAACTGCAGACTTGTTTCCAAATAACTTCGCATATACAAAAACAGCAGATAAATAAACGACAATATCGACATTAAATAAACGATATGCACGGTCAGATTCACAAACTCCGGAACCACGTCTCTACGGTTCACCGTACAGATCGTGATCAAGTCAAACGCCGCGTTAAATAAAGCCGCAACGATAAGCCTTTGGAATATCTTCGTGGACTTGACCGGAATATGTGGTTTTCGATAATAAAAGCCGACCATATATATCATAACCAAAAGACATGTGACCGACGTCTTGATCAGCACCAGCATAACATTACCCTCTCCATAATCCATCTATTTTGATTCATTTTTTGAAACCCAATGTCAAAGAGCCTGCCCTTTCTTAACTCTCACTTTCAAGGCTTTCCTTTTTTATATATTTTGATCTTCATTTTGACCCTCTGTAGAGCGTTATCCGTAGACTTTTCGTCCCGCCCGAGCACCTTCGCGATCTGGGAATAGCTCATGCCGATCATATACAGATCCAGCACTTCTTTTTCGAAAGCGCTCAACTCCTTTTCCAGCATTTTCTCTAAATTTTCCACATTTTCCTTATCGATCAGCATATCTTCAGGATTCAGATCCGTATGGGAAGCAATCGCATTGACAAGCTGAAGTTCTTCCCCCTCTTCTCTTTCCGAACCGGACAGATTGCCCGTAGAATATAAAGAAACATAGGAATTTAAAGGCGCGTGTTTTTCTCTTCTGGACGCCTGAACCGCAGTATACATCTGTCTGGAAACGCAAAGATCGGCAAACGTAAAAAAACTGGCATCCCTTCCGCTGTCATAATCCCGGATCGCCTTAAACAGACCTATCATTCCCTCCTGAATCAGATCCTCCGTGTCCGCACCCAGAATATACATTGTTTTCGCTTTGCTCCTCACCAGATTTTTATATTTGTCCATAATGAAATCCGTAATATTGCTTTCTCCGTCGCGAAGCCGCAGGATCAATTCCTCGTCCGAAATATTTTCATAATCCATACCAAACTACCTCCTTGATTCTGCTTCGCAAAATGCCCAGATCCATACGGGAAAGAACCACGCTAATTTCCCCTCTGCCGCACGATCTCATAGGCGAGCACACCCGCCGCCACCGACGCATTCAAAGAATCGATATCCCCTTTCATCGGGATGGCCGCCGTAAAATCACATTTTTCCTTTACCAGCCGTCCTACGCCTTCTCCCTCGCTGCCGATCACCAGTCCGATCGGCCCCTTCAGATCCAGATCGTACATCCTCGTACCGTCCATATCCGCGCATACAAACCAAATACCTTCCTTTTTCAGATCTTCGATAGTCTTGGACAGATTCGTTACCTTGGCCACCGGCGTATAATTCAAAGCGCCTGCAGAAGTCCTTGCCACTACTGCCGTCAGCCCCACGGCCCGGTTTTTGGGAATGATCACTCCATGGGCTCCCGCTAAATTGGCGGTACGGATAATGGCCCCCAGATTATGGGGATCTTCTATATTATCCAGCAGAAAAAGAAAAGGCGGCTCACCTTTTTCTCCCGCTGCCTGAAGAATGTCCTCTACCTGCGCATATTCATAAGCAGCGGCATATGCGATCACTCCCTGATGCTTTCCTGTATCCGACATTTGGTCCAAACGCTCCTTGGTTACAAATTTAACAATTGTATTCTGCTTTTTGGCCTCCCGCTTGATCGTCATGACCGGACCGTCCTGACAGCCGTCCAAAATAAAAAGCTTGTCTATCGTCTTTCCTGACCGGTATGCTTCGATCACTGCATTTCTGCCTTCTATCGTAAATTCCTGATAACCCATGTATCCTCTATCCTTCCTTCTTTGATTTTTCAATCTATAGGTCATAACTCCATATTGAGCTTTTTAAGCGCCAAACGGGTCAGCTCTATGGCCCGTTCCGTCCTTCCCTGTAAATAGAGATACCCCATGAGAGCCTCAAAACCTGTCGCCTTTCTGTAATCGCCCGTAGAAGCATTTTTCGCCTTTGTAAAAGATTTGGCGTTTCTTCCCCTTTTATATATTGCCTCCTCTTCTTCGCTCAAGTTTTCTAAAATCGCTTCTATCATGGCCGCCTGCGCCGCCGCATTCACATATTCCGTCACTTTTTTGTGAAGTTTACTGGCGGGAAGGTTCCCGTGTCCTACCACTGCCGAACGGATGATCAGATCGTAAATGCCGTCCCCGATATAGGCGAGCGTCAGCGGCGAATAAGACCTGATATCCGTCTCCCCGCAGGAAAATCCTTCCGTCAGCCGTTTAAACATATTCAGGCTCTCTTCCATTTCACACCTTCTCTGGTATCTTCTAATATAATGCCCTTTTGAAGCAGCTCGTTCCTGATCTCGTCCGCACGCGCAAAGTCTTTATTCTTCCTTGCCGCCTGTCTTTCTTCTATCAGCTTTTCGATATCAGAATCCAACATCTGCTCTTCTCTTTCCACGATCAGGCCGCAGATATCCGAGAGCAGGATGATTTCATCCGAAAGGGCTTTTAAAAATCCTTTTGAATTTGATGCGGAGGCATTCTGATTAGCGAATTTAACAAGCTCAAAGATAACGGCGATCGCATCCGCCGTATTGAAATCCTCCTCCATGGCCGCGTCAAACTTATCTGTAAAAGACGCCGCCTCTTTCAAAAGCTCTTCTTCCCGTTCATTTATCGTTTCCGCCGAAACGTTCTCCATTAAATATTTCAAATTTCCTACGCTTGTAACGATCCTGTCATAGCCGTTCTTCGCCGCCTCCATCAATTCTTCACTGAAATTCAGGGGGCTTCTGTAATGAGCGGAAAGCAGGAAAAAACGCACTGCCTGAAGATCGTATTTTTCGGCAATTTCCCTCACTGTAAAAAAGTTTCCCGCAGATTTAGACATCTTTTTGTTATCGATGCTCAAAAAGGCATTATGCATCCAATATCTGGAAAAAATCTTTCCGTTCGCCGCCTCCGACTGTGCGACCTCATTTTCATGATGAGGAAAGATCAAATCTTCCCCTCCCGCATGAATGTCTATTTCTTCCCCTAAATATTTCTTGCTCATAACGGAACATTCGATATGCCAGCCCGGACGTCCGTCGCACCACGGAGACTCCCAATACGGCTCTCCCTCTTTTTTCGGTTTCCAAAGTACAAAATCCAAAGGATCTTCCTTCTGCTCTTCTCCTGAGACTAAAAGAGAACGGTTTCCTCCCTGCAGATCGTCAATATTTTTATGGGACAGCTTTCCATAGTCTTTAAAACTCCTCGTCCTGAAATATACGGTTCCGTCAGCACCCGTATAGGCATGGCCTTTTTCTATCAGCGTGTTTATCATATCCAGCATACCGCCTATTTCCTCTGTCGCCTTCGGATGCGTCGTTGCCGGACGTACATTCAGCCCCTCCATGTCCTTTTTGCATTCTTCAATATATCTTTCGGAAATCACGGAAGAATCAACGCCCTCCTCCACTGATTTTTTTATGATCTTGTCGTCCACATCGGTAAAATTAGAAACATAGTTTACCTCATATCCTTTATGCTCCATATAACGTCTTACCGTATCAAATACGACCATCGGCCTTGCATTTCCGATATGGATATAATTATAAACGGTAGGGCCGCATACATACATCCTGACTTTTCCCTGTTCTATCGGTATAAATTCTTCCTTTTTCCTTGTTAACGTATTATATATCTTCATTTAAAATCCCGTTCCTTTCTATTGCTTTTCACTCTCTTTTAAAAGTTGTTTCACACGGTTCTCCAGCTCCAGCACACGGTTTGTAAGTTCGCTGTTTTCTTTCTGCAGACAGGCGATATCTTCCCTGACCGGATCCGGCAAGTCTACCTGACACATATCCTCGCACGGGAGCGACCTGTTATTGCGCTTCACTACCCGCCCCGGGACGCCGACCACCGTGGAATTAGGCGGCACCGCCTCCAATACCACGCTTCCTGCGCCAACCTTGGAATTTTCTCCTATCGTAAAAGAACCGAGAATTTTTGCTCCCGCGCTGATCATAACATTGTCCCCAATAGTAGGGTGTCTTTTGCCGTGTTCTTTTCCGGTGCCCCCCAGCGTCACTCCCTGATACATCGTAACGTTATCGCCGATAATTGCCGTCTCACCGATGATCACACCGTTTCCATGGTCAATAAAAAGTCCCTTTCCAATTTTTGCGCCCGGATGGATCTCAATACCGGTCTTCCGCACTCCTCTTTGGGACACCCACCTTGCCCAAAAATAATGTCCTTTTGTATACAACTTATGGGCGATCCTATAATGGATCATTACCTTAAAGCTGGGATATAAAAATACTTCAAGCGAGGAATGGATCGCCGGGTCACGTTCTCTTATAATATCGATCTCTTCCTTAACATTTTTAATAAAACCCATTCTTTCCTCCTGACAGGCCGCCGCTTAGAACCTATAACGAAAAAACGGATAATCCCTCTCTGCATTAGAGACGAAATTATCCGCGGTTCCACTCTGCTAAAGGATAGACTCCTTCACTCAAAACGGGTAACGGGCGTTTCCGTACCGACATACTCTGCCCATGCTTTCCGTCGGTCAGCTTCCGAATGCACTTTCGGCTCCCTTGGATCAAAACTGCTTTCAGCCTGTGGCAGTCTCTCTCTTTTACCCTCTAAAAGCCTACTCTCTTCGTTCATAGCCTTTATTTATTCTGCTTTATTTAGCATATGCAACAAACGCCGTTTTGTCAAGGAAATCTTTTTTCCGCCCCCTTATCTTTTCGGGCACCCCTGACAGCCTTCACATGCCGCATTTGCCACATCCACATCGTAAAGCTGCGCCGGACTGGTCAGCATACAGACAGCCTGCGACGAAATCCCTTCCTTGTTTCCCGTAAAACCAAGCCCCTCTTCCGTCGTCGCCTTCACGTTAACCTGCGACACTTCGATTCCCAGCGCCTTCGCAATATTTTCCCTCATAACGCCTATATAAGGGCGCATCTTCGGCTCCTGTGCGATAATAGTCGCGTCGATATTTTCAATCAAAAAGCAACGCTCTTCCAAAAGCTCTCCCACTTTCTTCAACAGTTCTACGGAAGAGATTCCCTTATACCGCCCGTCCGTATCCGGAAAGTACTTTCCGATATCTCCCAACGCCGCCGCGCCAAGCAGAGCGTCCATAATGGCATGAAGAAGCACATCCGCGTCGGAATGGCCGAGCAATCCCCTCTCATAAGGGATCTCCACGCCTCCTAAGATCAATTTTCTTTCCTCCGCTAACCGGTGTACGTCATATCCTATTCCTATCCTCATACTTTGTTTTCCTTTCTATATCCAGTGTCATTCCTCAGCATCATTCCGAATAACGCAAAACGGGGGCTTGCTACCGCGCCCCCGTTCCTGTATTCTTTTCATGTATGCGTTCTTTTCCGTTATCGGCTGCCAAACATCCTTACTACCATGGAATCATCCTTCATTTTCTTATTCAGCATGACCATCTGATAATCTTTGAGCAGCTTATTTTTCTTCTGCTCGGAAACCGCCTTGGGAATGTCCAGATCCTCTATACGGCTTCTGGAAGAAACCAGCTCCTGCGACGAGCCGACATTATAATTATACGCATGTTCCATGGCATTCGTGATCGCACCCGTACCGCTTCTGGAAGTACTGATCTTTTCCATGGCTCCTATGACATCGTTAATGTCAAAATTACCGGTAACATTATAACCGTCAAGTCCGAGCGACTGCAGGGTTACATTCTCCATCTGAATCTTCATGCCCGTACCGTCCGGATTGGATGCGATATGCATATCCGCCATACTGCCGTCCATCAGCTTCATTTCATTGAACTGGGTCCCTACCGCAGTACGCTCAATATCCTGTAAGATCTGATCCACCTCGTCCTGTATCATCGCCTTATCGTCAGCGCTGTACAGTCCGTTGGATGCTTTGAGACTGAGTTCATAAATCCGCTGCAGCGAATCCTGCATCGTCCCCAGCGCGCCGTCTTTGATATTCGCAACGCTGATACCGTCCGAAATATTGGATGCACCCATATCCAAACCATTGCTCTGCTTTTTCAATCTATTGATAATGGCTAAGCCGGACGCATCGTCTGCCGCCGACTGGACTCTTCTTCCGCTGGCAATCTTGCCGTACATAAAATCTGACCGTTTTACATGATTTGCGCTGCCTACCGCTGCTACTCTCATAATGACTCCTTTCCTGCACAAAGTTAAAAAGCCGTGCATACTTTCCATACTTTTCCTTATATGATAAGTATAATACAAGAAGCGGCCGGATACAACACCAAATTATTTTTTCTCCAAATTTGGGGCCGTTTTTTCCTACTTTAAAAATGAAAAAAGCCCAAAACACTTTATTTTAAGGTTTTGGACTGTTAAAAATAGCGAGAGGGGGATTTGAACCCTCGACACTACGGGTATGAACCGTATGCTCTAGCCAACTGAGCTATCTCGCCATATCTGACTCTGTTAAGAGTTCTCTTAAAGGATATGGGACCTATAGGGCTCGAACCTATGACCCTCTGCTTGTAAGGCAGATGCTCTCCCAGCTGAGCTAAGATCCCATATTTGCGGATCAAGTATTCCTCAACCCGACTTGGCTAGTATACTATTTTATCCTATAACTTGTCAACACTTTTTGGAAACTTTTTTATGATTTTTTTTAAAAAATTTTCATGAAACATTTTCCGCTTTTTTCCAGCCCCATAAATCCAATAAATTTTTTTATATAACGATTTCTCTATTGTACTTTTCCCATATTAAAGTTATAATTATCAAAAAGGAGTTATGGGGAGGTAAATACGGATGGCTGACTGGAACGATATCAAGAACGCATTTGAACGTGAAGCCAAAAAATCGGAGACTGAAACGGTAGACAGAGAACAAAAGCTCTTAAAGAGCATCACTATCTATCTTTGTTCTAAAAAAGGAGTATCTCCTATTCAGGGATATGAACCCGATGAAGCAATTGAATTTTTGGACAAACCTGTAGCAGAGATCAAATCCTGTCTCGGTGACGAGTGGAAAGATATCAGCGATGAAGATTTAAGTCTTCTTGTCTATTCTCTTTCAAAAAAAGTTAAAAAATCCGGCAACGTATTGCACGGCAGATCTGACAAGTAAATAAATCATATCCTGACGATGATATCAGCATACCGGAGCTGCGGATACTAAATAAGCCGCCGTCTTTTCGGATATGCCTGAAAAGTGAAAAGAGACTGTATCAGCAAAGGCAGACAGTCTCTTTTTTATTCCCCTGAACGGCGGGTCACCCGGATATCGGTTTGCATTCTTCCAATAACACCAGAACTTATAGCGTTTCCGCCCTTTCCCTTATATTCTTATTGAAATTGATGATCTTATGGTTATATTCCGTATCCATAAAGGAAGAATGGATCAGGAAGTCCGCCGTCGCCCTATTATTCGCTATCGGAATATCATAAACCTGCGCGATCCTAAGGAGCGCTTTTACGTCCGGATCATGGGGCTGGGCCGCAAGCGGATCAGAAAAAAAGATCACAAAATCGATCCTTCCCTCCACGATCTTGGCGCCGATCTGCTGATCCCCTCCCAAAGGGCCGCTATTATATCCTTTTACCGGAAGTCCCGTCTTATCCGTGATCATCTTTGCCGTCGTTCCCGTTCCGCATAAAAAATGATGCTTTAATATTTCCTTATTTTCCTCGCACCATTCAATGATCTCCTTTTTCTTGCTGTCATGGGCAATCAGTGCAATATTCTTTTGTTTGTCGATCGTCAGCGTTATAAAATCTTTGTTCATACCTGCTCCTCTCCGTGGGTAATGTACTGTCCGGTTAAATATTTGCTTTTTCCGCTTTTAACCGCACTTTTTTCTCGATATGTAACTTATGCTTAAAGGTACAAAACACCGTTTCCAAACGGAATATCCCGACGCCTTCTACTGTTAAACCTAACAGGCAGGCCGCCTAAAGCGCCAGAGAATACTAAAAGCCCGGACTTTCCAGCTTGGCGGTTCCCTTGTACCTTTCTGTCATTCTACCATTTCCCCTAAGAAAAAGCCACAACTTATACTTCCCTTACCATTTCTTTCTTTAACTGTCTCATGATCTTTTTCTCAAGTCTGGATATGTACGACTGGGAAATTCCCAAAAGATCTGCTACTTCCTTTTGGGTCATCTCTTCCCCGTCCAGTCTTCCCAGCCCGAATCTGAGCCGGATAATTGTTTTTTCTCTTTCAGAAAGCTTATCAACCGCTTTCATAAGAAGCTTACGCTCTACCTCATTCTCCATGTCTCTGTAGATCACGTCTTCTTCCGTTCCCAAGATATCCGACAAAAGCAGTTCGTTTCCGTCCCAGTCCACGTTTAAAGGTTCATCTATGGACACTTCAAGCTTTGTCTTATTGTTCCTTCTGAGGTACATTAATATTTCATTTTCAATGCACCGGGAGGCATAAGTTGCAAGCTTAATGTTTTTATCCGGTTTAAAGGTGTTGATGGACTTTATCAAGCCGATCGTTCCTATGGAGATCAGATCTTCCACACCTACTCCGGTATTGTCAAATTTCTTTGCTATGTAGACCACAAGCCGCAGATTATGCTCTATCAGGATGGACTTCGCCTCGTTCTCATATTCCGTCCCCAAGTCGCTGATCACTTCATTTTCCTGTTCTATCTCAAGAGGCGGCGGCAGCACTTCCGTTCCGCCGATATAATGGATATCCCCCTTCTTTGCCATAAAAAAGTTAGCCTGCGGGCTAATCATTTTAAACTGTACCCTGCCGGGCAACGCTACCTTCAAAATCATATTGTTTCCTCCAAGTCCTCTTTGATCTGTCATTTCCTTTCGAACCCTTTATTCCTCCAAAAGTCCGGGGTGAAGCAGCATTTCATATCTGCCGCTTTTGAATAATTTATCCTGGCTCACTGCGATGATCGCCTTTTCAATACTTTTTTCCTCCTTCTGTGTCCGGAGCAGAATCTTAGGAAATTCATATCCCATCAAAATTCCGTTCTTTTTTCCCACGCTATGATAAGGGATTGCCCTGCATTTTTCCTCATGCAGCGTAATTCCGGCTTCCGTCAGGAGCCGCTCTTCTACCACGGATACCGGTTTTTTTGAAATCGGCTCTATCAGCATATTTCCCGAGTCCACCAACGCTTTCAGTACTAGTTCTTTCTCTTCGCACAACAATGTTACTTTACATTCTTTTACAGCCTCCTGCCGCCTTTTTAACAAAAAACAAAGCAACAAGTATAAGATTGCCGAAGGCAGAAGGATATACAGCCATGCGCCGTCTCCCGAAGGGACGATATACTTTTTCAGGAACAGCAGTACCCCACCGAACAAAAAAGCAAAACAATACAGTCCCGTCAACGCTTTGGTCAAAAATGAAAGACCGCTTTTGGGATACATGACAAACACCATAAGGATACTGATACCTGTAAACCCCAATATCACCTTGAACTGATAAGAAACAGCAGGCAGGAAAATAACCGCTATATACCCCACCGCCCCCAACAGCGCGCTGAGAATCATTCTGAAGCGTGTGACAGTACGCCTTAAGGAAAGCTTCATCAACGATAATGCAAACAGGTTCATGATGAAATTCAGGAAAAATAAACGGTCAATGTAAAGAATGTAGTACACCTTCCACCTCCTTTTCTTTACACATTATACAAACCTTAAGCCGCTTATTTTGTCGTTTTTATGCAGGAAAGTGCTGTTATTTACCGCAGGATTTTCAAAAACTTCTGGCAGCTCCGCTTAAAACACGACAAAAAGAACTGTCAATCCAGACTGACAGTTCAAAATAGTAACCGTATAAAAATATCCCTCCGCAGGCTAACGGATATCAACCCTGCAGAAAAGCCGCTTTTATTTCTACCTTCAGATCTCTTTATTTTCTCTGCAGAAAATCCGGAATCTTTAAAGATTTTTCTTCCACATTACTGCGGATATCCCCCGGTTTATTAATACCGGTCATAGGACGCACCGGCGATACAGGCGTCTGACTGGGCGTATGCGCCGACTGTCCCCCCATATTCATCCCCTGCAAAGAAGAAGGGGTAATGTGGGAAGTAGGCGCTTTATATGTAAAGCTGGAACCAAGACGGCCCGGCATCTGAGGCGAAGCCTCGTCTAAACCGGTAGCAATCACCGTGATCGTACAACTGTCTGTCTTCGTTTCGTCATACATGGCGCCAAAAATAATATTGACCTCGTCACCTGTCAATTCCTGAACATAGCTTGCCGCGTCATTGGCATCCGCAAGAGTGATGTCACCGGAAACATTGATGATCACATCCGTCGCGCCTGAGATCGTCGTTTCAAGAAGCGGGCTTTCCACCGCCATCTTAATAGCTTCGCTGGCTTTGTCGTCTCCTTTGCCCACGCCGATACCGATATGCGCAATTCCCTTGTCCTTCATAACCGTCTGTACATCGGCAAAGTCAAGGTTGATGACAGCGGGAACGTTGATCAGGTCGGTAATCCCCTGCACCGCCTGCTGAAGCACTTCATCCGCTTTCTTAAGGGCATCCGGCATGGTAGTGCGCCTGTCCACAATCTCAAGTAATTTATCATTAGGAATGACGATCAGCGTATCTACGTTGTCTTTAATGCGTTCGATCCCGCCGATGGCGTTTACCATACGCGCTTTCGCTTCGAAGCGGAAGGGCTTTGTCACTACGCCTACCGTAAGGATCCCCATGTCTTTTGCCACTTTGGCAACGACAGGAGCCGCGCCGGTACCGGTACCGCCGCCCATACCACAGGTAACAAATACCATATCCGCGCCTTTTAAGGAAGTAGTGATCTCTTCTATACTCTCTTCTGCAGCTTTTTCCCCTACTTCAGGCTTCGCGCCCGCACCCAGACCTTTTGTTAATTTTTCTCCGATCTGGAGGAGCTTGGGCGCTTTACAAAGCTGCAAAGCTTGTCTATCCGTGTTTACCCCGATAAATTCTACCCCGTCAATACTTTCGTCAATCATTCTATTTACAGCATTATTGCCTGCACCGCCTACACCGACCACGATGATCTTCGCTGCAGCCTCTGCGTCATTCGTCTTAATTTCAAGCAAAGGTTTTTCCTCCTTCAATATCCCTATTAAACTCCTATAGACTATCATATAATTAATTACATAATTTATCAACCTGTTTTTTTTAAAATCTTAGGTTTTTTATTGGGTTTTATTGGCATTTTATCCCCTTTTTTACGAAGCCTGATCCGGCTCAAAAGTAACGTTCTTCATATCCTCCGTATAATTTTCCAAATGCAGCGTACCGCTTTTTCCTTCCAGATCTGCCAAAACGCTTTGCAAAAACATCACTTTTTCATCAATGTTGCTTCCGTCGCCGATTGCCGCCCTTACGTTTGCAAAATAAAGCGTCATCTCATAGTTTTTATCGAAATAAAGCCTGTCCGCAGAAAGCTCGTATTTATTTAATACCTGCGTCATATCCAATATCGTTTCGAAAACGCCTTCGTCCTCTATCGGAAGGGGCTTATACATCACCACATAGTCAAAGCTGAGTCCCGTTACCTGCGGGATCCCGGCCGTTTTACTTTCCGAACTTTCCACGATAATGCCGTCTTTGTCAAAATACATATAACGGCCTAAATATTCCACATATCCTGCCAATGATTTTTCGTAGACGGTGATCCGTATCGTATCCGGAGAAAGGATCTCCACATCCATCCTCTGTACAAACGGTATGTCTTTGACGCCTTTGTTTTTATATTTTAAAGACAGGTACAAGGAATTGTCCCCAAAAGCGCCCTCCATGACAATATCCATAATCTCTTCGTCGGTATAGTGGATATTACCGTCCACCGCCACGTTTTCGATCTTATAGTTTTTCAGTATGTAAAAGGCTGCCGCCGCCAATAGGAGCAGCAGCGCAAGTACCACGATCAATGCAATGAGTTTTCCGTGCCCTCTGCTTTCCCCAAATGATTCTTTTCCTTTTTTCATATTATAAGTCCTTTAGCCTGATCCCTCTTGCCACACTTAAGACCAGACCGATTTCAATAAGCAAAAACATGACCGAACTTCCTCCATAGCTGATAAAAGGCAGGGAAATTCCGGTATTGGGAATCGTATTCGTTACAACGGCTATATTTAAAATAACCTGAATGGCAATGTGCCCAAGCACGCCTACCACCAAAAGAGCGCCGAACAGATCCGTGGCATTGTTTGCAATGACCATGAACCGCCAAAGCAAAAGCATAAACATCAATATGATGGCAAATGCACCGAACAGCCCCAGTTCTTCACATATGATGGAAAAAATCATATCGTTCTGCGCTTCCGGCAGAAACCCTAATTTCTGCATACTCTGCCCAAGCCCTTTTCCGAATACCCCTCCCGAGCCGATGGCATAGAGCGCCTGAAGAGTCTGAAAGCCTTTTCCGCTGGCATAAGCCTCCGGATCCAGCCACGCCAGTACACGCTCGCCACGGAATGAGAGAGAATCCGCAGACGCCGCGTTGACTATAAAATATACCACTGCCGCCGCTCCCGCGATCCCTACAAGGCCCGTCACTATGAATTTTTTATAATCCGGGCTGCTGACAAACAGCATAAGCGCCGCGATTCCGAAGATAATGATCGCGGAACTTAAATTATCCGTGATCTTCCACACCATAACGCATATCGGCATCGGTATGGCCAGTACGGTCACATATCCTTTTAAGGTCCGGATCTTTCTTCCCATTTTGCAGATAAAACTGGCAAGAAACAGGATCATTCCCAGCTTTGCAATCTCTGCTGGCTGAACGGACATACCCACATACAGCCATCTTCTCGCGCCGTGGCTTTCTCTTCCCAAAGGCGTTAAGACCAAAAGGATCAGCACCGCCGACACAATATAGCCGATCACTGCAAATCTCTCCCAAAAATGGTAGGGTATCAAGGCCATAAAAAACATAACGCCCAATCCCAATACGGATGAAAACAATTGTTTTTTAAAATAATACGCCGCGTCCCCATATTCCAAATTTGCCTCATAACTGCTTCCGGAATAGATCATGACCAGCCCGAAACCGATCAAAAACAGCACAATAAATAACAGGCTGTAATCAAAGAAATATTCCGACTGCCTCTGGCGACTCTTTCTCTCTCTGCCTGACACGAAAAGCCCTCCAATTCCATTTAATCATCTAAATTATTTACAAACTCCTTAAACATATTCCCTCTGACCTCATAGTTCGGGAACATTCCCCAGCTCGCACAGGCGGGTGAAAGCAGTACCGCGTCTCCTGCGTTGGCTTCGTCTACGCTGATGCGCATTGCCTCTTCAAAGCTGTCCGCAAAACAGTAATCCCGGAACCCGTGCCTTCTGGCACACTCGGCTATCTTTCCTCTGGTTTCCCCGATCAGTACCAGCTTTTTCACTTTACCGTCAAAACTTTCGATCCACTCGTCATATTCGCTCTGCTTATCATAGCCGCCTCCGATAAGCACCGTCCGTTTTGACATGGCTTTGATCCCCTGTATCGCCGCGTCCGGATTTGTCCCCTTGGAATCATTGTAATAATCCACTCCCTTTTTGGTAGCGACAAATTCGATCCTGTGTTCTACCGCTTTGAAATTCCGGACCGTATTTAATATAGAAGCAATAGGCACGCCCGCCGCACGGGAAATTCCGATCGCCGCCATTACGTTCTCCACATTACACATTCCCACGAGTTTCATTTCATGGATATTCATCAGGTGTTCTTCCACCCCGTCCTTCGCTGAACAGATTTCTTCGTCCCTTAAAAAGATCCCGTCTTTTAAGATATGTGCGGAAGAAAAATATATGACCTTCGCCGGACATATTTCTCCGAAATCCCTTGTATATTCATTGTCATAATTGAGTACGCAGGTTTCTTCCTCCGTCTGGTTTTCGGCAATCCTTTCTTTTATCCTCACATAATTTTCCATCGTATGATGCCGGTTTAAATGATCCGGCGTAATATTTAAAATCGCAGAAACTGCAGGTTTAAACCGTTCTATCGTTTCCAGTTGGAAACTGCTGATTTCCCCTACGGTCACGGAATTTTCGGTAGTACGGACCACTTCTACCGTATATGGATTTCCGATATTCCCCACCACAAAGGCCTTCTCAAAATAATCTTTCATGATCTGGCCCACCAAGGCCGTCGTCGTTGTCTTTCCGTTAGTGCCGGTGATGGCGATCAGCATTCCCTTTTCCATCAAAAAGCCCAGCTCAATCTCCCCCCATATGGGGATCTTTCTTTCCCTGAACCAATTGCAGAACGCCGTGTCCGTAGGAACGCCCGGACTCAATACCACTAAAGCAAGATATCTTGTCATATGCTCCGGAAGGGCTCCCACATAGATCTCTATCCCTTCTTCCCTGCCTAACTTTTCATAAATTTCTTCCGCCGTTATTTTTTCGTTCTCATCGAACAGGATCGGAGAAGCGCCGAGCCTCTTTAGCAGTCTGGCCGCTCCGATTCCGCTGATCCCGCTTCCAACAACAAGTACCTTTTTTTTATTAAATTCCAACTTTTCCACTCCTCATCCTGTATATAATCTCCGATCTTTTTCTCTGAACCGTTTAAACCGCCATAAGCGCTATCAGGCAAAGGATTGCCGTCACAATGGAAAAACAGGCCACGATCCTTGTTTCCGACCAGCCGCACAGCTCAAAATGATGATGCAGGGGCGCCATTTTAAAGATCCTTTTCCCTCCGCTTATTTTGAACCAGACTACCTGTATCACAACGGAAAGCACTTCCGCCGCATACACAAAACCTACAAGCGCGATATACAACGGCATCTGCAGCATATAAGCGCTGGCCGCCACAAACCCGCCAAGGGCAAGGGACCCGGTATCTCCCATAAATACGCTGGCAGGATATACGTTAAACAATAAAAAACCTAAAAGCGCACCCGCAACCGCGCAGGTGACCGGTTCTATCCCGCTTTTCGTTCCGATCGCCATCACGGAAAAAAACGTGGCGACGATCACTGTTACGCTGCTCGCCAGTCCGTCCAGACCGTCGGTAAAATTGGTTCCGTTTACGGTAGCTATGATGATAAAAAACAGCACCGGTATGTTAAACGTTCCAAAGTCAAGCATCCTGCCGTGCAGAAACGGCAGTTTCATTGACAGATCAAGAGATAGATATTTTGTAATATAGTATGCAAATATTCCCGTAACTACAAGCTGTCCTAACATTTTCTGCCATGGGGAAAGCCCCATGGAACGCCGCAGCACGACTTTGATATAATCGTCCAAAAAGCCGATGATACCAAATCCCAATGTCAGAAACAGTACCGGAATGATCTTCGGGTAGTCCTTCACATAAAAAATAGAAGTAATGACCACACTGAGTAAAATGATAATACCGCCCATCGTCGGCGTACCGGTCTTTTTTAGGTGTGTCTTCGGACCATCCTCCCTGACCGTCTGTCCGGCCTTTAATTTTCTTAAAAAAGGAATGATCACGGGACTTAAAAGTACACTGACAGCAAAAGAAATGACTACGGGCGCTACCGGTATTGCTTCGGTCAACCTCATTTTCTCTTACCAAGCCTTTCCGAGAAGAACATATTTGTCATTCTCTTAATTATAACCCTATTTCTTCCAAATAGGGAAGAATGTTTTCAAAAAGCTGTCTGACCACCGGCGCCGCGATCTGTCCCCCGTAATACGTCCCTTTCGGATGATGGATAATGGCAAGCGCCACGATCTCCGGATCATCCGCCGGAGCAAATCCTAAAAAAGAGGCGATATACTTCCCGCTCCCTCGTGGGAGGGTCTGACTGGTAGCCGTCTTTCCGCCGATCCGGTAGCCTTCTATATAAGCGTTTTTTCCGCCTCCGTTTTCCACCACCTGCTCTAACATATAACGCATTGTCGCAGAGGTTTCTTCGGAAACGATGTCTTCTTTTTGTTCATAACGAAAAGTCTCGATTGTGTTTCCTTCCTCATCCGTAACCTTTACCCCGAAATGCGGGGTGACCCTTGTGCCTCCGTTTACAATAGAAGCGGCCGTTGTCAGCAATTGGATGGGCGTGATCTGAAAAGACTGCCCGAATGAAATGGTCGCAAGCTCCACTAAACCGATGGCGTCTTTTTTATGCATGATCGTACCCGCTTCTCCCGGCAGATCGATCCCGGTCTTCCCCAAAAGCCCGAACTTTTCAAAATAGTCGTAATACTGCTCCGCTCCTACTCTAAGTCCCACCGTTACGAAAACGGGATTGCAGGAATTCATGGTCGCCTGAACGAAATCTTCCGCACCGTGTCCTCCCACTTTATGGCATCTGATCTTCCGGTCTTCCACGATCACATAACCCGGACAGCTAAAATGATCGTTGACCGTAACGACGCCTGCCGAAAGCCCCGCTGCCGCCGTAACAATCTTAAATGTCGATCCCGGTTCATAAGTATCGTTGATCGCATTGTTACGCCACATCCGGTTCAGTCTGTCCTGATATTCTTCGTCGGAAAGCTCTTCCTTGGACGCCGGTACTTTTTCCGTCTTCTTCACGGTTTTTCCGTACTCTTCCACTTCCGTCTCCACCTCTTTATAAAGATAGGTATCCGTCAAAGTGTAAGGTTCGTTCAAATCAAATTCGGGAACATTGGCCATGGCAAGCAATTCCCCGTCCTTTACCTTCATCACGATAATACTGACGCCGTCCGCCTGTTTGGTCTCCATGACCTGATTGGCCAACTGTGTGGCGTAAGTCTGGATATTGATATCCATACTGATGTTCAGGTCATTGCCGCTTACCGGTTCTATCCTGCCTTCACCGCCTGCGGCAAGTTCCACCCCTTTGGCATCCGTCCGGGTAAGGATCATGCCCTCCGTTCCTTCCATATACTTATCATAGACCACTTCCAGACCGATAATACCTTGATTATCGCTTCCTGTAAATCCTAAAACTTTGGACGCCAGTGAGTCAAAGGGATAATAACGTTTGTAGTCTTCATCCACCTTCACTCCGTCCATGTCATAAGCCCGTATCCGGTCTCCGGTCTCTTTATCCACATTGCTCTTGATACGCTCGATGGCGGAATACTTTTCTACCCTCTTGCGCACATACTCTTCCGTAAGATCCAGTTCTTTGCACAGCATGGAAATCACGCTCTCTTTATCGGTCAGTTGATTGTAGATAACGGATACCGTACATACGGTTCTGTTGTCCGCAAGTACCACGCCGTTACGGTCAAGCATTCTTCCCCTTGCTGCCTTAATGCTTCTTTCTCTTTCATGCAGTTCATCTGCTTTTGCGGAATAATATTCGGACTGCCATACCATTAAATACGCCAATCGTACAAAAAGCCCTAAAAATACGGTAAAACAGAGAAAAAATGTTACCACTATCTTTTTTCTGTGAAATGTCTTATACATGGCGATCCCCATAAAAAGGTATTAGTATAGTTTATTACTCTTTTTATAAGGTTATTCTCCCTTTTAAGGACCATTTTGTTCTTCTTCTCCCTGAGGTATCCCGTTTCCTGCCGTCCCCACATTATCAAGCATGGATTCCCCGCCGATCACGGCTCCCGTAACCGGATCTACAAATTCTCCCGTATCCGGATCCACGGCATAACCGGTAGCGGGATCAATGGGAAATGTGGTCCAGATCCTCTGCTGCCCGCTCTCTTCTTCTCCTTCATTTCCTTCCGCTGTTCCTTCGCCGCTTTCTCCCTCTTCGGTTTCCCCTTCCCCTGTTTCTCCTTCCGCGTCTTCCTCCTTTTCCTGATACTGGGTCGTGATGGCAAGCTGTCTTTCTTCCAGCTCGGCCACCTCTTCTTCACTGAGTTCCTCTGTCATAAATATATTCAAATAAGGCAACACTTCCGTTAATATATCACGGACTATCCTTGTTGCATATTTGGCATCATCCTGCGACGTCACATTGGGACGGTCTACCACTACGTAGACGGCAATCTGGGGATCCTCCGCAGGCGCATATCCCATAAAGGAAACTACATATTCCTTGTTTCCCCTTGGAAGGGTCTCCGCCGTCCCCGTTTTTCCGCCTATGGCATATCCTGCCGGTCTTGCGGTATGTCCTGTTCCGTCCGTTACTACCGCGTTGCAGTATTCCAATATTTTCTCGCTGGTAGAGGCGGATACCGTCTGCTTCAGTACTCTCGGCTCGATATTCTGTACCGTGGCGCCGGTGGGGCTTACTATCTTGCTGATCATATGGGGTTCATAATAGTATCCGCCGTTGATCAGCGAACAAAAGCCGGTGATCATCTGGATCATCGTGGCGTTAAAGGACTGTCCGAAAGAATTGGTCGCAAGCTCTACCGGCCCCAGTTTATCTTCCGGATAGATCAGGCCCACCGTCCTCGCCTCTCCCGCCAGATCGATGTTTGTCTTCAACCCGAAACCAAAAGCATTCTGGTATTTGGCAAAGTCCGCTTTTCCCAACGCCTCTCCGATATACATCAGTCCCACGTTACAGGAGAGCGCTACGCTGTCCTTTACGGAGACCGCGCCTTCTCCGCCATAGCGGTAACTATGGCATTTAATATCGTGCCCGCCCCTCTCCAGCCAGCCGTTACATTGATAAACTTCATTTCCGTCGATGGCACCCGTCTCTAAAGCCGCCGCTACCGTAAAAGGCTTCGCGGTAGATCCCGGTTCAAAGGTATTGGAGATACAATAATTTTTCCAAAGCGCATTCAAATGCCTGTATACGGCGTCGTCATCCATTGCGGCGATCGATTCCTCCGTCAGGCACTCTCCCGTCTTTTTTCCTTCTTCATCCAGTTCAGGCATACCGATCAGCTTTTCCGTATTTCTCGTATCGTTCAGATCGTAATCCGGATAACTTGCCATTGCTAAAATCTCTCCGGTATTGACTTCCATAATGATGCATGCGGTCTGCTCGCTGCCAAGTCCGGTTTTGGCCCCATCCCTGTACTCTTCGTCAAATTTTTTTAAATATTTTTCCACGATCGTCTGTATGTTCACGTCAAGCGTGGAAACGATTGTATTTCCGTCGACCGCCGCCTTTGTCGTTCTTTCAAAAGCGGAATCGTCGTTCAGATATCCGTAAACCCTTCCCGTCGTTCCGTTTAACGTATCGTTATAATACTCCTCCAGTCCATAAGTTCCCACGTTATCGCTGCTCGTAAATCCTATCGCGTCACAGGCAAGGGTTCCGTTGGGATAAACCCGCTTATACTCTTCTTCGAACCAGACCCCTTTAATATGCGGATTATTTTCCGTATCTGCCTGCAGTTCCAAAAAGCCGCTGATCTCCGAATAGGAAAGCCGCTTCGCCCACACGCGGTATGCGGAAGAAGGATTATTATTGATATAATTCCTAAGCTCCGTTTCGTTCAGGCCGAACTGACTTACCAAAGCGTTCACCGTCGGTTCCAAAGCTTCTTTATCTTCCAGCATCTGCCTCGTATCCAGCACTACGTTATACACTTTCTCACTGACTGCCAGAGGAGTTCCTTTAGCATCCAAAATATCTCCCCGTTTAAAAGGCAGCGTCGTGCTGTCATAACGTCTCTGTGACAAAACCTGCTTTTTGTATGACTGTCCTTCTTCTTTCGTAATGGAATAGAGGCGGAAACTTAAACCGGCGAAAGCCAGTAGTAACAATCCGAACAGTACTACCAGCTTCTTTTGCATTTTGATCGTAAATTTATTTTGTTTCTGCCGTCTGCGTCCTCTGTTTTTGTTCTGCATTACAATGACCATGCTCCTTTTTCGTCTGCGGCTTTCTCCGTCCCTCCACCGTCAATCGGGAATATCCGAAAACTGTCTGACATAATCGCTGCCTTCCGTAGAATATCCGATAATCTGCCCTTCTTTCGCATAACGCATACCAAGCTCGCCGATGGCAATCCTTCTTATTTCCTCTAAATCGACGCTGCTTGTGATCCGGCTGTATTCTTCATCGTTGGAAAGCTTCAGTTCGTTCAGTTCACTCTCCAGTCTGGATATGTGTTCCACCGTCCGGGTGATCCCTGACTGCAGCTGTATATACCCTGACAATACGATTCCCATGACTACCAGTGCAGATGCCAAAAACATGACATAAGGAAAGTTCATGTAAAATGCCTTTTCTCTGTTTTTCCTCGTGCTGTTGCTTATCTTTTTACGGGGCGGTTCCTTCATTTGCCTCTGTACGTCAAGTTTCCGCACCGTATTTCCCTGTATATACCGCGTTCTGTCTCCTGCGTTCCCCCTTGCGTGGGACGCTTGTCTGTTTCCTGCGCCGGCTCCTCTTGTTGTCGCTACTCTTTTTGCTGCTCCTGCCATGCCATTTCCTCTCTTTAACCCCTATATTCTATCGCTCCTATGCTTTCTCAAAAACTCTCAATTTTGCACTTTTCGCTCTTTTGTTCTCTTCAAGCTCTTTCTCCCCCGGCAAAATCGGTTTTCTTGTAATCACCTTTCCCTTCGATGTCTTTCCGCATACACAGACCGGAAACTCCGGCGGACAGGTACACGGATTCTCATTTTTCTTAAACGCGGATTTCACGATCCTGTCTTCCAGCGAGTGGAATGTTATAATACACAGCCTTCCACCCGGATTTAACAGTTCGATCATATCGTCCAAGGAATCTCTTAACACTTCCAGTTCATGATTGCACTCTATTCTGACTGCCTGAAACGTCCGTTTGGATGGATGTCCTGTTTTCGCCCTCATCTTCGCCGGAATCGCCGCTTTAATGATCTCGGTTAACTCTCCGGTGGTTTCAACAGGTTTCTTCATCCTCCTTTGTACAATATGTTTCGCTATGTTTTTTGCAAAACGCTCTTCTCCGTAATCTCTTATGATACGGTACAGTTCCGTTTCCGAATATTCATTAATAATGGTTTTTGCGCTAAAAGCGGCGCTTTTATCCATCCTCATATCCAGTTCCGTATCATACTTATAGGAAAATCCTCTTTCTTCATTATCCAATTGATAGGAAGAAACACCAAGATCGAGCACAATACCGTCAACCTTTTCTATGCCCCTCTCTGCCAGCGCTTCTTTTGCATGACAATAATTACCATGAATGATCGTCACCCTGTCCCGAAACTCCTGCAGCCGCTCTCCTGCGGCCAAAATAGCGTCTTCGTCCTGATCGATCCCAAAAAACCTGCCTTTTTGCGAAAGCCTGCTGCATACATGATAGGCATGTCCCCCTCCGCCCAGCGTTCCGTCCAGATACGTCCCTTCCGGTCTGATATTCAGATTTTCTATGGTTTCGTTCAACAGAACGGATACATGATGAAATTCCATGAAAAAGGGCCGCCTTTCTTTAAATGCCAAGCCCCAAGTCCGCCATATGCTCGGCAATTTCTTCCATGTCCTCAAAGCTTTCAGTATTTTCCCAAATTTCTTTACTCCAGATCTCTATACGGCTTGCGACGCCTACCAAAACGACTTCTTTGCTCAATTTTGCAAATTCCCTTAAGTTAGACGGCACCAGTATCCTTCCCTGCTTGTCTACCTCCACATTGGCGGCGCCTGCTAAGAAGAAACGTACAAATTGTCTGGCGTCTTTATTCGTAAGCGGCAGGGATTTTAATTTCTCCTCAAATGCAGTCCATTCTTTATTGTCGTACACAAATAAGCAGCCGTCCAATCCCTTCGTAATCACAAATTCGTCTCCTAAAGCGTCTCTGAATTTTGAAGGAACGATCAATCTGCCTTTTGCATCGATTGTATGATTGTATTCTCCCATGAACATACCAATCACCTGCATTTCCCTGCTGATCCTAAGCGGTCTGTCACAAAAAGTACTTGAAGCAGAAAACCGGAAATATCTTGCCACAGATAACCACTTTACGCCACTTCATACCACTTTTCACCACCTATAAACCATATTCTATACTAAAAATGGGACTTTGACAAGCAAAACGGGGGGGATTTTCCAAAAAAAATGCGCCCCGCAGACTGCCTGCAAAGCGCATTTTTTTCGTTTTTCTATATATAGTTATTAAGAAATTTTTTCGTACTATATGTGGAATTTAAAAAATCTTAATCTTTCAAATTTTCGTCCTCCGTACCCGCTTCAGCAGAATCTACTCCCAAAGCCTTCGGCACGTTTTTCCCGTTACGCATCCTCCTTCGAATAATAACATCCGTTATGACTGAAAAGACAAACAGCGCCATTCCCAAAAGCTGGGATACGGCAAGCCCTGTTCCCGGAATCAGGAGCTGATCCGTTCTGAGCCCTTCAATAAAGAATCTGCCGATGCCATAGCCGCCCAAATAAAACAGGCAGATCTCTCCATGAAACTTTTTCTTTCCTTTATACAGCATCATAAGGATCAGAATAAAAAGATTCCATAAACTCTCATAGAGAAAAGTGGGCTGTACCTGAATATAGTTGATCCCGTTTATCACATGATCCGCCATTTCCACAGTGATCTCATTCCCTCTTACCGCCGTCACCGGAAGACGCATGGCGAATAAAGAATCCGTATACTGGCCGAAACATTCCCGGTTCATGAAATTTCCCCATCTGCCGATGATCTGTCCTAAAATCAGGCCGAGCACTCCCGTATCGCCCATCTGAAAAAAATTCTGTTTTTTGATCCTCGAATAAATAAACAGCGTAAGAAACGCCGCTATCACGCCGCCGTAAATGGCAAGTCCGCCGTTTCTGAAATTAAAAACGCTTAAGGGATCGTTTTTATAATTGTCCCATGCAAATATAACATAATAGATCCTTGCGCCGATCACGGAGAAAATGACTGCATAAAGTGAAAAATCCCAATAAGTGTCCGGATCCTGTCCCGAAACCTTAGCCTCTCTTGCCGCCATCAGTATTCCCGCAAGCACCCCGACTCCGATGATAAGCCCGTAAAACGCTACCGTAAAACCAAATATTTCAAAACTTTTCGGAACATTTCTTAAATAGATCCCGAGATTGGGAAAGGCGATATCCCATTGTCCCATAACATCCTGCATACCTATCTTACCAATCCTTTCAAACGCCGTCCTGCCCCTGCCATCGTCATCAGGCCAAATCTGTCTGCCCGCATCCGCTTACTTCCCGTCATGCCGCTTGCAGCGGCACAAACGATCTTCTCCCGCTGCCAATCCATATTGTTGATTATAACATAATAATCCGTTATTTATACCGTCCTTGTAAGCCCTTTTAGGAATCCCATAATTCTGAAACGGAAATATTTTTAAATATGGCAGATACATAGCTTACGCAAATCAGACATTAAACCGGAACAGGATCACGTCGCCGTCTTTCACAACGTATTCTTTTCCTTCCATTCCTACCAGTCCCTTTTCCCTTGCCGCCGACAAAGATCCCTGTTCCAGCAGATCTCTATAGTTTACCACTTCCGCCTTGATAAAGCCGCGTTCAAAATCCGTATGGATCTTTCCCGCCGCCTGCGGCGCTTTCGTACCTATTTTAATGGTCCATGCTCTGGTTTCGTCTTCTCCCGCGGTCAGGTAACTGATCAGTCCGAGCAGGGAATAGCTGGCCTTGATCAGTTTTTCAAGTCCCGACTCCTTTAAGCCGAGATCTTCTAAAAACATAGCCTTTTCTTCTTCGTCAAGCTCCGCGATCTCCTGCTCAATCTGGGCGCAGATCACGAATACCTCGCTGCCGCTTTGGGCCGCAAACTCCCTTACCTTTTTCACGCCTTCGTTAGAAGCGCCGTCATCCCCAAGATCTTCCTCCGCTACATTGGCGGCGAAGATCACCGGTTTATAGGTCAGAAGATTATAAGAAGCAAGCCAGAACAGCTCGTCCTCATCTTCTGTTTCAAAGCTTTTGGCAAGTTTTCCCTCTTCCAAATGGGCTTTCAGGTTTTCCAGCAGGGCAAGTTCCTTTGCCAGCGTCTTGTCCATTCTGGCCGCCTTTCCCGTTTTTGCGATACGGCGGCCCAAAATCTCAATATCGGAAAAGATCAGTTCCAAATTGATCGTTTCAATATCCCTCAAAGGATCAATGCTCCCGTCCACATGTACTACGTTGGCGTCTTCAAAACAGCGCACCACATGAACGACGGCGTCCACCTCACGGATATTGCTTAGAAACTGATTGCCAAGACCTTCGCCTTTCGAAGCGCCCTTTACCAGTCCCGCAATATCTACAAACTCGATTACGGCAGGCGTTACCTTTTTCGACTGATACATATCTCCGAGCAGCTTCAGCCTCTCGTCCGGCACTGCCACGATCCCCACGTTAGGATCAATGGTGCAGAAGGGATAGTTTGCCGATTCCGCTCCCGCCTTTGTCAGTGAATTAAATAATGTACTTTTGCCCACGTTGGGCAGTCCTACGATGCCTAGTTTCATATCTGATTATACCTATCCGAAAATCCTTTATTTTCAAGGGTTTTCGCCTTTCTCTATATTTTTACTACACAATCTACTACACAATTTTTAAGGCACTTTCTATTTTCTCTACCTCTTTGAACTTCTCTTCCTCGGTCACATCAACATACAGATTCATTGTAATACCTACATTAGCATGACCTAAAATCACCTGTAAAGTCTTAGGACGCATACCACCTTCAATACATCTTGTCGCCATTGTGTGCCTTAATACATGCATAGAGAAACGTCTTATACCAGCTTTATCACACAGTTTGAATAATGAGGTGTCATAAGCTGAATTTTTTGTTGGTTCACCTTTCCTGCAAAGAAATACATGTTCTTTGAACTGCAAATTAATCACTTTGATTTCTCTAAGTTTCTCTTTTTGCCTTTTCAGGATCGCAACCGCTTCTTCTGTTAAAGGCACATCACGATAGCCTGACTTACTTTTCGGCTCCCCAATTCGCCATTCACCAACGCTGTATCGGTACTCCATGCTTCTCTGTATGTGTATGACACGCTTTTCCCAATCAATATCAGACCATTTCAAGCCTATTAACTCACCTGTTCGTAATCCTGTCTGCAAAATAAAAGCAAACTGATTATAATTACTGCTCTTCTTTGCAACTTCAAGGAACTTCTTTTGTTCGTCAATGGTTAATGCTCTGACCTTCTTAGGCTCTTTCCCGATATTATGCTTTATTCCTTTTGTCACTGGATTTTTATAGATTACATCATTTTCAACCGCATCAGAGAACATACAATATAAGGTAATCCTCGTTTGATATATGGTCGATGACTTGTAATCATCCTTCATCTGGTTTAGAACATTCTGACAGTGCATCGGTTTTACCTCTGACAGTATCATATTGCCGATACACTTCTTTATATTATGTTCAAACCGTTCTTTATAATTTCTAATTGTATTTGGTCTTATGCTGTCACCTTTGATGTTTTCGATCCAGTAATCAAACCATGCCGTAACTGTCATATCCCCAGACGCATTGATACCACCATGTTCATCCTCAAACTTTGCATCCGCATACCACTTACGACATTCTTGTAGCTTCGGGAAATATTTTTGAATTGATTTACCAGTTCTCTTGCTTACAAATCGTGCTGTGTATAAACCATCCTTTCTTTGACAGATACCGACTCCAAGTTCTTTACCCTTCAAGTCTTTACCCATAAAATCAACTCCTTTCTGCTGTATTCCAACAAAAAGAGTCTGATACAAGCTAATATTATAGCATATCTCCTAGCATTTTGGAATAATCAAATTGAATTTTATGCCTGAATGTTTCCTTAAATTTCCAAACTTTTTGATATGTACTGCTCAAACTCTTTCCTTTTTACCAACTTTTTATTACCGACATATAATACAAAATCACATTTAGGTTGTTTCAATAACTCTTCGATTTTGTTGATTCCTATATTTGAATAAGCTGCCGCTTCTTTAATTGTCAGTGTCACTTTAAGCCAAAAAGGTATCTCTAATGCTTTTGCTTCCATATTCTTATAACATCACACTCCAATTCATAAAAATTTATTTATTCTATAGAAGATACTGAAATTTTACAGCACCATAATATTCACTTTTCAAAATTCATCATACAATAAATATATAGGTAGGACACGATTAAGTAACCATGTCCTTACCTCGACTAATCAACAAGTTACTTTACAAATATTTACTTCTCCATAATTTCTATCTTGCGATAGTGTTTTAACACTTCTTCCAGTTTATATGAGGGGCTACTGTTTACATCAAACACTCGTTTGACATATACCACGCTACCCAACACACAAAATACTGAAAATAGATTTTCGCCATCTTTGATTATTTCTTCTTTATTCAGTTCCATCATTCTGTTTCTGCTTATCAAAATATTCTCTTAATGGAATGGCACAATCCTTATGAAACAGTAATGTATACTTACAATCAGGTCTTCCATTTACTCTCGCCCATCTGTACGCTTCATTGTACTCAAGCTGTACTGCCTTTGTTTCCAATGCCTCAACAATCTTTTCTTGAGCAACACCAACCATTTCTTCCATTTCTAATAAGTCTCGATAATCTCTAACGTCTACCATATGCTTTTTCCTCCTGTTATTCGTTTTCTTCAATAGTTCCAGTTCCACAAAATCCTTTTAATAATCTTCTGTCTTTGATTTTTCGATTAATGTACTTTACAACACCTGTTACAATGCCAACACACAAATCAATTAAATTGATAGTTACAAAAGCACCAACTGATACACCAATAATCAGCAATATTGCTATTGCAATATTAAATGGACTTGTCCACATCTGATAATTAATAATGGTAAACAGTGTGCCTATGACTTTACCGATTTTCCAATATGTACCTTCTAACTTCTCTAATTTTCTGTTCAATGTTTTTCCTCCATGTTTTATTTATATTTCACAAATATCTTTGTATTTGCTTAGTAATTCATCATTGCTATTTTCATCAATAAAACTTCTTGCCCGTACTGTAAGATACGGATAGTTTGTTAATATGCTGGTCATTCCAACACTTCCAGTTGCAGACAATAATTTCTTTATAAG